>CAZNFX010000024.1:0-1625 GCA_964572845.1 uncultured Pseudomonadales bacterium | reverse complement strand
CAGATGAGCAACGTTGTCGATCCGCACCATCATGAACTCACTGAAGAACTCATGACCAACGCCTTCCAAAACTACCGTTCCCAATTCGACTCACATCACGGCGGATTCGGTAACGCCCCTAAATTTCCACCCAGCATGGGATTGCCTTTCCTGCTCCGCTATTGGCACCACAGCGGCAACGCCAATGCCTTAGAGATGGTCGAACTCACCTTGGAGAAGATGGCACGCGGGGGCATGTATGACCAGCTCGGAGGCGGTTTCCACCGATACTCCACCGACGCACACTGGCTTGTCCCACATTTCGAGAAGATGCTGTACGACAATGCCCAACTTGTTGTCGCATATTTTGAGGCATATCAAGCCACGCAGAAACCGTTCTATCTTGACATCGCCACGGAAACGCTCGACTACGTTATCCGTGAGATGTACGACGCAGAAAACGGCGGCTTTTATTCCACACAGGACGCAGATAGTGAAGGCGTAGAAGGGAAATTCTTTGTCTGGGAACCGAACGACGTGGAAGACATTATCGGCGAAGAGAATGCCGAAATCTTCTGTGAGTATTACGACATCACCCCCCAAGGCAACTTTGAAGGTGAAAACATCCTCAACGTCCAAGCACCGCCCGATATCCTTGCCCGGAAACTCCGTGTGGACGTCAGCGAACTGGAGGCACTTCTCGCGGACGGAAAGCAGAAACTCTTTGAAGAGAGAGAAAAACGGATTAAACCCGGACTGGACGACAAAATCCTGACCAGTTGGAACGGCATCATGATCCGCGGTATGGCGATGGGATACCAGCTGACCGGAAAACCTGAATACCTCGAGGCGTGCGAAAAATCCGCTGAATTCGTCCTGACCACCCTATCCCAAGAAAACGGTCTACTCTTACGTACCTATCGTGAGGGCAAGAGCCATCTCAACGCCTATCTTGAAGACTATTCCTATTTCATCGCCGGGTTGATCGCACTCTACGAAGCCAGCTTTGAACCAAAATGGCTCACAGAAGCCGAACGCCTCGCGCATCTCATGATTGACCAGTTCGGAGACGACGCAGGCGACGGATTCTTCTTCACCGGCAAATCGCATGAAACACTTATCGTGCAATCCAAATCCGCTTATGACGGCGCAACGCCTTCGGGTGCGTCCATGGCGATCCACAGCTTATTACGACTTGCCAAGCACCTCGACAACCCCGAATTCCACGACCAAGCCGTTGAGACCTTGTTGCTCTATTTCCACCAGATGGAAGGGATGCCATCAGGATCCGGTCAATTGCTCTGCGAGTTAGCGTTCCTGCTATCGACCCCGAAAGAGATTGCGATTGTCGGTAGGAAAGGCGATGCGAAAACAGAAGCGATGTTAGCAGCACTGCACAGCACCTACCAGCCCAACAAAATCGTCGCCTTGAGCGAATCCGCTGATGGACAAACGCTACCACTCCTCACTGGCAAGACCCCAGTAGACCACACCGCAACGGCTTATGTGTGTGAGAATTACGTCTGCCAGGCACCAACGACAGATGTTGAAGTATTTGTAGAACTCCTACGGTAACCCAAGTTGCCTTTGTAGCATAGCCTGTTAGGCTGTGCATCCCAGGGGCATTCAGTTTTACAGATTCACTT
>CAZNFX010000023.1:0-1648 GCA_964572845.1 uncultured Pseudomonadales bacterium | reverse complement strand
GGCTTCGGCGGGCGTCTCCTCCGACGGGCGGTCCAGAACCTCAACCGTCATGGCTTTTCCACTTCTACTGCCACCCCTTTCTTGCATCCTCTAGTGTCATCCCCCAGCAACAATGTCGTAAGGTTTCCCCTCTTGGGGATTGCCCGTGAGCAGAAACTGACACGGCGATGATCATGCTGCAAGTGCTATCCTCTGATATGTTTCGTCAGAAGCATCTCGTTCGATAACATTCGCTGATTGGGAAAGCACTGCGAGATTATCCTTAAGTTCTGCCTTGCGCTCCACAACAGCGACACGCGCAGGAGCATTTTCCACACGCGATATATCGTTAAATTTTGTCGCTGCAGCATAGATTGATGCATGATGAGGTGATACAGGTTCGAATATAGACTGATGATGCTCAACCTGAACCATAACCGCCACATGCCATTCCTTGTTCGAATTGCCAAGTACAGGAACATCTCTGGCAATTTCTCTCGGCGAGAATGTTCGTGTGAGCCGACTGTAAAGGTCGTCCACCGCCGACGAGCGTCTCCGATCTGCAATCCTATATGTTGCAATAGTTGCTGCCTCTTGGGAACAATTGGCCACCGTTGCAATTGCGCCTGGCAATTGATTCTGAGTTACTCGAATTGCAAAGAATGAACGACTATCAAAGCCAATCCCTGCGTCGCTGGCAATACTTTTCGCATACCGCGCATAGACAGTGGAAGCTCCCATCATTACGGCTTCTTCATAGCCCATGCCGAAATCGGTCACAAAGTACTCGCCACCAGCATCGTTAATTTGCACGACAACGGAACTACCTGTCGGGTACATCAACGGTGTATGAATAAAGGAATGTCCAGCAGCGTGGTCGACTGTCACCAACGCACGCGCGGCGTGTTCCATCAGACTGCTGAACGCAGCGCTTGACTTGGAGGCAGATGCCGTGCTCACAGCAAGGTTTCCTCCCACGGCGGGAGTGGCAAGGCTGTCAAGCCGGTAATATTGAATTGTTTTTCACAAAATTCAAGAAGGCTCGTAACTGATTGAATCGGTTGGATAATTGGTCGAGCGATGGGAAGGTTCGACTTGCGCATTCTCTGCTCTCCTTCGAGCCAATTCAGATCGAATTCGTGCAAATGGGTCCCGCGTTGGATTTGGTAACGCCACTCCAGCGGTCCTCTGTGTTTGTTGTTGTGAGGCTGAAGTGGTTTCCAATCGATGCGTTCAATGGCGTTGTCATTTCGTTCGCGTTCGTGCGGAAATTCGAGCTGCAGCATCACTTCACGATCGGGTAGGTCCTTTACGGCTCGACCGCGTAACACCAGTCCTTCTATCGTAACACCCCACTGATCCTCTAATGCTACGAGCAGGCGCAGCTTGCTGCCACCATCTTCTATCCAACGTATGCCGTCAGCAGCTGATAGCCACTTCGGAACTCGATACACGTCTGGCAACGAAAGCATAATGCCTCAATCTATACCTGCACAAGAACGCGATGCGAGTCCAAATGACTACAGTTGCCAAAGCCATAGCCCTAATGATGCCTCCACAGATGATCGCGGGCGTGGCAGTTAGTCTTGACGAATTTTCCCCTCCCCGAGACGTGGATAGGTGCTGAGCGGGTTGTCCACTGCGATACGCTGAACGAGGTCCGCTGGCA
>CAZNFX010000022.1:0-2434 GCA_964572845.1 uncultured Pseudomonadales bacterium | reverse complement strand
CCCCGCACGACACGGGGCGATTGAAAGACCTCCCAGGTCCCGGTGGACTGCTTCGACGCGTGCCATGGTTCTTCGACCCCGCGGAGCCCCTGTTTGCCTCACCAAAACGGCTTGCAGGGTGTTGCCTTCGGTCACACAGACAGCCTCGGCACTCCGGATTAGAAGCATTTCGTGGCTCAATGGCCCGACCCGCGCCTGCCGATCCCCAACGCTTCGCCTGACGCCTCACGGCGGCCGGCGCATGGTTCTCGGAGAAAGTGGTTGGTTCACCTCTCTTTCTGCCGGGACTTTCACCCGGCGACATTCCACCAGTTAGCCTGGCGCACCTGTGTAAGCTCCTCATGGATAGCCCTTTGATGATCTTCGAAAGACACCCTCGCACCAACAGTCTTGATGAAGCGTAGCGGTGACGATGACCGCCGTCACGGGCCTAATCAGGCTCGAATATGTCCACAATCTCCGAATGTCGGCATCGTACGCAGACAAATGTGGGAAGACTCCCGAAAATATGCGTACATGACAAGAACAATCAGTGCACTTGTAACGAACATCTTACCCCATACGAGAACCGCACCCCCCTGCAGATGACGCTCTGCTTCGTCAGTGTTGGCCTTGTCCCAGACATGTCCGAACATGCGTTGGCGGTTTCGGGACAGTCGGCTTAGAACGGATAGACGGGCCGCAAAGCCTTCAAGGAATCGGTCCAGTTGTAGAAGAAGACCATGAGCTACACTGTCCTGATTCCAAAGTTCATAGTGTTATGAAGTGCTTGCTGCATCGGTTCCGAGTGTCCTGAGGCTGAAGCGCTTGGTGGAAGCCAGGATTTCATCGGCGGTCCTGTGCCAGCGGAACGGCTTGGGGCCTCGTTGACGGTCTCGATGTATTCGGTGATGGCCCGCTCCAGTTCGCCGGTTGATCGGTGAACGCCGCGCCGGATCTGCTTTTTCGTCAAGTCGGCGAAGAAGCGCTCGACATGGTTGAGCCACGAGGCGGACGTTGGGGCGAAGTGAACATGCCAGCGCGGTCTGCGGCCGAACCAGGCGCGAATGATCCTTCTGCTTCTCCGACCTGCGACAGATCGAACAAGCGAGTTCTGTCGTGGGTGGAGTTCCATGCTTGTGTCAGAGCGATTGACGATTTAATGTCGGTTGCAATGGATCGGTGGGCGAAGGAAAGATATGCCTATTGGTTGTTCCATGGTTGCTTTTGCCTAGTCGAATATCGGGCATGGACGCTGATAAAAGGCCGGAATACCATTGCGTTTTGACACGGAGTTTCGGACAATGCC
The DNA here is from genome assembly GCA_964572845.1 of uncultured Pseudomonadales bacterium. GTDB lineage: Bacteria > Pseudomonadota > Gammaproteobacteria > Pseudomonadales > Azotimanducaceae > Bin55. The sequence continues at coordinate 1,146 of CAZNFX010000022.1, read as the reverse complement.
TTGGAGGCAAATCCAGTTCAGAGCAGGAACCTGGGCAAAGGGGTGCCATGTCCAACAAAATCAAGGTCTTTTTTGCGACGAACCGCACACTGGAGGCAGATGATGATGGGAGAGTCCAGAGACCTCGAGCAACGCTCGACGAAATTCAATATACAGGCTTGGCCAATGGGGATTTTCGCATAGGCATCGCTCAAGTTCACATTAGCATGAAAGCAACGGTTAGAGGCAAGAAGATAAATGATGAGGCCAAGTACCAGACTGCAATGCTTCTTCGCGGTTCGGGGACTGCTGGATTCTTGCCCAATGAAGTTATCAAGTCTCTGTTGGAAGAGTCTCTCCGCAGCGTCTCGAATAATCCGACGGCCAAACGCTCCATATTGGCATTCATACCAGGCTTTAATTACGATTTCGCCAAGTCCATTGAACGCGGCGCTCTTTTAGCTCACGTCTATGGCTCGGAAGATCACGCATTCGTTCCGTTCGTCTTTTCTTGGCCGTCGATTGGCGAGTTTGGCGTGAGCGAATACCTGCAAGATCGGAAAAGTGCGTGCGAGTCAGGACCATCGATTGATCGCGCCCTTGATATGTTCGCAAAATGCGTCACACAATTGAAGGACGACAGCGGAAATTCGACTTCGGTCAACTTGGTTGCGCACAGTATGGGGGGCCATGCGCTGCTGCACGCTATACAATCAAGGCAATTGAAGTGGATCGGAGACAGTCAGACCAAGCTGTTCCACAGACTCATCTTGGCTGCGGCGGACGTCGATCAAGACGCCCTGAGACTGAAAAGGAAGCTGCTTCTTGTGAGAAAGCTTGCCAATCAAATTGTCGTGTACGTGAATAGCAACGATTTTGTGTTGTGGTTGGCTGCTGGTTTGCTTAAGGAATCAAAACGACTCGGTTGTCATGGTCCACAGCCAAAAACCGTTGAGCTCTTTAGAGGTAGTTGTGCTACTCTCTATACAATTCGATGCAGCGATGTGCATTTTGGATGGTACGAGCAAATGCAGTTCGCTAAGCAGGGACAGTTCGGACACCAGTACTATCGCATATCTCCGTTCGTAGTATCCGACATACAGAGCGTCCTTGACGGAAAGAAGCAGTGCAAAATCGATCGGCGGAAGTACGTCGGGAATCAGGTTT
>CAZNFX010000021.1:0-3647 GCA_964572845.1 uncultured Pseudomonadales bacterium | reverse complement strand
TGAAAACCTCCTTTTCCCTCGCGCTAACAGCGCACTCGTGCAATATTGCGGCTAGGCCCCCATCCTTCTGGGGGTGGAGTCAACACGTTTTGCTCGTTCTCGGTTGCGAAGAAAAAAAGTGCCTTGTATTCGACGCCGCCTTCAAGGACTACCCCGCCAATTGGCATTCCGGTGTAGCGGTCTTTCACACGAAGATGTAGGTCTGATAACGAAGTTTTCTTTCGACCATCTGGCTTGACGGTCACTTCAATATCTGTCGTCTCAATTAGGTATCTTGACTTGATGAGTTCGGTCATCGTGCGCTGCTCCAAATGGTTGTCACGAAACAAGAGCCAATTCTATGATTGCAGGCACAGATCAAGTTCCTCTTAGGCTCCAAACTCGCTCAGCGAATTGGTCGAGACTATGCGGAACAACGTCCAGATCGACTGGACGCTCCGCGAAAACGTCCGCGCCAACCTACGCCGCCTGGTCAAGCGCATCCTCCGCAAGCACGACTACCCGCCCGACAAACAGGAAAAAGCGAGGCGGACAGTGCTGGAACAGGCAGAGGTTGATCTTCCCCCCGAAATCGGTCCACCTGGGCTGAGGAAAAAAATCACCGGGAGAACGATGGACGTATGGAAGGAATGCGAAATTGGAGTAGGAGCGAGTCTTGAAGCAAGCAGAATCGCAGGGTGCGGATTGGATGGCGCGGAAGGTCAAATGCGATCATTCACGGCTCCCAATGCCAGTTTGATCGGAAGACAGCAATCTTCTGATCGAGGTATTTGTACGATCGCTTTTGCCACATGTTCTCGTCATTATCCCTCCCTCCATACTTAGAAGATTTTGCTAGCTTGTTGTACACTCTTGCGCTAACAAAAGTGGAATAGGGTGCCTCCCTGATCTCGCTTAGCTTGGCTGCCAGGCCGGGAGCCCGGCCGATTGAGATCAAGTCGTTGTTGCCCCGCGCGCCCGCCCGAACGATTAGTAGTGTGCCGGAATCGATCCCAACTGCATGGGAAATCTTGAAATCGAGTTTTCTTACCGGTTCGTACTTGGCCTCGAATTTGGGACGAATAATCTTGTCTACCGTCCACTTGACATTTAGCGCACACTTTGCGGCGCGGGTGTTCATAAGATCGCCAACGAACACACCGAGTACTCGGTCTCCATCGAAACTCGTTACAGTGCCTCCTCTCTTGCGTATGAGCTTGGTTGTGGTTGCTAGGAAGCTCTTTGAGATCTTGGTAGCAACACGGCGATCGAGAACTCTTGCCAAACGTGAGGATCTGGCGAGGTCCGCGTAGAGAAACACTGCGTCTAGTTCAACAGCACCGCCGGAAAGTTTGATCGAACCGGTTCGTGGGACCACTTGTCCTCGTCGTACGTCCCACGGTGTAGAAATTATGGTTGAGACGTCGTTGCTGATTTCATTTGATAGGGCCATGTCTTTCAGCCGCTACTTGCTGCGTAGATGGATAAGGACCAAGGTAACGACGCCAAGAAAACGCATCTCATTGACCACTTGATCCATGCGAACTTAGCTGCGGCGATACGTGCGTTTCGATGACATTGGGCAATCAGATCATTGACGTATTCTTCTTCTGTTAATGACAACGCCGATTTCGCGTACTCATCGAACCTGAGACTGCTGATGCTCCCAAAGTAGACGAGTGATTGTCCTTTTCCCTTGGTTCTTGGAAATGTGGCCAATGCAGCAAATGAAATGCTTGCTACCAACATAAGCAATGCCAATAGTGCTGTGGTGGCCATATACGGACGGGACGATTTGGCGAGGTCCGGGATCAAGAACGCAATGGACCCTAGCATTGCTGTTGCCAGAGAAAAGATAAATGCGAGGCGCGACTCTGCGGCTCCTATCCATGCCAGCAGGCGCTCCAGTTCCTTTTCTAGCATATCAATCTGATTCAGTGTCATGGTCTTTCCGCTAACCCTTCATTCGTTCATCTTGGCAACCTTAGTGCTTCCTGCATCTCACGAGAAGCCTATTGGAGTGCAATTATGTATGACCGGCTCGCAACGCCTTTGAGCCGGCATCGCATTTCCTGAGATTGGTTGTCAGACCGGTCGCATCCCAATTCAAATGGTCCAAGGGTATGACCAGTTTGTCTTTTTCATTTGATCGGCATAAGTGCAATTATGGATATCAAAGAAGAAGCACTAAGAAGGATGTTTGCCCGGCAAGTTGTGCCGATCCGTACTATTGCCCGCATGGCAATGTGCTAATGGTCCTATCCTCCAGGGGCCATTGCGAAACGTGCACTCGGCGCTGATCCCATAGTGCTAAGAGGGGATTGATTCATTGGAGAATCCTAAGGCCTTGAGAATGGCCATGGATATGAACTTTGCACGCGAATGAGCACATGCTGATGTTAGAGTTAGAAAAAACTCATTTGAATATAGGAACAATCAGTGCTTTACAAGATTGATAAGCAATTGCGCCAACGCTTGCTGGCCGAGCGCGAAACTGGGATGGGTTACCAGCGTGTGTATATCGGCGGTGGGCAATACGTAGTATTGAACTCAATCATAGGCATGGATACGAATGAACTGTGGTTACCTACTGCCGAAGATCTTCATTCTTTGGAAGAACTACTAACGGCGGAAGAACGGGAGAAAGCGTTAGACGCTGCCATTAGCCGCCTTTCCGACCTACCTATAGTCGCTGGCACTATAGTCAATGTCAGCCAGGAACAAGACCCTGCAGGGCAGTCTGCAAGCGAGGTTAGCGATTCAGCGGGCGAATTGAACTCCGATTTTGACATAGAGAGTCACGGAAGCTACCTATCCAATACCAGTCTGAAGGAGAAGTTTGTTCGATTCAGTGCCTTCTCGAATGATCTTAGGATTCGGCAAGACGGATCCATTCTGGCGGGTACCTATGCCACTACCTTGGTGGATGCCACGGTTGTTCCCTCCGGGTTGGCTGCAGTAGCACGGTATGCATTGCCTAATCCATGGCCTGCGTTGTATGCATTCGATTTTTCCGCTTCAGCCGGAACAAGCATTTTTTGCGGCACTGTGGCTCCCCAATTTGGTCAGTCCGGTGGGGGAGTCGAGGTTTTCTTTCCAGACGAGCTGCCGGCGAACACAGTAGGACGACCACGAAGGCTTCCTGAAAGGTGAAACGTGCGCTTGCTACTTAACAGGCGTTGGACAGACCATCTGTGTACTCTTCCCGAGACCGGGATGGGCTTCCAACGCGTTGATATATTTCTCCGAAACGGTGAAAGGGTAAGAAATGTGCTCGTTCACAATGCACAACTCGTTGAATGGCCCAACGAAAAGCGTGCCATCAATTGTAGCGACATTGCCGAAATCAAATTAAGTAGGAATCACAGTTCACGCTTGCGTCCGTCAGTAGGATGAGTCCTTGGCATGCATGTTATCTCCTCCAAGGATTTCATGCAGATTGCCATCCCGGTACTTCGGCATTGACAGCGATTCCGCTCACTGGATTAGATGGCATTCCAATCAATCCGAAATTCCGTGCGTCGCATGTGAGACTGGGCGACCACTTCTTGTGCTTGTATATCCGACACTACGAGTTATCTAAATCAAAGCAGTGGTTCAAGAAAAAGAGTGATGGGCCGTGAGGGAATCGAACCCGCAACCAATGGATTAAGAGTCCACTGCTCTAC
>CAZNFX010000020.1:0-7645 GCA_964572845.1 uncultured Pseudomonadales bacterium | reverse complement strand
GCGACATCGCCGCCGCGCTCAGATCAGCGGCCTGATTTTTGACGAATCAAGGTTAGCCTGGAATCTCTCCGAACGCGTAGTTCCCGGATCAAGATTCCAGACATAGCCATACCATTCAACGCCGGAATTTCGGTCTCCACGATTCAACCAGGGCTTCATCCTCCTCGATTTCTTTCATCTGTTCTTCGATATCGAGTGCGGTAAGCACAGTGAGGGTCTTGCCGTAGTTGCCGAGACCGATTAACTGTTCTGTGATGGACAGGCTGCGGTCGCTGCCAAACCAATCGCAAATGTCGGCTGAATCCTCGTCGCGGTCCGCACGAAGTACGCGCTCTGGGTTTTGGTTGAATGCATACGTCGCTGTGGCCTTCGGAAGTGGATCACCTTTGCGAATCCAGTTAAGACTTTGCATTTCCTTGAGAGCTTCCGACATGAAGCAATAATCGATTCGGTCGCCGGTGCTGATGACGATTGCCATCGGATCGCGCGTCAACCGCGTATAACGGATTGCCGTGGCTGTGAGCGAAGTACAACACTGTGCTGAGAGTTTCTCGATGGCTTCTAGACCGTCGCCCGCAGTGAGCATGGCTTCGGTGAAGAGACTGCGCGGCATTAGCAAGGTTGCTGCGAAATGATCGGCCTCCATCTCGTAGCGGTCACCCGAGGCAAATCCAGCGTGGGATTCATGCACGTCGCCATTGGAGAGCACCGCGTCAATGTGACCTGGTAGAAAGTAGTGTCCAAGCTCGTGCGCGATACTGAAGTTCTGAAATCCGATGCTGTCGATGTGGGTAGCATAAGCGATCCCAAAGGCATTCCCGCTACGCAAAAGGATTCCAGAGACGCCTTGGGTACTGGCGGGCTTGGCTACAACCTCGATACCGAGATCCTGTGCAAGTGTTTTAGGGTCTACAGGAAGTCTGTTAATTGCCTGCTCTTTGATGACTTTCTCCGCGGCGAACATGGCTTTCCTGTAAGGGTCGAAACTTCTCATTTACCTTCTTTCCTATTCCGGTCTTTGGCCTTGTCTGCAAGCATCTTCAGAAAACCCTCTGCGATATCTCGATCGTTGGCGGTCATGCGATCCAGATCGCGATACAGCTTGTCCGCGCCGGCAAGGGCCTGATCGTCGGTTACGCGCCCAAGAAGATAGTCGGTGGTCACGTCAAGGGCGTCGGCAAGCCTCCTCAGGTTGTCGAAGGATGGTTTACGAGTTGCAGTTTCGAAATGGGAAATGGCGGATGCCTGAAGCCCGGTGCGACTTGCCAAGTCTCCCTGGCTCAAATTACGTTTCTCCCGAGCTGCACGTAGGCGTGCAGGAAAAACCTCGATTGGATGGCTTGACTTTTCCATGACGAAATAGTATATTAATTATCGACGACAACGTAATACAAGGACGGACGCTCTGCCGGACTTCGTTGACGATATAGTCATATAGTACATGACGGGAGACAACATAGCAAGAACCCTATGGAGTATATGCCCTTCCTAGTTCTCAAGATTTGAGGCCGGTTGGGTATTAACTAATGGAGCTGAAGAATTGATCAAGCCGTTCTACATTCAATCTATTGACGTTGGTGGATTCCGTGACCACTTTGCAGCTCACCTTCTTAAGAAGATAAGAAAGCATGAATAACTGATTTACGATGACAACTGATTCCAAAACGATCTAGGCAGATCACCATACCAGCCGAATGGCTAAAAGGAAATGCGCGAATGCTTGCTTCTGAAGTCGTTATGGAAATTACCGAATCGTGGAGAATACACTTGATTGATCGGTAGAATAATTGTAGGTTTACATAATACTGTTGAGTGTGATTTGAGACCAGAACAAGGAGTTGAGCCGAGCAGTCATATCCTGTATGGAGATGTCCTATGGGATAGCAATATGAAAGGTGCGTCGAACCGATGTTCGGAGACAACTTAGGACACATCTTCGTGGGATAGACTCCTGTCGGACAGATGAATGGCCCTCAAACCATAGGGTGAACAAAGATGCACGATCTACAGACGACAAAGAATGGAAATTTGACCGAAGCAAAGGGCATTCAGCGGACTCGCTGCCTGCCCGACGCGAAGCTTGGTACCTTGTGGAACTCGATCATTCTTGAAGAAGCGTTGAAGATGCGACTCCTCTCACAAGCGGTCCTAAACTTTACTATACGCAGTAAGGTCGACCGTACGGTTCTTCCGTTGCATGGAGCGATTTTGCTCGTCGGACAGCCGGGTACCGGCAAGACCTCTCTTGCACGAGGGCTGGCGCATCGCACGGCTGAATCGTTCCAGACTCAGGACTTTCGCCTGCTCGAAGTTGAACCGCACGCATTGACAAGTTCAGCATTGGGTAAGACCCAACGTGCAGTAACTGACCTATTCTCACAGTCAATCGCCGAAGCGGCCGCTAATGGTCCAACAATTGTATTGCTAGACGAGGTAGAGACCCTGGCTGCCGACCGTTCGAAGCTGAGTCTTGAGGCCAATCCGGTCGATGTCCATCGCGCAACTGATGCAGTGCTAGTACAACTCGACAGACTTGCCGACGAGTATCCGAATTTGCTATTTCTTGCGACCAGCAATTTTCCACAAGCCGTCGACGCTGCCTTCACGTCGCGGTGCGACCTTGTAGTGAACGTGCCGTTACCCGACCGCAGTGCATGCATCCAAATACTCAAAGACTGCTTAATCGGCCTCGGCAAGACGTTTCCTGCGATCGGTAAGCTCGTCTCATTGGATCAGTTTGAAGGGTGTGCAAGCGAATGCGTGGGGCTCGACGGACGGGCGATCCGCAAGATGGTGGCTACGGCACTAGCTAGAAATCCACAGACTGCGCTGGATCCGGAACGAGTAACGATCAAGGATCTGCTTGATGCTGCGAGAGCTGCTAAGGCCAGCCGAAAAACCGATGGCAAGAAGGTATGACTATGGTTGCGAGACGGACTTTCCGAAGCACACCTGCACGTGACGCATACATGACGTGGACCGCAATCGTCGACTTGCTTGCACAGGAGAAGGAGAGTGAGTCGCAGGCAGAACTACTCGCGGTCGCCGGCGTCGCCGCGAGCGTGATAGCTGACCACGCACCTAGTGACGCGCCTATCGTCGTGACCTGTGACGGACCACGTACACGCATTTATTGCCTCTATGACGACGACGCGATTGATGGTACCGATGCTAGGGAGGATGCACTAGGTTTCGATCCGCTTGCGGGAGATTGGCGCGTGTCGCTTCCATGTTCGGTTGATGATCTGCCTTGGGTTGAAAGAGCGCTTAAGCGGCACAGTAGCCGGATCACGGCGCGGGACCTAACCGAGCCAGCCTTTAAGAGCGAATCTTCAAACGACGTAGAACCACAAAATCTCGATTTGGATCCAAAGGGGTTTCTAGGATTATGACCAGCGTCGCCGTTAACACCTACACGCATTCCGTCACCTATGTGGCGGACAATATTCTGAAAAGCATAAAGGATATTATCAGGCTCAGTGGCCTTGATCCGACGAACTTGGTCGATAGCTGGTCGAGCAACATGCGAGCGATTCAGGCTTGGCTCCATTCGGGACATCTTGAGGTTGTCGTCCTTGAGATTTTCAATCCGAAGACCGATATACTCGTTGGGCGCTGGGATATAGAAGTAATCTATACGACCGGACTGGGCGACGGTGGCTTCTGGACCGATACCGAACAGATCAAGTACCATGTGCTAAAGGCTGGCCTGGCACCGAGCAAAGCCAAGTATCGGCTGGTACTACAGAATAAACCTGGGTACCCCGATGTCGATGGATGGGGGTCTACACAATATCGATCCACCGAAGGTTTCGTGCGGCACAGCCTGGGCTCAACGATCGAGCACTACGGACTAGGCGCGAACACGGCCTATTGGAGACAATCATGATGCTGACCGTCAACGAGGCCTTCCGGAAGTTCAAGAGCAGGCTCGAGCTGAACGAGAGGGAGCAGAAGAATGCGTCCACAAGGCATACTGACGTACGTAACTTTCTCAACACGAAGTTCGAGGTTGACCGAAGTTTCCTTACCGGGTCTTACGCTCGCTACACGAAATCAAAGCCGCTGAAAGACATCGATATCTTCGTCGTATTGAAAGAACTCGAAAAGCACTACCGCTCAGAATCACCTATGGTGGTGATCGGTGACTTCTTTGATGCTTTGGTCGAAAGATACGGGAGAGAAGCTGTCCGCAAACAAAACCGTTCGGTCAATGTCGATTTCGGTGTCGTCGTCGACGCCGATGACAATACCGACTACCGCGTAGTTAGCGTGGATGTCGTGCCATCATTTGCTGCTGGCAACGACTACGAGATCCCCGACTGCGATACGGGAAATTGGATCAAGACCAATCCTGAGATCCATGCGAGTATAGCCACGGCGGCGCACCAAGCCTTTTCGAATGAGTGGAAGGGCTTGGTCCGGATGGTGAAGTATTGGAACAACAACGCCAGACACGGCGAGAAGCCTGTCAAGCCGTCGTTTCTCATCGAGGTCATGGCTCTTCAGTGCCTATACGGCGGCTGGCAGGGACGCTTCGATTACGAGATACAGGGTTTCTTCTCAACTCTTGCCGATCGTATCTTCGACGAATGGCCCGATCCGGCAGGTCTGGGGCCAGCAATCAGCAACGGTATGGTTAGATCCCGCAAACAGCGGGCCCGTGAACTACTGATGGCGGCGAGCAGCGACGCGACAATCGCGATCGATAACGCACGTCGAGGGCGTAACGGCGAGGCATTGAAACGATGGCGGATGCTGTTCGGGCCGAAGTTTCCACTCTCTTGACTTCCTCTTGCGCCAGAGTAGTTCCAAAGGTGAGGATAGATGATGGCCGACGCAGTCAAGGCCCGCTGGCATGGTGACAATTATCAGGCACGGGTGTTCTGGGAGCATGCCCTCAATCTTCTATTGCCACATACGTGCGTGGTCGAGGTGAAGTTTGAGGCGGACGGACCAAAAGCCTTTGACGATGTAGTCGTAAAGTACTCTCCTCCGATCGCACGATCCGGACCGGATCGTGTTTGCACAGATTTTTTTCAGATCAAATGGCACGTCCAGATGGGCGGGCGTTTCGGATATGAGGACTTCACCCATCCGGATTTCATTGGAGCCCAGTCCTTTTCATTGCTTGAGCGTTTGGCAGACGCGTGTCACACAGCCCCCGCGTCAGCACAATTCACATTTCTCACTACCTATCGGATTAAGGACGGGGATCCGTTGGCCGAATTGATTTCCGGTAATGACAAAACACTGCTCGTTGAACGGCTGTTCAACGGTACGACAGATCGCAGCCGCATGGGTAAGGTGCGGCAGTGTTGGCGCGAACACCTCAAGTTAGAGAACGACGAGCAACTCTTCGATGTCGTGCGTCGTCTGCGTGTGATAGATGGCTACCTGTCGTTGGAGGAATTGCGGGCTCAGATCAACATCAAGGCGCAGGCTGTAGGTGTATTCGCATGCAACGCAGCCGACTCGGATTTCCGTTACGACGAACTGGCGCGGCAGTTGAAGGTGCGACAGCTAAGTACTCTAAACCGGGAATCGCTTTTGCGAACCTGTAAGGACGAAGGGCTTCTCGTGGAACGGGTGGCACAACCGGATAAGTTGCTACCCATTGCTATTCGAAGCTTTCTAGGACCAACTGGTGATGTCGTTGGCGCGGCACCCGAAGAAACACTACTACTCACTGGGGACTTTCGACAGCGCTATTTGCAAGAGGGGCGTGATTGGCAGCGTGGCATACGTCCGAAGGTCGAGACGTTTCTGCGAACTGTGGTAAAGAAACGTGGAAAGTTGCAGTTGATATTGGATGCTCACGCCTCGATTGCATTCCTGGCTGGTGCTGTGCTCGACCTGAAGTCCGGTCTTGAGATCCACCTAGTCCAAAAAGGTCGCGTCGGCACACGAACTTGGCGTGTCGACGACGGCTCAGATTTGGAGGGCGGCCGTTTCGTGATCTCGGATGATCGGGTAGGGCAAGGACGCGATATTGCTATAGCGATTAGCGTATCGCAGCCATTAAAAGCACAGGTTCACGTGTATGTGGCGAAGCAACTACCTGGTGTAGGGAAGTTGGTTACGTTCGCTATGGCAACTGGTCCGGGACAGCGAACCGTCACGGGAGGGGAGCATGCCTCTTCACTCGCCGAGCAGATATCCAATCATGTACGCATTGTGAAATCCAATGATCCAGATGCCGTCCTACATATTTTTGCGGCTGTGCCGAACAGCCTTCTGTTCTATCTTGGTCAGCACCATCAGGCGATTGCACCATGTATCGTATACGAGTTTGATTTTGATCGCCAGGCACACAAGACATATCAGCCTTCGTTTATTATCGACTGACGAAGCGTCATTGGGCACGGTTCTGTCGGGAACATCAAACCCTTATCGCCCCACATTCGGAATCTCACCGATTCCTGTAACGCCGAGTCACGACCTTCACTTGGACAGCACCGGGCGATTCCATCCTCGATAAGACAACAAATATGCAAGCTTCCTTCAGGGAACGTACACTAGCGAGGAACTCGCGGAAACTGTTGAGCCCCACCTCTAGGTTCTCGATGATTTCTTCGGCGAGGTCGTCAGACTCGGGCAATTTGTCCAGGTCCGTCAGTTTTATGTCCTAGAGTCAGAAGATGTCGAGACTTGTCTTGTCGCGGGCGATGATTTCCTCAAAGCCTTAGGCGCGCCAGCGGCCTTCGGTTGCGTCGTTTTCGCCCCAGGTCGGTCGCCTTGCGCTCGCGGCGGTTCTGCGAGTGTTTATAGCTGATGAAGTCCGACGAATCATCGAAGCGTATCGGTTTCATCTTCATTGTATGGTGGATATTGGTGCGGTAATCGTAGTACCAGACCTGCTTCGTCAGGGATTCGAGCTGGCTTCGTGATTGTCGAAGAAGTTCATATTGGCCTTGACCCCTTGCGCGTAGAACACGCCGGTCGGCAAGCGCAGGATGGTGTGTAGGCAGGGTGTGCTGCCACGAAGTGAGGCTGGTTACTTATGCCCAGGAATCCTATTGCTGAGGTCAGTTCATTGACTTTGTGAGAATTAAGGTCAGGCGTTCAACATGTTCTGTGACATGTATGGTCTCATGTGGAGTATCTTGAGTCTTCTTGTTGTGTGACAATGACTAATCTTGTAGGGTATCCTGGTCGAGTGTTTGTTCGGCCGTGTCGATTAATGCTCACTCTTGCACTGGCAGGCGTACTCGAAACCAAGTCTGATTCTTGGCGCCATTGAAGACGGGTTCCTATGAGCCGTTCTGTCGCAAGGCCAGGAAGCCTTTTTGTCCCCGGTTTAGCAGGTCGCGGCAATGTAGAGTTCATAGGTTACCCAGATTTCGTGGACTGTTTACTAAATGTGAAAAAAGCTGTTTTCTTGCGCCCCTTCTTTGAAGTCTATGGGTGAGAGATATCCGAGGGAGGAGTGGTGTCTGTTCGTGCTATGGAAGGTCTTGATGTATTGTGGAACAGGGTGAATCTGGCTTCAGCCTTTGTGGCGAAATACCTGCAATCGATCAGTCCGGTTTCCAAGCTGGCGTCTTACATCGCATGATCCACCCATTTGAATGGATCATCCCATGCCAGCTAGTGTCCTGTCCCTAAAATAACTTGATTTATATTGAGGTTGTCCTATATTCTC
>CAZNFX010000019.1:0-10656 GCA_964572845.1 uncultured Pseudomonadales bacterium | reverse complement strand
CACGAGGCCCAACAACAACAATTTACCACCTGTCCATTAACATGTAGCAATCTCAATTTGCCCGAATACGTGCCGTTTTCCATCACTAGACTCGACGCTTTCAATGAGTAGATCGCCGAAGTCGAGCTCTACTGGTGCGATCTCCAACTCTTTTTCAGAAACCTTGCCCACGCCGGCAAGAAGAGCTCTCGCCTGCGCATACAGAAATCCGGCTGAACCTGGTCCGATCTCGCGTCGGGTCAGCCAGCCATTTCGAGGTTTCTCTTTCAGATTTTCCTCAATATTCCGATTAGTTTTTGGCAGGTCGCGATCCATATCCGGAATTAGTTTGAACACGAAGCTCGCGTTAGTTCTATACTCTGCCGGTTTCCCTAAGCGTACCTGAGCTAGGTTATTAGCTAACTCTAAGCACATCAATTCAGCTTCTCGATTTGCTTCTTTTCCTTCGACTAACCGCTCACATAGCAAGCATTTGATTCGGATCCACGATCCATTTACGTACTTCTCTCCGGAAATCGGTCCCCAACAATTCGCACATCGTCCGCTAATATCCATTGCGCGAGCTGCACCCGGTACCCCATCGTCTGCAGGCCGGTCATCAAATTGTATTCTTTCATTGAAATCTTCATTTGTTTGTTTTTCCATCTGATTGCTCCACTCGGGTCAACTCTTCATTAGCGATCGCCATTGAGTTTTGAACTAGTTTGTTAACGATTACTTTAGTTGTTTGGTCTTGTGTCGCACAGATAACCGGGTCTTAAAGTACATACAGTCCTCATGAAAGCCGTTGGCCAAGTCGACAAACTGAAAATCGTCGGTACGTGCAAGACTTTCCAATGTGGTCAAAGCTGGTGTTGCATTCACTCAGAGGCAAACGCAACTAAGACCGTGTGGAACAAGCAGAGTTCATTCAATAACGCAACACGCCTCTGTAGATATGACATGTACTGTATAATAACACATGAGCAAAAGAATAGAGCATACAAGATGAGAACATATGAAAAGACCAGCTACCAGGAATGGACAAAGCGCTACGGATCGGAGCGCGCATGCCTGGAAGCCGTGGCGAAGATTCGCTGGCGCGAGGGTTTTGAATGCCCCCGATGCGGCCATGACCGAGCCTACGTGCTGGAGCGTCATCGCATCCGGCAGGTAGCCGAACTCGTCGATCACCAGCAGATGAGGCTTGGCGAAGCTGCGCAGGCAGACGTCCCACTGGTCCGTGTCGTGGGCGCGCATCAGCGTGGTCATCAGCGTGTTGGTGGCAACTTAGAATGTCCCGCTTTTGTCAAGAAAAAATGTCCCACATTTGAGACATTTTTATTGTTGAATCGGGCTTGCCGCTGGTGGCGTTGCTGGAGGATTTGCGAACATGTCGCTTTCGTTTGGATCATGGCGTTCCAAGGAGGGAAGCGGGAGTGCACGACGGGGGTACGAGAGTGGAGGTGAAGGCGTTGCTGGCTACGACGGCGGCTACGGTCGGGTTCGCGATTACGTGAGGGAGCTGCGCGAGGCGGTGCCGAAGGAGCCTGTGGTGCGCTTCGAGACGCCGCCGGGTCATCAGGCCCAGGTGGACTTCGGCGAGTTCCGCCTGCCGTGGGGCAAGCGCCATGCGCTGGTGGTGGTTCTGGGGCATTCGCGGCTGCGCTGGCTGGAGTTCTATCCGTCGCAGCTGTCAGGCGACACCAAAACTGACGCAATGGCGACAGCAGAACGAGAGTGTCAGATTTTCCGTCTATGAGCCGAACTAACAAATTGGCTTATCATGGCGGCTCGAGGTCGCATGCTGGGCCGCTGCGCCGCCTCGCAGATCGCCTCCGCGTCCAGCGCGTCGTTCTTCTGGCTCTTCACGTACGGCTTCACATAGGCCGCCGGGATCAGCCGCGCGTCGTGACCCAAATCCCGCAACCAGCGACACCACCAGTTCGCGCCCGTGCAGGTCTCCATCGCCACCACGCAGGATGCGCCCAGACCCTCAAAGAAAGGCAGAACCTGGTTGCGCCTCAACGCCTTCGACTGAACACCGTTCCCCTCCGCGTCCGCACAGAACACGTGGAACGTATCCTTCGCCAAATCCAAGCCTACGGTTTTTACAATGTTCTCCATGGATGTCTTCCTTTGTTCGACCAAAACAATACGCTAGCACTCTTGGTAGCAGGAAGGCATCCATGCCATCTACAATTGAGCCATTGCTTTTGACGCTCAACTTAATGGGGGATCCAGGTCAAAATTGCTCGTCTCTAGTCTACGAGTCTTCCTCAGTGTCCAGACTTGAGGGTTGTGGAAATACGACCTCGCGCCATTCAATTGGAGTGTCAATGTTGACGGAGTCTTCGAGTTGCTGAAGTGGCTCGTGTCCAGGATGGCACTCGATAGCGTTTTGTATATTCTCTTTCAGACGCTCAATGTCTCCCGCACATCTGTACTGTTCAGCAATGTACAACAGCACACCTGCTTCGAATGTGCGAGGGAGCCGCAGTCCGCTGCTAGTATTCCGCTTTGCGTAGTAGGTCTCGATTAATTGCTCATAGTCTGGGAGGGTCCAACCTGGATCCTGCTGCACCAACATGTAAACAAGAAGGAATTCGACAGACGGAACATCCGTATCAGCTGAGTATTTGGTTTCGACCTTCTGCAAATTTTCCATACGTTGATCTGAGGTTACATGTACATTGAATAGCAGGTAAAGTGCAAGAAATGCAAGTCGTTTTTCTTGTGTTCCTTGTTCCATAAGTCGTTCTACGTTCAACAGCATGGAGCGAATATCCGTTAGTGAGGCATCCTCCACATTGCTCAGACAAGCAGACAGCTGTGTCAAGAAACCCTCTAGCCTACTGACTCCATCAGAAAACTTTAGGTCGTTTGAGTTACCAATCCAGTACTCTGGGGCTAGCTCTACGTGTACGATGCCATATCGCTCTCGGCCATAGTTGTACGGCTCTTTTTCTTTCTTCGGGTGCCCGACCACGTACCCGAGAATTAGATGGCGTGCTAATCGAGCTAGACCCCGAATAGTTAGTTGTGCTCTATGTGACGAACGTACTGTTTCACCGGAGATTGTTCCTAACTTAAGCAATTCAGGCATTTCGTTTAGCCGATGTATGTAGCTTGAACGAATCTAGTAAGCCTCTCGTAGTAATTGTTCAAGATCAGGCTTGCTTAATGGTGATTCGACACCATCCGCTTCTCCCCGAAAGAAAGTAGGCTGAAGATTCGCTTTGCAGAATTCACGGAATTTTCTGGCTGCGCCTGGTTTCTCAATTTCCAACACTGCCTCTCTAACCCGACGACACGTGTCTGTGTCAGCACCCTCCAATGCTCTATCCATCTTGCTTCGTTTCGCTGCGTCATATTCCGACCATTCGAGTTCTATCTCGTCTTCGGATTGTGCAAGTGACTCGATGGATGCAACTAACAATGTGTACGACAGCTCCAAGTCATCAGAAAGCCGGTGTAATGCGACGACATAAGTACGTATCGCACGCATTGCACGCAGAAAGTACTTGCGCTCTAAGTCGATCAAGTTCTTGACAAAGTCGACAAATTGGCTGATTTCGGTATTAGCTATGATGATTTGCCTGTCGAATACACGGGGAATAAAGGAACTCGCGAGGAATCCGAATTTTGCACCTTGTTTTCCGGTTGTTAATCGATGGGTCTCTTCTGCCGAAACCGTGCATGTCACATTCAGCCCTAACGACACAATCGTGGCAAAATCATAGATATACGGTTCGATTCCACTGGACACCAGCACACCGGGAGCTGTGGTCTGTTCCAAATATTCTCGGAATTCGTACACGAACCCACAATTGCTATTTGAAATATAGCTCGTGGGCAGAATTCTGCCGGCTTTTGTTTCAATGGCTTCGTCCTGAAGAATAAGCATGTTAGAGCTCAGGATGCCCCGCAGATCGTTGTATCGCACGGGATTTCGGGCGAATAGCTTTCCGGATGCAATTTGTAGCAATAGCTGTCTCCAAGTAATTCTTCTCGAGAATAAGGCGGACTTCACGCTACCCGATTAGTGCGTCGCTCTCTCGGTTTGGTCTCAATGCATCAATCGATTCGACTTCACAGAATCGACTGTTAAAGCGCTGTTTGCTTGTTTCTCAATGATTTGCGCGAGCTTGCTGAGGACTTTCAATTGTTGTCTTTGAGCCATCGAGCCACAGTTGGTGAATAGTGCCCCGATCATTGAAATGCTGCACATCAAGATGTCTTGCTAAAGGTTCAGTCCGTAGGGAAGGTTTACACCAATACGCCCTGCATTTGGGGCTCGGTGGCCTTCTAGGGGTACTAGCTCATCGTACAAGAAGCGTTCTATGCCATCGAATTTGGATGGTTCCTCAACCGGTGCCCATGAAACATACACATTTCCGTGGCGTAAGTACCTCTTTATTTTGTCATCGTTCCGGTGTTCAAGGAACCTGTCCTTAAAGTCCCGATTCCGAGACGAAACCTGACCGACGTGTATTGCCTGCGAACCTTGGTCAGATGCACACCAAATTACGTACACCCCTTGGCAATCAACTATCGAATCTAAGTCAAGATCAAACAAGAGACATGGAAAGCCGCCTTCACAACTGCTCCAGTCTAAGTACATTGGATACTCCTTTCTCAGGTTGTACGACAGTCGAACACACTAGTGATCTTGATGGCAAACGCTGCATTTAATACTTCTGTCCTCCACAAGCTCTGTGGTGGTAACGCACAAACCACTGAATTGCTTCGACTACGGTTGAGTAATCGTCGTTTGACACATTTAGGTCGCTTTCCTTCTTGGGATGGGTGATTCTGTTTCTAATCTTGGTCGCTTTTGTGAATTGGTTCCATCCAGGGTCATTCTTGGGGTCGATTTGAGTCTGCGTGACGCGCGCGCGCATGTTTAGCGCAAACAAAGCTCTTTGCTTTAATGAGGTCTTCGGAGGTTCCTGTCGCAATTGACCTTTGTCGTCTATGCTGTATGAAATGTTAGATAAAGCACATAATTCAAGAAACCACTGGTGCCGTTGTTCGTGACTCTCGAGGTCTGCCGGAGGTAGCTTATCTAGCAGGCCAGTGCAAATCTCTGATACCAAAACCTCTAGTCCAGCAAAAGCACTGCGGATGGCAATGCGACGTCCTTCAGGACTTTGCAATGAAACGGACTCTTCTATGAGCTTCAACTCTTGAGCCAGTTTCTCCGATCCTTTCATTGAAAAGCTCCAAATTTCTTGACACGCCCAATGTGCACGTCACATTCACTATAGTCTGAACGAGTAGTGCACGTGGGATGGGCGTGGTCGCTTCATCCTTTCGCGGTACACTGGTGAAATTGTCTGAACGTCCTTGCTTAGACGCGTAAAACCGCTCTCCCACGGTCATCCGCCAACTCCGCGCTCTAGGCTGTTCAAACGACTCTTTATCACTTTGCTGCGTTGCCAGTGCCAAGGTCTTCTTGTGTTGTGTAGCCAATGCATTAGCCGTAGGGGCTTCCCGTCTACTAATCTCGTCCCATCGACCACGTGGCACTACAAGCCCGTGTGCGTCCCTCGATCATAAATAGAATTGCGACAGCAAACCGGAACCTGCTTCGATCCAATAGGTCCAGCCACGGTTGGCAATTAGCAGGTTTTTCAGTTAGTCTAGGGTCTAGTTTTCTCAGGTGCCGAGGCAAGTTCGAGAGTTGTTCCTACCGGGACTACCAATCTATTCGGTAGACGCTCCACACTCTACCGGGCTTAGTACCGCCGCCTGCATGTCCTTGGCAATGCGGTCCGCATCTTTTGCGCGACTCCAATTCCCTCGTATTGGCTTCCGAATAGGTCAAGTCGGAGGCTAATGTTCGATAGGTCGCTGATTGCGGGATAACCCCATCCACCTTGAGCTGGCTCACACGTGCGGCAACATTTGTAGCCATTCCAATTCGACATCCCATTTGTTTGTTCTCCCTTAGAGGCCTAAAGTTTGGGTACGCTCTTGTTATGGGTACGCTAAGTGAAGATTTCAAGCCCAAATGTCCAAATTTCCTCAACCAGAAGCTGGAACGACAGTATCTCCTTGATTCTATCGCGAAGAGAGGTTTTGTGGCCAGACTTCGACCTCAACCACGATTTCCGGTCAATTTCCTCTTGTAAATCAAAAAGGGCACTGAGTCTGTGCAAAGATTCCAGATTCTGCGCAAACCACATCAGGATCCTCTCCCTCCGTTCTTGGGTCTACGGATCGAGGTCGAGATGCTAGGCAATTTACTGGTGCTGTTCATAGACAAGTACTGACACTCTCGCCGTGAGGTACGCAAGTACCTAGGATTCTCAACGTGGTGCTTTCGACAAATGCCACCGAATACAACACAATCGCGTTAAACCAAGGTTATTCTTGATACGGCAGTATTCCAAAAAGGCGCGTAGTTGTAAGGCACTGTCTTGCCATCATAAGTAGCGCACATGCCCTCCAACTATCGCCTGTTTGGTGCATATCTTCTATGGTGAATCATCGACCGCGTCGTTGGAGACTTGCGGTTTGCTTAGACCAACCCAATACGAAAAGAGAATTCTCGGCTTGTGTAAGTAGCGCAAATAGCTACGTCAGCGGAATAATCACAGAGGCTGCAGCTCATAGAATTCACAAAGAATCTCATGAGAAATGTCTGACTAAGGACAGTCACCAGCAACTACAATTGCCGACTTCAAACCAGCCCCACGATATTGGACAGGAACAGTAATGGCGACTCTAGAAGAGGAAAGAAATAAACATCGTGTAATCGGTATACGGCATGTCTTGAAGATTCAAAAGGAAGCAGGTCTAGTCGAAGAAGAATCACTCTATGCGGCGAAAGCGGTTGATGACATTTACAAGCGATTGCTTCAAAAGGCTGAGAGCTGGTACAAGACCGGTTTGAAAAGGGGAATGCTCACTGCTATCGAGGCGTTTCAAAATGGTGACTTAGAAATTGATGGAGGAGAGAATATGGATTGCATCGCGAACGTGGAGAGTCTAACGGTCAACAGAACACTCAATGTCAGCCTCGGTAGCGTTACCAAGAACATAGAGGTCCAACTCTCGATTGATGTGAAGGATTTGGGATTCGAAAACGAGAAGTGAGATGCGAGAAAGGATTCAGACAATTCGACGACTATGTTTATCAGCGAGTCCGGATCCGATTATCAATGAAATCTCCTCGGGTAAGCTCTTAGCACAAGACCTATTTTTTGCGATCATGCTGATCGAGGGGTGTTCGACCTGCTAAGGTAAGGCACTTCGTCACGGGCCACTCGTGATCCGCTGGTTGAAATTGGAACCTGAGGCAGTTTAGGATGCCGGCTAGAAATCAGGCCCAATCGGCAAGGTCTTGAGGCTAGTCTATCTGCCCGGGTAGCAGGTAAGTTCCGGATGGTTTGAGCTGACACGGAGCTGGGAGTCGAGCGTGTACAAGTTCGGGATTTTGTTGCCTACCAAAGTATTCAAGAATTTTCTCTTGGGCGGTACTGTGCACCCGTGACGAAGACCGGACTAATATTCGTATCTATGGGTCTGCCTGGATCTGCTTCCTCAAATCCTAACTCTCCCATCACGTGCTTGACCAAGCTGCCGACCATGTTCTTGAACAGGTTGTATTGTCTTTCGGTCTCAATTCTCGAAACTCTGCAATTGAGCTCCATAAAGGCCGGAACGTGGTGAAGAGCATCCAAAGCTGGAAATCTAAGCTGGGTCATGTCCCGCATCAACGCGCACGATTCAGGACTAGCAACAATGCTCTCAATTTCAGGATACTTCGTAAAGATGGGTCCAAACTGTTGGTCCGGATTGAAGGGTCGCATAGCTCACTCTCGGCATTTGCACTACTGCAGGGCGAGCAGTATAAACAACAAAAGCACCAGATTGGCCGGTGCTTTCATCGAACACTTTGGTTCCCGTGCCGACACGTGCCCTTTGTCTCACAACACAGATCTGTCGAACTTTGGGCTTGTCCCTACGCTCGATGTTGAATCTAGGTCTTGTCCATTTGTTGTACAAGCTTGCGACTAGAGGGGACGATAGGCAGGAAGTGAAGTTCTCGCAGAGACTTTGACAACCGATCGACGAAACGAGAAATCGAGGCGAAGGTCAGCTGGGACGTCGGGCGAAGAGTAAAGAACAAGAGAATCCTTCGTGTTCCTTCGAGAAACTGTCCGAAATTCTGAGCATCAATAAGCGAATATTGCTGTTGTACGCAGAATTCTCAAGAATAGTGTCAGGCATTCTGAGACGATTGAGACCCCAGCTGCCTGCGACTGCTGCTACATCTGTAGAACGGTTACTATCACAACATCACAAAATCACACACGCCACGACATCACCCCGAGAGAATGCATTCCTTTTCCGTCGCAGGAAGCGATAGGTTTTTAAATTTAATCTCATTCGTAGAACAGCTAACTTCAGAGATCGTGTAATTTCCACACTGTTTGTGTGAAATGGAGCAAGGTTGTGGCTGATTGGATTAACTCGAAACGCACATGCCTTCGAACATGCTCAAGTTTCGGTTTTAGGTATCCAGCGCCAAATCCCTTCCACGGAGGAGTGGTGCCTATGTACCACTACGACTACGACCTATCGTCGCGCATGTCCATCGGAATGCTACAAACGTAACGGATCTCGTTTCCGACTCCATCCGATTGAGAATCTCGCTGGCGATACTTGATGCATTGAGCAAGGTAGTCTGGTGTCTCGCACTTGCGCACAACTCTGACCGCAGCGATTTTCGCAATCCCAGCGTGACAGTTTTCCGAATTGATCCAAAGAATCGACTTACCTCTCTATTCCGGAGGTGTTACAAGTCCTCCTATCGCCCACATACGAAGTTCAGCGCCGTCGTGGTTGGTTGAAGCTAGGCGACTCCTCTCCATCGCATTTGAAATCGCGATCCATCGCGCGATGCCAGGACCATCCGCTGTGTTGTTACCATGTGCCGAGCATTAACTCCCCAGCGACCTTGTTCAGAATTCTCTGAATCACGGCTTGCTCTTGCAACTCGAACGAGCAAGGCTTTACCATGCTCGAGGTCAATTCCAGCATGCTCAAGTGTCAATGCCATGTAGTAATCCGCCTCCAACTCGTACTGCGGACTATTGGCTGTCGCTCCCATCGCATACACATCTCAAACCAGTTCCTGTACCTCGTCGTCGTTCATTTCGTTGAATTCTCCCAGCACCGACATGTCCAGATGCTTTAGCATCGAGGTCACGCGCAGCCTTCCATCCCAGTTGCCTATATCCTCGCGAACCCGGTTCCGACGATCCCCGTTCACTCGGACACGCCCCAGTCTTTTTTGCCACACGTAGCGCCACGGTCGTCTCGCCGATCACTTGGTCGCGTGTGGCCAGCTCGCGCGCGTGCCTTCGCCTGTCGGCATCCTTGCCGGACCCGTCCGTTCAGACCGTCGAATCCCGCGCGGAGAAAGGCGTCGCGCCACTGTTAAAGGGTAGGTTCCGAAATCGACGCCTCGCCCGCCAGCTTGGACGCCGTGAACTCCTTACGGAGCAGACACAGAACCAGCTCTTTCCGCTCCTCTGCCGACACTGCTATGCGATTCTCCATGGTTGCTTGCTTTTAGTGGAATCTTTAATAAAACCGGCTTGTTTTGATTCCCACTATTTGCGAGCAACACAAGATCATCAGTAGTACGTGGAGCGTTGCTTTAGTTGCCTTACTTTATTATGGTCATCGACGAGAGGGCAGTCGGTTGTCCGCTCGACTCTCTCTAACCCATCTGACACCTGACATCAAGACAGTTCATTCTCGATGCTTCTGTGTCAACTCTTACCACTCCCTACCTGCGATCTGATAACCAATAGCTATCTGAGCTAGCTGACTGGGAGCTTTGCAATAACCTTCGCTCTTTCTTCCTTAGTACTTCGCCTTTTCTTCACAGACTTCCATCAGAGTACTTCCGGCGGTACGCAATTCGGAAAGTTATGTCAATACTCTTCTGCATTTTCCTCTTGCAGATGGAACCCGCCCTAGGGCGGGTTCCATCTGGGTGAGCATTTTTTTCTCGTTTCACGCGGCTTTTCTCCATGTGGTCGTGTCGTCGACGACGTCGTCCACCAGGCCGATCCTTCCCGTCAGATAGCGTCTTCCCGTCACCCACTGCTCGTGGGTTTCGACCGCGAGCGCGCGCACCAGCCTCAGACATGACGCCACGTTGGGAAAGATCCTCACCACCCGCGTGCGCCGGCGTATCTCCTCGTTGAGCCGCTCCAGCATGTTGGTCGACTTCATCCGCTTGCGATGCTCGCGGGGCAGCCGATACACCGACAGCGTTTCCTCGATGTTCTCCTCGACCCATTCCACCAGCTTCGCGCACCCCTTCTCGTCGCCCCAGCGACGCACCCAGATCTTCAGCTCGGCCCGGGCCTGCACCACGTCCGCGCAGTCCCACAGACGCTTCAGGCCGTCCAGACACGACGGATCCGACCCCCGTGTCAGCTTGTCGCACGCGTTGCGCAGAAAATGCACGTTGCAGCGCTGCCACAGCGCCGTCGTCAGCACCTTGGCGATCGCGTTGGTCAGTCCCTCGTGGCTGTCCGACACCACGTACTCCACGCCCCGCAGGCCCCGCTCCTTGAGCCCCGACAGGAACTCGTGTGAAGCGACAGCAGAATTGACGGTGAAACGACATTGTAATTGACAGTCCAT
>CAZNFX010000018.1:0-13731 GCA_964572845.1 uncultured Pseudomonadales bacterium | reverse complement strand
TTCAATGCTCCTGCTAGCCCTGACAAAGGTGCAAGAATGTTCGGAGGACAGTTTCTAGCCCAAGCGGTTGCTGCTGGTGGATCAACAGTCAATGCTGACCGTAGCATCCATTCGTTGCATGCGTACTTCTTGCTTCCGGGGAATCCGCTTCAACCTGTTCGTTACGTCGTGAAACGTGTGCGGGACGGTCGATCCTTTAGTCACCGCAGCATTGACGCCTTTCAAGATGATCGGCAACTCTTCACCATGACCTCATCATGGAATGTTTCGTTGGAAGGACCGAAATTCTTTGGCCGGCAGGTGCCGGCCGTACCTCCTGTATCGCAATCGAATTACTCATATGAGCAGTTCTGTCGCGACCAAATGCCAGACCCTGACTACGAGCGAACCGTACGGGCGCGTCCAATGGACATTCGCTACATCAATCCGCCTGCAGAAAGAGAGGTTTCTGCTACAGTGGAGGATCAGTTGATGTGGATGCGAATCAGCTTGCCGATGTCCGATAACACTACGTCCCATCATGCAGCGCTAGCCTATCTGTCGGACAGCACTGTCATCGACCATATATTGATTCCCCACGGCAAGCGTTGGCAGGATCCAGACTTCTTCGGTACTAGCCTGGATCACGCCATGTGGTTTCATGGCATAGGCAATGCCACAGAGTGGTTGCTTTTCGAGCAATCGGTAGAGTGGACGGGAAACAGTCGCGGTGTGGCATCGGGACGCTTGTATAAAGAAACGGGCGAACTTGTAGCAACTTGCGTTCAGGAAGGACTAATGAGGCTTGATTCTGCTTAGTTGGGCACTGGGTAAAGCTTCAAGAATCTTTGGCTAACAAAAACTTTCAATGAACCACATGGAGAAATAGCATGCGTTTAGGATTGGGGATAGGACCTCTTGGACCACCTGGAGGCGAGATGATCGTCCAGCTTGCGAAGGAGGCCGAATCGCTGGGCTACGACACCATCTGGTGTCCTGAAATATACGGCGCGGATTGCTTCACACCCCTAGCTTGGATTGGTGCAAACACGAAAAAGATTCATTTGGGTACGTCGATCATGCAAATCTCTGCACGGACCCCTGCGAGTTCGGCAATGCATGCCGTTACACTCGACTACCTATCAGGAGGGCGCTTGAGATTGGGGATCGGTGTATCGGGTCCGCAGGTAGTGGAAGGGTGGTATGGCCAACCCTACCCCAAGCCTCTAGCTAGAACTCGAGAGTGGATTCAGATCTTTCGAGACATTGTCCGCAGACAGAATCCGGTATCCTTCGACGGTAAGCACTATCAGCTCCCGCTCGATGGCGGCATGGGACTTGGCAAGCCGCTCAAACTCATTCTGCATCCGCTTCGAGAGGAGATTCCGCTCTACTTGGGCGCGGAGGGACCCAAGAATGTAGCGTTGGGTGCGGAACTGTGCGATGGTTGGATTCCCATGTTTCTGTCCCCATTCAAGATGGACCAGCTCTACGGCGATTCGCTGAAACGTAGGCCGCCTCACTTCGACATTGCTGCTTCCGTTCCGGTAATCGTTGACGACGATCTTGATCGGGCACTGCTTCAAATCAAGCAGAACATCGGGTTCTATGTCGGAGGCATGGGAGCGAAAAACTTCAACGTTCACAAGGACCATGTTTGCAGAATGGGCTACGAGACCGAGGCCGACCGTGTTCAGGAGCTCTTCATGTCAAAACGGAGAGAAGAAGCGTTCGCGGCCATTCCCGATGAATTGGCAGACGAAGTTTCTCTAGTGGGATCTAAGGATCGAATCAAGGACCGTCTGCAGGCATGGGAAGAAAGTCCTGTGACGTCGATCAACGTCGGATCGAGGAACCCTGACACGTTGCGATTCATGGCCGAAACTTGCCTATAGGAATGCGAGGAACTCCATTGGGTGGCGTGAGCAATAATCGGCAAGACTGAGGGCTTAAGGGCTTGATCTCAAGTGAGACCTAGGACTAATCATCCAAATTACGGATCGGTCTCTTCGTTTTTTGGGTCTGGAACTGTCAATACGCCTTCGCCGGTTAGAGGAACGAAACGTACGGGAAGTACCCGTGTCTTGTCCAACGTACCATCCGCTGTCTTCTTTGCCAACACCAATTCTTGGTTACCCTCAGGATCGCCCACTGGCATGACCAGCAGTCCACCGGTTTCTAGTTGCTCCACTAGCTTTGGCGGAATCTGCTCGGCAACAGCTGTGACGATGATTTTGTCGAAAGGAGCAGCATCGGGCCAACCATACCAGCCGTCTCCAGCCTTGACAGACACATTCGAATACTCAAGCTCTTTCAAGCGTTTTTCGGCAGACTTGGCGAGTTCCTCCACTATCTCTATTGTGTAGACATCCTTTGCCAATTCAGCAAGGACCGCTGCCTGATAGCCGGAACCTGTACCAATTTCCAAGACACTGTCGGATTCTTGAACATCCAATACGTGCGTCATCAGAGCAACGATGAAAGGTTGGGAGATCGTCTGCCCGTAACCAATCGGCAACGGTTGATTGAGAAAAGCGCCTCTCTTCACGGATTCTGGTACGAACTTCGAACGGTCTATCGACCCCATTGCCTCCATGACATTCTTGTCAATTTCGGAGATGTCGGTGTAGTGTTCCGTGTACTTGGTCGTCTCACGTATCTCCTGAAGCATAGATTCCGCGTCCGCTAGCAAGCCAATGGTCAGAAACGCAGTCGGGATCGCAAACCACAACCTAATGCGCATTGCCTAACACCTCTACCAACTATTCCTGAGTTCACGCAATTTCAAAAACACGGTTTTGGGCGATGGGTTTTCCTCCAGATTTGGGAAAGCTTCACGCAGACGTTGAATCACAGTCGGATTCTGCAACCGAAAGAATGTGTTGACATTTTTTTCGATCTCCAATGTCGTTACGATCGGATCGTCCGGGTCGTGCGAATGCTCCAACTCGTTGAGCATATTTCGTGCTTCCTCGTTGTCCGGTTCGCGATCCAACGTAAATTCAAGATTGTTCGTCAGATAGTCGTGCCCTGGATAGATCTTTGTACTGGGATCCAATTTCGCCAATTGCTCCACGAACGTCTGGTAAAGCTCCTCTGGGTGTCCACCACCGTGACAATTCCCGGCTCCCGCGTTGAAGAGCGTGTCGCCAGAAAACAGAGCGGGAGTGTCGGATAAGGTCCGCAAACAAATATGGCTCATTGTGTGACCTGGAGTATCCATGGCTTCCAACTCAACCGAAGTGCCAACCTTGACTACATCGCCTGCTTTGAGACCCACGTCTATGCCCGAAATGCGGGATCCTGCATTTGCATGCGCCAATAGCTTGGCTTTCGTTTCGGCGATTACCGGTTCGTTTCCCCCTGTGTGATCGCCGTGCTCATGGGTGTTCAGGACCTTGGTAATGTTCCAGCCCTTCTCGCGAGCACGTGCAAGGCACTTTCGATGATCCAAGGGATCTACAGCCATTGCGTCGCCCGTTTCGCCGCACACGATTAGGTAGTTGAAGTTGCGAAGCGCATTCCCTGTCCAAATCTGATCAACGACCATCATTTAATCTATTCCACACAAATTGCTTGGTTGAGAATACACGATTGTGACAGATCGACGATGGGAAAGAGACAACATGAGAAATGACGCATTGGAGACCGCCCGTAAATGGTTCGAGTGCGTCAACAGTGGCGATTTGGAGCAAGTTGTCGCGCTCTATGATGCCAATGCGACATTTCATCCGACACTATCCTCGAAGTTCATTCGCGATGCCACAAGTACCAAAAGCTACTTCAGCCAGTTTCTTAGCAAGCAGCCACGCATATCGTTGCTCACGCATGTTGCCCAACAAGTTTCAAACGATGCATTTTTGTTTACGGGAATCATGCAAATCGCAATGATCGATAGCGAAATTCGGTCAACAATCGACGCACGATGTACTTTCGTTTGGCAATACGTAGGTGGTCATTGGCGAATCATCCACCACCACAACTCCACCTGTCCCAAGTAAAACAGGATTTCGATTCAGCACACTTCGTAGCCGTATAATTCCAATGCCAGCTAGCCATTGCTACTTTATGGATTTAGTTGACAATTCGGGCTAGCACGAATAGATTTTCGGCAGCATGGGCATTTGGACTAGACCCATGCATGCCACCTAGGGAGTGGAAATATGTCTGAGTGTCTGCCCAAGTCGGTGGAGATTTTTGACGACACGATGCGCGAGGGCCTGCAAATTGAAAGTCCCGACATCCCAGTTTCAGAAAAGCTTCGCTTGTTGGACGCGATAGGAGAAATGGGCGCAAAGACCATCTCGATTGGATCCTTTGCCCACCCCAAGTGGACTCCTTCCATGGCTTGCATCGACGAAATCGCGGAGCAATTCGTTCCCAAGCCGGGCATCAAGTACACCGCGGCGATTTTCAATAGGAAAGGGTTTGAACGAGCAGAAGCTTACTATCCCAAGATTGACGTACGCGGACGGAGCTTTGGTACCCATGTGGAACTATGCGACACATTCGCAAGACGAAACTACAACCGAACTCAGGGCGAACAGATTGCCGCTATGGACTCGACAATCCAGGCGGCTGCCAAAGCTGGCGCGGAATTTGGTTCGGTCGCGTTAGGAAATCCCTTTGGATCAAATTTCGAGGGGGCTTTTTCGCTTAATCAACTTCTGGAACTGCTTGCCCTTATGATCGAGAAATGGCATCGAGCTGGAATTGAAGTGCGCAAACTCTCGTTTTTGGATGCGATGGGATGGAATATGCCGCACACAGTAAGGGAAGCCATGGTGGCGATCCGGGATCGCTATCCTGAAATTACCGACTTTCACATGCACCTACACAACACGCGAGGTGCAACATTAGCCAGCTACTACGAGGCACTAGTACTTGGCGCACGACGATTTGACACATCCCTCGGTGGCATGGGTGGATGCCCGTATTGTGGCAATGGCCGTGCAGCAGGTCATGTTCCCACCGAAGACTTCGTGCACCTCTGCCACCAGATGGGTATAGAGACTGGCTACAACTTAGACAAAGTTATCGAAGCAGCGTGCATTGCAGAGGAAGTTGTTGGTCACCCGCTCTGGGGGCACGTGTCCAAAGCGGGACCTCTTCCCGAGAAAGGCGAAGCCTACCCAGCTAACATGCCGTTCGTCGAGACGTTGGAAGAAGCTGCACACTTCCGCAATGGTCCAATGGCCTATGAAGGACAGATTTCGCCCTGGCGAGAAGGCGACGCTTTGACTCGACCAAGCGCTGCCTAGAATTGCATAGCGCAAACAGCGCACTTCCGGTACGTACGCCGTACTTGGCACAACGAATTCGGTGTTTCGGATTGGCACCAATCTCGTCCACATTGTTTTGACTTAGCTCTAGGAATCGCTTCATGGCTGTACTGCAATCGAATCTTGACACAAGATCTGAGACTTACATCAAGAATCGTCAAGATGCACTAAGAAAGCTTGCGGAACTGGATGAACTCTACGCGGAAGCCGCACAAGGCGGCGGTAGGGAGGCGGTTGAACGACTAGCTTCTCGCGGCAAGATGGTCATACGGGAGCGTATTGCTTGGGTCCTTGATCGCGACTCCCCGTTTCTGGAAATCAGTCCCCTCGCAGCGTGGAGATCTAACTATGTAGTCGGGTCGGGATTCGTCGTAGGAATTGGCGTAATCGAAGGGGTGGAATGCGTGATTCTTGGACATGATCCTTCAGTACGAGCAGGTGCATTCAACGCGTTCAATTCCAAGAAGCTCATGCGAGGACTGGAGATCGCACGAGAAAATCGTATGCCTTACGTTCAATTCGTGGAATCTGCAGGCGCTGACCTAGGTGGAGGTGGCGGCGGAGGAGCCTCGGATCCTGAGCAGTCCATGCGTCGCGAAACAGGTCACTTTGCAGAGTCTGGAAGATTGTTCTACGAAATTACCGAATTGTCGAAGATGCGCATACCGACCATCTCTATCGCATTTGGCGCCTCAACAGCTGGGGGAGCCTATCAGCCGGGTATGAGCGACTACAACATTTTCGTTAAGAACCAAGCCATGGTCGCTCTTGGTAGCCCACCCTTGGTCAAGATGGCAACTGGCGAGGATGCAGCAAATGAGGAACTTGGTGGAGCCGACATGCACACATCGGTTTCTGGACTGGGAGACTACTTCGCCGAGGATGAAATGGACGGCATTCGACTTTGCCGAGAGGTTGTTCGGCATTTGAACTGGCGAAAGTTGGGACCAGAACCCTCACTTCCTTCTGATCCTCCCGTATACGATCCCGACGAACTGCTTGGAATTGTTGGTGAGGACCTGACGATTCCGTTTGACATTCGTGAGGTCATTGCTCGCATCGTCGACGGCTCGCGATTCGAGGAGTTCAAACCACGCTATGGTCCTACCTTGGTGACCGGATGGGCATCAATTCAAGGGTACCCGGTTGGCGTACTTGGAAACAACGGACCTCTCATGTCAGAGTCGGCAGAAAAAGCATCTCAATTCATACAGTTATGTAATCAAGTTGATGTATCACTTTTATTTCTTCATAACATCACGGGGTATGTAGTGGGTGCGAAGTTTGAGCAATCTGGCATCACCAAGAATGGATCCAAGATGATCAATGCCGTCACAAATTCAACCGTGCCTCATTTCAGCGTGATCGCTGGAGCATCGTACGGAGCGGGCAACTATGGCATGAGCGGACGGGCGTATGGCACTCGATTTACCTACACTTGGCCAACTTCCAAGATTGCCGTAATGGGTCCGAAACAACAAGCCGGAGTTATGACGATTGTGCAGCGACGTGCAGCCCAGCGTCGCGGTTTGCCATTTGACGAAGACGCTAACGAGAAAAGAGTTGCAGGTGCTGAATACTGGCTTGAAGAACGTTCGAAAGGATTGTTCGCTACATCTCGAATTACAGACGATGCGATGATTGATCCTAGAGAGACTCGTACAGTTTTGGGAATCTCGCTATCTGCTAGTCACAACAAGGCTGTGCAGGGAACAAAGGAGTTTGGCACGTGGAGAATGTAGCCATCAAACCCATTCGCAAAATCCTTGTAGCAAACAGAGGAGAAATAGCGAGTCGCGTCTTCCGAACTGCCCGGAACATGGGAATCTCGACCGTTGCCGTCTATGCGGATAGCGATGCCAACCTTCCCTATGTCAGGGAAGCGGATATTGCCATTGCGTTGAGGGGTACTACTTCCTCCGAAACCTACCTTGACATATCAAAGATTCTGAATGCCATTCAGTTGTCGGGAGCAGACGCAGTCCATCCGGGTTATGGATTTCTTTCCGAGAACGCTGGTTTCGCCAAGTCAATCAACGATGCGGGGGTTACCTGGATTGGACCTCCTGCCAATGCCATTCAGGAAATGGGCGACAAACTTGCAGCTAAGCAACTGATGATTGAGGCTGGTGTCCCGACACTTCCAGCAAAAGAACTTTCCGAGAACGCCGATGTCATCTCAGCGGCAAATGAGGTGGGATATCCAGTGCTTGTTAAAGCATCGGCCGGTGGCGGTGGTCGAGGAATGCGTGTTGTGGAGCAAGAAGCGGATCTCGCAGCCGCAATTGAAGCGGCACGGCGCGAAGCTGCTGCATCGTTTGGCGACGATACAGTGTTCTTGGAACACTGGCTGACTTCTTCTCGTCATGTGGAAATCCAAATCTTAGGAGACCACCACGGCAATGTGGTTCATTTCTTTGAACGCGAGTGCTCAATTCAGAGACGACACCAAAAGATCATCGAAGAGGCACCCTCGCCCGCGGTGAATGCTGACTTACGCGACAGGATGGGCCAAGCGGCAATATCGGCGGCACGCAGTCTGGACTATACATCAGCTGGCACGGTTGAGTTTCTGGTTTCTGGCGACGAATTTTGGTTTTTGGAAGTCAATACACGTCTTCAGGTTGAGCATCCGGTTACCGAGGAAATCACGGGCTTCGATCTCGTTAGAGAACAGATACGAATTGCGGAAGGTGAGCGATTGGGATATCAACAGGAAGATCTCTCGATAAACGGACATGCCATTGAAGGCCGTCTGTACGCAGAAAATCCAGAAAGAGGATTCCTGCCATCTCCAGGCACGCTAAAGGTCTGGTTACCCTCTCGCTCTGCGAGATTTGATTCAGGTGTTGAGTCGGGTAGCGAAGTCAGTGTGGAGTTCGATCCGATGATCGCGAAAGTAATCTCGCACGGAGCATCGCGGAGAGAAGCCATTGCCAAGCTGGCACGTGCTTTGGAAACCACAAGCATCCAGGGGATCAGCAACAATCGAGATTTTCTCGTAGCTACATTGCGAACACCCGAATTCATTGCTGGAAACACGACTACAGACTTCATTGATAGAGTCGATCCTGCCAGGATCAGAACGCCTTCCCGCGAAGAAGTGCACGACGCAATCATCGCTGCTGCAATCTGCGCACAACACAGTCGGCGGAACCAGGCAAAAGTATTGGCTTACGTTCCCAGCGGGTGGCGCAACTCCCGCATGCCTCCGGAAAGGGCAAAGTTCGAGTTCAGCGACTCCGAAATCATGCTCGAATATCGAGCCAAATCCAGCACGTCGTTTGAAATGAGTATAGAAGGCGACGAGTACGACATCGGAGTTTTTGCAATTTCGTCGGGAGTGGTCGAACTGACCATCGACGACCGACGGATGGAGTTTGACGTCTCTTGCGAGGGCGACATGTGGTTTACACATGGTCCGGCGGGTGACATAGCGTTGAGAGAATTGCCTCGATTTTCGGTACCTGGGTCTGCTGAAGTCGAGGGAGGGCTAACCGCACCCATGCCGGGCAAAGTGCTCTCCACTGAAGTCAGTGCGGGCGATGCCGTTGCGGCGGGACAGCTGCTTGTAGTGCTTGAAGCCATGAAGATGGAGCATCGTATCACCGCGCCTGTGGACGGAATTGTTGCGAGTGTGCGCGTCGGAGTCGGCGAACAGGTCGACAAAGATGCAGTCCTGATAGAAATGAGTACAACAGAAGGAAGCGAATAATGGCAACGACGGAGGCAACTCTCTATGCAGTGGAAAACGGGGCGGCTTGGATAACGCTGAATCGACCCGAGAATCGAAATGCCTTGTCTTCAGCTTTGGTCTCTGAACTCTACGACCACCTTGGTGAAGCAAACGCCGACCCTTCAGTTCGATGTACGGTCATTACCGGCGCGGACCCTGCTTTTTGTTCAGGTGCTGACCTAAAGAGCCCTCCAGGAGCATCCATCGAGGGTAGACGATCAGTCCCTTATCCAGATGTTCTGACTCGGATAATGGACAGCGACAAGCCAGTTATTGCGGCGATAAACGGGCCTGCATTCGCAGGAGGGCTAGGTCTCGTAGGCGCTTCGGACATTGCCATCGCCGTCGAAGACGCCAAGTTCAGCTTCAGTGAAGTTCGTATTGGAGTAATCCCTGCCGTGATCTCGGTTGTGTGCATTCCTAAACTTGGAACTCACCACGCCATGAAATTGTTTCTTACCGGCGAACGATTTACCGGTGCCCAAGCTGTTGAGATGGGTTTTGTCCATCGAGCTGTGCCAAAGGAAGATCTCAGGTCGGCGGTGCAGGAAGAAATCGACATGATCAACCAAGGTGGACCAAACGCCGTAGTAGAGTGCAAGAAGCTAGTGCGCCAAGTTCCAACTTGGTCTAGGGAAGAGGGGTTCGAAAAGACGGCCACATGGAGTGGCAGAATGTTCCGTTCCGACGAAGCTGCTGAAGGCATGGCAGCATTCCGTGAAAAGCGAGATGCTTCCTGGGTGCAGAAGTAGCACGTAACGGAGCTATTTGCCGACTGCTGAGACGAATACTACGTTCACTCTTGGACTATGAACACTTTCATTGGCAATCTACGACTCGCTCTCAGGCAACCTTTGGGGACCGACCGATGGTTGACACAGACTGATTTCGTTAGGAGAATTATTCTTTGAGGCAGGCTTCATGACGTACTATCGAGCGGGAATTGGACATAATTTAAAACCACTGGCACTTGAAGCTAATACTCCCTTAAATTCTCTTCATTGAACGATTATTTTTGAAAATTCTGTCTTTGTAAACCAATAATTTTTAACGTATTTCCTGAAAATTGAACTAACAACCTGAGTTTCCAATCGAAGTGTCAACATTTTCGATGGTTGACACGACATCTAGCGCCTTAGGATCGATTCGATTCAACTCAGGGATCTTGATGTTGCAGATGTGCACCCCTGCAGACTTGTGCCGTTGCAGAGACCTGAACTCTTTTCCAAGTGCCCCTCTCGCGCACGAACCGACCCTGCTCTACCTTAGTATGCAGAGGGGCGTGCAGAACCCTGTTGATGACGAACTCGTTCGGTCAATTCATCATCGATAGTGATTGCGAATACACCAGCTGGGCCGACAATCTTATGGATCATTAACTTTTCGAGTTCTACACGGTCTCGTTCAGTAACCTGTCGACATGCCTCGCTCTTCAAGAACGACTTGAACGTTTTGCTTGTATCCATAAAGGGAACAACAAAGCTCGGAACGATTGCCTGGATCATTGCGCCTCGGCGTTTCAGTGTGAAGTTCATTCCTGCCCGATGCCACATGCGTGCGTCATAGAGAACAATTGAGCCGGCTGGCGCCTCGATTAGATCTGACTCTGGACCCGCATAGGGCAATCCAAACTGAGCACGGTGGCCTCGACGATAGGTGTGCTTAGATAACCCCCACTCCTCAGGAGGAGGTCTCATCGATCTGTGGCTTCCCAGTTTGAACAAAGTAGCGCCGTTCTCTTTGGTAAAGTTCGAGACGCAGACATTTCGTTGCATGCCAAGCACCAGTTCTCCGGAAGGTACAGGAACTCGGTCGCCAGTACCCCACAGGTAAGGAAAGTCCGTGTGCCAGCCTTGTACTTCTCTCTGACCATCGTCTTTGGTCAGTGCAGATACGCCCGGCGAATGGCCTAGGCGTATGTCTCGAGTACCCATATACTCCCGTGTCAGCCACAAAGAGATCGGCTCTACAGTGACTTTGGTAACAGATGCGTCCTGGGAAAGCGGCGACACTCGTTCAGGCTGTCGGTCAGCATAGCTATCTACGCAACCCACGCGCTGCAATCCATCAACTACCTCTGGGGCGAGAATGCTTGTCAAACACGCCCAACCCTGTTCATGTAGGGTGTCGAGATAGTGCGAGGGTAGAAGCTCTGGACCATGGCCGACAACGAACGGAGCGGAGTCGCCAATTGAATCGAAAATGCCTGTAGATCCGTTTGCAGTGGACAGATTGCAGGTGGAACCGACCTCGGTACTAGAGGAATTCAGCGCCAATCCTGTCTTCACATGCCTAAAGCCACTACTCGAGACATCCCATATTGCTGAGTCGTCGACGTATCCCTGGATGAAGAGCGATTCACCATTGTTGGTAGCTAACCAATCGCCTTTCTGATCGTTGAGATAGCAGTAGTGATGGGATGGCTTAGCAAACGAAACAATGGTCGGATCGAAATCATCGTAGCGTTGGTGGCGTGATTGCAGTTCTTGAGACAAGATTCCTCTCCCAATCGAAGCTTCAATATGCCTATGGCAAACTCGCCTCGCAACAAAAAAGGAGGACAAAATTGCATTGTACTCCTCTCTTGTCCCTAGTGGGGACTATGCTAAACCCGCTGAGAAGCTAGGTTTTCTAGCGCTCTCTTGACTTCGACAGTAGCAAGTGTATCCCGTGCACAGTAGGCCTCTAGCTGTGTGAATACAGATTCTCGCAGTTCGTTGTCGACTGAATCCATCGCCTCTGCATACCTTATTGCCGCCAGGCTGCCATTGTCGATGCTCAAGTCTCTGTAGTCTCCGTCCGCAAGAACTGGATAAACAGACTTTAGCGAAAAAGAACCGTGGAATTTGGGGTGGTAATAGCAATCTCTGACTATCTTGTGTAGGTCCACGATTCTGTCCAGGATTGCGTCAAGTGGACGCCGAAGATCCTCAAAGACACTCTTGAGCTTTCGAAGTTGAACGGCTTCAAAGGACGAGTAAACGCAAATTGAGCCCCGGTGACCCAACAGGTCTATCAGTGCTTCAGCAACGGATCGCCTAGGATCCGTGGACTCTCTGTGCAAATAGCTGCCGTGAAGCGGTTCACCTGCCTTCTGCTCGGTGTGAACCGAAAACATGAAAGGGATCGCCTCAAATGGACTTGTACCAATAAACTTAGGTATCGCGTAGGAGACGGTCTCAAAATCAAGGTGGCGGACTGGATTCTTGAACCCTTCGAGCTCTTTTGCGATCGATGGGCTGATATACGGACTGTTACCAACTACAGCTGTACGTACGCGATCGTGTAGAGGGTTTAGTTCAAAGTTTTTGGGAATCTTCGATATTTCGTCGATGCCTTTACTACGAAGAACTTCAACCACCTTGCGACTTCGTGGCAGATCGGAAACTGGATGGACAAACAAAGGTTCGCCTTCCATGCACGAATCAAGAAACGGACACGCGTAGGGTGTATGACAATGTTCGCCAGGTCGGATGGTTGGTGCGTCGCGGGCTGCAAGGGTACGCTTTGATCTTTCAACTAGCTTCCTTATATTCAGGAAATATCTTTTTGATTCACTATTTAAAGAGTGATACCTAAATAATTTTCTCAAATTGAGACTTTTCCCGCGAACATAGTCAGTGTTCAGAGTTAACACACCGGCATCCGCAATCTTTAGACCCGATCCCTCGGCAACCCACCGCTGTACCGCAAGATCTTCAACAAGATCGTCCCGTATTTTCACAACCGTCTTGACTTCAATCAGACGCCATGTGCCATCGGCCAACCGTTCGAGAATGTCTGTTCGAACACGCACTCGGCGATGAACGAAAGCAGCCTCGTATATGTACTCTACGGTCGGATCGCGAAGCAGTTCACGGGTCGTCTTTCTCGCCTCTTCAAAGCTGAAGTGGTCTTCCTCCACCAAAATACCTGGAGCAAAACGCTTGCGAGCCAATTCCCCTACTTGGGTACCAATATCAAAGAGTCGCTGCGTCTCCAAACTGGGTGCTGGCCTATTCTCTCTATTGAATACCTCATGCCACAGTCGAAGCTGACATTGTCGACCGTACATGTATCGCGACTTCGATAGAAAAATTTCGTTCAATTAATGCCTCAAGATAGTCCGATCTGTTAATTTCATTGCGATCGTGCACCTTGGTTCTTTTTCAAGCGTCTCAGGATGGCGATCATATCGACTGCAATCCTACACGTTCAAGCGACAAGTTGTGTCGCTTACCAACCTCGGTATTGGAGTTGAGCACTCTCAGGAAATGCTGTTCTTCTATGGAACAAACCGACGGCTAGGGCTCACGAAGCTGCGGCCAAAGCGGGCTCTGCGGGCACGAGTTCGCAGCCGAGCGAGCGGGCCTGCCGGCGCAGGTTCTGGACCTTGCGCTCGCGGTATTCGCTTTCGAACTCGTCGAGGGAGCGCTCCACGTACTCCCGGCCGTCGCGCAGCATGGCGTAGATGAGTCGGGCGATCTCGTGGGCGGTCGCCTTGACGGCCTTCGCCTTCTCCATCCGCGCTAGGCGGCGGCGATGCTTGGCCCCCAGCCAGGTGGACGACCGGCGGACGGTCACCGCGCACTGGCGGAGAGCCTGTCCGAGGCGGTTGGCCTTGCGCCGGTGCGAGGACTTCAGCAGCTTGCCGCCGCTGACGCGGTTGTTGGGCGCCAGGGCGAGCCACGAGCAGAAGTGTGTGAAGCGACAGCAGAATTGACGGTGAAACGACATTGTAATTGACAGTCCATA
>CAZNFX010000017.1:0-19603 GCA_964572845.1 uncultured Pseudomonadales bacterium | reverse complement strand
GCTCATCGAACGAAGTTAATGGCATCGAGGTTGCGCGAACGGAAGTCAGACTAAGATAAGTGCATTGAATTGGGGTTGATCTAGGATGGAAATGCAGCGACCTATATTCTGTTGTTTTAGATGTACTCCCAGAGTCTGGTCTTGGTTGAAAGCACGAGAATGAAGCAGACCGACTACGCAAAAATGATTTTCCTGATACGTCGACGCGAGGGCGTGTCTAGAGACGAACTCATCATGCATTGGTTCAAGAACCATATGCCTGCAGTGATCGAGTCGAATCGAGCTGTGTTCAAACGGAACGGAAGTGGAGCGTCCAAATACATTGCACAACTCTTTGAGAGTGTGGCTGGAGCGCAGTCAGCATGGGATGGCATGGCTCAATTGTGGTATCGAGAGCCATTGCCACCAATGAAACAAGCAGCAGGTTCTCGACCTTCGGACACGTTTCAGCAGAAGGCCGAACCTTATTGGAACTGGGCTACCAAAGAGTATGTTGTTTGCGAGGGCAGCGATCAATTGCCCGTGGACCCTCTAGTCTTGAACGATCCATATCCCATGACTCGATCGGGTTTTCTACGATTGAACTACCTCGTAGCTGTGAAACCCAACATTGACTATTCGGAGTTCTTTGAGCATTGGCTAAACGTGCACGTCCCAAACGTTGAGTCGCATTTGGCCCAAGCCGGTGGATTTCGCTATGTTGTGAGTCATAGCGTTTATCCGGACAGCGCTCCCTATGCCGGTATGGCAGAACTGTACTTTGAGACTTCCGAGGGAGCTCAGTATTTTCAGACGCACATCAGACCGGATGGGATGGAACAGTGGATCGATGCATCTCGTACACATGTCATGCGCGGAGACACCGAGATGGTCGGCATCCCTTAACGTCGAGTCGTTAGTCTGCGAACATGTTGGTTAGTCTTTCGCTGGCCTCGGCGAAGTCCTCCATGAAGTTGTAGACAACGCTTCGCACAGAGAGGGCTTCATTCATCAAACCCACGCCTTGGCCAACAAAGTAATTCGCCAGCCGTATGGCACCTTCATGGTCAGTCTGGGCAAGCTGATTGATTCGCCGAAAGGCAGCTTCGGCGACGACGCCCTGCAGCGGCATCGGCAACGGATCGGGACTCTCGTCCGCTTGCCAAGCATCGGTCCATGCCGACCGCAGCTGACGTGTGTACTTACCCGTTCGGCTTCTTGATCGCACGGTCTGTCGTGAGTTCGCTGCTAGCATTTTTTCCTTAACTACTGGCAACGTCTCCGCTTCTGCCGTCGTCAACCATACAGAGCCCGTCCAAACTCCGTCGGCTCCCATCGCCATGCATGCTGCCATTTGTCGTCCTGTGACGATGCCGCCCGCAGCAAGTACAACCATGTCAGAATCTTTCAGTTCATCCAAGACTTCAGGAACGAGAACCAACGTGGAAACCTCGCCGCAGTGGCCACCAGCCTCTGTACCGGCCACGACTAATACATCAACCCCCGCATCGCGATGTTTGATAGCGTGCTCCTTTGCGCCGGAGAGTGCACCTACCACAACATCATTGGCTCTAGCCCGTTCCATCATGAAGTCAGGCGGGACACCCAGTGCGTTGACCACCATCTTCACGGGGTGCGAAAATGCCGCTTCTAGGACTTGGTCAGCACCGGCCTTTCGCATGTTGTCGCCCACTCCGCCTCGAATGGCTCCTTTCCATAGATCGGTCGTGTCTATGTTGTGTGTGGCTAGGAGATGCTCAATGTATCGTTTGTGCTCTTCGGGAATC
Source organism: uncultured Pseudomonadales bacterium (assembly GCA_964572845.1). Taxonomy (GTDB): domain Bacteria; phylum Pseudomonadota; class Gammaproteobacteria; order Pseudomonadales; family Azotimanducaceae; genus Bin55. The sequence goes on along the minus strand of CAZNFX010000017.1, from coordinate 17,837 downwards.
CTAGATTCAAGCTCTTGTCTAGTAAGAGCGGATTCCTTGCTGTCCATGCTCGTAGGAACCAAGAGGTCCACACCGTAGGGCTTTCCGTCGCAGTGTTCGTCAATCCAACTCAACTCAATGTCTAGAGTTTCCGGCGAATGTCCTACTGCTCCCAGCACGCCGAAACCGCCCGCAGCACTCACTTCGGCAACAACGTCCCGACAGTGGCTGAACGCGAATAGAGGGAACTCGATTCCGAGCAATTCACATGCTTTCGATTTCATGATGGTATAGGCTGTGCAAGACGCAGGAAGAATGATTTTACAAAGCTTGACGCAAGCTTGTCGTTATTTCCTTCTGACGAAATCACTGAGATGAAAAGCGCTGTTGGTGCCGCCCCAATTGCAGCGATTACCGTAGGCTACGCCGCATGAACTTCAGATCGGTTTAAGAACATACTGCAATGTCGCGCGTGCCTGAACCGGATTCAGATTGCAAAAATCAGTGGTGCTCCGTTGTGACTCAAAGGGTCGAACACACTAGGAGTCACAATGTCCTTTGCGTGCAGTACAGATTGCAGACAGTGTTACTTACAGCTTTGGTATGGACGATTGGGTTTGCTAGTCCAGCATGCTCACTTTCTGGTCATTCAGCATCGATTGCGAATCCCTCAGCTAACGATACGAGGCCCGTTGGCTCTGTCGAAGCAGATCCCACTTTACCTAGCGAACAGGAAGGATTGGTATTCGAAATTGACGACAGCTGGACCTTGGACGACACGTCCACACTCAAGAAAATCCTTTACGAGGCAGCAAGCCCAATGTATCGGAATCTGCGAGACATGCCTTCGATCAAAATCGTAGTCGGCTACGACAGGGACCGAGGACCTGTGGCGCTGTATCGACGTCCTGGTCAAACTACAGACAAGGTGCTTCTCAGCAACTCACCATTGGAATATCGACCTCAGATCATGTATCAATTCGCACACGAGTTTTGCCATGTCATTTCGGATTACAACCGACTTAGGTCAACAGAATCGAAAAACGAGTGGTTTCACGAAGCACTGTGTGAGTTAGCATCGATCTTCGTCCTACATAGCACTGGTGAGCCCTCGTTGAAGAAATACATCGATGACTACCTTGAGGAGTCCATTCAAATCTTAAAAAAACGTCAGACTTTGGAACGTGGCTGTTGGCGAAGGAGGCCGAATTGAGAGAGCAGCCAACCGGAGAGTTGGACCGAAAAGCTAATGCAGTCGTCGCCTATAGGCTGCTTCCAATCTTCATGAAGTATCCCGAGCTTTGGAATACACTGAAGTCATTGCCTAAATCCGATAGTTTGATTGGCGAATATCTGGATGAGTGGAAGCAGAGCGTAAAGCATCAGGACAAACAACTGATCGACCTGGTCTCAAACTGTCTACTGCCTGGGTCCAACGCTAATAAACACTAAGGCAAGCTTCAATACGCCCGGCTCCTGCAGCAACATTTGCCGGCCACCGCATGCCAGGAAAAATTCATGCTTTCACACGATCAAGTAGACCACTATCACGAGAAGGGTTACGTCGTTCCTGAGTTTCGATTGCCTCAAGAGACATTGGAGTCAATTCGCGATGATCACTCAAGGCTAGTCCGACGGTTTCCACAATTTGCCGATTACTGTGGTGCTCTGCTTGTCTATGACATGTCCTTCTTGAACTATGCTCGAAACAAAATCATTCTGGACATGGTGGAAGAGCTGATTGGGCCAAATTTCGCATTGTGGAACTCAAGCCTATTTGCCAAGCCTGCTCGTGTTGGTAGCAAGACTCCATGGCACCAAGATGGCGAGTATTGGCCCATCCGACCGCTTGCCACCTGCTCGGTTTGGATTGCGGTAGATGAATCGACGGTCGAAAACGGCTGTTTGAAGTTCTTACCGGGTTCGCACCAAGCTCGTCGGCTCTACGCACATCACACGAATGCTTCCAAGGGCCTCTCGTTGCCATTGGAATTGGATTCAGACGAATTCGATGAGTCGGAGGCCGTAGACATAGAGCTGGAAGCGGGTCAGATTTCCCTTCACGATGTATTTCTCATTCACTCGTCCGAACCAAATCGCTCAAATCTTCCGCGTCGAGGACTGACTCTACGATACATGCCGACAAGTTCGGTTTACCGTCGCGACATTAGCCAAGGGTTGACGGCGAAATTTGACAAAGCACGCTCACTATTCCTTATGCGTGGTCGAGATCTATCTGGCAAGAATGACTTCCGATTGCGTGCATCTAGCACCTGAAGACACCCGAATCTACCTGCGGTGGGATAGAGTGCGGCCATTTGCTGCCATTTGACCCATAAAGCACAGAACCTCACGTAGTGTCGCTAAGCAACACTCCGATCGTCAGGCTGTATGAGTCTTGGAGGTCGTTAATTCCGTACGCCAGCTAGGCTTTAGGATCCACGCCGAAATAGGTATGGACCTTGCAGATTTCCTGTAGCCAAGCCTCGAACGGATGAGCAAGAGATGGCGGTATCCAATCATTCTCTGCGAGCTTGTTGATGGTTCTCGACGCAAATGCGAGTTGGGTTAGAATGCTGATTGAATCGTGGCCTGTATGCCGGATTGAGACTCTTGTTCTCAACTGCAAAAGAGTGTTGGCATACGGCAATTGCACTTTAGCTGTTCGTAAGGGAGCGGAAAATGAGAAAAGCTGGCGGAATCGTGGCAATTGTTGCTGGTTCTTTGGGTCTTCTAGCAGTGATAATTGGATTTCTTATCGGTGGTGTAGTAGGGGAAATCGACCTGGAGGAAGTCGATGCTCTCTTAGAGAGTGAAGGAACGAGCCTTGAAGAAAGCTTGGAGGAAGAGGGTATATCGGTCGAAACTCTCTCCGACGAAACTCTTGACGAAGCCGGACAAGCATTGAAACAACATGCTTGGACAGGTGCTCTATTTTCATTGGCAACAATAGTGATTGGAGTTTTCGCAATCCGAGCAAGTAACTGGATTCCCGGCGCGGTGCTTATCGTTTGTTCCGTATTAGGAATTTTCTTTGCTGGTGGTTTTGCGGGGCTAATGATGTTCGTTACAGCGCTCGGTGGAATTCTCGCGTTGTTCCCGCTCAAAACAGAAGAGCCTGCAGCCGAGGAGGAATAGCGTCCCTATTGTCTGGTAGAGTGAATTCACACTCCGGATCGGGGCACTATCAAGTTTTCCCTTAGGCGGAAACTCTTAGCTTTAGCAGTTTGACTGCCAAGTCGTAGGTTGTGCGATACGGTGGGCTAGATTCTGCATCGTTATAACAACGTAGTCGAACGTAAACCAGAGTTGAACGAATAGGACATTGTCAAACAGTCTGTTTGTCAATGTTTCGGTCTCTGGTTCACAGAATGGGTGCGAGTCGTGAACCTGTTCACTTCGCTAAGTAGCAGAAGAGTTTGTACGAGAGGAAGCTATTCAGACTCGTCGGCGGGCTCGTCAATAGGAACTAGCTTCCGAATCCAGCCATCTCCTTTAGACAGCAGATACATTTCACCGTGTCTGTCTACACTAATTCGAAGATCCACTCGAGTTCGGTAGGGCAAATGTGAAAGGGTTGTGTTTGGCATTCCTGCAATTTCGCTCAGTGAACCTTCCTCTCCCTCAATGAGCATGTCTAATTCGTAGACCGTTGCGGGATCGCCTGGAACAAGCACTTCCTCCATTTCTTCCCCTTCTGCTGGAGGGTCGTCTTCGGTCGATTCAACGGGTTCTGTCTCGATATAGAAGACTCTCCCGCGCACGAGCTCAGTAAATACAAACTTTCCTACTAAATCTGGGACAGCTTCTCCTCGGTATACGAAACCAGACCCTATTGCAAACCCCTCGTCGTGATCATATTGAGCAACTGGATAGGTAAGGTCTTCATCCTCGTCGATATCGACTTCATAGACACTACCCAGACTATCGTCGGTCTCAACTCCATGGGCCGTAGCGAATGTGCCTTCCCGCAAGCGCCATCCATAATTTGCACCGCCAACTCCCAAATTCACTTCTTCAACGTGGTCCTGCCCAATATCGAGCAGGAACATTTTTCCTTCAAGGTCCCAAGAAAAGTGCTGGGGATGTCTTAATCCGAATGCCCAAAGTTCAGGGATCGCATCCTCTATGTCCGGGTTGTCGGCAGGAATACCGTACTTTTGCCCGGAATCTGGATCGGTTTCCAATGGATCGATTCGCAACATTGCACCAAGCGGCGTTGCAACATCTTGACCGTGATCCCGTGAATCGTGCGCGCCTCCTCCGTCGCCGAAGGAGATGTAGAGCATCCCCCAATCTCTCTCGAGGATCTCGTTGACTACGTCTTCCGTGTCTTCTTCGCCCCCGTCATCTCCCTCTCCTTCAGTATCGCTGCCGCTGTCCGGCGGCGAGCTCTCTTCGTCGGTGTCGTCGGTTGCTTGGATTGCATACGCATTGAATCCAATGTTGCCGATGTTGTGATTTGGACGAAACTGTCCAACGCGAAGAATCTCACGGTGAGTGCCTTCGAACTCTAGGGCCGTCGGATCGCTTGCGGTCCATTCGACAACAACACTTTCCTGCAACGAGCCATCTTCTTCTATGTAGTCTGCGTCTTCTGAATTAGGATTCGCGCTATACGCTGTGTAGAACTTGCCATACCCTAGTTCGTCTTCCTGTGCGAATTCAGGATGAAACGCAAAGCTCATCAACCCTGATTCATGAGGAAAAATGTATGGAAAGAACCCTACGTCCATTGTGCGCAAATCCAGGTATACCTGAGGTTCGCTAGCGTCCTCGTCCGTCACGTAGAGAACACCTCTTGTGTCGTTGAAGAACAGTCGTCCAGATTCGTCTGGAGGCGACTTAAGGTACTGGATTCGCGCATAGGCGTTATTGGTGCCAGCGGGAGTCAAGATGTCTATCGTTTCAGGCGCACGTACAAATTCAACTAGGTTTACTTGAACATCTCCTAGTTCAATTGTTTGCGGAATCGGATCCGCTAGGGCTACGGGCGGGTCTGGAGTTGGCGTTTGTGCGTTTGCAAACCCAGCTGCCGTACAAAGCAGGCAACTAAGCACAGTGCGAAGTAGTCGGGTAGAACGCATTGTCAATTTGTTGATTGTGTCCAACCCCAAGATGGGTCGATCGTGATTTTATGCTATGGATAGTTCTTGAGAGCGAGATCGATATTTCTTCGCTGACTTAGTCTGATCTAATCCGCATACCACGTTATTTGGCCCTGTCGTTCGACTTGCGATTGGGCGGTTTACTTGAGAGGTCCAACACTCTCAATATTTCCACATTTTTGAAAAGTCAACCACTTAACAGGCAACCAGGCCACGGGGTCAATATCGAACGAGATATTGGCTCGGTCACGCTGATTTTGCACGAGAGAGCGTCCAATCTCGGACTCCGAGCTCAGGCCGAACATTTTTGGAGTATTGGCGGATATTTAGTAAGCTATTGCGCGTTAATCTTGGATAGTGCACGTTCGCCATTGGGTGTCGAACGAAGTGCTGGTTGTTTGTAGTCGCTTCGAGCGACGTATTAGATGTCTAGCTTCTAAAGTAGCCCACCTGCAATTTCATAGTGCCCATTTTCAAGAAAAAGTAACGGCTTGTGGCCAAATCTCATAGAAATTAAGGATTGATACGACGATGCGTACCCAAATAGCGATATTCGTAGACGCGGGCTATCTTTGCGCCCTTGGATCCATGGCGTTGACAGGTGAAGCGATGCCACGCTCGAGGGTAGGAATCAAGTCCGACATCCTTGCCCAAGAACTCAAACAAGTGGTTAGGGACATTGTTGGTGCGAAGCCGCTACTTCGGATTTATTGGTATGAAATCGGGTCGCAAAACCGGACGATGTCCAATGAACAGCTGCGGATCTGCGAAGGCGATGAGTTCAAACTTCGGCTAGTTTCACTGCATCCCCAAAATGTCCGCACAGGGGTTGCCACTGCAATTTCACGTGACCTCATGGAGCTAAGCCGCAAAGGATCCATTTCCGATGCCTTGATTCTGGCACGGAACGACACGTTGCGCACAGGCATCGAAGTCTGTCAATCCTATGGGATTCGGGTGCACATGCTTGAAGTATTCGCTAACGACAACGCCCGTTTTTCCTGGCTTAGAACTGATGTCGACACGTCTACTTCGTGGCGCATTGAAGTGCTGCAGCGATTCCTTTCAGAACAAGAAGTCGCACCCGAGGCCGCACCTGTATTTGGTCAAGCTGCGCCCTCGGAGCCTTTGCACGCCAATGTTGTCCCAAATCAGAGGTTTTCGGAGACTGCTATACCTGAACAAACCCGCGAAACCATCCACACTGTAGTGAAAGACTACATTGACGAACTGTACGACGACGAATTGGATTCCTGCATGGACTATTGGCGAACTGGTCGGGGCGTACCCAACACCTACGACAAGTCCCTGCTTTTTGAGTGCAGGAACGCGCTCGATAGAAATCTCTCGGAAAGCGAACGACAAGTTATGCGCAACAGCTTTAGAAGTTTCGTCGAGGAACGTGTTCAGGAAATCGACGGATCGCCGTCAGAAGATGAACAGCCTGACGATCAGTTTGATTCTTTAGATGACGATGATGGCGACGACTACGAGGACCAAGAATTCAATCGTTGAACAGGCTTGCGGAAATTTACGAGTCGTATCTCAGCAGAAGAAGATGAACCTTGTCCAACTCGAAATACAGCGATCTTGTCGGGGTCGGGAGAGGGCAATCAGGCAAGCACTCAGCTTGCGAGTACGAATTAGGGAAATTCATACCTTTGTCTTAGAGTCGATCCTTACGTGGCACAATCGAGTATCTAACAGATCGCTTGACAAGCTTTTTCCCAAGCACGTGCAATGGTGCTTCGATGGGATTTGGGGCGGACACAATCTCCAGGACACCGACATCCTCAGGCAAGTGCAAACGTTCTAAACGTCAACAGGCTGCAAGCGACACAGATACAACGATCTCACTACGAGAATGGGTTGTCGCTGGGAGCTAGAGTTAAGAACTCTTATCCGTATCGGCTGACAAGCACTTCCTCTAGCAAATCGGTCGGAAGGTCCTTTTGTAGCAAGCAACCGTCCTTGTCAATGAGGTAGCTCTTTGGAATGAAGCGAACGCCGTACTCTGTTGCAACTTTCCCGTCCCAAGATTCAAGCTCGCCAAGATTGATCCATGGCAACTCATGCTCTTCCGACCCCCTTGTCCAATCTTCCTTAATTGGGTCCATAGATATCGAGACGATTTCGAACCCTCGTTGCTTGTATCTGGCGCGCAGCTCCTTCAACTTGGGAAAACTTGCAATGCAGGGACCGCATGAGATCTTCCAAAAGTCGACAAGCACAGCGTCGTTCTCCATGAGCGTATCGGACAACGACACCTCGTTTCCTTGTAGGTCCTCGAGAGTGAAGTCAGACGCTTTCTGGCCTCGAACGAGTTGCTTGTCGTTTCGATAGTGTTCACGCCGATAAGGTTTCAATGGAATATCACTTCCTATACCGGGAAGAACTTCGTCTAGCGTTACATGCTCGCAACCTATCGCTGGTCCGGTTGGCACAACAATCTTCTGCAAGCAGGAACTGAGAAGAGTCGCCATCCCAACAACTGCGATGACGGCTACTGTTCTGGGAACTACCAACATGTGACAACTTGCTGATCTTGGGGAGTTTCGTGATCCTGCAATGCTTTTACGGCATTGTGAGACTTTGATTGCACTAGGTACTGTCATCGGCTTAGCCGAAAATTCCTCTTGAGTTAGACAAGACCCCACAAGTTCACAGAGGGTAGCAAATTTGACGTTGCAATGGAATGGAGCAAGCAAGATAAACGCTAGGTGTGATTACGATCCGCAATCAAACTACGAGGTAGGGATCGAACCAATCGGACTACGAAAACATCTCCAGGGAGCAACCAGTGACTCGCAATACTGAGTCTAGTAATAACCGTCGAGACCAAGCGATGGTTAGGAAAGTGAGGTGTTGCTCAGGCTCAACCTTACTGGCCACGGTGTGTTGGGAGACACCTCGACAGCCGACCGTCTTTGTGCCCACTTTTGATCATTCTTCGGAACTAGAGCGACAGTTGGTGACAGTGCGGACTACTTTCGTTGTGCGCACAGATCTTGTCAGGATGTTCCGATGGAAAGTAGGTTCTCAACCGGTTCGTAGAGTTCCTCCATGTACGTTAGATCCTCGTCTGAGAGTTCGATCTTGGTCGCCTGAATCAATTCCTCCAATTGCGACACTTTGGATACACCCACGATTGGTGCGGTGATCTCCGGTTTGGAGAGCAACCATGCAATCGCAATTTGAGCGGGCTTTCTGCCATGCTTTTCAGCCACTTCCGTTACTCGCTCAGCAATCTTGAAGTCTGCTTTTCCTCTATAGAGGCTTTCAGTTCTCATGCGGTCTCGGCCGGACGAACGAGCAGTGGATCCTGCTGAGAATCCCCCTTTGTAGGATCCGGCAAGGATGCCACGGGCCAAAGGAGACCAGGGCGTCAATGCAATTCCAGTTGAGTCGCAGTAGGGGTTCATTTCCCGTTCCTCTTCGCGATAGATCAAGTTGTAATGGTTCTGCATGGATACGAACTGTGTCCATCCATTTGCTTTGGCGGTCCACTGCAGCTCCGCAAATTGCCAAGCAAACATTGAAGAGGCTCCCAGGTATAGGACTTTTCCGGCCTTGACGACATCGTGCAGTGCTTCCATCGTTTCTTCCATCGGCACTGGAGACTGCCCCCGAACCCCATGGGGATGCCGGTGAATGACTAAGTGGTCGACATATTCATGCTCAAGCCTGGCGAGACTAGCATCAACGCTTTCGAAGACATGCTTGCGAGACAACCCGCCTTGATTTGGTCCTGTTCCCATCGGGATGGCGACTTTAGTGGCTAGAACATACTCATCACGCTGGAACAGAGAACCCAATATCTTTCCAACGACTCGCTCACAAGAGCCTAGTCCGTAGACGTTTGCACAATCGAAGAAAAAGAGCCCGTTGTCGAAAGCCGTCTTGAATATGGGTCGTGCTTCCTCCTCAGGCAGAGTCCAATCTCCCTGATGCCCGCGGCCCGGTTCCCCAAAATTCATCGTACCCAGGCAAAGCTCCGAGACCTTCATTCCGCACCTTTTCCCCAATGGGACCGCATTCAGCATCGTTTGGCTCTCCTGATTGGACGGTCGCAGATATTAGCGGAAACGAACTCGCGCAAATGTCAAAATAGCATTGCACTCGTCATTAGGTAAACTTGCATTCGCCGCGGTCTCTGGAATTCGCCTTTCATTGCTACATTTCTTATGCCGAGTGAACAGCGTTCTCCTAATCAGTTGCAATTGACCGTTGCTGTAGCGTCCTCGGAGACGGAATCCTGGCAACGAGCCTCAATGAATCGATGACAGAAAAGCTAAGTGCACTCGGCAAGATTCGATTGGTTGATCTCACGGATGAACGAGCAATCTACGGTGTCAAACTGCTCGCCGACCTCGGAGCAGACGCTGTTCGCCCCATCCCGCCGCAAGGCGATCCGTTGGCAAAGAGAGGCCCTTTGGACAAGCAAACCGGCGAGTCCCTCTGGTACGCCTTCCACGCATCGAGCCGACGACTGTTTCAGTTGTCAGATTCAATAGAGAGCCAGAGGGAGCTCCAATTGCTCTGCGAACGAGCCGACCTTATCGTGGTTAACGACGGGCATCCGTTCGAGTCTTTCCTCAATCTCTCAAAGGTGCGTGAGAGCAATCCAAGTGCTGTGATCGTAAATTGCACGTCGTTTGGAGACACCGGTCCGTGGAAGGATTACCTCGCACCAGATCTCGTAGCGGGAGCACTTGGCGGATCTGTTGCAGTAACAGGTGATGCGGATACGCCGCCGCTCAAGCCATTTGGCGACTTGAATTTTGCTGTTTCTGGCGCATACGTGTCAGTGGCGGCATTGTCAGCATTGCGACATTCGCGGACGACAGGCCAAGGTCAAATTGTCCGCGTATCGGTTCACGAGTGCATCGCTTCGTGCCTGGAGCACGTATTCATGTGGTACCTCTACAACCACGTATTTAGGAACGCTAGAGGACGTGCTCTTGAACGTCGAGGCAGTCTTCACTGGTCTAATCTCTATCAGGTCATGCAGGCAAAGAATGGTCACATAATGGTCACGCCAACTCCTAGTCTCGACAACCAGCTCGTGTGGCTAATCGAGGAAGAGGCGTTTGAAGACTTGCTCGACCCCAAGTATCAGGAACCTCAGTCGCGGGGTCAGTGGGCTCGACGTATGATGGAGGTACTGCGTTCCTGGGTATCCACAAAAGACGTGGAGTCGCTATTCTACGCTGCGCAGGAACATCATGCTCCCTTTGGATGGGTTCACGACATTCCACAGGTTGCAGAAAATCCACAGTTAGCGGGCAGAAATTGGTGGAAATCGTTGGATGTTGCCGGCAGGTCCATCAAGTCTACAGGGATTCCTTATATTCATAGCGAAACTCCAGCGGATCCCGACGACATCGTGCAACTGCGGATGGATTCCGATAGTGCCATTGATGCGGTAGGGTGGTGCAATCGAGAATGAGACCGTTGGAGGGCATACGCGTTCTAGACTTTACGCATGTCCTGGCTGGACCGTTTTGCACCCGCATGCTTGCAGATATGGGTGCAGACGTGGTCAAGGTGAATTCCGAGACACGGGCACAGATCAATGCTCCTGTCGGACCATACTTTACGTTGTGGAATCGGAACAAGAGAACAATTGCACTCGACATGAGCCGCGAGGAGGCACGGAACATTGCCTCTGATCTTGCTCTGCGTGCCGACGTAGTTATCGACAATTTTTCGATGGGTGTCTTGGAACGCTGGGGCATCGGTTATGAACAGGTAAGCAAGAAGAACAAGTCGGTGATTTATGTGCAAATGTCGGGTATGGGCAGCGGTGGTCCATGGTCGAACTTCGTGACTTACGCCCCTACCATTCATGCGTTATCTGGCATGACCCATACGACAGGAGTACCAGACCGCAAGGACATAGGTTTAGGTTATTCGTACAACGACCATCAGGCAGGACTTCACGCTGCGGTTGCCTTGTTGTCTGCCCTCGAAGCTCGAGAACATACTGGCAGAGGCCAACGCATTGACATCTCGCAGTTTGAAGTGGCCGTGAATCTTCTGGGCCCAACATTCCTGAACTACTTCGCAAATGGCGAGGCTGTTGAACCCTGTGGCAACGACCAGCCCTATGACGAAATCGCTCCCCATGGCTGCTATCGGTGCGCTGGACCTGATAGCGGCAAAATTCTCGACGAACGTTGGATTGCGATCGCATGTACAAACGACCTTCAGTGGGAAGCTCTAGTCGAGTGCATGGGAAATCCTGATTGGGCCCAAGACGAAGAGCTCCGATCATCGGCTGGTCGTTATCGGCTGCGTAAGCACCTTGATTCTCGAATAAGTTCATGGACTTGCGAGTTTGACGCGAGAGAATTGATGAGGTCACTTCAGGAGGCTGGCGTGCCCGCAGGAGTTGTACAAGACGGAGTGGATCTCATGGAATTGGATCCACAAATGATTGAGCGACGATTCATTCGTCAGATCGAAGAACCCCATCCGACGATGGGGACGACGTATGCGGACAAGCTACCCATCGACTTTGAAGAGACTCCATGTGACGTCTATAGGCGCTCCCGAACGCTTGGCGAAGACAATGTTGAAGTCCTGGCTGATTGGCTTGAGCTCGACGAAAAATCCGTTGTTCTAGGCGAGGATAGTGGTTATCTGCGCTAGTCATTCGACTCAATAGTGCTAAACACCTGCCGCGTCCAACCAATTCGTAGTCGTCAAACAGGAAATCGTGCCTTGAAACCTAGACCCGCTCAAATTAGTATCTCGATCCTTGTACTAGCAATGTCTTCTTATTGGCATACATCGAATGCCGAGGAAATCTCGGACTACGTCCAGTTCACTAAAGACTCGTTAGTTGTCGATTCTCATATAGACACTCCATTTGCCCTCACGCGAAAGGAAGGGAGCGTGATCGAGGGACATCCGATACTTGAATTCGACTATCCAAAGGCGCATTCAGGCGGATTGGACGTTGCATTCATGGCCATCTACGTTCCCGCACCAAGGGAAGACGACGGAACCGCAATGGAATTTGCAAACCAGCTCATCGATTCTGTCGAGGAGTTCGTAGAACTAGCGCCAGACAAATTTGCTCTAGCCTCATGTACTGCTGATATTCGAAAGCTCAAGGAGCGAGGCTTGATCGCGCTTCCCTTGGGACTAGAAAATGGTGCTCCGATAGCAGGTAAGTTCGAGAACTTTGATCACCTGCTCAAAAGAGGCATTCGCTACATAACACTTGCACATTCCAAGAACAATCATATAGCTGACTCTTCCTACGACGATGGACCGCACTGGAATGGTCTGTCCGAATTTGGAATTGAACTGGTCCAAGAAATGAACGACAAAGGGATCATGGTGGACATCTCTCATTTGACCGACGATGCCGCATGGAAAGTCTTGGAGATCAGCAAAACGCCCGTCGTCGCAACGCACTCGTCACTTCGCCATTTCGTCCCAGGTTTTCACCGAAACATCTCAGACGAAATGGTAGTCGCCGTAGCTGAAGCGGGAGGGGTCGTGATGATCAACTTCGGAAGCGGCTTTGTTAACGCGGAATCCCGCAAATGGTCGGACCGCAGACGAGAGATTTCCGAGGAGCTTAGCGAAAAGTATCCTGATGACCCAACGATGGTGACTGCATTGCTCCAAACATATGCTGAGGAAAATCCGTACCCGTATGCCGACGTAGCCAAAGTAGTTGATCACATCGACCGCGTAGTCGAATTGACTAGCGTCGACAACGTGGGATTGGGGTCTGACTTTGAAGGTGTGGGAGGGACACTTCCAAAGGGTTTACGGGATGCATCCGGTTATCCAAATATTGTCAAAGAGCTGTCGGATCGCGGGTACTCTGCAGCCGATGTCAAGAAGATCTTAGGTGAGAATTTCATGCGTTTTTGGAGTGAAATCGAGAAGTTTGCAGTCGCACGCGGAAATTCAGTTTCTTGTTTGCACGAATAGCGTTACTCGATTGCCGGGCACCTTGTGCACGTGATGTATTGGCGACACCAAACTCAGAATTGAATGGGGCAATGGGAGAATCTTGATGGATCTTCGTTACGTTGTTGCTCCATTGGTACGCTCACGACCATGGCTGACGTTTTTTGCAGTTATTTGCTTTCTTAACGCTTTAATACTAGCTATTTCACTCTGGGGAATTGTTGTAGCTTGGATTCCTCTTTGGATAGGTGCTCTACTGGTTCGAGCGACAAGTCGACTACGAAGATTTGACGAAAGCGACCGCGAAGAAAATATGCGTGAAGCAATTGAGAAGGTCGTCTTGGCATTGAAGATCGTAGCAATCTGCTTTATAGTTCAGTTCGGGATAGCCGTCATTGCTATTACTGGCGCAATTGCTAGTTGGCTGGCTTAGGGTTGGCATCCAAATTTTCGCCACCTTGTGCCACTGAAAGCTGCTACCTAGACCAAATCCATGGGCAATATGAGCTGGAATCTGCATTGCACATAGACAACCGTCAGCTCCGAGTTTAGCGTCGGTGCCCTGTAAGTGAATTATCGACTCAGTTCGGAAAAACCAGGGAATACGTACGCCGGTCTCGGTAGTAACGAATTCCACTTATTTCATACTTAGTAGCGAGCTCGCGAAATTGGTCGAGAGAGTTCACGCGTGCACGATTAACTGCAACTATGACGTCGTTAATTCGTAGCCCTAAAGAGTATGCAACGCTCGACTTGTCGATTTCCGACACCACTACGCCACTACCTTGTAAAAGCCTATAGGCTTCGTGGGACCTTTTCAAGTTGTCAAAGGAAACACCACTGAATTGCGCTGAAAGTTCGCCGCCACTAACGTCAAATGCTTTGCCAATTACAACGTCGACCTGTCGAAGTTGGCCTTGGCGTATGAATTCCACATTAACTGTCTCGCCAACTCGTTTGAGGCTCAATTGCGCTCTAAGTGCGTTGGGGTCTGCTACAACTTCGCCGTCTACGGCGACAACGACATCCTCCATGTTTAAGCCTGCTGTTTCGGCAGAAGACCCTTCCACTATCTCAGTAATTATTGCGCCGTCAAGCGTGTCCAATTCGTAGACTTCCGCATCCTCTGTAGTCACGCCCCTCATGACGATCCCAAGAACTCCTCTACTGACGCGTCCATGCTCAATCAGTTGTGCTACGACTGACGCAACCATATTCGAAGGAATTGCGAAACCAATACCCACGCTGCCGGTTCCCCCGACAATAGCAGTGTTGATTCCAATCACGTGACCATCCAAATTCACGAGTGGACCACCTGAATTGCCCGGATTGATCGCTGCATCGGTCTGAATGAAATTTTCGTACTCTTCGATATCGAGACCGGTGCGACCGAGAGCACTAATGATTCCCGAAGTAACGGTCTGGCCAAATCCAAATGGATTACCGATGGCCACAACATAGTCGCCAACGCGGAGGTCCTTGGATTCTCCAAGCTTGAGCTCCTTAAGTTCATCAGCTTCGATTTGAAGCAGGGCAACGTCTGTGTCGGGGTCGCTCCCTAGGACTGTAGCTTTGAATTCGCGGCGATCCAAGAGTGTTACAACAATCTCTTCTGCGCCTGATACCACATGGTGGTTGGTAACAACAAAGCCTCTATTCGCATCAATAATCAATCCAGATCCAGCGCTTTCCCTCTCGTGGTAGGTTCTAGGGCCTGAAGGTCCCCAATAACCTCCGCGTCGTTGCACTACCGCGATTCTCTTTACCTGGATATTGACGACGGCTGGAGTTACGTTTTCCAGCATTGGAGCCAACGACGTAGATCCATCGTGTGGATGGGCATGTACCAGACCAGCCACGCCAACTAACAAGATGAATATCGATACCCCGAACAGCTTGTTTGTCATTGATTTCTCCGTCAGGTTCTGATTGATCGATCTACGGCGCCAGAGTCCAATTTCATGACTCGAAACGCACCTCATGAGTGAGTTTTGTCGCAAATTTTCTAAATTTCCGCAGCTCGACCAAGCCCATTTCATTTTAACTTTACTACATCCCATAGATAGGTGGAATAAGCAAAAGTTCAACCTTGGCGCAACGGTGCTAGCGCGTTGTAGCGGTAGACCGATTGGGTCAATTGATGTAGTCCAACTTTCGAGCCAAGATCTCTCAGTTTTGACCATGGTTGTGGCAGGTGATAGGCCATACCCATTAGTTCTGAGTAGCGTTGGACCCTTTCAGCACGTTTAATTCGTTCGTGTTCATACTTAGCAATTGCTCGATTTGGATTCTTGTAGTCTACCGATAGACACTGGGCCAACGTAAAAGCATCCTCAATTGCGAGTGCGGCTCCTTGAGCCAAGAAAGGAAGAACGCAATGGCAAGCATCGCCCAGCAAAGCAATGTGCTGCCTGGTCCAGCCACCGGGAAGTTGGTGATGCCGAAATAAGCCCCACCTAAAGAGATTCGGTTCTTCTATTGCGTCGATTAATCTAGCGACATCCTTGTGCCAGTCCGAGAATAGCTGCCTCAATTGTGAAACACATCCTTGTTGACGCCACGAATCGTTTAACGCTTTTGGAGACTTTGTTATGAATACACAGTTCAGGCTGCCGGTCTTGTCGATTGGGTAGTGCACGATGTGCCCGTGCGGTCCGCACCAAACATTAGTTGCCGCTCCTAAAAGACTAACTATCTCTGTATCTTGCACTATGGTGCGCCACGCCACCCATCCCGAGTACGGAGGCAAATATTCCACACCCATAAGTCTGCGCACCTTAGAACGCATGCCGTCTGCCCCAACAACAAGCGTGCCTCGATACTGCCCGCTTTCGCTCTTTACCGTAACGTGACCTAACGAACTGGATAGGCCATGGACTTCGTCTTCTGGGTGGAGCTGTATGTTGGATTCGCTTTGGACTCGTCGAAGGAGAACGCGGATTAATCTTGAACGCAGTACTTGTATGTAAGGGAACCCGCATCGTTTCTCGACAATTTCGCCTAATGGGAGCCGAGAAGTAACTCGACCGGTTTGCCAATTGCGTGTTAGCACATCTGTTGCTGTCACACTATTGACCAAGAGGTTCTCTCCCAAGCCAATGTGAAACAGCAGGCGAGTCGCGTTCGGTGAGAGCTGGATGCCGGCGCCGGAACTATCCTCGAATCTATTGCGTTCGAAGACTATCGTCGGAATTCCATGTGCCCCTAGGGCTAAGGCAGTGCATAGTCCGCCGATGCCGCCACCGACGATCAGTACCGGAAAATCCATTTCAATCAGATTGATTTAGGATCGCGCGTGGGTCATGGGCGTCAATGTGTCCGACTCCCGTGAGGCTCACACGTAGTCCAATAATGGCTTGCAGCTCTTCAGGAAACGACGTTAGTTTGGCACGAGTGTGCGCGAGCATCAGGTTCTCTTGTTGACGCTGCGATGCCGCGCAGTAATTGATGGTTAAGCCCCATCTACGTTCCTGGCTCGTATTCGCTCCGCCACCGTGATAGCACGTACCGACTACAAAGCAGATGCTGCCTTTTGGCATCGACGCCGCGATGGTTTCGAGTTCGTCCGCTAGGCTATCCGATTTTTGCTCTTGACGTAGTTTTCTCGATCGTTCATAGGGATAGAGATCGAATTTGTGGCTGCCGGGCACTAACCGCGTGGCTCCATTCAACTCAGTGAAGTCGGAAAGCGCCCACATTGTGTTGCACACTAAATTCTTGTGTGGTCTGTTGATTCCATAGAGTTGATCATCGCAATGTATGGCTTGCGCGGTTTCACCTGGATCGATCACTGCGGTTCCCATCGTAGACAAGAGCATGTCTTCACCTAGAACCCCTCGAACGACCTCAAGGACAAAGGGATGGATAGCGACACGCTCCCACACTTCGCTTCGATTCAAAAGATCGAAATATCGATGCGTCCGATAGCCGGTAAACTCCGTCGATTTGAGACTCGGCGCCCCTATGGACTCCAGTCGAGCAATCTCATTGCATATCTCGTCGCAGAAAGCCAAATCGATAGCACCGGGCGCAATGCTGTAGCCCAGATGTTCGATTTGAGCTATATGGTGGGAAGCGTTGAGTTGTTCGATGGTAGTGGGTATCCCGAGGTGGAGAAGACTACTCTGGTTGCGGAACGAACCGCAAGTAGGGTTTGGGAGACTTCCAACCGTTAGGGTAGCGTTCTCTTGCCTCCTCGTCTGAAACGGCAGGCACTATGATCACGTCTTGGCCCGCCTGCCAATTTACTGGCGTTGCTACCTGGTGCCTGGCAGTCAGCTGGCAGGATTCCAATAATCGCAGGACCTCGTCAAAATTCCTTCCAGTGCTCATAGGATAGGTCAGCATTGCCTTAATTCGCTTATCGGGACCAATGACGAATACCGAACGAACGGTTGCATTGTCGGCAGCTGTACGTCCAACGCTAGATTCTCCGGCGTCTTCAGGCAGCATGTCATATGCTTTGGCGATTTCCAGGCCGGGGTCACCAATCAATGGATAGGTCACAGCGTAGCCTTGGGTCTCCTCAATGTCGCGAAGCCACTCGAAGTGACTGTCAACGGAGTCAACCGATAGGCCAATGATCTTGCAGTTTCGAAGCGCGAATGAGTCCTGCAATCCAGCCATATAGCCTAGTTCCGTCGTGCAAACCGGCGTAAAGTCCTTGGGGTGCGAGAACAAAATTGCCCAATTGTCGCCAATCCAATCGTGGAACGAAATCTCCCCTTGCGTGGTGTGAGCAGTAAAGTTGGGAGCTACGGAGTTTATTCTCAAGGTCATTGCTTTGCACGCATATTTTTGGGAAGGAAATTATAG
>CAZNFX010000016.1:0-27053 GCA_964572845.1 uncultured Pseudomonadales bacterium | reverse complement strand
CATGATTTTCCTCCTTGGGTCATTGTGCACTGTCCACTAACTCATCGCAACTTCAAATTCCCACAAATTGTAAAGTGCCCTCAAACCATGAACTATTGGGCGTGATGGGTAATACACTCATCAAGATCATGACCAGCGCTCTTGCATGTGAAGTGGGTTTGAAGGCAATTCTTGCTACTCGATTGAACACGTTTCCCAAGACACACAACTTAATGAGGCTCTACCTTGAACTTCCGACTGATTGTTGCGAACGTGTGACGGGCGACTTTCCAACAATCGCTGGTGTTCTTGACCAGAGTCAAGAGACCTTCGGTACCTGGCGTTACTTTGAACCGAGGATTGGCGGATTGGCCATTCGAGCGTTGTGTGACACCGAACGTGCCCAGAGCCTTAGCAAAGCAGCACGGGTAATCGCTGACGAATGCGAGGTTGTCGGTCTAGATTTCAACCTCTCTGTTGACGTGACCACTGATGTGGAGGGTACACCAGGTAATCTAAGTTGCACTCAATTGATTCACTTGACCCTTCATGCTGGAGAATCTGCAATTCCGTGGGAGGAGATTCTGCGCACAGGAAATTTCTAGCTGAAAATTCGGTTCAATTAGACTCATTGCAGGCGTCGATCTCACTAAGAATTTCGAGAATTGTCGATATCAAAGGCGAAGCGGAGGAGTATAGTTACCAGGGCCTTTCATCGTAGGCCCGAAGGAAGTCTGATAGAGCTGGACCGAAGAAATTTTCGCATCTGGAGGAATGAAAAGTTCCTTGTCCTCAATTATTCGTATGCTCACCCACTGATCATCCGTTATTTTGGAATGTTCAGCAAACTCAAAGGGGATTTTGGCGAAAACACCATCTTCAAAAACTATGCTTGCACAGTAGCGGTATTGAAACTCCTCGGTTTCGAATATTAAGGGACGTACTGAAACTAGAGCAGGAATAACTTCAGACGAACCATAGGTCGTTGAGTCGGGAAGCCACAAGACCGTACCATCACCGTGAATCGGACGAGCAAGGTCCGGAATCATCGCCATTTGGTTTAGAAAATCAAACACGTGCCCCATTCGCATTGACATATGCTCGCCCTTCTTGAACCAATGAAGGACCTCGCATGTTGCAGAATCCTTCGCAATGCTCTTGTTGTGAATAAGATCATGACGTACGTTTTTGAAGTCTCCAAGCACGTTGGCCTCCATGCGAGGCTTTCTACGATTTGGAGTTTGGAATTCCTCACGGAGTTTATTTCGGTACGTTCCTTCCCAAAGTCTATCGTAGACATCCGTCACCCAAGCTTTAAAGATGAGCTGCTCCATAGGTCCTTTCGGCGCAAAACGATCAGAAAAAGGAGTATCGGCGACCCTACGAGGCAGTACTTTAAGCTTTGGGTAATCTGGATTTGGATAAGAAGGTGCTTGCTGCCCCTTTTCTTGACGGTAGAGGGTGTTTATGCTCCAAAGTGTATTGATCAGATCGATTGTGACATCTGTCACATCGATTTGGAAGCTTTGTATTACTTTGGAGATCTCTTGTTCGCGAGTTTCAGGTTCTTTTTTCATTGAGTTCTTCAGAATACACGTTGCTTCTTTAGCCTTGTGTCAACCAACCTGTTCGTGCGGACCGTTGGAAAACTGTGGCCAAATTCTCTGAGTTCTAATCTAGTGTCCATACAGCGTTCGCTCGCACTTCGCAATATTGACCCCTGTGTTGATGCCACACTTTGAAGGTTTAGCCTTTTCAGTGCCTCTAGCCTCGAAAGTGACAGTACAAAAGGGTCTTTGCAAACCGTCGTGCCAGTTGGAGTAAGCCCGCTTGTACAAGCTACATTGTTGAAGCAAGTGGTTTCTATTCCTTTGTCTAACTACCGGATTGAAGTAATTTCCAACATCACCATGATCAAGACTTCCTGTGTCCAAATCCCGGAGGTGGTGACTTGAACCTTGAGCTTGAACCTGCGTCTACTTGCCAGTCTGCAGCGGCCGAAAGAATGGCATCATTCACACCTGCGATCTGTGCTTGCCGCAAGTGCTCTACAGGTAAGTTCACATCTGCTGTCAGAAACAGATCTCCTCCTCGCAACTTTGCAAGCTCTCGGCCATGTGAGTGTTGAGGAGTCCAAACAAACGATCCGCCAAACTTGCCGTGATTGACTGAGGCAACATTAACGTAGTTTTCGTAAGCACGCACCCAAGTCAATGCATCGTAGAGATTCACATCACGATTATGTGCCACCATGAGCAGATGCAAAAGTTCTCCCCGAAAGAAACGCCAAGGTGCAGCATCGATTAAGTCTGCACAAATCGCAATGGTAAAGTCTCCCCAACGTGGATGCAGGAAACGATACCAGCGGGTTCCTGGCAATATACTCCAATTGATGTTCTTGTTCTTCAACGACAGCGCAACAGCTAAACCGTCTTCGAAGTGAGCAGGAACGGGTTTTCGAACACGGAACCAACGCAGAGTTACTGGTCCACGATCATTGTGCCCTACAGGTACTACCAATTCAGCTTCGTTTACAAAACACATCCAACTCGCCCGGTGTTTTCCAGCAGGCCGATGGGCAGGTCGGACAGAGCGCCAATATATCCCTGCAAGAGATGCAATTCCGGTACGACGCACTAGCCGGTGTAACGACACGACTTCCGATTGTGGGAGAGTCACTTCTGGTAGCAAGACAAGCTCCGGTCCCGATCCCCCTGGATGCCCGCCCGACGTGAGAAATACGTTGGACACCTGCTCCATGATGTTCGTCGCAGTGTTCATACCAACTCTGGGAAAACTATTGACTACATCTGAATTCTTGGGCCACTGCGTTATCTGACCAATTCTCACAAGCAAGTTGGTTGCTAGGTCTTTCGGTAAATGAAGGCCCGGCGGCAGTGTAGGGGCGTTTTCTATAGCCTGACTCACGCCTCGAACCACCTCGATATCTTCTCCCACAAGCAGTCCTATATCTACACGTTCAACAACTTGATCGTGATCGGTAACCTCTCCTAGGACGCCTGATCGAAGACTCATTGCCAGCTCGTTCCCAAGTGCAGTGCCGTCGATTTTGGGATGCTCGCTCCATCGCAAGATACGTTCAATGTTTCTCCAAGCCTCTGCCGAGAGGTGAATTCGTGACCGCCAGCTCCACCGGTCTTCAAAGGATTGCTCGCTTGCCCCAAACTGGGCGAATTGATCCAAAATCGATTCGTGACCGTCCAAAGCTGTCAGCAAGAGCAAGACATCACAATAGAGCAGGTAGCTCTCAGAATGGATTACCTCCTTCGGGGCGATTTCTCCGCACAACGTAGCGAACGGCAAGTAAAACGCCTCATGCGCCAAGATCTCCCAGTAGTTTGTCCTTGCAATGCTGATCCTTTTGCCGCTTCCAGTCGAAGATTTGGCTATCACATCTACAAAACCCATCTGCCTACCGAACTGCCTACGTCGAATCTGTGCTAGAAACCCATCCTTATCGTCGATAGACCAATTCAAAGGACCATCTCTTGGAGTCCATTTTTCTGGTGCTTTTTGTTCCCTAGCGTTGAAGAACAATCTGATGGCTATAGCCGTTGGGAGTCCGATCGCAGGCGTCTCCCATGAACGCAAAGGCCATTCGATTAACGGTCCACTTTCTGGAGTACCCCACAATACCCGTTGAATGGTGGCGTACTTAGTGTTGGCTGTGTGACCAATGACGACTTTACGAGCTTGCCCATACTCGCGCAACGCAAATGGACGCTTCACCAATACAGATACCAGCTTCCTGCGATTGGGAACCATGTGTTTCGCCCATTCGAGCGGAATGTTTTCAAAACACCCAAGCGAAAGTGACGCCATGACAGCTTTCCGTTTTGACATTTTGTTCTTGACGCTGATTTGAGGTGTTCCATCCTGTGGAAACAAGGTTTCACGCAGAACTCGGTCTGGCTGCCCAAAACGTAAATGAGACAAAGCTTGTATTCCGAGTTTGCGCCTCCTGGCTTGATAATCCAGGTCGACCAATCGATTCTGCGGTTCGAGCAATTCCGAGCACCGGTTGAGTCGAGTTACATGATTGGTAATAGGAACTTGTAGCGTGCTTCGAGCAGGCTTCACTGTGCTCTGCCAGGCGGCGGCAAGCCTAGTCCTAGATTGCGAACTGAGCATGGCACCTGCGAGGGCATCTGCCTCCCACAGCCAATCGTAAGGAATGAATTCGTGAATTCTCGGATACAGTATGCGAGCCCATTCATCCAAGTCACTGAGCCAGTCAGCCACTTCCAAATGAGCACCTTCGGGGATCGCGCGTACGATCCACGAATTTGGCGAAGGGTCTCCGCGTTCAACATTTGAGTTGGAATATCTTGCTTCGTATTGAGCGAGATCGTGCAGTACTTCGGACACCGCCTTCCAAAATGCAGCCCTATGGAACGACAGGTAGTGCGGCTTCCACGTTTCAGATTTCCGTTTGTGGCGGCGTCTCTTCTCGTTTTTTTCTGGCCATACATTGTTCCATGCCAAAGAGTCGGCATTGTCCGGCGCAAACGCAATTCGACGCAGTTGAACCTGCAACCAATCAGTCGCCTCACGGTGACTTGCTGCATTCACCTGGCCGCCAGCACGGCGTACCGACGCACGAACAACAGCACGCCACAGGCTAAACTGCCACGGAGTAGTGCTCAACACCGTTGCCACGGTATCCCGGATGTCACGAACGACTTGCGTCTCTGACTCTCTAGGGCACCACGCTCGCACTAACCGATTTACCGAGAAAAGACGACGTGTTTCAGGTCGGACTTGCTCGTCATCTATGTCGAACCGAGCTAGTTCATGCAAACGCGCCAAGTAGTTTCGGGCACCTTCGCCGAATCGCTCTTCTAGTGTGTCTGTTCCCAGCTCGCTTAGCCGTTCTACCAGCGTTGTTACAAACGGACCGACATCGCCTTTTCCTACACTTTCTCGATCAAGGGTTTCTTGGAATTTTGACTGTTTATTCTTTGGTAAATCTCCCCACCAGTCCAGAACTCCCATTGATTCGTTGAGTGGCTGCCTTGGTGCAATAGGTTCCTTGCACACTTTGCAGCGGTTCCAGCCGTTGTCTTTGAGAAAACGCCCAACAACTTTTTGTAGTGCCTCCGGTCGGATCTTGTTGAAATTCAGACATAGGTTCGACACGTAGTTTGGAAAAGCAAGGGAACTCTGGTTTGTATCCCCTAACGCGATATTAACGGCTTCAACGAGTGCAAGTACTCCCTCAACTGATTTCGACATTACGTACATGTCGTCTGAGAATCTAACCAAAGCACTTCGACAAGGTCCCGATGAGTCCTTCAAGAATTTCAGAATTGACTGATCAGCTCGATGCGTTGCAACATTTAGCAATATTCCGGAAATTGCCAATCCGGTGGGCAGGCCTGGGTCATTCTCACGTTGGACGTTCGGCAACCAGTGGTTGGTCGGTAGTCCCCATGAGTTGTACTCGATCGTTCCGCTATCGATTTTCACTTCTCTCAAGGCTGCAACGAGCCTCTTTCCGATTTCTTGGCGAATTTTCTTATGACTGAGCGCGTCGATTATGGGATTTGGGCATCCCTGAACCAAGTCTTGCGCTTGCGGGCAGGTTTCGCCAAGCATCAGTTCCAGATCACTATCGAGTCGCCCAACAGGGACTGATGGAAAAGCCATCTGAATGTCAAGAGCCGCCCAGTATGCCCGGTCCCCACCGGAATTGCCCCACCACTCACGCCTAGTCCAAGCTGGCAACATCTTCTTTTCGAAGTCATCGAAGTGTTGAGCAGGTTTAGGGTAATCCTCCTTCCGGACTTGCGTATTGGTCATCTGTGCAACCGTCCAATGCGCAGTACGCCTAAATATGCCGTGAGATCGGGAATACGGAAGGTATATTCTGTTCGTTGAAAAGGGATACGGGCGAAGCTCCCATTGGGGTTTGCGTCGTCGACGATTCCACAGCAACGGTCTGTACCAACGATTGCCGAAAGCGAAGTTGTGAATCTGCGTATCAATTAGAGGACCAAGGAGCACCATGTGTGCCATGAAAGCCACTTGGTCCTTCACTGTCGGCAAAACATAGTGTCGTAAGCAGGAGTCTTTCTTGGGGTAAGGTACCTGCAACCACGTTTTGGGCCTCCATGTGCCTCCCAGCAACTCTCGCGAGAGTTTCCGTAACTCAGCTTCTGGATGGAGTCGCCAGCGAGACAATTCTGGTTCTGGTGTCAGCCCTCCGCCCCGGTACCAGGAGTCCGTCCGCATCCAGGCAACTCGGAGAACCTGAGGGTTAGAAATAGCTTGCGCAGCTGTCAGCGACACTGGAATGCGTACAAGAACCAGTAAATGTTCAACATGTTGTCTTCACAATCAACTCGAGTGCTCGTCCTCCAAATCACTGTATGAGATTCAAGTGTCCTTAGAGGATACGAGCAACCAAAGCCCATCCAACTATTCTCATGAAAGGATCAGGAACGACTGCCAAGCATGTCTGGGAACAAGGACGCATGCTATTGTTGCAGGTATAGCCGAAATCCTGAGGTCGAAAGAACGACGTAGACTTCCTTCGTGTGAGAGCACATTTACTCTATAGCGTGTTGCTGCAACAACTTACCACCTTGCCTGCGCAATAGGGTGTTGACGCCTCCACAAGTTCGACACCAACACGGAGAGGAAGAATTGACCTACACGTCGAAAGTCAAGCTACCGTGGGAGTCGTTTCACGTTCAAAGGATCGAGTCACTTCCAGCAGCAAGTGCCGGTATGAACGTCAACTACTCCTGTCTAGAGCTTAAACTTGAGCCACTTAAGCTCAGCTAGCTCTTGGAACACTTCCGTCTCGTAAAACTCGCTGTCCGGCAGCTCGTCAGACTCTCTGAACAGGGCCAGTGACATCTCCAAGTCCGATATCCAAGCTCTAATCTCAAAGTGGTGTATGCCATCCAAAAACTTCCCATTGTGATTTAATGAAATTATTGTCTTGCGAATGCAGATGTCTAAGTCTCGTAGGAGATTTACTTGTGTGTCGGTGGATTCTTGATCACTTGAAGACTTCGAACACTCTAAATTCGTTAGCGTCAACCGAAATCGCTCCCAAATCAATCGAATGTTTCTAATCTGCCTTCTCCTTTCATTTCGTTCGCCAATATAAACACCAAGGCTTTTGAAAAACGTTGTGCTCATACCGGCGGCAGTAGCAGCTAGGATGCCTAGAACAAGCCCAAGCGGTAACAAAACTGTCTCAGTCACGAGTTCTTCCTTAACTTTCTGCAGTCTATCGTGTAAGTTTACACTTCGTGAACTCATTAGCAATGAATTCCGTCGGTGAATGAGTTCGATTCATGTAAAGGCTTGTTTCGGCTCAAGCGAGTTTCAGTCTTATTCAAACCTGACTCTATTGACTCGGCTTTGAGCGGGAACGAATTCGAGAAAGCACTACATCGAGAAAGGCTGAGTAACGCAGTGCCATCGGTCCGAAGAGGATTGCCTCAGTCGCGGAATTGATCCACGGAGGTTTGGTCTGTTGAAGCAATTCAACCCGCCGGAAACGTGCCAACTCGTCCGAGTCACCTCCCTGCTCGCAACGAGCGCGGTGCTCCCTCACCCATCGCGACAGCAAGCTCTGGGGATCCCCAGCTCCTCACTGATCTGCGACTGCGACAGCTGCGAATTCAACGCATGCAAAACCGCCTGTTCCTTGAACTCGGGTTCGAAACTTCTACGCATGGACATGATCGTGGACTTCCTTCTCCACAGTTGGTTATGCTAACGAACTGACTCAGAAAGCGCCACGAATTCGTTCGCGTTGGTCCAAAAGAATCAGTCAACTGAAATCTCAACAAAGTCGCTCGCCCTATCTTTCGAAAATCGTTAACGACCATCACTGGCTAAAGATCTCCATTGGTCAATGCTTGAAAATTCAGGCAGGCGATGCGGACATACCAGGGCGGAATGCTCGACTGGATGCGGCCCTTAGATTCGCGGTTGGTCTTGTCGAGATACGCAACCGTGTATCCGCACGAGAACAAAAGGAATTGGACGGTAGGTTGCGAGACGGGCTGATTGGTGACACTGCTTATCCTGGTCTCTATATTGAGGTGGATACTGCCCTCACGCTGATGACGAAAGGCTACGAGGTGACATCTGTGGACTTGGGGCAGTCTAGCGGTCTTGACTTCAGTATTGGTGACAACGTCGCCGAAGTGAAGTGGAAGTCCCTAACAATGGATTCGGGGCGATAGATTAGAAGAAGGACTTCTATCGCTTCGTCGATCCATTGCATAGTAGGATGGCGGGTCATAGGCATATTGGACGCGGATTCGTCGTTGTCACACATCCAAGGAGACTTCCGTCCGGCGAGACATTCAAAGAAGGGCTAGGCTGTGCGATTTGTAGAGTATTGGAAACACAAAGACTGAGAAAAACTCGCTGGAAGGAGTGTCAATTCGAGACTTGAATACGTAGAGTGCTGCGATAGACCAGTTCAAATCGACGAAGCACCCAAGTACAGCCAATTCCAGGAAGCATTCGGACAAGACGTTCACGTCGCGCGGGTGCACTTTCTTCGGATTCCGCGCTTGTCGTCATGCGAAGTGAAAGAGAAGATGACACATGAAAGCACTGCTAACTGCCATGCTCAAGGCAATCACACAATTGTCCGGGAAGAGACCCGGATTCATTGCGGTACAGCGCAATGATGTGAAGAAGGAGGATCTGGTGGAACATCATCTGCAGCACAGAGCGGGCATTCTCTCCTATGCTTTGTTCGGCCACTAAGGGGCAGATCACGTCAAGGCAGTGCAGGTGAGTGGATACGATACTCTAGTAGCAGACCAAGAGGAGTATGGAACTCCTGCGTTTGTAGTACCAAATCCGAGAACCAGATTCCCCATAAACCGCACACTCGCGCCGTGTTTCTTGGAGGGAATAAGTGATGTAGATTTCGCTGACGCGCTAAACGTTTCGCCTCCGACATCGAACATTTCGAATGTTTCATCTTGAATCCTTGCGAGAATTACTACTCAAGAACGGTCCCTCTTGACCAAAACCCTTCATTTGAGAATGGTATTAACCAAAACAGATCATGTCAGGTTCGTGTAGTCTGAGTAGTCTCGTGGACCTTGTAGTTCCAGAGGGCGTTTTAGCCGCTGTGAGCGAGGTCACAGCCACTCGTGATACCTCCGCGTTGACCGAAGCAGACGGGATCGGCTCGGTCACGACGTTACGAAAGAACCAGTTTGTCACCAGCCGTCATCTAGCCAAGAGGCTGCTGTCTAAGTTTGGATGTGAAGATTCTCAGATTGGGCGTACTGAAGACGGAGCTCCGGTTTGGCCCAGAGGCATGTGCGGCAGCATATCGTACAAAGAGCTTTGGTGCGCTGTGGCAGTTGCAAAGAGTCCGCAATATTCTTCGATTGGTATTGATATCGAAAGAATGGAGGACATTCCCTGCATCGCATGGGACGACATAGTGTCTTCGAAGGAACTTCAATGCATCTCGCACACTACTGGTCTTCCCAAGCCGCAGATTGTCAATCTCGCATTCACGGTAAAGGAGGCGTATTTCAAGGCTCAATACCCAATCACCGGAGATGCAGAGTGGGACTTTCCAGATGTAGAGCTGAGGGTACGTTCCAATGGTCAGCTATCGTTGTCACCACTGTTACCAAAATTGGATGCCACAGTCGGGCTTCGATGGAACCTGTGCTGGTGTGTTGCTTCGGTTGCCATGCGAAAGTAGATGTTTGATAATCGAACACAGGGTGTACAATACGATAGATAGTCGAACAACGGAGAGTACCGTGGCAGCAAAGGAAATGCCTACGCTAACAAGATCCGGATTTTGCGAGTTGAAGTCCTCGCTAAGTCGGGAGCTGTTGGGTGTCCTAAATTCTATTGAGCAAATTGGCGTGCCACCCAAAGACACAGACGTTTGGGACAAAGTCTTACCCATCGACTCAAAGCTTGTGGCTACTAAGCTTCGTCCAATTGTGAAAAAATATTTGGGAGCACGTTTTCCTTTGAAGTTCATACGTAAGGGTGGCTACAAATCGCCAGAGGAAGTGTTAGAGCATCTCATGCCTCAGCTTCTTGACTGGTGTCCAGAGGATAGAACCGAGCACGCTGTAGAGGATATAAATGGTGCAACCTTCGTTACAGAGGCATGTTGAGGATAGATTATGGCAGACGATCTACGAGCGGAAATCGGCACGAAACTTCGTGAAGCTCGCGATTATCTAGAGTTGACACAGCAGGAGGTAGCCGAGTCATTAGGTTTAGCTCGTTCAGCAATCTCGCTAATCGAACTGGGGCAGCGGCGAGTCGATACGTTGGAATTGAAGCAATTGGCGGCATTGTATCGTCGCCCCATCTCATTTTTTGCAGGTGAAGAAACATCAGCACAGCCGGAAGAGATCCGAGTACTCCTGCGCAAGGCTGAAGCAATGTCCAAGGAAGACCGTCAAGAGATTTTGGAGTTCGCAGATTGGCTTCTCAGCAGAGAAAGAGAGTAGTCCCAACCATGAACTCACAGGAGCGACGTGACGCCATTCTAGAGGGTGCGGAACGTGCGGCCGAGGTGCACGAGAGGATGCTCCTGAATGACGTAAATAGCCCAGTCGATGTGTTTCGCACCATCATAGAAGAAAAAATAGGATTCTTGTTTCGGCCACTAGACAAACTTCTTGGCGTTTATCTTAATACGTCCATAGAGAGAGGCATTCTGGTGACAACGCAACGAGACCTTCATGTTCAACGCTACACAGCGGCCCACGAACTTGGACATTTTCTATTGAATCACCAATCCAGTTTAGACGACGAAGACCTGATAGGTTTCGTTCCCCGCGGACGAGGCCACGGCAACTTGCAAGAAGTTGCGGCTGATGCATTTGCGTCTGAGTTCTTGATGCCAAGATGGCTAGTTGCTGGGCAAGTCCGGCGTCAACAATGGACCCCAGAGGCGTTGAAAACCCCAACAGTCATTTACCAGTTATCGCTCCGTTTGGGCGTGAGCTATCAAGCCATGTGCTGGGGGCTGGCAGGCCATAAAGTATTCTCGCCCAACGAAGCGCGACTCCTCGCAGATATTCCTCCAAAGACCATGAAGCTAGCGAACATAGACAGTTCCTACCTAAGCAATCCATGGGCAAACGTTTGGTTGTTGACGGAGCGAGACAACGGTCTGACACTCGTTGGTACGCCCGATGATGTCCTCCAAATCGAGCTTAAGGAACATGCTTCTGCAGGACTTACTTGGAACGTTGAGACTGCAATGAAACAAGGGTTCCAAATTCTGAGTGACGAACAGAGAACTCACAATGGGATTGGTAGCTTCGGTGTTCGTTCTATCGTGTTGAGAGGTTCTGGAACTGGTGAGTTAAGCATTGAGGAACGTAGACAGTGGGACCATGGATCTAAGCCGAGGACGAATTTCAATATCAAGTATTGTTTGGAAGGGAAGGAGACTGGGCTTCCACGCATATGTCGAAAAGCTCTCAGACAATAGGCTTGGATTTGCCCGTTTACGTCGATCTTCGACCAGAACTACTTCCTGTACGTGATCAGGGCGAGACCCGCCCAACATGCTTAGCGTTCGCTGCCACCGCCGCTCACGAATTTGCACGGAATCTGGGTATCCACCTTTGTGTGGAGTTCCTCTATTTCAATGCAAAGCAAACTGTCACGAGAACATTACCGCAGATTGGCCTGACACTGGATTCAGTACGTGTTGCATTGAGAGAGGAGGGACAACCAGTTGAGTCAAGTTGGCCTTATATCCTCACGGGACCAAACCCAGAGGCTCCTCCTTCCATGCTTGGACCGAAATTTAATTGCGCGCTCGAGTTCCACAATAATCCAGATGCTGTCGCCTTATCGCTTAGATGTGGTGTGCCAGTAATTGTCGCTCTTGAGATATCACGGGCATGGTTCAGCAACCTTGCACCCGACTATGTAATTGACGAAGAGGATGAAAATCCAAACATAAAGAGCTCCATAGGCCATGCTGTTCTCGCGATTGGCATTCGTGAAGACAATTTGGGGAATACATTGATTCTCATCCAGAACAGCTGGGGAATTCGGTGGGCTGAAAATGGGTGCGCTTGGATTTCAATGAATTACCTAGACCGACATTTTGTGGGTAGTATGGTCGTGAGAGAATTGTTGTGACCAAAGAGACAATGCATGCAATTTGGGGGAAGAGTCGAGCTGAGGCGTGGTACAAAGCCGTAAACGCAATCATTGAAGACAAGGATTGGGAGGCATTTCACTTTGTTGTAGAGATCGAAAATGCGACCAAGTCTTGTCCAATCGATTGCAAGATAGAGGCGACTGTGAACGAATTTCTGGTCTCACATAACGCACAGCCGCTAGAAACCGTAGCGGAAACCATTTTTCCGGCTTCGGAGTACAGAAGGTACAAGAAATTCGGAGTGTATACATACTATCCAGAAAAGGTTTACCCTCAAATAAATAATAGTTCTTGGGGCACCTATGCATATCGACTGGTTCGACGGGAATCGGGAGATGGTAAGGACAAATATAACCCGCTTGAGGAATGCGTAGAGAAAATCAGAAAGCAACTTGCCAAACCTTCGACCTACCGTGCTTGCTACGAGCTTGAGGTTGTAGATTCGCGATTCGATCTTCACACATACGACGGAGTCATCGACAGACGGCGTCTCCGAAGTGGTCCTTGCCTATCCCATTTGAGTTTCAAGATAGATGGCTGCAAACGACTACTCTTAGCTGCCACTTATAGATACCACTACTACATTGAGCGTTTCTTGGGAAACATGCTTGGTTTGGCGCAGTTACAACGGTTCATTTGCGATGAGACGAGGCTCGAACCTGGTCCTCTACTGTGCGTGTCGACCTTTGCAAAGGTGGAGGTGGGTCCGTCGTGGACTAGGAAAGACGTGAACGATCTAATCCTTGAGACCGGCAGGAAATTTGAAGGAGATCACCGAGTCAGCTAGGTTAGTGTATGTAGGGTAGCTAGAAACGCCCACGGTATCTTCAAAAGAATACCTGCAAGTATAACGATGAGTGTAGCCAGTAGTGTTAAGCCGATCAGGGCTATAGCGTGAAATGTCTCCAACCGCCGCTTCACCTTATCGATACGTCCAGATAATTCTGCGAGAGAATGCAGCTTCCCGCTGATGCCATTGACTAGCTCGCTTGAAATCTCGTTCGGCGCTGCTTGTCTATACTCCGCGCATGTATCCGTGAGTTCACTAAACCAGATTAGAAAGATCTCATCGCCCTGTTGGAGGTGCACTTCAACTGGTCCTGCATTGAACACAGCAAAAGTTAGATGTCCTTGAAATCCAGGATCAACGTGAAACCCAGACACGTTCACAAGGCCACGATACTTGGTCTTAGCGCGCATGGAAATGAAGGCAATTTCATCGAGTCCAACCTTTACCGACTCATGTGTAAGAAGAAACGCAAACTGACCAGGAGGAATGGCAAATACTTGACCGTCGTTTAGAGTTGTTACTGGACGAGTAAACCATTTTGGCTTCCGCTTAATCGGCGAAACATAGACTTGATGCCCAATCGACAGTCGATACGATGCGCGATCGACTCGGTCATCAAAGAAAGGATCTATGCGCTTATTGGGCAGTTCCTGGCGTAACTTCGCAGGTCCCCAGAACATATGCTCTCCTTCACTCGACCAATTGCATCTCAGTCACTAAACAAGGGACAGTGGCGCAGTCAAGGACTGCAACCCTTTACTACTGTGGAAGCGGATTCGTTTGGAATTGCGGTCGACGTGAACGCGACCTCCTCCAGCATCACGAACTCCCCTCCAAGCCTCAAAGCCCTGAATAATCGCTTCTTGCCACTCGGCTGGGGAACGAACGCCAACTTCCAAGTGTGCTGTCATATCACAAATAGTTCGCAAAAGGGAGTATTCCACGGTTTGGACCCCTTGAAACTTTCGATGTTGTGCTGCATACGCAAATACCATCGCGGCAATTCCTTCTTCAATAGCGATTGCTCGTCCGCCGTCCTCAATCTCATCAACTATCGGGACACTCTTTCTCTTGCGGTTAATGAGGCTCCGCGTCACCGGAGACCATCCGAGCACGGCTGCATACGCTAAGTGGAAGATGTCATGGAATCGATAGCCGTCGGAATCGTAGGCGTTGTCAGTCAACGAGTCTGGAGTGATTTGTATCCTACCTTCATCAATTGAGAATTCTATGTTGACGCGACCACGAACATCCGTAAAACACGCGTCAAATTGCATAGGAATTTGCTCGTGCTTAGGCCACTCGCTTTGAGAATATTCCGTCGTACAAACCGGAAGCTTCCAGCGATAGTTTACTTTCTTGAGATTTGTAGCGGCTACAACAGGGATGGAGAGGCCATAAACACCTGAAAGTCGCGTGAGATCGTTCAATATCCCAGCGAGAGAATTGACCAGATTTGCATCGAAGTTGTTCGAGGATTGAAGATCGGTAAGTAGTGAGTCATAGGATTGCGACAATTGTCCCGCATGCTCTGAGAGCGACAAAGCGATTCGAATCCACTCTCCTTCCTGCGTACTAGAGCGACTCGCCGATGTACTAGCAAGAGCCTCTAACGAATCCAGCCTAATGTGTCGGTGGGTTGCAAGATCACTTACGTACCAGAGGACATCCCCGATCTCTTCTGCTAGCCGAACTGAAAAACCTTGGTAAGCTGCTCCCTCTCGCGAGTGCTTTTTGAGTTCGGATACGACCTCACCGATTTCGCCGATTAGCCCAAGTATCGATGTTGTGATCGCGTCGCCACCTTCAACGGGAGCATGGAAACTGGTTTGCGCGGCCGCTCGCTGGTAGCCTGTTAGTACAGGTTC
This sequence comes from uncultured Pseudomonadales bacterium, assembly GCA_964572845.1. Lineage (GTDB taxonomy): Bacteria > Pseudomonadota > Gammaproteobacteria > Pseudomonadales > Azotimanducaceae > Bin55. The sequence continues at coordinate 12,238 of CAZNFX010000016.1, read as the reverse complement.
GCGGACTAGATTACCTGTCGCGAGCATTTCAGTTACAGTATTGTTGATGCCCCATTTGGGAGGAAAGAACGGTGTCTCAATTGGAGCTTTGAATCGATATTTCTGCTTTATGCGAGATCGTCCCCCGTTCGGTGTTCTGCTTGGATACTGAACACGAGCGTACTTGGCAACTTCACAGAAGAGATTCTGACAGTCTATCAGTTTTAGAGGGCGACCGAATAAATCTTGGAATTCCAATCCAAGACGCTTAAATTCCTCCTCCTGAATGTCCATCATAATGCGAATCAAATCACTATCCGAATATCCGCCGGAATCAGCGAAGCACTTCCGTAATCCCTCGCGAGCACCTGGACCAGCAGCAACGAATTCCGTCTCAGTGTAGCTTGTTATTTCACTATAGTTAAGGTCGGTGATGAATTGGTAGGCGAGAAAATTTCCAATGGTGGGGTACGACCGTAGCAGGTTAAACCCAGCCTCCATGCTTTTGGTCTCCGCCAAGCGATCCCCAATGTCATCGATCATCATCAGACGGAGGAGTTCCAAATGCATCTGGTGCTTACGCGGCCCTGTATCGGGCAGTCGCTTCGTCGGCATAATGTAAGCTGCAGAGTAAATTCTTCGTCCTGCAGACAGTTCCGAAGTGAGAATGTCGCTTATATGAGGCAAAGGGTTCTCGGACCAAACGACATCTCCCAACTTTCTGACTACCGTCTCCCATGTCTCGATCCGGTTGAATAGCTTGAACAGAAGTACGCGAAAGGCAATCTCGTTGGGACTCTGAGGGAGTTCTTCCGCATAGATCACGTTTCTGATCAAATACTGGCTTACGCGGTCAGCTGCTCTGAAGGCGTTAGTAAAACGGAATCGCAAGAGTACTGGGTCTTTCGTCCACGGTGCGCCTTGGCCCCGCAATCGCCGGTGGTAGATTCTCTGCCGTTCAAAGGCAAACTGCCACCAAGCATCGTAAACCTCTGTCACTTTAATCTCCGGGGCGATTGCTCGAAGAGTGACCGATGGATGGGCTGTCGTGCCAGATCTATCGTCTTGGGTGATGAGCGTGCCGACTTCGCTATTCATCGACTAAATTGGTAGCTCAATGCTCTTGAATTCTTGGTGGATTCCAGACTACAAACTTGTGCTGGAGCTTCTGTGTCGAATAGTACCAAAAGTCTGTATATTTGCCGGAGATTGAACTAACAAATCCCCTAGTTTAAGTTTGGTTGCTTCTCGCGGACATCTGACATAACGAAAACACGTCAAGAGTCGAACACAAAACACCTAACCACAAGTCTCTATTGACCTACGCTTCAACGGCCCAGAATTCTCGCATTCGCGAGTCCGAACGCTACAATCAGTCGTTACGTTTTGGAACGTACACTCTAATCCAGCAACCCCAAATCGCAGGCGATCAGCTTGAACAAACATGGTCTGCCATTCTCCTTAGCCACGCACGAAAACCGACAATCAAGTACCTTTGCAAGAGAAGCCCAATCAAATGGGACGAATGCCTTTAGCGAAGCTCTTCTCAGTGCACGATCACAGCGGAATATACGCACATTCTGGAGCTTATCCTGTACATTTTCTGCTGCATTTTTGCCGGCAAGAGGGTGTTGTGTAGTCACATGAATCGTTCACTGCAAGGAACTAAGATGTAGCTGCCATCTGGCGTTCCTCGTGAAGCATGTCTTTGCCTGCCTGTTTTCGTTGAGAGAATCAGAACTAACCGCACGATTGTTTGTCCAGTACTGTGTTCAACGATTGAGACTTGCTAGTGGAACAAATTCAAGACTACCTTGAGAGACTAACAAAGCTCTGCAATCATGCGCTCGAAGACGGCTACCATCTCAATGCCCGATCTGCACATGACTTTTGGATATTCATCCTAGCCGAACGCCAGTTTCGACGCGGCAATCTAATATTGATGGACAATGGAAACCTACGAGTTATGTGGAAGGACGAGCAAGGAACACAACTCGGACTGCAGTTTCTAGGTGATAGAGTTGTTCAGTATGTTGTCTTCAAGCAAAGGCGTGCTACGAAGCATGTATCAAGAGTTGCTGGACGAGACACATTTGATGGCCTCAAGCGTCAAATTGAAGCCTTCGAATTAAAGTCACTGCTTTGCGAATGAAGGGCGACTGACTTCCCTTGACAGACGCCATCGTGCGCTACGTTAAACCGAGCATGGTCCAGGACGATGGTAGCCCCGACGGTTCAGAATTTCGTTTGCGACCTAATGGTTCGGACAAGACTGGATTGTCAGTGAATTGGCTGGAAATTCTTGCCAATGCCAAATCAGATCAACTGGCAGAGGTGTGCCGGTTGAGCCGCAAAGTGTCCGGTCGTTTCGCAGAAATGAACGTGGGAACTGTAATGCGAACCGTTGCTCATGAGTTGCACAATCTTCTCATAGTTCACGAACCACTTCCAGCAACAGAGGAGTGGGAAGCAGACCCGTCACATTCTGAAATCGTCGGATTACCGCCGCAAGACTCTGACCAAGCTCTGTTGGTTGGAGACTTGATTGCTCAATGCGTAGTCGCAATGCACCCTGCAGTCACCGAAGGTGAACATTGAAATTGTGGGGCGAAAGGCGGCCTTGTGTGCCATGTGCAAATTGGTAACGAAAAAGTCACTGTTCAATCGTCATACGAATATCAGTCCTCGAATACTCTCAGCAGATTGAAGTGTTCTAATTCCTAGAATACTTGCAAATCCAGGCGGGACTGCGAGACGACACGTAGACAACCATCAAAACGATTGGCATTTTCCTGCTTTCGAAAACTCTCAACGCTAAAATTTTCGCAAACTGTGTTTTCTCTCAGGCTTTGTCTGCAATCACCTTGAATAGACTCCGTTCAGCCAGTTTTCCCGTCCTGTTCTTCGCATTCGTAGCGCACGTTGCATCTGTGGGCGCACAGGAAATCAGCGTCGGTGGGGCATTTCAGCCAGAGCACACAGACGCAGAGCCCGAAGTCAATCTCGTCTTTCCGCGACCTCGATTGTTCGAATTGTCCATGACGATGCCGCGACTGTCTCCAGCCGAGAACCGGCGCATCGCCAATCACACAACAGAAGGAAAGCTGCGCGTCGGGATCCATCGGGACATTCCCAATCACATGTCTGGCAATCTTGCCAGCAGGTTGAACTGGCGCAACCACTCCGACGGCATAGTGTCGTATTTGCGGGTCGCTTCTCCTGGCGCAAACTCCATCCGTTTCTCTGCGAAGCTCGAATTGCCAGCAAATTCCCAAATCGTTTTCTACCAATGGGAAAACGACGGCACCGCAGAGGTGATTCATAAAATCTCCGCAGACAAGAAACCTCGCAATGAGAACCTCTATTGGACTCCCGACGCCTTTGACGACGCCATCGGTGTCGAAATCCGCCTGAAGAGTCGTGCAGACATTTCGAAGCTGAACCTTGAGCTGCTGAGCATCGCGCACAGGTATGCCCCGTTCGGACTCGACGAAAACATCGCTCCAGAGCTTGATTGCTCGAACCACTTGGACGTGCAATGTGGCCTCGACGACGGTTCCATTGACGAAGTTACATCAAAGTCGACACTATTGCTCTCATTTGAGGAAAATGGCAGCTCCTACGTTTGTACGGGATCCTACATGAACGTGGAAGATGGCGAGGACATCTTCATACCTTACGTATTGACTGCAGGCCATTGCATTTCGACCGACGACTCCGCGTCGTCTGTCGTGGCCTATTGGTCGTACCAGACTACTACGTGCGGAGGCGGCACCACGAGTTCCGACATTACGGCGATACTGGGTGGGGCTGAATTGCTCGCCACGGCGGAATCACCGGACATGACCCTCCTGCAGTTGCGCACCCGAGTGCCCTCTGGCGCATTTCTTTCGGGTTGGTCCACAGCAGGAGTCGGGTCGGGTGAAACGGCATTCGCGGCTCACCATCCAGACGGTCAACACCAAAAGTATGCGTTGGGCAGTACCGAAGGGGATACAACCCTAACCGTCTGCGACTCCGAAGGCGAAAACTGCTTCACTATATTCAATGCAGTGCCGCTATCGATTGACGCGGGAGCGATCGAAGGCGGCTCTAGTGGAGCGGGGGCACGGCTTTATCCTCCTGGTTCCACTGAGAGCCGCTTGGTTGGGATCATGTCGGCCTCTGACGAGGAGTGCGAAAATGGCGTCGCCTACTTCAGCCAATTCCGCTATTTCTATCCCCACATAGAGACCTGGTTCGACCCACAGGATCCAGTTGCGCCTCCCGAGCCCTTGGATGACCACGGTGACACGACGGAAGAAGCGACTGTTGTGGAGCTAGGTTCCTCCACGCAAGGAACTATTGGATCCTCCGACGACGTGGACTACTTTGAGGTCCAAGTAGCGGAAGAAGGTCTGATCTCAGTCTTCACGACCGGAAGCTTGGACACTGTTGGACGGCTGCACAATGAAGATGGGACTGTCGACGAAACTGATGACGATGGAGGCTCTGAGCTCAACTTTTCTCTCAACGTGCTTGTTCCTGCTGGCACCTACTATATAGAAGTGGAGGGATTTGATGATGCAACGGGAGACTACACGCTTTACGTCGAGTTCGAATCTCTGGACGACCACGGAGACAGCGCGGGTGCAGCCACCTATGTCTCGTCAAGCGCTCGTTCCTGGACCTATTCCACTCCTGGTGTTCTCGAAGTGTCTGACGACGTAGACGCATTCGAACTGGAGCTCTTTCTCGATTCAAGAGTCACCATCTTCACGGATGGCGACACAGATACAAGTGGAACTGTCGAAGACTTCTCTGGTTTCGTATACATGAGCAACGACGACGAGAGCGAAGACAATACCAATCTCCGAATGTCCGGTCTCTTGCATAGGGGAACCTACTACCTATATATAGAAGGAACCATAGACGAATCAGCGGAAGAGGAATTCAAGTATGAGCTGAAAATTGAAGTGGATCCAAACTGATAGCCATTTAGCCTGGACTGGTGCGTAGCTAGCACCCTTGGTCTGCTCGAATCGAGTTTCATGAAGCAGGATTGATGGTGTTGGAGGACTCGGCCTAGCACGTGAAACTAAAGGTCCACCCCAATTCGCTCATCATATGTCCAACAGCTCGACTCCCTATTCGACTCCCTAAGATTATTGAATTCACGCATCGATGCAAGCCACAGGCAGGAGGTGCAATAAGCCAACGAGCTGCCTACTTTCCTGTTTCAATTATCCGCCTCTTCCTCTTGCATTACATTGCTTGAGTAGTAGCCAGTCTCGCCATCGATGACGAATTTGCCGACCAACCGGTATTGATCAGTGTCCTCGGGATCGTAGGGACACAATTCTCCCGTAGTCTTCGTGGAATCAAGGTCGGACCAGTCAGCCTCTTCGCTGGATCTTTCTTGCCACTTGGAGTCCTTCACCGTGTAGGTGATATCGTTCAAGGTAATGTTGGATATGGATGTGCACTCCGTGATCGTGAGAGCGTCCAAGGTGACTTCTCCCGAAGCTACAGTAAGAATATCCAGACGGGAATAGATCACGGACCCAAAGAAGTTGCTTGCATACTCACGTGTCTCGCCATCGATGGTTATGTTTGCCACGAGCCGGTATTCCTTTGTTTCGCTCGATGCATGCGAGCAAAGCTGGCCGTCCTCGCTAGTGCCCTCGATGTCAGTCCAAGGAGAGCCAACATCCCGCCGCTGCCATCTCGAGTCGACCAGGGTGTAGCTGACACCCTCGACCGTCCATTCTGAAGTTGCGATGCAGCCATCTTCCACGGACTCATCGGCAAACTGAATCGTGTTGCTCGCAGCCTGGATGAGATCCAATCGACGAACCCTCGACGACATCACCGAATCCACGTCGGTGATTTCATTCCCAATTCGCTCGAAGATGAGAATTCCATGGTCGAATGTCGAAGCGTAGATGTGCTTGCCGTCGGGGCTTGCGACCACTGAATCCCTAGGCGTTAGGATGTAGGTGGGCACTAGGCTTCCAAACCGGTCCCGAATGGTCCTTGTGTGTCCGACATTCAAGAAGTTGTCTCGCACGAACGTTGTGTTCGAATCGGCTATGTACTCGACAACATACACGCCCCAAGTACAAATGACATCAGCTGCGTAGGAGCCCGTACGCGGCAAAATGCTCTGACAGTCGTCGAGCGTCAAATCGTCAATTCGAATACTGGCGATTTCGGCTAAATCGAAATTCTCCGTATCGACCGAATAGACTGTGAAGTCTGCGAACGACCATGAAAATCGGTCGGTTGAAAACAGGTACTCATCCGATTCCGAAGCGGCAAATAGAGAGCTCCGCCAATCGGACACGCTCAACGCCTCACCCGCTGGTCGATACACGCCGCTGCCAAGTTCGCGCTGCATTACCGCAAGATCACCGTAGTTCCATCGGTACCAATGGCTACCCTTCGAAGACTGGTAAACAGAAGCGCTTCTGGATACAAGATTTTCTACATGTTCGATTCCGCCGGAGGAGTTGAACTCATACACGGCCTGCGACTCAGTCATCGATTTGTAGAGGTAGTCGCCGTTTCGACCGAGAAACAATGCCGGACTGCCCACGAAATTCTCAAAAAGTGGTGGTCCGACGCCGTACACTACTTGGTCAACGTCTAATTCCATCGATTCGTTCGACTTTCGCGAAAGGGTCCACCACGTATCCAAATGGTTGGCATACAAGCGCTCGCGATAGGGATCCCACAGCAAGTAGCTACTTCCACCAACGTCATCGATTTCCTGCAGAAAAGACAATCCACCCGTGTTCTTGTCGCGAGTAAAGGAACTTACACCAAATTCGGTGGAAACAACCAGCAGTTTGCCGTCCGCGGACATCGCCAACTGCAAGGGCCTGGCCAACGAAACAAGATTGCCCGACGCGTCTCGGCGTCCATTGGAAACCCGCCCGACATACCTCAGCCAATTTGGGGCATCCGAAGGTGCCCAATTAAGCGAGAAGTTCGCATCAAAGTGCGGTGTTGCGTTGCCTATACGTAGATGCAATTCGGAACCCTCTTCCACATAGACAACGATCTCGACTCCCTCGCCGGCGAGCCCCTCGGAACGTGATGCGATGATGAGCTCAAGCTCTCCGTCCTCGCCCGCACTTCTAAAGGCGGACAAGATGTACCCCAAACCAGCCTCGTCGATCCAGAACTTCATCCATCCCGTCTCTTGGACTTCGTAGTTGTACCAAAGCGAGGAATAACCTAAGTGGGAGAGACCGTCTGGTTCAGAGGTGGCGTATCGTCCGGTTCCTGTAATCTGGCCGGAAAGGTCGCTGATTCTTTGTCCGTCGCTGGCTCTGTCGTTTTCGGGCGTATTGCCCCAATACAGAAGATCGTTAAACCTGAAACGACTAAAGGAGTACGCCCCACTATCGTGTGGCTTGCGACCAACCGCAATCGAGTACTCTACGTCCTGCTCCGCTTCAAACACGAACTCGCGGTCGCCCGACGCATTCGTGTCGAGAGGCACTTCCTTCACCTCTTCCATCGAGTCGCCGGTATAGACGCTCACTTGATAGTCGCTACGCTGCCAATACCAGGTGTATTGCCCGTCTGATGGAGCTGTCCATTTCCGCCAACTCGTCTGGATCCCTGTGGAGACTGGTTCGTCAGGTTCTACGCTAAATCCACTCCAAGTGCTGATCGTCCCACTTCCAGTCTCTGAACTATTCAGAGTGCCTCTACCGCTGAAGAAGTCCTTTCCTGTTGTTGCATCGTCACTTTTCTCCCACGTCAATTCTTCAAACTGCCAGCCACCGGAGAACGCATCCGGAGACGCAACCATAATGTGGTAGGTTTCGCCGCTCTTTGCCATGAGCGACACCTGTTCGCCGGGTGGAGCTATGCCGGAGACCATTCTTAGGTTGCCGACACCCTCCCCGGTAAATACCAAGACATGTATGACGTGGGCGTCGAGTGTCTGGAACGTCCATCGACCATCTTCAGGTGCTGTCCATCGATACCAGACGCTCGCTGCCAGTTCTCCGTAGATTTCACCATGTTCGATCGTTGCGCCCAGATTGTGTCCAGCCACTTCGCCTGATTCGCCCTCAAGGTATATGGCATCTGCGAAATCGTCATTGGGCGGCCGATCACCTGTATGCCAATTCAACGTCATAGGGAGGGACTTGTGTGCATTGCTGACGCGAATGAAATATTCGTAGCCCTGTTCCGCAAAGAATTGAACCGACCAATCTGCTGATGCGACAAGTTTGGCTCGAGCTATGCCGCAGCAGTTGTCCGTTGCCTGGAGGACATCGAGCGAAGGGTAGGAATTAGTGAGATACCACGTGGGTTGAGACCCTCTCGGAGAAGCCAGAAAAGTGGCCAACCCTGAGGTTGCTGCCGTCCATTTGAACCAAATGGACCGCGAAGGACGCTCGCCTTGAGAAACTTGGAGGGGCTCGCCGCTTTCCGATGTTGCCAGCAGCGTGTCGATTTCAAGCGACCCAATGGGTTCATTCACTGTAGTCGCCGACTCGAAGGAGTCGTTGAGCGGTGTCCGTGGTTCGTCAGCATCGTCGATATCTGTATCGGATTCCTTGAATACGATCGATGTATGACCGGCACTCGCGTTCCATGCCGTGGCTGTGAAGAATATTCGGATGGGTTCTTCGCTCAGCGAAGCCAATCGCAGGAGTACCTGCTGCTCCTCTCCATGGGCCACTTCACCTAAGGCAATGCTTTCATTGCCTTCGAATTCAATGCCAAGGCCATCCTCCCTTTGGCTTAGCCCAATAAATCTCCCCTGCAGGTGATTTGAACTGGTCGTCATGTAGCCGATGGAATCGCAGGGTTCGTTTTCCAAGGTTCGACAGTCTATGTGGAGCCGGGTACCGCTAGCTACGTACCCGTTTGTGGAGATGGTCAGTTCAACAGCGTGGTTGTGGCTTTCTCCACTCTCCACTTCATAGGTTTCCTGCTTGGTCGTGACGTTCAGCTGTGGAGTCGAGTCTCCACGAATGATGGTCCATGCAACGGCCGCTCGGGGTGCATCCGTATAGACCCGTTGAGCGGCGATCTTGACCCGATAAGTACCAGGTTCGGGATCACGGGCGATTACCCACTCAACATTGTCGATCTTGGATCGCGACGAGTACTCTCCGCACGAACCATCACCGCAATCGGCTTCGTAGTCGATCCAAAGATCGAGATCGTTGAGCACCGTGCTCGCAATCGTGTCCGCGGGAGGCTCGTCCCATGTCATTACGACATCGAACCGAGATGTGCCCTCCGGAATCTGAACGTCTTGATAGGCGTAGGTGCCGTCTTCCATCGACACCGTAGCGCCCGAACTCGACCACCCCTCCGGCACATCATTGTTCAAAATGCTGGTTCTCGCCGAAACCAACCCCATTCCGTATTGGGCTTGAATCGATCCGGGTCCGTTGGTGTTGTCGATCGGAAAGACCTCGCCGGACTCGAACCAAGCATCGGGCCTTACTGCGCTAGCCATGAGTCGTGCTCGTGCCAAGGCGGGCTGTTCCCGATGGGCTTGAGACGCATCCATGAGCAATGCGGCCACCCCAGCGACTGCCGGTGCGGACATGCTGGTTCCGCTGAGTCTGACGTAGGTATCGAAGTTGGCGTCGCCCTGGGCGGAGTAGACATTGACGCCCGTACCCACGATTGAGGGCACGAGACGACCGTCGGCCGTAGGTCCGAGGCTGCTGAAGCTCGCAATCTCGCCCGAGTCCTGCGACGCACCCACCGATAGAGAATTCTTAGCTGCAGCGTAATCTGAAAAGCCGTAGATGCTCGAGTTGGAATTTGACACAACATAGAGTTGGCGTTGCGACCAAGCTATCGAGTCAAGCTTGCGTGGTCCAGCTGACTTGCCATCCCATCTAAGACTGGTGTCTGACAGGCTCATATTTACGATCAGTGGTTTGATCTCGTCGCTTGACCAACCTTCGTTTGGGCATGAAGTAGGTTGTGCGAGAAAATCCATGCCTCGATGGATGCCCAGGAGACTACCACCACCAAAGTTGGTCAGAACCTTGGCGAATCGAATGTGTTCGACGCCCGGTGCCATGCCTGCGTAGCGCGGTTCGAGGTAGCCATTCCCCGATAGGGTTCCAGTCACGTGAGTGCCATGCCCGTATTGATCGATCCACAGGTCTTGGTCTTCGCCTTCAATGAAGTTCGCGCCGCAAATGCTCTTCCTCATCGACGAGATGTCGAGGTGTCGCGTGTTCAGACCGGTGTCCATGACTCCGATAGGAGTGGTCAGCCCACTGTTTCCGTCGTAAAAGCCTGCAGCATTACCCACGATTCGCAATGCATCCACCCCCATCGCAGGTACGGCCGTCTCGTGGGATGCGGTCACGGTGCCAATCCTCTCGATGGCCTGCACAAAGTCCAATTGAGTTACGGGCTGCAGTTGGCTGTGCAGGATCACAGCGGCAAAAGCCCGAATTGGTGCGTCGAAGTGTCCGACGACGACGCCGTGACTCTCCAGTGCGCTTCGGAACGTGTCTTCCATGTCGGATGTCATTACGGTAATGAACACCGGAGTTTGCGTACTTGCCATAGAGTCTTTGGCTTCCTTGGCCAATTTCGGGTCTACCTTGAGATGTGGTGGCTGCACGCCGAGTCCAACTACCCAATCCAATCCTTCAATCGCCTCCAATTGCTCGCGATCGCCGGGTAGTTTCAGTCGAGCGAGGTTGCCACTTAAACCCACGACGGAGACGTCGTATGGGGCCAATGTAATCCGCATCGCATCGATGTTCCTGGGCCGATCGATCTGCATCCATCCGAACGTCCATTTTCGACCTGTTCTCTTGGCTTGAGCAGCGATTTCATCAATACTTGAAGAGTTGTAGAGCCAGTCAAGGTCGGCGCTTGCACTGCTAGGCGTTGCGTTCGAATCTGCTGTGTTGCTTATTTCTTCCTTCGCCATGCCGATGGAAGCAGTGACTGTAGAGTAGTTGGGGTTGTGAGATAGTCCTGTTGAGAGCTTGTCGCTGGTTGGCTTGGTTTTGTTACCGGCTTTCGCAACGGGTGCCCCAGTCGCCGGTACCTCACTATCCGTCGGACTGTAGTTGGTGATCTCCTCGATTAGCATTTGACTGAGCTCATCCGAGGTCTTCATTGGCTCAGAGTCGCCTGCTCGATTGACCAGCCAAGCTCCGGCGAGCCCGGAGAGCACAACTAGGACCAATCCAACAGCAATGAACCGAATGCGTGAGTTGTTGCTTCGGTTGCTATCAAAGGTCATTTGTTTTCGCAGTTCCCGTTGCTCTATGGACCAAGCAAAATTGTAATGTTGGATAACCGTTCGTTCTTGGGCTTGGCACCGCTAATTCTCATCCGTAGATCCCTCGCAATTCGAGCGATTCAGGTCAAATTTGCATTCTTGTCAAATTTCTATCTCGAACGGCTCACGATGACTGGTCTTGTTGTTCACTTTAGATCGATGAGATTGCTACATGTTAATGGACAGGTGGTAAATTGTTGTTGTTGGGCCTCGTGGGAATGTGGGGAACTCGACAGAGTTGTCCACATTTCCACAGGCCGCTTTTTTTTGAAAAAAATTTGCTTTTTCATTTTGTTCATTTCGCTTCCGCATAGCGACGCTCGAACTCCATCGGCGACAGGTATCCGAGAGAGGAATGCAGTCTCCGCGAACTCCTCCATCACCACGTCGGTCACCCGCGAGATCAGGTCCGGCGAGACCTCGATCCCGTACAGCTCCCTCACCGTCTCCCGTATCCGCCGCGTCGACAGGCCCCGGGAGAACAGATGGATCACCTTGTCGTCGAAGCCCGGCAGCCGCCGGCAGTACTTCTCCACCAGCTGCGGCTCGAACGTGCCCTGGCGGTCCCGCGGAACCTCCAGCGGCATTGGACCCGAGTCGGTGACCACCGTCTTCGGGTTGTGGCCGTTGCGCACGTTGCCGGCGATGCGCTCCTCCGGCTGCGACAGATGAACGTCCATCTCCGCATCCAGGATCCGCTCCGCCAGCTTGCGGCGCAGCTCCGCGAAGAGCTCGCCGCTGTGAAACAGGCCGGAAAGATCCTCGCCCTCGAGAATCTCGTCCAGCATCTCGTCCGTTATCCGCTCCTTGGAATAGGCTGCTGCCATTGTTCGTCTCCTTTCCGTCCATGTGTCGGCGACTTCGAGCCGCCATGATAAGCCAATTTGTTAGTTCGGCTCATACACGGAAAATCTGACACTCTCCAGGCGGCCGATCCTGCGACGACTCGCGCGAACGCCCAGCTCGCGCAGCTTCGCC
>CAZNFX010000015.1:0-36560 GCA_964572845.1 uncultured Pseudomonadales bacterium | reverse complement strand
TTTAGAACGTCGTGAGACAGTTCGGTCCCTATCTGCCGTGGGCGTTTGAGAATTGCGAGGAGCTACTCCTAGTACGAGAGGACCGGAGTGGACGAACCTCTGGTGTTCCGGTTGTTACGCCAGTAGCATTGCCGGGTAGCTAAGTTCGGACGGGATAACCGCTGAAAGCATATAAGCGGGAAGCCTCCCTCTAGATTAGTTCTCACAAATCTTTAAGATTTCTTAAGGGCCCTCGTAGACTACGAGGTTGATAGGCGGGATGTGGAAGCGCTGCAAGGCGTTAAGCTAACCCGTACTAATTGCCCGTGAGGCTTGGCCATATAACCGGACGTACGAACGTGCTTCGAGCAAGTTCAGTCCACATGCCGAGGCTTGTGTGCGTGATTCTTGAATTCCATCCTTATATAAAGGACGTTTTGCCCAGCGCATCAGTTCTTGCCTGACGACCATGGCGAGTTGGTACCACCTGAATCCATTTCGAACTCAGAAGTGAAACGTCTCAGCGCCGATGGTAGTGTGGGGTTTCCCCATGTGAGAGTAGGACGTTGTCAGGCATTCAAAAATGCCCCGTACCGATTTGTTTTCGGTGCGGGGTTTTTTGTGCATCGGTATACCAGGGACAGCGACAACAATTTCGATTACAAAGGAACGCGGCGACGCAAGTCTGTAGCGAAGTGCAGGCAATCGTTCTCTGTCACGCAATCGTGTCCAGCCATAATGCTCGTCGCACTTCAAGATGCTGTTCCACAGAGTAGGCTGAGGATTCGTGTGCAACTTGCTGGCAGATACTCCATGTCGACCAGCCTCCATTCTTGACGGGTTGGGCGTGCCAAAGCTGCAGCGAGGGTCAGTCACCGTGTGCTCGAATTCAGACGCAGAAATCCAATGAATCCGTACCCACTCGCCATCCAATATGGCGTCTTCATTTTTTCTTCACATTTGTTGCAAAACATTTGGGTTTTGGGTTTATAATGCTCACCAATTGTTGCTAGAACAATCTTGTCCACCGTTGACTCGGAGTGTGACTCAACGTTCATTCCGGCATGTGCGACGGTTACTGATTGAGTACTTTTAGGGAGGAACACATCAGTGCAACATAGATCAACTAAGGCTACCAAGCGAAGTCTTGTAGCTTCAACCATTCCCGCGATCTTGGCGATGCTAGGCCTAGTTATTGCAACCGGACCATTGGCAGCTCAAGAGCAAGACGAACCAACCGACGAGGTTGCAGAGCTTGACGAGACCTTGGTCGAGGATTCCGAAGACGAGGCTGACGAAGAGGCCAGCGAATCTGAGGAAGAGTCCGACGAAGCGATGGAAGAGATGACCGTTACCGGTTCTCGTCTTCCACAAGGAGATCCTACAGCGCTAGTGCACAGCTACACCGCCGAGGATATCGCCCTAACTGGCGCGTCCACTCTGGATGATTTCTTTCGGACGCTTCCACAGCAGTTCAGCTCCACTAATCCAACGACTTCGCAAATCTCCAATACAGGAGATGAACTTCGTGGAGACAGCGGCGGACTATACGGTCGAGTTGACCTCGCCACTGTCAATTTGCTGGGACTTGGTTCTGGCAACACATTGATTCTGCTAAATGGTCGGCGCATTGCCAGCTACGGCGGATCGGAAAGGGACATTGTGAATATTCTCGGAATTCCCATGCAGGCGATCGAACGTGTGGATGTGCAACTCGATGGTGGTTCCGCTGTGTACGGTTCGGACGCGATCGGCGGAGTTGTGAATTTCATAACCAAGAAGAACTATCGTGGATTGACTGCCAACTTCAAACAAGAAAACAGTGCATCTGGAAGCGACTTGGTGACAGCCGGCGCGACGTTTGGAATTACATGGGGTTTGGGCAAAGGCAATGCAACGCTGACGCTCTCCAAGGACCAACAGGAACCCATCATCAATTCGAAACTAGGCTTCACGACTCGCGATTACCGAGACATATTGGGACCCGAGTTTGACTATCGCTACTACTATGCTTCCCAACCCGGCATCGTGTACCACTGGAACGGCAGCGCCAGGTATCCTGGACCCTACTGGAGCGATTACTACATTGATGGTAGCTTCAATGTAAACCCCGACAAATTGTGGTCGTACCAACTGCCAAACGATCATAGCGGGCTTGGGGCCACTGTGGACGATTTCAGGAAGGGAAACCGCTATACGTTTGATCACATAGAGCCTTTCGATCGTATTGCACATGAAAACGGTGCGCACACATCAAGAGAAGGTCTCGTGCTAAACGCGCAACATGATCTGTTTGAGGGATTCAAACTCTACGTCGACGCGCGCTTGAACGAGAACACTTCCTTTCAAAAGCTGTCGCTACCCACGATGAATGTCGTGGTTCCTGCATCCAACGCCTATAACCCCTTCGGCCAACCGATGGTAATCTCCTATGCACCGGGAGTGGAACAAGATAATGGTCTGCTGCCTACGCCGTTTCAGGAAAATGCAGGTACAAATATGGACTGGACCCTGGGTCTCCAATGGAATATCTTCGAGAACCATACATTGGAGCTCGAAGTAACTGAGAGTACGTCGGAGACAGACCAGGTGTACTTTCGGGTTCCTTTGACGCGAGAGCGCTATGCACCGGGTACTGAAGAGTACTACGAGAGAATTAGAAGCTCGGATCCCAGTGTGGCATTCAACTTCTTTGGCAACGGCACCGCACAGGGGACGGCTATCAGAGATTTTCTAGGAGAATCCAGCAGGCAGATCGGTAGCAATTCAACGTCTACGATTCAGCTGCTGCTCAAGGGCTACCTGTGGGAGTTCCGTGGCGATGAAATCAGCTATGTCGTTGGGACGTCTCGCCAAGCGAAACGCTATCGAACACGATACGTAAGCAATTGGGGTCTGACGGTGTATGAGTTTGACTACAACCTTGTTTGGAATGGAACCGTTGAACCCGTTATCCGCAACGAGAGCCATTTCTTCGAGATTTGGATTCCCTTGTTTTCCGAAGCCCAAGCAGGATGGTGGGGAAGGTCTGCGCAGCTAACATTCAAGAACACACGGTCGATTGACGCTCAGTGGGGTGTTGTAGGTGGAGGTTACAACTTCGAATCCGAACAGGTCGAGGTGGAAGCCTGGGATCCTGTAACTGCGGATTGGGGTACGGACACTGGCTATCAGTACGCCTATGGAGCTAATCCGGATCACCCCCGCACACAATACAAAGAGGCGGATGACGCACCAAACATTGGCGTGGTCTACTACCCATTTGACGATCTGAGAGTGACCTTCAACTTCTCTCGAAGTATCGATCCCCCGCTCATTTCGCAGCTCTACGATTCTTTCGAGGCCTTTGAGTGGCAAACTTACGACATTCTCGACCCCTACGATCCCGATGGACCAACTCTGCATGAGATAGTGCCTTATCGCTATTCGTATGCAAATCCCGACTTGGCGGCTGCGGTTGCTGAAATCACCTCGGTAAGGTTTGTGTGGCAACCCAGCTTCCTTGAAGGATTCAAGGTGGATGCATCTATGGTGGACAATTACTTCACTGGTCAGATTCGTCATTCGAGGAGTCTTGAGGACTATCCCGAAGCGTTGGCAACGGACTTTCTTGCGGTTCGCAATGAGCGCGGAGATCTAATTGCTCTCAATTACGACTACTTCAATCAGCATCTCACGAAGAGGAGATCGGCAAACGTTCAAATTTTCTATCGTTTTTCGACACCACTGTTGGGACAGATTGAGACAAGGTTCATCTACAACAGATTGCTTGAGAACTTCGAAGAACCACTAGCCGGATTGGTGTTCGACTATGACGGCACGATCCGCGCACCGGATCGCTACACCTCGCAGGTTCAACTGTTTTGGGATCGCAACAGGTTTAGTGCAAGTCTCTTTGCGCGATATACGCCTCCATACTTGAACGACGTTGCGCACTATTGCACGTACACGCAAAAGTTGCAGGGCTTGGGGCGATGTGCTCAGTTCGATCCATTCGACTATCTCAATTCCTATATCGAACTTCCCGTTGCATCGAATACAGTTGTCGACGGAACATTCACGTACAGGTTCGATGAGAGACTGCAATTCAGAGTCGGTGCATTGAACTTGTTTGATAGAGGACCTCCGCTTACCGTCAGAGGGTACTACTACAATTCAACTCCTTACGACCCAACGCGATGGAACGCGAGAGGACGCGTATTGTCGCTGAGTTTGGACTACAGAATGTAGAGAGTACTCGGACACTACATGCAGACCGAGCCATAGGTTCGAGCTGCAGGTCAATATACAAGAATGTGCCCCATCATTGGGGCACATTCATTTCTGCACTTCTGTTGGTCTGATGCATTTTCTATTTGCTGCTGAGTTCCACGCCAGTTGAGCGCTGCACACCGAGACTCTTGCAGCGATCCCATTGTTGCGAAGTCTGCCAGTGGGACCTAAACACTTTCAACGGATGATTGACCAGGTTCGGCGTCATTGACAATACCTCTGTGGAGTACTACAGGTTCAATAGGATTTCTGAGCGGATTCTAATTGGGAAGCGTTGCCACTGATTTGCGCGTTTGCCTGCTCCAATGCATCCTTCAAAGCGCTGCGCCTTGGTCGCAGCAGCGGCACTAAGACTTTATGGTGGATTTGCGTCTAGCTGCCAAGCTGTTTCGATTCGAGGAGTAACCGAATCGCGCACGATCGAAGCATTTCAATGCAGAATATATCCATTATTCATTCATATTTTGTTGATTATTTGTTAAATACACGGGAGAAATGTGTTGGCGTTGGTAGTAGAATATCCATGAACAAATTCGATCTCATGCGAGGAGACAATGCGACAAGCAAGAAACGTACCCGAGGCACCAGAAGGCGTGCGGTTGCGACGTGCACACTGGCTTTTGGTTGCACTTTCGATCATAGGGCTCCTGGCGACAACATCCGCCACATGGGCTCAGGAAGACGACGAGACCGACTCCGATGAAGAGGAAGAGTCGGAAATTCCCGCGGAGGAAATAGACGAGATCGTCGTTACCGGTTCTCGGTTGGTTCAGAACCCGGGTGAAATTGCAGGTCAATTGGTCGTGCTCGACGCGCAGGACATACGCGCGAGTGGCGAGGTCACGCTTGAACGTGTGCTTCGTCAATTGCCTCAAAACCTGAACCCGACAACCGAACAGTTCGGCAGCAATCTGAACAACGTCGCGAACTTCACGGGTGGCTCGACCGTAAATTTGCGCGGCCTAGGCAGTGAATCCACTCTAATCTTGGTCGATGGGAAACGTATCGGCTACAACGGAATTCTTGGTGGTGTGACCGATGTTTCGTCGATTCCATTGGCAATGGTAGAGCGCATTGAAATCGTGCTTGATGGAGCATCGGCGATATATGGCTCCGACGCAGTAGGTGGTGTAGTAAACATCATCACGAAAAAGGACTTCGAACGCGTCGAAGTCAATTTCGGCTACGACTGGCCAGGCACAGAAGGATTCGATGAAACCAGAGCTGGCATTAGCGCCAACTACTCTTTGGAAGGCTTCAACTTCCGCGGCGCTTTCCAACATTCAACTCACTCAGGGTTGGATGCATCGGATCGACAAGTTACGCTATTCCAGCAATCGATCTTTCCCGGTCCGCGCTATGACGCGAGATTCTGTTGTCTGGCGGACGGCACATTTCTCAACATTGCCTACAGATTGGACGGAAACGTCATCACGGTTCCAGAATACAACGCATTGTCGGACGCAGACAAAGCTCGTGCAGAGGCCTTGACACACGCAGTCTTGCCTGAAGGATTTGATGAGAATAGCTCATTGAGCAGTATCTCGGAATGGATGATGCCTTCTTGGGGAGCCGACACACAAGAAGGCTTTAGCGTTCTGCCCGAACGCACGCGAGACAGCTTTCTCGCCGGCGTGCAGACAGACTTCAATTCGTTCCTTTCGATGGATGCTCAGGTGCGGATGGAACAGCGCAACACGCTTACCAATAGAGGCTACATTACTTTCACGGGCGAGTCGTTGCACAGAAACAACCCCTACAACCCCTTTATGGGAACGATTCACTTACGTGGTCAGAGGCGAGACTATCCGCAACCGTTCATCGAGACGGAATCCACAATCATGGACTTCAGCATCGATTTGTCCGGTGAGGTTACCAATCGAATTGACTACGAACTGAGTATTGGCCAATCGTCTGAAGAGTCTGAGACTCAACGACATTTCGATGTTGATCGCGTCAATCTCCGTGCCGGCATGAATTCGGACGGTGTCACTCCCATCACGCGATTCTTGAGCATCGATGCCGCCGCATGCGCGGAAATGGGCGGCACTCCGTTCTTTGGACTGTGCCGAGTCACATTGCCGCCAGTTCCCGCTGTAAACCCCTTTGGCGACATTTCTGAGTTTATTGCCACCACTCCGCGGGTTGCAGAAAGTACAAACAATCAGTTTCGATTCGAGGGACTCGTTCGTGGCGAGCTCTATCAGATGCCTGCGGGGATGATCCGAGGTCTGCTTGGATTTACGATCGACACAACTGGATTGGAGAGCTCTACTGATTTTGCAGTTGGCGCGATAGAGCAGTCGCCTGTAAGCAACGAGGCGAACTTCCATACGGACGCGGAGCGATCTAGTTCTGCCTACTTCGCTGAAGTAACGGTTCCCCTTGTGAGTGATTCAAACATGATGCCCATGGTTGAGCACTTCATGGTCACAGGGTCATTCCGCAATGACACCTATGACGCACCGGAAGTCACCTATATCAACGATCAGACCGGAAACGTGTCGCCGGAAGACTTGATGGAACCGGGATCCGAAAACACCTGGGGTATAGGAGTCGTATGGTCGCCATCGCAGGACATTAGGGTGAAACTGAACCAGCAGACGGCGTTTGTCGCGCCGCAATTGAATCAGCTGCTGCTGACGACCGCGCGAAACCCCAACGATCCATTTCGGGGAATCTACCTACAGCAACCCAATGGTTCGCTGCAGTACCAGAACGTGATAGTCATTGAAGGCGGCAACGCGGATTTGTTGCCAGAAACAGCCGATACCAATTCCTTTGGTGTGGAATTTACGCCGAGATTCTTTCCATCTCTGCAACTCAACGCCACTTACAGCGATGTAAACTACATGAATCGAATCAATCGGTTGTCGAATTTCATTGTTGATCCAAACAATTTGCCCAGCGACACGTTCTTCGACACAGTCGAACAGATCTACGTGCAAGAACGACGCTGGATCAACGTGTCTTCGGTTCAACGCACAGGAGTTGACTACGAGCTGTTGTGGGGTTTTTCCTCGGATTTAGGCGATTTCGATGTAAAGTTCAAACGCTCGCTCATCAATACCTACGACTACGTTATTGACCCCAACGACCCTGACAACGACGAAACCGTTAGCGTTGTTGGAAGAACAACCGGCAGCACCGCAGTTGGCGTAGTGCCCAAGAAATCGATGAATGGGACGTTTTCGTGGTCGCATCGAGGCCTTGATATAAGCGTTGACTACGCGACGCGTTCCAAGACCCAAACGGCGCTTGCCGGTGTCGTCAATCAATACAGCTCACCTACGACCTTCGACTTGAGCGTAAGCTATGCCATGGGTCCAGGCGGTTTGATCGATCTTCCGGACCAACTCGATGGCGGGCGTCTAACCTTTGTTGTCAACAATGTCTTCGACAGGTTTGGCAAGACGCAAGTCACCAACGACGCCAATGAGTTTCTAGACCAAACCAGCCCGAATAGATCTCCACTCTATGGGCGCATGTTCAATTTAGCGTTCAATCTTCCCTTGTAGAAGAATTGACGTAGACATGACCAATCGCCGGTCGCGAACTAGCCAGTGCGCGACCGGCGAAACTTTTTCTGGCTAAAATTGACCAATTTAGAGAGCGTTAAATCGTAGCTAAGCGGAGTATCCCTTGAAGAATTTTGCTGCTAATTCAGCCATTGCATTGTCATGCGCGGCACTTGTCGCCGCGCATGGTTCTATCGTCGAAGCCGAGACAGTTGAGACTACCGAAGTTGGCAAATCGGAGTCCAGTGTATTGAAGTTGGAGGGTGATGTAGCATCGGTCTATTCCAACGGCAGATTTGTAATTTGGACACCCAAGGAAGAGCCTTTGGGAGGACGCATATCGATCAGCATGACTCCATCGACTGCGGAAACCGAGTCCAAGGAAGACGAAGGCTCTTCGTCGGAGACCTCGTCGGCTGGTGCATCGTCGGCTTCAGGTCCTGGCAGTCGCATGGCCTCTCCAGCAAAGTCTACCGGCGGTTCCGCTGCGGTGTCGATGAGCTCTTCGTCTGCAACCCTGTCGGCTACAGCGATGTCGATGGGCAGTTCGATAACGGACAACTTGAACGTGATTGCAGAAGCACCCATCGAGAACGGCAAATTCTCCTTAACGCACGAGGTATCGGAAATTCGTCGCGTCTATTTCTACGTATTGGATGCGGTATCTGAAAGTGGCATGAAGATGGCTCCGGTAAAAGGACAGCAGTTCATTTTGGAACCTGGCGATCTAACGTTGTCGATGGACCAGCGAGCTCGGTTCATCATAGAAGGTGGGAAGTACAACGACGCTGTCTTCAATTCGTGGATGCAGAGCGATGAATATATTGCAGCAAACAAGCGATATAACGAAATGCTCAAAGAGCCCGAAGCTGAGGCTGAACACGAAAAACGCGTCCAGGCAGACATGCGACGTGATCAGTTCTCGAAAATTCTAGATCTCGAATCCGAAGGAAGGATGACAATTGCGACCACACATCCTGACCCATTGGTCAGGAGACTTACCTTGCAAACCACTTGGCTTGTAACAGGCAATTGGTATGCGGAAGCTCTAGCAGAATTGAAGGAATTGGCCCCGAACGATCCCTGGGTGGCCTTGAATGTCCAACGAGAAGAAGAGAGGGCCGAACTCGCAGCAAAACGTGACAAGATTGCTGTCGGCACACCAATCGTAAATTTTGCAGCCGTTGACCTCGACGGCGACTCGATGACGCTCAGCGATGTTCAAGAGGGTTCAAAGATTGTGCTGCTGGAATTCTGGGCTTCCTGGTGCGGTCCCTGCAGACAGGAAATTCCCAACCTCAAAGAGGCCTACGACAATTTCAATGACAAAGGCTTTGAGATCGTGTCGTTTACCATCGACGACGATCAGGAAGCATGGGTACAAGCTTCACAGCAAGAGGAATTGCCTTGGGTAAACTTGGGCATGGGACGTGAGTCTGAGGCAGCAACCAAGTACACCGTGACAGGCGTTCCCTACAACCTGCTCTTCGACGCCGAAACCGGAAACATAGTCGCGAAGAATTTGCATGGGCACGACTTGGATGAGAAGCTTGAAGAGCTTCTTGGGCATTCAAGCCCCGAAATCTAAGCAGTAATATCTTCCAACACAGTCTAAGCCAGCTTCGTGAGTGGCCGAATCCACCAAATTGGGCCACTATCGATGGTGTGTATCGAGAGGTACCACAATCCTCTCGAAATGGAGTACCTTTGGCGTGCTGTACAAGGTAGTCTCGGGAGTACAGAGTTCAAATAAATCTGTGATTTTCTACCCAATTCGGCTCAATTTGTGCAAAATAGCTTCTTAGGGTCAGAATCCTCAGAAGTCCATAATTCAAGGTAGTGGCAGAGCGTCTTTCGCCGTCTCAACATCGTGGAACCCTTACGTTCCACCCAAACTATGGAGTAGAGATTGCTCAGAAGTGGCTAGTTCTGAGCAATTAGATACGCTTCAAATTGAGGATCTCAATCTGATTCGGCATACCACGCAAGTTCGCATGGTTGCAGCATACCTCGAGGAGGTACAAATCCAATGAGACGAACACTTGGCTTGATAGGACTAGTAGGTCTGACGACATTGCTCGCTGCCTGCAGCACTGGTCCATCCAACACCTACACCATCACCGGCGAATTCATCGCTGTACAACCTGACGAACCTGAGCTGTTCGAAACTGAGGCAACCGAAGAGAGTGCATCCGCTGGGGTTGCTCTGGAAGAAGCATCGGAAACAGAATCGGTAGAAAAGCTCGATCTGTCGGGGGCTACCGTTGTTGTTTCGTATGCAACAGTGGGCGACGACGGAGAAGATGTTACCGTGGAGCTTGCCACTGGAAGTTTCTTAGACGGCGCTGTTGCCATTTCCGGTGAAATCGACGAACCAACGGATGTGACACTCTCCGTCGATGTGGGCGAAGAGGACCCGTTGACAGTCAGTGCGTTGCTGAGTCCTGGGTCGACCGTCTCATTTGCCTTGGTTGATCACTTGGAACCTCGGTCGCCTCAATTGATCTTGTTTGGCGAGGCGCGAGATGTAAGAGATCTCGCGAAGCAGTTTACTGTTACTGGCGACCTTAGTTCGATGGACAAGGACCTTTCACTTGCCACGGTTAGTGTTTCTGGACCGGGATGGGACGAAGACGGAAAGCAGTCCTTTGTCAATCACGGCAGTGTGCTGCTGCGCGATGGTCGGTTCGAGATCGAATCTGAAATCGACGAGCCTACCGTCCTATCGCTATCCATAAGTGCGGGACGCGAATACTATGGATCTGCGAGATTTGTAGCCGAGCCCAATGTCGACGTCAATGTCTCAAACCGAGGCGCGGCTCGAGAGCTCTTCGCGACAGCGGAAAGCGGGAGAAATGCCGAGCTGGTCGAGAGTTGGCAGCAAAGTGACGAGTACCTTGCGAAAGTTGATGCATACACGGCGGCCATGGACGAATACATGGCGGAGATGGAAGCTCAACGAGCCGCTGCAGAATCCGGGGAGAATGAAGAGGAAAGCTCCGAGCAGGTGGCAGATGCAGAAGCTGAGAGCGGAGAAGCCGACCCCATTCTGGCATTAGCGGACGGCATTCCTGTTGCGGAGGGTTGCGAGCATGTTTCACTAGCCGACGTAAAGCCAGGGATCATGGATGCAGCTCCCTCCGGCGAGACGCCCGAGTACATTGCGATTTCGCAGGAGTTGGGTGATATCCGCTCCAACGTGTTGAATGATGTCGCTTCGAGTGCGAAGGATCCAATGACAGCGTTGCTGGCGCTAGAACTAGGTGCATTCGGACGCGACAATCGTAGCGAGTCGCTGCGAATCTACGACGAACTGGCGACCAAATTGGACGACGATGTGGTTGCCAGACGAGTTACTTCCCGTCGCGAAGCTGTTGCTCGCCGAATTCAAGTGGAAGAAAACGACAAAGGTCTTGTACCAGGCCAAAGAGCACCTGAATTCACACTAGCGAGCTTGGATGGCGAAGATGTCGCACTCTACGATGTCTTGGCAGAGAAGGAGATCGTACTCGTGGACTTCTGGGCTTCATGGTGCGGTCCGTGCATAGCTACATTTCCCGATCTCAAGAAGTTCCATGCTGCCTACAACGACGATGGCTTTGAAATTGTCGCCGTATCGATTGACAGTACTCATGAGGCATGGCAAACGGGTTCTGAGAAGCATGAACTGCCTTGGATAAACCTTGGCGAAATTGAAGGTTGGGAAGGCGAAGTCGCCGCATCCTACGGCGTACAGTTCATTCCCAAGGGCTACCTGCTCGATCAGGAAGGCTGCGTCATACAAAAGGATCTTCGTCCTGAAAAGCTCAAGGAAGTACTCGTAGCGCGCTACGGCGAAGCTCCGGAATTGGAAGAACCTGAGGAACTGCAGGAAGAAGAAAGCACCACTGATCCTGGTGCGGACGATGTAGGTGGCTAGCAAGTAACTTAGATTGCATTGGGCATCAAAGGGACGGTGCCCGATGAATCGGCGGACGCAGTTTCCGTGATTCCGCCAAGCAATGACTACATGTAGTCATGCAGTCCCATCGTGTGTGGTTGCGCAAGCTCCATAGGCAGCGAGCGTAACTGTATGAACCAATGGAGGTTGGTGATAAACATGTACAAGACTATTGGATTGCTTGGACTCGCCTGCGGCGCTTTGCTGCTCGTTGGCTGCAGTGCTGGTCCATCGAAGGCATATACCATCAATGGCGAGTTCATTGCTGTCGAGGCCGAAGAGCCCGAAGCGATGGATGGACAGCCATCCGGTGAAGGTGACGCAGCAGTCACCGAAACGGAGGAAGTGGCTGACCTGTCGACGTCAACTGTCGAGGTGACTTACGAAACGACCAACGATTCAGGCGAGACCGAATCGGTTGTATTGGCAACCGGAAGCTTCGTCGACGGCAAGGTAAGCTTCGAGGGAGAAATCGAATCTGCGACGGAAGTGAAAATTTCCGTTGAAACGGCTGACGGCGAAGAGCTATCGGCAACTGCGTTGGTTGTACCGGGTGGCGAAGCCGTCGAATTTGCGCTTGTGGAATACGAGGCTCCCTATCCATCCGATCGAATGATATTGTTGGGTGCGTCGCGTCGAAGCCAGGATCCCAGCTCAAAATTCACAATTACCGGAAACCTTGGCGGCACTGACGTAGACGTATCGACGGCTATTGCCGACGTCTTCGTGACAGAGTATGTCGATGGCGCTCGTGAGATGCGGGGATTAGGTACAGTGATGCTTGACGACGGTAGCTTTGTGATCGAGAACGACATCGAGGAACCCTCAATCGTTACCGTCTACATGATTAGCGACGTCTACAACACGCTATCAGCGGTGATTGAACCCGAATCAACATTGACGCTTGATTGGTACGAGTCGACTGGTGCACTTGTTGCAACATCGGACTCTGCCAGACATCAGGAAGTAGTTGAGAGCTGGGAGCAGTCTGACGAATATCTGTCAGTCGCTGCTGCGTATCAAGTCGCCTATGCGGAATACATGGCGGAGATGGAAGCTCAGAGGGAGGCAGCACAAGCGGCAGCAGCTGAAGAATCTGAAGAATCCAACAGCGAGCAAATTGCCCAAGAAGAATCCGAAGCAGAATCTGAAGAGCCTATGGAAGAAGACATTGAAGCAGTGGCACTCGCGGCTCTTGGAACCGACGAGGCCACAGAGACCGATTCAGAATCACTTGCGTCAGTTCCTCAGGCTGCGGAAGGCTGTGAACATGTTTCGATGGAAGGCGTTGAGCCGCCACGTATGATTTCAGCGATGATGGCGTCGCGGGAATCCGACCCCGAATTCATTAAGTTGCAAAACCAGATGGGTGAGTTGAAATCTCAGGCGTTAAAGGAGTTGGCAAAGAATTCCGACGATCCCCTCAATTCGCTGCTCGCGATGGAAGCAGGAGCCTACAGTTCCTATGCCGAAGATCGAGGCGATGCATTCCCGATTTACGACAGGCTTGCAACACAGCTTGATGCGGATCTTGTCGCTCGACGCATAACGCCGCGCCGCGATAGTTTGCAACGTTATATCGAGACGGAAGAAAATGATCAGACTCTGATACAGGGCCAGAAAGCACCTGAGTTCACGCTCGCCAATATCGAAGGCGAGGAAGTTGCTCTGTATGACGTGTTGAGCGAGAGCGAAATTGTGCTTGTTGATTTCTGGGCCTCATGGTGCGGTCCGTGCATCGCCACATTTCCTGATCTGAAGAGAATGTATTCGGCGTACAACGACGACGGTTTCGAAATCGTTGCCATTTCCATTGACAGCACGCATGAGGACTGGCAGGGAGGTTCCGAAGAGCATGAACTGCCATGGATTGACCTTGGGGAAATCAAGGGTTGGGAAGGACCGATTGCAAGCGCTTACGGCGTGCAGTTCATCCCGAAAGCCTACCTGGTAGATTCCGAAGGCTGCATCCTGGAGAAGAATATTCATACAGGAAAGCTGGAGGAGCTGCTGGTCGCCAGATATGGTGAAATGCCGGCAGAGGAAGGAGAGGGTCCAGAATCAGAATCCGTTTCAGACGATCCAGGATCTGACGACTTGGGCGGCTAACGCTCAAAAAGTAGTCACTAAACGGGTGCATCGATGGCTTGGGAGAGCCATCGATGCACCTTTTCTATATCCAGGCTGCCCCAAAAAAACACAACGGGCACCCCTCACTCGAGCGCATTAGTTTGCGCTGCCTGCAGGAAGGCGCAAACTTAGATTTTCAACTTCCCTATCAACGAGCTGCTGCGCTCAATATCGGCATTCCACCACCACGAATTGTGGACACTCTCGCTGGCTATTCAGATCTAGATTTTTGAGCGATTCCGAAGCTCATACATTACACTACTCGTAGGATTAAAGGAATCGTGCGTTTCGTTCGACTGAAGCCGATGATCGACTGTGGGCTCGAAACGTACAAATCACGGAGGTTGCTTAATTGAAGAAGCTACTGGGTTTTGTTGGATTTATGCTGGTTGCCGCTCTGTTTGTGGGGTGCAGTACGGGTCCGTCGAAGCAATACACGATAACGGGAGAGTACATTGCCGTTGAACCCGATCCGGCATACGTAGTCTCTGAACCAGAACCTGCAGAAAGCGACGACACCAGCGACGAAGCTGCATCTGACAACCAAGAAGGTGTCGCTGAGCAAGCTGACGAAGAACCTGCCATGGATCTGTCGATGGCGAAAGTTGTCGTATCACAGCAGGTCACGAATGATGCTGGCGAGTCTGTAGAGACAGAGATCGCCACTGGCAATTTTTCGGACGGTCAATTTGTGCTGAACGGCGAGATCGACGAACCCACAGAAGTGGAGTTTTCGATTGACCTGGACGACGACAATTCGTTGACGACGAAAGCCATGCTAAGTCCCGGTGCCGAGGTGTCGTTCGCGTTGATTGAATACATGGACGCTCGTCCGTCGCGACTGGTTCTCTATGGCGATTCACGTCGCGCGACGGACTCAAGCAAGAAATTCTCGATATCTGGCGATCTCAGCGCGATTGACGCGGACTTGTCGATGGGAGTTGTTTCGGTAAGCGGATCAACTTGGGACGAGGAAGGCAATAGGGAATACACGAACTTTGGATCGGTGATGCTCAAGGATGGCAAGTTTACGATTGAAGCAGATATCGATGAACCTGGAGTTGTTAGCATCAACCTCAATGCGGATTCCAAGTACTACTCTGGACAAGCCGTTGTTGAAGCAAATTCCGAGTTTTCGGTAGCTCCACATGGATCCACAACAACACTGCTAGCATCTGCATCTTCAGATTCGGGACTACATGCTGAATTGGTTGAGAGCTGGCGGAGCGACGAGTATCTAGCGGCTGTCGAAGCCTACTCAGCAGCATCGGACAAGTATCGTGCCGAAATGGAAGCCGCTCAAGAAGCGGCACAGTCTGGAGCCGCTGAAGAAACGACCGAAAGCGAAGCTATCGAAGCGGAAGTTGCCGAGGAAACAGCGGAAGAAGCCGAGGAAACGACAATACTCGCTTTGGCCGATGGGATACCCCCGATTGAAGATTGCGAGCATGTGAATCTTGCCGACGTAAAGCCTGGAATCATGGATGGTCCTGGGTATCAGCCGTCACCAACCCGTCAAGAACTTGATGAGAGCCGAGAGGCAATGTCCAAGATTCAAGACGGTGCCTTGGAAGAACTAGCCGAAAATGCAACAGATCCATTTGTCTCTCTAATAGCTTTGGAAATGGGCGCATTTGGCTACTTTTCGGAGAATCGCGATCAGGCATTACGCGTTTACGATCAGCTAGCGCCAAGACTCGACGAAGACGTTGTCGCAAGACGCCTCACTCCGGAGCGCGAAAGGATCGCGGCAGCCATTGCGATTGAAAACAATGACAAGGGATTGGTGCCCGGTCAGAAAGCTCCCGAGTTTACCCTTCCAGACCTGAGTGGAGTAGAAGTTGCGCTCTACGACGTTGTTGAAGATCGAGATCTTGTGCTCATAGATTTCTGGGCATCTTGGTGTGGACCGTGCATAGCCACATTTCCACATCTAAAGAAGTTCTACTCCGCCTATAACGACGACGGTTTCGAAATCGTAGCCATTTCCATCGACAGCACGCACGAGGCATGGGCCGAGGCATCTGAAGAACACGAGCTTCCCTGGATGAACCTTGGCGAAATCGTCGAATCGAGCGGCGAGATTGCCAATGCCTATGGCGTTCAGTTCATTCCGAAGGGATATTTGCTTGACAGCAAGGGATGCGTCATTCAGAAGGACTTGCAGCACGACAAGCTACAGGAAGTGCTCGTTGCCCGTTATGGGGACGATCCAACGCTTCACGAATCGGAAGAGGAGGAGTCTGAAGACTCAAGCTCCGCTGATCCAGGCAGTGATGAAGTAGGCGGCTAGCTGGCCCTAACTTACAATTAGATTCTGGCATGTCTTGGGTTTCGCGCGCTTCGCGCCGAAGCCCGGCATGCCATTTTCTTTTTCGCTTGAGTGCGCTATAGATTCACATGTTCTGTTAAACCATCACTGAAGCTGTGGTCACAGGTTGTAGGTTAAGCGCCGGCAGGGTTGGCAATGCATCACTCAGTGAGATACACGTCGTTAGTTTCGTTTGCATTGGCTTGTTGGTCGTGGGGCGACATGAATGGACTCTATGAAATACGTTCGTGGGGTCGGATGGACCATGGGCTCGGTGGTCCAAATGTGTAACCTGGGGATCGTGCAAAGCGACGGACCCGGCCATCGAAAGCAACTTGGCCTCGGCAACGACCGATAGACATGGGTTCTCCCAAGGAAACCTACGAACCTAAATGTTGTGACGCTTGTACTTGTAGGCAGAAGACTACCGACTACAAGTGCGCTAACTGTCCAACTTTCATAGTCTCTTCATGGTCTGCCACCATTGCACGTTTGAGAGCACGCGCCATTTGTCGGCTCAAGTCCGCGTCGAGTTCATCCGCTTGCGGGCGATTCCCTAGCTAAGCATTGTCAATGTGGTCGATGACAATTCCCGGAGTCAATGCTGCAGGAAGAATCACCGGCTTGTCGATGTCCCCGTTGGGCTTGTAATACAGATACATCGGCACCCCAGCTCGGCCGTGCTTTTGCAATTCAGCCGCTATATCGGGGCCCTGTAGAGTCCAATCCGCCACCAGCACCTTTACATCGTTTTCCAGGAAATACTGTTGAACTTCGTTCGATCTGAGCGCAACCCTCTCGTTCCACTTGCACGAAATGCACCAGTCTGCTGTGAAGTACGCGAAGATCGCTTTCTCATCGGCGTGAAATTGCTCTACCACCGACGTCGACCACTCCACTTCCTCAACGGACGCGGTAGTTGCACCAGTATCACTCTGATCGGCCTCAGGCCAAGCAATGACTGCAACAAGCGCAAGCGCACCTAAGCCGGATATGACTCGCCATCGAAATTTACCTGTAGCGGCGGCGTGTGACCAACTCCATAGTGCAAAACCCATTACCAATACGAGCAACAAGACAATGGCAATCTCATTGACATCGGTTTGTCGACCAAGGACCCAAATAAGCCAAATTGCGGTTGCATACATCGGGAAGGCCAATATTTTCCGCATCGTCTCCATCCACGCACCGGGCTTGGGGAGAAGCCCCCTCAACGGCGGGAACATGGTTACCAGCAAATAAGGCAAGGCGAATCCCAATGCTAAGCCAAAGAACACAGACAGCGCGACGTACACAGGTTGAACAAGGGCATAGCCCAACGCTACACCCATAAAGGGTACTGTGCAAGGAGACGCGATTATTACGGCTAGCAGACCTGTGAAGAACTCCGATCCACCACCGCTTGTTAGACGATCAGTAAGTCCTCCGAGGTTTGCGAAGGAACCACGTATCTCGTAAACACCGGAGAAATTCATTCCGACCGCGGTAACCAAGAGGGCAAGCAGCAAGATGATTGTTGGGTTTTGCAAATGAAAAGCCCAACCGGCCAGATTTCCACCTGCCCGAAGGGCCAGCAAGACTATTGCAAGCGCTGCGAAACACGCTAGTACGCCGCCAAAGTAGGCAAGTCCTGCATTGCGGGCTGCTTTAGCATCCTGCCCCGAAAGCTCAGCAACTGCCAGAGCTTTTAGACTCAAAATCGGCAGCACACAGGGCATGACATTTAGGATCAGTCCACCAAGAAACGCAAACACCAAGTTCTTGAAGAACTCGCCTACGCCGCTACTTGAACCTGATGTGCCACCGTCTCCCTGTGAACTTCCACTGCTTGGTGGAGGGCCACCATCGGACTGGATCTGAAGTGGAGGAAAGGAATCCCCCGGACTAACCGACGCGCTTTGTGAAAACGTGGGAGAATCCAACGCATCCACTCTCTTCGCGACGATTTCAAACGCTTGTCGACGTTCGTCGTCGGGACCGGCGGTAATCACCGCCATTACCTCTTCGTAGTCGTCGCTCTTGAATCCTGCAGTCGTCTCAAATCGAAGACGACCATCGCTCAAACTTATGGTTTGACCGGCAGCATGGTCAATTAGGTTCTTGGCACTCGGAAAGAACCAAACGTTGCTCAGTTGAGGAAATCCTTCTGGAATTTCGACGTCGACGACAACACTGTCATTTGCAGTCGTGAACGATGCGTTCCAATCCATCTTGATCGGGTGTTGAGCGCGAGTAGTTGCAAAGTCGCGTCGCCATACCGAGAACTCATCCCCATCCCCCTGGGGAATCTTGAGCTCGATGTCAGCTCGTTCAGGAACGCAAATTTGATCGTCACAAGCCAACCAGTTTGCTTTTCCTGCCAAAACAACCTCATCGCTCACACTTTCCGGCACACTAATTGAAGCTATGAAGAATGTTGGTCCGTTGTAGCCGTATGACATCAATGCCTGGAATGGGACGAAATGAGGCGCAGGAAACTGAAACTCACCCACTTCAAATCCATCAGGCAACGTCCAATTCACTTGCGGCGTTAGCCCTGCATCTCCAGGGTTGATCCAATAGATGTGCCAGCCCGGGTCGGGATTCAAGTAAAGCGCCACGTCGAAACTCTTGCCTGGAGCGACTGAAGTAACCTCGGCGACGAGTCCCACTTGAGAGTGTGCCGTTCTTGTTTGCGCGAAAGAAACTTGGCTCGCAAGAACGACGCACACAAAACCAAGCAGAACATGCAATTTACGATTCAATTTTGTTACTCCAACATTTTTGTTGATCAATGACAAATCAATTCACCGGAAATCTAAACAGGCCCAGCCACATGCGAGGAGGTGACTCGAAGCGAGTAACCCGATGGTCCTTGGACTGTAAAAGTGGAATGAATACTCCCGTGTTCGATTTCCGACGCCTGGTCGCCTCGCCCCACAAATTTTCGATGGGACGCATCAATGTCGTCGGTCATCAGATCGAATGGGGCTTGCGTTGAAGCAGGCTTCGATTCGTTGGCTGCGTTTAGTATTAGGTGGGTTCCTCCTCGTAACTCAAGGATGCCAAAGTTCTCGCGATTGACGATTTCGCGCAATCCGTGATCCTTGTAGAACTCCATTTCCGATTCGACGTCGTGTACGTTGAGGCTGATGTGTCCCACTGCAAAGGTAGGGCGTTCGTCCATAACGTATTTCCCTGTAGATTTCGCGTGTCCGTTGGTTCAATATTACTCGGTTCGCTAGGTGCGGAACTATAGAATCTCTCCACAGCTCACATGCATGGATTGGGCGATCTTGTGAACCCCGGAGAAACCTACACGCAAGCACTGCTGAAGTCAGCTTACGACAGCATAGTTTCCGGTAAGGATTTTCAACCTGCGACCGAAAAGGATATTGCGTTGCTGGCTCGGTATGGGTTCGTCGTGATCGATGGAACAGTGAGATTGGATGAAGCTACTGAACTTCTTGATCTTCACTCGATCTCGGGCTGTCTGTCCGAAGAGCTCAAGGAGAGGTTGCGCGACATCGAGATTTTCCCGTGTATTGGTAGCACCAACGACGTAATGCAGGATCGGGCGCGAAACATCAGCATCGATGGAAGCGTCGTGATAGCTGAGGTACAGACTGCTGGTCGAGGTCGACGCGGACGCCAATGGGAGACGCCGTTCGGAAAGAACATAGCCATGAGTCTTGGCGTTGCACTCGACATCCCGGCAGCACGCGTGGCTCCGCTTAGCCTAGTTGTCGGTATCGCGGCCGCTGACTCGCTCCTTGCCCTGGGCGTTCCGGGAGTCGGCCTAAAGTGGCCAAATGACATCCTAATCCACGAGAGGAAGGTGGGAGGAATACTCACAGAACTAGCCACGGCGACGTCGCCAGTCGAGGTTGTCATAGGCATAGGCATCAATGTTGGCGGTGCGGCGGGCATCCGTGACAAGATCGAGTATCCGATCGCTGACGTCAGTGACTACCTGCATGGTGCAGTGCGCAATCAATTGGCAGGTGATCTTATAAACCGCGTAATGCTGAACTGTCGGAAGTTCGAGCAGTCGGGATTGGCACCGTTTCAAGAACGGTGGGCAAGGCTTGACTCTCTCAATGGTCGGCCCGTAGCGATCACCGGCCCCAAGGAGCGGCTCGAAGGAAGAGGCGCGGGCTTGGATTCGGAAGGCCGATTGCTAGTAAGAGAATCCAATGGGAAGATGCATGCGATCGTTGCAGGGGACGTCTCGCTAAGGGAATTGCCATGACGAAGTGTCTTGATTTGGACATCGGCAACTCACGAACCAAGTGGCGGTGCGGAGCGGACGTGGGAAGCTGCAAGGTAGGCAAGTTGCCTGAACTGAGGCGACCTATTGAGCGTGTGAGGGTAGCGAGTGTCGTTTCGAACCACGAATCTCTTGCGGCAGAGATTCAACAGACATTTGGTGTTGAACCAGAATTTGCCGTCAGTTCGCACACCTTGGCCGGAGTTACCAATTGCTACGATGATCCTAGTAAGCTGGGAGTAGATCGGTGGCTCGCATTGGTCGCGGGGTGGAACCGTGTGCACTCATCGGTACTAGTAATTGATGCGGGAACCGCTTTGACAGTCGACGTGGCAGACGAAAAAGGTCAGCATTTGGGAGGCTACATTGCACCGGGTTTGGAGACCATGAGAGCATCGTTGGCGTCGGATACTGAAAACGTTCAGGTAGCGTTTCAATCCAATTGCGACACAAATCTCGACTTTGGTAGGAACACTCAGGAAGCGGTCCAACATGGATTGAAATCGATGGCCGTCGCCTGGCTTGCACAGTGTCGCGCACTAGCAGAGAGTTCCTGCGGCATTGCGCCTGCTGTGCTTTTGACAGGTGGGGAGGGACAAAGACTGGCTTGTTGCTTGGACTATCCATGTGAAGTGCTTGCCGACTTAGTTCTAGATGGGTTGGCGATTGCACTTCCCTAGCATCTTTGAATTAGCGAATGTTCGTGGACAGTTATTTGGGATCAAGGCTTCAACGAAGCCAGGCGAAACGCAGGCAGGTGAACAAAGCTTGAATAGCGCTCAATTGGATCAATACCGTGAACTGGGCTATGTAGTGGTTCCCGATGTGTTGGATGAGTCAACACTACGCCGGCTGCGGGAGGTGACTGACGAAATTGTCGAATCCGCGCAGGGACTGACCGATCACACGGATATCCTGGATTTGGAGTCGACCCACTCTCCCGAACGACCGCGTGTGCGGCGTATCAAAAGGCCGCATTTGGCACATCCGTTCTACGATCAACTAGCGCGAGACCCGAGGATTGTGGACTCGATTGTTCCTCTCATTGGACCGAACATTCGCATGCGACCGGCGGGGAAGATCAACATAAAAGCAGGCTGCTTCGGATCTCCTGTGGAATGGCACCAGGATTGGGCGTTCTACCCGCATACCAATCAAGATGTCTTAGCCGTAGGAATTCTGCTTGACGACATGGATTCCAGCAACGGACCGATACTGTTCATTCCGGGCTCACACAAAGGACCAATCTACGACCACCACTGCGATGGGGCGTTTTGCGGTGCAATCGATGTCGCAGCAGAGAACCTTGATGTGTCACAAGCCGTTGAAGTCCACGCTGGTGCGGGATCGCTGACCATTCATCATGCCAGGCTTGTTCACGGTTCAGCTCTGAACAAGTCGCAACGAGACCGTCGAATTCTCTTGTATGAATTTGCGTCGGCAGATGCATGGCCATTGGCTGGCGTCGAACCAATGCGAGACATCGAGGAATTCAACAGTCGAATCGTTCATGGCAACCCCACCTTGCAGCCTCGAATGGAGGAGGTGCCGGTACGCATGCCCCTTCCAATTGCTAAGCACCAAGGGTCGATTTACGAAAACCAACGTTCGCTAACTTCTCGCTACTTCGAGGAGTTCCGCACTCAGAATTGATTGTGATCCCAATCCATAGCACTTCTCGACTAGAGAATCGAAATGAAGATTTGGAGTACAAAGGAATCGGTGGTCGATCAGCCTACGCATTGATTTGTGGAGACTTAAAGATAGAAGTGCTGGCAAATAAATTTGGTTGAGCACAGGTAAGCCCTGCCAAAACTTAGCACGCCTGATTTTGAACCTGCTTCCAGATTGCGGTCGCAATTGACTCCTCGATTGTTAGTTACCGCGACTATCCCAACCAATAATCTCTGACCCCACAGGTAGCGCTTCCTTTGGTCTGCCGACAAGCCAATTAAGGCATTTACTTGGTGTCCTGACCTTGCAGATTCTTGCCGTAAACAAGCTAGGGAGTCTTGTTGTCGTGCCTCAATTGAGTTAGTTTTCCCTAAGAGACGCTAAGAAAGGCCCTTCAATAACGTCCGCATAGCCAAATCGGTTGCATCGTCCTTCGTAAGTTCTAGATTCCAGACAGCGGTCCATGCAGTCCAAATGACTTGATCCACTTGGGCGACTGCCCAAGAAGTCGGCACGTCCTTCGCAATTGCTTGCTCAGTCTTAAGTTGCTCGATCAGCGCTGTGGTCCAATTGAGCTGTTCCTGGTAGCCCGATTGCAGGTCTTCGTCTTCCATCCGCTCCAACGAAAGGAATGCATAGCGATCGCCTAGAGGGATCGCGCTTTTGAGCATGGCGTGTAGCCTAGCCACCGCGGGTTGATCAGGTATATCAGTGGCGAGTACTGCGGCATTCATTTCTTCCATGCATCGAGCACTCAAAGTCTGGATAAGGTCGTCCTTGTCCTGGAAGTGACGATGTAGAGTCGCTCTTCCGACACCAGCAGCTATGGCTATTTCGGACAACGTTGTGCCACGATCAGCATTGAACAATCGTATTGCAGCATCGAGAATTGCCTCTAGCGTACGCGGCCGAATTGTGTGTCGCCTCTCTCTACTCATTCCCAACTTCAAAACCAATATTTCCCTTCATGGTTTTAATATGACAAAATATGAGACATTTGTGTATCATATTAGCATTTGCTGCTCCAAGTAACCTAAATCGTGACATCACAGTATTTTGAATTCGACCCAACTCGGGCATTGCCAGCTATTTCCTATCGCGATCCAGCGTGGTTAACGGTCGAGATGGAGCGCATATGGCACGACGACTGGGTCTTCGTGACGACGGAAGACGCTCTCTCCGATCCCGGTGACCAACTGCCTGTAATTATTGGCAATCAGCCAGTACTGTTGTTGCGCAGCCAAGAGGGAGTGTTGACAGCCCTTTCAAACCTGTGCGCCCACAGAGGCACTTTGCTCGTTGAAGAACCAACAAACGGAAAACGGATTCAGTGCCCCTACCACGCTTGGACTTACGACGACTCTGGAAAGCTGGTAGCGTGTCCTTTCGAGACACCTGGTTCGATGGATAGGGACTCCCACTGTCTCCCTGTTTACCGAGTTGAATCTTGGCACGGCCTCGTCTTCGTTAGTCTCAATACAGAAGTCGAGTCACTCGAACGACGCTTCTCAGCCGTAGACCCGTTTGTTGCTGAACGAGGGCTTGCTGCATTGCGTCTCGGATCGGCCCGTGAAATCACTGAGGTGTGGGAATGCAACTGGAAGATTGCTACCACCAACGCTATGGAGAGCTATCATCTCTTCAAGGTTCACCCGACCACGCTCGAGCCGATCACACCTTCACGTACTGCCTACTACATAGCTGGCTCAGCTCGAGCTACCGCGACGGGAGGATCTGTAAAGGGAGGGTCAGACTACCTTCTCATCAGCCTGCCGCCTGCTTTCGTCGGAGTATTCGCCGAACAAAGCTTTTTTTGGCTGGCTGTGCACCCTGTCGATACTCGCCGATGTACTGTACGGACAGGGGGAACGTATGGATCCGAACAAAATCCTGGCGTATTTCGCCAGCTGACCACATACCTTTCGGATACGCTCGGTTCCTCTGAGATGACTGCGTTCCTTGCCGAGGACAAAGTAATTTGCGAACGGGTACAGCGAGGAATCGGGGGAGATTTTCGACCAGGCAAATTGCTCCCGATTGAGCGCGTTGTCATGGATTTCGGCCACTATCTGAATTGGCGCATCAACGACGCAGAGCCGCCGCCGGTGCATTTGGAGCAGACGTCGTGAAACAGATGCGACCACTAAGTCCATCCCCGGTCAATCTAGCCCCCACATGGATTGCACTGGTAGTTGTCTGGTTTGCAGTTCTCATGAACCAAATGTGGATCTTTGGGCTCCTGTTTCTGGCATGGGCAGTCTACGACATTGCTACTGGAGAAAGCTCATTTGTACAAACCGTTGGGCGCAAAGCCCATCCCATCGTGTTCTGGGTCGTTGTGTTGACATGGCTCGCACTCGCCTGCCTGTACATCGCCTCTGCAATTTGGACAGGTACAAGCTGAATTTTCTAAGTTGGCTACGTCTGGGCGAGCGCTCTGTTCGCGTTTCATGTGACCTTTTTCTATGTCACCGAGTCTTCGCCGACATGTACCACCAGGGACTTCACGAATGCCGTCGGCCGCATTTTCGATCTAGATCGAAGCCATCAATCCAGTAATTGCCTTCCGCATACCGTCTTGCAGAAGAATAAGTGAACATTCAACTGCTGGCACATTGGCATGCCAAAAATATCAAATAAATCAATAATTTATAAGTATTCATGCTAACTGACGGGCAATTGGTAACGTCTTGAACCTTGAACCAGTCCTGAGTAGCTGCGAGAGTGAAGGTGAATCGCAGTGTTTGGTAGATTCAGGGTGTGGGTGATGCATCAAGGCATGCGAAGGTGGCACGCAAGCGAACAGGTTGTATTCCAAATTCACTTCAAATGCTTTTACAATGCCTCTCGTGCAAATCCCCCCGACTGTTCGTGTAGTTGAGGCTAACCTGAACGGCCTACACATTGGGAGATTCCCGATTTGCTGGACTCCGAAACCCTGAATGTATACGCCAGAAGGACGTTTACTGTTTGATGAAGGGGCGTTTGTTGCCAACTACAACCATTTCTCTGCGAGGACTGCGGGCACAACAGGGGCGGTAGTCAAAGCTGACGCCTACGGTACCGGTGCAATTCGTGCAGTCCGATTGCTTGAAGTAGAGGGTTGTGGACATTTCTTTGTTGCTTCTCTTCGCGAAGCAATAGCTATCGAACAAGACACAAAGGGTCGTATCTACGTCCTTTCCGGTCCACTGAACGCGGCCGCGGCTCACGAAATGTCCGTTCGCAAGCTCATACCAGTGCTGAATTCGGACTATCAGGTGAGTCTGTGGCGCCAATGTGGCGATTTGCCGTGTGCAGTGCAGGTCGACACGGGAATGCAAAGGCTCGGAATCAGTTTGGAGAACTCTGACACCATCGAGTGGGAATCCATGAATGTTTGTCTGCTCATGACCCATTTGGCCTGTGCCGACACGCCGGAACATCCCTTGAACGAGAAGCAGTGCTTGACTTTTTCCTCGGTAGCACGAAATTTTCCCGACGTTCCCACCAGCATCGGCAATTCTGCTGGAATATTGAACGGGCTAGAGTTTCAAGGAGATATAACCCGACCGGGCATCGGACTCTATGGCGGCAACCCGTGGCGCGACCGTAGCAACCCATTGGAGACGGTCGTTACATGTGAAGGTGTCGTCATACAGACGCGCACAGTGGATAAAGGTGATTCCGTTGGTTACGGTGCGTCTTTCGTCGCTCGAGAATCATTGCGTGTAGCCACGGTTGGGCTGGGCTATGCGGACGGAATTCCATGGAGCCTTTCAAATCGAGGAAGCGTTGCTTTCGAAGGAGTGCGCATGCCCGTAATTGGCCAAATATCCATGGATGCAACTCAGGTTGACTGTTCCAATCATGCCTCTATCAAGGAGGGGGACTATGTACAGTTCATCGGCGAGCAGGTTTCCCTTGATGAAGTTGCGCGCGTGGCCGATACTATTCCCTACGAAGTATTGACGAACCTTGGTCCGCGCATACAGCGTTGCTGAGGCACTCCACAAAATTTGCAGGAGGGTGTCAAGTATTCGTAGAGTTGTCTTAGAATTAGGGCGTACGACTATAGCGGAGGATCTGCTAAGAGGCGTCCCCAACTAAAGTCAATGAACACCTACGGCTACATTTCGAATGGCCGCTTGATCGTGGCTGCCACTATTGTGTTTTCATGTGGCGTTGTTAGCCCCATCGGAGAAGGCGACGTCGGTGGAGGCGGATCTGGCGATGATCTGGGCGAATCGATTTCCCACGCTGAGCTTGTCGAGGCGTCTCGCTTCGCGAGTCAGTCCACGTTTGGGATGAACTACGAGGGCCTCGAAGAGATCGCGACAACGGGACGAAACGCGTGGTTGGAGCAACAATTCAACACGCCTCCGTCGTTCCTAAAACCCATTGCCGAAGATCTGATAACCCGCCAGGATTCGGGCGAATGGGAGGAGTTTGTCGAAAACCCATTCAAGCTGCGCAACGTGATCCATCGATTTGCTTGGTGGCAACGCACAATGACAGCTCCCGACGTCGTCAGGCAGCGTGTTGCGTATGCGCTGAGTCAATTCTTTGTGGTTTCTGATCGGGTAGAAACGCTAAGCATCAACCCCTATTCCTTGACGTCCTTTTACGACATCTTGCTAAGGAATGCGTTTGGAAACTATCGCGACATGTTGCGTGACGTTGCGTTGTCGCCAGCTATGGGCCTCTATTTGAGTCATGCCAACAACAGCAGGGCAGAACCAGATCGAAACATATTTCCCGATGAGAACTTTGCTCGCGAAGTCATGCAGCTATTCTCGATAGGCCTTTACGAGCTAAACATTGACGGAAGCGTCAAGTCGGACAGCGAAGGGAATCCTATTCCAACCTATGACAACGACGACATTGCGGAAATGGCCAAGGTATTCACGGGACTGACCTATGCGGGTCCAGGCCACTATTGGGGTCGCAATTATTTCTATCACGCTGACCCCTGGGTCTTTTCGCTGCCGATGATCATGTACGACGGCTATCACGAACCGGGCGAGAAGGTGCTGTTGAATGGCACTGTTGTACCGGCGGGCCAGTCAGGAATGGACGACATCGAAGTCGCGATCGACAACTTGTTCAACCATCCCAACGTTGCCCCATTTTTTTGCAAGCAGCTGATCCAGCGGCTAGTCACGTCAAATCCATCCCCACAATACATTGAGCGCGTTGCCCGAGCATTCAATGGCGAAACGGGGAGTCCGCGCGGAGACATGAAAACTGTTCTTCGCGCGATATTCTTCGATCCTGAAGCGGAAGTACTAGGGGGAGCACCCACGTTTGGGAGGTTGCGAGAGCCGGCCGTTCGCGTTGTCTCGCTGGCTCGCACTTTCAACTACACCTCAGACTCGGGAGACTTCTTCAACACTGGCTATCGACTGGCGTATTTGGTCGGGCAGCACCCCTTGTCTTCGCCGAGTGTCTTCAATTTCTTCCAACCAAACTACTCTCCGATCGGAGAGATAGCCAATAACCGGATGGTCGCACCGGAGTTTCAAATCACCAATGCGACAACGATCGTTGGTTTGACCAACCAAATCGGATTGGCAATCTTCTACGAGAATATGGCCTTCCACACATATCAACCGCCGTTCGAAACTCCACGCATTGATTTGAGCGACTACGAGGCATTGGCGGGAACCGCTTCGGATCTGGTGGATAGACTGGATCTTGTACTTACACAGGGCCAGTT
This sequence comes from uncultured Pseudomonadales bacterium, assembly GCA_964572845.1. Lineage (GTDB taxonomy): Bacteria > Pseudomonadota > Gammaproteobacteria > Pseudomonadales > Azotimanducaceae > Bin55. The sequence goes on along the minus strand of CAZNFX010000015.1, from coordinate 8,789 downwards.
GAGTCGAGGTACTCGGGACATTGTGCTGGAGACGTTGGATAAGGTTGACGATCCGAGGCAACGAGCAATGGTGGCCATCTATCTCATTTTGATATCACCTGACTACGCGGTGGAGGATTAGCCGATGGCAACCCGTCGCAGGTTTCTGTCCCATAGTTGCGGTCTGGGCGTGGCAGCTGCCACAGTTTCGACTACAGGGCTGACCCTTGGACTTACGCGCAGTGTTTCCGCGTCGACAGCGGATGGCTACAAGGCGTTGGTATGTATTTTGCTAAGCGGCGGCAATGACTCGTTCAACATGATCCTTCCGAACGACGAAGATCAGTATGGCGAATACTCCAAGATTCGATCGGATCTTGCACTGGACCGCTCTACGTTACTGGCACTTCCCGGCGAAAATGATGACGGCAGGTCGTATGCCGTGCATCCAGGTCTGGGCGAGGTGCGGCAAATGTATGAGTCTGGAGATTTGGCCATCGTTGCAAACGTGGGAACTCTTGTCGAGCCATTGGACGGCAAAGATGTCGATCGCGGAAAGGCTCGTGTGCCCTTAGGTTTGTTCTCCCATTCAGATCAAATTGCTCAATGGCAGTCTGCTATTTCCTATAACCGCACATCGTCGCATGGGTGGGGCGGCAGAATGGCGGATCTCATTGATCCGAATCCGGCGAACGGTTTGTCCATGAACATCTCGCTGACCGGGAACAACTTGTTCCAGACTGGAAAACACGTCAGCCCCTATTCGGTATATTTCAAGGGAGATGGAGCAAGTACTGTCTGGTCGTACCCCCAACTGTGGCTCAATGGAATCGATATCAATCAGGTAACCGATGATCTCCTTGACGTCGAACACAACAACATGCTACGACGCGAGTACTCCCGTCGTCTTAGAGGCGCTATAGACAATCGCGACACCTTTGTGTCCGCAGTTCGCTCCGCGCCGGAGATGCAGACACAGTTCTCGGAGAACTACCTGTCCGGATCGTTGAAGCAGATTGCTCGGGTCATTGCGGGAAGACACATGATCGGACAATCCCGCCAGACATTCTTTGTCAATCTAGGCGGGTGGGATCACCACGACGGCGTTTTAGACTACCAATCTACCATGCTGCCGATTGTCAGCAGGGCATTGAACGAATTCCGATCGGCGCTTTCTGAACTGGGTGAGTTCGACAATGTAGTGACCTTTACGATTTCCGATTTTGGTCGGACTCTCACTTCGAATGGAAAGGGATCCGATCACGGGTGGGGTGGACACCACATGGTCATGGGTGGACCAGTGCGGGGCGGCAGCTTTTACGGTACCTATCCAGAATTGTCAGAGTCGAGTCCTCTGGACGTTGGCCGTGGCATCTACATTCCCACTACTGCCGTCGAGCAGTACTTTGCGGAGTTGGCTCTCTGGTTTGGAGTGGCACCCGGCAATCTCGACGAAGTCTTGCCAGCAGTCCGAAACTTCTACTCGCCTAGCAGTTCGGAAGCGCCGATGGGTTTCCTAGTCTGAGGTGAAGCTCCAGTGCTACAAAGCTAGAGGGGAACATTTAGCCAAAGTTCGTTTTGTGACGCAGGACTGACCCAGCGTGTACTCCCGTGTGTTCGCCATTGACCACACTGAATTTCCCGTTAACGAGAATAGCCTTATAGCCGATTGACTTTTGCGTCAATCTCGGGGCACCGCCGGGGAAATCGTAGACGCGATAGGGATATGCCTCCTTCACCTCGTCGGCGTCGAACACGTTGATGTCCGCTTTCATGCCAGGCAGCAACGTTCCACGGTCCTTGATACCTAGGATGCGGGCCGATGCGCTTGTCATGCGACGCACCGCTTCGGACATCGTGAACAATCCTTCCTCACGCACCCAATGCGATAGTACGAAGGTCGCCCATCCTGCATCCATGACCATCGTGACGTGCGCACCGGCATCACCCACCCCTGGGAACACGCGGCCGCCATCAAACATGTCCCTTAACGCTTTGAGATTTTGGTTTTCGCCAATCACGTTGAACAAGATTCTCCCGTTCGATTCGGCCGACAATCGCAGAAGCGTCTCAACCCATTGCTCATTAGCTTGTTCGGACATTTTCAGCAGATTGTTGTGGTCGCCCATTGAATGGTCGGGCGACTCGCCCATGCCAAGGGAGTACATCCAATTGGGGTCGGGCCAGCGGTGTTCTTTCTCCTTGAACTCGGCGACTAGGCTGTTGCGAAAATCGACATCCCGCAACGCTTGAATTTTTGCGTCCAAATCCATGTTCCGAAGCTTCGACCAATGTTCTCCTCTGAACGGCAAGAGGGCCTGCATGCCCACCAATGCGCCTGATCCGCGCACCTGTGCGACGCCTGAAATGTCCCGGCCGGTCGCAAGATCGTCCACTGCTTTGCGACGCCGAATTCCCGATTCATCGTCGCGGACTCCTGACAGGGTTGAATTGAACAGCATGCGGGGTCCGGCCTTGTCGGCTACATGTCGCATGTGGTCCCAGTTGATGCCTACAGCTTGAAAAAGAGCGTCTCGCTTGCTGACTTCTCTGCCAATGATCTCTAGCTCCTCCACATCGGCGAAAGTACCCGGTATGGCACGACCATCGGGAAGTTTGTGCTGCGAGTAGCGATTTGTGGAGAATCCGACGGCTCCGCGATCGATTGCCTCCGCCACGATTTCCGCCATCTGGGATCGCTCTGCGTCGCTGGATTGCTCTTCCACAGCACGTTCGCCCATGACGTAGAACCGGATTGCCGCATGCCCCACCATTCCTGCAATGTTGATGCCAGGACCGAGTCGGTCTATGGAGTCTAGGTAGTCGCCGTAGTTCTCCCAATCCCATGGCAGCCCTTGCAGAATTGATTGACGTGGAATGTCCTCTACGGTTTCCATCATGTGGGCTAGCAATTCGCGATCTTCGGGTTTGCAGGGCGCAAAGGTGACTCCGCAATTGCCCATGAGCGCTGTGGTAACTCCATGCCACGACACCGGCGCAAGGTTTTGATCCCAGCCAATTTGCGCGTCCAGATGGGTGTGGAGGTCAATGAATCCAGGTGTGACCGTAAGTCCAGTCGCGTCAAACTCCTGCTTGCCGGATTCGTCGACTCTTCCGACCTGCGTAATGAGTCCATTGTTGATTGCAACATCAGCTGTCTCTGGATCGCTGCCGGTTCCATCTACGACATTCCCACCCCGAATTACTAACTCATGCGCCATGTTTAATTCTCAAAATTTGGACAATTGAAGTATAAGTTAGAAGAAGAACGGCTCGCCATAGCGAGAACATACTGATGGCGTTTTAAAGAATTGCTGCAGTCGGATTTGAGCGCATTCAGGCCGCAAGATGAACGAGCATCAACCTGCTTGAGTCAGGAATCATTCAGTTGGTGTCTTGGTGCGACTCTTCAGATTCTGGGTTGCAGCATTTGGCCAAGAAAGATTGAGGTGTCAAACCAAAACAATGTTTGCCGGTGTTTTACTGTGGGGTTCTAAAGAGCTGGGGTATAGTTTCGCATTGCCAGCGGGGGTTCAATCCGCACTACGCAAGGATTTAATGTCGACACACAGCGTTACAAATGTTGACATTCGTCGAAATCTCAATTCAAGACTCCTTGAAATTCAATAAAATCAATGTTGACATAAATTAATCGTAACTTCCATACGCGCATACTATGAACATTGGCAAGGCGAAGTGTCCTAACTGTTCCCAAGACATGCAAATAACTCGGCTTGTGTGCACAGACTGCAACATTCGAGTCGAAGCAGAATTCGAGATGCCTGCACTAGCCCGGCTGACACCTGAGGACCAGTTATTCGTTAGCGCGTTTGTGCAGAACCATGGTTCGATCAAGCAAATGGAACGGTTGTTTGGTGTCAGCTACCCCACGGTCAAGAACCGACTTGCGTCCATTTCATCCAAGTTAGAGCCCCTAGCTCACTATGATTCTCCAGGTTCGTCTCCCAACTCGAATGGTGAGACTCTGAGCCTGCTATCTGACGGAGAGATTTCGGTGGATGAAGCCTTAAGGAGACTCGGCCAATGATCCCGACCCTAGCGCTGATCTCCTGGAGGCGGAACCAGAAAATTCCACTGTGCATACCCATAGTGATTTTGTGGCCAATAGCGGGATTGGTGCTCTGCATAGCGTGGATAACAGGCGTAGTCATTCCACAGATCAAGGCACAGTGTTCGAGAATCTGTTGGACCATCGCAGCGATTGCTAAGATGCGAGGATTTCAGTTAGAAATTCTGTCGGACGATACATCTCTCAAATTGCGGATAATTTGATTTGAAGGTAGGTCTAACCTATCGATGTCTGCTCGTTTCTTGTGGTTGCTTGCGTGCGTGGCGTTGCGGTTGTTCAATACGCTCGGACCAATGCGAGCACGAACTTGAACTGATGAGCCATCACAACTGGAGGTATACAAGGTGAGGATTGTGAGAAAGCTGATTGGGGTTGTTGCACTGCTTGCAACTGCATCACTGGGCGCAGAAATTGCGGGAACGTATGTCCTTTCGTTTGGCAAGTACTCGGTCAATAAGGAAAGTGCAACAGCGTCAAAACGAGCGCCACTGCTAGCGGAGTGGCGTGAGTCGACCTCGAATGAGGAAGTAATGCTCAGAATCCGAACCACGGATGTCGCTAACGTGTTTCAAGCGACTTGGAAGGATTCTGTTACAGAAGACGTGGACGATGATGTGTTGAAGATTTACCGGCGCGACAAAGGATTCAGCTTCCTTTTTCCGCGCAAATTTGATGGAGTATCTTATATCTTCCATTGGGAAGGTGACATTGGAGAAGGCGAACTACAAGGCACTCTAGACACGGTCTGGGGCAAACTCCCGATGACGGGCAAGCTAACGATTCCGGACATAGCTGGAACCTATGCGCTCTCGTTTGGAGAACTTTCGCCCCCTCACACGTTGCCCGTCACGGAAGGCAAACAGCTACTGAACGAGTGGCTCAATTCCGATGGAGATGAAGTTACACTGGAAGTTCGAGCTACCGATATCGAGAACCAGTTTGACGCAATATGGTCGGACTCGACTACAGAAGTGGTTCAACAGAAAGATCGGGAGCCGCCGAAGATATACGTTCGTCCCTACGAAGTGTCACTACTATTTTCGCGCAAGATTGACGATGTGCCCTATATGTTCCTATATCTGTGTGAAGTAGAGAAAGACGAACTACATGGAACTCTGGACACTCCTTGGGGCGAACTGCCGATGTCTGCCAAACTCATAGTGGAGGGGAAATCGGAATCGTCGGAACAAATGGATTCGCCCGAAGGAGCCGACAGTTAGTCTAGTCCTTTCGAAGTCATTTGACTTAGTGCACATTTAGAAGCGCACTCTCTAGAGTGGCTGAGATTTGGCTTCGACGCCGATGCTATCAATGATCTGTGCGGCGCATAAGCCCTAATCGCATATCTTTGTCGTGCTTGCATTAGGTTGCGTGAGGCATAGAATTGCGCCCCCAATACGTTTCGCGACTACGCCGCCATAGCTCAGCAGGTAGAGCAGCTCACTTGTAATGAGAAGGTCCGGGGTTCGATTCCTCGTGGCGGCACCAAGCACCTAGCGCCTACAGCTTTCGTAGGTTGTGCGTGCGCGCAGCCCGCGAAATTGCGAATGGATCGACATCAATCTCTAGATCCTTGGCAGCAATCAAGTCTGCAATGACCTTTCCCATTGCTGGCCCATAGAGAATTCCCTTGCGTCCCGCACCTGTTCCTACGAACACGTTGGCATGACCAGGAATTTGTCCAATGTAGGGCAATCCGTCGGGAGTAGTAGGTCGCAGACAAGCCGTCTGACGTGCAATTCGTCTGACAACCAGATCGGGAAGCACGAACTCAAGATTCCCAAGAATCTCCTTGCGTCCACCCTCGGTTGTTGTCTCATCGAAGCCGGCGTTGGTTTCGGTCGTGCCTGCCCACGTTAGCCCATCGGTCTTGGTTGTGCAGTAGTTGCCGTTCCAACCAATTGATTGAACAAGCGGCGGTCCTTCGGTTTCTAAACGCAGTATTTCTCCCTTTAGCGGCGGCACGGGAACATCCAAACTTATCGATTCAAGCAACGGCGTAACCCAAGTTCCGTTTGCACAAACGACGACTCGTGCCGTTAGGTTTGAACCGTCATCGAGACTCAGATCAATACCACTTTTGTTGGCCTGGAGCGAGTTCACTCGCTTGCGCAACCAGTCGCACTGTGAAACTTGAACCAAAGCAGTGGTAAGGCGTTTCGGATCGACTTCCCGCGTGCCCTGCATCAGTGCTGCACCAAAGACATTGGGGTTTAGTCGGGGCTCTAGGTGAAGTGCTTGTGCTTGGTCAAGAAACTCGGCACGAACAGACGTTGAATGGTTGATCCAACGAGTTCTCTCTCTAAGCAATGCTGTTTCCTTGGTTGAAAAAGCAAGGTTTAGAGTGTCCCTACCCCGATACTTGCAATCGATTCCGGAGTCTTCTTCCAGACTCTTGCGCAATCCTGAATGTAGGTCCGCAGCGTACTGTCCCAACTCCCACATGGCACCCGGTACGGCAAATCCCGAAATCTCGACTATTCCACCGTAAGCAAGTCCAGACGCCTTCGCGGCAATTTCTTCAGGTTCGAGAATGACGCTGCGTATCGCATGCATAGACAGATAGTAGGCAGTTGAACTACCCACGATTCCACCTCCAATGATTGCAACGTCGAAATCACTCATTCATCGACTCCCGTGCGGGGGCAACGCATGACTGAGGTAGAGGCGTTCGCCAGATGTACTGTGCGGGTTCCAAACGTCAATACTGGCTCACTGATTGTCTCGAGCGTCGTTAGAATACCTTGGACTCAGTTGGTTGGAACGCCAGATTCAGCCACCGAGCATACTAATACACACGCTTGACGGCGCTGTGAATTTCCAATTTTTCCATGGAACCATAGATGTCCAACTATCGAATGCGCACAGCTGCAATTCATGCGGGAGAATCAGCGGATCCTGTAACCGGCGCATCAACTCCGAATTTGGTGTTGGCGAACAGCTTTGTAGTCTCGGAACCTCAGGGATTTTCGATCAATTCCTTCGATGACGAACGACCCTTCATCTACACCCGCTGGGACAATCCGACGGTCAAGGTCCTCGAAGAGAAACTGGCGGCGCTGGAGAACGCGGAGGATTGCATTTGCTTTGCATCCGGAATGGCGGCGACAACAGCCGTGCTGCATGGAACTCTTGCTCCGGGCGACCACATTGTCGTCAGCGATGTTCATTACGCTGGAGCAGCAGAGCTGATACGTGGACTGAAGAAGTCCATGAACGTTGATTCGACGCCAGTGGACACCACCGATCTACAGAGCGTAGAGCGAGCACTTCGTCCAGGAAAGACGAAGCTCGTGTGGATTGAGACACCTTCCAATCCCTTGTTGAGAGTCACGGACATTCGTGCCGTTGCTGAAATTGCGAAGCGCGGCAGCGCACTCCTTGCCGTGGACTCAACGGTAGCTACGCCTGTAGCTACGCGCCCTGTGGAATTAGGTGCGGATTTTGTCGTGCACTCACTTTCCAAATACATTGGAGGACACGGGGATGCTATCGGTGGTGCTGTAGTCGGAGCATCGGATTTGCTGGAACCGATGCGAACGGTTGAACGAGTATATTTTGGTGGGGTGCTAAGCCCATTCAATGCGTGGTTGATTGCTCGAGGTGCCGCAACATTGCCGGTACGCATGAAATATCATTCTGACAATGCCATGCGCATTGCAGATTTTCTGTCGAATCATTCGAAGGTCAACAAGGTTCTATACCCGGGGTTGCCCGATCACCCAGGCCATGACATTGCACGGAGGCAAATGAATTGCTTTTCGAGCTTGCTTTCGTTTTCGGTCGCTGACGGCGACGGTTTGGCTGGACGAATGGCTGAGAAACTCGACATCATCCATTACGCTGTTTCATTGGGCAGCTACCGCAGTTTGATCTACTGGCTACCTACTGACGCGATGCTTTCCACGGCTTTCTTGCTTGAAGACCCATTGGCAGCCAAATACCGGGACTCCGCAGGCGATGGAATTTTCCGACTGGCAGTAGGATTGGAGGATCCGGAAGACCTGTGTGAGGAACTCGATCGGGTTCTATCTGTCGCATAGTAGGTTCGGTTGGTCGAAGCCGTGAAGCTTGAATCAGGACTTTTTCTCGCGGACCGCCCTGCGCTGTACTGTCGAAATTGACACGAGCACTGCAAATAACGAAAATATCGCGCTTTTGATGCTCAATTGCTCGCATCAATCTTGGAGGGGTTCCCGAGAGGCCAAAGGGACCAGACTGTAAATCTGATGTCGTCGACTTCGTAGGTTCGAATCCTACCCCCTCCACCAGATCTGCGAGATGATTGTGCAAGATGAGAACGTGCGGGCATTGTTTAGTGGTAGAACCTCAGCCTTCCAAGCTGATGGCGCGGGTTCGATTCCCGCTGCCCGCACCATGGTTCGAAAGCCATTTGAGATAACATAAGGAGTCAAACGTCTGAGCAAGCTCACATAGCTCAGTCGGTAGAGCGCTTCCTTGGTAAGGAAGAGGTCATCGGTTCAAATCCGATTGTGAGCACCATTCGGAAAGCAAACAATATGCCGTAGGTTTGTTGATCGAAGACGGTACCTTTGCTGTATCGCGCAATCATTTTCACGGCAATGAGAGATTTTGGACAGGTGCACTAGTACGCAAGCGCGTATTCGTTCGGGAACAGTATCGTTGCGTTAATCGCAAGGTTGTTCAAGGCCAGTAGCTCAATTGGCAGAGCGGCGGTCTCCAAAACCGCAGGTTGGGG
>CAZNFX010000014.1:0-52525 GCA_964572845.1 uncultured Pseudomonadales bacterium | reverse complement strand
GCCCGCTTTGGCCGCAGCTTCGTGAGCCCTAGCCGTCGGTTTGTTCCATAGAAGTCAGCGGCTTCTTGAGGAGCGCTTCTCGAAAGTGAGATTAGCGCAATCTTGCGAGCTTGAGACTGTAATTGTTCTGGCAACGCTCCAACTCCGCTCAGTAGTGTCTTCGGGTCGGCATTTCCCCAGTATTGCAAAACCTGGGTCTGCAGTTTGCGACGCAAGAACTTCGTTTCGAGAGCGGACACGGCGTCCAATGCGGACCCCGGATCATTGCTGCTCCATTTGACCACCACTGGGTCGACAATCCCTATGACACCCAACGCCCTTAAATGGATTGCCAAGTCAAAGGCTAATCTAGGGTCGCCGTCCGCAATTTCACGAGTCACCGCATCAGCAAGCTTCCACAACGAGGACTGATTCGAGTGCAAATCGACGATCTTGTCGAATGCACCGACGCCGTCTCTGACGACCCACGCATGAGCGATTTGCACGGCCATGCGATGTTGAGTGTCGTCCAGATTTTCGAGGGATTCGTCATTGTTGCGTACAAGAACTGACCATTCGAGATCCGGTTCTTGAATTGGAGACGTGTTTCCCTCGCGTTCCATCACCTCGACGGCCAGCCACTCCATTCCGAGTCCACGAGCTATTTCACGACGCTGCTGCGGTGTCAAATCGTCTCGCGCCCTCACTATGCTCTTGACGGCTATTTTTTTGGAATCGATGTCCAAGCTACGAACATGGCCAATTGCTTGATCCAAGTCTGCTAACGCCCATTCGCCGTAGATGGCGGAAACGAGCGTATTACTTTGTTCCGACTGGATTCCGTCGATCGTTTCGAGTGCAGCCATTGGGTCAATTGCAGCAAGTCTCTGGACAATTGCAAACTGCGCTTCGTATTTCAGGTCCTCTCCGAGTGAGTCGGTTGCCTGCTCAAAATGTTGAAGCAGAGTCTCTTGGTCCGCGTTTGCAATTAAGTCGTGAAGCGCTAAGCTGCGCTGATAGAAGCTAGAAAAGCGTTCGAAGCCTGCAAGATCCAATACGCTTACAGGCGGCTGCTCGCCTGAGGAATGCGGCTCAGCCACTGGAGCTTTGCTTGTCTCGAAGTCGGGAATGGAATCCGGTTCCTCTTGTTCATTTTCCTTCTCCACACGATCGGCCACGAAGTACCCTAAAGTGAAAGACCCAACTACGACCACCAGTCCAACAATCCCAAGTAGAAAAACCTTTCTCATCAGATCACAACCTCCACGAAACTACTCTCGCGCCCTCCGCTCCACTAACGTTTGAAGCATGTGTCACTCGTAGGTCTCCAGCAAAGCGTCGAACGCTGCATCCAGTTCAGGTGATCTAGGCCGTATAGGAGGCGAGCCGTCCACTTCTCGAAGGTAGGCGATTTGCTCCTTCGAAAATACTCCGTCGGATTCATGCATTAGCAAATTTCTCGCCGCACGTTTCTTCAAGTCCTCCGAAGGCAACTCGTGCAACGACTCAAGAAATTGAACTGGAGTGCGCCACACCAGCGAGTTTAGGCCTGAACTGTGACGTGGAATCCCCACTTCCTTGGCAAATTGAATGAACAGATCCATCGCATGCCGAAAATCGTTGTGGCTTTTGACAAGTTCGTCCACGACTACGTCGTACGCGTTTGATTTTGTTGCATCATTTCTCGCTTGGGGCAACAACCTAATCGCCAAGTCCATGTCCGTTGATGCGAGCATGCGAAAAACATGGGCTTCAAGTCCTACCCCATCTGAATTCGGAGGATGATCCAATGCCGTGTCCAGCGCTAGCTGCGGGTGGAATCTCCCCAATGTGTAGAAAATTCCTCGCTTCAAATCGTCCTGCAAATGGGCAACCGTTTGGTCGTTCTCGATCCAATGAATTGCATCCTTTATGTCTTGGCGAGCCCATGACACTGCGATGGTATTCGCAAGGCGATCTCGGACATTCTTGTCTTCAATGTCACTCAAGAGTTTTGATGCATTCAGAGGAGATGATTCGGCGATCTTAATCAATGCGTTTTCTTGGCCGATTGTCCGCACATCCTTAGGCATGGTGCGAGTCGCAGCCAGTAGTTCCTGAGGATCCTTCGTCGCCCAAGATTCCATCACCACACTTTGCAACATGCGACGCACTGACCTGCCCTCAACCGACGAAACCGCATTGAGTGCCGCAAACGGGTCTAAACTTGCCCAACCTCTAGCTGCATACCAGGCGAGGCCGCCAAATCTAACCGATCCCACTTCAATGGCCATTTCTAACGCCAGCTCAGGATTGCTCTCAGAAATGTCGGCGATAACCGAGTAGAGTGGAGCCCCTTCTTTGAGATATCCGGCTGGCAACGCTCTGTAAAAGTCTTTAAGTGCACCAATTCCGTCTTGTGTAATCAATGCGGTTACGATTTTTGAAAACAAGCGTGATTGAGCATCACTCAAGGTATTGAAAGAGCTGGAGTGTTGGTTAAGAAACAATTCCAACTCATCTTCAGGTTCGCGGATCGGGTCCAGTCCACGTTCCTTTTCAAGCAAGTCGATGGCCACCCATTCATGGTCGAGCCCCTGTGCTATTTTGCGAAGTTGATCAGACCCCAAATCTGTTCGAGTCCTTACTATGACTGCTGTCACCTGTTGCTTCAGTTTGTCATCCAGATCTCGGGCGTACTCGACAGCTTGATCTAAGTCTGAGAGTGCCCACTCCCGATATACAAACCGCAATAGAACTTCCTGACGACTCTCTGAGAACTCGGATGCTTCGGCTGCCGCGCCATTCGGGTCAAGTGTGGCTAGCCGCCAAATGATCGTATTCTGCGCCTCCGCTTGCCAACTTCCTGCAGGTAGGTCCTTCGATCGGCGCAGGAGCTCTCGCAGAGTGCCCGCGTCGCTGTTGGCCAAGCTCTTGACCCATGCTGCGGTCCGAGCACTTCGACTCCCGAACCGAGCGGGATCACTGTAGTCCTCGAATTTGAGCAATTGCCCAGTAGCTTGAGGTGGTCTTGGATCATGCTCCAAGACAACCGCTGATGCTGTAGATGTTGACGAGGATGCACTCGTTCCTTCATCCCCTACGTTATTACTGCCGTGAACAAAATAGCCAAGGACGAACGATCCGGCAGCCAAGACTATGGCGACAAAAACTATCAGCAGCAACTTGCCAGCTCCTCGGTTCAAGTCCATTGGTTCCGCATCTAGATCTGGATGTATCCAAGCAATGGTATGTTGGGAATTGGCAGTGTCAAATCGCCTTGCAGCCTGTCGGATTTAAGGCTGGCCAATCACGACCTGCCCACGCAGTCCGTTCGATGAGCAACAGCCGAGATCTCTAGAAGTGACGGCTCTTGTAAAGTAAGAATGTCGCAAGATGAATCCAGATCTCGCGGCATCACAATACATGATGTCTGCTAGAGAAAAAAGACTTACGCGTCCGTATTTCTTGACTTGAACGGAGGATTGCCTATTCTCGGGAAAAGCAATCGGAATTTAAGCATGGTCGACGAACCTTTAACGTATGTTTCGGACTCGATGATAGAGGCGAAGGGCCGTTGGAGTTCAACTCGAACTTCGTACCCCATTACAGAAACCGATATTCGGCGATGGGCGATGGCAACCTACTATCCCCAGAAACCACCACGAATTTATTGGGATGCCGAGTATGCATCGGGCACTCGATGGAAGGGAATTGTCGCTCCTCCCGACTTCAATCCTTTTGCATGGACTCTAGCCGCAGACACAAACCAAAACCTGCCAGCAGCTACAGCAAGCGCTCAGCCTAGGCATCCAGACGGGCGGCGACTCATCGGCATGAACGGGGGTCAGTCAGACAGTTACGGTGTTCCAATGCGACCCGGCGATATCATCACTTCACGTTCACGCTTATTGGATTGGAATGAACGCGAAGGAAGACTTGGACATACTCTATACATGAGAACCGAAGTCGAATGGACAAATCAGAACGGGGTACTCGTTCGTACACGAGTATCAACATCCATCCGCTATTGAGAGAGGCCGGCCTATGACAGTGAATTACGAAGATTTGGAAATCGGCGACAAAATTCCAGCATGGTCCCGCAAGACAAGCTTTGCCGAATGGAATAGATATGCGGCAGTCAACGAAGAGTTCGTTCCCTTCCATATGGATGACAAAGCTGGACGCCAAGCTGGGAATGAGCAGGGAGCGTTTGGCATGGGCAATCTTCGATATGCGTACATTGTCAACGCATTGCACGATTGGATAGGCGACGAAGGCGTAATCCATGAGGTAGGCTGCCAATATCGGGCTATCAATCAAAAGGACGACACTCTTACGGTGGTCGGAGAAATTGCTGAAAAGAAAGTGGAAAACGGTCGCAAGCTCGTCCACTTGAAAATGAACGTGCTGAACGATTCCAATCAAGGCACCTGCCCGGGGCACGCTATCGTTGAACTGTGAACGAGCCGGTGTGGCACACCCGCTCTTTGCTAGTTCTCGAGGCTTTCCACACCCATGAGCATGGGTTGAGTTCGATTGACACAATTAACGGGAATCTGCACAATCAAACTGATACTCGCAAGACTTGCAGCAGGCAACGAGAAAGTTGCGGTTGCGACTGGGAGAGGTAGGCGAAAACCATGCTAAGGCTACGCGATTTGCATCCAAAACTTCGGCGATTCGTCCTGAGACACATTCTCTTGCTTGCGATAGTGCTAGCACTGCCCTGTACTCTTTACTTTTTGAGTGTTGGCGTATATAATATAGTTTCAGCTCCGCTTTGGCTGCCTCTTGTTTATTTTTGGGTTGCTATTGCCTTTTCTATGGGGTTCTCTGCACACCAGTACAGGAAGCGCAAAGACCTGCAGCAACTCAGTACAGAATTAGCGCCAACACAAAGCAGACGGCACAAGATGCTGGCTATTAAGGAAATCTTGTATTTTGCGGTATGGATTGCAGCTTGTGGAATCGGCACACCGGTTCTGGTGTTTTCGTTGCTAGTATTGAGTTGGCAAGTTCCCAATGGCTCGGTCAGTGTTGGCATTGCTATCTTTGCCGTTTCCGTTGCTGCCAGCCTGGCAATCTGCACTGCACTATACATCTATGCTAAACGCAGGCTTGGCCGCGAATGGCAGCAGTTGGCTTAGATAGCGACTCTCCAATCTCAAACTGACGCCGCGAGCCCACTAATCTTCCTTGAAATGCATCACGCTAGCGCAACGACATCAAGGGTGTTGGTGTGTTGATCTGTAATCCAGCCTCTACTCACCGTTACTAATCGACGCAAGTGGCCATCTCCAACACAAAGACTCTCTGCACTGCTTCAAAGACATTCCTGCTAGCGGTGCTCGTGCTATTGATCAGCACGACAGGGACAGCCCATGACGACGACGGTGCAGAGGTAGTCCAAGACTTCTCTCTTGACTGCGACTTGTCGCAGTTTCAGTTGCAACCCCGAAGTGAACGCGAGGATCTCAATCGCAAGGCTTCGCTTGTCGTGCAACTACTCGAATCCGTGGATCACGAGGACAGATCTCAACTCAACTATTGCGTAGGCGATCGTGAAATGTACTCCTGGACCAACGTTCCTGGTCGTCGCCCCGGTGGCCTGCGAATAGGGGATCTAAGTGAAGTGTCACGCGAACGTGCGTGGAATGCTTTGCGCGCGCTGCTAAGCGAGCAAGGATTTGCCAAAGTGGAGCTTCTCGCCACAGACATCGAAAAGGCTTCGGGAGCAGGAACCGTCGCAGACTACACGGTCGCTGTGTTTGGCAATCCACGCGTTGACTCCGCTTGGGGATTTCAATTCGATGGGCACCACATCGCCCTCAACTTTCTTGTCCATGGCAATGATCTGATCCTCGCTCCGATGTTTCTGGGGGCACAACCATTGACCATCAACGGCAACACCCCCTTGAACGATGAAATCCACTATGGAAGAAAAATGTTCCACTCGCTTTCACAGGAACAGCGAAAAATTGCATTGCAGGACGGATTGGTGCGCAGAGACGTCATGGCTGGTTCGGGGCCTGGACATATCGATCAAGGAAAGGATTTCTCTGTCGAAAAATTCGCAGACATAGGAATTCCGTTGTCCGATCTCTCGGAACCACAAATGGAGCTCGCAAGAGATTTGCTTGCTGTTTATGTTTTGAATTTGGCCTCGCCCCACGCAGAGGAAGTCCAGGACGCGATCGAACCCAAGCTAACTGACGGCTTCTTCGCATTCAGTCAGCTGGGGGACCGCGTGTATTACCGAATCTATATCCCCAATGCACTACTGATCGAGTATGACGACGTTGCGAACGACCACTTGCACACGGTCATGCGCCTGCTCGACGATACCCGCCTCGACGACTACGGTGCTTTTGCCTCGAAGGCATCGCCGAACTCGATTCCCTTGACGCTGGTGCACCACTACATGAATGCCGAACACCACAAGACCTATTTGGAGCAGTCTGAAAGCGATCCGAACTCGCTCGCTAAACGCTGAAAGCAGGTTTCGAAGGCACAAGCACCTCAACCATTGAGGTCGGTAGAATGTCGGCCGGTCACCCTTTAGGTTCTTGCGAATAAGGAATATCTATGCTTTTCGGCGCTCAGCTAGTCAACTATCTCTGCACTTGGGACGATACTGTATCCACAATCCACGCGATTGAGAATGGTAGTTGGAACAGCCTTTGGTGGTCCGACCACTTCTTGGTACCTGCCCCTGGTTCACCTGTGGTAAACCGGGAGGCTCTTGAGGGCTGGACATTGGTCACCGCAGCAGCTGGGATTACCAAGAGAGTGGAATTGGGGCTGCTGGTTTCCGGCAACACCTATCGAAATCCCGCATTGCTGGCCAAAATGGCATCGACGATCGACCACATTTCACATGGTCGCTACATACTGGGCATCGGTGCGGCATGGTATTGGCAGGAGCACGAAGCCTACGGTTGGAGATTTCCCGGATTGAAAGAAAGATGCGATCGTCTCGAGGAAGCGCTGGACGTTATCAAACTTCTCTTTAATGCGGGGGAGGGAACAGTCAACTACGATGGCACCTACTACAGCCTCAAGGACTGCCCACTTTCGCCCCAATGTGTGCAACAGCCGCATCTGCCAATTCTCGTCGGCGGCAACGGGGAGAAGCGAACTCTCAAGACGTGCGCCAAGTACGCCGACATTTGCAACATCGACTTTAACAATCCCGGCGGGCCGGACGTCTTCAAGCACAAAATCGAAGTGCTTGAACGGCATTGCGAAGCCATTCAACGAGACCCTGCCGAAATCAAGAAGACTATGCTTATTCCCATGCGACTCGAAGACGACCAGGAACGAGCGAAGCAGGAATTGAGCCGCAGACCATGGATCGTTTGCGGGAATGCCAACTATTGCATCGACCTGCTGGGTCAATACGTGGACGCCGGGGCGGAGGAGATCATGTTCTCAAGCGTACCGACCAAGCCAGAGCTTTTCGAACGCATCGATAGGGAGGTGCTCTCAGCATTCGCCTAGAGCGACGCCGATGCACAAGACGAATGCCCTACGCACAAGAGCTATGGAGCCGATCAGCAAACGCATCTCGGCTCCTGCTCACATTTACACAATATTAGAGATCCAATCGTATTCCGAATCGGATTTGGTACACCGAACGGGGTCCATTGGGGAATGTCAGCGCGTACTCGCGGAACGAATTGAATCGGTACACACAGTCTCCAGGCTGCTGGCATTCTGTTCGAGGTGAATCTCCTTTCAGAGCCGTTGCACCTGCAACTCCGTTTGCCGCAACATCGCTCGCGGAGACAAGGTCGGCTCGAACTATGGGTGCTTGCCCAAAACTTGGGCCGTACTCGAACACTCCCCACTCGTCGTTCAGGAGATTCAGTACATTTTCGATGTCAAGAACGAACTTGACCGAGTTCTCTCCGAAGTACTGATTGAACGTACGTAGACCCGGCACAGACACTTGAAACCTCAGATCCCATATGTTGTTCCATCCCGCGTCACCCGAGTATGGCTTGTGTATTCCAGACGGAACGTCGTTTTCAGCTAGGTACGCGCGAAAAGCGCTCCTGTCGAAACCAGGTCCATACACCACGCGTGGATCGTTGTCTCCCTCGGGAATATAAAGCGGATTATTGTCGTACGGACTCTCCCCGGCGCCGGCACGACCAAATAGAGAATTGTCCCAGTTGGTATCAAAGGTAAAGGTGAATTTTGATTCTGTGTAGATACGGCCGAAAAGATCGGCTCGCGCCAGGATTCCACGAGCAATCTCACGTTGATAGCCCACATTGAACTTGTAGGAGTGCTCCTTTGCGTAGGGTGAATTGCGTGGCGATGGATCGTTGCGGTCCACATCGACAATGCCCCGCCAATTGGAGATGCCCCTCGATGAGCCTCCCTCGGTGACCATGTTGACGTCTTGCCAGGCGTAGCTGACGCTGACATCCAATCCCAATTCGTACTCCTTTTCCAATGCCACCGAAAAGGTTTGGCTGGACCCGCCCGAAAAGTTGCGCAGCTGTGTCAAGTTGAGAATTCTCAGGTTGTCCAAGTCGGCATAGATGACGCGACCATCCGGCGCGATACCGGTGGGTTGAGATTCGCTCAACTCCGTTTGCGCTAGATTGCGCCATTGGAATCCATTGTTCGTCGTTGTGCGCAAGTATTGAACCGCCAGAGAAAAATCCTCGCCGAGGTCAAAGTCGCCGATCTCGAAGTCGAAAGTGTGGTCAAGCCGCAGAGACAGCTTCCAATCGGAGGGGATTTCGAAGTTGTGAGAAATCACATCGATCGGCACTCCAGTAGTTGCAGCCCCGACGCGCGCGACTAGCTCGCTGGGAACCGTCAATGGAGAGACGTCTTGAGCGTTGCTGAGACGGGCGAAGACTGTTGGTACCTGAAACGCGTTCGATGTCCAAACTTTCGGATCGCCGCCAGAAAACAGCCCGAACCCACCCGAAACAACCGTGTTCGTCAGTCCAGTCCACCGAACACTCGCGCGAGGCAGGAGCACTGAGCGTCCATCCAGATTCGTCTCGCTTCGTATCCCATAGGCTTGTTGAAGTTCGCGGCTCGATGCTGGGCGGTCGTCCTGGGTGTATTGCTCAAGGCGCGCTCCCAGCGAGAGCTCCACGTTGGGCCACGGTTCGAAAATGTCCTGAGCGAACAGTGTCTGCTTCGAATAGCCCCAAGCGGCAGCGCCGTCCTCGGCGTTATTGGTCACTGTGTTGACATAGTCGACTCGTGCCGTTCGGGATGCCAATCCTGTGTATCCAAAAAACAGAAACCGTCCTGCTGAACTGGGCACGAAGAGGTTGTAGAGATCGAATGTCTCTACTTCGAACCCAAACCGCAGAATGTGATCTTGCAACAGGTAGTCCATTGCCGCATAGATTTGAATCCGTTCGTCGTTGTATTCGTTCGCATGCCGGAACCTGTCGCATCCAGCGTTGATGCTGACTCGTCCTGTAAGCAGCCCTTCAAGAGGAGTCCCCGCCAATTCATCGGCTCGTATGTTGCTGATCTCCAATGCACCTACACCCGGACCCGCTCGGCAGTTCTGTCCGCGTTCGAAGTTCTTTGTGTTGAACCGAAGAGTGGTCGAAATTAGATCCGTCCAATCTGAGAAGAGCTGCAGCGTCGTCGAATCCAAATCCACGGGTATGTCAATCCAGTTGGATGACAGCCGAGATGCTCCAACCGACGTACTCGTCTCTCTGGTGATCTGATGAGTTACTGAAAATCTGTGAAACTCGTTGACGTTCCAGTCGAACTTGATCAGCGTACGATCGGACGTGACCGGGGTGGACGCCACAGCCGGTCGAGTTCCGGGGTCATAGTCGTAGACGTCTTGAATGACGCCGCGCAACGCGTCGAAAAATCCGGACTGAATTCCATTGTTTGCGTCAAAACTGGCGAAGTCTACGCTCTCCGTGGACTCGAACTGGTCGATCGACACGAAGAAGAACATGGTGTCTTCGACAATCGGACCACCCAAAGTTACCCCCAATTCCGTTTCATCAAACGTTCCTGGACTGTAGCTTCGATTGCCGTCATAGGTGTCACCGATATGCCCGTCGTTCTGAAAGTAGTAGAAGACCGAACCGTCCCACTCGTTGGCTCCCGACTTGGTGGTAATGTTTACCAAGCCACCCGTAAAGCCCGACGCGCTGGCAGAGTAGTCCGACGACACAAGCGAAACTGATTCAATCGCGTCCAAATTGACCGGTGACCTTTCAGTGGCGTACGTGTTCGAACCCAGACCAAAGTCATCCTGCTGCAGGGAACCATCGATTGCCAGCCCATTGAATCTTGGGTTCACTCCAGCTACGGATAGATTTCCCTCGCCGGATGAGTGGGCCAACGGATCGCGCAGCAAGGTCTTGATGGCGTCTCGAGTGCCTGACGGCTGGTTCTGCAGGTCTTCGGATGTATAGGCGGAACCAACTCCGTTGTTGAGCAAAGTGCCTTCGTCCGGACGTCGCGCGGTGACAACGATCTCATCCATGTTGGAATCGGATTGCAGAGCGATAGCCGGCGCCGCTTGATTGCCGGGCTTCAAGTAGCCAGCAGACACTTCTGCCGATTCGTAGCCGGGTGCATCGACGAGAATCCTATATGGACCTCCAACGCGTAGCCCACTTTGATAGAACGTGCCGTTAGTGCCTGACTTGGCAATCGCCGTCGTGCCTGAAGGTTCGTGTTCGATCGTGATGGACGCGCCACTGATGGGCGACCCGTGAACGTCTTTCACATAGCCATTGACCGATGCTGAAGTCGCAGCGTAGCTGGCTTGCGAAATGAGCAATGCGACGGCGACCACAAGAAAACATGATCCAAAGCGGATTGACTTACTGGAGTCCATTGGTTCCTCTCCGATGGGCAGGGGTTTCGAAAATTGTGAATTGGTAGTGTTAACTTTGCGTTAATTTCCAGAGTCAAGGAATCAACTTGACCAAACAGAGCACAGGTGCAGCAACTCCCCCTGAAGCACTGCAACTGTGCCCACAACGGGCTTCGTTGTAATTGGGAAGAACGGCTAAGCGACGCGCCGCTCTCCCCAGTCTATGTCTTCAGACGTCAGGCGGCGTCGGCACGCTCGGCCGATGTTCCCGGTCGACGAATTCCCTCGAGCTCCTCTTTCTCGCTGCTCGCAACCATGGCTGTGATGCAAAGGTCGCTGGTAACGTTTGTGGACGTTCGGCACATGTCCAAGATTCGATCGACTGCCAATATGATTGCGAGCCATTCTGCCGGCAAACCGACTGCGGGAAGAATGATAGCGATTGCAACCAGACTCGCAGATGGGATTCCAGCCACGCCTATGGACGTTAGCAGAGCAAGCAGCACGACGGCAAGTTGCTGTCCAAGACCGAAGTCGACACCAGCTGTTGCTGCGTAAATCTGCGCGATGAAGATGACCACAACGCATTCATACAACGCCGTGCCATCCATGTTTACCGTTGCGCCCAATGGTAGGACAAAACTCGTCACTCGCTTCGAGACACCTGCATCCTCGGCGCTCTTGATAGTGACCGGCAGCGTGGCCGCGGACGATGCTGTCGAGAACGCTGTTAGCTGAGCCTTTACCACTTTGCCGTAATAGACAATCGGATTGACGCCGCCAACGAACCACAGCAACAGCGGCAGCCAAATGAAGAAATGAATTACAAGCGCGAGGAATACAGTCAGGAAGAACCAGAACAACACTTGGAATATGGCAAGACCCGACGCAATCAACACTTTGGAGACCAGCGCAAATACACCAATGGGCGCGAATCTCATGATGAACAGCGTAACCTTGATCATTACATCGTAGACGCCATTCCATAGATTGTTCATTGTTTCCCGTGCACTTCCTTCAAGGCGCGACATAAAGAACCCAAACATCGCACCGAAGAAAATGATCGCCAGCAGGTTTCTCTCGTTTGAAGCGGCAACGAGGATATTCGGTGGGATGGCGCGCTTGATGATCTCCACCAGGCCAACCGTACTATCGACTCCCGTTTGCTCCTGTACGTCCGCAATCCTTCCTCCAAGTTCACTCTGTTCTTCGGATCCCTCAATGCTTGCAACCAATTCTTGCGCTGCTTCGGCAGGCATGTTTCCTGGTTGAATGATGTTCACGAGCAGTAGCCCAGTGAAAATCGCGATGAACCCGGTAAGCACGTAGAAGCCGACAGTCTTAGCTCCTATACGACCAAAGGAATCCTGCCCCGCCATATTTGCAACACCGACGACCACTGCAGCCAGAATCAACGGTACAACGATCATCTTCAAGGCGTTCACGAACAGCCCCCCAAAGAAATCGAATATGTCGGAGAGCGATACACCGAAAATCGCCGTCTCTTTCGTTGCGAATATTGCAACTATGCAGGCAAGCACCAACGCAACCAAGATCTGCCAATGCAGATTCTTTTCGTTAAAGAATTCTCTCAGGAAATCCATCTTCACCTATCCCTATTCATTTGTCGCTCCCCCACGAAAGAATCCATCGGATCGCAACTAGATACCCAAATTTAAGCGTACAACAATATGGGGCAATTTGTCATAACTAATGCGGTTCTTTTGCCAAATGCAAAAAGCCCCGGGTCGAAGCGTTCGACCCGGGGCTCCGGTTGATCCAAGGAGAATAGCTGCTTAGAAGAACGAAGGTCGCCAGTAGATCTGCACGCCAATTTCCCTCTCGTCTGTAAGCCATCCCGAATTGAAGGCAAACTCCATGACGCCAACTTCATCGAGAATGTTCTGCACGAACCCTATGACCGTCCACTCGTTGTCAGGTGATTCCCAGGTAACGCGTGCATCCCAACGCGAGTAAGCTGCAAGCCGTTGATACTCTAGGTTGCCTATGTCGGGCCAGCGGTCGCCGGTATAGCTCCATGTGGATGCAAGAACCATCGAGCCTTTATCCTGCAATTCCATGAAGTACAACGCCGAAATCGATCCCTTGTGATTTGGCTGCTGCGGCAATTGATTTCCCGTATTGTCCCGCGGCTGGTTGACCTCAGTGGTTATGGTCTCACCCGATGCCAGATCGAGGTAGGTGTGCTCAATGGTGCCGAGTTCCGTGGCCGCGTCGCGATCTACCCAAAATATAGATTGATGAAACCCAATTTTCGAGTCCAGGTAGTTGTAGTAGCCGGATATGCGCCAATCAGGGCCCGCCAAGGACGCTTCGAATTCCATACCCCAAATTTCCGTGCCATCAATGTTCTGCGTGTACTCCTTGAACGGAAAAGCTTCCGTGCCAACTCGCTCGCTCGGTACCCAATTCAGCGCATTGAAGTGGAAATCGTCGTACGTCTGGAAGTAGGCTCCCGCCATCAGCACCAATTGGTCCTCTAGGAACTTGCCCTTCACGCCCGCTTCGTAGTTCACCAACGTCTCAGAGGCAAAATTTGGCGGAACCACGTTGTTCGCAATGTCTTCGGCAGACGTGCCGCCAGAGAGAGGATTGAAGCCTCCTGCACGGTAGCCTTGCGAAATACGTCCGTAATACATTCGCGAATCGTCAGGAGTCCACTCGAGACTGACGTGTCCAACGGTAGCTCCCCAGCTGTCTCCGCGCGCCGGATTTCGCCCCTCATAAATGATTGGAACGCCAAGAATGCTGGTAACGGTCTTGAATCCATTGAAACCTGACAATTCCTTTTCATCTTCAGTCCAACGCAGCCCGCCTCCAAGGCGCCATTCGTCGGAAATGACGTAGTCAGCTGACAGAAACGCAGCGAACGTTGAGCTTGTGGCGCCGCTGGAAGACCCGAACTTGTACAGATGATTGTTCCCAACGGGGCAGGCAACGAAGTTGTCGGGATTCTGTCCAATCACTCCCCAAACAAACGTCTCCAGGAATTCGGTACAGCTCGCGAAGTCCGGTTGCCCGTCTTCGTCAAGATCGACTGACTGCACCGCGACTTCCGCATCCGTGTACATGAGGGGATTGGCGAAATTGTTGCCGGAATTTGTCCACGAAGCTTCGTTTTCATAGGCGTAAATGCCCCCGATGAAGTTCAAGGGACCGTCGAAACTGGAGAATACTTGGACCTCGTGGGAGGATTCGTCATGATTCCAAATGTAGGCAGTTTGGCTGTCATTGAACGTTACCGACTGGCAGGTTTCCATGTCGTAGTTTTCCAGACAGTCCGCAGGAATTGTCGGATCTATCGAACTGGCTACTCGGTCTGTACCATCGCCATCGTTCGTTTCAAATGTGTCTGTCATATTGGCACCGAACGTATAGCGAATGCTATAGTCGTCGTTGATTTGATAGTCGACGTTAAACGCGAAGCGGTCCAACTGATTGTCCTTTGTGTTCTCTCGATTGCTCAGGACCTTGTTCTGTAAGTCGTCGCAAATTCCACCATAGTCGCGAAACTGGCCTGGCGGGCAATTGGATATGGACGGTATGGGTGTTTCGTACAGATACCACGCATTGGGCAATCCCCAGTCTCCTGTGGCACTCTCCCGGTCAGCCTCTGTAAACCGGATGCTCGCTCGAGCTCGTCCCTTGTCAACTGTACGCTGATAGCGAACGTTCACGTCAAGATTGTCTTGACTATAGCGGATTGCTGGTGCAATGCTAAATTCGTCTGGCGCGTCGAAGTCTTCTGCAATGCCAACGTTTTCTTGCAGACCATCGCCTGTGAAATAACCGGCATTGACACGGAAGCTCAATTGGTCATTGATTGGTCCACCGAACGCTGCGTTGTATCGTTGGCTGAACTGGTTAGTGAATTCCGACAGCAGCTTGAAGTCCCATTCGTTTGACGGTCTTCTGTTGATGAAGCTTACCGATCCCGCGATGGAGTTCCTTCCATGCAGCGTGCCTTGTGGACCTCGTCCGACTTCGACTCTTTCGATGTCGAACATATTCGGAGCAATTCCATAGGTATTCACGGTGTATACGCCGTCCACGTAGAAGGCCACCGCCAAATCATCATGATGCTGCACGGCTTTTTGTGTTCCTATGCCGCGAATCGCAATGCCATTTCCCTCCGAGTCATAAGCAAACTGCAAGCCGGGAACGAGTTGTTCCAAATCGCGTTCATTTGTAACTCCGAGTTCCTCGAGAAGCTGCTCGTTGAACGCGGACATCGTCAGCGGAACTTCGAGTATGCTTTCCTCTCGTTTTTCCGCAGTGACAACGATCTCCTCCATGGGTACGCTTGCCTCGTCGTCTTCGGAGTCTTGAGATGACTGCGCAAACAGGGTGCCGCTGATGGCCAAACTAGCTGCCATCACTACCGCGAGAATCTCCCGCGTGTAGGTAGTCGCACATCGCGACGATTTCTTATGTCGCAATTTCATATACGATTTCTCCCAAAATGAAATTTTTTCAACGCTATAGTCTTTGAATTCTACATCAGTTCGGCCACCTGCAATCCCGTCCCAAACCCCAATATACAGTAAGACGTTCTGGCTTTTTATGTAGGATTTGCAGCAGTGACGTGCTTCAATGAACGGGTTAATCCAGTAAGATTTGGCAGACTGGCTGCAACATGCGCAAAAAAATTTTGGGCAACGGCTTCAGTTCGCTCGATTGAATTTAACGAAAGCTGGCTCAATTGCGTAATTTGTGCCGTTTCGTACAAAACTCACAGTTGCCCTCCAGACCCAAGATAATATGATCTGGTGGTCAACATCCTCGCGGCTTCAACATATCCCAGCACATAAGCCAAATGTACGTTCCTTCCTCGAGCGTCCTTGACACAAGACCACTGACGTTGCTAGTGGCCGTTCTTGCGATTGCTACGGCGTATGCCAACCAAGATGCAACCGGACAGGGAATCTCGGCGTTCAGCGAAATTTCGGCATCCGTTGGACTGATCTTCGAGCACAATTCTGGTGTGGTCGGCAGCTATGAGTTTCCTGAAATCATGGGGTCGGGAGCCGCAGTACTTGATTACGACAATGATGGGCTGCTCGATATCTACTTGATCAATGGTGGCGATCTCCACAAGAGTTCTTCCGCCAGTACCAATCGCCTGTTCAAGCAACTTCCCTCTGGACAATTCATAGATAGAACTGAGAAAGCCGGGCTCGGAGACATGGGTTACGGAATGGGCATTGCCATCGGCGATGCCGATAACGATGGCGATCTAGATATCTACATTACCAATCTGAATCAGGACCGTTTTTATAGAAATCTTGGAAATGGCCGTTTTCAAGACGTGACCAACGAATCAGGCATAGCTGTCGGCGACTGGTCTACGTCGGCTACGTTCTGTGATGTCAATTCCGATGGTTTGCTGGATTTGTATGTCGGCACCTATGTCGTGAATGACCCCTCTCGAGAGTGCCGAACCGCCACTGGCGAAATCGACTATTGCGCTCCAAACATCTTCTCGGCCGTTGCAGATCGACTGTTTCTCAATCAGGGCGAATTCAAGTTCCAAGAGAGGTCCATGGGAGGTTCCGACGCACCGAAAAAGAATCGAGCATTGGGCGTGATTTGCGCAGACTTCAACGACGACACCTACCCCGATGTATTTGTGGCTAACGATGGAGAGAGAAACTTCCTGTGGTTAAACGACGGAAATGGGAAGTTTGTCGAAGAGGGAATCGGGATGGGGGTGGCTGTGAACATGTTCGGCGAATCCGAAGCGAGCATGGGTGTGGACATTGCCGACCTAAACGGCGACGGGCGCATGGATATCTTTGTCACTCACCTCGATGGTGAGACCGACACCGTCTACCTCTCGGAGGGAAACCTGTTTCTGGACTCTACAGCGGAACTCGGCCTTGCGCTACCTACTTTCAAAGACTCGGCTTTTGGAACCGCCTTTGCAGACTTCGACCACGATGGCAACTTGGATTTGCTCGTCGTCAACGGAAATGTACGCAAGTCGAAACCAAAAAACTCGGACACTTGGTCCGATATGCCTCCAATTCTTGCCGAGTATCACATGCACTACGCCGGAACCAACCGATTGTTTCTAGGTAGCGAAAATGGAAAGTTTCTCGAGATCGACAACGTAGACTACGGCATCGAAGACTCATCTCGAGTCAGCCGTGGACTGATCGCGGCCGATATTGATGGAGATGGAGATCTCGATGCGCTTGTCACCAACTCCAACAGCAGCGTGCAACTCTATCGCAACGACGTTGCAAACAGTCGTCACTGGGTGGCTTTTCGTGCCCTGGATCCTTCTACTAAGAGGGATGCATTGGGAGCTGTTGTCGAAGTGGACCTGGGGTCGCGAAGAGTCCGACGACCAGTAGTCCACACAAGAGGTTATCTTTCGAGTCAAGATGCCACTGTCCATTTTGGTTTGGGGAACATCGCTGTCATCGATGGAGTAAGGGTGCACTGGCACGATGGCACAGTCGAGGACTTCGGCTCCGTAGCGTCGAATCAAGTCCACACTTTGGTAAAGACAACCAGCAGGTCCGAGAACTGAATTTCCTTCTAGTAGTTCTATTCCTTGCATTTCCCGTCACCGCGGCGACCGAAGTGGCGGATGCCCGAATCCATGAAAGCGCCGGCTTTGAGCTGCCCGTAGCTGTGGCGTTGGCCAATGCAACACGGCGAGTTAGCGAGCATCCGGAAAGTCCTAGCCATTGGGGGCATTTGGGGAAGCTACTGCATGCACACGAAATGTTCGACCGCGCAGTCGAAGCATACGACAAAGCGTTTGAATTGCAGCCCGACAATCTTTCCTGGCTTTACCTATCGTCCGTAGCCTCGCAGAACGTCAACCCAAATCAAGCCATAGAGCGACTTCAGAATTGTCTCGAGCTTGGGTTCGCCAAGCCCTTTGTAGCCCTTCGCCTAGCCAATCAACTGGAGCGGGCGGGAAGGCTGGACGCAGCAAGAAAGCAGTACTTGTCCGCCTTGGCTACCGGGTCAAGACCGATACATGCTCTCATTGGAATGGCTAGGCTTGACCTTAAGTCGGGCCTCTTTGGTGCGGCAGTGGTATGGTTGGAAGAGGCTAGAGAGATTGCCCCAATACATGGTCCGATCTATCCGCTGCTCGTCCAGGTTTACAGGAAATTGGAACGAGAGGATGAATCGCGAATTGCAGAGATACTGACACATACCTACACCCAAGCAATTCCTATCACTGATCCAATTCTCGCTGAAGTCGAGGCGCTGGGGATTAGCTCCAACGCACTTTCAACCCGAGGTCTGCTACTTGCTTCTCAAGGCCGACTACAGGAGGCGCAAGAGATGTTCGAACGCGTGCTCAACGTCCGCGAGGGTCAGGTTCGCGATGCAATAAATCTAGGCGTCGTTTTAGCTAGACAGCAACGGTTCGACGAAGCCATTGAAGTTTTCACACAGGCGGCCTCCAGTGCGCCCGATCATGTTGGATTGTTGACGAATCTAGCTATGGCACTTGCCCAGAATGGGATGTTGTCCGATGCCCGAGAGTCGCTAGAGCGGGCTCTTCAATTGAATCCTAGCTATCCTGAAGCCCTCTTCAACTTGGCAAACCTGCACATTCGAGACAAACGCTTTGAAGGCGCTGCTTCGTTGCTTGCGCGAGCCCTCGACGCAAATCCGGGCATGCTGGAGGCCCGCTACAACCTAGCCGCCGCATTAGCGACGATCGGTAAACTCGATAGTGCGATCCAAGAATGGGAGCTGCTGACCAAGCTCAGACCATCTGACGGCAATGTCTTGTACCTTCTTGGCTCGGCCTATGCTCAGACGAGTCAAAATGACAAGGCTGTCGAACAGTTTGAGAGAGGGCGCGACGCCCATCCCCAAGACTCAAGATTTCGGGCTGCGTTGGAGGCCTTGAACAGCGAAGTCAAGGGTGATCATACTGGCCATTAGCGAAGGCGAAGGCGCTTCCAATTTCGCCGTGGCAAGGACACTATACGGCTAGGCTAAGACACAGGTCCGCAATACCTATTGCGCAACCTGAGTCTGCAATTCCACAAATTGACGGTAGGGACTATCCGACTTCTCCATCAATTCGTCGTGACTTCCAACGTCGCGAACTTTGCCGCCATCCAGGAAGACGATCTTGTCCGCCTCCCGTATGGTTGACAATCTATGGGCAACGATCACGATCAATTTGTCCTTCCGGATCGATTGCAACGATTCCACCAACGCCTGCTCAGTTTGCGGATCCAAAGCCGCGGTCGGTTCGTCAAGAATGATGACCGGTGTATTGCGGAGCAGCCCGCGAGCGATGCAGAGTCGCTGTTTCTGACCAACGGAAAGTGTATCGCCAGACCGACCCAAGACAGTGTCCAAACCCTCAGGCAAGGAATCGACGAATTGCAGTGCACCAGCCACGCGAAGGGCTTCACGCATTTGCTCCTCGCTCGCGTTGGGATTGACCAAGGACAGGTTGGAGCGAATGGACTCGGAGAGCAACATGTGCTCCTGAAAAACGTAGGCAACTGTCTCGCGTATGGCCTCGACATCAACATCGGCGACATCCTGTCCGTCAAGCAGCATTCGCCCGGCGGTCGGTCGAACAAACGCCGGCAGCAAGTAGGCAAGTGTGGTCTTGCCAGCTCCTGTCGGGCCAACGATCGCAACCATTTCGCCCTTGTTCAAATGCAAGTCCACGTTGCTCAATGCTTGCCGTCCGTCAGGATAGGCAAAGGAAACGTCCTCCAATTGGATCGATTGACGAAACTCCGCATGGTGAAAAGCACCTCTATGTTCGCTCTCCATTTCAATGAAGAAATTCACCCGCCTTACTGCAGCGGCATTCGCCTGCATGTCAATCCAAAATCTTGAGAGTCCTACTGTCGTGCCACCTAGCTGCCCCCATATGCCAAATAGAACAGCCCAATCACCAGGGGTTAAGGTTCCTTCTACTATGTCGTTCGAAATCCAAATCGCAACCCCGATGGTCGTCAACCAATATGCTGCTTGCACCGCAAAGTTGACGATGATTGCAATGATTTTCGTTACTCGGTATCTGCGAAAAGACTCCTTGCTCTGCGCTGCGAACCGGTCTCGCTCACGACTCATGGTTCCTAGGCTCTGTACCGCCGCGATGTTGCCGAGGCTTTCCTCCATTGCATTTGTGGTTGCCGTTCCAGACGCGCGACTGTTCTGTTGGACCCTCCTCGTGATGGCGGAAAACGGCACTGTCACCATCAACCCAATTGGGATCAGCAGGGATGCCAACCAGACCAGCTCTGGCGCCGCGTTGCCGTAGGTGAAAAACACAAACCAAAGCTGAATGACAGCTCCCAACACGAGGAACAACGGCTCCAGTGTGAGCTGATAGCTCAACCCAGGCAGCATGGGAGCGTCGTACATCACGCGATATATCGCATCTCCAATCCTATGGTCGTCCAACGTCGTCATGGGAAGTCGAGCCATGCGTTCAAATGCATTGGTACGAAGCTTGTTCGTCAATCGCTGCGATAAACGTACCTGGACCATCGAGTCTAGGAATCCCACTATCCCTGACGAGCCGCTGCCTCCTTCGTTCATTGCGTTTTCTGCTTGTGTGGCACTGTCCTCGCCCTGCGCAACTTGCTGCCAAGATCCGCGGCCAAACCCCCAAATGAACAAGAGAACCACGAACATGGCAATCAGCGCAGTAAGAATTTCAAGAGGCGAAGAGCTGCCGAGCGCGTCAACCAGAGGTTGCACATGGGGCGGCATGTTCACATCGGTATCAGTGAACGGCCTTTGCAGCAGCACTTGATCGACGAAGATCTTCATCAGCCAGGTGATGTAGAGCACGGGAATTAGCGAAAGCAGTGACAAGCAAACCTTCGCCGCAAAGAGCTTTCTCTCGGCACCCAGAAACCGAACGGAACCAAGCATGAGCCCTACAACTTGGCGAAATCCAATCTTCGGAGCTGTGTCAATCCGGTCGTCGAAGGTGGTAGCGTCCCGACGAACATTCAACTCTTGACTGTCAGACATGCTCGGTCCTACGCACGACGTCCACCCTCACGGATCTCATTAGCAAAAAAGGCCCGGTACTTGCCGTCCTGACTGGACATCAATTCGTCATGGCTGCCATCACTCACGATCCTTCTCTCGTCCAGCAAGAGGATGCGGTCTGCTTGCTGAATGGTGGAAAACCTATGGGTTATGAGAAAAACGATGCGGTTCCTTGCCCACTGCAGAAGGTTTTCCATGATTCGATGCTCGGTTGCCGCATCAAGCGAGGAAGTTGGTTCGTCAAGAATCAGAATGGGGGTGTCTCGAACCAACGCGCGCGCTATGGATAATCTCTGACGTTGGCCAGTTGAGAGTTTGCTTCCCCGCTCTCCGAGTTCCGTGGCATAGCCATGTTCCATTTGCTCAATGAACTCATGTGCGCATGCAATTCTCGCCGCCTCTTCTATGTGGTCTTGCGTTACGTTGGCGGCGCCATAGGCAATGTTCTCCGCAATGGTGGAAGCAAACAGGGTGTTTTGCTGCAGCGCAATGGCAATACTGGAGCGGAGACTCTCTACCTTGAGATCTCGCAGGTCAACCCCGTCTATTCTGATGGCTCCTTCGTCTGGGTCGTACAGACGCAACAGTAGTGACATCATTGTGGACTTGCCTGAACCGGTCCCGCCGACAATCGCTGTCAGCGTGCCTGTTGGAACCACTAGATCAATGTCTTCCAGCACGCCAACGTCCTTGTCGTAGCCAAAGGAGACATGTTCGAACTCAACGCGTGAAATCTCCTGACTGACAGCTTTGGCTCCAATCCTATCCTCGATGTCCCGTTTCAGGTCCAGCAGAAAGAAAGCTCGGTCCAGACCAACAATCATGTCTTGGAGCACGCTCCAAACACGTACCAGGTCATTGACGTTCCAGACATACTCAGACATGCGGCCGTTCGCTGCCTGCCATGCGCCCCAATTCCAACGGGCAAATCCCACAAGCGCTATGACGCCGAACAGAAAAGTTGCCTCATTGCCGATCACCCACTTTGCAGAAAGATATTGCGTCACGACGACCATGGCCCCAAAAACCAATGCCACGAGAGTTCGCATGAGCAACAATTCCGCCCGCAACATGAAGGCAGCGTTGAGAGCTTCGTAGGAGTCCTTGTTAAAGCGATCGAACATGACACCAAGAGCTAAGTTGGCCTTTATTACTCGAATGGCCTGAAAGCCTTCTTGGATGCGTGAAGTTAAAGCGCTGTTGGTCATTCGGGCAAGTCTCGACCTCAACTGCAAGCGCGGCGTATACCACGCAACCAGCCACAGCATGGGTACCATTCCAATTGCGCCCATCAGGCCAAGAGTCAAACTGAAGCCGACAATGACAAACAGGCTAAATGTCAGGGTAAACATCGCGATGGCGGGCTGCAACACTAGGTAATCCATCAGATTAGTGATCATGGCACTATCCTGATAGACGCGGTAGATCAAGTCGCCAGTCCTTGCAGTATCGTGATAGCGCAATGACAAGTGTTCGGCACGCTCAACCATTGTTATCCGCAACGATTGGTTCACACGCTGCAAAATCCACGTCCTGTAGTAGTCCACTATGGGCGCAAGCAGAAAGATGACTGTCCCAGCCACGAGACACAACATGAGAAATCTGTTGCGCACTACCTTGCGCTGAGCTTCGCTCAATTGGGAAAACTCGAAGCCTGAAAAAGTCTCCTCACCAAACTCCTCAACAATCGGTTTCAAGGTAAGTTCGTCGGGCGGCAAGACGTAGGACCCGTCGAGAAACAGGTACGATGCTTGAATTGGCTCAAGCATGTCGCCTACTAGCACCTTGTTGTTCCAAACGTCGTAGGAAACCAGAATGGCACCCGTCCAAACGATTTCAATGACCATGCGCAGAGCGACGAGAAGCACAAGATGAGGCCATTGTGGGGCGAGATAGGGCCAGGTTCGAAGAATAAGGTGACCGAATTGACGCGCCGACAGCCCTTTCAGTCCGCCGCCCTCCTTGGTCAGCAACTTCAAGGCATCCTTAAGCTTGGGAACTTCGCTACTCATCGCGTGGAATGACCGGTTGGCTCTGGCATGAACATGGCTTTTGCACAGAGGGGCAAGACTTGACGATCAGACACCATCCAGCATTTGGAAACAGCACAGAGCCCAAGAGGTTCCGTCCTAGTTACTATAACCCAACCATGTCGTGGCCTTACCTGTTCTATTGATCCAGCCATCAACGTCGATCGGCAAATCCATGCGCTGTTGCATGCTCGCACTGTACCGTCAACGGGTTTCGTGACAGTCAATAGCAAGTTTGGTTGGACCGATGATCTTGCCCAGGAGGTCAGCGAGGAAGAAGCGAAGTCTGGTCTGGTTCCAGCTAGGGTCGTAGCCGAGCACCGACAAGGTATCGTAGTCGACGACGGGACTCAGGAACATTTTCTGCCCAACTTGGGTCGGTGGCTGCACAATACGCGAGAAGACCGTCCAGTGGTCGGAGACTGGGTTCTGCTAGAGAGACCCCATCCCCACGTGCGTCGTCGGCTCCCCCGCAAGAATATGCTGCAACGTAGCGGAAAGGGCGGTTCTCGGACTCAGAGCATCGCAGCGAATGTCGACATCGTCTTTCCGGTATTTTCCTGCAATGAGGATTTCAACGAATCTAGATTGGAGCGTTACTTGGCACTGGCCGAAATTTCAGATGTTGAAGCCAAGATCGTGCTAACCAAAACGGACCTCAATCCCGACTACCCCTTGTATGTAGCACGAGCAAAGAAGGTGGCATGCGACACGCCGGTGCTCGCCGTCAACGCATTTGCTCGGACCGAATTGAAAGCCATTGCAGAGAGTCTTGGTAAGTCCCGAACTGGAATATTCGTTGGCTCATCGGGGGTTGGCAAATCCACTCTTGTAAACACTTTGGCGCAGTCGCAAATGCAACGAACTTCAGAGGTACGAGCGCGCGACTCAAGAGGACGCCACACTACCGCGTCACGTTCATTGTTGCGCATGCCCTTTGGAGGGTTGATTGTGGACGTGCCCGGCACACGCGAGCTTGTTCCTGCCGCACGAGCCAGTGAATTGCCCCGGACGTTTCCCGAGATTGAAGATAGGATCGGCCAGTGCCAATTTTCCAACTGTAGCCATGTCTCCGAACCTGGCTGCAAAATTCGCGAAGCCATTGAAAACGGAGAATTCGACCATCGCCGATTCAGAAACTATCAAATGCTTGTCCGCTAGCTGCGAGATGCGGACATTAAGCGGGTAACTCACGCACCGAGGTACAACGATATCGCCACCCATACGACCCTGGGACTGCAACTACGATGCTGACGCCTGCACAAGTTCATTCCTATCGAAAAACCGGTTTCTTGAAACTGCCAGGTTTCTTCGAGCCTGCGATCGGTAGAGCGTTGACGGAACAGGTTTGGAACGAACTCGCCAATCACGGTGTTCTCAAGAATTCACAGGAGACTTGGCCGTTTGGACCCGCCATACGTGGGCCCCAACTGAAGACTGTACGCAGTTTCGAGTCACCGTTGGATGTTCTTACAGGAGAGAAACTACTATCCTGCACTTCACTACTGTCTGAGCATCCGTTGACACACATCGACGACAACATGCTTCTGATGTCGTTTCCAGCAAAAGACAAGGATTCCACGCCCTGGAATGTCCCTGCCTCTGGGTGGCACCAAGACTTCAACATTCAAGAGAGCGTCGGAAGTCCGTACATCATCGTGTTCTTTGTGTTGGACGATGTCGCACACAAAGGAGGCGGAACGGCGTTTCTGTCTGGATTCCATCGACTAGACGACGCGCAGACCCAAGACCACTCATCCGCAATCTACAAGAGCTTGAGAGCAAAGTCGGACTTCTTCAACAGACTGTTTGACATGAAGTCAAGCTCGCTAAATTGGGAAATCGGTACCAAGGAAACCGTCGAAGATGTTGAGATAGAACTCTTGGAAATGACCGGCAGTGCGGGAGACATTTACATAGTGGACTCCCTGCTGTTTCACACAGTCACACCCAACCATGGAACAAATCCAAGATTCATGGCGAAGGCCTACTACAAGAAACTTGCCTGAGTACCCAACTTCCCAAAACCCACTACAACCGATAGGGCCGTGGTGGCAAACCCAGTTGCGTCTTAAGTACCCGCTGCGCGTCGCGAACGAACTCACATGCGTACGCACGGGTTTCTCGAGGATCGATAATGTCCTGGCCAGTGGCTTCGGCCGTTCGAAACGGTGATGCGACAGCATTGAGGCGCGCCTCGATTTCTGCAAGTTTGGCTTTAGGGTCGGATGCGGATTCGATCTCGCGGCGGTAAGCTGCAGATGCCCCGCCGCTAATATGCATGGAACCCCAAGAGGCAGACGGCCATGCATAGCGTCGAAACATCCCCGTTGGCCTGTGGTGGCACTGACCCGCTACGCCATACACGCGGCCTGTAACAACAGTAAGCCACGGCATGCGGCTTCGGCAGGTGGCCGCAACCAATGCAGCACCTGCTCTCTCTATTCCTGCCTTCTCCGATTCCAGACCCACCATGAAACCTGGTTCGTCTGCGAAGCTGACGATGGGCAAATGGAACAAATCGCACAGTTCCAACAACCGAATGACTTTGTTCCCTGCAGCAACGTCGGTCGCGCCGCCGCTGAACTTTGGATTGTTCGCCATCACGCCAACGGGGTAGCCGTCCAATCTCCCAAGTCCGACGACCCGAGCTCGGCCGTACCGGGGGGAGATTTCAAAGAATGAGCCCTCGTCAAGCACAGAGTTGACCAAAGCAAGGACGTTATAGATCTGCCGTCGGTCGCGTGGGACTAGCTCCAACAATTTCTCCTCTGCTCGATCGGAAGGGTCGTTGCAGGGAAAGCGTGGGGCCATTTCGTGCACGTTTGGCGGCAAGTAGCTGAGAAATCGTCGTATTTGGTCGAAAGCGTCTTCCTCCGAACGAGCCAAATTGTCTACCGATCCGCTGATTCGCGTGTGTATGTGGGGACCACCCAGATCTTCCTTGGTAATCTCGTAGCCTAGCGCTGCCCTGACTACTGGGGGGCCGCCAGGAAACAGTTGAGATGTGTCCTTGACCATGACATTGAAGTGTGCCAAGCATGCATTCACTGCTGGCAGACCTGCGACGGATCCCATGACGGCTGAAACAACGGGTACCAGCGACATTAGTTCTACGTCGATGGCAGAGCCATGATTGCCGTCCGGCAGGTAGGTTCGACCCATTTCCTGAAAGCTTCTCACACTGCCACCCGCCGCGTCGAGCAATCGCACGAACGGCAACATCCATTGACGTGCACGCTCGTTTGCTGGAAGCTCTCCTCCCATGCCGCCGGAACCGCCACCTGAACCCCCTCGCACGGTGAAGTCACCTGCGGTAACGACCACCTTGCGGCCATCGATCAAAGCCATTCCCTCGACCGAACCGCGTGGCATGAAGGATTCGAGCTGGTTGTTTTCTCCATAGCGGCCAGAGCCAGCCAGCGAGTGGAACTCTTCGAATCCGCCGGCATCCACAAATGCGTCGATGCGCTCTCTGACCGTCAACTTTCCACGCCGACGCTGCCGCTCGATTCCCTCTGGTCCGCCCATTTGCTTGCGCAGTTCACGGCGTTGTGCTATTTCTTTGACTTCCTTTTCCCAGCTCATGGATACCCTCGTCGTCTTGTCAATCACACTGTCGTCTAATGCATTGACCTATCGAGTGCGATAGGTCAAATATGGTAGTCCAGTAGCTTACTCTCATCTGCTGGAACCATTACCATCGCAATGGTTCTAACTCTCGCTTGGAATTAGCGACCAGCACAACCGAAATGAGTTCGATCCCTTTGGGCAACATCATGGTGCCCGCCAGTTCACTTAGGTGGAAGTTTCACCTGTCTTCCGGACCCGGCGGACAGAATGCCTCTAAGGTGTCTACGGCAGTGGAGTTGCGATTCAACCTGAACGACGCGAACCTCGACTCCCGCATCGCCACTCGGTTGAGGGAAATAGCGGGAAGCCGGATCAACTCGCAGGACGAATTGGTAATAAACGCTCGTACTCATCGAACGCAGGAGAGAAATCGCCGGGACGCGATGGATCGATTGGCCAAGATGCTTGAACAAGCCCAGTTACAGCCTAAAGTCCGGAAGGCTACACGCCCCACGCGAGCTTCGAAGAGAGCTCGCTTAGATCATAAACGGCGAATCTCCGAGAAAAAGCGCAGCAGACGCGACACGCCCTCAGACATCGACTAGAGCAATCGCAAGCTCACATGCTGCTGTTGGATAATGGCGCAGGACTCATCACAGAGTAGTCGAGACTCGGCCAATGGAGGAGCCATGATTCAAGGAATGTCCGAAGACCGGTTGCAGCGCATTGGCACGCATCTGGACGAGTATGTGAAACAAGGTCGCATTCCATGCGCGTTGTGTCTGGTGAACCGCCGCGGACAGGAAACTTACTTCCACGCGACGGGACACAGTAATGTCGAGAACAAGAAAGAGGTGCAGCGCGACACCATCTTTCGCATTTATTCCATGACGAAACCGATCGCCAGCGTCGCGTTGATGATCCTTTACGAACAGGGAAAGTTCCAGCTTGACGATCCCGTCGCCAAGTACATACCAAGCTGGAAGGAATTGAAGGTCTACGAGTCGGGCGAGGGCAAGGATATAGTCGCGCGACCAGCAAGAAACCCCATGACCATCAAGCACCTGCTGACGCATACCGCTGGATTGACTTACGGTTTCATGAACAGCCATCCCGTGGATGCCCTCTACCGTGAGCTCAACGTAGAAGGCAGGGACAGCTCCAATACCCTTGACGTCATGGTCGAGAGGCTGTCGAATGTTCCGCTGCTGTTCGATCCAGGCACCAAGTGGAGCTACAGTTTTGCCACGGATGTATGCGGCCATCTGGTTCAGCTTTTTGGCGACCGTGACTTGGATGAATTCATTGAAGAAGAAATCTGTGCGCCACTGGGAATGGTCGATACTGGATTTCACGTCGCTGAATCCGTTTCAGATCGACTCGCGGCGTGCTATCAGCACACTGCTGATGGATTCACGCTACAGGATGCCTCCGAGGGCTCACGCTACCTGCATCGTCCGACCTTTTTCTCAGGCGGGGGCGGCATGGTCTCCACTATTGACGACTATCAGAAATTCGCTCAAATGTTGTTGGACAAAGGCGAATTCCAAGGAGTGCGGATACTGGGTCGAAAGACCGTGGAGTATATGGCGTCGAATCACTTGCCGGGCAACGTGGACCTTGCAGCCATGGGTCAACCCGTATTCTCCGAGACGAGCTTTTCCGGCATTGGCTTCGGACTGGGATTCTCTGTCGTAGTGGATCCTCCGTCGGCGTCGGTCTTAGACTCCGTAGGTGAGTTCGCATGGGGCGGGGCTGCTAGCACTTACTTCTGGATCGACCCAATCGAGCATCTTACCGTGGTATTCATGACTCAACTTCTGCCTTCCTCGACGTGGCCAATTCGTCGCGAACTCAAGACGCTCGTCTACCAATCTCTGCTGGACTAGACGAATCCAACTGGATAGGTCTTCAGCAGCAAGTGTGTTCCCATGCCTTGTGACCAAGATGAGGCAGTTCAGTACAGACAACAACTCCATCGATACTTTGCTCTCAAACTGCTTGAAATCGAATTCAAGGAACTTCTGCAACTTGTAAACGTAGATCGGCCAAACTAACTAGCGACGCCACAGAATTTACATTAGTTCAGACTGTCACCACCCGTTGTTGAATCGACGCCTTTCTCTTGATCCTGTGATTCTCCGAAACGCTCGGCTAGTAGAACCTCAAGTTCTTCCATGGTGATCTCTCGATCAAGAATTTTTCCATCTGGACTGACTAGGAATTCCGTGGGTATCCACTGAACTCCATAGTCCACCGCAGTTGCAGCTAGAAATCCTCCCTCGAGGTCGCCTACATTGATCCAAGGCAGCTCCTGCCTGTCCGACTCGCCTTTCCATTCATCATAGGATTCGTCAATTGACACGAAAACGATCTGGAATCCATCGTCTTTGTACTTGGAGTGCAGTTCCTTTAGCTTTGGGATAGTTACGATGCAAGGGCCACACCACGAAGCCCAAAAATCGACAAGTACGGCCTGGTTTTCGGCAAGAACATCGTAGAGTGCAATTTCCTCGCCTTCCAAGTTGGTCAAAGTGAATGTTGGAACGTTTTGTCCTTCGACAATGCTCTTGGCGTTAGTTGTAATTCGGATCTGCTTTTCAAGAGCATTCCGCCGTGGCACTACACGCCGTGCAACCAGGTCTTCGTCGAGTAGGCCAGCAAAAGTGTCCCACATCTCCAATTGCCGAGCTTCCGGTGCACCAAGTTCCATAGCGAGCAATGCAGCCATGGGTTCATCCAAGTCCTGAACGAGCTTTGACAACACCGAATCCTTGACTAGCTGCATTTCTTTATAAATGTCGTATGGCTCAGGAGATTCGTCTTCCGTTTGTTCCGAGAGGTCTGCTTGAGTCCCACCACTCTCCTCATCAGATTCCAAAGTAGCCTTACGTAACTCATCCTTGAGCGCAACAGCGTACTCGTCCATTTTCGCCAGATAATCTGGGGAATTCTGCCAAGTCTCAACAACTTTGGCATGCATGCTGTCTTCCACTTCCGAATCTGCCATGAGTTCGGATGCAAAGCTTCGGCTAAATGAACTTGACGATGCGCTAGGCGAAACTCTGATTTGCGCACCGGGTTCCGCTACGAAATAGGTCAATCCACGATACTCGAGGCCGGGTGTGCGTACGTCTGCAAAGAACAGTAACGGCTCGCTTGCATTTCCTTCAATTGAGAACTGGCCGTCGCGGAGCAATACGGACTCCGACGTGGTCGCAACGATTCCCTCTCCGGTTCCGCTCGACCGCATTTGGATCTTGGCTATCGCGGTCGACAAGTCTTTGTCGACTATAGAACTGAGATCGCCCCGCACAGTGAATTTCTCGTCAGAATCCTCTGCCAATCTCGATTCTCCAACGAGAAGCAACTCGTCTTCGTATCTTGGGGACGCGTAGTCGAACATAACGAATGACATTCTTTCGCCCGGAGCCATGACAACATCCATCGTCAACGGTTTCTCGCGCTCGCCCTCAACTGTAACAAGCAGGCTGGTTCGGGTGTCGACCGTTCCTTCGAGTACGACCGTTCCATCAACGAACCGCCCGGAGGCAACCTCAATACTTGAGATCTTGCCTTCACCGTTGGATTCAGAGCGGGTTATTGCGACGAAAGGCCCGGAAGGACTTTCGCTACTTTCTTGGTATGTCGGATGGTCCGCAGACGGTTCCTTCAAGACTTTCAAATCCAAACCCAGAAAAACTTGTTCACCGGTCAGTGTGAACGTCCGTGACTCATCGGCGTAACAAACCCAAGACACTGTTGCACAAGACGCCAAAATCGCTAGGCGAAGCACTCTTTGCAGTCTAATCATTTCTTGCATTGCTCCCGTTTGGTAGGAAAACACGTATGGATCCCGCAGTTACAGGTATTTCCAGAATCTCTCGACCAAGTGCCGCAAGTGAGGTCCACAGGCTGTCGAGCATGAAATTGTATCGCTTGAATTCTCTTTTTTTTCCGATGTTTGCGTACGAAGTCGGGCACGTCCGCCGACTTGCAAGACATACCAGACCCAGTACACACTGAAGGCCAATTCGGTATCATACGCACCGGCGAATGCCTTGCGCTTCGATCGCCACTAATTCTAATTCCTAACAAGCACTGAGCTTGAGACTAGCGTCCGTTACGCCTTCAGCAACTTACAGGAGAATGGTTGAGCATGAAATCGAAACTTGAATACATTTGGCTTGATGGGTACTTTCCCACGCAGAGCCTGCGCAGCAAGACTCGCGTTGAAGAGGAATTTGACGGCCAACTAGAGTCCTGTCCAATGTGGGCGTTTGATGGAAGTTCCACAGCCCAAGCGGAAGGAACTACCTCTGACTTGCTGCTCAAGCCCGTAGCGATTTACCCTGATCCTGCGCGAAAGAACGGCTACCTCGTCATGACCGAAGTTCTAAATGCGGACGGCGAGCCCCACGATTCCAACGGTCGCGCACAAATAGACGATGACGATGACGACTTCTGGTTTGGATTCGAACAGGAGTACTTTCTTTGGGACATCGAAACTTCGCTTCCACCGGGATTTCCGGTTAAGGGTTTCCCACGTCCGCAGGGACCGTACTACTGTTCGGTCGGCGCTGAAAACAACTTTGGGCGCGAGTGCATCGAACAGCATCTCGATCTCTGTCTGGAAGCTGGCATCAACGTGGAAGGCATCAATGCCGAAGTAGCCGCAGGACAGTGGGAATTTCAAATCTTCGCCAAGGGCGCAAAACGAGCGGGAGATGAAACGTGGATCGCCCGCTACCTGGCCGAACGCAATGCCGAAGAGTACGGCTACGGCATAAACTGGCACCCGAAACCGCTCGGGCAAACCGACTGGAACGGATCGGGAATGCACGCGAACTTCTCGAACACGCCCATGCGCAGTGCTGGCGACGAGTCACTTTTCATCAAGATATGCGAAGAATTTGGTGCAAACATTCGGCGACACATCGATGTCTACGGAGCCGATAACGAACAGCGATTGACGGGACTTCACGAAACGCAGTCGATCAGCACGTTCTCCTACGGACTATACGACCGTGGTGCATCCATCCGAATCCCCGTAGCAACCGTGGAGGCTGGTTGGAAGGGTCGACTGGAAGATCGTCGCCCCGCATCCAACGCTGATCCTTACAAGGTCGCATCGGTAATCATCCGCACGACCAAAGACGCGCTCGCAAACTAGCTTGTGTCCCCGCCGAGGGGCGATCCCTATAGGTCGCTCCTCGGCACAGGGGATCAATCCTCCAAGTACTCGTCGTACGTGTCCCGCAAGGCACGTATGGGCGCAGTATCCACTCCGAGTCTGGATGCTTCTGCCAGCATGCGTTGGTACGCCTGATTGAAACGCAAAGACTTGGATGCCTCATGATTAAGCCAAGCATTGAACTCCGGCTGTCGTTTTTCCCGGAATGCAGTACCGCCTTCACGGGCATCTGGGTGGTGGTCCGTCACAGCGGTTTTCGCTGCGATCTCATCCAGCGACTGTTCGAACGATAGGTCGTAGGCGTTGTAGATGGAACGCTTGAGAAATCTCATCGCAACCTGGGGTCCGTTGGCGAGGTCTCGAGCCACATCCATGGACCTCGATTCCAAAACATCGACGTCGACAACCTCATGCAGCAGGCCAAGATCATAGGCTTCGTCTGCTAGCACGATTCTCTTGTTCATCAGAAAGTCCATGGTCTTCGCCACGCCCATGGCTTGAACGAGCAGGTACTGACCTCCTTCATCGGGCAGAAGACCGAACCTCAACGTAGCACTCCCCAATCGTGCACCTTTCGCAGCTATGCGAAAGTCGCAGGCGAGCGCTAGGGAAAGACCGGTTTGCACCGCCACACCATTGATTGCAGCTATTGAAATCTTGTCGCAATTTCTAATCGCGAGATTCACCGTTTGCGACAAATGTCTCAGTCCTTCATAGGTCCCTATGTCGCTGTCGTGGCCAGGAGGTATGGGAGGAACCAAAGCCTCGCCTTGAATGGTCTTGCGCTGACCAGAAATGTCGTCGCCCGCACAAAACGCTCTGCCTTCTCCTGTGAACACCAACACGCGAACGGCATTGTCCATTTGCGCCTGAACGATGGTTTCAACCAAGTCGCGCTTGATAGCTTGAGTCAACCCGTTAAGTCGTTCCGGCGTATTGAATTTGATCCATGCGATGCCCGTATCGCGAAGCTCGACTTCAAACCCAGTAAATGAACCGGTGCGCATGCACTCTCTCCTCGTTGTGACCGAATCGAATGATAGCCAACCGGCTACTATTGCACTCTTGAATCCAATCAAACTCAGAGAAACTAGCAAGTGACCGAAAAGCCTGACTCTTCTCCACAAAAAAAGTCGATCTTCAGCTTGCTCTTCAAGATCTTGACATGGTTACTGTCGCTTGGTTGCTTCTATCTTGTGTACAGCCGAATCGACGCGGCCGCCAATCACGAGGGAATCTCTGCATGGAAGTATCTGCAGGACTTCTTCGGCGAGGTCAATTGGGGTCTGTGGCTTGCCGTAATGATCCCCTATTCAGTCTTCTTCTTTCTGGTCGATACTCACGTCACGTGGCGCGCCATTCGATGGTTTAATGCGCCGCAACTTGGGTTTTCCCAAATACTCCCCATCCGTGCAAGCGCATACATTCTCGCACTTGTAAACGAGCAAGTGGGAAAGGGCGCTATGTCGCTGTACTTGCTCAAGACCTACCAAGTACCCGGTTGGAAAGCGTTGTCAACGATGATCTTCATCGGCATCGTCGAAATCTACCAGCTGTTGCTGTTCTCGACCATGGGATTGATTTTCCGGTTCAGCCATGTCCAGCAAGCCTCGTCCATGCTGCCTCTCGACATTATTCTCCCATGTGTGTTCGCTGCCGCTTTCCTCTACTTTCCTTTTCACGTCGCCTACTTTCGTGGGTTTCTGTTCAAGCGTTCAAAGCTTAGAGATTTCAGTGTGTTGCACGCCTTGCGCAACGCAAAGATTTGGCACTATGCCCTTGCCGTCCTTTTCAAAGCGCCCAATCTAATAGGAGCGGTGGTGGTCTACACCATAGCACTAGGTCTCTTCCAGGTTGAAGCGAGTGTAGGTCAGATGCTGGTATTTCTACCCTTGATCTTCTTGGCCGCTGCCCTTCCTCTGCCGTTTCACGCAGGCGCTTTGCTGCTGTGGACGGTGCTGTTTCCCGATTATCCCGAAGTCGGAGCTTTCAGCCTAGTGATGCACACGTTCTTTGTAGTGTTCAATGCACTCATTGGCGTAGTCTTTCTACCGCGTGCAAACAAGGAGCTCTTCGACTAGGTCGTTTCAGGTGTTGCCAGAACGTGATCTCCTCAATAGCAGGGCGATGCGATTCAGCATTGAGAAGCCTGTCATGGCACACATCGCCCACCCCGCTATGAAGATGTGGTAGTCGCTAATCCATTGAAATTTCAATGAGTTTTGAACGATGGGAATGGCGACCAGTACAAAATACGCAATTCCGTTCCATCGCCCTAACTTGCTGGGAACAAGCCCTTTTTTCTTTAAGACTCCAGAATCCAGAGCGTATTGCACAAATGCCGCAGCCACTAAGGCGCTCAGCTGCCATGGAACAATTTCATGCGTGCTCAAGGCGTACAGGGCGCATACCACGAAGAGGCAGTCCGTTGCATGATCGAACAGTCCCCCAAGATCTGTGACGTTGCCCTGACTGCGAGCAATTCTCCCGTCCATTACGTCGGTGACCACCGCAGTCAAGAATAGGCAGAGGCTCAAGAAGTAGCGTTCGTCGGCGATGCTCCAGTAGATCACTGGCGCAAGCAGTAGGCGTACGAGCGTTAGGCTGTTGGCAGTGGAGAAAAGGGTAGTATTGATCTAGGGCGCCCCGTGAATCTGAAGCTGCCTAAGTCTAATTGATTTGCGCCTGAATCGAGGAGGTACGAGCCGTCCCGTTGCCACCTTGAAGGGCAAATATGGAAGCCCGCCCAACGGTGTCGGGAATTGAAAGTTTTTTCTAATGTGCATTCTTGCGGATGTCTTGAGTAGAGAGCTACTGCATCGGACATTCGGCTACTGAGTGGCCAATTAGATTGCCTTGTGCCTCCGCGGCATTTCCTACGCAGCTTGTTTTTTTCTCTCACGAGCAAGTTCCCAAGCCGCTTGCAGTCGCATCCAAAAAAATGCATTGCTCCATCCGATTCGTTCCAGCGCTAGCGCCATGGATGGCGATACTCCTGAACGACCATTTAGCAGTCGCGACAGTGTTTGGCGACCAATACCGAGATTTTCTGCGGCCTCTGTCACAGTCCAACCACTGGCTTCTACATTGTCTCTCACCAATCCTCCTGGATGGGGTGGGCTTAACATCGTGATACTTCGGCTTTCGTCATTCATTACGCTACTTCCATGTTGGATTCAATGGT
The DNA here is from genome assembly GCA_964572845.1 of uncultured Pseudomonadales bacterium. Classification (GTDB taxonomy): domain Bacteria; phylum Pseudomonadota; class Gammaproteobacteria; order Pseudomonadales; family Azotimanducaceae; genus Bin55. The sequence goes on along the minus strand of CAZNFX010000014.1, from coordinate 17,714 downwards.
AATCCACAAAATCGACATCGACAGCTTCAATTCCTTCAAATCGAAAGCGGATTCTCCAATTGCCAGAAACACTAATACCCCAGAATCCTCTGTATTGACCCTTAAGCGGATGCAAAGCTAAACTGGGCAAGCTCGCTAGATCCGCAGGCCCCGTAGCTACCTCCAGTGCTGCCAGAATTCTCTGAATTCGAGGTACTAAGTGTGGAGGCAATCCAGAGGATTTGTTTCGATCGACTAATCTTCGAAGTCCTTTGTGACGTACTTTCATGGTACCTGTCGCACGACACGCGACAGTAACTATTGTAATTGGGTTGCACCGGTCCTCATCTATCGATCTGGAAATTTTCTACCGAAGTAAGAATCGATGGGGTTGTCTCCAAAATTGGAACGTCCGTTCTTAAGCATTGTCGAAACCACATCTTCGCCATGCGCAATCAGTGCAATCCTACAACTAGATCGAGTACCGAACGGAGCAGAGACTGGGTGTACGAGGCCGTCAGCGAACGCACGGAAGTCTTCAATACGGCACATTCTCGATGGTAGGGAGCCCCAACCAACCTGGAGCGCATTCGTTTGGTTGTGCCAACCACGGTTCCATTGTGAAGAACGCATATAATTCCCTCCCAAACCTACCGGCTAACACAGCCAAGAAACTGAAACGCGACAGTCCGGCATCCCTGTAAAAACAAGATTCTTTGATATGCCATCGCTTCTGCCAATACTGGTGTACCCTCATCCAAACCTTCGCAAGGTCGCATGCCCCGTGCAGGAAGTCACGCCTGAGGTCGTCACTCTTGTGGACAACATGATCCACACCATGTACGCATCGCATGGCATTGGACTCGCAGCTATTCAGGTCGACCGCCCTTTGAGAATCATTGTGCTGGACGTATCCGAAGCTAAAGATTCGCCACATGTTTTCATCAATCCTGAGATAGAAATCGTCTCGGGTACTCAAACGTCAGAGGAAGGGTGTCTATCGGTGCCGGGCTTCTTTGAGCCGGTTGAGCGTGCCGACGTGATTCGAGTGTCAGCGCTTGACAGGGACGGATCCCTAGTGGAAACCGTAGCTACAGGCTTGAAGTCCGTGTGCATTCAGCATGAAGTGGATCATCTCGATGGCAAAGTGTTCGTCGACTATCTCTCTCGATTGAAGCAATCGCGGATTCGAAAGAAACTGCTCAAGGCTAAGGCGGCTGCGTAAGCGACAAGCCTATGCAAATCGGTTTCGCGGGCAGCCCGGACTTTGCGGCCGCCATCCTCGATGCTTTATTGCAGTCGGGTCGAAAGCCCTTGATCGTTCTTACGCAACCACCCCGAAAGGCAGGACGGCGTCGAGCCGTCCATCGCACCCCTGTCCACAACCTGGCAGACTCTACCGAACTCAATGTCGCCACACCTTCACGATTGAGGGATTGCGAACATTTGGTGGATTCCCTTGATCTTCTCGTCGTCGCTGCTTATGGTTTGATATTGCCTCGCTCATTTCTCGAGGCCCCGCGCCTGGGCTGCATCAACGTGCATCCTTCACTTCTGCCACGCTGGCGTGGTGCGTCTCCTGTCGAGCATGCAATCCTCCACGGAGATTCCCTTACTGGCGTGTCCATCATGCGTGTCGAGCCCGCACTGGATGCCGGGCCTGTGTACGCGACTTCCTCCTACGAGATGAAGGGTAATGAAACCACCCAGTTTCTCAGCCGTTGCCTAGCGGAATTGGGAGCAAAAATTCTCCTGAGCGTAGTGCAGAAATTCGAGGACGGAACCATCACTTCTCCAACTCCGCAGGATTCCGAAAAAGCAACATATGCTCCCCAGCTCAAGCCAGAGCAGGCAAGAATGGATTGGACCCAACCAGCTACCTATCTAGAACGTCATGTAAGAGCCTTCTTGGGACGTAACCCCGCCTTTACCATGCAGGGGGACGTTCGTGTGAGAATCTTGTGTTCACGGGTAGTTGATGGGAGCTATACACCAGGAGTTGTACACCGTCAGGGAAGGGATGTAGTAGTTGGATGCGGAGTAGGCGGGTTGAAGCTAAATACGGTGCAACTGAACAGGGGCCAGGGAACGCCGCTCTCTATCGAGTCGGCGCTCAACGGATTTGACGAGGTATTTGCAGGTGCGTTCACGTAGCTACAATCCTAACGCGCTGGCCGCTCGCGTACTAAAGCGCGTATTGGAGGGACAACCTCTCGAAAACGCGCTGCAACGCTATCGAGACACGGACTTTCGCGCGGAAATCTTCAACGTGTGCTATCAATGCATGAGGCATTACTTCTCATTGGCCGAGCGACTGCAAAACGTGCTGAGTCGTCCTCGCGAACGCCTGGACTTGGAGGTGTGGTGTGTGCTGCTCACCGGCGCTTGTCAGCTGGAGTATTCGAGGACACCGCCTCATGCTATCGTCTCCAGCGCGGTGGAAGCGACCCGAAAGGTTGGAAAATCGTCCGCAGCATCGCTGGTGAATGCGGTTTTGCGCAAGTACAAGACGGACAGCGAGCTGAGATCGGACGAAGCCAAGTTCGAACTTCCCCAATGGCTGCTCAACTGCGTTCGGACCCACTATCCCGACATGACTACTAAACTTGCCGATGCCCTGTTGAGCCGCGCGCCCTTGACTCTAAGAGTCAATTCGCATAAGCTGTCTGTGGAGGAATACTGTTTGCTCCTGGACGAAGCCGAGCTAGACTACTCAATTCCTGAAGCTCCGAATTGCATAACGCTTGGCGAACCAAGAAGCATGTCCAGTGTCCCAGGATTCGACAAGGGTTTCTTCTCAGTGCAGGATCTTTCCTCTCAGTTGGCGGTTCCATTGCTCGAACCAAACCCTAAGGATCGCATTCTTGATGCATGTTCGGCGCCCGGTGTCAAAACAGCGCAAATTCTGGACTTGTATCCTGAGAGTCCGATCGTATCTGTAGATGCAAAACCACAATGTTCCACGTGGAACATATTGCCGAAACACCAGGTGAGGCCGGGGTTTGAGACCATTCAAGGTGACCTGGTAACAACTCAATGGTGGGATGGTACTCCGTATCAGCGAATTCTTCTTGATGCTCCCTGCAGCGGCACCGGTACGATTCGAAGACACCCCGACATCAAGGTAACAAGAGAGGAAAAGGGCGTATTGGAACTGCGTGAACTGCAGGGGAAACTGCTCTCTTCGGTCTGGAGCGTGCTCGCCTACGAAGGACTGCTTGTTTACAGCACGTGCTCGTTTCTACCCCAAGAAAACGATGGGGTAGTTGAGAGCTTCCTCGCCGACCACCCCAACGCCGTGATCGATAGGTTCAAGTTGCCCTATGGAGATGCAACAAAATTCGGCTGGCAGATCCTGCCCACGGCCGGTGGCGGCGACGGGTTCTACTACAGCCGACTGCGAAAATCAGAGGAGGCCATGTGCACATCGTCATCCTAGGTGCTGGTCAGGTCGGGGGCACGCTCGCCGAGCTGCTCAACGATGGTTCCAATACTCTTTCCGTGGTCGACATCGACAACGATCTCATCAGGAACATTGAAGAGCGGTTGGAGGGTGTCGCAACAACCGTCGGCAACGCTGCGCTTCCCAGCACTCTCACGCAAGCAAACTTGGCTGCTGCTGACATGCTCATTGCGGTTACTGGCTCAGACGAAATCAACATCGTTGCAGCGCAAGTCGCGCGTTCCGCCTTTGGCACTCAGAAAGTCATCGCACGGATTCGGGCCTCGGAGTACGCCGCCACATCGACATTCAGCGATGAATTCCTGAAGCAAGTACGCATTATCAATCCCGAAGCCGAAGTTACCAAGCAAATCACACAATTATTGCTCCACCAAAATGCGCTGCAGGTCCACTCGTTCGCCACCGATCTTGTTTCCTGCGTGAGCTTCAAAGCAGTCGCGGGCAAAGATCCGACTGGACTTGCCCTCAACGAGGTGTTTGCCTATAGGCCGCTGCCGAACGTTCGGTTTCTAGCCGTCTATCGAGGATATGAGCCGCTTTCCGCGCCTACCGACACCGTGCTCGAAGGTGACGAGCTGTTCGTCATGACACCCAACGAATTCATAGACGAAATCTTGAATCTCTGTACTGACAACCCTGTTCCTTCAAGAAAGATATGCATCGCTGGTGGCGGACACATCGGTGCTGCCTTGGCTGAGCAACTGCAGAATTCTCACATTGTGCGCGTCATCGAGTATTCCAAAGCCAGAGCGGCCGATGCCTCCAGGCTACTCAAGGACGGCATCGTGTATGTGGGCGATGCTACGGACGTCAACAAGCTCAAGGAATGTGAAATCAGCGACACGGACCTATTCTGTTCTGTCACCAACGATGACGAAATCAACGTGATGTCGTGTCTGCTTGCCAAACAGCATGGAACTCGGCGAACGGTAGCGCTCCTAAGCAAGGATTCCTACCTGCGCCTCATTCACGGAACCACTATTGATGCCGGAATTTCTCCCCAGCGTAGCACCGTTAGTTCCATTCTCACCCATGTTCGCGAACAGAATGTCAAATCGGCCCATCGCTTGAGAATCGGCGATGCCGAGATTTTGGAAATCGAAATTGCTGGAGAGAAAGGAGAGAATCGCGTTGTCGGAAAAAGCGTCAATCAAATAAAACTGCCCAAGGATGCACAACTAGCCGCGGTGGTCCGAAACGATTCTGTGCTCGACCTCGACTCCAATCCTCAGTTGGAAATGGAGGATCATGTAGTGGTCTTCGTTGCCCATAGCGGACAGGTCCCAAGCGCGCTCAGACCCTTTCGCGCGAGCCAATTCCTGTTCCTTTGATGCAACCACGCACAATCTGCGGCATCCTAGGCGCGCTGCTACTCATTTCAAGCACGACATTCCTTTGCGGTCTGATCGCGGCGTTTGCCTTTCAGGAGCCAACGGTCTATCCGTTCGCCGCTTGCCTAGTGTTCTCCTTGGCCGCCGGAATAGGTTTCTGGCTTGCCAGAGATCCCTCTCAAGAACTCCGGTCGCGCGATGCGTTTCTCGTGGTGGGTCTCTCGTACGCCACGATTGGGTTGGTCGGAGCGGCGCCGTTCCTGCTCATTCCCAATATTGCACCGAGCATTCCCGACGCAGTGTTCGAATCGGTATCGGGTTTCACCACTACGGGCGCAACAGTGCTATCCGGTCTCGACGAGTATCCAAAGTCTGTTCTGCTCTATAGGCAACTCCTGCAGTGGGTGGGAGGAATGGGGATCATTGTGCTCGCCGTGGCAATACTGCCGCTGCTGGGTGTTGGAGGCGTTCAGCTCTACAAGGCGGAAGCTCCGGGAAGCGAACGGGAGCTGTCGATGCCTTTGCGGGTGAAGGAAACTGCTAAAGCGCTTTGGATGATCTACGTCGGATTGACCGCAGCCTGCACGCTTGCGTATAGTCTCGCAGGCATGAACGTGTTCGATGCCATTTGCCACGCCTTGTCAACGGTCGCCATAGGCGGGTTCTCCACGCACGATGCCAGCATCGGCTACTTCGACAGCGGAGCGATCGAATCCGTAGCCATTGTCTTCATGCTGATATCCGGCATCAACTTCATGATCCATTACATTGCGTTTCACAGCCGGCGTGGCGAGAGTTGGTTTCCGCACGTGGTGCGTTCATACGCCTCGGACAGTGAGATTCGGCTCTATTTGGCTGTCATCGTCCTAGTGACAGCGATAGTAACTATTCGGCTGACTACCGCAGCAGATCTTGACCTGCAAACCATTCGCGACGGAATATTTCAATCCGTTTCGTTTGCAACGACGACCGGATTCACAACCGCGAACTACGAGGCATGGCCTCTCGTCTGCCCCGCCTTGCTGCTTTTCGCCAGTTTCATTGGAGGTTGTACTGGCTCCACCGCCGGTGGCATCAAGGTCTACCGAATCCTGCTGCTTGCACATCAAGGCATTAGGGAGATTCGTCGCCTGATTCAGCCCGGTGCAATCTTCAACGTTATGGTGGACGGCCGCCGAGTGAACGATCGAGTGTTGGAGACCGCCTGGGGATTCCTTGCAGTCTACGCGGCCAGTTTCGTGTTTCTTGTCAGTGCAATGCTGATGCTTGGCGATCTGGACTTCAAATCGGCCTTCGCTGCGGTCGCTGCGTGCTTGAACAACCTTGGTCCAGGGCTAGGAGAAGTCTCGTCAAACTACCAGTCGCTGTCGGCGGGCGAAAAGTGGGTGCTCATGTTCGCCATGGTTCTTGGACGGCTCGAAATCTTCACGGTTCTCGTCCTGTTCGCCCCTCGCTACTGGCGACGCTAGCGCAATGCGACGCTTTCTCGGTTCCCTATCCTTCTACATAGGACTTGTGCTGTCCACGATTGTGTGGGGCAGCTTCGCCACTCTCACGGGCAAGTTCGTCCCCTACACCAAGAGATTCACGTACGTCATAGTTACTTGGACCAGCTTCGTTCTTTGGTGGCTCAGAGTGACCTGCGGGATCGCCCATTCGATCGAGGGTGCCGAGCATTTGGCACGCGGACCAGGCATTCTCCTGATCAAGCATCAGAGCACCTGGGACGCACTCTTTTCACAAACGCTAGTTACGCCTCAATCAACGGTCATCAAGCGAACGCTACTTTACATTCCCTTTTTTGGTTGGGCATTCTGGGTCACGAACCCCATAGCCATCAATCGTTCCCGGAAGATAACCTCAATTCGCCGATTGGTGGCCATAGGCAAAAAGAAGTTCGAAGAGGGATTCTGGGTAACCCTGTTTCCAGAGGGCACACGTGTGGAAACTGGTCGAGTCGGACGGTTTCAAAGCGGAGCAAGCATGCTGGCTGCCGCACTGGAAGCTCCCATCTTCGTGGTCGCGCACAACGGCGGCCATTTTTGGAGACGCCGCGGATGGATGAAGAATCCCGGTGTCATTCGGGTAAAGATTTCGCCGCCCATACCTACCGTCGGAAAGTCAGCGAGCGAAGTGCGTGCGGAAGCTGAAGCTTGGATGCGATCAGCTATGTCAGAAATCGATCCCGATACCCAGCAAGACTAGAGATCCAGCTCCTCCATGGATATCGTCAGCGCTTTTTCTTGAATGAATCTCTTTCTCGGTTCAACGTCCTCGCCCATCAATTCGGAGAAAATTTGATTGGCATCCCCCGCATCCTTGACGGTGACTTGGGACATTCGACGCACGTCCGGATCCATGGTCGTTTCCCAAAGCTGGTCGGGATTCATTTCGCCCAGGCCTTTGTAACGCTGTAGCCGAACACCATTGCGCGCACGGGCGAACAGCCAGTCATAGGCTTCGCCAAACGTAGAGATGGACAGTTCCGAATTACCGTGCGTAACTCGCGCACCAGACTCAATCAGTCCCTTGACATCGTTGGCCAAATGCATGATTTCGTCATGGATTCCGGACTCCAAGAAGTTCATGCCGATCTCGAACTGGCTCTCGGTGCCGCGCAATCGTCTATCGATCAGCGGAACGAAAACTCGGTGCTCAGCATCGAAGTGCAGATCCACATTGTGTTGGCCTTCGCTGCTTTCCAATTGCTTGGCTAGTTCCTCACACCATTCCCGCATGGCATTCTCATCGGCCAAGCGTTCCTGGGTCAACGGCGGCAACTCAATGAGTTTCTTGGTTATGTAAGCCGGATAGACTCGGTCCATGGCTTCCAAGCGTTTGTACAGCTTGAAGTACCGCTGCGCCAACTCTCCAACAGGTTCCTCACCCAATGGGGGAGCGCCAGCACTGGGATAGACCAATGCACCATCGATTGCTGTTTGAAAATAGTACTCTTCCAATTCTTCGTCGTCTTTGAGATAGCGTTCCGATCTTCCTCGACCTGCCTTGTAGAGCGGAGACAGAGCTATGAATACATGCCCGCGTTCGATCAGTTCGACCATGTGGCGGTAGAAAAACGTTAGCAACAGGGTCCGTATGTGCGAACCATCAATGTCTGCATCTGTCATGATGATCACTCGATGGTAGCGTAGCTTGTCCACATCGAATTCTGCCCCTGAGTTGCCAATTCCTATTCCACAACCGAGTGCGGTCACCAAAGTGACTACTTCATTGGAGGACAGCAGCTTGTGGTCTGTGGCTTTTTCGACATTGAGAATCTTTCCTCGAAGCGGCAGCACCGCCTGCGTCTTTGGATCTCGGCCTTGTTTGGCCGATCCTCCAGCTGAGTCGCCCTCTACAACATAGAGCTCGCAAAGGGCGGGATCCTTTTCTTGGCAGTCAGCAAGCTTTCCAGGCAGTCCGGTTCCGTCCAAGAGCCCTTTTCGTCGGGTGATCTCCCGCGCCTTGCGCGCTGCTTCCCTTGCTCTGGCTGCATCCAGCATCCGTCCAGCAATTCGCTTGGCTTCGTTTGGGTGTTCCTCAAGGTATTCACGAAGTCGCTTGTGCATGACGTCGTAGACAGCTGCATTTGCTTCGCTAGACACCAGCTTGTCCTTGGTTTGCGATGAAAACTTCGGGTCGGCCAACTTCACCGACACGATCGCAGTCAATCCCTCTCGAGCATCTTCACCCGTTGTCTGCACCTGCGCATTCTTTCCCAATCCTTCTCGCTCAATGTAACCATTGAGGGTACTGGTCAGCGCTCTACGAAAGCCGGCCAGGTGCGTTCCCCCATCGGATTGCCTTATGTTGTTGCAGTACGCCCACACGTTTTCCTGATAGCCATCGTTCCATTGCATGGCAACCTCGACGCCAACTTCGTCGCTGTGCGTGAAATGAACCACATCATGCAGTATGGTTTTTCCTCGACTCAGGTGAGAGACGAAGGAAACGAGCCCGCCCTCGTAGCAAAAGGAATCCTCGGTGCCGGTGCGCTCATCCTTGATGTTCAGGCGCACTCCCGAATTCAGAAACGCCAGTTCGCGCAGCTTCGACGCGATGGTATCGTAGCGAAACTCGATATTTCCAAACGTATTGGAGGAAGGCTCGAAATAGCAGGTCGTACCTTTCCGCGATGTGTCTCCGACTACAGCCAGATCGGCGCTTGGGAAACCGTCGCGATAGATTTGCTCATAGACTTTGCCGTCCCGTCGAATCGTGAGTCTGAACAGGGACGACAGGGCGTTCACCACCGACAGTCCTACGCCGTGCAGGCCGCCCGAGACCTTATAGCTTTCGTTGTCGAACTTGCCCCCGGCATGCAGCGTTGTCATAATGACTTCGGCTGCGGACCGGTTTTCCTCTTCATGCATGTCCACAGGAATGCCGCGACCATTGTCCTCCACGGTAACCCCATTGCTGGCGTGGATCACGACCGAAATTTCGTCGCAGTGTCCCGCCAACGACTCGTCGATGGCGTTGTCCACAAGCTCTTGCACCATGTGATGCAGACCCGTGCCGTCCTCGGTATCGCCGATGTACATGCCGGGACGCTTGCGGACCGCTTCAAGCCCTTTTAAGACCTTGATGTCCTGCGCCGTATAGTCGTTGGAAGCTTGTTCTGCCATGGAGATTTCTTGAGGTTGGTCACACAGCGCGACTCAAGGAGCCTAGCGGTTATTCAGTCCGATGTTCCACGTGGAACATCGTTTAGCTGCCTATGCTTCTGCCAACCTTCCTTTGTTCATTCGGACAATGAGGGGACCGACAGGAGAAATGTCCCGCCACATCGTAATTATATCAGTTTCTTGCGTTGTTGTGGCAATGACTTGAGAACCCGTTCGAAGCAGCGCCTCGAAGAATCGGCGACCATAGTTCTCGTCGAATTCCGACGCCACATCGTCTATCAACACCACCGTCGGAATTGAACGACTGCTCAAGTATCTGACCTGTGCTAGCTTCATGGCGCATGCGACGGCCTTGCCCTGTCCCCGGGACAACGTCCGCGAGGACGCTCCTACATCTCGACCAGTTGCCAAATCAAGCGTTCGGATCTGCACTTCGGAGCGATGCGGACCCAATCGCGTCATTGCGTATTTTAACTCAAAGAGATGGTCCTTTGCAAGTGCTTCTAGCAAACTTTCTCCTTCCCAACCTCGAACATAATCCAACTGAATCCGTATGTTAGGGGCCAGTTCACCAAGCAATCCGCGAATCCTCACTCTTAAATCTGCAAAAATTTTCTCCCGAGTTCGCGTAATGACGTCAGCATGCTCCGCCATCTGAGTCGTCCAGCTGTTCAAACCGGGTGCTCGGGTCCTTAAAGCAGCATTTCTCTGGCGCAGCAAGCGCTGAAACGAACGCAATTCGCGCATATAGTCATTGTCGGCATGAAACACGCACCAGTCCAGCCACAGTCTCCTTCCCGCCGGAGGTCCGAACACCAGTTCCGACACATCCGGGAGGAAAACCTGCAGCGGCACTGTGGCTGCAATCTGCGAGATCTGCCGAACATCCGTCTCGTTCATGCGCATTCGAACCTTCGCTTTGCGCACCTTGCGCAATCCAATTCTCATGGCATGCCCTTGGTGTCGGCCGGAAGCCGATGCGAGCAGTTCGTCTTCACCGAACGAAATCAGCGAATCAAGACCGCCAGATCGAAAGGAACGGCCCCGCACCAGCAGATGAACGGCTTCAAGCAAAGTGGTCTTGCCCGCTCCATTCGCTCCGGCTATCAGATTCGAGGAGGGATTGAGATTTATCTGTGCACGTCTGACATTCCGTACGTTGTGTACGTCAAGACGATCGAGAATCACCCTCGGATAGGCGACACAATGAACATGAGGTCGAGCTGCTCCGTCGAATCCACTCGCACTGACTGCGTGGGCGAAGGAATATGGAATCGCACCTCATCGCATTCGAAGGTGCCCAATACGTTCTGCAGACGATCATGTCGAAAAATCACGTTGGTAGTGTTGTCGCCAAAATCGACAGGAATCACTACCTCGGCTCGGTCTCCCACTTCCGTGTTCGCAGTGATCTTCATCAAGTCCTTGTCAACCTCAAAAAACACTTTCAGTCCCTCGTCCGACAGTGTCGCGGCTTGCGAAATCCCTCGAACCAAGGTAGCACGGTCGCAGGAAAACCTTATGTCGCTCTCAGGCGGTACGACTTTCAGATAGGCGGGAAACTTGGTCTCAATAAGATTCGTGGTCAGTGCACGCTGCTCTCCTTCAACACTCAGCGCATTTCCTCCAATGGAAACCGATACGGATCCGCTTTGACCCGTGAAGCCGCGAACTATCTCGTGAACAGCCTTGCGGGGAATCAGAGCGCTTATTGTCGAATCCGTATCCACATGTATGTCCTTGTTTGTGCAAATGCACATGATCATGCCGTCTGTCGCCACCGATCGGACATGTGCCGACGTCAGTTCGAGCAGAGCGGCATTCAGTTGCTGCCTGACATCGTTTTGAGCCATTGAAGACGTTGCGGCACGAAGAAGGTAAAGGAAATCATCCACAGGGAGGGTAGTGGTCACTGGATCCACAATCTTGGTGTCCGGTGGAAACTCGTTCGGCGGCATTGTCGCCAACACGAACTCGGAACGCCCGATGGTCAGCTTAACGCCCGACGTCGTCGTCGAGACCTCGGCAATGCTGCCTTCGGCGCCGACAGAGTTTACGACGTCCAAGCTTCGACGACCTGGGACTGTCGTCGCGCCGGGTTCCATGACCTCCAGTGCCTCGAGCTGTGCCATCAACGACATGTTGTGGTCCGTCGCACGCAACATTACCTGACCGTCCGCATTCACTTCGACCAGCACATTGGTGAGTATGGGGTAGGTGAATTTGCGCTCGATGACGCCTGTGACGTACTGCAACGCATCACCCATTTGCTTAAGGTCAACATTAAACTTCATGCCGGTCTCCCTTCTTGACTTCCCTAAGCTAGCCTTACGACGTAAGCGCCCGTGCTAACCGCGTGTAGTCCTCCTCGATCTGCGTGTCCGTGTCCCGAAGCTCCTTCATGCGTCGGATGGCATTCAGAACCGTTGTATGGTCCTTGCCGAAATGCTGCCCTATGGACTGCAACGGCATGTCCGTCAGCTCGTGTGCTAATGCCATGGCCATTTGCCTAGGCCGCACAATCTTGTGCACACGTGTTGGAATGTGCAGATCGGCCAACCGAATATGATAGTAGTCGGCGACCTCCTTCTGAATCTTGTCGATGCTGACCGCCCTGCGATGTATGGCGAATAGGTCTCGCAAGGTCTCTTTTACCATCTCGATGTTGATTCGTACGCCGCCGAATTGTGCGGCGAGAAGCACCTGCCGCAACGCGCCTTCGAGCTCCCGCACGTTGCTTTTGACACGCTGAGCTATGTGCAGAGCCACGTCCAACTCCAACGTCACGCGTTGTTCAGCTGCCTTCTGCACCAAAATGGCTGCTCGCGTCTCCAAATCGGGCGGCTTGACTTCTGCGGTGATGCCCATGACGAAACGCGAACGGAGTCGCGCATCCAACCCGTTGATTTCGCTGGGGTACTGGTCGCTCGAAAGCACGATCTGGGTTCGTTCCATGGAAATCAGCGCATTGAACACATGAAAAAACTCTTCCTGGCACTTGTCCTTCGCGGCAAAGAACTGTATGTCATCCACCAGCAGAACGTCAGCTGCATGGAAGGGCTCTGTGAAACGACGAACCTGTTCAGAACTGTTGGGCTTCGTCAACGCCTTGACCATCTCCGAAACAAACGTTTGCGCATGCATGTAGGTGACTTCGTTTTGCGGCGTATGCGACTTGATGTAGTTTCCAACGGCTTGCATCAGATGCGTCTTGCCGAGGCCAACCCCTCCGTAGATAAAGAATGGATTGAATTTGGTCGCGGGGCTGGCGGCGACTTCGAGCGCAACATTTCTCACCCAGCTATTCGATCCACCTTCTACAAATCTATCGAAGGTGAAATCCACTTTAAGCGATGAGCCGTTGCGAGCTGCCGGCGCGCGCATCGGAAGAGCCGCTTTGCGATCCACTTCCCCCACGCGAATCTGCACATCCAGAATGGGATAGCCCGGGTCGCCGAATTGATTGCAGAGCTCCTTTATGCGCTCAAGGTAGCTTCTAGCGACTGTGCGGCTCACATATTGGTTGTGAGCCACGAGCGTCAGACGACTTCCGTCGTTGAATGCCTGCAGCGGCCTAATCCATTGGTTGAAATCCCTGGTTGAGGTTTCTTCCTGCAACTGCTCTACACATTTTCTCCATACTTCCGGTTCCATTAATAATTGCGCCCTCTAGTCTGTTTGGTCCTGCCCAACCTCGTTTCTAAGATTTTAATTAGATGTAGAGATTGTTGCGGGTTCCGCAACCCAGAAGCTGAAGAGCGATTAACAGATCTAAAAATCGCTGTTAGCAAGACATTTCTCGCATGTCACCGAATTCAACCTGCAAACCGACAAATGCATGAGCAACTCGTCCGCAGTTGTTTCATAGAAGAAAGTCCAGGATCGGGACTAGGAGAACACACCACACGCTGTGCATAAATTGTGATTATCTTGTGGATAACTCCAGATGTCCCGCGATGCCCAGAATTGTACAGCCCGATCCACAATGGTAAGACTGGGTTATGCACCGCCTTTGATCTCGCACAAGACACGGAAATTCTGCGGTCGTCGTGAGTTTTCCACTGAATTTGCCATCACCTACAACCACAACAAAGCCAATTCTCTTTTTCTGCCATCTGTGAGCTATTGCTCATCGCATTGTGTATTACCAACGTCGTGCAAATTGAAATGCGCCATTGTTGTTAGGGACGCGTTGACAATGCGGAAAACTCCACGTTGTGCAAGCCAAGTCAGGCAAGAGGCGAAATTGACACACGTATGCGGACGGCTAAAATGAGCGTCGATTCGCTTCCGCTCACTATAAGGCAACATGAAACGCACTTTCCAGCCCAGCAATGTATCGCGAAAACGAACTCACGGCTTTAGAAAGAGAATGTCGACGAAGAATGGGCGAAAAGTGATCAATGCACGTCGAGCCAAGGGTCGAAAGCGCATCGCGGTCTAGTCCTTGAACGAACGGCTCATTTCGCCACAGTGCAAGTTTCGACCACACCAGCGACTAACCAGACCAAGAGAATTCGAACTGGTGCTGAATCACTCCGATGGCAGGTTTCAGTCCGGACCAGCTCGGATCTTGTTTAAGAGCTCTGTACTAGAAAACGCCCGATTGGGATTGGTGGTTCCAAAACGTGTGGTGCGAATGGCGACGGAACGCAATCGCGTAAAACGCACCATTAGGGAATGGTTTCGCACAAACGCCCGGGAGTTTCCGTCTATAGACGTGGTGGTGGTCATCAGATCGCGGCCAGCGCGTGGCGGAGACATATGCCAAATGGTGCGTTGGGCATTGCAACGATGGAAAGACACAATTGGCTCAAGCTAACTCTCCAGAGACGAACAATGTGAAGCGGGAGCTACCCTTTGCTGTTCGCTGTGCCACGTGGATCATTCGGTTCTATCAAATCGCATTGTCACCTTTGCTAGGACCAACATGCCGTTTTTATCCTACGTGTTCGAGCTATGCACTTGAAGCTGTAAAAGTGCACGGTTTTGTGAGAGGAACTTGGCTAGCGATTCGCCGCGTTGGGAAATGTCATCCTTTCCATCCTGGCGGCGTGGATCTAGTTCCCCCGGCTGACAGCGACTCCAAAGAGGATACGCATGTCGCTGCCTGACATCCAGCGGATACTGCTCCTGGTCGGCATTGCCATTTGCGCGTACTTGCTGATTCAAGCATGGGTAAGCGATGCAGAAAAGCGAGCGCAGGAGTCAGATGCCGGTAACGTTCAGTCGACGCCGCTATCGCACGACGAAGTAACAGGCACGAGCACAACGGCAGAACCGCCCGATGTCCCGCAACCGATTGCCGACTCTGGCGAGGGTCTTGACAGTGACGTTCCGGACCCCTCCCTTATACAAACATCGGAAGGTTCTCTGGCAGTCCAGGAGTCGACCTCGCTAGATCGTTCATTGATTGAAGTGAAAACACCTCTGTTTCACGTTTGGATCGATCCAGTTGGAGGCGACATCGTTGGGGTCAAGCTCATTCAGTATCCAGTAAGCCTTAGGGAACCTGATACCCCCATGACGTTGTTGGATCGTCGCTTTGACCGCACGTACGTGGCGCAGAGCGGCCTTACGGGAGCAGACGGATTCGATCAGTCTCAAAGCCGCCCGACCTACTCCGTGTCGAAAACCGAATGGGTGCTGGATCAGGAAACGTTGGAAGTGCCGCTAAGGTATGAGCAGGACGGCGTTCGCGTAACCAAGACGTTTACGTTTTACGAGAATGACTATCACGTAAATGTGGATTGCGAGGTGCGCAACGGCATGAACCGCGAGTTCTCGGCGACTTTCTTTGCTCAGTTGAAGCGCGACGGTGGTCCAGTCGATGGAGAACGTGGAGGATTCATTCGACCACCGGCTTACGTAGGAGGTGCCGCTACCACCAACGACAAGCGCTATCGAAGGCTCAAATTCAAGGATATCGAGAAGAGTCCGTTCCGCGAACCTGTTGACGGAGGGTGGGTTGCCATCGTGCAGCACTACTTCCTCTCCGCGTGGATCCCCGAACAAGCCACCAACAATCTCTTGTTCGCCAATCGTGATCGACAAGGAAACTATCGTATAGGGTTTACGGCTCCCGCAAAAGTGGTGCCTGTCGGTTCGACAGGTAATTACGGCGCAACGTTCTACGTAGGACCCAAGCATCAGCGTACTCTGGAGGCGCTTGCGCCTCACCTGTCGCTTACCGTTGACTACGGTTTCTTCTGGTGGCTGTCGATGCCCATGTTCAAGATCCTCGAGTGGATCCAGTCGATTGTTCAGAATTGGGGGCTGGCGATCATCTTGATGACGATTCTCATCAAGACGGCGCTCTTTCCGTTGTCTCAGATGAGCTACAAATCCATGGCCAAGATGCGCAAGCTATCGCCGCAGATCAAGCGCATTCAAGAGAGATATGGAAGCGATAGGCAGAAAGTGGGACAGGAAATGATGGCTCTCTACGCCAAGGAAAAGACCAACCCGCTGGCCGGTTGCCTGCCAATGCTGCTGCAGATGCCGGTATTCTTCGCGCTGTACTGGGTGTTGATTGAAAGCGTTGAACTTCGACAAGCGCCGTTTGTGCTATGGATCCGCGATCTCAGTGCTATGGATCCGCTGTTCGTGCTGCCGATACTCAATGCGGGCGCGATGTTTCTCATGCAGCGATTGAATCCGCCGATGCCAGATCCCATGCAGCAGCGAGTCATGATGATGATGCCGATCATGTTTGGATTCATCTGCGTTTTCATGCCGGCCGGGCTTGTGCTGTATTGGGTTGTCAATAGCCTCTACTCAATGGCGCACCATTATTGGGCGCTGAAGCGAGCGGGGGCCACGCAGACCACCTGACCGAGTTTCAACGCATCAACTACGGGCACGTTCCTCCTTGAACGACACAATTTGCGCCATCGCTACACCCCTGGGTACCGGAGGGATTGGCATTGTTCGAGTCTCAGGAGCCGATGTGCGGAAAATCGCTGAGCAAGTATTCGGAACATGCCCTCAACCCCGGCAAGCATCGTTTGGTCATTTTCGCGACTCCACTGGAGAGCCCATAGATTCGGGAGTGGCTTTGTATTTCGCCGCTCCGAATTCGTTCACTGGCGAGGATGTCCTTGAGCTGCAGGGACACGGGGGGCCCGTAGTGCAGCGTCTGGTGTGCGAACGGGTTCAGGAGCTGGGAGCTCGCCTGGCTCGACCTGGCGAGTTCACGGAGCGAGCATTTCTCAACGGGCGCATGGACTTGGCTCAGGCGGAAGCAGTCGCAGACCTGATTTCGGCAAGTACAGCGCAAGCCGCAAAGGCGTCGGCAAGGTCCTTAGCAGGCGAGTTTTCACGTGAGGTCCTCGCAATCGACAAGGAAGTGCTGGATCTCCGCGTGTTCGTGGAGGGAGCCATCGACTTTGCAGACGAGGAGATAGATTTCCTTGCTGACGAGTCGTTGATTCAACGAGCTGATTCGGTGCATAGAAGGATCGAGGAGCTACTGCGCCGAACGGAACTTGGCGCTGCCATCCAGCAAGGTCTTCGAGTAGTAATAGCAGGCCCGCCGAATGTTGGTAAGTCGAGTCTGCTCAATGCTCTGCTGAATGCCGACAGAGCGATTGTGACGCCGGTTGCCGGAACAACAAGAGACACGCTGGAAGGAACCATCCATCTTGACGGATTGCCGGTGCACCTTACCGACACCGCGGGAATCCATGACAGTGACGATCCCATTGAGGAAGCAGGAATGACTCGCGCTCGACAGGCCATGGATCTAGCCGATTTCGTGCTTTGGGTTGTTGACGACTGCGAATCGCAAGGGAGCGTCGCATTGTCTTGCGAGCATGTTGTCGTGCGCAACAAATGCGATCTAACGGGAAATGCCTCCGGACGAGTTGATGCAACTACAGTGCGCACCAGTGCGCTCCAACTAGAAGGACTGGACGAGGTTAGGGAATGTTTGAAGCGGTTTGCGGGCTATCAAGAAAGCGACGATGCATTCGCCGGGAGACCTCGCCACGTGGCCGCACTGAAAAAGGCATTGCAGAGTGCGAGTCGCACGTTGTCTGAATTGGAGCAGAGCACTGGAGAAGTGGCGGCCGAAGAGCTTCGTAACGTTCATAGGTTCCTTGGCGAGGTTGTTGGACAGACCACCACCGAAAATCTGCTTGGCGAGATCTTTTCGAGGTTTTGCATTGGCAAGTGATAAAACGACACTAAAGTAAAGTGGGCGACCAGATTGGGTGTTCCTTGCTTGAAGTCCACCCAGACCCTTAGGTGTCGTGAGACAGTTATGTCAATACTCTTCTGCATTTTCCTCTTGCAGATGGAACCCGCCCTAGG
>CAZNFX010000013.1:0-52897 GCA_964572845.1 uncultured Pseudomonadales bacterium | reverse complement strand
CATGATTTTCCTCCTTGGGTCATTGTGCACTGTCCACTAACTCATCGCAACTTCATTCTTGTCGACAGGTTGGCGATGGAGATTGCGGTCGCGCGAACTGTGGAAAAGGCATTTCTGGCTCGGCGAATCCTCAAATCTGGAGGCCAATTGCCAGAGATTCATGCCAATAGAGTGGCTTGGGATCACATCGATCAGATTATTGTCGATCTGGATAACGAGGTTGAACGCATGATGTTTGAGAATCGCGTGCGCAAGGAAGTAGTTTCAGACACAGTTCTTAAGCTACTGATTCGCAACGAAAACAATCGTCGTTCCTCACTCGGAGTCCCCGAACAGTCGAGCCGTGACCCCAATCCATTGATTGACGGACGAGTCAAACCCACTCCCTAAGATGCGTTGGCTTCTTCGTGTCGTGTTGGCAACCGCAGTATTGCTTGTGAGCGCTCCAGTCTTTCTTGGTCTGTTCGGCCCAGAAGCTGTATTGAGATTTGGAGAGAGCCTGTCCCAAAGCCATTGGGAAATCACGCTATTGCGCGTGGGAATACTGGGGCTACTGTTGGTTGGAATCTGCTCTTTCCGATATTGGAAGGACCAAACCCAAACCAATGGTTCTATAAAGGGCACGAAATCCCGTCTGGTATCGCATTTCCTAAGGATCGGCGCTTGGTTGGTGTTGCTGGAACTGCTGTTCGGACAAGAGATTCTGCGACGCATGGTCGAGGTCCTATCAGGTTGAGTGTCGACAGCTATCTCGAGTTGTACTCGACAATGTTTGGCTGGATGTTCTATGGTGTGGTCTGGGATGTACTTGTGGCCACAGGCATCGTCTACTTGCCGTTTCTTGGGATATTGATTGACCATTGGCGCGAGCCTGCTGCCGAATCTCCGCACAGGATTTCAAGCGGTCTGTCGCTGAGAAAGATTGAACAGGAAATGCTGATCGCCTTGATAGTCGTAGTGTTTGCTGGCCAGCCTGTGCCTCTAACTCCCCTGATATCAACAGAACTTTCGTATACGCCTCCTCCAACTGCCAGCAATCCAGATCCAGCTCCGGTGGACTACGGTAGTGCCGAAAGCACCTTTGGAATGGATGGCTTTGGCGGTGCGGTCGATACGGTCAATGTACCTCTGTGGTGGTATGCCGTTATGGCTTTCACCTCGGGTTTCAATCACGCAGTTGTTGAAGGGTTGCCTCGAGCGAGCGAAATCCGCCACCTTTCTCAGTTGGCCAGATTGGTGACGATTGAGGATCGACGATTGAGGCAGGAAGTGGCAGACTTCTACATGTCATGCTACGTACCTGCAAGATCCAAGTTTCTGCAGCAACGACCGACTTCTGCATCGATTGATGCCATTCTGCGAAATCACGGAAGTGGCGACACGGACTGGATTGGCTCCCATGTATACCGGAGAACTCCTGGCTACTACGACACTTTGCGCGCCAACAAGCCAGTGGACGGCTGGTCGTTCGACGCTTCGCGAGACACTGAATACGACCCTGCCCATCCTCCGGCACATGGGCGCCCCTATTGCAAAGATTGGTGGGGTGCCTCCGTCTCCGGGCTGAGGCACAAGTTAGTTGATGCCGCCGACGGTTCCGCACCAGGATTCGCCACATTGTTCTATCGTTTAGCGCCTGCACTGGCAACCGAGAAGCGACTCGATCTAGTTGCTCGAACTACGCTCTTCCATACGCCGAACACTTGGACGAACAATGAGATCAGCGGTGGAACCACGCGAACGGGAGGCGTTGCCGGCGCTATTGAGAAGCGCATAAAGGGATTGGCGTACACGTTGGGCTCGTTGCCGACTTTTGCAGTTTTTGGGGTTGTAGTTGCAGGCATCATTTCCGTTGCGCCCATGTTTCAGGCGTTGATCTTGATGGGTATCTACGCGTTGATGCCGTTGGTAATAGTGTTTTCTCGTTACTCGTTCACAATTCTCATCGTGGGAGCTCTTGCAATTTTCAGTGTCAAGTTTTGGACTGTGCTGTGGTATTTGGCGCAGTGGGTCGATCAGAACTTGGTTGCAGCAATGTATCCGGATGTGGACCTGATGTTCGAGTTCTTGACCAATTCATCGGAACACACGACTAAAAGAATGTTTCTCGACTTCACCACAACCTGCCTATACATCGGTCTTCCAATTCTCTGGAGCGCCATGATGGCTTGGGCGGGTGTACGCATTGGAAACTCCCTTGACTCCTCGTCAGGAGTCTACACCCGGCATGCTGACGATGCTGGTAAGAACTTTGGGTCGTGGCTTATGAAGAAGAGGTAGCTCATTGCGCAGGGTGCTGAAAACGGCTTTCTACCTGCTCACCTATTGTATCTCTTGGATTTGAACGCTAACGGATGAAACAGCTTGAGTTTCAACTGAAACAAATGACGTTTCATAATCGCGACGGAAGCTACGGAACCCAGAAGAAGCGGCGCGAGAACCTGTCTCTTATAGCGCGGCAGTTACACGACTTGGGATTCAACCAGATGAGCGTGCATTCCCTTCGCCGCAAGCATGTGGATGCCTTGCTAGCTCATTGGAGAAGGCTAGATTACTCTGTGAGTACAACGAAAAACAACATGTCGCATCTGAGGTGGTGGGCACGAAAGGTCGGAAGGGAAGAGATCATTCCTGCGGACAATCAATCGTTGTCCATTCCAAGTCGTAACCAGATACCCGAACATTCCAAAGCTCAATACCTTGATGAAGCAATCTTGAATTCCATTCCCGACGAGCGTATTCGACTCAGTGTGGAATTGCAGCAGGAATTCGGGTTGAGACGCGAGGAATGTCTGAAGTTTAGTCCCTCGTATGCACTCCAGGGGTCGGTTCTGAAACTTAAGGGGTCATGGACGAAAGGCGGCCGGCCTCGTGAGATTCCTATAGTTACTGACACACAGCGAGGATTGCTTGATAGAGTCGTCCAAGTTGCAGGCAGCGGTTCCATGATTCCTGACGACAGGGCATTTGCAGAGTGGAAACGACACTATTGCTCTGTCACAGAGAAATGCGGACTGAAGAACTTGCACGGCCTACGGCATGGCTATGCGCAACGGCGCTACCAAACGCTAGTTGGTTGGCCAGCTCCCTTTTCGGGCGGACCGTCCCGCAAGACGCTCAAGGGGGAGCAGCGAACCTTAGACCGCGATGCACGTTTGAAAGTGAGCCGGGAATTGGGACACAATCGAATTGAAATTACAGACGTATACCTAGGACGCTAGTTTGCGGATTTGCATTGATTTCCTGACAGTCGTCATCGGGTGACGGCGATCGGCGAATGAACCTAAATCTAACAGGTACAACACTTATGTACTTTCCAGTAACCAACTAGCTGCCTGTGGAATCTATTTAGAACCAACGCAATTACTGCACAAAGTGTGTGGCGCGTCATGGGAATAGTGTAGAGAATCTGGAAAGTTATGGAACAGTACACCACAGTCGACCATCGCAGCACTCTCACTTGTAGACTAGGCGCGCTGGGACGATTGGAGCAACTGACTGATCGGCTGTTACTCGGTGAGGAATCGCAGTGCACAACAACTAGCTCCTCTACCGTTCAGGATGGTCACCATTCGGTCAAGGTGCATTTGAGTCAACACCGAATGAAAACACCGGGTTTGCAAGGATGGTTCGAATTGTGTCTAATTTCTTTGTATGGCGTGGCATGCTAGATACTTGCTGGGTGTATTGCTAATGAGAACAAGAATCTGGAGAACGTCAGGATGAGGTTCTACCGCAGAATCTTCGGTGTTATTGCGTCCGTATGCTTAGTCATTGCAGTTGGCACGCTTCATCCACTTGAAGTCGTAACACAAGTGGACGACCAAAGTTTTTCGGACTACGAACACTGGGGAGATGACACTTGGCTGTCTAAGCTCGAGGCGTTGGACGAAAATCGGGTGGCACTACTAACTCCCGAGGGAGTCCTTGAGTTCAGCAATGACTTCGATTTGCTTCATTCATATCGGTTCGAGTCCAAGTACAACGCTGACGTTCAATTTGTGCGTATCGACTCCGAACTCTATATCGTGGGCATGTTGGCGGAAGACAGTTTTTGGAGATACAAGAACGACATTCACCTCTTGCGCTATGGAGAGTCCAAACCACAGAAGGTTTGGAAATGCACTCATTGCAGGAGTCCAGTTGTCGTGTATTTCTACGACTATACCAATCCTTTGCTGGTGTATGCCTCCACAGGCCGCGGCAATCAGGAACTGCGTGTTGTACAGCTAGGAACGAACAAGTCTTGGCGAATGGATTCCGCCGGCTACCATTTGCACTTGGAACGGCTAGGAATACCCGATGCGGAATTTGGCTTGCAAGATGTTCTCATCACATTGTGGCAAGACACACGTCGAAGGCAGTCGTTCCCTCCACCCACCACATTGCTGCTGAGTGAGATCGATCTATCCAGCCGGAGAGCTCATCTAAGAGACTTTGAAAACGACGAGTCAACAGAGGATCACGTACCAACGGAAGGGCCACACCAGGCTGCACCAGCCGAACACGGTGACTATGTTCTCTTCGATAGCATTGACACGGATCACGTCTTGGTGGGTATCCACGACAAGGAAGTATCTGATGTTCCACTGCATGAGCATGGGAATCATTTGGACTCGCATATTTGGTGGAAGATCGACGCGACCAGCGAAGGCATGTATGTTGGGAGCGTAGCGCGACCTCACCTCTTGAACTGCCGGTTGCCAAGCGGCGAATTGCTGGAAACCTATGTTGTGTTGCTAGATGAGACCTTCAAACACCCGGATAGAGCTCCGGGCTCGCGAGTCTACGAGCTGCGACCTGGCGGACACTGGAGAGAAATTTACCGAAGCAGTCAGAGATCGTTTGGTGGGATCGTTGCGCGGGAGAATCACTTGCTCGTCGGCTTCGAAAACTCCGTAGTACGTTTGGTCAAAGGTGAGGACTACTGCCTTGAATCTCTGGAGCAGTTCCGAGAATCCTTGCCGCTTTCAGAAGATTCCCTGAGTAGTTAGCTAACTCTGCCTCAGTCACAAGTAGTCTGAGCTCGGCAGACTGCGCTACTAAAATAAGACCTCTTGCACTGCGAACCCGCAAGGGGACATTGTGGCCGCACTATCTGGTTTGCGCATCTTGGACATGACCCAATACGAAGCCGGTACCTCGTGTACCCAAGCATTGGCATGGCTCGGTGCCGATGTAGTAAAGATCGAAGCTCCAAAGAGAGGCGATCCGGGACGAGGGCCCACAGGAAGCAGCGAATACTTCGTTCTGTGGAATTCGAACAAGAAAAGTGTTGCCGTGGACCTAAAAACCTCTGCGGGACGAGAAATTCTGCTAAAGCTTGTTCCAAAATTCGACGTGTTCGTTGAAAACTATGGTCCTGGCGTTGTCGAAAAACTGCGTATCGACTACGAAGCCCTTCGAGGAGTCAAACCCGACATAATCTATGCCCGAATCAAGGGTTTTGGCTTGACTGGACCTTGGTCCGACTACAAGTGCTACGACATGGTGGCACAGGCAGTAGCTGGAGCTTTTTCCATTACCGGCGAGACCGACGGACCGCCAATGCGACCCGGCCCCACAATGGGAGATGCGGGTACTGGCGTGCAGATGGCGCTCGCCATTGCTGCTGCCTACATTCAGAAGCTCAGGACTGGCGAGGGTCAGTTCATTGAGATTTCCATGCAAGAGGCCATGACCTACTACTTGAGAACATCCATGTCGGGCGGACAATTTGGCATGCATGCCGCACGACGCACGGGCAATGGCCGTTGGGCAGGCTCGACGCTCTATCGCTGCAAAGGCGACGATCCCAACGACTATATATGGGTCATGGCTGTCACTCCCAAGATGTTTCAAGCGCTTTGCGAAGCAATCGAACGACCAGATCTACTTTCAGATACCTACGCATCGGAAAACCGTCATCTGGTCAAGCCAGAGGTTGAGAAATGGACCACGCAACGTGACAAGTACGAAGCCATGGAATTCCTTGCACAGGCAGGAGTGCCCGTTGGTGCAGTATTGAGTACAAAGGAGCTTCACGAGAACCCACATATGCGGAGTCGAGGATTTGTACAGGAAGTCGAACATCCGGTACATGGGACAATAAGGCTACTTGGACTTGCCGCACGCTTTTCGGCAAGCGATGTTCCTATGGAAGCGGCACCTCTCCTAGGTGAGCACACCACACGTGTATTGCAGGAGGAGCTCTCTATATCTGAAAGCCGCATCCAAGAGCTCGTTGCGGACTGCGTCGTTGGTACCGCATAGAGCCGCTCTTCCGATTCTGAGTACCGGCGAAAACTCCTGAGTATGAAGTACGACTACGACCTGTTTGTTATAGGTGCAGGATCCGGCGGCGTTCGAGCGGCTCGCATGTCGGCTGGATTCGGAGCACGTGTGGCGATCGCTGAAGAACGGTATCTTGGTGGTACCTGCGTCAACGTTGGGTGCGTACCGAAGAAGCTTTTTGTGTATGGATCCCACTTCTCGGAGGATTTTGACGACGCGCGGTCCTATGGGTGGGATGTCTCAACCAACGGTGTTAGCTGGAGCACGCTCCGAGACAACAAGACCAAGGAAATTCACCGATTGAATGGCATCTACCGATCGATGCTGGAGAATGCTGGCGTCAAAATCTATGCTGATCATGCCGCGTTCCTGGACGAACACACCCTTCAGGTGGGTAACAACCAGGTATCAGCGGACCGAATTCTCGTTGCTACCGGTTCGTGGCCTCACATTCCCGAGTTTCCTGGAAGCCACCTGGCCGTCTCATCGAATGAGATGTTCTACCTTCCTCGGCTACCCAATCGATTAGCCATCGTCGGCGGGGGCTACATTGCTGTGGAGTTTGCTGGAATCATGAATGGACTCGGTGTGGAGACATCGCTCATATATCGTGGACCGTTGTTCCTGCGGGGATTCGACCTGGGAATTCGTCAATTTGTCAGAAGGGAACTCGAACAGAAAGGCGTAAACCTGATCTTCGACGAGACGGTAGAGGAAATCCGTCAAGATGGCAATGCCAAGTCATTGGCACTTGGAAGCGGAAGCTCGCTCGAGGTGGACGAGGTCATGTATGCAACCGGTCGACGCGCGATGACCACAGGTCTTGACTTGGAGAACGCGAGCGTAGGGTTGAACCAGGCGGGCACTATCGAGATTGATGGGTCCTTTCGAACTTCAACGCCCAACATCTATGCTCTGGGCGATGTCATTGATCGCGTCCAACTCACTCCTGTTGCCATTGCGGAGGGTATGGCATTCGCCTATTCGACTTTTGGCTCTCAATCGCGAGATGTAGATTATTCCGCGATACCGACTTCGGTATTTTGTCAGCCCAATATCGGAACCGTCGGTCCAACCGAGGAGGAGGCGAAGGAGAAGTACCTCAACCTTGAGGTCTTCGAATCGTCGTTCAGGCCGATGAAGCACACACTAACTGGCAAAGCTGAGAAATCCTACATGAAGCTGCTTGTTGACGGAGCGTCGGACCGTGTTGTCGCTGCACATATGGTTGGACCTGAAGCAGGAGAGATCATTCAGGGTATAGCTGTTGCAATTACTGCCAAGGCCACAAAAGCTGATTTTGACAGGACCATCGCTATTCATCCAACCTCCGCCGAAGAATTCGTGACCATGCGTGAGCGTACGAGATAGGCGACGAGTTGGGTGTTCGTTGGTTGGATTCCAATCAATTGGCAGGGCGGTCAGGTGTTGCTAGTAATATACGGACAAGGCAGGGAAGGGATGAACGACTCGTTGCCGGTCTAACGTGAAGCAACTTCAGAGCAAGTTGTAGGGGAGAGAGGGATTGAGATGCAAGAACTAGCTAACTTTCTGGACTGGCTGGACAGCATGTTGGGATCGGCGCTGTGGTTTCCCATTGTGCTTCTTGCTGTTGGGGTTTGGTTCACGCTATACCTGGGCTTTCCCCAACTCCGCTTTTTCCGGCGCGGTTGGCGAATCTTGTTGGGCAAGGAGGCAAAACCTGACGCGGAAGGCGACACCACTCACTTTCAAGCGTTGACAACGGCCCTCTCCGGCACTGTCGGAACGGGAAACATCGGTGGCGTTGCCTTCGCCCTGTTCCTCGGCGGTCCTGCAGCTCTCTTTTGGATGTGGGCTACAGCCTTCATTGGCATGACTACCAAATTTGTTGAGGTAACTCTTTCACACAAGTATCGGGTGAAGGACGACAAGGGGGAGATTGCTGGTGGACCCATGTATTACATGGAACGCAAGCTCAATATGAAGTGGTTGGCGGTGGTTTTCGCCGTAGCCACGATCTTTTCGACATTAGGTAGCGGAAACCTTCCCCAAAGCAATAACGTTGCACAGGGGCTGGAAGCATCATTTGGGTTTCCTGGTTGGGCCACAGGCCTCGTTCTTGCTGGTTTCTTAGCATTGATTATTCTCGGCGGGATCAAGCGAATAGCTAACTTCGCTTCGAAAGTCGTGCCTGCAATGGCCGCCGTCTACTTGGTAGGCGCGGTCGCCGTGATCGCGATGAACTTGGATCAGATTCTTCCTTCTTTCGCGGCGATCTTTTCAAGCATTTTCTCCGGAAGTGCAGCAGTAGGAGGGTTTCTCGGCGCAAGCATCGCTTACGCATTTACCAAAGGAGTTGGAAGAGGGCTGTTTTCCAATGAAGCGGGACAAGGATCCGCACCGATTGCCCACGCCAGTGCAAAAGCAGACGATCCAGTACCGGAAGGTCTGGTTTCCCTTTTGGAACCCTTCATCGACACATTGATCATTTGCACCATCACCGGATTGGTAATTCTTTCGTCTGGCGTTTGGACTGAGAAGTTCGACAATGTCTTCGAGCGTTCGTCGACGGAATTCATCGAAGGTTCATATTCCGATGCGAATGATGAGCATGTGGCTATCTTGCGCGAGCATCTTGGATTGGCTCGTCCCACTCACAATCCAATCGTGACGCTCAATGCGGACATAATGGTGAGGGATGGGCAAATACAGACCCCGGATATATCCGTAATTCACAATCGATCGCTTGCGGAGAATGTGCGAATCAGCAAGGATGGAGAGCCCTACAGCGGAATTGTGGCCGTTGAAAATGGAATGCTTCCGGTAGGGTATTCGGTCAGTGGAAAATCGCTAATACACTCAGTCGCGCTGACCTCGCAGGCATTCAAGAGGGGGTTCTTTGGAGATTTTGGGCAGTATGCCGTGACGGTTACATTGGTGTTGTTCGCATTCACAACGGCCGTCGCATGGTCTTACTATGGAGACCGTGCCATCGTGTATCTCTTTGGGGTGAAGTACGTCTTTGCTTATCGTGTGGCCTATACACTGATCTTCTTCTTGGGAACAATTCTTGAAACCTCGCTCGTCTGGAAGTTTTCTGCCGTCACTCTTGTTCTCATGGCACTTCCCAATCTGATTGGGATCACACTATTGAGCAAGGACATGAAGGCGACGACCAAGGAGTTTTTCGCTCGCGATGCGCAGCAGAAGGATGCCGCCTAGGCGAGTCCCCGTGAAGAGAATCTTCCATCATGGAGTCACATCGCGTCGGTCATTGATTGAATTGCATTGCTAGCTAGCTAGGTGTTTGCATATAACCATCCTGCAGGCAAGTGTGGAGGCCGATTAATTCGTGGATCGCGGTTGCTACATTTTTTGGATAATACCTAGAAACCACGCAATTCTTCTATCGATCACTCGATAGCTGAATGGTTGTAGTAGCTGCGAATCTCTTCGTCATCCAGATGCAGCAGTTTTCGCATCACGAAGTCATTGTGTTCGCCCAGACATGGCGGCGCGGTTCGCACCATGGTGTCTTTCGCTGAAAACCGCGTGGGAAATCCCCACAGAATCACGTCGCCGCACTCACTATGAGGAAGTATTTGCTTGATTCCTCTCGACTCAATTTGGGAGTCATTGAACACATCGGTTGGCCGCATAGCAACTGAGGCGGGCACTCCTTTCGCCACCAGCATCGCTTCCAATTCAAACGCTTCTTGAGACTTGGTCCATTCCGCGATTGCGGCATTGATTTCATTTCGGCACTCCCATCTCTTGTCAAATTGGTCAAATTCGTCACTGTAGGAATGTAGCTCAGGAACCAGTTTTCTGAGTTCGTTCCATTGATCGGAATTTGCAGTAGAAATGGCGATGTAACGTTGCGTCCCTTCACACGCATAGACTCCCTGCGGACAGCAATAGATTGAATCGAATCCTTGTGCCGTGGCAGTATTACCGTTGACAACCTCGTCGAGAATGAGTGGGGCCAGAAACATCATCGAACACTCTGCTTGCGCTAGGTCGATGTGTTGTCCCAATCCGGTTCGACGGCGTTCCAATATTGCTGCTGCCAGCGCAGTTATTCCGAATTTTGGTGCGACGACGTCCGTATACGGCGTGGCTACGCCGCAGGGATCCCGGTCCGGCCAACCTGTAATGAAATGAAAACCGCAGAAACCAGATGCTTGTTGACCGTATCCCGCATACGCACTGAAAGGTCCAGTTTGCCCGAGCATGGATGTGCTGAACACAATGAGGTCGCTTCGTTCGGCAGTCAGGCTTTCATAGTCGAGTCCCATACGTTTCATCGTCCCCGGTGAAAAACTCTCGATGACGACATCAGCCCAATCACAGACCTTTCTTGCCAAGTTGCGCCCTGCGTCGGTAGATAAATTGCATTGCAAGCTCAGTTTTGAAGTAGCGTAGAGAAAGCTCCAATAACTTCGGTTTGGACTCGGTTGGCCATCGATGAAAGGAGGTAGAGTTCTCGACAGATCGGGGCGTGTTTGAGACTCGATCTTGACTACGGTAGCACCATGGTCCGCTAGGCATTTGGCCACGGTCGGACCTGCAGCAACCCACGAGAAATCTGCAACCTTGAGTCCTTCGAACGCGTTGCCAGACCTAGGAGCACTCTTTGGAAGGTTAGCTTTCGTTTTTCTCCACGAAATCTTCGAGAGTTCTGTGTTTCTTCGAGGATTGGTCTGCAAGGGAGTGCGCGAAAACTTTACCCAATTTGCTGGGTGCAATTGGTTGTCTACTTCGGCAAAGAAATCCCGTTCGACAAACTGAGGAAAGGTCAGGATGTCCTTGGTTGAATTGAGCGGCCCCAGTCTGAGGTTGTTTTCCAACGCCCATTGAACCAGTTCCAACTTGGTGCGTCGCGCGACAAACTTTGCAACCAGTTCATTCATGGACTGCAAATGTTGAGCGGTGATCGACCCTGAGCGGTAGTGGGGAACCCAATTGTTCCAGTCGAACTGCTCCAATTCAGGATCTACTTCTCCGAGGTCTATTGCCTCTTCAAGCGCGAAACTGAACATTGTCTTTGTCCCCAACGGACTTGCGCCGGGAGCGATAGTCACCAAGCCGTCCTTGGCTGCTGACATTTGAGTGCCTTGTCCTCGACGTCGTGTAGCTCGGTCGTCGCCCACCCCAGGTGGGTCCGTTCCGGTGCAGACAGGAGAGCCCTGAGCAGCCATTAGAGTCCACCACATAGTTTCTTGTGCTGAAAGATCCAAGAATTGCCCCAATCCAGACGTTTCCCGTTCATTGAGCGCAACGACTATGTCAGCCGCGAGTTGTGCACCCGCGTGCAGAAAAGCTTGAGGAAAGCCAACTGGAAGAGGGGATCTGTCTGGGTCTCCTTGTAGGGACAGTCTGCCTCCTGCTGCCTCAATGGTCAAGTCGGTAGCTGGCCACTTGGATTTTGGCCCTTTCTGGCCAAAAGGAGTTAGAGAGGCATAGATCAGTTCCGGGTTGAGTCGCTTTAATTGACTGTAGCCAAACTGTTGTGTTTCAGCGAAACCCGCATCGAAGGATTCGATCAAGACATCTGCACGAGTTGCCAGATCTACAAGAGCGGCGATGCTATCGGGGTCGTTCAGATCGAGTTCTATGAACCGTTTGCCAATGCCATAGGCTGACCCAAACAACGATTCCCCCTTTGGGGAGTAGGGCGGCAGGAATTTGCTGTCGCCATTGAGATCGCATTCGATCTTGACAACATCTGCTCCTAGGTCTGCAAGCAACCGTCCGGCAATCTCCCCTCGGCTAGTGGTCAAGTCGACCACCCGAATCTTGTTGAGAAGGCCCGTCACGGACTCATTGTCTTAGCCGATGCCGCCGATCCAATGCAACCATAGGCCGTAGCCAAAACGCGAATGGAGAGTACATAGGTCCATTTCCACGTAGCAGTGGCAGTCCTGGATGCCTAATTTTCGGCAGATTCGTTCAAGATGTTGCTTGTTCGAAACGAACGTTCGTCGTTGATCACCATCCGACCCACCAACCTATAGTCGCGATCGTCGGAAGGATCGTATGGACAGAAACCACCAGCGGTATGTGTTCCTGGAATATCGGTCCAACGCGAATCTGCGTCTTCGCGAACCTGCCATTTGGAACTTGCAACTGAGTAGGTAACCTCATTGATTTCCATGCCCGAAATCGTTGTACATTCCGTGAACGTGGATTCGTTCAGCGTTATTTCACTCGACGCAACAACTAAGCTTGCCAGAGTCTCATAGTTCAATTCAGCAAAGTAGTTGCTGGTGTACTCGCCGATAGCTCCGTCGATGGCTAACGAAGTTACCATTCGATACTCCTTGTCTTCACTAGGATCGTAGGAACAGAGTTGCAAGTTTACTTGTGTACCTTCGATGTCTGTCCAGTCGGAACCTAGCTCCCGTTCCTGCCATTTCGACCAGAAAACGCCATACGTTGTGCCGTCGATCTCCCATGAAGGAGCTTCTAGGCACCCACCTTCGGCAGAATCCTCTCCGAATTCAATTCTGTTCGGTGCGGCTTGAATCAAGTCCAAACGCTTGGCAGGTGTAGTCGGATCGTCTTCAGACTCTGCGAGTTCATTGCCGACCCGCTCAAAGATGAGAACACCGTGCTCGACAGTGGATGCATAGAGATGTCGGCCGTCGGGGCTTGGGGCTATGGAGACGTTCTCCGTCAGCGTGTAGCTAGGCGGAAGATTGCCCCAGCGATCGGGTGTTTGATAAAAGAATCCCGAGTTCACAAAGTTGTCAAGCAACGTGAATTCATCGTCATCGGGAACGTACTCGATCACGTAGCCTCCTGTATCGCAAATGATGTCTACGGAGTGGGAATTGCTTCGGGGCAGTGCATTCCAGCAGTCATCGAGGCCAAGGCCAAAGAAGAACTCCGAACTCTCTTGGTTTAGAGAACCGGACTCCTTGTTCACTGCATACGCAACAGCTTCAATTCCATACTCATCTGCCACAACTACATGCTCGCCTGTATAGGAGGCTGCAGCGGTCCAGCCACCACTACCAATGTACTCGGGTTCATGAAGATTCTCGTAGAAAGGGCTTCCAACGATGCGTTGATCAAGTGTGATGTAGTTTCCGTTAATGCCGAACCAATGGTTTTGGTCATTGGATTGATAAACAGCTGCGGGTGCGACTCGGAAGTCGCCGTAGTGTGTGAGCCTGCCATCGCCGTCAAAAGAGAAAATGGATTGTTCACCGTCTAGCGTACGGTAGAGATAGTTGCCTTCCTTTCCTAGGAACAGCGAAGGAGATCCATTGAAGTTTCTCCGAATTGTCGCACCTAGTTCGTAGTCGACAGACAACAGTTCCAAATCCACAGAACTGTCCAGTTCTGGAGCAAATGTCC
This sequence comes from uncultured Pseudomonadales bacterium, assembly GCA_964572845.1. Lineage (GTDB taxonomy): Bacteria > Pseudomonadota > Gammaproteobacteria > Pseudomonadales > Azotimanducaceae > Bin55. The sequence continues at coordinate 39,277 of CAZNFX010000013.1, read as the reverse complement.
ACCATGTGTCCAAATGGTTGGCGTAGAGTCGTGATCGATGTGAATCCCAAACCAAGTAGCTTTGCGGATGTACGTCGTCATAGGTACGTACGTAGGTTAGATCGCCACTGTCCACATCGCGACGAAAGACTTCAAGCCCCAAATCCGATGCTACAAAAAGGCCTGATCCATCGGAGCTTAGGGTCAAGTCTCGGGGATTCCTCAATGTGAGAATGTTTCCTCCTGAATCCCGACGGTTGTGGGCGATACGGCCAAGGTATCGCAACCAGTTTGGTGCTTCAGATCTATCCCATCGAAGAACGCTGCTCGCCGTGTTGTGGGCCGACGAGTTGCCCACTCGCACAACAATAGTAGACCCTGCTTCTGCGTAGACATAGACTTCGATTGGAAAGTCGTCAAAGAACCCAGGAATGCGGGAAGACATCGCGAGTTGCAGTTCATTTCCATCCACGGACTGCACGTAGGCAGTCAATCTAAATGAAACAGATGAGCCTTCAATCCAGAACCTAACCCATCCTGATTGTGATACTTCCCTTGTGTACCATAGGGACGAAAGCCCTAGGTGTGTTCTTCCGTCTGGCTCTGTGGTCGCGTACTGGCCCGATAGGTTTACCTGCCCGATGTGGCTTTCCAGGATCTGAGCTTGTGACAGCGTGTTGTTGTCAGGTGTCTCGCCCCAATACAGCCCTGTGCGTGTTGAACTACTAGGTACAAACGCTAGCGTCTCCTTGCTGGGTCGTCCTATCGAAAACCAGAATTCCTCGCCGCTGGTAGCGTCCATGACGAATTCGCGTTTGTACGCCACGCCGTCGACGACTGAAACCGGCTGCAGACTGTCTAGTGTTTCTCCAGTGAACGCTCGAACTACGGTAGTGTCTTCAGTCCAATACCAGGTGTAAAGGCCATCGGAGGGAGCTTGCCATTTCCACCATTGGGTCTGAATCCCGCTTTCTTTGGGTTCGTCCGGTTCTACAGACGCGCTAGCTGCTACCGAAACGAAGTTGGAACCAGATTCCGAGCCATCTAATGTTGACGCACCATCGAACATGTCGTTGGATTCCCGACGATCAGCCACCTGTTTCCATGCTAGGCTGTCGAAATTCGATCCACCCGAATAAGCATCTTGGGCTGCCACCATAATGCGATAGGTCTGCCCCTCTCTTGCTTCAAATCGTATGGGTAGCCCGGGTGCGGCGACCGTTGACACCAAGCGAAGATCGCTTACGTCTTCTCCAACAAATGCTAGGATATTGCCAGTTTGAACATCTTCGAGTTGAAACTGCCACGTACCGTCGTCTGGAGCGGTCCATCGATACCACACCGTTGAGGCGAGCTGTCCGTATAGCTCACCGGGTTCTAGTGTCGCACCCAAGTTATTTCCTGCTACTGCGCCTTCTGATCCTAGCAATACAAGTGCATTTGCAAAGTTATCGTTCGCGGGTCGCTCTCCCATCAACCAATGCAGCGTGAGCGGCATAGACGCAGTGTTGTGGCTTACGCGAACACGATACTCCTCGTCTTCCCTCACAAAAAACTGAACTGACCATGATGAGGATCCAATTCGAGTTGAACCTAAGAGACCTCCATCCGACCGAAATATTTCGATATTTGGCTGATAGCTCCTCAGGAATTCAGGGTTGTCGATGCTCGGTGTAACAAGGAACGATGCCCTACCGGAATCTTCTGGGACCCATTTGAACCAAACGGATCCAGCTGGGCGCACGTCGCTAAACCCGATTCCTGGCTCACCTCCCTCAGCTGAGCTGCCTATCGGGTCTATGTCGAGATTGCCACGATGACCTTCGAGAATGTTGGGAGTCTCGTAGTTGTCATTGGAGGAGTGTGCAACCTGTGCGGGGGACTCGCTCGATCCAGCCGGACGAAAAACTACCGACGTTGAATCAGCGTATCCGTTCCATGATCCGACTGTGAAATATATGCGGATGGGTTCCCTGATGTAGGTAGCCAGATCGACAAGTACGTTTTGCGTCTCGCCATGGGCAATTTCTCCTAGAGGAAGGAATGTATCTCCCGCTATTTCTACGCCTAGCCCATCCTCACGTTGGATTACACCGGCGAGACGGCGGGAATAGACGGTACCGTCGTGGTGTTTGTATCCAATAGTTCCACATGTCGAACCATCCAAGGTTCGACAGTCCATGTGCAATCGGGTTGCAGAAGAAACATAGGAATTGGAGCTGACTGATAGTTCCACTACGTGTTCATGGTATTCCCCGTCGGGGGTCTCGAACACTTCCTTATTCGATTGAATGGCCAGTACTGGAGACGAGCTGCCCCGGATAATAGTCCAGGCAACGGCTGCCCGGGGAGCATCTGTGTAGACTCGATGGGCATCGATTTTGACGCGATACGTACCAGGTTCAGGATCTTGAACCACCACCCATTCCACATTGTCAATGCTTGACCTTGATGAGAACTCGCCGCAGGGACCGGAATCGCAATCTGCTTGAAAGTCGACCCACAGGTTCAGGTCGTTAAGCACGCTATCTGTGATCGTGTCGGTTGCAGGCTCGTCCCAGGTCATTACGATGTCAAGACGACTTGTCCCTTCGGGAATTTCGATATCGTGATAGCCATACTCTCCATCCTCGAGCTCTACAGTTACGCCTGAGTTTGTCCAGCCGTTCCGAACGTCGTCATTCAATATCGACGTTCTTGCGGAAACCAGCCCCATTCCGTACTCCGATTGAATGGATCCTGGTCCATTGGAATTGTCCTTTGGAAACACCTTTGGAGAATCGAACCAGGAGTCGGGCTTGATAGCGCTTGCCATCAGCCGGGCGCGAACCAAAGCAGGTTGCTCGCGGTGGTCTGGAGAGGCATCCATGAGAAGCGCAGCTACTCCGGCGACACTTGGAGATGCCATGCTTGTGCCGCTGGCACTCCTGTAGGTGTCTATGCTTCCATTGCCTTGCGCTGACCAAACGTCAACGCCGGTCCCCATTACGGAAGGGTTCAATCGACCGTCGGCCGTTGGGCCATGGCTACTTGAGGAGGCAATGTCTCCGCTATCGCGTACTGATCCAATGGCTAATGAGTTCTTCGCGGCCGCGTAGTTGGAAAAACCAGAGGTGTTGGAATTTGCATTCGATACGACATACAGCTGCTTGTAGTTCCACACGGCGGAGTCCAGTTTTCTAGCCCCAGTATCTCGGCTTTCGTTGAACAAGCTCGAGGAACTCAAGCTCATGTTTACAACCAGCGCTTTGACCGCATCAGATTCACTACCGTTATACATGCACGATGAGGGAGTGCCGAGAAAGTCCATTGCGCGTGTTATTCCAAAGGTGCTCCCGAACCCGCTTGATGACAGTACCTTGGCGAATCGAATGTGTTCAACATTTGGTGCCATGCCAGCAAACAGTGGCATGTAATAGCCGTTTCCAGCTACGGTTCCAGTAACGTGAGTGCCATGGCCGTGGTTGTCAATCCAGAGGTCAGAATCTTCGTTGTCTATGAAGTTTTCGGCACAAATGCTCTTGCGATTGGTTGAAATTGCGACATGTCTCGAGTTCAATCCCGTGTCCATGACTGCAATTGGTGTTGAAGTACCAGTCAACCCCGAATAAAGTCCAAATGATTGACCAATCGTGCGTAGTGTGTCCACACCCATGGTCTGCACAGCGGTGTCGTGCGATACTGATACGATCTCTATAGTTTCAATCGCTTGAACGTAGTCCAATTGGGCAATTGTGAACAATTGGCTGGGTTCGATGACCGCTGCAAACGATCGAATATCTTGGTCGAATGGCCCAACGGCGACCGTAAGTACTTCCAGATCACTGCGAAAAGTATTTTCGGAGCTATCGTCCATTACGGTGATGAATACTGGAATTTTTACAGATGGAGTGGATTGCTGGGCGTTCTGCGCTAATTCTGGCGAAGGCTTCAATGCGGGCGGCAGTGCACCAATACCCGAAACCCAGTGCAGCTCATCAATCGCAGCAATTTGCTCCAGATTGGCTGGCACTCTTACACGAACCATTTGGCCAGAGGAACCGAGCATTTCCGCGCCGTGAACCTTTAATTCGCTGCGAATGGTTTCGGATTTCATGGGTCTCTCAATCTGTACCCACCCATAGGTCCAGTTCCGACCCATGGTCTTGGCCTGGGTCATCAAGTCTGGAATTGCGGAATCTGACCGAAGCCAGTGATTCGCTATTGCATTGTCAATCGAATCCCTGCTTGGACCGTTCGTGTGGGGCGCTGCTGCAACACGCTGCATTGGTCGTTCAACAGTTACGAGAGAGTAGCGATCAGGATTGAAGGTTGCATTTGGATTGCGCGGCATGCTTGGAGGCGGAACCTTCCGATTTTTGGGTAGCGGAGCTCCAATTGCTCGTCCTTTGGTGGTAGCGCTTGGAGCAAAATTGACGATTTGCTCTATCAATGCGTCTTCTGCGTGTCTTGCTAATTCAATCTCGCCTTGCCCATAGTTCCGATTTACTAACCACCACGTTGCAAGAACAGTGATTAGCACCATCGCGGTGATGCATCCGAAGAGGAGAGTTCTGCGCGTTTTCATAGTGTTGCTTTGTATATCTGTTGCAGTTAGAGTGCCCCGAAGCAACTCTACATGTTGTGATTGTATTGGTGACTGCGGTCAGTCTTTGACTCGTCCGAGGAGTTGATTTCGGGCAGTTCCACTCGATTCATGTTGAATTCGCAGCATTTTGGATCTACTAATAGGAGCGGCTGATCTGCAAGTGCCTTATCAGGCAATTCGTGCTTCCAATTGAACGTTACAGCCAACATGTTATGCCTGTCAGAAAGGTGCATATTTGGATTTACGTTCTGTTGGGTGCGAGTCAGAATCTCTTCTATTCACTCGACGGGGTGCGGTCGGATTCGAGAAAACTCTTCAATCGAAGAATCTGTTCACTGAGAACTTGCTCCACAGCCCGCGCCCAGCCACGAAGGTTTCGCCCTAGGACTATGTAGCTGAGCGTTAGTTTTGTAGAGTTCGCGAGTGGTTCCATGCTAAGTGTTAATGTTCCGAATGCTCCCAAGCTCTGTAGAGGTCCCAGTGCTCCACATAAACGCAAGAGCTTTCCCCTTTGCGAGTCTACAACTCTTGCGTGAACAACTCCCTGCCTGTGTCCGAGAGTCTCCAAGAACAATCCATCTGGACGAGTATCCAGAGAGAGATTTGCCGCATCGCGACTGAAGGAGTGCTCTGGATCCCACCACTCGTGAAGTTCCCCGAAAGAGTCAAATACCTGTGTTGGTGAAGCCAAGATTTCTACATCAGACTCTATGACGAAACCACTGTCGTCGTCTTCAAGCACCCGTCCCATTTAGAATCCTCTGATTCTTGGTGTCCCTTTGTGCCTACTAGAAGTCAGAGTCGCTAACCATTGAAATTCTTCCTTGTTAGGTAAAATAGCCGAGTCTATAACTTGGTTTGACTTCATCGTCTTACTTGGATCTTTCTTTCTCTATGAAAGAATTCGCGAGCGATAGGGTGAGGAGAATTGTATGAAGAATTTTCTGGAAGCAGCCTCAAAGGTAATTTATTGGGTCTTTGTGGTTTTCGCGGCATGGACAGTGCTGCAAGCCATTTTGTTCAGCTTGGCTGGATTGAGCAATGCTGGCGTTGACAGTGCTGGCGTTGTAGTCAGTGGTGTGCTTACGGTAGTCCTCTATTTCCTGGCGTCGGCATTGACCGAGTTGGGTCGCCTACACAGTGACTTCGATCAAAAGGAGATGCTGGAAGGCTTGGCGAACGTTGCTTCACGCATTTCTGATCGAGCTCGTGCCGCCGCACAGAAGGAAGACGAAAAGGAAAAGGAGGGATAGGCGGCACATCGCACCGCGCTCTTTGTGTCACGGGGTGCGCGGCCCTAGCGAAAGTCTCTGCTCCACACGATTTCGCGTGAATGGAGTTGATTGTTGCGCTAACAACAGGGAGTTCACCGGACAGACCCATTGTGCGCTCTCTTAACTTGAGCAGTGCTAGTACAAGATACGTCAGGAACTATCCACTCGCTGGTCATAGACAACATTAGCAGCAACTAGCTCCAATGCGCAGTTCCTACTGCACGCAAGGCTAGACGTCTCTCGACGGTTCTGTGTTCCTCGAGATCTTGTGAACGGGACTTACGAATCCCCTAGTCTTGTCCTTTGGAATATCGGTTGAGAGCGTCAACGTGCTTTGGCTGGTGGCTCTTATACTGCTTCACGCAGACCACACACAATCGGCAGAACTCAGACGAAATGTATGACCTTTCCCTTGTTACCAACGAGCTGAGACTAAACGATGTCGGCAAAAGTGCCTTTCGAGTCCTTGGAATAGACCTCGGCACCACTAACTCGGCTGCCGCAGAAGTCGTGGTACACCCTAGTAAGTCCACCATCGATGTCATCTCTATTGAGATTGAACAGGAGACGCTATCCGGTACCTTCTACAACGACCTCGTGCCGTCGGTCGTGGCGCTCCATCAGGGCAAGATGTACGTGGGTGAGGGTGCCCGTCAGATCCGAAGCCTTATCAGTAGCTACAAACTAGAGCAATACAAGGACATTTTCTGGGACACCAAGAACCTGATTGGAGTTCGACGCACCTTCCATCGAGCTCCTAAACGCTATCGCTCCGCTAAGGAAATCGCCGCACACATTTTGGAACAGATTCTCTCCAACGCGAGGTCACAAGACGAGCTTCAAATTGAGAGCGCTGTCGTTACTGTTCCAGCTTCGTTTCAATTTGCCCAACGGTCGGACACTCGTGAGGCAGCAGAGCTAGCCGGAGTGTGTCTTTCTGATGAGTCGCTGTTGGACGAGCCAGTAGCTGCATTCATCGCCTATATGTATCGTCATGCGCCTCCGGAGCTCGTAAACCTTGCGCGACCGAAGAACCTTGTAGTTTTCGACTTTGGCGGGGGAACATGCGATGTAGCCTTGTTTTGCCTCCAGAAAATCGACGGCCAATTGAGCGCGGCTCCTCTTGCGGTTTCACGCTACCATCGCCTGGGTGGTGGGGATATCGATCGTGCGATTGCAGTTGACATACTCACTAAGGAGTTGATGCGGCAGAACAACTTGAGCAGCTTGGACATCGACTACAAGGAGAAGTCCGATGTGGTCATACCAACTTTACTGGAACTTGCTGAGTCATTGAAAATTGGACTTTGCAGACAGATCACCAACCTGAAGAAGTTCGACCAGTTTGAAGATTCTGCGTCGACTTTGAGTCAGTCAAGCCCAAAGTCCTGTTTCGTGGAGCTCAAATCAGGTGCAAAACTAACTTTGAAGTCGCCTTCATTAACGCTTGTGGACTTCGAGAGCGTACTGAAGCCGTTCTTGGATCCTGATTTGTTGCATCAACAGGAATCTGAGTACGTTTCCACATGTTCGATTTTTGCTCCGTTGACCGATGTGCTCGAACGAGCAGGTCTTGAACCACGCGACATAGACTACTGCCTGGCAGTTGGAGGTAGCTGCTTGATCCCACAGATTCAAGAAGCTTTGAATGACTTTTTTGAGAATGCCAACACTCTGAGATTCAATGATGCTGAATCCATGCAAACTTGCGTTGCTCACGGCGCAGCATTGCAGTCGTTGTCCGTTGCGTTACGTGGTCGCGGCATCGTGCAACCCGCAATCTCGGAAAGCATAGCGATACGTTCATCCAGCGGCCCCATTGAATTGATTCCTGCAAACTCGAGACTGCCATATCCCGACAGCGACGATTGGGCCTCTATCGAAACTTTGAAGGTTCCTCGCGGTGCCTTCTCTAAGAATATAGATCTTCGCTTGGAGTTGGTTGACTCGAAAAATGCGCTGATAATGAGTGAACTCTGGTCAATTTCTCCGGTTGTCAACAAGGATGATCCGTTGAGTCTGAAGTACAGAATGGATGCGAACCACAATCTGCAGGTACGGCTCTCTCTGCAAGACGACCCAACTAGAGAATTTGCGCACGACATAGAAAATCCACTTACAAACATTGTCAATCCCAACAAGACGCGAGAAAAAGTCTTGGAACTTGAAGAGCGAATGCGAACGGGTACTCTGGATGCGGAAGAGCAATTCAGCTGCGTAAGAGAAATCGCCGACCTCGAGTATGATCTTGGCAACAACGAGAAGGCCCTAGCATTGCTTGCCCGGTTGAACAGAAGCAAACCTCGATCAGGCATCCTGCACCAGATGGGACTAATAAGTGGCCGGATGCAAGACTTCAATCGAGAGCAAAAGTTCTATCGTGCAGCGGCAGATCTAAATCCGCGCGACGGATCATCACTGTTCAATCTTGCCTTGTCATATCGACGCAACGGAGATCATGCCAATGCATTGGAGTGCGTCAAGGAAGCAGCAAGTCGTGATAGCGATCCAGCGTACCTGGTTCTAAAGGCGATGGTCGTCAAGGAGTCGGGCTCCGATAAGCGCCAGTACGAGAGCACACTGAATCAGGCACTGATTACCTTTGACTCGCTTTCCACAATGGACGAGTTTCAGTTGCATTGGTACAAGCGAGCCGCAACGATGATCAATGACGAGGAGTTGGTCAACAAGATTGACGAACAAATGAAGAGCCTACAAAGGAAGAGTGCAATTGGCTACGACGATACCGGCGTGCTACCAGCAGGCCCTTCGGATTTAGTCGAGAAGTCGCGTTGGACTGGTTAGTTCCGCGCAACGAACTTACCCACCACCAATTGGGCATTGTCGATCTGCCCGTCCAAAGACACGTCGTAGTGTTGGGTCCGCCCGGATCTGGCAAGACACTTGCGCTCCTACACCGTGCCAAATATCTGATTGACAGCCATGAAGGCACACCCGACGATTATCGAATCTTCGTGTACACCAATGTACTAAAGGACTACATTCGGTCGGCGGCGGAATTGCTGGGCATTCCGAATAACAACATTCTGACATTTGACGACTGGTGCTGTACCTTCCATGAAGAGAACATTGGTCGTCTGCCTTGGGGTAAGGGCGGACCCGATTTCGCTAGAGTCCGGCGTCAAGTCCGTTCAAATCTCAAGCGAACCGAGGCTAAGAAGCCGTTCAAGTTTCTGCTTGTTGATGAGGGTCAGGACCTTGATGAAGCCGCGTACTCGATAGCTAATTACTTGAGCGGGCACGTGACAGTTTTCGGCGATGATAACCAGCAGCTGTATCGGGAGGGCATTGGCATTGAGCGGATCAAGCAGGCACTTGGAGGATCTAGGCGTGTAAAGACCGTCCATTTGGCCGACGCCTTTCGCTGTTCCCCTTACGTTGCCAGAATGGCATCGAATTTTCTTGAGTCGGATGAGGAAAAACAAGCATTTCTTCTACAACACCCGCTGGTTTACTCGGGGGAGCGACAAAAGCCGCTCTTGAAAATTGTCAAGAACCGTGAAGCTGAAATTGAAGAGCTGTTTCGTAATCTGCAGGTGCGCCTGGGGTTGAATGAGAGAATCGCGATACTCTTTCCCACTCGAAAACTTGCCTTTGGTTATGCACAGAACCTCAATGATCGAGGTCTGGAAGTGGAAGTGCCAGTTCAACGTGGAAGTTCGAGGGAACGATTGACAATAGACTTCAGTACGCCTCGGCCAAAAGCGATGGCGTATCCCAGTGCAAAAGGATTGACCTTTGACTCTGTTTTCCTGCCTTTGTTTGATCGAGAGAGATTTCGTTTCATTTACTCTGAGGAGCAACTTCGAAAGTGGGTGTTCGTAGGGATTTCGAGAGCGGTAAAGTGGATTTACATTAGCTCCATTCGAGACAAGGTTATGTTTTTCGAAGAGTTTCGTCAGCTGGAATACGAAGGCCAATTGACTGTTCGTCGCCATTGGTTTGAAGACGACGAATCCGACGACGAACCCACGTCGTCGGTCAAACCTGCTTCGGAATTCGATGACATGTTTTAGAGCCGTCTGCTTGAGGAAATGCACGAGATCGTTCACGTCGTCGTCCTGTGCATTGTCGTCGCTTCGCTGGTATGTCAGTTTGCTCGCCCATTCCTGACACATCGCTACTGTAGATCAATAGAGACCGATTAAGCGCTCGTTGTGATTTCCTAGTGTGGTACTGGCTACTGCAATTGTCCACACATGTTCTCAACGATCTGGAATGGAACCGATTACCAAGTCGGCAAATGTGCCGTAGTTATTACCAAGACGATCGTTTCTATATGGCAATAGACGAGGCGTGGATTGTTGATTTTCAATCTCTAGGACTCATAGGCAAGAATCTCATGCCAGCTTACTTTGCCGTGCTTGTTCACTCAGTCTCTGCTTGACTGTTTCAATGGGATTGCGGTAGTCGACAGATCCAAGACCGAAGTTTGTCAACTTGTAGCCTATCAGTGCTTGCAGCGGTTCCGGCATCGCGACGACAACCTCGGGGGGAACTCCCACAAACTGGTTTTCACGCTGCTTGAGCCATGCCAAATTGAAATTCACATTTATGGATCTGCGATAGGAGTCAGAGGTCGTATTGCCGCCACCTCGGTGCCAAAGTGCTCCGTCCCAGAGCAGGAGTCCTCCGGCAGGCATTTCAACCGTAATCGTTTCAGACTCTTGGCCCAGCCGTTCTTTAACACGATGGCTCTTGGGTATCACTTCTGTTGCACCGTTCTGTTTTGTGAAGGGATCTAGGGCAATAAGAGTGTTGACAATTAGAGGCGGGTGTGGACGTGGAATGGGGTAGTGCCCGTCATCGGTGTGCAGGTGTTGCCTCTGGTCTCCTGGTGCTGGTCGCATCGCGGCGACACCCGAGACTTGGAAATCTGGACCTAGAATTTCTTCGATCAGTCCGAGTAGACGGTGATCTAACAGGAGCTCGTCTACCGCTCGTGTCTTTGCCAAGAGATTGTGAGTGTGAATTGTTTGCTGCCCAAACTCGTTTGACTGTCGGCTGCCAATTGCGTCGAAGATTGGTTCAAGATTTTTGCGCAATTGGCGCAGCATGAGTGAGTCAAGGAATTCAGGAACGACGGCAAAGCCGTTTTCATCAACAGCTTGGGCGATGTCCTGAACTTGTACATCCATGATGTTCCCCCTTCCTTTGCGGGGACAATTCTAGCGATACGGTCCGATTTAGTGCAGTGTAATGTGCGAAAGTGTTCGAAGTCGGATCCCGGGTGAGCGAACGTTGCCTGCGACAACAACAGGTTCTATTGGAGTACGCCCGACGATCCGTACCAGACTCTTTAATAATCTCCTCGAATGATGCAAAACCAATGCCCAAGTCTGTTGCACGTTTGCTGGTATATTCGAGCTTCGTTAACTGTTTCTCCGCACTATCAGGGCTCCAATCGATTTCATAGAAACTATGGCACAACCTCCAGCAACTCTATTGGTCACCGCGGACGATCGAACTGGCGCTTTGGAAATTGGAGGCGTGTTGGCTCGAAATGACAATCCCATGCTCGTTTGCAACGCAACGGGTGAAGCCACACGTACTGTAGTCGATATTGGCACCCGGCACCTAAGCCAACATACAGCCTTCGAGAGAATGCGACTCGCACATGACCGAGAGGCAGAATTCAGAGCACACAAAATGGATTCTGGATTAAGGGGAAATTGGCCTCACGAGGTCCACGCTTTACAGAGTCTCGGCTTCAAGGTTGCCGTAATTCCTAGCTTCCCAGATGCAGGTCGTAGATGTAACGATGGAATAGTCTACATCGACGATGCCCCATTGCTGCAGTCTCCCTTTGGTAGCGATCCGCTAACGGCCCCATGCAGCAGCAGGCCGCTTGAAATTCTCGATTCCGCTGGATGTTCGTTCTCGGAAGTTGAGATCTGGGACGCAAATACAAATGACGAGCTGAGTCAGCAGGTACTTCGGTGCCATCAAGAAGGTCGCATTCCGGTTGGTCCCACGGGTGCAATTGACGCATACGGGCAGATATTTCTAGGAAGCGACCGCTACGACATGGCCAATTTGCAGAAACCGATTCTGTTCGTCTGTGGTAGCCTCAATTCGGTCAGCCGACGACAAATTGAAGAACTCGAAGCTACATCAGTTCCATTAGAGGGTCCACATCAGGAGTTTGGGGCGATCGGGCTCTTGGCGACACCGACACCAACTCGTTCAATATCGTTAGATGACGCGAGAACCATGGCAAGGAAACTGGCGGAAGCAACTCGCGAGGCGCAAAGATTTGCTTCTAGTCTCGTTGTAATCGGTGGAGACACTGTCGCCGCCTTCCTGGAGAATCAGCGAATGAGCGTATTAGGGTGTATTGACCCTGGTATCCCAATAGCAAGACTTGGATCGAAACTGTTCGTCAGCAAAGGTGGCGGGATAGGGCATTCCAACACACTTGTACAAATGGTTCAGAACGCTGTCGGATGAGCTAGGTCTATGTCGATCGGTTTGGTGGCACGTAATTTTCTATCGGACCACTCCACCAATTACAACTGCGCCCATCGAGGTAGGTGTTGCTGACCTGAGCGATGAATCTCTTGACACGCGATTCCTTGTCGGTCTCAGGTTCGTAGATGGCCTGCATTCTCACCTCGATGCTCGACCTTAGAGGCGCATCTGATCTTGACGTCGGGTCAACAACCGCTTGATGGAACACCGTACGCATGTTGAGTTCTTCCTGTCTCGTATCGTATTGTCGAAAAACCAGCACCTCATCGCGTTCCATTTCAGGAAAGAAGTACCACATCTGGGTAGGTGAATGGATCAATCGTTGATCCACCACCTTGGTGTACTGCTGTATATTCGCAGTGCTCATGCCATCGCCGAAAACGATGTCGTCAGGGCGTACACTTTTCATGTCGCACACGGCGAGCGGCATCATTAGTACTGGATGTTTCGTATCCGTGCTTCGCCAAATATTGAGGCTCTCAAAATGTCGCTGATCGGGTACCACGCGGTCGAAACGCCGTTCAATAGCAGCGCACATGTCCGAATGAATTCCCATGCCGTAAGCGCCGCCGCTGCCATTTGGTGTAGGCTTGGCCCCGCGTGGTCCTTTCTCGCCACCAAATCCATTTCGATACTCATGCATTCCACCTCTTACATCAAAACACCCGCGCACATGTTTGATTAGGTCGCGACACTCTGCATAGAACGACTCCGTGACGGCATCGTTGTCGAGCAAGTTAACGCTGGTAGGCCATCGGACTAGCTGAAAACCGTGGCTGTCGACGGTTGCAGGAGGATCAAGCAGTCTCCCGTTGTGGACGTCAATGCGATGGGATTGTCCGAGAGTCTTCAGATCCTCTTTATTGGCAGCAGAATAGTGGTTAGGCACTCGATAGCCTTTGTGCCGACCATGAGCAAAATTCGCAGATGTCGCGATTTTCTCAATCATCAATCAAATTCCTGAACTGGTCCATGAAGTGACTTCCTAAACCCCGATCCCGATTTAGCATCGGATGCCTTTGAGCATCAGAAAGAGATTCCTGTCGTGCAAGGTTCGCAGATAGCGTACACGCGGCGTGATTGTAGGCTCGGCCAAATCTGATCGGCAAAGCGTTTTGATTCACCGATCAGTTGCCCTACAGGCGAGTTGGCTAAAGGACTTTCCAGCCCCGTGGCTTCCAAAAGGGTCCTCAGGAGGGAGGTCGGCCGGTCTCGATACTCACGAATTCGATATTTCTTCAATTTTGCTAGCTTCGCAGCTGCCTCGAAGGCTTCGTCCAGTCCTCCGAGCTGATCTACGAGTTTGTTCTCAAGGGCTTGTTTTCCTGTCCATATACGTCCCCCCGCAATGGCTCGCACATCATCGACGCTCATATTGCGACCATTGCTGACGATCTCGAGAAATCGGTCATACGAAGTGTTCACCATGACTTGCATTATCGTTGCATCGCTTTCGCTTAATCCGGTGAAGGGATCGAGTCGCAATGCATTAGGCGCGGAATGAACACCGTCTGTGTGTACGCCAACCTCTGCAAGCGAGTCTTCAACGGAAGGGAACATTGCAAAGACTCCAATCGAGCCAGTGATAGTGGACGCGGATGCCATGATCAAATCCGCCTCAGCGGCTATCCAATACCCCCCAGATGCGGCGGTTCCTGCCATTGATGCAACTATGGGTATGCCTTCCTCGCTCAATTCGCGCAGGGCCATTCGGATCTGTTCGGAGGCAAAGACGGAACCGCCGGGCGAGTCAATTCGCAAGACTAAAGCATCAACATTGGCTGTGGCAGCGCGTTTGATGTGCTTGACAGGCGACGACGTTGGCCCCAAGTCCGAGCCCTGTCTGAAGGGAAGGTCGAAGATTGCTCCTGTAACCGTAACTAATCCAATTCTTCCGGTTGAGCTGGTTGCATCGTCAGAGGGTTGTTCAACAGTCCGCGTTCCCAGACTGCTGGGTATTGCTTCCAAATACTCCTCCATATCTATTCGAGGGGGCTTGGTTCCGTCTTTGGCGATTTGCGAGTCGCTCGTTAGACTCTCGGAGTAGTCGGAGGGCCCCAGCAACTCATCCACGAGCCCTTGCTCGCGAGACAGTTCTGCCAAACCCGAGCTGGTACGCTCAAGTAGCGTCGCCAAGTCATTAGCGTAGGCCGAGACTTGGTTAACAGGTAGCTGTCGATTGTTTCCAATTCGATCTAGATAGCCGCCCCAAAGCTGCTGGAGAATTGGCCGGTAGGAGTCTTTAACTTCAGGTGACATCGAGTCTCTCGTATAGGGCTCTACGGCACTCTTGTAGTCACCTGCACGAAAGGTGTGCACATTGAGATGAAGCTTGTTTAGCAGCGTATGGAAATATTGGTTTTCGAATGCCAATCCTGTGAACATGAGCTCCCCGTAAGGGTGCATAACAACTCTGTCGGCGTGGCTTGCAAGAAAATACTGCGACTGTGAGTAAAAGTTCGAATAGGCAATGACCCTCTTGCCAGATTCTTTGAACTTCTCAATAGCATCGCCAACTATGTCAAGGTGTACGAGGTTCGCCCCCAGCAAGCGATGAGGGCGGATTTCCAAAGCTACAATGCGATCGTCCGACGCTGCATGTGTTATAGCCCGTACCGCGTCTCCTACCTTGGTTTCTCCTATACCGGAACCGGACAGGAGCAAATCAAGGACGGGGTCGGATGCGGAGGAATCTTCCACCAAGGACTGTTTGGGTTCAAATACCAAGATTGAATCCTGTTTCACTTCGGGTTCTGGTTCGCCACTGGACAGTGCGGCAAAGATCAGCAGAAACACCAGAATGATGAGCAAATTCGCAATCGTGACTCGGATGAACCGAAAAACGGCTGCAATTCCCCGGAATATGACCAGGAAAACGTTGCGACTCTTTGTTTTTGCGGGTGGTGAGGCTTGCGGAACTGGTTGTTGTGGCGTTGAAGGTTCACTCATGGGTTATTCGCCTAAATTTCTGCAAAGAATGGCAATCGAGCGGCACTAAGCCGCGGTTAGCGCCGCCACTATACACAACCTCGGCAACATACAAGTCGCCATTTGAATCGGCCCATATCCCGTGCGGCGCAAAAAAGTTTCCGGGTTTGACAGGGTCAGCGCCGCCAAACCGATGAATGATGTTCCCATCGAGATCCAAGAGTGAGACTCGAGCATGGGGCATGTGAGGAAGAATCTCAACGTCTGGGCTGCGACCCGCGATTTGGCCTAACTCGGCAACATAGAGAATTCCTTCGGAATCAATGAACAAGTCGTCTGGGCGAATTACGTTATTCCATTCAGTTATGTATTCACCGGATGAAGTAAACACTTGAACTCTCGAATTTTCGCGGTCAGCTACTAAGACTCTATCGTCGCTATCCAAGACAATTGCATGGGGCAGACGAAACTCACCGGGTCCAGTTCCTGGTTCGCCCCATGAAAACTCATACTCCAGTTCTGAAGTGAATTTGTGCACTCGAGCATTGCCATAGCCATCGGATACGTACAGTTCTTGGGAAGACGAGAGGCACGCATTGGTCACGCGATTGAAGGGTCCACCACCGAATTGCACGGGTGTCTTTCCTGGATCGAAGCCCGTGTCTGCAGGCTTGTTTACCTCTCCTAGTGTTTGTAGGAGCTGACCCTCCGTAGTGAATATCCGAACTGTGTGATCAAAATTATCTGCAAGGTAAACCCTGTCATTGGGTCCGATGAAAATTCCATGCGGATTGGTGAAGATTCCTTCACCCCACGACTTCAGGAAATTGCCGTCCGAGTCGAATACGATCATGGGATGCTCGCCTCTATTGAATGCATAGACCCGGTCTCTAGAGTCTGTGGCAACACCAGCAACTTCTACAAACTTCCAACCTTCAGGAAGTTTCTCCCAGTTTTCAATAACTTCGTAGGCAATCTTGGTCAAAGCTACCTCGATTGTCGGTCAGCCTAATCTCAGAAGAGGCACTCGACGGATTTCGTCTAGATTCTTGATAGTTTACTTCGCGATTCAGAGATTGCCCCTACTTGCAACGGTTTTCAGGCGGATGTTGTTGTGCCGATTTGTGATATCGAAAGCTAGGAACAGTAGGGAGCCCTGAAACATCAAGAAGATAGTCGGGTCAATTTCGCCAAGCAGATATTTCGGGGTCGAGATTCCATACGCCGCAGAGTAGGACGCGACATTTGCTAGGAAGACGCATAAGATCGCGTAACCTGCTAGCAAAACTAGTGCTAGAAGAACAAGTGTGATTCGAAATCGAGTTAGCCGACCAATCGATCGAAGTTCGGATCTGGCTACGTAGAGGACATTGGTGACACGAGCGAAGCATCCAAGTCATATCCTATG
Organism: uncultured Pseudomonadales bacterium; assembly: GCA_964572845.1. Classification (GTDB taxonomy): domain Bacteria; phylum Pseudomonadota; class Gammaproteobacteria; order Pseudomonadales; family Azotimanducaceae; genus Bin55. The sequence continues at coordinate 22,608 of CAZNFX010000013.1, read as the reverse complement.
GATACGAGGGTAGACCTCAACAACGCAAATGGATGGGTGAATGTCAGTATAGACATTGATTTCATATGTTTCACGAGGTAGTGCGTAATTGGAATTAGGAACGCCGCTCTTAGGGCACATTCCTAGCACATAAGCGTTCTATGTACGCTATTCGTACACCAGGTGTGATCATTTCGTCAGATTCGCGATCTTGGGTCATGGTTAGGAGAGTTTTCCGCGCCAATATTCTCAATTTGCGTATGATGTCAAGACAATCTCTCGTGAATCAATATTGGAGACATTGAGTGCTGCTGCAGCGCATCAAGCTGAGAAACGTTCTCTCATACGGCCCTGATGGGCAGGATTTGGAGCTCAAGCCGCTCAATGTACTCATTGGTCCAAACGGATCGGGCAAATCCAATCTTATCGAAACGCTAGGGCTGCTTGGGTCAGCTCCTGAGAATTTGCACCAAACGATCCTTGAAGGTGGAGGCGTTGGAAACTGGGTGTGGCGCGGAGAACCTAGGCAGACGATTGCAGAGATTGAAGCTGTTCTTCCTTACACAGAGAAGCGTTCATTGACTTATGCGCTTTGCTTCTATGAAGCTAATCAGCGGTTTCAAGTTCACAGTGAAAGCCTAACCGAAGAGGCGAGCGAGACAAATCCGAATCCGCACCCATTTTTTGATTCAAGTTCAGGAACGGCAACGTTATTGCCCGAAGAATCAACGAACGCTTGCGGCGTGACTACATTGAAACAGGTGCCTGTTGAACTCGATCAGTCGGTGTTGTCGCAGATTAAGAGTCCAGACTACCCAGAACTTACTGACGTTGGGAAAAGGTTGCATGCGATTCGTTTGTTTAGACGTTGGGAATTCGGTCGGCAATCTCGACTTCGCCAACCCCAACCGGCGGATCTTCGCAACGACGAACTAAGTGAAGATTGTTGCAATCTTGGTTTCGTACTAAATCGTCTCAAACGAGATCATCCTGCGACAAGCGATAGGATCTTGAAAGAACTTATGCAACTCTATGCTGACATTGATGCGATCGATGTGAGCGTTGAAGGAAATACAGTCCAGCTGTTTCTCAGAGAAGGCGAGACGACGGTACCCGCAACTCGACTGTCAGATGGTACGCTTCGTTACATTTGCTTGATGGCAATTCTTTGCCAACCCAGCTCGTCTTCGTTGATTTGCCTAGAGGAACCCGAGTTAGGATTGCATCCGGATATGCTTCCTGGGTTGGCAGACTTGATGCTAGAGGCGTCTGAACGAGTTCAATTGGTCGTTACGTCGCACTCAGATGTATTTGTAGACAGACTTACTGAGGATCCAGAGAGTGTGATTGTCTGTGAAAAGCAAGACGGCAATACACAATTGCGTCGCTTAGATGCAAGTGATCTCAAGCCCTGGTTGGAAAAATACAGCCTGGGTGAGCTTTGGACCAATGGCCAATTTGGAGGCAATCGTTGGTGAGGATCTTGCTTTATGTCGAGGGTGGAGGAAGAGGTAAGCAAACCGATCAGAGTGCCGACAGGGATTCAGCAAGTACTTCGAGACGGCAGGACTAAAAGGGCGAATGCCTAGGATAGTTCCATCAGGTAGCAGATCTGATGCCTTTCGAAGTTTTCGAACCGCGCTGAGTCAACAAAACGACGGACAGACTGCAGTCTTGCTGGTAGACAGCGAAGCTCCAGTTCTCTGTGGCGTGAGTGGTTGGGAACATGTACGGTCAATCGACAATTGGACAAAACCGGAGCAAGCAACAGACAAGCAACTGCATTTGATGGTTCAATGCATGGAATCTTGGTTTTTGTCGGACAAATCCTGTTTGCAAGCATTCTACGGACAGGAGTTAAATACCGATGTGCTGCCGGGCTCATCTTAAATTGAAGAGATCGCAAAGAAGGACGTGCTAGTGGGACTTCAGGAAGCAACCCGCCAATGTAGGAGAAAAGGCCAGTATTCAAAGGGTCGGCACAGCTTCAAGATCCTCGCTGAACTAGATCCTACACGTGTCACTCAAGCATCTCAACATGCGAAGAGATTGATCGAATTCATGAAAAATCATACGAGAATTCAACAGTCTTGATGCATTGCTACAAGCGATCTAATTGATCACTCAAAGTTGGCAAGAGTAGCTGGACCCAATGACGCGCCTCCTACGCATGCAATGTGAAATGGATTGACAACACCATGGCAATTTCGATAGCTACTGTCCCGTGGCCGACACTGCTGGTCGGCTCATTGGAATAGGTCATTGTTGGCACTTAGACCATCCATAGAGTTGTGATAGTAGATTGCAGAAATAGCCTCAAATTCCATCACTCCTGATGCCTGAGAGTATCGAAACAACAACTGGCCAGCCGCTTTGGCGATGGAAAGAACTATGCGACGCATTAAGCATTCCCGCCTGCGATGGTCCCGCTGTTTCTGGACTTGCGTTTGATTCGCGCAAGGTCAAGTCCGGAGACTTATTTGTTGCCGTTCCCGGTGATCCAGGCCCTCGATTCAACGTTTCTCAACGCACAGATCGTGATGGGCACGACTTTGTTCAAGATGCGTTCAAACGAGGCGCTGTTGGAGCTCTCGTACACAAAGAGCTATCTCTGGATAAGCCGTTGCTTCACGTTCCGGACACCATTGACGGCCTATGGGACTTGGCAAGGTATCGCAGAACGCAATTGAAATGCCCCGTTATTGCCGTGACTGGAAGCAGCGGCAAGACGACGCTCAAGGAGTTCTTGACGCGTTCAATTCCGGCATTTTCTACCGACGGTAGTCTCAACAACTATCTTGGACTTCCTTTGAGCATTGCCTTGACGCCGTCGGACGCCAACGCCGTTGTATATGAAATCGGAACCAATCACGTGGGTGAGATCGCTCCGTTGTCAAAGCTAGCCCGTCCTGATGTTGCGGTCGTGCTCAATGTCTTGCCCGTTCACATAGGGCACTTTGCAAGCCTAGAGGAACTGCTTGAAGAAAAGATGTCGATTGCACTGGGGCTCGTTTCAAACGGATCTTTTGTTTGTCCTACAGAATTGGCAGAAAGTAGCTTGGCACCGAAAGACACAACGACATTTGGATTCGAGGCCCAGGCTGGCGTTCGAATACAAAGCGTGGATGCCGATCGCTTTTCGTACTCAAGCGGAATCGAAGTAGTAGTTTCCGAGGTTCCGGGAGGTGGTCGGCATCGTGCCGAGACTCTCGGTGCAGCAGCGGCTGTGCTCAAGATATTGGATCTCCCTTTAGATAACGTCACCAAGGTTTGTGGGCAACTGCCAAGAGGTCGGGGAAATGTGCACATCATTGACGGAATTGTAGTAGTCGACGAAAGCTACAATGCCAACCCCGCCAGCATGCGTGGAGCATTGGAGAGTTTGAGAAAACTCTCGGTAAAGGGGCGACGAATCGCGGTCCTCGGCCAAATGAACGAACTTGGCGACGAGGCGGTTGAGTACCATAGCCGCCTTGCAGAATCCGCAAATCAAGCCGACATTGTCTATTGTGTCGGCGCTTTGATGAAGTCTCTCTACACAAGCTTGGCGCAGGACGTTGAAAAGCATTACTTTGATCAAGTGGACGATCAACTAATGGTTGAGTTGTTGCGAACTATGCAACCTGGGGATGCGGTGATGGTCAAGGGATCCCACAGCTTTTTTTGGGAAGCTGACTTCGTCAACCGACTTGTCTCTGTGCTACGACGCAAAGAGTAGGTCTCACCAGGTCCATTTCGAGAAATAAGGTCAGCAATCGGAGTCGCATACACAATATGGCTAATACTTCATGCGTGGTCTTCGACAGCGCTAGCAAGGCGTTCGGAGACTTGATAGCGCTGGACTCGTTGTCGCTCAATATTCCAAGTGGCTGCATATATGGTTTTATCGGACCCAATGGTGCCGGCAAGACAACGGCGATGAGGCTGCTTCTCGGAATCATGAAGCCTTCCTCAGGCGGAGTCGAGGTTCTGGGAGTTTCCGATGGTAGGTCCGCACGCAACCAGATTGGCTATTTACCCGAGGAAAAAGGACTTTATCCACGGATGCGAGTTCTAGACTTCATCATCTATATGGGTCGGTTGAATCGCATGGACAAGAGACATGCAACGCAAAGGGCTCGAGAGCTTCTTGATCAGTTTGACTTGACGGAATGGCAGAACGAGAAATGCCAGTCGCTATCCAAGGGAATGGGCCAGAAAGTGCAATTGATTTCCACTTTGGTTCATGATCCTCAGTTGCTGATCCTCGATGAGCCATTCAGCGGTCTCGACCCCATCAACACCGATGTGGTTAGGTCGATGATTCTGGAGCGCGTCGAAAGAAACTCAACTGTGATCTTGTCCACGCACATCATGGAGCAAGCAGAGACTCTGTGTAGCGCATTGGTGCTGATCAATAAAGGCAAGGCAGTTCTTGAAGGAACAATGGATGAGATCCGCTCAGGTGACACGGTATATCTCGAACACAGCCAAGATGAATCGGTGTTGAAGGATATGCCCGGAGTTCTCTCTGTGAAGCAATTCGGACGTGGAGCGACATTGCGCATAGATCCAGCTCAGGATGTTCAAGACCTGCTGCGGTCCTTGCTGGAGCGCACCAAGATCTTGAAATTCGACACAACATCAGCTTCGTTGCATGAGATCTTCGTCCGAGAAGTGGGCGGAGACTCGACCGAAGAGGAGAGTGTCAATGCCTAATCACCTAAGGACTATATTGCTCATCGCGAGACGCGACTGGTTGGAGTCGGTTTCCACGAAGATGTTCTGGATTGGTGCATTGCTAGGCCCTATCTTGATGGTCGTGCTCATGGTGATCGTTGGATTTGCGTCAATCAGCACGGCAACATCCAAAGGGCAGTATGCCGTGATCGATAACAGCACAGGCCTTGCGCAGGATATCCGCAATGAAATTGTGAGGCGCGACTTGCAGACATTCCTTTATAGCGCGCTGCTTCAAGAGTCTGAGTCAATCGAAGTGTTGGATGAACTACAGACCAAACTAGTGATCGGCAACACCATCGAGGGTGAGGCCGTCTCCAGATTCATTGAGGAGGTCTTGCCGTACATCAATGAGTATGCAGCCACGGGAAGCACCACGCAGGAACGATTTGCCGCATGGTGGAAGGAAAACCGAGATGTAGTAATTGATCGTGCGCCGGCAGTGTCAATGGCGCGCTACATAGAGTTCCGTCCTCGCATCCAACACTCAGAGGAGTCTCTGCAACAGCTGGTCGACAATGAAGTTTTGCTTGGCTACTTTGTCATTCCCGAAAACATCGTTGACACGTCTACGGACGCAAAGTTTGTTACTAAGAACATTCTGAAGAATGATGTTGCTTCGTGGTACTCCAACTACGCCACTAGCGCGGTGCGAGCAAAACGGGTTGCGGCAACCAATGTACAGGAAGACGATGCCCAGTGGATCATGCAGCGCGTGTCATTTGCAACGAACAAGGCAATCTCGCCAGATGATCTAGCTGCTGGTCAAGATGGAGTGGATCGTCCTAGCACCGAGGAAGTAACCGCAGGAGAGCAAATTGCAAGATTTGCACCAGCCATATATCAGTACATTTTGTGGTTCATGGTATTCATGGGATCCATGATGCTCATGACTGGTACCGTCGAGGAGAAAAGCACCAAGTTGGTAGAAGTGCTGCTTAGCAACGCCGATGCTGGTCAGCTGATGGACGGCAAGCTCATCGGGATTACCGCTACATTGCTAACCGTTGTTGGGGTGTGGATATCGTTCATTGCAGTTCCCGTGACCCTAGGTCTCTTCGCGTTGCCACAAGTCTCGTTTCTGGATGTCGACATCATTGGTGCCATATTCAAGCCGGCGTATGTAGTCAACTTCGTCATATTTCTGGCCTTGGGGTTTGTCTTCTTTGGCTACTTGTTTTCGGCTGTAGGGTCAGCATGCGCATCTATTCGCGACGCACAAGTGTTTTCTACCCCCATCACAATCCTGCTCATTGTTCCGGTAATGCTGATGGTTCCTCTTGCAATGGATCCAACCGGTATGCTGGCAACAATCTTGAAATTCTTCCCACCGTACACCCCGTTTGTCATGATGAACACCGCTGCTGAACTACCATCGTTGCCGGTGTATCTCCTGATTTTGGTTTGGATGTTGCTTTGGACTTGCGCAAGTCGGTGGGTGGCCGCTCGTGTCTATCAGAAGGGCATGCTGATGGAGAGCAAACCCAAGGGATTTAAGGAATTAGTTCGTCTCGTCAAGACGTAGCGGAAGAGCAGAGGGCTTGATGCCGGTCAATTGGTTCAATCACCTGCTTAAACAAATCGATTCTGGCCTTTCTTTTCACTGTACATGTCTATCGACTGGCCGAGGTCACCGAATTAGGCATATCAGAAGGTTTCCCATCATCGCCTCAGCCAGATTTAATTGATGATTTTTCTGCCTGTTCAGTGATTAAGTGAATCACTCCTACGATAGCCGAAATAACGAGATAAGCGACGGGCCATTTGCCTTCCGCGATGCGGAAGATGATGGGATAGCTCATCATTGCTACAGACAGAAATATGACACCAACGCATCCGGAAAACAAGCCTCCAAGCCATAGAAATCCGGAGCTCCATGAACCCGTTTGGAGTCGATAAACAACCGTAATTACAGCTACGATTAGTATTGGTATGGTCAACGCAAACGCAACCCAGAATATCCCCCACCAGTCATGCAAAGATGCTAAGTACAGATACACCAATGCCAGCGAGAGTGCGTATCCGATGTATTCGAGAATCTTCAATGTCAGCTTGAACGGTTGCTTCATTGCGTGCCCTTCATCCTTGTAGACTTCGACGCAGCCGGAGATTCATTTTGTGCACGATCAAAACGATTCGTTTTTCCCTAACCTAAGGGTGACCAAGCTGAAAGTGGCAACTCCGACGGAAGAGCAATTGAGTGTGCATACGGAATTCCGTGATGAATTTGCCTATCCAACAGTATTCTGTGTGAACTGACGAAGCTGGCGACTGCACAACAGTGAAAATTTTGCAGGACATAGGTAATTTTCTTGTCGGGATCCTAGCATTGGCTTTTGGACTCCTTGTAGGGATGATCACTCAGTCGCTGCTGTTTGGGACGATCGCGTTCATTTGCTTTCTGCTAGTTTGTGCAATTGTGCAGGTTTTCATTGAAAACCGCAGAAGAAAGAGCGACTGACTGACTCTATTTGAAGGTGATCGAGCGGCCTTACAAAAGCCGAGTCATTTTTCCTAGACGCCATTTGGTTTTGGCACTACGATCGTTACGCTCGGGGCGTATTGCCAGACCCTAGGTTTTCTATTCGTCAAACAACGCCAGCAAGGAATTGAATTCCTCTAGGCCCTGCTCAATTGCCTCAATGTGCTCTGGGTCAATCTCATCTTTGCTTTGCTCATACATCTGAAGACGCCTGTCTCTTGCGCGTCTGACAACGTCTGCAGCTGTTTCGCCATCGGAAGTCTCGATGGAAGGATCGACACCGTGCTCCAGCAGTATACGGACATTGCCGGAGTACCCATACAGGGCCGCCCAATGCAAGGCATTGCGACCGCTCGAATCCCTCGGTTCCGGATCCCATCCGCGAGACAAAAACTCTTTCATCAGGTCGTCGTTATTCAAGAGAACGACGGTACGGCTAAGCGATGCTCTTGATGAATTAGCAATGGAAAGATCAGCGCCAGACTCCAATACCACACGAACGCAATCTCTTCCGTCAAGCCGATGCGAGCGGCTCATAGCCGTTATCAGTGGAACATTCCCATCGGGATCCATTCTGTTGACTGCGTCTGGGTCCGAAGCCAAAGCAGCTTTGAATTCATCGCATCGGCCAAGTCCAACAAGGTCATGAGTGCTGATGCTTGCATCCTGGTCCAGTGCCATCTCGATGAGTTGGTCCTGCCTGACGCTCGGATGGTTCAGAATCAACGACAGCGGAGTCTGCCCATTCTCGAAGCTAGCTGTGAGCAATCCTGGAAACACCTCAAGGGCATTTTCGACACTCTCAATTTCCTTTGTCAGTATGAAGTGCCGCCGGAATGGGTCTTGCTCCAAGAGCTTCATGGTCACGTCCAATGCAGACGCTCCCTCGATCATGGACTCGAGGTATGCCACGTAGATTTCGCGTTCTTGCGGACTCGAAATTCGATCCTGTTCGACTCCATCCTTGAAAAACAGAATGTGCGGAACGCCGTTTACTCGGTATTGCTGGTAAATCTCAGGCGACTCGTCGATATCGAGCTTGAAGACATTTGCTCGACCGGACATTTCCGGCATGAGACTCTCGATGATTGGGTCGACAATCTTGCACGGCACACACCAGGTGGCTGTGAAGTCCACAAGTACAGGGAGTTTGGATTGCAGGACTTCGGTTTCGAAACTTGCCGTAGTCACGTAGGGGATTTTCTGATCGGAACTATCTGACTTTGCTTCGTCTTCCGCACTATGTACAGAAACAGCGAATAATGCCAATACGAACCACAATAGTGAAATGCGCATGGTTAACTCTGAATTGCAGATTTCGGCATTAGCTTACACCAAGACTGCGCAGTTTCCTTCTTTACGGGTAAGCACCTATCCCTCAACTTGAGGATCGCTGCCGAAGTGAGTCTCCAGCCAAATCCGAATAGTTCGTAGATTGATTGGAACATGCAGGAGGGAGTTGTGGGACACGTCGTCCACAACAACATGTGCTTGTGGAATGTGTTTGAGCAGGCTAGTTGTTTCTGACGATGGAATTACGGAATCGACGGTTGAGTACAGTACAAACACTTCATCTGGCAGAGACTCCAAATCGGAGCGTGAATCGAACCTGTTTCTCATGAGCAAGCGGAGTGAAAAGACACGCATCGCGGTTTGCTCAGCAACATGAACAAGTGATCTGTAGGGACTTACGAGAATAAGACCCTCTACGGAATCGTCGCAGGTCAGCATCGCAACTCCACTACCCAGGCTGAATCCCATTAGTACCAAAGGACGATTGGGAAATTCATTTCGTACCCAGTCAACAATCAGTTGTGCGTCCTTAAGAATCGCTTTCTCTGAAGGTTTTCCTGTATTCCGACCATAGCCACGGTAGTCTGTCAAAACTACCGTAGCTCCAAGTTTCGAAAGTACATTTACATAGCTCCTCGCGTCTCCAGCATTTCCAGTAAAGAAGACAATCACAGGCCCATTGGCCTCGCGATTCACGATGTAACCATGCAACGCTACACCATCGCCTGAGCCCAGTTCGTATTCATCGGCCTCTACCTCTAGGGCGTATTGGCTTGTTGTGGGGTAAAACACGAATCCGTCTTGTATCGCATACATCAATGCACAAATCAGGACGTATGCACCCGCACCGACGATTACGAATCGTATGAGTGATCGCGCAATACGGTTCCAAAGCTCTTTCGACTTCACCTAGAGTATTCCGTGTGCTGTCTCAATCGAGAACGGCCAAACTCCAGATCATATGAAGTTTGGGCTTCGTGAAGCTTCGTACGAGGTCACCAAGCCACCACTCAGGCTACGCAAAGTCTTGGATACTAGTCCGCATATGTCCACTTGATCGCATCGGCAAACACAACCGGACCTTCACATTTGTTGCTAACGGAAACACGCGCTTTCCCAGCCTCTGCAATATCAAACGAACCGATTTCGTTCCAGCCGGGTACCCATTTGTCCTCGTCTCCGGTCAGTTGCCATACTTGATCTGCAATGGTTACTTCAATATCGTAGTTGCCAAGTGTGGCCTGCCGAAATCCTAGGAAATACGAGTAGTCTGGAAGGTGATACGACAGCTTCCAGCTACCTGGCTTGGGTAGTTCGGCATTGAAAGCAACCCTGTGTAATCCATCTTTCTCGGTGTCCGCTACCGCATAGGTGTATCTGTACCTGCCCCAGCAGCCAAGGTGACTGCTACGGACCCATGGACCAACTGGGTTTTCCTCAATTGGAAGTCCATTGTCCATTCCTTCCTCTTTAGGATAGGGTGTGCGAAACAAACCTGTTTCAAACGGCCAATCTATAAGTCTCTTTCGAAAGTTCGATCGAGGTACTTCGAATCCAGCATCTAGGTCGTCGACGATTATCTCGTTTTCGTTTTCCTTGGAATTCCATTGGGATGGATAGAAGGAATACCAATTGGTCCCTGGATCGTTTAGTGCGACTAGAGCTTGTGTTGAGTGAGCATAAGCTACAGCTACGCGTACTGTTCCTCGGTTGCGTGACAGGTATGTCTTTGCATCCAATGGCCAGACCATGGTCTCTGTGTTAAGTACCAACCTGTGTGAGCTTTTCGCCTCCAATTCGAAGGGACCGATTGTGTGGGTTTTGGTGCCCACACGAAACGTGCGATTTTCGTGTGTCGATTCTGTAGAGTCTCGATCCAGTACCACGGTGTTCCATTCTTGAAATTCCCCAACTAGGAAGGTTACATAACCAACTGCGTCTTCGCTGTTCCGAAGATCCAACACTGTATTGAACTGGTGCCCGAATTCGTCCGGTTCAGACAATTCCGTTTGAATAGCGACCGAGAAGTGGATTCCCGGCAAATGTTTGTTCGAGAGCGTGTTCTGAACGAGCGATGCTATTTCCATATTGGAAACTTGAGCGACTTCGAAGATTCGGTCTAAGTCAATAGCTTGGCCGTTTTCTATATTCAGTACACCTGTCAAGAGTGTTGCTAGGGCGTTGTCGTCGAACGAATCGTCCAGGAGTTCGAAGAGCTTAAAGCTGCGAAATTGTCGCGTACGATTGAGCAATTTCGATTCTGTTGAAGTGGTAGCGCTTTCTGGTGTGTAGCTTGTTGGAGTTGATTGCTCGATTAGTTCCCAATAGGCATTGGTTTCAAAGAATTCTTGCTGAAAGTATCGTAAGTTGCGGGGGCTGTAACCTCGACGCTGGGACCAGAGGTAGGGTAGGTTGACTTGGGATTCTGGAGCTAGGGAGTTTGCGAGATCAAAGTCGAATCGATAGATCGGATTGCGGAGCAGATTATGTAGAAGCATTTCCAACACCATTCCGGCCATGCTGGATTGCTCCTTTGCTTCGTTGATTCTCCCAGACAAGATCGTTCCGACAATAGCATCTTCGTAGGTGTAGTTGAAGAGAGAATTCCTCCAGTAATACGCGTAGTAAGAGTTTGCGAATTCCACCTGTTCTTCAGGCGACTCCGATTCTCTGGCTTGCTTCAGTGCGTCTTCCAACAAGATTGGACGGGCAAATGGAACACCTGACTCTCTGAAAAACATTGTTGAATTCATGTTGCTGCCTATCTCGCCATCGGAATTGAGTAGCGATAGAGTGGTCGGAACTTCCACAATGACAAACTGTTCTTGCGGGTATGCGATGCTGTGATCATGAAGTCTGGCGACAGCATCGCGCACGCCGATTGAGAGTCCGTCTACAAATACCTTGTTGCGATCAAGTCTCTGTGCGTGTCGTTTGTGTACAAGAATCGATACGTCGATGGATTCGTAAGTTCGATTGTCGACACGAAAGTCAGCCGCTAGCAATCCCAAAGCACGAAGTTTGCCTTCGAGCAGCATATGGTCGCTTTGTTCATCGTCGTTCTGCAGCACTCTACCTTCGTATGTCGCTACGGTCCAGGAACTCGGTTCGACTTCCACTGCTAACGAGACGTGGGGTAACGTGGGATCGGTCGGACTGTCGGTTGAGGAAACAGGTTTCAGCAATATTGGTCGCCAATGACTTAGAGGGGTTAGTGCAACATATTCTGAAGTGAAAATGGATGACCGCTGTCCCATCAATCGAACCAATTGAGAATCTACATCCTCACGGCCATTTTTTGGGGTGTGAGCGACAAGGTAATGGGGATTGGGTATGCCCCGTACAACAAGACCGATAGAGTATGTGTGTTCTCTGATTGGAACGCACGGATCCAGTTCGATTTTGAGAATGCCATTAATGTGAGTATGAGTTAAGGAAGTGCCGTTACATTGCGCCTGAATTACTTTCATGCCTGGATTTAGCCCAAACCAGAGCGAGAGGTCTTCGGCTGCTGATGCGTTCTGGTCCTCTAAGTGCGAGGCTTCAATTGTGTAGTTGAGGCTTAGGTTCAGCCTTGAGCCAGGCTCGATACTCACATGCCCATTTATGGCTGTTACATCGGCGACCTGTTGCATGGACTGGACTGTCTCTTCATATGTCTGGATCCACTTTTGGTTGTTGCTCAGTGCCAATAGCGTCAGAGTGTGGACAGATGCTTGACATACAACACAGATAGAGGTGAATGCTACAACCAATTGTTTATAAATATGTTTCTTTGCTTGGTCTTCACGTGTATTGAACACCGAAGATGCGAGAACCAACGCGATAGCAACACTAGAAATCGAAAGGAAGTATGCAATGTACCTCAGGTCCAAATAATCAGGAGCTAGTTCAGTTACATATATGCTCGCCGCGATATAACCGAACGTAAAGGACCCCAGTTCGCCCGGTAGCATAGGACTAATGAGCGCTTGAAAAAACAAAATCGCTAGTGTTCCGAGAAACCCTATAGTGGCGCTCTTGTAGACCTCAGCTATCAGAGTTGCCAGACTTGTCCAAAAAAACATGCTCAAGCTCAGATTGGTCAAAACTACCACGAGCGATTGCATCTCGAACGGTTCAAAAATCCCGGGTCGGAAGGAGACATCAAGAAATGCGATCGCTTGGTATGTCAATGCCGCGACAATCACGGTCACGGATACTAAAAGTGTCGAACTCAGTACCCGACTGAGAGCTAATTGAAAATTACTAGGCGAACGGTAGGCAATCGCGACGTTTTGAATTGAATCTTCACGGTACGAAGGAAGACGGAGCGCAAAGACTAAGGCAACTATGACACACAGGTAGAAGAGTAGGGGTTCATATCCTCCAAGTGCATATTTGGGATTGGACACACCGTGAAAGGGTGCGTAGGCAGATGCGTAGTAGTGAAAGGTTCCATGGACAAGCGCGAATGCCCACAAAGTGAGCACTAGGAAGACGAGCAGGAGCGGATTGGTAGTGCGACGATACAAGTGTCGCAGGTCGAGATGTATCAGTCCCGTAAGGCTCCCTAGCGATCGTCGCATTGCATTGACAGTCACTGAGACTCGCTCCGCAGCTCAATCGTTGACAGCGTTGGACAGCTAAGCTTGGTGCCGCTGGAATTCATGCTCCACTCCTGTTGCAGTAAATTCGCAGTGTGTAAGTGAGCACGCGACGTAGCCAATCCGAGGAAGAATTTGGAATTGTCGCAAATGTCCTTCTCTGTTTCCTAAGATCCCGCTTTCCACTCTACATTTCTAGTCCTCTCGATGCCGGGGGAATGGAATTGGTTTCATAGTGTAAGCAGATTTGGGGTACCCATGTGGAAGGTCCCAAGTCCTTGAAACCACTTTGCAAGCTATGGCATCTAAAGATACGTAGGAGTGCGATCTCAAAAGGGAATCCATGAGCATGAGACTGTTTGCAAGAGACCGCTTAGGCCAATCACTTGGTTTGTTGGTGGCCGGAGGAGTTGTGGGAGCTGCAATCGCCGTTGTTTCAGTGTTGACTGTGTTTTCCAAATCGCCTGAGTCCAGTGACGTTCTTGCAGAAGGAACAGTAGGACAAGCGAGCGAAATCGACAACGGACTCCAACAGGACGCTAATGGTACTGCCTCTGAACGACCCTCGAAGTCAATTATGGAAAGTGGTAACTCTGCCAAGAACTTTCACGAAATTGCGAGTTACAAGAGCAATTTCGAGGGAAATCTCGTTCTGCACACCATGCTGCAACGGGCTGATGCGAAGCAGTTGGTTGAGTACTTGGAGGCGACGAAAAGTATCGATTCGACCAATAGACAACAAGCCGTTGAACGAGCAATCGTGCAACGATTGGCAGCAATTAGTCCGCAACAAGCTCTCGAAAGCATCGCAGTTCTTCCGCGCGATCGACACGACGACCTAATTACATCGGTTTTTGAGGAGTGGTCGCATTCGAGTCTGGACGACGCGGTTGCGCACGCTAAGTCTCTTGAGGAAACCAACAAGCTAGCTGCAGTGCGCGGAATTCTAGAAGCTCGCGACGACCTATCCGAGGATCTTCGTCTTCAAATCGCACGCCAACTTGGCAACGAACAATATGCACTCGATCTTCGAAATGAATCGATTGTTTCAAATCTAGGCTTGGACCCAGTAGAAGCTTGGAATTCCCTCCTGTCAGACTCCCAGGCAGATATTTCTCAATTGGAAGCATTCCTGGCTGTTGGAAGGGCAATGGTCGATAAAGAAGGGCTCAAGGCACTCGATACCATTCGCGACTCATTGGGCCATAGCGCCGTTGGGAATGCAGTTTTTCTGTCTGCGATGCACAATGCTGTTCAAGAGGATCCACAAGCAGCGTTCCAAGTTGCGTCGACGATGTCAACCAACAACCGTAGGTTAGCGTTAGTGTCGGTTGTCAACTCATGGGCTTTGACGGATCCAATGTCCGCTTTAGATGCCGTTAACGCACTTAAGGCTGGCAGTCTGCGCAACGACATGCAGGAATATGTCCTATTGGCTTGGGCGGATCATGATCCGCAGAGCCTTTACGACAACGTTGAGAGGTTGCCGGAAGGAATTCGAAGCGAAGCTGAGCAGCAAGCGCTACTAGCTATTGCCCGAACGACGCCAACAGAAGCAGTTTGCTTTCTTGCTAGCGTAACCAGCGACGCGCGAAGAATGGACTTGGCTAAGGAAATTGCAAGATCCTGGTCAGAAACTGACAGCTTTGCGGCACTTGAGTGGGCACTCTCGGAGCAGTATTCTGACGATCAATCACGACACAACATACTTTCCATTGTTCTAGGAAATCTCGCGCTGGACGATCCTGAACTGGCATTGCAAACAGCGCTCAATGAACCGCCAGGAAGGTATGGTCGTGGACTTGAAGTCGAGGTAATTCAGAAGGTTGCGCAGTTTGATCTCGACAAGGCTATTTCGATGCTAGCTCAGGTGCGAGATGGACCTTCGAAGTACTCTGCGTACCAATTAGTTGGACGGGCACTTGTAACTAGCGGTGATTACGACCGCGCTATCAGGTTGGGAGAGAAGCTGCTAGAAGGGGAGCAGTCGTCCTACTTCAGCTCAGTTATCCGTCAATGGTCCCATACCGACCCGCAGCACTTGTTTGATTCACTGGATCGGTTTCCAACGCAAGCGGTCAAGACTCAGGCGGCACTGCATTTGTTGTTGGCCAACCGTAGAGCGGATATCTGGGACGACGAACAGCTTGAGACGTTGACAGCATTTGTCGGAGAGGGCTCGCATTTTCTGACGCAAGACAATCCAGGTCGAGTTGTCATGCTTGATGGAGTGTCAAACTCGCTTGTGGAAGGTCAACTTGAAAACCACTTATCCGAATTGCAAATGAAGCTCGAGCAAACACTTTCGGACGCTATGACGAACATAACAATTGACGGCGCTTTTAGTGTTGGCACGAGCGTCATCAAGGTCGAAAAAGAAGAAAGCGGGGACGATTCAGACTGACTCAATTGGTACTCATTGCGGACGTCCAAAGAATGTGTTGTATTGAGGATTGTCCGAGATCTGGTGCATTCGGTCATTTCAGGACTCATGGAGTCAATGGCGCAAAGCTTCTAGCTCTACTACACCACACATTGTGGAATGAATGTGGCATGCAGCAGGTGGACCTACGCTCGCAAACCGCGGGCATCCTAGGTCTACACACTACTCGGCATCATTAGATTGCATCTCGAATTGAGAATTGATCCACTCCATGACTTTGTCATAGGTAAGTTTGTAGGAAAGCAGCTGTTCGTGTGGATGTAGCTCCTCCACCACTTGAGCTTGCGGCAAACTCATAAGTAGGCGTTTAGTTTCCTCTGGTGGAATTACATTGTCGTTGGAGGAATAGAGCACTAGTATTTTCTCTGGTAGAGAATCGAGCTGCGAACGCACATCGAGCTTGGTTCGCAATACGAGCTGTAAAGGAAAGAACCGCGCAGGAGTTCTGTTGCCTACGTGAACCAGCGATCTGAAGGGGGCTACCAGAATTAGACCATCGACTTCTTCATCGCAAGCCAATGTGGCTACTGCGCTACCGATGCTGTATCCCATGAGCAGAAGAGGACGATCTGGGTACTCCGTGCGTACCCAACCAATCAGTTGCTTCGCATCGCTAATCATCGTCTTCTCACTTGGACTGCCGTCGCTCTCGCCGAACCCACGGTAGTTTGAAATGACCACGGGAAACCCGAGCCCGTAGAGACCTTTGACGTAGGAACGAGCGTCGCGATCGGCGCTAGTAAAGAACACGATGACAGAACCTTCGGACTCTTCATTCACGACATAGCCCCTTGAATTAATCTTCCCATTCCTCGCCACTGGCAGTACGTACTCATCGTAGGGAACATTTACGTGCGTATCTCCTCTATTGGGCTGGAAAAGCAGCGAATCCTGTATAAGCCACAACGCAATGCACGTGACTACATAACCCAATCCAAAACCTGTTAGGAGATGTTTAAGAAACGGCATGGCTGTCTGTAGAGGTCACGCGTGTTAGAAAATCTATCCAAACATGATCTTCTGGCGGAAACTGAACGCTGATTGGCCGACTCGGCACTGTTCTAACAATGCTACATCTAGCTCTCTAGCAAATTTTGGGAAAGTCTATCGATGCGTTGTGCAATTAGTAAAACACCCTAGTAAGAAGGCACATCACTCCGCATTCCACTTGAAGAAGCCATAGTGACGCAAACCACGCATCTCACTCAACTCGTGGAGATGTCAAACCCAAATCGCGTGAACATACGGAGCAGCGCAGAAACAGAAAACTATTCACCACCCATCGATGCGGCAAAGTGAGTTTCTAACCACGTCTTTGTAGCATCCAGGATGTGTTGGTGCCAAAGCAAGTTGTTGTGATGTCCTTGTGCCACAGCTACTTGTGCTTGCGGCAATTTCTCGAGGACTCGAAGCGTCTCTTCCGTCGGAATCAAGGTGTCATCTTCAGAGTAGAGCACCAGGATTTTCTCGGGTAGCGAACTCAGTTTAGAACGTACGTCGAGCTTCGTTCTCATTAGCAGCCTCAAAGGAAAGAAGCGGCCTGGCGTTTTCCTTCCCACATGAACCAACGATCGGTATGGAGCCGCAAGAATGAGACCTTCAATGCCATCATCACAAGCCAATATGGCAACAGCGCTTCCCATGCTGTTACCCATCAAGACAAGGGGTCGATCGGGAAAACTAGAGCGCACCTGCTTAATCAGTAGCTTTGCGTCGCCAACCATGGTTCTCTCCCTTGGATTGCCATCGCTTTTACCGAATCCTCGATAGTTGTTGATAACTACAGGAACGCCGAAGCTAGAGAATCGTTCTACGTAGGTGCGGGCTTCGCCTAGATTGCCAGTGAAGAATACAACGACGGGCCCGTCGGACTCCGCATTGACTATATAGCCGCGCGATGCAATCCTTCCAGATCTAGCTACAGGTAACTCATACTCTTTGAATTCGACACGAAGCGGGAACGTTGATTCTTCGGGGTAGAACAGGATAGAGTCCTGCATCAGGAAAAGCGCGACACAGGTGGCTAGATAGCCTAAACCGAAGACTGTGAAGATACGGTGAAGGATCGGCACGCGTGTCTAACGCCACGCCCACTGGGAGACCGATCCATCTGGAAGATTGTCGGGGATCGCGGCTTGAAATTTCGATCGTCGTGTTTCGCGGTCACTCTCTCGGTCAAATAGCGCCAGAACTCTTACCTCAATAGTGTGCCGCAGCGGAGCATCTTCCGGTGCAGTTGGATCGTGTACCGCGCCGTGATAGACCTGCCTTAGGCACGGATTTTCCTCGCGGGTGTCGTATTGCTTGAATACGAGCATCTCTGTCGGTTTCATCCGTGGAAAGTAGTACCACCTTTGCCGTTCGTTATGCACAAGACGGAGGCTTACCAAATGCTGTTGCTCTGCACTTGCACCGCCCCAGGCATCTGCCGCAATCATGTCCTCGAGTTCTAGGGATGTCATGTCCAAGAGTGCCAGTGGCATAACTTGGATGTCGTTTTCAAGATCAATGCTTCGCCAAAGGTTGAACATCGCGCAGTGCCGACCATCTACGATTTCGTCCCAGCGATTTTCCGCATAAGCGCTGATATCGGAATGAGTACCTCCGTAGTTCCCTGGACTCCCATTCGGAGTAGGTTTGCTGGCACGAGCGTGTCCTTCGGGCAAGTTTCCGTAGCCGTTCCGGTATTGGTGTTGTGTCACATATGTGTCGAAGCAACCGGTTAGGCTCTTGACGACCTCAGCACACTCCCTGTAAAAGTCTGTTGTGGCAACGGACATATTTAGAAAGTCCGTAACCTTTGTTTCTTGTTGTACCAACTGGAAGCCTTGAATGTTGATCGACGCAGGTGGGTCCAGTTGCCTGGCGTTGTAGACTCGAATCGGGCGGTTCGAATACATCGTTCGCCGAAGCTCCTCGTCGTCGACCTCCTGAAAATCTGGCATACGCATATTCTTGTAGCGAGAATTTGCGAAATGCCCTTGGGCGTCTATATATTCAGGTACAGCAGTATCCGGCATGGCAGTCTCTTTCTTGGACTGAATCAATCATATCCAATAATTGCCCTGGAATTGGCTATGCCGACATCGCAAGCGTTCTTTCGCCACCTGCAAATCACGAGGTACTTTGGAGAATTCAGCCGATCATTTGACCAAGGAGTCTTTCATAGAATTTGCATAGACGGGAATAGTCGATGCCTGGCGGCTGCCGTCCCGTCAAGTGGTGTTCAAGTGCGTCGAGAATCTCGTGCCAACCCGCTGTAACGCCTGGGTTCCACACTTGTATAGCACCACCGGGAAAATTCTCTACAGATTTGAGCGTCATGTGATCCACGACGGTTAGCTCTAAGCAAGTGGAAGCGCTACTTGGAGACTCCATGCTAAAGAGCCAGAATGCGTCTTCACCACTGTCGAAGCGAATTGCTTTTTGGTGAGAGAACGCACCTAATGTACCGGTCATTTCAGGTTGGGAACGAAACGCATACTGAGCTCCTAACCTAGGTTCGAAACTTACTGGAAGCAGCCACACACTGATTTGATCGGGCTGGGAAATTGCACCCCACAAGCGATTAGCGCTCACTTCGAACCGACGCGCAATGTGAAATGTAGCAATATCGTCGAAGTATCCCATTCGAGGTACGTACTCGATCAATGCGGACCAACTACTGAAGCCATACTCTCGTGCGACGACCTACTGAGTAGATTGGAGCCCAATTCGCGTGTCATCAGCGAAGAACTCGTTAATTCGGTTTCGCGCCTCGGGCTCGTGTTGTTGCCATGCTCGCAGCAAGGACTTGGCTTGATTGCGCAGGTTTTCGATGTTTGGGCTTTGGGATGAGGCCATGACCAATCTCCATGTTGGATGGCATCCGCGGACCAAACAGGACAAGAAGATCGCTGGTTTGACGGCGAATGAGCTTGGCTCTTCTCGCGGATCGAGCACGTTTCGCCTGAAGTGCGACACGATACTAGCACACCACCATCAACCAGACAGATCGAATTGTTAGCCTCGATCGGCGCAAGTCCTAAGAATCAGTTACGGGTCGCTGGGATAGCTGCTTTTCCTGTATGACAGAAGGGATCGTAGAGAGTATTGACAAAATTTTGTAAATTTGTACGCTAATCTTGTTAGTGCAAAAGCTTGCCATCCTGCCTATCAATGAAACAGTGATCTCATAGGATGTCAGCTGACCGCATAGGTAGCATCCGAACAGGAGCAATGGAAGACAACACGTCGAACGGCACGCCAAAACACTCTTCAGACCACGGCGAGAAAACTTGGCACCAGACACATGTGTCTTGGCTGACCGAAGCCGCTGAAGCCTCACGTCCGCGAAGTGCAAAGCGCCAAGCAGAATTGGATACGGACGATCTTGCTTTGTGGCAGGACTCTCAGCTTTCGGGGCACAGTCAGAAAATGCATACGCTTTGGACTCAGCTGACACCCAAACAACAGTCTGTAGCCAAAGCGCGATTGGCTCGCGTGAACGAAACGGAAACGTTGGAGACAATAGGAGAACGCCTTGATCTGACAAGGGAACGTGTTAGGCAGATCCAGGTTCGAATCACCCAGAAAATTGGAGAATTGCTAGCTCCAGAAACTAAAGAGATTCTCGATGAATTGGAGGATCAAATTGGGGATCTTGTGAGTGACGACGATTTCCAGTCCAAGCTGGAACAGACACTCGGTGGTTGTACCGAGACCTGGGATGTTGCTTACATGGCCTACTTGGTTCAAGCGTCGGGGTACAAACTGAAACGAGGCATTAGGATTTTGCCTCCAGCCGCCGAATTTCTGAAAGCTGCTAGAGCACACATTCCAGATTCCAAGGAAGCCCGCATTGTGGACGTTGGGCCTATACGAGAAATGGATCCGGAGTATTGGTACAAGTATCGATCCTTGATCGTGCAGTGCCTAGGGCTAACTCTCTTGCCCAACGGGTCCGTTGCGACGCGCGATACGTTGCCGATGCGAGTGCTAGATGCTCTTAGCTATCTCGGCAGCCCAGCGACCAAAGAGGAGCTTGCGGAACTCACTGGCATACCAGAAAAGACTTTACTGAGTCGATTGTGGTGCATCGATGAAATCGTCAAGGTCGCAAACAACCTTTGGACACTCAAGTCTCCTGGCCTAACGAAATATGTTGGTGTTGTCGACATGATCGAACAGATCTTGCAGGAGGAAGGTGGAGAGTGCTCGACCGAGTACCTGCGAGAGGAAGTACGGAAACGCTGCAATGTAAAGAGTTCAAGCGTAAACACGTTCCTAGCCACTTCACAATTCATCGTGCAGAACGGCAGAGCCCGTCTTCGCAGGGAAAACGAGATCTCATTGAAGCCACTATGGCAGACCATTGATGGGAGGTTGGCCAACGGTTCGCCCTATTGGACATTTACAGTTCAAGAACGCCACCTCATGGGAAACTCCGTGACTGGGTTTCCTCCGGAACTTGCCCATGAGCTTGGAATTGAACCCAACAGCTATGCTTGGGTTCCCGTAAACCGACCGGTGGGTTGCCGAGATCTCAAGGTCACCTGGCGTATGGCTTCGGCAAACGGGGTGCACATTGGGTACCTTCGAGATACTTTCGAAGGCCTGAACTGCAGCGTTGGACAGGTGTTGCGGCTGATTGTAAGACACAGACGCATCGAAATTCAACGGCACGTCTGACTTGTTAGACGGCTCTCTTTGAGCTTAATTCCTAAATCCGCACTACAATCGTCGTTTTCTCGATTTCCGTGATCTGAATGATCATCGATCCCCTTGGTCGTCGCTTCCAAAACCTGCGTGTCAGCTTGACTGCAGCGTGCAACTACGCGTGCACCTATTGTGTTCCTGATGGCAAGAAGCTGCAAGCGCAAAGCGAGGAACTAGATGGCGAGGAAATGGGCTATGCGGTTCAGTTGCTCGTCGATGCTGCGGGGATTACACGATTGCGTGTTACCGGCGGCGAACCACTGATTTCGCCGAAATTTGACGACTTTCTTAGGCATGTCTCCAAACTTGGCCTGGAGGACATTGCTGTGACGACCAATGGTCAATTTCTTGCTGCAAAGTTGCCTGTTATGGAGGAAACCGGTCTGTCGCGGATCAACGTGAGTCTTGACACACTTGAATCCAGCAAGTTTCGATCCATCGCGCGAAGCGGAGACCTAGAGACGGTCTTGGATGGTATAGATCGTGCGTGCGCGTTGGGACTTCGCGTGAAAATCAATATGGTTCCCATGCAATCCGCAAATCTGGATCAGGTCCTTCCTATGCTTGCGTTCTGTTTGGAGAGGGACATTGAACTGCGGTTCATCGAGCTCATGAACATGGGGCATTTGAAGCGCAACCAGATGTATGAGAAAGAATTTGTTGGTATGCAGACGCTGTTGGAACTCATTGGACAACACTACGAAGTTGAGCCGATTGAAGCGCCCCACGACTCGACTTCATTGAGGTTTCAGATTTCACAAGGTGGAAAGTTCGGAATTATCGCCAACGAGAGTGAACCGTTCTGCCGAACCTGCACTCGTTTGCGATTGTCGTCCAATGGCTGTCTGTACGGCTGCCTTTCCAGCGCACGCAATCATTCAATTCGCCATCTCTTGAGTATGCCCTATCACCTTGCCATCAACGAACTGCAAGAGGTCTTGCGAAATGCAATGGCATCTAAGCAACGGCTGGCCTTCACCGGAGAAACAACCGTAATGAAGTTCATTGGAGGATGAGCAGGGCATTTCGTGATTTGGAGGCATTGATCGGCAGTACGAATCTTCCTCCAGTTGATTCTTGGAATCCCAGCAAAATCGGAACGATTGATATTCACATCAGGTCAGACGGCGCTTGGCTGCACGAAAAGCGCGAGATTTCCCGAAAATCAATTCCTAAATTGTTTTCGACTGTGCTCGTTTGTGAACAAGGTGACTACTACCTTAAGACACCGCAGGAAAAGCTCAGGATCGAAGTAGACGATGTCCCCTTTGTCGTTGTCGACTTTGAAGCTGAAGGGAAGGGACCGAGTCAAAGAGTCATTGTGAAAACAAACTTCGACGAGCATGTGTATGTCGACGGCGAGCATCCCATATACATGGCTGACTACCAAGGCGACACCAAGGCCTATG
>CAZNFX010000012.1:0-103763 GCA_964572845.1 uncultured Pseudomonadales bacterium | reverse complement strand
CCTGTTCCCTTCGTGAATGCGAACCCAGTCCAGCCGGGTGTGGGGGCTATAATTTTCGCGCCGTTTCCACATGTAGATCAAGACAGGCATCAATGTCCCAGCTAGAGCAGCTCCGAGAGAAGTTCCGTGTCATCCACAACGTAAACCATGCATCTCAATACCTTTCGTGGGACGAAGCGGTGATGATGCCTCATGGAGGTGGAGCCCGGAGGGCTGAGTCACTCGCGGTATTGCGTGAGGTTGTGCACGGAATGTTAGTGAGCGACGAAATGGGCGACCTTATAGAGTCGGCCAAGGAGTTTGATTTGACGAGCGAATGGGACCTAGCGAACCTACGAGTCATCGAGCATCAGCGTGGGCGTGCGACTGCCATTCCGGGAGACCTCGTTGTGGCTCTGTCCAAGGCGACATCGGCCTGCGAGCAAGAGTGGCGAGAGAAGCGAAAGGAAAACGATTGGCGGACTGTGGCACCGCTACTAACCGAAGTCGTCAATCTCACGAAACAGCGTGCAGGTTTGCTTAGTGAGAGCCTAGCCATGGACGCATACGACGCACTCTTGGATGAATATGAACCTGGGCTCTCCTCGGCGTTCATAGATCCAGTGTTCGACGACCTAGTGAGTTTTCTGCCGGATTTTGTTGAGAACGTACTGGCATCACAGGGACCGGCGCCCCACTTCCAGGGAGACTACTCTCCCGCCCGGCAGATGGAACTTGCGCGTCGACTAATGGAACCCTTGGGTTTCGATTTCACTCGAGGAAGAGTTGACACCAGTCACCACCCTTTCACCTGCGGCGAATACACTGACACTCGAATCACGACTAGGTTTGGCGCGGACGACTTCCTAGAGTCCATGTACGCAGTTCTGCACGAGACTGGCCACGCGTTGTATCAGCAGGGACTGCCCCCCGAGTGGAGCGATCAGCCAGTTGGCCATTCTCTAGGCATGATGATTCACGAGAGCCAATCGCTCTTCGTAGAGATGCAGGTTTGCCGGGGCGACGCCTACTTGAAGTTTGCCATGCCCCTTATCGAGGAGTGTCTTGGCGTCTCGGGCAAAGGCAATCCATGGAATGTGGAGAGCTTGGCGAACGCTGTGAGACGGGTAGAGCGTGGAAAGATACGTGTAGAAGCTGATGAGACGACCTATCCGCTGCATGTTGCCTTACGCTATGGAATAGAAAAAGCAATTCTTAGCGGCCAGTTGAGCGTCGATGACATACCTTCTGCGTGGAATGAGGCTATGCGCGATTCGTTCGGCATTGAATTGAATGGCGACTATCGGGACGGATGCATGCAGGACGTCCATTGGTTTGCCGGCCTGATTGGGTATTTCCCTTGCTATACCTTGGGTGCTCTAACTGCCGCGCAACTGTACCAGGCACTATTGCGCGATAGTGGAGGCATTGAGGACGACATTGCGGCAGGACGATTCGACAGGGTCTTGAATTGGCAGCGTGAGAACATCCATTCACGGGGACAGTTGACACCAAGCTTCGAATTGATCGAGTCCATAACCGGCACGCCATTAGGAAGCAAAGCCTTCATCGACCACGTTTCTGCGCGATACGGCTCAGCAGCATAAACAGCACGCGTGCTCATCAGTGACCGAATCCCTTGAGTTGCGAGTCTCTCGCACTCGCAACTTCTCAATCATCGCTCATATAGACCACGGCAAATCAACTGTCGCAGATCGACTGATCCAACAATGCGGCGGTCTGTCGGATCGTGAGATGGCAGATCAGGTGCTAGATTCGATGGATCTCGAACGCGAACGAGGCATCACAATCAAATCACAAAGTGTCGCATTGAGCTACCAAGCCCGCGATGGTCTCACATACCACTTGAACTTTATTGATACTCCTGGCCATGTCGACTTCAGCTACGAAGTTTCTCGTTCGCTTGCGGGATGTGAAGGCGCGCTTTTGATCGTAGATGCCGCTCAAGGTGTCGAAGCACAATCCGTGGCCAATTGCTACGCCGCGATCGAACAAAGGTTGGAAGTAATTCCGGTGTTGAACAAGATGGACTTGCCCCAGGCAGACCCAGACCAAGCCAATCGCGAAATTGAGTCACTTATTGGATTGTCAACTGACGGCATTTTGGGAATCAGTGCAAAGACTGGCGAGGGAATTGACGAGTTGCTTGAACTCATCGTGCACGGTGTACCAGCGCCGAAATTCGATCACGATGACAAGTTGCGAGCATTGATTATCGACTCGTGGTTTGACCGGTATGCTGGAGTTGTCTCCTTGGTTCGCGTTTTTGGGGGTGCAATTCGTTTGCGCGACCGCATTGTGTCGTGTTCTGTCGGTCGGGAGAATACAGTCGAGCAGATTGGCGTCTTTACTCCTCGCCGAGAGGATAGAGAGTCATTGCTTGCCGGAGACGTGGGATACGTTGTGGCAGGAATCAAGGACATTCATGGCGCGCCAGTGGGGGATACTCTTGTTTCAGCTAAGGAACCTGCCGCACCGTTGCCGGGATTCGAAAGGCTGAAACCACAGGTCTACGCTGGGTTGTATCCAAGCGATCCCGATGACTACGAATCCTTAGGAAGGGCTTTGGAGAAGCTCGGTCTCAACGATGCTTCTCTTCACTACGAAACCGAAAACTCGGATGCTCTTGGTTTTGGATACCGGTGCGGGTTTCTTGGAATGTTGCACATGGAAATAGTGCAAGAAAGATTGGAAAGAGAGTACGAACTGGACGTGGTTGTTACTGCTCCTTCCGTGGTATACGAAGTAGTGCGTCAAAGTGGCGAAACGGTGCAAATCCACAGCCCCTCGCAACTTGATCAGATTGCAGATTTTGTGGAAATACGCGAACCGATCGCCCGTGTGAACATTCTCGTTCCCCAGGAGCACTTGGGAAGTGTGATTGAACTGTGCATTGAACGTCGTGGCGTTCAGCAGAACATGCAAATGACGAGTAGCCAGGTTTCACTGACCTATGACATTCCCTTGGGTGAAGTAGTGGTGGATTTCTTTGATCGACTGAAGTCAGTAAGCCGAGGCTACGCATCATTGGATTATGGATTTCATCGTTTTGAGCCAGCTCCACTCGTGCGTCTGGACATACTCATCAATGAGGATCGGGTAGATAGCTTGGCCGTAATTGTCCACCGAGATGTAGCTCAATCACGCGGACGCCAAGTGGCCGTTGCATTGAAGGACGTAATTCCTCGACAGATGTTTGATGTTGCCATTCAGGCAGCCATAGGACGCAAAGTGCTGGCACGGACTACCGTGAAAGCGCTGCGGAAAAACGTGACCGCCAAGTGCTATGGAGGGGATGTCACTCGAAAAAAGAAGCTGCTGGAAAAGCAGAAGGAAGGAAAGAAGCGAATGAAGCAGATTGGGAAGGTAGAAATTCCGCAACAGGCATTCCTAACGGCATTGACCCTTGATCGATAGTTGAACACGGCCAATGATGTAACAATCGACTCGAGCTTCGACTGCTTACAATGGCGTAAGAGCAAACTTTAGCTTGATTGATGGAGAAACTTGGTGCCTGATTTTTGCAAGATTGACTCGCATGACCACATTTTGACGGTCACGATCAACCGTCCTGAACGTCTGAACGCACTACATCCCCCAGGCAATGCGGAGCTCGGCGAGGTCTTCGATGCATTCGATGCTGACGACGACCTGTGGGTTGCAATCATTACGGGGGAAGGTAGGGGATTTTGCGCAGGAAACGATCTGCGCTACCAGGCCGAAGGGGGCGAGCGCGTTCCCATGCCTCGCGGGTTTGGAGGATTGACTTCGCGATTTGACTTGACCAAGCCAGTTGTCGCGGCGGTCAATGGTGTAGCCATGGGGGGTGGCTTTGAAATAGCACTTGCTTGCGACTTGATCATTGCATCGGAGAACGCCCTCTTTGCATTGCCTGAACCAAAGGTTGGGCTGGCGGCATTGGCTGGAGGTCTGCAAAGACTTCCACGACAGATAGGCGTTAAGCGGGCTTTGGGCATGATCTTGACTGGTCGGCACGTGTCCCCGCAAGAAGGAAAAGAACTTGGGTTTGTGAACGATGTTGTACCGCACGAAGAGCTCATGGATGCCACCCACAGGTGGGTTGCGCAGATTCTGGAGTGTGCACCACTATCGATACGAGCAAGCAAGGATGTGGTTTATAGAAGCTTGTCGATTGACTCGTTGCAGGAATCCATGTCGGTTCGTTACGATTCGGTAGCAACGCTTTCCAAAAGCGAAGACTTTGTTGAGGGTCCGCGGGCCTTCTCGGAGAAGCGTCCGCCAAATTGGAAGGGTCGCTAGCAAGCTGGCCGCAGACCTATGGTCGATCCCAAGGGGAAGTGCTAGTCCGACGTTGTTCGTTCTGCGAAGAGATTTACTACATAGGGAGTTTACGCCAACCAGCTTTCTAGGAAGGCAGGAGGCATCTCTTCGAGTCTATCGGGGTCGCACTGCCCAGACTGACCGACTCTCCTACAACTAAGGCAGCAGATCTTGAGATCAGACGAACTGAACTGGGGTCTGCCCTACGCATCTCGTCGGGACCCCATATTCGCACGCAACGTTGTTGCAACATCACAACCCCTCGCCACTACGGCAGGCATCGAAGCACTTCGTGAAGGTGGCAATGCTGTCGACGCGGCTTTGTCTGCAGCAATCACTCTCGCCGTAGTTGAGCCGTGTTCAAACGGGGTTGGCAGCGATGCGTTTGCAATTGTGTGGGATGGCAATTCGTTGCATGGCCTCAATGCTTCAGGAAAGTCTCCCAACCTGTTGAGGTGGGAGCAATTCTGCGGTCGCTCGTCTATGCCAGTTCGTGGGTGGGAATCCGTTACTACGCCCGGGGCTGTCAGCGCTTGGGTTGAATTGTCTCGGAAGTTCGGGAAATTGCCCTTTGAACGATTGTTCGATGCCGCCGTTCACTATGCAGAGTGCGGATTTCACGTAGGCCGTCGCACTGCTTTTCACTGGCAACGGTCGATTGAGACTTTGGGGCAGTTCAAACCCTTTCGGAGTCACTTCCTGCCCCAAGAACGCGCACCACAAGCCGGTGAATTGTTCGTTCGAAGTGACCTTGCTGCTACCCTGCGCGAGATTGCAGCTACAGGTGGCGAGTCGTTTTATCGCGGACGCCTTGCAGATCAAATGGTCAAGCAGGCAATAGAGGAAGGTGGTCTGCTACGCCACGATGATCTGTCGCATCACAGTGTGGATTGGTGCGAACCAGCGTCGCTCACCTATGGCGACATCACGGCGCACGAGATTCCTCCAAATGGTCAAGGCGTAGCCGCTCTCGTTGCTTTGGGCGTGCTGGACCGACTTTGCTCAAGAAGATTTGATCCCGGTTCGGAAGAGTGGACTCATTTGCAAGTCGAAGCTATGAAAGTTGCCATTCACTGCGCATTTCAACACTTCTCGGATCCAAATTTCATGGAGGTCGACGTCAAAGATCTCTTGAATCCCGAAGTCTTGGACAAGGCTGCATCCAATATAGGAGATCGGGCGGGTGCAATGCCGCCACCAGATCTGCTCGGAGGTTCGGATACGGTTTACCTGTGTGCAAGCGATTCAGATGGAGCCATGGTGTCCTACATTCAGTCGAATTACATGGGGTTCGGATCTGGAATCGTGATAGACGGAACCGGCATTGCTTTGCAAAACCGAGGCGCAGGATTTTCGTTGCGAGATGGGCACCCTAATCGAGTTGGACCAGGAAAACGACCGTTTCATACCATCATCCCAGGTTTCGTCACCCGACAGGGGAGCCCTGAACTTGCCTTTGGAGTCATGGGAGGTCACATGCAACATCAGGGGCATGTTCAAATGATCACTCGCATATTTGACCACGGAGAAAACCCTCAAGCGGCGTCTGACGCTCCAAGGTGGCATGTGACACCGGAGTTTGGAGTCGAACTTGAGAGAGGCTATTCGAAGCGTGCCCTTGAAGGACTGATCAGTAGAGGCCACCCTGCACGAATCAACACGTCCAACGACGTATTCGGTGGTGCACAGCTAATCGCTCGGTTGGAGAGCGGCTATTGCGGTGCATCAGACCACCGCAAGGAAGGCATTGCTGCAGGCTTCTGATCAACTGTCAGATTGGTCGTCTTCCTCTAGACGAAGTGACGCTGAATTCATGCAGAAGCGCAGTCCAGTTGGCTGGGGACCATCGGGAAACACATGCCCCAAGTGCGAGTTGCAAGCTGAACACAAGACCTCAGTTCGCACCATGAACATGGATCGGTCCTCTCGAGTCTGCACAGCGTCGGGCTCAATGGGCTTGTAGAAACTTGGCCATCCGCTTCCCGAGTCGTACTTGGTTTCCGAGTCGAACAGGGGTTTTCCGCACGCTCTACATCGGTAGGTGCCATGCGCTTTGGTGTCCCAATACTCTCCACTAAATGCTCGTTCGGTAGCGGATTCCCTCAATACGCGATACTCCTGCTCGGTTAGTTCGGAACGCCACTCTTGCTCTGTTTTCTGCGAGTTATCCATTGTTGAACCTTCCCAATGCCAAGGACATCATTCGAAGATGCAGTAGTGAGCTTATTGTAGACATAGCAACGGCAACTAAGGAGGTATGACTCTCTATCCTGTGTTCAATGTGTAATCCGGTGCATGCAGGCGGGATTTCACATTCACCTAGAGTCTGGTTGTCCTACGAAGTAAGGTCAGCTACCAAATTTGCGATAGCAAGCGAAGCAGTGAGTCCAGGAGATTCAATTCCGAGCAATTCGACGTAACCCGGAATCCCCGTCTCTCTGGGTCCATTTACGACGAAATCTCCAGGAGGTCTTCCTTCGGGAACGAGTTTCGGTCGAATTCCAGTGTAGCCAGCGTTGAGCTTGGCATCATCCAAGCCGGGGTAGTAGAGCCGTACAGAATCGATGAATCGCTGTCGATTGGCGTTGGAGAATTCGTAGCTGACTTCATCGATCCATTCGACGTCGGGCCCAAACCGAGCTTGGCCACCAATGTCGATGGTTACATGCACTCCAAGTCCGCCAGAATCTGCGATGGGATACACAAGGTGCTTAAAGGGAGACGCCCCAGAGAGTGTGTAGTAGTGTCCTTTAGCAAAGTAACCCCGGTATTCTCGACCCAACTGCTGGGAGATTGTTGGCGCTGAAAGCCCAGCCGCATTTATCAGTAGTCGAGGGCGCAGTTGCATGTCTGCGCACGAGACGTTTAGATCCGAGCGAAAGTTCACCGAATCGACGTCCGTATTGAATGCGATCATGCCTCCGCTCGCCTCAAGATCACCTTCGAGGCTTAGCATGTACGCGTGGCTGTCGATAATCCCCGTTGACGGGGAGAGCACGCCAGCAAGGCATTGAACTTCAGGCTCGAGCGCTTGTACGTCTTGTCTTTCGAGCCAAGGCAGCACACCCGCACCGTTGGCAATGGACTGTTCCTGGTATTGCGTGAGCGTAGAGAGTTGCGATTTGGAGGTCGCAACAATGATTTTCCCCACCCGTTTGTAAGGCACCTTGTGTTCGTCACAGTAGCGATAGAGCAATTGCTTTCCCTCGACGCACAGTTTGGCTTTCAATGAGCCATGGGGATAGTAGATTCCGGCGTGGATTACTTCAGAGTTTCTGCTTGAGGTTTCCGTTCCTATCATGTCCTGTTTTTCGAGCACCAAGACTTCTCGACCGCTCACGGCGAGGGCTCTTGCGACTGCCAGTCCAATTACTCCAGCGCCGATCACGACCACGTCACAAGATTCGCTCATGTTCAACTCTGTCGGACTAGACCCTGTTGATGATGGATGAGCACTCGTCAATCTAGACAATCCACTCGTGCCAGTCTCTCCAGATAGTCGTTAGGAAGAAATTTGCGACCGGCCAGCAAGTGGCCGAGGTAGGTTCGCGTCGGCCGTAGTGAGTTGTCTATAGCACTAGCATTAGCAACGTAAGTCCAGCAGGGAACAGTTGCTTTGGATCCAATCGCCTCTACTACCAAGCGTCGATAATCGATGGGTGCGTACTCGAAGGGATCGATCAAAACGATGTCTGCAGGACTGCATAATTCGTAGAGCGCTCCGTACACAACACTGTCCATTCGTTGAACGATGTTCGCTCTACCTGAAACGGGTTGAAGACGCGATCGTTTGTTGAATTTCAACTTGAACCCATCCAAACGGGCACTGGCAACGCGATTGAATTGCAAAATACGCGCGCGAGCTCGACGGACGTTCATGTTACTGCCGTATGCAAAGTAATAATGCAGTTCTTGCGCCAATTCAGTTAACCTTTACATATGACGTACTTGAGGATTTCCTCGCTTGTCTCCTCATGTTCAAGTTTGTGGCCAAGAAACCGGCAGAAATTCAAGAAATCCCTGTGTGTCGACGGGTCTGTTGCCAAAATAAGGAGGCGTTCGCCTGATTGCATTTCACGCACTTTATTGCGGACCATCATAAGAGGTTCGGGGCATGTGAGACCGCATGTGTCCAATTTGTGGTCGTAATTCACTGTCTACTTGAAATTTCCAACGATTTGCGTGTCAAAGTTAGTGCTGATCGGGCTAGCGGATGTCGTCACCGAGCAACATACCACTAGAGAGTTTATATCTACGGACCGAGAGCAGGAATCGGAAACGTCTGTTTGACAGCAAGAGGAGCACATAATCAGGTTGATGAAAACTAGAGGGTCTGGACTTATTGGGTCGAAGGCGCTAGGTTTGGCTGTTGTCGTAGCCTTTCTGCAAGGTGGTTCTCCATACTGGTGTGAGGAGCATGTTGAAGATGACATCTCTTTGCCGGACATGCAGGGAGTCTCAGGGGACCCATTGGAGTCGATTCGATCTCGACTAGCCGCCAATGAAACGGACGAAGCCATAGAGCTTGCAAGCAACTTTATTGATCAATTGGAAGACGAGTGGTCGCGCTTCGATCCGATACTTGTCGAACCCCTGCTACTGCTTGGTGATGGGTTGCGGAAAAACGGCGACTATGTCAATGCACTTGACACCTATGATCGTGCGCGCCACGTCTCTCGGCTGGCTCATGGTCTCCATGCCGTTGAGCAACTCGACGTTGTGTACCGAGAAGCCGAAACCTACCACGAACTCGGTCAGATTGGCCGCGCGACGGATCGACACGAGTACGCGTTCAGCGTGAACGTACGGTCATATGGCGAAGCAACGGTTGAGCTGCTTCCGGGATTGTTTGAGTTGGCGGAGTGGTACTTGGAAGTGCGCAACGTGTTTGCAGCTCGTGGTCTGTTTGACGATGCCCTAAACATCACGAAGCAAAATTTGGAACGGACAGATCCGTACAACATTCGAGCATTGAAGGGCCTGGCCTTGAGCTATCGGCACGAGCGATTCACCACTCCTGGAGAGCTTGTCGTAAGTGACGAGTTCATCGATCGAATGGCATCGTCCGATGAAAGTGTTCCAACCTACAAGGCGACCGTGAACCGCTTCGCACCCGGCGAAGAAGCTCTCAAGGAACTCGTGGAAATTGAGCAAGAGCGTGCCGAGAGCACTCCGGAGTCTCTTGCCTATGCGAAGTTGGAATTGGCCGACTGGTATTTGCTATTTGACAAGATAGACCTCGCTACAGTCGTCTATCGGGATGTTTGGGACATGTATGAAGACGATCCCAACGCAGAATTTCTGAGAAATGAGTTCAGCGAACCCATGCCGCTGTATTACCCCTTGCCGAGGAGTCCGCAGCCCCAACCTCAATCGGACCTTGTCGAGCCACTGGAGGGAAGCGTTGAGTTGAAGTTCACGGTCAATGCTGAGGGTTTGGTTTCGGATGTTATTGCGGAGTCTGCTGTACCTGACGATCGGTTTGTCGAAGAGTTCGTGGAGTCAATGGAAGCAGCTCGGTATCGACCGGCAATTCAGAAAGGAGAGAGACGATCCCGAGAAGGGGTAATATTGACACATGGCTACATCTTCTTTCCGGACTCGGATGGGGGAGAGTAGGTCTATGGACACTTTGCGTGGTGTGGCTATGAACCTTGTTGCCGTGAAAGTGTCTCTAATTGTAGAACTGAGAAAACAAGCCTTGAGGGCGGGAATAGGCTGAGATGGATATCGTTTCTCTTGACAAGTACGAAACTAAGATGACTGTTGCAGGCAAGCTGGCACGTGAGGAGCGTTGCAGAAAGCGAGTCGTGATGTCGACACGTCTGGTGGTGGTCGGAACTGCAATTGTTCTATTGAGCGGCTGTCTGTCAAGCACGCCCAGGAACTTTCCCACAATACAACTGCCGAGCCCCTCGCAGGGCCCTACGTCTCCGACGCCCTCCAGCTCGCCGTCTTCAGGGAGTGCAGGCTCCGGTCAGGGACAGTCAGCCGGAATGCCGACTCCTTCTCTGCCAATCCCATCCACAACAAGCGATCCCTCGTTGCCTAGACCTCCCAGCGCAACATTGCCGGGTAGCGAATCATCGACGGGCATGCCATCGCTTCCATCGCTGCCAACACAAGGCGACGGCCCAGAGGATGCTAACATGCCCGGCATGCCGTCAACTAGCGGAACTAATCAAGATCAGGAAGGAGGAGAAGGCGAAGACGGCTTACAAGACGGGATGGAATACCCGGAGCCAGGTTCATTGGAAACTGGGGGGCCGTTGACAACTGGAGAACCTGAAGGGGACGAGGCGAGCGATGGAGACGAAATCGGTGAAGGCGGATTGCCCGCCGGTTCGCCAATTCCAGGAGAAAGCGACGATGAATCCCGGGGCGGCTGGGAAATTAGCAATCAACTGCCGGAACC
Organism: uncultured Pseudomonadales bacterium; assembly: GCA_964572845.1. GTDB lineage: Bacteria > Pseudomonadota > Gammaproteobacteria > Pseudomonadales > Azotimanducaceae > Bin55. The sequence continues at coordinate 93,046 of CAZNFX010000012.1, read as the reverse complement.
CGGCGGGTTGGCAACCCAAGGCGACCAGAGTGGCGTTGGGGAGCTCCCTGGTGAGTTTGAAGGAGAGATAGGTGATCGCGGACTCAATCCCGAAGACGAGGAGTTGATACGAGTGCTCGGTGTTCTGGATGGCGAGATCATGGAGGAGCGTAGCGATGACCTGGCTCGCGCCAATGAACGTGCGGCTGCCGCAGGCGGCCCCATGGACATGGAAGATGCAGGGTCCGCGTCAGAATCTGACGGTGATTCCCCCAATTCCGGCAACACCGAGGCAAGTACTGCCAACGTTGAGGCAAACAAGGGAGATGGGGCACAACCAAACCTGCCACCGACGATGCAAACAGTGGCGGACACTCCCGATGCACGAGACAAGGAAGTGTATGCCCGCCAATTGCGGGAAGCCGCAATGGCCGAAGAGGATCCAAAGTTGAAAGAAGAGCTTTGGGAAGACTACGAGACATACATCGAGGGTCTTAAATGAAAAAAGCGAGTGTTCTTTGCTTCGGACTCTCACTTTGCTTGTTTCTATTCGGATGCTCGGTCACGACACTGCGAGTCGTTGATAACCAAGCTCCTAGGACTTCTGACCGCGCATTGCCAGATGAGCTCTTGCTGGATGTGGGCGTGGTTGTATTCGATTCCAATATTCCAGAGGCGTACGACGATCTAGTAACACGAAACATCACACCCGAGATTCGGAGAGCTGAAGCCAACTATATTGCCAGCTATGCATCGGACGTTTTGCAGTCCACAGGGAATTGGGGAGCGGTGCGCGTCTTGCCGCAAGCCACCTATGCGGTGGATGTTTTGATTACAGGTGGCATTCTGCATTCGGATGGCGAGCGGCAAGTCTTGGCCGTACGAGTGCAGGATTCCCGCGGGGAGATTTGGTTCGAGCGAGTCTACGAAACGCTGGCAAGCAAGTACCACTATGACCTCGAAATCTCATCGAGTGTAGAGCCATTTCAAACCACGTATCGACAATTAGCAGACGAGATGCTCGACTACATGGAAGAGCTTTCGACAGATGAAATCGAAGACATTCGGCTGACAACACTCATGCGTTACGCCCGTGAGATAAATCCCGATGCCTTTGGCGACTATGTCGCCGAGACCTCTGATGTCGGGTACGAAGTCGTGCGTTTGCCAGCGTCAGACGATCCGAACATGCGTCGAGTTCGTGAAGTTCGTGAACGAGAGTATCTTGTAATAGATACCTTAGCGGAGTACTTTTCCCGCTTTGCCGGTGACATGCGGGCTCCGTATCAAAACTGGCGACAGGGCACCTACAACGAAGCAATTGCGGTTCGTGAGGAGCGCAATAAGTCGCGAAGTCGGTTGATTGCTGGAACAATCATGGTTCTTGGCGGTGCAGTTGCCCAACGAAGTAGCAGCAACGTGACTGAATATGCTGGCTATGCCACCGTAATCGGAGGCGCCACGGAAATTGTAGGTGGACTTCAAAATCGCGCGAATATGAAATTTCATGCCTCCGCTCTTCAAGAGATGGGGGTTGCGGCAGCCAAGGAGATCGATCCACATACGATCGAATTGGAGAATTCCACGATTAGGCTAGAAGGAACAGCATCCGAGCAGTTTCTTAAAGCACGAGAGACGTTAAAGCAACTCTACTTTGAGTATCTAGGTCTTCCTGACGAGGATGTCGAAGCAGATCTAGAATCCGAAAACAGCGTTGATGAGTCTGGGGAGAACGTCACTGAAGAATTCTTCCAAGACGCCGGATAGCGAAGCGAAACCGGTTCAAATACAACCGGTTGTTCCCAAGCTCGCTTCAGAAGCACAGTCTAAGCGTCGATCACGACTCCACGTAACCGCGCGACAAAAGCAGTTCGTTGCGGGAATCTTGGTAGTGAGCTTTGCCGTTGTCATCTTCCTTTGGATTCAACAGCGAGATCTACCCCGTCTCTTCTCCACAAACGTAGCGACAGACTCTGCGGGTGAGCAATCGGGCGGTCGAACCGATAGTAGCCCAAAGAACGATGACTCGGCCGCACCTTTCTTAGACTCTCAACTGGACCGCGCACGCGAAAAAGCAGAGGAAATTGTCAATCAGTTTAGCTCTCTACAGGACACTTTCGAAAGGAATGAGTACGGTTCGGAAACGCACCAGGACCGCTACAACGCGATATTAGATAAGGCAAACGACGGCGACATACTCTTTGGGCAGGCAGACTACGACGCTGCGTTGAACGAATTCAATTCCGCCCTCGAGGAAATGCGACAGTTGCTTGACGACGTGCACCTCGACTTCGACAAGTGGATGGAAGAGGGAGTTGTCGCGTTGGACGAACGGAATACGAAAGCAGCGCAAATTGCGTTTCAAAACGCATCTGCCATCAAGCCGCTCGATTTGTCAGCGCAGACTGGGTTGCAACGTGTGGCTCTGCTACCCAAGGTCAACGAGTTGTTGCGTGAGAGCGATCGCGCCGAATTAAGAGGAAGATGGGACGATGCCTTAGCGTACTTGTCCCGCGTAGAAGACCTGGATTCATTGACGCCCGGTGTCGATCAGCGTCGTTCACGGATCAATCAGGCAAAGGCTGACGAGGCGCTGAATGAAACGCTATCGCTTGGCCACCAAGCGCTCAATCTAAATGACTTTGACGAAGCTGAACGTTTGTTCAATGAAGTGTTGCAAGAACGGCCAGGCAATGTTGCAGCGACAACAGGATTGCAACAGAATTCGATATCACGAGTTGCCTTTCGAATTGAAGAACTCCGGGAGCGGGCGCGGAAAGAGGAGAGTTCACTTGATCTTGAGGCCGCACTTGCCACTTACAACGAGGTACTTGAGATCGACAGCAAATTGGACTTTGCAATTCAGGGCAAGGAACGAGTATTCGAAATCCTCGACGTTACTGAGGAGATGCAGGTAGTTTTGGACGACCCCGGTGCATTGTCGGCCGACAAAGAGCTGAGAAAGGCTGAACAGATACTGGAACGAGCGGAGAAGCTTCGTGGTCACAGTAGCGACTACGATCAATCCTTGGACGAATTTGCAGACTTAGTAGATTATGCCTCCCAACCCGTTACAGTCGTCCTGCTGTCGGACAATGCGACGGAGGTGACATTGAGCACCCAAGGAAAGCTTGGTTTGTTTGAGAGACACGAGCTCAGGTTGCGCCCCGGGCGCTATCAGCTAGTTGGCAGCAGAGATGGACGAGTTGATGTCCGAAAGACACTCAACGTGGGACGAGACATGGATCCGGTCCGCATCGTATGTGAGGAGCAGATTTAATCCATATTGCTCATGAACACCGACGCTCCGCCAATACTGCGACCTGAGGAGTACCAACCCACTCCTCCCCGGCCTCCACGTCGAAGCAGACTGGTGCCATGGCTGCAGGTCCTGACATTGTGTGTAGTAGTTGTTGCAGCGACCGTACTTTGGTTTCTCTTCACCGCAAAAGCGGTTCGGTTTGAGTCGAACGTCGCTGACACCGAAGTGAACGTCACGGGCGGCATTGTCATACGAACGGCGGAAACGTTTCTTCTGCGCCCGGGCAATTACGAGGTTAGTGCGCAAGCCGAAGGCTACCACGAACTGATCGAATCGATTGAGGTAAAGCCAAAAGGCGATCAAGTGTTCGAATTGGATCTTGTTCGCCTGCCTGGTGAGGTAACGGTTTCGTCAGTGCCCCTCGGGGTTGCCGTCGCTGTCAATGGAGACGCCGTAGGGAAGACGCCGCTTCAATTGGAGGTCATGGCCGGCGACACTGTGTTCGAATTCTCAGCTCCACGCTACATTTCGAAGTCCGTTGAACACCAAATCTACGGAATGGGCCAGCAGCAAACAATTGAGGTTGAATTGAGCCCGGACTGGGCGATGGTGACAATACCTACAGATCCCCAAGGAGCGCAGGTCTACGTGGACGATGCCGATTCCGGGTTTCTTACACCCGGTCCTATCGAGATCCTATCCGGAGAGCACACGATCCTGCTCCGAAAGTCTGGATATGCAGATTGGACCGACATCGTCTATGTGCAAGCTGGACAGGTACTCCAATTGGATCCAGTCGAGCTTGAACCTCAGGGGGGCGTGCTGACGCTTACCTCTGAACCAACAGGTGCAAGTGTCAGCCTCGGCGGCGAATTTAAAGGCACCACTCCGGTGACTATTTCAGTCGAACCATCCACAACGCACAAGTTGCATGTCTTGCTGGCAGGATATGAGCAAGTGGAGCGGGACATCATGATCGAACCAGGTGCGCAACAGACGTTGGACCTTGAACTGGAGAAGGTCATGGGTACGTTGATTGTTACGACAGAACCTGAGGGTGTGGAGGTCTGGGTGGATGGCGAAATGCTTGGGGTCAGCAACGAGTCGTTTGCGCTGCATGCAGTAGACCACTCTGTCGAACTGAAGAAGGAGGGATATGCAGGCTACAGCAATCACATAACCGTCCAGCCGGGACTAGCTCAAAACTTGCGTGTGCGCCTGCTAACGTTGGAGGAAGCTCGTCTCGAAAAATTGCGTCAAGTGCGCACAACGCCTGATGGTCAAGAAATTGTGCTGCTTCAGCCGACTTCCATTCGCATGGGAGCGTCGCGGAGGCAACCCGGACGACGAGCAAACGAAGTATTCCGCACAGCAAATCTGACCCGACTTTTCTATATGGGCGTTCACGAGGTTACAAACGGACACTTCCGAAAGTTCGCTCCGGGACATGATTCTGGGTCGTACCAAGGGTTTTCTCTCAATGAGGACGACCAGCCGGTGGTGAATGTGTCGTGGACAGAAGCTGCTTTCTACTGCAACTTTCTCTCGGAGCAAGAAGGATTGGAACCGTTCTACATTACACGTGGCGCCAAGGTGACAGGGTTCAATCCAAATGCACTCGGATATCGCTTGCCTTCCGAATCCGAGTGGTCGTGGGCAGCGCGCCATGTCGACGACGAGCAGGAATTGCTGCACTTTCCTTGGGGCGAGAAGCTTCCGCCTCCTACAAGGCACGGAAATTACGCGGATCGAGCCGCTCAGCATGTAGTCAGCAGGATTCTCTTTGACTACAACGATAACTACACAGTAACTGCACCGGTTGGGACGTTTGGTCGGAACGTGAAGGGGCTGACGGACATAGGCGGAAACGTTGCGGAATGGATGCATGACTTCTATTTCGTACCGGAGGCAGAAAGCACGGTGCACGTATTGGGACCGAACGAAGGCGAGTACCACGTAATTCGTGGTTCAAGCTATTTGAATGGAACGATAACGGACGTTAGATTGTCGTTTCGTGATTACGGGGTAGATGGACGACAAGATGTTGGCTTCCGGATCGCTCGCTATGCCGAGTAAAACTAGCAACTTTCAAAGGCACAGGGTTCGACGAATTGTGCTGTTGAGCCTTGCATTCCTGCTGCTTTCGCTCAATCCAGTCACAATTCTTCCTCAGACGGAACCTGAGGAATCGCCGAATTCCGGAGAAACCACCTCCTCAGCGGATGCAGATTCCACCGCACCCGATGACGACGAGGAGGTTCAAGAAACCAAGACCGAATCGACAGAGACTGAATCCAGTTCGGCGTCAACCGAAGAAGCGAACGATTCAGAGGTACAGACGTCAAAGGAAGAATCAGCCAACCCAGACGAAGACGGGACCGACGAGGACGATATTGCAGAGATCTTCGTTCCCTCGGAAGCGATTTCTGAAGATATTGCGGTGCCCTTTCCAGTCGACATATAGGATCAAGAAATGAAAGGACGCTTTGCATCGTCGGTGCTTACCCAACTAATCGCCTTGCTAATCTCAATACTAGTAGTGCATTTGGTCTATGCAAGCGTGATACGACCTACCGCGAACGAAATTCTTCAAGAACGAGCCGAACGCCTTCAAAATGACGAGACGTTTACACCAGAACGATCCCTGTTCGTAACCCTTCGAGATTACGAACAAGAGACTTGCTTCATCCTAATGTTTTGGGCGTTTGCAATCATGGGCACCAAAGCCATGTCGGCGATGGCCGAACGTCGATTGCTTGAACGAGAAGTGCTGCAGGTAGGCGAAGGTGTCAGCGTATTGCCGGAAGATGCGCGACGCTATATGCGACCCATTCAGTCATTACCCGACAAGTCACGCAATCTTCTTCTGTCGCGAACCGTCTTGACAGCGCTGCAGCGGTTTGAGTCCACTCAAGCTGTTCAGAATGTGTCGGAGGTAGTTCGATCCGTGTGTGAGGCCGAGGCGGACAGATTGGATAGTGAACTGGCGATGATTCGCTATATTGCATGGGCTATACCTTCGATAGGATTCATCGGGACTGTTCGCGGCATTGGCGAGGCTCTCGGCCATGCCTATGAGGCAGTTCAAGGAGACATTGCTGGCGTCACTGAAAGTCTTGGGGTGGCTTTCAACTCGACGTTTGTTGCGTTGGTCATCAGCATCGTAATCATGTTTTTCGTCTATCAGCTGCAACGCTATCAAGAGGAAACAGTCATTGCCGTCGAGGCATGGTGCGACGAAAACTTGCTTAGACATCTGCAGGTTCGTTAGCATGTGGATTCTTGATCTTGCTGATGCCAGCATCAAGTTAAGCAACGACGGTGAGGTCGTTTACGACGAACCCGGAGTGGCATTGGTAGATGCCAATTCCCTTGTGTTTGGCGATGAAGCACTTGCCCAAGTCAAGCTTCATCCCGACCGCGAGCAGAGCCAATACTGGCAGCGCATGGACCAGAGCGCAGTCCATCCACCGGGTTTTGCTGTAGAGACACAAGCCGACTTGGTCTATCGTCAACTCCTTTCCGTGAAAGACCAAGGCGGACTCTCCAACTCCGACCAACTTTGGGTGGCAGTTCCTAGCGACATGTCGAGCGCTCAGCTGGCTTTGCTATACGGCATCGCGGTCCAAGCCGAACTCAACGTCTTGGATTTCGTCGACCGAGGAGTTGCGGCAGCCGCCAGCATCGATGTTGGTGATAAGTGTGCATTCATAGAGATTGGGCTTCACCGCAGTGTTGTAACGCGGCTGCAGGTAGGCGATGCGGTCACCAAGGATCGCGCAAGCGTCGCACAGAAGTTCGGGGTCCTCTCACTGATGAATACCTGGATCAAGCTGGCGGCCGACAAGTTCCTGGATACGGCTCGGTTCGATCCAAGAAAGTTTGCGGCGACGGAGCAGCAAGTGTTCGACCAGCTGCTGGAATTCATAGCACTTGACGAAGACATGCACGTCGTGAGTGTGGAGCACCAAGGCAACTCAAGGCAGGTTGAAGTCGCGCGAAGCGAGATGGTGGTGGCAACACGTGAGAGAGTCGCTGAAGTCATTGGATTGATGGATTATGGTTGCCCCATCCTACTTTCTGAGCACTCCGCCGCTTTGCCGGGAGTTGTTGAGGCGTTGAACGATGAAGGCAGCAAATGCTTCTCCTGTACAGCCAGTGACATTGCCGCGGCATCCGCCAGAATACGGGCATCGAGAGGGGATTCGGAGGAGCGAACTCTTCACACTGAGATTCCCCATACAAATAAGGCACGCTCCCAAGTCCACCACGAAACGCACTCACTTCCCGATGCGACGCACATATTGAGGCAATCCATAGCGCATGCGATCGGTGCGGAGTTTGCCGCATCGAACCAACGCGACGGCAAGACGGACTTTGCCATCAGAAGGAATGCCCACGGGCTCGTAGTCGTTCCCAGTAGTCATGCTACGGTCCTACTGAACGGTGAACGTATCCACGGAGAAGCCGCAACCAAAGTTGGCGACTCCATTGTGGCAAGTTCCATCGCCTATCAGTTAATTGCGGTCGACGTCAATGGCTAGGTCAAAGAGACGTCCAACAAACGTGTTTACGTTGTCGTTTCTTGACGTAATGGCTGGTGGATTCGGCGCAGTCGTGATGATTTTCCTCATTATCAATCATCAAACCGAGGAGGAAATAAGCACTATCAATCGCGATCAGCTGGCAGAGGCACGATTGCTGGACTATCGAGTGAAAGAGGGCGAGCGAGATCTTGCGGAACTGCGCGAGTTAGTCGGTCAGCTGGCGCTTCGCATTGCGAACACGCGCGATATCGTCGAATCGCTGCAAGAAGAAGTGGATGAAAAGGACGAAGCACTCGAAGAGATTGAAGAAATCGCACTCGACCAAAGCGATACGCTGGAAAAAGAACGTTCCGAGGTGGAGACTCAAGAAGAGGAAGTAAAACTTCTAAAGGAGCGAGAGGAGTCTGAACGCGGTCCAGATGTAATCGCCCTAGAAGGAGAAGGTGATAGGCAGTACTTGACGGGCCTCTACATGGGAGGAAGCAACATATTGATAGCGCTTGACAGCTCTGCAAGCATGCTTGACTCATCGCTTGTGAATGTAAGGCGTCGCATGCACATGTCGGTAGAGAAGCAATTGCAGTCGCCAAAGTGGCGACAGGCTGTCAATGCTACGGAGTGGCTGGTAGCCAACATTCCCGTGGACAGCAGTTTTCAAATAGCTCGATACAACAACGAAACTGAGCTCGTTGTCGGGGTGGGAGAGTGGCACGCGGCGACCGATACGGACGCTGTTCACGAAGCGATTGAATCCCTGCGCAGCAACCCACCAAGTGAAGGCACCAATTTGGAGCAGTTGTTCGTGACTGTCTCCGAAATGCAACCCATACCAGACAATCTCTTTCTGATTACCGACGGGCTGCCGACCCTGGAAAATCGGACGTCTCGTCGCACGGTGGTCAATGGACGCCAGCGCAGGTCGATATTCAGGCGTTCAGTGCAATCGCTACCTGCAAACATTCCCATCAACGTGATCATGTTGCCGCTGGAGGGTGACCCGATGGCGACAGGGGAATACTGGAACCTCGCACATATCACCTCGGGCACCTTCATGGCGCCGTCGGAGGATTGGCCATGAGACGTCGACGCGAAGGAAATGAACTTAGTCTTGCCTTTTTGGATGTCATTTGCTGCGGATTCGGCGCAATTATCATGCTGCTGATGATTACCAAGATCAGTTTGCCAACCATATTGGAAATATCTATTGAAGACATAGCCGCCCAGATTGCGAAGCGACAAGAAGAGATAGAGAAGATCCTGGGCGAGACGGCGATACTTGAGCGAACGAAAATCGAGACAGAGGAAAACATAGAGAACGAAATTCTGCGTCTAAGGGAGTTGCAGGATGAACTCGTCGAACTGACAAGTCGTTTCGACACTGTTCGACAGATCACCAAGGAGCAGGATGAGGAACGGGCAAACCTAGCTCGAGCAAGGCAGTCTCTAACAGAGGAGATGATTCGCCTCTTAGGGACAGACCCCATCCGCAAAAACGACCTAATTGGCGGAATCACTGTCGACAGCGAGTACATAATCTTTGTGATTGACACGTCGGGCAGCATGAAGACCTTTGCGTGGCCGTCCGTAGTACAGAAAGTCAACGAAGTCTTGGAAATCTATCCCGTAGTCAAAGGCGTTCAGATCATGAATGACATGGGCGACTACATGTTTAATCGCTTTCGAGGCAAGTGGATAGCTGACACTCCACAAATGCGACGTGCCATCGTGGAACGTCTCCGAACTTGGTCGGTGCATTCAAATTCTAGCCCTGTCGAGGGAATCGAAGAGGCGATCAATACCTACTATGATCCCAACAAGCGAATCAGCATCTACGTGTTTGGGGACGATTTTCAAGGTGATTCAGTCGAAAACGTGGTGGATCGAATAGAACTTGTAAATACGAAGGATGCGGATGGAAACTGTCGAGTACGAATTCATGCAGTTGGATTTCCGGTGTATTTCGACCAAGGAAATGCCCTTTACAACATCTACCACTTCGGCAAATTGATGAGGCTGTTAACGGTCCGGAACTGCGGAACGTTTGTAGCATTGCCTGCATTGAATTAGGATATACGTGACGGGAGTTCGCAGTGGCTGACATTAGGAGTCTAGGAATGCAATTGCTCGTGCGTTCAATCGTAGTCACTGCCATGTCCTTGGTGATGCTGGGCTGCATGTCCGGTGCCAATGTAAATACGGCGATATCGATTCCAGAACCGATAATCGAATCGGTCCCAATTACGATTGGATTGCATATCTCAGAGGAGCTTAGCAGCGAGGTACACGAGGAAACGGTGCCGAATCACGGTATCTTTACAATCGAAATCGGAGAGTCTCAAGAGCAACTGTTCACTCAGGTACTCGGCGCAGTCTTCGAAGACGTTGTGATTGTGGAGTCGCTTAGCGAGGTCCCCGACGGTGTCTCTGCGATCGCAGTTCCCAACATTGAGGCCATTCAAATAGGCCTGCCACACGTCACCGGCGACGATGTCTACGAAGTATGGATCAGGTATTCGATCGGACTTAGAGATGCAGCCAGCGGGAACTCCATCCATGATTGGCAGATTTCAAGCTATGGCAGCGCAAATCGCAACAACTATAGCAATCCACTAGACCGTGCCAGCAAGGCATTGAGGGATGCAACCAAAGGTGCCATCCGAGATGCCGCTGCTATTATTTCCTTTTCGTATGTGCGGCAGCAAGCTGTCTACGATTGGATTAGGAGGACACTATCACCATGAAACACCTCCGAAGAGGATCGACCTTGCTGTTGATCGCATGCATACCTGCTATTCCGCTCTTGTTTTCCGGATGTGTCTCAAACACGTTGCAGGAAATACGAGAAGCAGACACTGGGATTCTCTCCCACGAATCAATCGCTGTCCTTGGCCGACGAGACACTCGGCGTGACCAAACTGAAACCGCCTTCATGGACTGCTTAGTCGACAAGACGTCGAGCGGCTCCAAGTCTGTGAACGTCATATCCAACGACGAATTTGTAGACCAGTTCTTTCCGTGGTTTGAGCCGCGCACTGCGCCGCTCGACATCAGCGATATGACGCGCATTCTCAAAGAAGAAAGAATCTCGGAGAAACTCGACGAAATCCATCTACGCTACATCGTTTGGATCGACGGAACTACGCAAAGGACCGACCAGGGTGGGACCGTACAGTGTGCAGTCGCAACCGGCGGCGTACCTGCATGCTTTGGCTTTCTCACATGGGAAGCGGGCTCTAATTACGAAGCCACGATCTGGGACATCCGCAAAGGCGTATCAGCTGGAAAGGTTAGTTCGGAGGCCAAAGGGACGAGCTTCGTACCTGCGATTATTGTTCCTTTACCCTTCGTTGCGCGGACTCAGGCATCCGCATGCGTGGCCATGTCGAAACAGCTCAAGGAATTTATCGATCCGGATCCGTCGGAATAGTTCAGACGTTTGGATTGCAAATTTCCAGCACGTCGCCGTTCTGACGTCTAGGTTCGAGCGAGTACCAAGGGGTTAGTTCCGCCTTCCACTTTTCGCCGCAGCGCTCGGCAAGCTTGAAGAACGGAGCGCGACCCGGATCCGCTATGACGACACGAGGCACTCCTCCGCGCATGGCACGTTGAATCAAGTTGAAGAGTGGATTTACCATTTCGTCCCAAAAGCATATGTCGGATCCCACGACGAGATCCATGTCACCCAACTGCTTGGTGGTGATTCGTTCAAATTTAGCTGTAAGTTTCACCACATTCACGTCGTTTAGCGCTGCCAGCAAGTCCATGTAGGGAGCGACCTGTGAATCCATGTCCGCTCCAATGACACTTGCCTTGAAGCGACGTGCACAGAACACGCCAACGGGAGCCCAGCCGCATCCAACGTCCATGACTCTGCTTCTGGTGCCTGGCGGGTAGTGCTGCAAGTAGTCCATGAGCACGAAGCTTGTTCCCCAAGTGCGGTAGCCGTGGGCACCAGGCTGGTGGCTCTTCTTGAGTCTTTGGACGAACTTGTGCTTGACCTTGAGAAAGTAGACTCCGTATGCCACGTAGACGTTGGGATCCGGAATATCTAGCTGTTCGGGCATTGTCTATAGATCACGCTTGCCAATCCGTGCCAACTGGTAGCTTGCCGGTCGAACTTTCACCATATCTGCCGAAAGAGTGTGCCTGATGAAACGAGCTGCGAGTATAGGTTACTCGCACCCGAAGGTGGGGTGTACCAATAGAAATATAAAAAGCCGCAGCTTTCTCAATGGAAAACTGCGGCTCCTCAGACTATATTGATGCGTTTTCTAGCTGCTCTACAAAACGTTCAACTTGCTGCTTTAATTTCCAGTGCTAGAAGCTGTAATCCAGCGTAAAGTAAGCCGAACCTCCCTCGAAGTTCGCAGCAGTACGTCGCGCGTAGGGCAATCCCACATTCTGCCGATTGGCGTAGGGATCTGATATCTCGTCCACGTATGTGTCGAAGATATTTACGAAGCCCAAGGTGCCGCGTACGCTATTTGAAAAGTGATATCGAAGTTCGACATCAAAGAAAAGTGTTGGATCGAGGAGTTTGGTGGGCGGATTTCCACCAATTCGGCCACGTTCGTCGTAATGTTCTCCATAGTAGTTGGCGCGAATCATCAACGAGGCGTTTTCGTTCAAGTCAGACGTCGACGTCACAACGATCTTGAGCTTTGGATAGCTGTTCTCAATGTCCTCCACGTCGGCGACCGGCACGGGTGAGATTCCATTGACCAAGTTCTGATCCTTTACCTCTACTTGATTGCGACTCAACGCAATGCTCAAATCGGAGTAGAAATTGCGAAATTCGACCGGAGCTGTATAGACAATGTCGAATCCCTTGGACTGGATGTCGAGCGCATTGGTATAGAACGAGACATTTGTTCCAATTCCCGTATTGGGGTCAATTGAGGGAACCGTCTGAGTCTTGTAGATTCGATCCTTGATGTCTATGTTGTAGACATCGAAGGTCATGCGAGCGTTTTCAAACACTTCGTCTAAGTCGAAGGCAAATCCGATGCTGGCGTTGAACGACTCCTCTTCTTTCAGCGGCGCACCACCGGCTGCTTTGGCCAGAGGGTGGTCGGGCGGCACCAGTCCTTGTTCCACTTGACCACCAACGTTGGCATCGAAGGTGGTTGTGACCTTCTGTATGTTCGCTTGTCCCGGTGTTGGGGCGTGGAATCCCGTCGATACTGCGAATCGCCCGGTTACTCGGTCGTCGAAGTGGTAGCGGAGCGCAAACTTGCCGTTCAAGGTTCCACCAAAGTCTGAGTACCCTTCATAGCGCAATGCATATTGAGTGATCAAACCGCCGGATTCGCGCTCGAACTCACTGTAACCCGCGACGTTTTGGCGCGAAAAGGTGCCGGCATTTTGAGGTTCAAAGCCTTTGAATCCACTTGAACCCGCACCTTCGTAGGAAGTTGGAACTCCTGCTTTGACACCAAAAATTTCCCGCCGCCATTCGACTCCGCCTGCCGCATGCCACGTTTCGGATACTTGACGGCTTATGTCGATGTTTGCTGAGAGTTCGGTTTGCTCGAGTTCGCCTACGTCGAAGTCACGCTGCAGGGGTTCTCCGTCGGAATTGAGGCCAATAGACTGATTGATGGTGTTGTAAAGGGTGAAGTCAATCACATTGTTGCCCACACCGACGCTTACGTCGAAGTATGTGCCGTTAGCCATGACTCCGCGCCAACCTGATACCACCGAGTAGTCCGAAGTCTCGCCGTCGAAGTAGGGCGTAAAACCTGCGGGGAGTCCTGTAAAGCCCAAATCCGCCAATGTCGCCAATGTCACATGTCCCGGACCACGGTAGAAGAATCGGTAGCGTCCATGGACGTCGGCGTAGTTGCTTTGTACGTAAACGTCGGTGGATTCAGAGACGGGGTGGCCCGCGTTGAGGAACAGGCGCAACCCATCGCTTCGGGGTCGACCCCAAGTCTGTACAAAGGGCTTGTCATCGAAGGGAGAGTCTTGCCCGACGCCCGCCACCCCTGCGTCTAGCAACGCTTGTCCATCCGGACGCTGATTGCCACGGGAGAGGGCTTGGTTGTAAATGCGTTCGAAACTCAAGCTGGCAAAGCCGTCGGTTCCGAGCTCTAATCCTAGGTTGCCATCGATCTTGAAGCTCGATTCACCTTGATAGAACTGACCTACTTGAGCTCTGAGCATGCCACCTTCGTTGTTGCGCTTCATTTGAAAGTTGACCACTCCCGATATAGCGTCGGATCCATACTGAGCCGAAGCACCGTCGCGCAAGATTTGTACATTGGAAATAGCAATGCTCGGAATCATGCCAATGTTGGGGCCGTGGGCACCTTTCCCTGCGGCCGGAACGAACTCCGCGATGAGCGCGGCACGATGCCTGCGTTTACCATTGATCATCACCAGGGATTGGTCCGGCGCCAGCCCGCGCAGCGAGGTTGGACGTACAAATGTATCGCCGTCTCCAGACGCCATCGATGCATTGAAATAAGGCACAACGGAACGTAGTGAATCTGTAATGTCCGCAGAATTTCCTATAGCCCCCAGTTCGTCCGACTGAATGAAATCGATCGGCGCTGTCGAATCTTCGACGGTACGCGGTGCAGTGTTGCGCGATCCTATAACAACGAGCTCCTCCATTTCCTCGTCGGCATCGGCCGTTTGGGTGACTTGAGCCAACGTCGCGTTTGGCGCGAAAGATGCGACGAACACGATCATCGCAAATGGCAGTAAGCGTCGAAGCGCTTGCAACATAGTTTCTCCCCCTGTCGTATAGCAGAACTCAGCTATTTGTCTAACCCGCCCGGGTAATGAGACCGGTGTCATATGGATGTGTGAAGGAGTAGGCTACACTGACCTCGAAGTGCCAGCAGCTCACTTCCGATTCGATCCAGAGTTCCCCGCATCGTCACTCATAAGTTTAACCCGATTGTCTCGGTTAATCAACGCTTGGCTACTGTCTGCAAGGTGAATCTTCCAGTTCCATCCTGTCAAAAGCTCCCTTCGAGCCGTCAGCACGTGTCGCAATTCCGTACAATTCTGCCGAAAGCGACCTCAATGCTCGGTTGCTTCGGCAAACGCACCCTCACGTCCCACCAATGCCTATCTCCCAGAAACAACGGTTTGAACAAGCGCTCAACTCCTTGGTCGAGCGCGTAGTTGAAGACGACCACATTCTTGCTGCCGTGCTGTGCGGAAGTCTCGCTTATGACATGGTTTGGGACAAGTCCGATATCGACCTCGTGCTGGTTTGCACTGACGACAAGAAAACCAAGACGCATTTTGTGTCGCTCGTCGAAGACGACATCAACATTCACGCAACCGTACAGCCTCGCTCGGAATTCCGGCGGCGGCTCGAATCGTCGGTCCGCAATACCTTCGAGCATTCGATTTTCGCCCGTGGCAAGCTGCTCTACAGCAAGGATCCATCCATTGACGAACTGTTTGGGCAGTTGACCGCTCTGGGCGATCACGACCTGCGATTGCAGCTTATGAATTCTGCGCAGCACACCCTTTTTCTCCTATACAAGGCACAAAAGTGGCATGAGGTCAAGGAGGACCCCTACTATACCGCGCGTTGGATAGTTGGAACAGCGACATTTCTGGCCGAAATCGAGGTGAGTCTAGCAGGGGAAATTGTGGACCGGGAGGCCTTGACACGGGCATTGGATCTCAATCCTGACCTGTTTCGCCTCATCTATACGGACATGTTTGAGAGTCCTGTATCCAACGAAGGTCTGGAAGCGGCGATCAACGCTATCGACGAGTATCTTGAGTCGAAAGCCGAATATCTGTTCGAGCCAATCCTAGAGTATTTGAGGGGCGCGTTCGGCGAACCGCGCTCAGCGACTCAGATCGATCATTACTTTGAGAGGAACTTTGGAGTGGAGGGAATCACTACAGCGTGTGAGTGGCTCTCCGATATTGGCTGCATTGAGAAAGCCTCGACGCCTGTCAAGTTGACCACACGAAGCCAGGTCCAGGTCGACGAACTCGCTTTCTTTTGTTCGAGGTGATACATGGCCACTGGAGGATCGGAATAGCACAATGGCACAGGCGGAAATTAGTTCAGACAACTTGACCAATAGGGGCTATCGAACAACGATTGCCGTTCAGGGAACCAGAGTTCACAATCTGAAGGATGTATCCGTTGAGATTCCTCGCGACAACCTAGTGGTGATTACTGGTCTGTCTGGTTCCGGAAAGTCCTCACTTGCGTTCGACACTATCTATGCGGAAGGGCAACGTCGCTACATGGAGTCGCTGTCTTCGTATGCCAAGAGATTCATAGCTCAGGTTGAGAAACCTGACGTGGACTTCGTGTACGGCCTGTCGCCCGTGGTGTCAATAGAACAGAAGACTATTGCTCGCAACCCCCGATCTACGGTTGGAACACTTACTGATATATCCAGCTATCTCAATCTGCTTTACGCGACGATCGCCGAGGCGTTCTGTCCCTACACCAACGAGCCGGTTCCCATCAAGACAAGTGGAAACATTGTTGAATCCATTCTGGCTCTACCGATGGACACGGAATTGGAGCTGCTCGCACCAGTGTTTCAGATCTATGGCGAGGAACCGAAGGTGCTGTTTACCGAAGTGCGCAAGATGGGTTGCCGCACAGTGATCATTGACGGAGAGCGCATCGATCTCACTCAGGAGCTGCCCGAAGCATTGAGCGGCGATGCCCAAATACTGGCGGTGGTGGATCGCTTTACGCTTGTGGCAGGAGTCGAAAAACAGCTCAAGGCGGCGATAGAGCACACTCTTCGGGTAGGCGATTCTTTGATGATGGTGGGCATTGTCAAGACTTCTGCCAAGAAATCAACTCAAAAGTTCATCAAGGAATTCGGCAGCGAAACTTACGGTCTCGTTTATGGAGACATCGTTCCCGACTTCTTCATGTTCAACAATCCCGAGAGCGCCTGCAGGACGTGTGGAGGAATCGGCAGGGACAAGCAGACGCATCCTGAATTGCTCGTCACCAATCCGGAACGAAGCATTCGCGAAGGATGCTTCCTTCGAGACGCCTACAGCTACAAGACCGACAATCACAGCGGATATGTGCTGTATTCGCTTGCGGAGAAACACGGATTCTCGCTTGACACCCCTTGGCGGGATTTGACCGAAGAGCAGCGTGAGTTGGTCATGCATGGGACGAAGGGCGAACTTTTGCAACTGAAGATCCCGCCCGACGCGAAAGATCCGAAGGAACGCTGGTTGCGCTGGCCCTCGAATTTCCAGGGAGTCGCAGGTCAGATCGAAAACCACTACAGGTGGTATCGGCAACGCAACGTACCTAATTCAGGTATGGAAGCCTATCTGGATCGAGTGATGGTCGAATACGAATGTGCTGACTGCAAAGGATCCAGGCTGAGGAGCACTCGGATGCTATTCAAGATTGACGGGCATTCGATCCACGATCTTGGTCAGATGAATTTCGACGAATTGGCACCCACGCTGGCGTCCATAGAACCGAAAGGACCTCACGCCGAAGCGGGAAGGCAGGTCCTGTCCGAGATCCGCAAGCGGTTGGATCTCTTGTTGGGAATAGGACTGGATTACTTGAACTTCAACCGCACATCGGGGACGCTGTCGGGAGGAGAAGCGCAGCGCATACGCCTCTCCACGCAGATTGGATCCGGCTTGATGGGCATGCTTTATGTGCTTGACGAGCCATCCATAGGACTTCACCCCAAGGACAATGTCAAGATGATCAAGACATTGCGCTCCCTTAGGGACCTGGGCAATACGGTAATAGTGGTCGAACACGATGAAGAGACCATACGTTCCGCCGACCATATCGTAGAGCTTGGTCCGGGACCCGGCATCCACGGCGGCGAGGTGGTAGTCAGCGGCTCGCTCAATGACGTGCTGAGGTGCAAGCAATCGCCCACCGGTCAATATTTTTCAGGTGTCAAGAAGATCGAAACTCCTGAGTCCCGCAGGGAACTGAATGGACAGTCACTCATGATTCGGGGAGCTTCGGAGAACAATCTGAAGACTATCGACGTAGAGATTCCTTTGGGTCTTCTTGTGTGTGTCAGCGGAGCGTCGGGTTCGGGCAAGTCGACTCTGGTCAATGAGATTCTCTACAAGGAACTTTGGAAGCGTCTCGTTGACACGCGCTCACTGTCTGGCGCGCATGAGAACATTGAAGGAACCGAGCACATTACCAAGGTGATCAATATCGATCAAACCCCCATCGGGCGCAACAGTCGATCGAACCCCTCGACCTACATTGGCGTCTACGACTTGATTCGCTCCCTGTTCGCCAAGACGGAAATATCCAAGGAGCGAGGCTACAAGCCAGGAAGATTCAGTTTCAATGTGAAAGGCGGACGTTGTGAGGAGTGCCAGGGAGAAGGTGTAATCGCAACGAAGCTGTATTTCATGCCCGACGTGGAAGTTGTCTGTTCGACGTGCAAGGGTAGACGGTTCAATGACGAAACCTTGGAGATCGTCTACCGGGACAAGAATATTGCAGACATCTTGGAAATGCCCATTGAGGAAGCAGCAGTGTTCTTTCGCCCAGAACCCGCAATCGCGCGAAAAATTGAAGTGCTGAATGAGCTTGGCTTGGGCTATCTGACCTTGGGTCAATCGGCCACAACCCTTTCTGGCGGTGAAGCGCAACGGGTCAAACTAGCTGGAGAGCTCTCGAAACTACAGCGTCGTGGGCACACTCTCTACATCCTGGACGAACCCACTACGGGACTTCACTTAGCAGACATATCCAAGTTGCTTGTGTGTCTCGACAGACTGGTGGAGGCTGGAAATACCGTTTTGGTGATAGAGCATCATCTTGATGTGATCAAGTCTGCCGACTACGTAATCGATCTTGGACCCGAGGGTGGACGAGGCGGGGGCGAGGTGATCGCCTTTGGCACGCCCGAGGCAATTGCGAGTAGCAAGCGGTCTCACACCGGCAAATTCTTAAGAGAGCATGTAGGCATCAACTAGCACTACGAGATCATGCAGCTAGTTGGGTTGATGTCGGTAGCCATGGGCTTCCGTGCGTATGCGCTGCACCATTGCCCGCAGTCCGTTTCCACGTGCCGCACTCAAGTGTGAGAACAAATTCAGTTCAGAAAAGAGTCCTTCGATGTCGTAGTCAACGATGGAATCGGGGGAAAGATCGGCGTAGGCCGATTGAATGATCGCAATGAGTCCCCGAACGATGTGGGCATCGCTATCTATTTCGAATTCAAGACGGTTCGCGGAATGATCATAGTGAGCCACGAGCCACACCTGACTCTGGCATCCACGGACAATGTTGGCTTCCGTTTTCTTGTGGTCGGGCAAATCAGGTAGCGACTTTCCTAGGTCTAGGACAAAGCGATATTTGTCCTCCCAGTCATCGAAGAATTGGAATGTGTCCTTGATCTCACCGAGATCAACCATGGTGCTAGAACAAGCCTAGTTCGAGCTGAGCTTCCTCCGACATCAAGTCCCTAGACCAGGGCGGGTCAAACACAAGATCGACTGACACCTGCTGAACATGGGGAACTTTGCCTATACGCTCTTCGACATCCTTCACCAGTACGGGACCCATCCCGCACCCTGGTGCTGTCAATGTCATAGTGATGTCGACCTGATCACGAGCTATAGCTACGTCATAGATTAGACCCAAGTCCACAACGTTTACCGGGATCTCAGGATCGTGAATGGAGCGCAGTGCTTGCCACACTTGATCCGACGAGACCTTTCCATCCAATGGAGGCTCGAAGGTCAGGATTTCAGGCTCAAACCCAAGAGCGTCCGCATTCTCGGCCTCGATACGAGCCATGTTTCCGTTGTAGACGACCGTGTACGTGCCGCCCAGAGCTTGCGTCAAGGTGACGAAGACTCCTTCGGGAATAGTTATGCTCGTTCCAGTAGGAACTAGCCGAGCTTCTACCGGCCGGCTTACCGCAATTAGTCTACGTTCCACGAATCGAGAAGCTTTCTCCGCATCCGCACAGTGTGTCCGCGTTAGGGTTCTTGAACTTCAGCGACGAGTTCAAGCCCTCGGTCACGTAGTCGATTTGCGTTCCTCGTAGCATTTCCCAGTCGTCGTCAGACACAAAAATGGTCACTTCGTCGCCAAACTGGAACGCACGGCCGGCCGGCATGTCGCTTTGGTCGCGCAAGAAGTCAAGCTCGTACATGTAGCCGTTGCACCCAGTTTCCGTTATTCCGAGCACTAGGGCATGCGCGTCTTCCTTGGCCAACTGCTGCTGCACATGTGCTTGAGCTCGTGCGGTCAAGGACAGTTGCATTGGATCGTATGTTTCTGCGTGCATGGTGCAGTCAAGCCTTTAGGATCCGAGACCCTACACTTATAGCTTCAACCAATCGGTCAATCTCTTGTGTCGAATTATATAGACCGAAAGAGGCACGAATGGTGCCCGGAATTCCAAAGTGATCCATGAGCGGCATGGCGCAGTGATGGCCAGCACGCACGGCCACATTCTGCTGGTCCAACATGGTTGCCATGTCATTTGGATGGGTTCCCTCTACGAGAAACGAGACTATCGGACTCTTTTCCGGCGCTTCTCCAACAATTCTTAGTCCTTCAAGCTGCTTTAGTGACGAACTTGCGTAGTTGAGCAAGGAATTCTCGTATTCAGCCAGTCCCGCTTCTACGCAGGAGTCCAAAAAGCCCAATGCCGCCTGCAATCCCACCGGGCCAGAGATATCAGGAGTTCCAGCTTCGAAGCGGAACGGTGGAGGTTGAAATGTCGACTGTTCCACCATTACACGCTCGATCATTTCGCCGCCGCCCTGCCAGGGCGGCATCGACTCGAGCAGGTTTAACTTGCCATAGAGTGCACCGATACCTGTTGGCCCATATACCTTGTGTCCCGAAAATGCGTAGAAATCGCAATCCAAGGACGTTACGTCAATGGGTGCATGTGCCGCTGCTTGTGCGCCATCTATCAGTACCGTAGCGCCAACTTCATGGGCCAATTCGACTATCTCGTGTATGGGGTTTATTGTGCCCAGAGCGTTGGATATGTGCCCCACAGCAACGATGCGAACATTTTCCTTTAGCAGTTCTTTATAGTGATCGAGATCTAAACACCCGGAAGGCGTAACACCGATAGCTCGAAGCCGCGCTCCGGATTTGGCGCACGCGAGTTGCCACGGAACGATGTTCGAATGATGCTCCATCACCGAGATGACCACGGTCGTATTGGGCGTCAACACCGTCGGCGCAAAGGCGTTGGCGACCAAGTTGATTGCTTCCGTTGTCCCTCTCGTCCAGACGATCTCCTCTCGTGCGCTTGCGCCTAGAAACTCGCTTACATGCTGCCGCGCATCTTCAAAAAGTCGCGTTGCCTCATCGCTAATCGCATGAGCACTGCGGTGAACATTGGCATTGTGGTTCGTATAGAAGTCGGCGAGGGCATCAAGAACGACCTTGGGCTTTTGCGTTGTGGCTGCATTGTCGAGATACGCAATGCGCTCACGACTGTTGAGCAACGGAAACTCGTGCCGCGGCGGGACGAAACCGGTGCTCATAGCCGCTCCGCACTAGTAACGCCGAGTAGACGACCTCCTGCCAAATCAGTCACCACTTCGTTGAGGAATCCATTGAGCAACATTTCGCGGGATTGATCCTTGGAAATTCCTCGTGTACGCATGTACAACAACTGTGCTTCGTCAAGCTGGCCCGAGGTTGCGCCGTGGGAGCATGCAACGTCATCTGCATAGATTTCAAGCTCGGGTTTGGTGTAGACCTCAGCTGTATCGCTGGTCAAAATGTTCTTGTTGGTTAGGTGCGCGGCGGTGTGCTGAGCATCTCGAGCGATATGTATGCGACCATTGAAGACCGCTCGCGATCTTCCCCCCACCACTCCGTGGAACTTCATTTCGCTTTCCGAGCGAGGTGAAAGGTGGTTGACTGAAATTTGCGAGTCCACATGTGTTCGATCCGCCAATCTCCAACCTCCTTCAATCGATACTTTGGACTCTTCGCCCAGAATGTCAACGACAATTTCGTTTCTTCGGACTTGCGCCCCAGTGGAAAACTGTTCGAGTCTATAGGAAGAATTCGCACCGACATGAACTGAAATGTGCCCGTATTCCACTTGTTCCGTGGGGTTTTGAAATCGCTTGTGGTTTAGCGTGGCTCCATCTTCAACTACACATTCGAAGACTCGATTGCCGCCAGTACACGTTTCCTCCACTTGTAGGGTCGCCCCGCATTCCACGACGATTAGAAACCGTTCGCATCGACTTGATCCTGCGTCGATTGTCAAGATTGGAAATGAGTCTCCCTCGGTAGGTTCTGCTCGAACCACGTATCCACTGGCAAGATTCATCAAGTTGAGCGCCAGCATTGGCGACGATTGTCCACCGGCGACTACGGAGCCCATCTTTGGGTTGGCGAGAGACTTTGCTCTTGGAGAGGAAAGAGGGCATAACTCAACACCATCGTTGAGCGATGAGACTGATTCGCCATTGGCTCCTACTACTCCATCCAATGCGTCAATAAGTGGCTGAGGATTGGTGTATTTCCACGATTCTGTTCTGAACTTCGGCAGTCCCAAGTCACTCAGTACTTGTTGCGCTTGGCATCTGGTCATCCAAGGTGCGAACATCGAAGTCGGAGTAGTGGTCATGGTGTACAAGCCCAATCGGGAGTGCTGATCTAAGAACCGTTCAGCCAACCGTAGCCCCTGCTCTCCAACTCGAGAGCAAGCGAGGCATCCCCGGACTTCACTATTCGTCCATCTAGGAGCACATGAACAAAGTCAGGTGCAATGTAGTTCAGCAGACGCTGGTAGTGGGTCACCAGCACAACGGCGTTAGTGTGATCGCAGAATTCCTTAATGCCTTTAGCAACGATTTGGAGTGCATCGATGTCGAGTCCCGAATCGGTTTCGTCAAGCAGTGCAAGCCGAGGATTGAGACATAGCATTTGCAGAATTTCGTTACGTTTCTTTTCGCCTCCGGAGAACGCTTCATTTACCCCCCGTTTCAAGAAATCGGGATTGAGTTCCAATCGATGCGCCAAGTTGCGTAAACTCTTCATGAACTCCACTGCAGTCTGCGCTTGCTGACCATGAATCTCTCGGTGGCTGTCGACAGCAGTCTTGAGAAACTCCATATTGGTCACACCTGGAATTTCGACCGGATACTGGAACGCCAGAAAGAGACCAGCATGCGATCTCTCTTCCGGATCCAATTCCGTCAGGTCGACGGAATCGAACAGTACATGTCCTTGCTCCACTGCGTAGCCATCTCTTCCAGCCAAGGCATTCGTCAGCGTGCTCTTGCCAGACCCATTGGGGCCCATGATCGCATGGACCTCGCCAGCATTGACCTCCAGGTCGAGTCCCTTAAGGATCTCCTTGCCACCGACGCTAACTACGAGACCCGTTATATCGAGCAGGCTCAACCGACAGCCCCTTCCAGGCTTACTTCGAGTAGCTTTGAAGCTTCCACAGCAAATTCCATTGGGAGTTCCCTGAAGACTTCGCGGCAGAATCCATTCACGATCATGGAGACTGCCTTCTCAGGACCAATTCCCCGTTGGCGACATAGGAACAGTTGATCATCGCTAACTTTCGTCGTTGTGGCTTCGTGCTCAACTATCGCATCTTGTCGGCGCGATTCGATATACGGAAATGTGTGGGCGGCACATTTTGATCCAATCAGCAGTGAGTCGCATTGAGTGTGGTTACGAGCATTTTTGGCTCCTGGATTCATTCGTACCAGCCCACGGTAGGCGTTCGAGCTCTGTCCCGCACTAATGCCTTTGGACACAATGGTGCTTGTAGTGTCCCGGCCGATGTGGGTCATTTTGGTGCCGGTGTCCGCCTGCTGGTAGTTGTTGGTTAGTGCTACGGAGTAGAACTCTCCCTTGGAACCGTCGCCGCGCAACAGCACGCTTGGGTACTTCCACGTAATCGCAGATCCCGTCTCCACCTGGGTCCAGCTGATGTGGGACCTAACTCCCCGGCACGCACCGCGTTTGGTCACGAAGTTGTAGATGCCACCTTCCCCTGACTCGTCTCCGGGGTACCAGTTTTGGACAGTCGAGTACTTGATCTTGGCATCGTCGAGGGCAACAAGCTCGACAACTGCTGCATGGAGCTGATTCTCGTCACGCATTGGAGCTGTACAGCCTTCCAGATAACTCACGTAGGATCCCTTATCTGCAATGATTAAGGTACGTTCGAATTGACCTGTATTCGCTGCATTGATCCGGAAGTACGTAAGAAGTTCCATGGGGCACCGCACCCCTTCCGGAACGTACACAAACGTACCGTCGCTGAATACGGCCGAATTCAGCGCAGCGTAGAAATTATCCGATTTTGGCACCACCGAGCCTAGGTACTCTCGAACCAGCTCCGGGTGGGATTGAACTGCTTCTGAGAAGGAACAAAACACGACGCCATGCTCTCGGAGCGTTTCTTTGAAGGTCGTCGTAATCGAAACGCTGTCGAAGACAGCGTCGACTGCCACGGGATTTTGTTCAGGATCTTCTTGAACTCCCGCCAATGCCTTTTGTTCGTGCAGGGGGATACCCAGCTTCTCGTATGTACGAAGCAGTTCCGGATCGACCTCATCCAAGCTCTTGGGCTTGTCACCTTTGGGTGCTGAAAAGTAGGAAATTGCCTGATAGTCAATGGGCGGAAACTTCACATGTGCCCATTGAGGTTCCTTCATTGCGCTCCAGCGCTGGAAGGCATCCAATCTCCACTCGGTCAACCACTCCGGTTCGGATTTGATGCGAGAAATGCGACGCACAATATCCTCCGAAAGCCCGGGTGGAAGAGTTTCGGAGACAATGTCCGTTACAAAACCTGCCTCGTATTCTCGTTGGACAAAGTCTTTCGGAGTTGGATTTGTCTTGGTGGTCATACTTCGTGTGAATTGTTGGCAACTAATTTTAATTCAAGCCTACGGCATGCCACTCGAGCACAGCCAAGCAGCCTGATACGAGGAATACTGACTATTTGGACAGCAAACCATGGCCGTAATTGCGATTGAGATACAAAGCCAGGCCCCCTATGCCGATGGTCAAGACTTCGGAGCATACGGTACGTTTCAGCGGATTGACGGAAGACTGGTCTATGGGATTGACCCAAGGCACGGGCAAAACTCCGGCATCGTCGACATTGAAATGGCACCAACTGATAGCAGTGGCCAAGTCCGGTTCTCGGGCGACTTCACATTGATCACACCTGTAGAACGGCCACCGCGGTGTCTTCTGCTGGAAGTGCCCAACCGAGGAAACCGCCTTTCCTTCCGCATGTTCAATCAAGCCGAACCGCAGGAATTGCTAAACGACCCCTGTTCGGCGGGCGATGGATTTCTCTTTCGGCAAGGAATAGCGCTGCTGTCTGTGGGATGGCAGTTCGATGCTGCAGGCATGAGTCTGGATGTACCAGAAGCGATGGAGGACGGTCGATCTGTCGTCGGCGACGTCGTTTGCCAGATTCAACCCTCCAAGTACACCAAGGATCTGTTTCTGGGACAGCTGGGGCCAGCATCATATCGGCCACACGAGTACTTTCGGTCTTCTGCACGTCTGTTTGAACGATCCAACAGCAACGAGATTCATAGCGCATGGAGCCGTGCCGACTGGGAGTTTGGAAGGTTGGACGACTGCAATGTCGAACCAAGCGATGACCACATTTACTCGTCGCAGGGTTTCGAAGCAGGAACGATCTACACGCTCGTCTACACCGCCAAAGGTGCTCCTGTAGTGGGACTTGGTCTACTCGCATTGCGGGATGCTGCATCGTATTTTCGGTCCGGCCAGTATCCGGGTCCTACGCCTCCCGCGCCAAAAGTCATCGGTTTTGGCGCATCGCAAACTGGTCGTGTATTGCGTCACATGCTCTATGAGGGCTTGTGGCTGGACGAGAACGGCCAGCCAGCTTTCGATGGCTTGATGCCGCACATTGCCGGCGGCCAGCGAGGCGACTTCAACCACAGGTTTGCACAACCTTCGAGCATCGGGGTGCCGGCATGCGGACAGACGTTTCCCTTTGCCGGGTGTACAACTACCGACACGTTGACGGGCATACACGATGGACTCTATCGAAGCCGCGACGACATTCCGAAGGTCATGATCACGAATACATCGTGGGAGTATTGGCGTGGAGATGCGGCGCTCTCTCACATCTCCACGGACGGCGCGAGCGATCTGGACCCTCACCCGAGCGAAAGAATCTATCTCTTTGCTGGAACTCACCATATCAACGCAGTGCTACCTCCAACCAACAGGTTTGCGCTGACGGGAGACCGGGTCGCCTATCCAATGAACACGGTTAGCTATTCGCCGCTAATACGTGCCGCACTCATGAACATGGTGGAATGGGTTGAAGACAAATCTAGTCCCCCAATGTCTCGAGTACCTCGAATTGCTGAAGGTACTTTGGTACGACGACAAGTCGTGCTTGACAGATTTGCGCAGACGAAGAGATTTCTCCATCTGCCAGATCCAACGTCTTTGACTCATCTAAACACCCTGGACCTTGGTCCGCACTCCTCAAAGGGCATTTGCAGGTTTCCCGCAATGCAGGGGGACCAATATCCGGCGTTGGTTTGCGATGTTGGAGAGGATTTGAATGAGGTAGCTGGAATCAGATTGCCCGATTTAGCGGTACCGCTTGGCATTCATTCGGGATGGAATCCACGCCATAGCGATCACGGCGCCACGGATCAGATTGCCCAATTCGTTGGATTTTCCTTGTTTGACAACAGTCTTTCTGGGAGGTGCTCCAAATCCGAGTACGTGCGGCGGGCACGAGCTGTAGTGGACCAACTCGTGGAGGAACGTTTTGTATTGGAGGCAGACCGCAATGGGATGTTGCATACGGCCGGCGATCGACATTCGCTTGCGCGAAGTCAGACCGACTAGAACCGCGAGCTAGTGATTACCACACCGCGAGAATGATTCCCATGATTACGCAATATACAGTTCGATATCCGCTTTGAATGGCAACGAGGGTCCACGACCAACCACAGTATGCTCCGTCGGAAACCGAGGAACAGGTTATGAAAGCTAACCCCACCGCCAGTCCTAGGAGTGCACCACCCAATACAGAGGTCACCTGAAGCATTGAGAGTATTGTTGCCATGGCGATGCAGGTGATAAACGTTGTGAAAAAGGTGATAATGAATGGAGTAGGCGAAGGTTTGATATCGTCAGCGGTCTTGCCGAGCGAGGCGAGCCAGGCTTTGCCGAATATTGGTCCGTACCAAAGGTAGCCCAATACAAACGACGCCACCGTAGCCGTGAGTATCGCTAGCCAGTTTAGTGAGGTAAAGTCAAACATAGTTTCTGAGATATCCAAGTTCGTCGCGATTGTATGACACTATCTGATGGAATCCTGTCCAATAATCTGAGACTAAAGTAGGACGAGCCTAAAACGAAATTCAAACCAAGTGTGACTACCGATGTCTGACACTCCCACCCACTCTCACGACAATCAGCAATCGAACACTTCGAGATGGATTCTGCTCGGTGGCATCCTCGTCGTTGTCGTGTCTGTTCTACTGCTGATAGTCGGCGCTTTCTTGGCCCAGCGCGACCGAACATACGAGTCAATCCCGACGAACGAAATCAACGAAACAACCAGCGAAGACGGTCTGACTGAGGAGACAGGAACAGTCCACGAACATTCTGCTCCGGCACAGGAGCAAGCACTTCACAACCACGCGAATACAGTGGATGAACCTGGAGTGCAAATTACGAGTCGGGATGCAGAGGTGAATGAGAACACTGATCCGCTGGCATTGCTTGAACCAAGTGTTACTTGGGCTCGAGTAGAAGAGGGAACGATACAAGAGTCGGAGATTCCTAGCTTTCCAAGAGTGATTGTCGACCGCGCATTGGTGCGGGTCAACTCAACAATTAGATCTATGAATGAAGGAAACCAGATTCAATTTCCCATTCCACAACGTGATGTCGTCTTGATTGGGAAAGTCACTGAAATTGGGGGTCCGCCGCGAGCTCGATCAATCAAGGGCGAAGTGGACGATGAAGGCGAGAAGTATCCCTTTGTACTGACATTGGGAGACAGATCCACTTTTGCAACCATCATGACGTCAACGGGAAATTACGAGCTCTTCGCAAACCTAAACTATGGCTGGTTAATGCCTTCGGCCAACATGGACGACCACGTAGACTACTCCATTCCCGATCACTTTGTAGAAAACCCAGACCCTCACGCGCACGTCGAAAATCCTCCACCCTAGATCGTGCGAAACGAAAACACGGGTGTCTCGACGGAACATGCCGAATTTGGACTTCACGACATTGCCGTAGTTGTTCCCGTGCACAACGATGAAGTGTGCCTGCTAGCCTTGCTCAAGAACTTGAAGCCGTTTTCCGACTTGCAGGTTGTCGTGGTGGACTCCGAGCACAACGACCACCTTAGTCGGCTGTTGGATTGTTCTCGCTACGTGGTTTCGCCTCAAGTAGGGAGAGGCTCCCAGATTGCCTGTGGAATATCGGCAACCGATCGAGCATGGATTTGGATTCTACATGCAGATTCGAGGGTGACTGCCTCCAATGTGGCGCAGCTGGAACTAGCGCTTTCTCGGTGCCTTTGGGGACGATTCGACGTCCGTCTCGGGGGAAGTCGTCGAGTGTATCGAGTGATCGAGTGGTCCATGAACGTTAGATCTGCACTGACAGGTATATGCACTGGAGACCAAGGCATATTCGTTCGAAGGAAACTGCTGCAGGAGATTGGGGGTTTTCCGGAACAAAGGCTGATGGAGGACATTGAACTGAGCAAGAGGTTGCACAAGAGGGCAAAACCCATGCGTGTACGGGCTCCGTTGGAGTCCTCGGTTAGGAAGTGGGAATCAGAAGGGATTGCAACCACAATCTTGAGGATGTGGTACTTTCGCTTCCGATATTTTTTGGGCGCAGACCCCGATGGACTGCACCGACAGTACTACAAATCTAGTTTGGGGCAATGAATCGTCGTATAGCGGTCTTTGCCAAAGTACCGAAGCTTGGTGAAGTCAAAACCCGACTGGCTTCTGTAATTGGTCCTGAAGCCGCGCTTGAATGCTACGCCCAGCTGCTTGACAAGGCTATTGAAGCTTCAGCCTGCTTTGAGTGTGAAGTTTGGTTTGAGGGGGATGTAGGTCCCGATTGGATTGAACGGGGGGTGCCACTTAGGCGGCAGTCTGATGGAGATTTGGGTGAGCGAATGCACGTAGCGTTTGTGGATGGCGTAACACTGCTAATAGGATCAGATATACCTTTAATTTCAGATAGTTACATTGATAGGGCAATGGATCTATTGGATTCGAGCGATGTGGTTTTGGGACCGACCGAGGATGGTGGCTACTGCCTAATTGGAATGAAGCGCCCCACGGAGGATCTATTTCGTGGAATTCCGTGGAGCACCTCAGGTGTTTTCCGGCAGACAGTGGATATCTCACGTAGAATCGGCGCTAAAGTTGGAGTGTTGCCAACGCTGTGGGATGTCGACGACTACCTCGACTATCAGCGATGGTTGGCCCTGCAGTAGAGCCACATACACCCCTAGAGACAGTCCTTTAGATTTTGCTGGAGTGAAACGATGTTCTACGAATTGAGACAGTACAAGATTCAACCGGGAAAAATGGATGAGTGGATTGCGCTGATGGAAGAAGAGATCATTCCCTTTCAAGTCTCAAAGGGCATGGTGATTGCTGGTAGCTTTCGCGGAGAAACCGACGACACCGTTTACGTGTGGTTGCGACGATTCCGCTCGGAGGAGGAACGAAAGCAACTGTACCAGGAAGTGTATGGCAGTGATCGGTGGCGAAATGCCATCCAGCCACGCGTTGAAGATCTGATGGATACAACGTCCGTAAGCGTACAACGGATCGTACCCACATTGCGGTCCGTCGTGCAATAATTGATCAGCTTTTCTAGTTGGTCGTTGAAGAACCAAGAGCGGAGGGAGTTAGGACATTCTCAATCAGTCCTAGGAGCAGGAAATGAATCAACTAGCTGCAACCATTAAGAACCGCGTGTTACGTAGCGATTTCGAATTAGACCAGCAAAACAACATTCTCTGGATGTCTGCATTGTTTGCCATAGTCGCCATTCATTCGGGAACTCTTGCAGTTGAAGGCTACATGCTTGCAGTAAACGCACTCATCCTGTTGGGAATACCACTGATTACCCTGGGGGTCATGAAGTTGATTCAACCGGCGGGCTTCGCATACATGCGGCGAAGCAAACGCATCGAATTCGTTGATGACATTAGGAATTCATCCTTAGAGAAGGAACGACTACCCGCATTTGAATTTCATCGAGCTGGTAATTCGCGAGCTACACGAGTGTCACGTAAGGTTGGCAGCTTGGCACTAATGCTACTTCTCTACGTGGTCGTGGTACTCCTAAGCTTCGCCTATCAGAGTCCAGTCTACTTCTACATAGCATTGGCGATTTCGGTCTGCTTAGTTGCTGGAGCAATCTTCGCTCTAGTGGCTACGAAGGTCTCAAGAAAGCAAAGAGACATCGTTGCTGAGACACCAAGTGCTGTGAACGAAGAGAAGACTTTGAACGCCGGTGTCGAGGACACGCACATTTCTTGGGGTGTCAACAGTACGACCAACACTCAAGTCCGATTTTCACGATCCTGGCTTACAGTCAATGCCTTGTATCTTGGGATGTGGGTTCCTTTAGCTTTGGCCGTACCTTTGCTAGGGCCGTTATTTGGTGGCATGTTTTGGATGGCAACAGGATTAGGTGTAATCTACCTATTCGTGCTTGAGATGTGCTCGATTTTCTCGTTCACATACGCAACCTCTCGTTTTTTGCAATCAGCGTAGGAATAGATCACATAGTCTCGCTGTGGGGCGCCAATTTAACGAGAATCTTGTACAGTCACTTGAATCGAGAGCAATCATGGCCAACAAGCCTCTCGAATTCAATTGGCCCGCGCGTTTTGCGTACGTGCGGGAACACTCAAGCTGGCTGAAAGTGTGGCGCCCCGAGAAGGATTCGAACCTTCGACCTGCCGCTTAGGAGGCGGCCGCGCTATCCACTGTGCCATCGGGGCAGGGGATCGATCACGAATCGGCAGACATCGACTGTCAATCCTCTAGACAGGCAAAAACCAGGTCCCGTCGATTCACGATCCCAATCGGTTGCCGCGTCTCATCCGTAACGACTGCTTGCGACAAGTCTAGATTTGCAAGCAACTGCGTGGCATAGGCTACTTTCATCCGTGCAGGCAAAGTCACCAGAGGCTTGGTCATAATTTCGAACACGTAAGTTCGCTCTGGTGGTCTGTGTTTTCCCATCACTTCTCTAGCAATGTCGGTCACAGTCACGAGTCCTATCTCGTCATCTTCGTCTCTGCGGTCAACAATTAGCGCATTGAGATTGTGTTTCTTCAAGAGCGAGATTGCTGCATGTACTGTCGCTTCATGGTCGATTGAATGGATCTCTTCCGACATGAAGTCTTGTACTCGTGAAATGCTGTTCTTCGTCATGTGTCTTTATCCAAGGAATCTAGGATGTATGGCAATTGAGATTGCAGCCCTACTGCATCCTCGATGGCAAGTTGGATGGCAATACCGGAACCGGGTTCGTCGTCAAAACCGCCAATTTCACTTATGCAATTCAAAATCTCCTGTGCACAGCTCTCAGACGCTACGAACAACAGGGCAGTACGAACAAGCGCGAGCTCCAATCCAAAGAAGGTTTTGGTTGCCTTCAATCCTTCGCCGCGCACGTCGTTGAGAACCGTCGCTCCAGTCGCGCCTGCCTTTCGAGCCGCTTCAATGATCTCGTCGGATTTGTCTACAGACACGAAGGCAATGATTAGCTTGAGCATGAAATCATTCCTCTGATTCAGATGGGGCGTTCTTTTTCTTTGCCAACTTTGAGACGATCAACGAGTAGCCCAGCACCGTCATGATGGGAAAAGCACAGGTGAACGCGATTAGTCCGAACCCATCAACTAAAGGACTGCGGCCCGGCACGTTGCTCGCCAAACCCAATCCCAATGCAGCGACTACAGGAACCGTTACGGTTGATGTGGTGACCCCGCCGCTATCGTAGGCAAGCGGCATTATGGTTCGGTTGGAAAAGATCGTCAGAATCATTACGACTATATAGATTGCCATGATATACCACTGCAACGGCGTACCTGTTACGATTCGAAAGCAGCCTAGGGAAACTCCGATTGCAGCTCCAACGGCCACGGCGATTCTCAATCCAAACGCATTGATCGCGCCGCCGGACGCGCTTTGAGCCTTCATCGACACTGCGATGAGCGCAGGCTCAGCAATGGCTGTGGCGAATCCGATTGATGCAGCGAATGCGTAGACAATCAGGTAGTCCATCCAGCGGACCTGCTCAGCACTGGCAGCAACATTGGATGAAGTCAATTGAGCGGCCATAGTTTCGCCAATGGGAAAGAGTGCGTCGTTCAGCCCAACCAGGAAGAGCGAAAGCCCGATGACGACTAGTACGAAGCCTGTGATGATTTGTTTGAGTCGCGGCAGTCGTTGTCGTAGCACCAGAACCTGGAATACGACAAGGATTACCACGATCGGGGCAACGTCCCTGAGTGTCGAACCGAACGAATTGGCCAATTCAAGCAGGAGGTTCATGTCAACTGATCATCCCGTACACAAGGACGAAGATCATTGGCGTAACGCTAGCGAATGCAATGAGTCCGAACCCATCAACCATGGGATTGCGTCCTCTAATGCTGGTGGCCAAGCCAACACCAAGCGCCGTGAGCAAAGGCACGGTAATTGTGCTTGTCGTTACACCACCGGAGTCGTAGGCGATTCCTATGATTTCGCGAGGTGCGAAGAACGTAAGGCACGTCACGATCGCGTACCCTGAAATGATCATTACATGGATGGGCCAGCCTTTGAGTATTCGTATGACGCCAATGACCACGGCTGTTCCCACTGACAGCGCCACAACGATTCGAAGGCTCAGCGCATAGGACGCACGTACGCTCTCGTCATTGGCAATATGTCCCGATTGGGCAACGACTTCCGCGGCTTCAGAGGCCACTGCAATGAGCGCGGGCTCTGCTACGGTAGTGCCAAATCCGAGGCAAAACGCGAAGCTTAGAAGAGCCACTACGCTGCTCTTCTTAGCAAATGCCTGTGCGATTGCTTCGCCAAGAGGAAACAAGCCAGTTTCGAGACCGTGGATGAAGAGGGCAAGTCCCAATACCACGCAAACTAGACCCACAAGCGTGTCTCCAAGGTTCGGAAACGGCTGCTGTAGAACCACAATCTGGAAAAACGCGATGACAACGATGATGGGCGTAAGATCGCGAAACGCATTGAGTATGCGTCCTGCAAGTGCCTTGAAGACTAGTGTCACGTAACCGTACTTTGGGCTATTGCGCCGAGCTACAGGGGCGGTACTGTGTCGTTTGTGGTGAGGCAATCCAAAGATTTAGTACCGGCGTCTCCGTGGAGCGATTCTAACAGGTAGCTTTAATTTTCGTCGTCGATTGCGCTGGTTTTCGCTCAAGTCGCCGAGTGTATGGACAGACTGAACGCTTGTTGAGAGACAATCGTTGGCTATCAGTGTGTTGGAGCCATTGCACACTGACTCAACAATCTCTACAAGACCGGTCTTAATTCTTGGTAGGCACTCAACGGAAGTGGTCTAATCTGCCAATTCGACTTGGTCGACGTACTTCTTGCGACAGTCGATTCGTTGGATTGTTCGATGAACGAGGTAGTGCGCGGCGACCTTGAATTCATTTGTAAATGTGTTCCTATACCTCAAATTTACATCGTAATCAGGACAAGAAGGAGTCTCAAAAAATGATCTTGGCTATCGGTCGATTGGGACTTCAGATACCTGTTAATGTTTGTTGCAAGAGCTTACCTCTTGAACTCTCACACTGATGAGACATGACCAGTTGTCTAAAACGAGGACACTACAGATGCAATAGCAATCATTATTACCACCAAGGGCACTATGATTTGCAGGTAGGAGGCCAGCACCCAGCCTATGCACGCACCAAGACCCTTTGCGGTCCAGCTTCTCAATCCTTGAACTAGGATGACAAATGACCAAGCCGCCCAAATAGCTTCTGTTGTAACTGCAATGTACGCATTTCCAAACGAGTAAAAGAAGAGTAGGCGGGAGTTTGAACCCATCGCGACCAACACCACGTCCAATGCGAGCACCACGACCACCGGCAGGTCAGACCAACAGACAAGTCCAAACCACTGATTCCACCTGAGATCGGATTTCATCATCTTGCCGAGGATCCAAAAACTTGTTCCATGCAACAGCAAAAGAACTAGAAGGCCTAATGGTTGCGCTACAAGGTTTATGGGGCGAGGTACGATACGTGCATTTGGCGCACGGTCAACCGTGGAATCGTCTGGCCCAAAGAATTGCTCACGAAGCTCCTTGCGGCGAGCGAATGCATATTCTTGGTCGGGTTCATCTTCCAATTGCAGCAGCTGATTTCTATATTCGTCGATTTCCTGTGTTGTGGGCGAAGCTAGCGGGTGGAGGATAAGAAGCAATATTGATGTGATGAAAGTAGCACCGAAGAGTGCAAGAATAGGGAGAGCGACTTGCAGGTCATCTCTCAGTTCATCAAAAACACTTCGCGGCGAATAGAGGACACGCCAAAGCTTGTCCACGTGCGAAGTTCGCCCAAGACTAGACTCATAGTGACTCATTTTTAGCCGCGTCGTTTATGCGGGGTAGCGCTGGCAAGCCGATGATATTCAATCCCTGCCATTGGGCTCCATCATCTATAGTCGTGTTCTCGTAAATCTATGAATTTCTACAGATCTGGCTGTTTCAGAGCCTGAACCATTGATCTGCCTCGGTGGATTGCCGGACATTTCTGACAACCCTTACCCTCTTCAAACTTCATGGAGTTAACGCCGCTGATGCTAGCTACTCGATGCATCGCGGGTAGAGTGTCGCAGTTTGCGTGGGTTGTTGTGAACGGTCAACTATCGATCTTAACTTCGCCTACTCCGAGGGTTAAATTCCACGATATTGTCCGCCTTTACGTCAACTTGCCTAGGTGAAATAGCGATTTCAAATGTGTATGTGGTCTCCTCGTTGCGAAGAAAACCTCGCGCTCCATAGACTTCTGGCAAGGCGAACACGGCTACCGTAAGACACACGGTTGCGTCATTGTTGTTCAACATTGCAACATGTGGAATGCTCTCCAGTTTTGCAGTACCAACTAGGTCAACATCAGTTCCCATGATCGTCGCATCATATAGACCCGTTTCATTCCTTGCTACCCAGATTCCATATTCCAGGTGGGTCGATGTTTCTGTATTAGCGTTGACATCAATGGCATAGCGCCCATCTTGCTGGTCGCTAACGACGCACTCACCTTCAAAGTGGATAAGCGCGGTGTCTTGAGTCGCTCGCCACGAACCGGACAATTTCCAAATTCCGGGTTCCAGGATCATTGCTTCAGTTGCCGGTGAACCAAGGACCTAGCCCGTGTTGGTGTCTTCAATCGCTTGTTGTCTTGTATTCGCACATTAGTGCGGGAAATGGTAGCGAATCCCTCCATCATTCAACCGAATGGAATAGTCAATCCCTTATTGGTCGCGAAACTTTCAGACCGAAAGGGGTCCCTATCGTGTAGATACTTAGCAATTGGATTGCTCCCGAGAATCCACTTAGTTGCATTCATACTGCAAGCAAACATTACAATCTCCTTGAGAATATAAGCTTCACTGGGCCGTTTTCTATAGCACATTGAAGTGAAACTCAGAATTCCTATAAACAGGACCTACTTAGCAACCGATCCAATCATCGGAGAGAGATAGGCTATGCGCATTGCAGTATTCGGTGGCGATGGATTCATCGGTTGGCCAACGTGTTTGCACCTTTCCAACGCTGGGCACGACATCGTCATTGTCGACAATCTGAGCCGTCGTCGAATCGACACCGAGCTTGGCGTCCAATCGCTAACTCCTATGGATTCGATTCAGGAACGACTTCGGATTTGGAAGGAAGTCACCGGTCGCACAATTCGATTCGAGCTCTTGGACATCGCCACAGACTACTTTCGAGTCAAACGCTGGATTGAGCTATACCAGCCTGATGCGCTCATCCATCTAGCACAGCAGCGGGCCGCTCCCTATTCGATGAAGAGCGACTGGCATAAGACCTATACGGTAAACAACAACGTCAGCGCCACACACAATCTGCTCAATGCGCTTGCGGATTTGGGAATGGACGCACACTTCGTGCACATGGGCACCATGGGCGTCTACGGCTACAGCGACATCGGGGCCACAATACCCGAAGGCTACCTGAATGTTGGGATTCCCAACGATCAGGGAACCGTGATGCAGCGAGAAATTCTCTATCCAGCCAATCCAGGAAGCGTCTACCACCTGACCAAGTGCCTTGATCAGTTGATGTTCGCGTACTATGCGAAGAACGATTCGCTGCGCATCACAGACCTCCACCAAGGAGTCGTGTGGGGCACCCATACGGAGCAGACTCGGCTTGATGATCAACTCGTAAACAGATTCGACTATGACGGCGACTATGGAACCGTACTGAATCGATTCTTGATTCAAGCTGCCATAGGTCACCCGTTGACCGTGCATGGCACAGGTGGCCAAACCCGTGCGTTTATCCACATTCAGGACTCGGTCCGATGTATCGAACTGGCACTCAAGAACCCTCCAAGTCGAGGAGAGCGGCCTAAGATCTTCAATCAGATGACGGAAACCTTCCGGGTTCGGGATTTGGCCAAACTCATTGCAGAAATGAGCGGTGCAGAAATCGTCAATGTACCCAATCCGCGTAACGAAGCCAGCGAAAACGATCTCCGCGTTGCCAACGATCAGTTCCTCGAACTTGGGTTGAAGCCAACCACATTGAAAGTGGGAATGCTTGAGGAATTGGTTGATGTGGCTCGACGGTTTGCGCACCGTATTGACAGGTCCAAGATTCCAGCGCAATCGGCTTGGACGGCGGAAATTCGCTCGAGGATTTCCGAGAGCACGGACTTCGACGCATTCAACGGCGAGGCCTGACTCATGAACGGTGCGTTCGTGACCCTAGTCACGAACGAAGACTACGCATTGGGTGCACTAGCACTGGCTCGGTCATTAAGATTGTCGAATCCTCGCCATCGTCTCATTGTGATGGCTACTCGAGACGACGTGGACTTGAATCCGTTGCTGCAAGCGGGATGTGAGATACGTTCAGTAGAACCCATACCCGTATCTGAGGAATTTGCTCGACGTCACGCGAGGTCCGCTCTGCACGCCGCTGCGCCTTATACGAAAGGTGAGAAGCCCAAGTTCCATAGTCCTTTGGACAACTTCTGCAAGCTTCGACTTTGGGAATACGAGGAGTTCGACCGCATTGTGTTCCTGGATGCCGATACGATAGTCGTCCGTGACATCGAGAAGTTGCTTCAATACCCCGAATTTGCCGCAGCTCCGAACTTGTACGAGACGTTGAACGACATGCATCGATTGAATTCAGGGGTTTTCGTGGCGGAACCATCTCGAAGAACCTTCGACGAGATGTTGGCAAGACTTGACGTGCCAGGAAAGTTCTGGCGACGCACAGACCAGACGTTTCTGGAAACCTTCTTTCCGGATTGGCATGGTTTGCCCTATGTATTCAACGCTCTGCAGTACATCTACTTCCATCTTCCCGAACTGTGGCGCTGGGAGTCGATTCGTGTAGTGCACTACCAGTATGAAAAGCCGTGGGAGCTTGGTCACGCCAAGACCCAACAGCTAAAGCCCCTGATCGATCTTTGGCAGGGAATTTTGGACGGAAGTCCTATTCCCGAAAAACTTGAGCCATTGCCTGTCTCTAGATGAGGGTTGCTGTCACGGGTGCAACGGGTCTTGTTGGTCGTTTCGTCATTAGAGAGCTTTGCGACGACGA
This sequence comes from uncultured Pseudomonadales bacterium, assembly GCA_964572845.1. Lineage (GTDB taxonomy): Bacteria > Pseudomonadota > Gammaproteobacteria > Pseudomonadales > Azotimanducaceae > Bin55. The sequence continues at coordinate 55,416 of CAZNFX010000012.1, read as the reverse complement.
GAACGAGATACATGCCCTTGCGCGTTCTCCACAACGAATACAAGGATTCGAAAGCTACGCTGATTTTATTGAGTGGCATTGTGGAGACTTCGCCGACGAGAACACGCTGAAGCCGTTGCTGGCGAACTGCAACGGTTTAGTTCACGCTGCGTTTGAACATGTCCCCAACCGATTTCGCGGAGGTGAGGGAGACGATCCCGCGCACTTTTGGGAGCGGAATCATGTGGCAACCATCCGATGCATTGAGACTGCTCGTCGGGCGGGTGTCAAACGTGTGGTCCTACTCTCCTCCCGAGCCGTTTTCGACGGACTGGATGTTGATTCGAGGGGGTTAGGCGACGACGAGCAGCCCCAACCCACAACTCACTATGGGCTGTTGAAGCATGCAAACGAAGGGTTGGCTTCACTCTATGATGACATTGTGATTTGCTCGTTGCGTCCGACCGGGATTTACGGTCTGACTTGGCCTCTAGAAAAGACAAAGTGGTGGCGCATGCTCTGCAGCCACTTCGATGGCACTGGTAGAGACCCCGTTGATTCGATCGGCAGGACCGAAGTTCACGGAGTGGATGTAGCGAAGGCTGTAAGTCTATTGTTGCACGCGAATGACGAATCTGTTCGTGCCCGTGCTTTCAACTGCTCGGACATTGTGGTCAGCGAGCATTGGTTGGTGGAATTGGTTCACAGGATCCTGCAAGAATCCGAATCAATCCAGCACGAGAGCACTTCTATGCCCAGCCGACCTAGGAATTCGATGGATTGCCGTGGGCTCCGTTCTCTTGGTTGGAATCCGGGTGGATTTGATCGGTTGTTGCGCACTCTGCGAGAGATCGTGAACCGAGCCAACCTTCGAGGTACCCGCTGAATCGTCTGAGCTTCGTTTGTAAGTAAATCGGAGACAAGGTCTGCAGCTGCCTGCTCATGTTCCCAATGCCTAGCGCTTCGAGCAACTAGTGCTGCATTTGCTCTAGCGTACCGATGACTTCGGCTAGCGAGGTTACTGTAGGAGTCGCTGCGGATTCATCACCAGATTGGGTCTTGTCAAACCAAATAGGGTGCATCCCAACGTCCCGAGAACCGAAGAAGTCGTTGGTTTGGGAGTCTCCAACAAAAACTGTGCTGATGGGCGCAACTTCGCAGAGCGAACAGGCTCGTAGGAATATGGCTGAATCTGGCTTGCACGATTTAGCGTCTTCGGAACTCACACAAGCGTCGACGAAGTCATCCAGACTCCATTTCTTGCGTAGAGGATCCAGCCACTCGTTGTCAATGTTTGACACTATCGCGAGCTTGAAACCCAAATTGCGAAGTTCTGTAAGCGTCTCAAAACAATCCGAGCGAGGTTGCAGGTGTTCTGTTACAGCATGTTGCTGGGCATCACAAAAGCTTTGTGCCAGTTTCTTGGGCAACCTGAAGCCCAGTGAGTTGAATAGGCAGGAAATGACTTTCTCTATGAAATTTCGATGCAAGTAGAAATCGAACTTGGAGAATTCTCTTTCCAAAATCGCTCGTGTGCTTCGAAACAGTGCCATCAAATCGGCTGGCGTCGTCTCCAATGGTGTTTGGATAGCGATGTCGTATAGGTTTTTCCCGACGTGGGAGGCAGGTAAAGGCGAAAACAGTGTGTCGCCCAAGTCGAACATTACTGCATGAATGGTTCGGTGTTTCGTTGTGCCGACTTGGTTGGACATTGGATGTCTAGCTTGGAACTGTCATTCGGTTGAATTCAATCACGAGTAACATTGTGCATTCGTCGTGGCGCTCGTAGCTTGCCAGGGAGGCTTGGCGGTACGATATCGAACCATTGAAATTGCTTCGCAGCTGCATAGTAGTCGGGGGAAAAATTGAAAGTCGCCTTAATGCCGAATCCTTACAACCGCACTGAATTGTTCAAGAAAGCGGGAATGGAAGTAATCGAAGGTTCCGTACGTTCTACGCAAGACATGATTGAGTTGTTGAAGGATGCAGATGGCGCGTTGGTCAACATCATGCCATTGACAAGTCGTGAAGTGCTTGAGTCTTGTCCCCGACTCAAGGTCGTGAGTCGCATGGGCGTTGGCGTGGATTCCATCGATTTGCAAGCGGCTACAGATCTGGGTGTTCTCGCATGTAACGTTCCTGGTGTAAATACCGTTGAAGTTGCAGACCACGCTATGAGTTTGTTGCTTGCCCTCACTCGCAAGGTTGTCGACGCTTCCAATTTTGTAAAGGAAGGCTCGTGGGGGCATGTTCGGGATCGCATGAGATCGATTCAGACTACTGTGTGCTGCATTGCAGGAAACACAATGGGCATCATTGGTTTTGGAAACATTGGCCGTGCTTTTGCCCAGCGCATCAGAGGATTCGGGCCGGCACAAGTCATTGCCTATGACCCGTACGTCGATCAGTTGACCGGAGATCTTTACGGTGTGAGGATGGTGGAATTCGATGAATTATTAGAAACATCGGACTTCGTGACCATACATTGCTCGGCAACCAACGCCAATCGCCACCTCATCAATGAGCAAGCGCTAAACCAAATGAAATCTTCGGCATTTCTTGTAAATACCGCACGAGGATCCATCGTAGATGGTGCCGCCGTGGCCGAAGCCTTGAAATCGGGTCAGATAGCTGGGGCAGCATTGGACGTAATGGAAGTCGAACCGATTCCCACCGATGACCCCCTGCTTGGCCTTCCCAATGTGATCCTGACTCCGCACGCGGCAGGAATGTCTCCCCGATTCCTCGAGGAATGTCCTATACGCCAGGCCGAGAACGTTATTCGTGTATTGCAAGGCTCTGCACCCCATGGTCTCGCCAATCCAGAGGTGATCCGCACCATTGTTCGAATGCGTGCTGTCGGTGGGGGACGCTGGGAAAATGTCCCTGACTTCTCGCTGGCATTGGAACTGTAGACGTTGCCTGCGTGTAAAGCCATTGGCATAGCTCAGGTTGACGAAGACACTAACGAATCTTCACGAACTAGGAATTAAGAAAGACAAATGGGTAAGGTCGCAGTTGTTACGGGAGCCGGAACGGGAATTGGCAAGCAAACCACGCTTGCACTGCTGGAAAACGACTATTCAGTCGTTGCGGCTGGCAGACGAGCATCGCGACTTGAAGAGCTGGACGAGCAAGCCAAAGCTGGCAATCGACTTGTCGTCGTTCCCACGGATGTCGGTAAAGAGAGCGATGTCGTTCGCTTGTTCGATGTGACGGTGTCGGCATTTGGGCGCGTCGACTTGCTTTTCAACAACGCCGGAAGCGGAGCTCCCCCCGTTCCAATGGAGGAACTCACTGTGTCGCAGTGGAATCGAGTCGTGGACACCAATCTAACCGGCGCATTCCTTTGCACTCGCGCCGCCATGAAAGTCATGAAGTATCAATCACCACGCGGCGGGCGCATAATCAACAACGGTTCGATCTCCGCTCATGTGCCGCGTCCATTCTCCGCACCCTACACAGCAACGAAGCATGCGTTGACGGGTTTGACCAAGTCGACTGCATTGGACGGAAGAGAATTTGACATAGTCTGCGGACAGATCGACATTGGAAATGCAGGAACGGAAATGACATCGAAAATGGGTGATGGAGCACTCCAACCCGACGGATCGCGCAAACCTGAACCAACTTTTGATGTGGATGCCGTGGCGAAAGCGATCCTATACATGGATGGGCTGCCACTCGACGCAAACGTGCAGTTCCTGACCATTCTCGCTTCAAAAATGCCCTACACAGGAAGAGGGTGAGGATCGACGCGCCTCCTGCAATTGGAACCTCTGCTCAATAGGAAGATTCTCGAACATCACGCTGTTGTTCGAGTTTCAAGTCCCGTTCGCGAAGCACTCGCCTCTTGTCGTATTTCTTGCGGCCTGTCGCTAGCGCTATTTCACACTTGACGCGTGACCCCTTCCAATAAAGCGAAAGGGCAATGCAAGTCCGACCTCGAGTTTGGACGGCCGAGTAGATCTGACCGAGTTCATAGTCATGCAACAGGAGCTTTCGAGAGCGGTCAGCAGCGGCCACCACATGCGTAGATGCGCTCGCCAATGGCTCGATTCGCGTCCCGTTCAAGAACGCTTCGCCATCTCGCATGGTGACGTAGGAGTCAACGAGACTAGCCTTGCCAGATCGAATGCTCTTCACTTCCCAACCTTCGAGCACGATTCCAGCCTCGAATGTTCGTTCCAACTCAAAGTCGAATCGTGCTCTTCGATTCCGTGCAATCACGCCGGGCTTTGAAACTTTTTTTTTCGCCATCTAACTGGCGTGGCTGAGTAGGACAAAGTGCATGGTTTGGTCGACCGTTTGGTTAGTCGCATTCGATTCAATTGCGAATCGATGACCATTCTATGGAGTGGCTCTATCCTTGGCGAACGGAGGGCCGATCGTGCCCAAGAGCTCCCTCTCGATGAGGTCGGTTTTGACGCGGTTATTCCTGCGGGCACGCTCTAGTAACACTGCTAGAATCAAGCTGTGCTTAATCTCAGTTAGTGTGGAGGGGAGCTAGGGGAATGGCAGAGAATCAGAATCAGTCTCGCCATGGAATGTGGTCCAGTGGCGCATTGTTTGTCCTGGCAGCCGTGGGTTCGGCCGTTGGTTTGGGCAACATCTGGAAATTTCCGTATATCACAGGCGAGAACGGCGGAGGCGCATTCTTACTCGTCTACCTCATCTGCATTTGTGCAATCGGATTCCCCGTGATGATGGCTGAAATCATGCTGGGGAAGCAAGGAAGAATGAGTCCAATCAATTCGGTCCTGAAACTGGCTCGAGACAACAATCGGTCCCCGATGTGGTCTTTGATTGGATGGGCGGGAGTCGTCGGCGGGATCATCATCCTATCCTTCTACGCGGTGGTAGCAGGCTGGATTACCTATTACGTCTATCAACTTTTCTCCGGCGCGTTCTCCGGTGCGGACAGCGCTGCAACGGGCGCGGCGTTTGAGGAATTCACCGGGTCTCCGGGTAAGTTGCTTCTTTGGTTTTCGGTGTTCATGGCTGTGACGATATTTGTAGTAGCTCGAGGAGTAAATAAAGGCTTGGAGATCGCGATTCGCATTTGCATGCCGCTGATCTTCGTGCTTCTCGTGGTGATGCTCATCTACGGGATCGCACAGGGTGGATTTTGGGATGGATTCAATTACATGTTTCACGTTGACTTCAGCAAGCTCAAGTTGAATGGGCTGTTAGTCGCAATGGGGCATGCCTTCTTTACTTTGTCAATTGGCATGGGAGCGATCATGGCATATGGTGCCTACATGCCTCAACAGGAGTCAATCAAGTCTGCGGTCGGCATCATTGTGATTGTTGACACGGTAGTTGCTCTTGTAGCGGGTCTTGCGATTTTCTCGATTGTCTATGCGCACGGCATGAACCCGTCGGCGGGACCTGGGCTCCTTTTCGTGTCTGCTCCGGTAGCGTTTGGAAACCTCCCGCTAGGTTCTCTGTTCGGCGGGCTGTTTTTCTTGTTCGTTGCCTTCGCAGCGTTCACATCCGCCATTTCACTAACAGAACCAGCTCTCGCCTACTTTGTGGAGAAGACTAACGTCAAGCGTTGGAAGGTTGCCTTTCTACTTGGCAGCGCAACCTGGGTTCTCGGCTTAGGTTCGGTTTTCTCGTACAACCTGTGGGAGGAATTTCAACCGATGTTTGGTTGGACTATCTTTGATCTGCTCGACAAGCTTACGACCTGGTTCTTCATGCCGCTGGGCGGACTTGCCATTGCAATATTCGTTGGCTACTTCCTGCCGTGGAAGAAAGTGAAGGAGTATCTCGAAATCAAGTCGCAGTGGGCGCACTATGTGTGGGTTGCGCTGATTTGCGTTGTCGCCCCCATTTCGATTCTTGTGGTGTTTGCGCTGACAATCGTTCAGCACTTTCTCGGTCAATAGTCCTGCAACGGTAATTGGTTGAAGCTACACCACGTCACCCATAGTGTGCTGCTGCCTTATTCCATAGCTGATATTTTCGGCTTGGTGGCAAATGTAGAGGACTATCGAGAATTCCTGCCGTGGTGTCGCGAGTCTCGAATCCTCAATAGAGAGGGCAACGAGCTGGTGGCTAGCATTCAAGTCGTGGTGGCTGGCCACAGTGAGGAAATGATTACTCGCAACATCCTCGATCCTCACAGGAGGATTGGGTTGGAGCTAGTGAAGGGACCATTTTCCAGCTTTTCGGGAGAATGGCGATTTTCCGATTTGCGGATCGGCTGCAAAGCCACGCTTGACCTTAGTTTCGAATTTCACGGCTGGTTGCTTCGACTAGTGGGTCCTCGAGCCATCGAAGTTGCCGTCGATTCGGTATTGACCGCATTCACCGACCAAGCACGAACGAGTTTCACACCGTGCGAATAGAGGTCGTTGCGGCGATTAGGTCGCGAGAGTGGTCTGCCCAGCTGGACTGCTCGACTGGTGCAACGGTTCGACAAGCCGTCGAAATGGCATCTCGATTGGATACATTCGCCGATGCACCACTAGATGACGCAGACGGCTATGCGGTGTGGGGGCAGAAAGTAGACATCGATCACACATTGTCCGAGGGAGATAGAGTGGAAGTCTTACGAAAGCTTCCGAACGAACCAATGGATTTGCGCCGTTCTCAAGCCGAGGACGGGGCAATCAAGTGATCGGATACCGGCTGCTGGTGAGAACTGGCTCAGTCCGAACTGCTTTTTGACGTGTAGTCTACGTCCTCGGGAACGGCGGCACCGTTTTGCTCGTCGTTCTCGGTTGACTCGGCGTGTTCCTGGGGCTTGTAGTCGCCTCCGATCTCAGTCAGCTTGTCGTCTTTGAAGACTACCGAAAGGTGTTTGCGTGTATGGTTGCCTTCGCGATCTTCCATAGTGTAGATGTAGTCCCACCGATCCACGTTGAACGTGTTCAAGTGCACTGGCCGGCCAAGCACAAACTCCACTTGCTCCTTGGTCATGCCAGGCTTCAACTCGTCGACCATGGTTTGCGTGATCAGATTGCCTTGCTGAAGCACTGGTCTATGCATCTTGACGATTTGACAACTCGAAACAAGAACCAACGTAGGCACGAGGAGGAACAGCATTAGCTTGGATCTGAAGGATCTCTTCAGTGCAGACATCGTCATAGTGTGCGCATTTGTTGCTCTGTGGTACATAGGATTGGACTAAAGCGTATAGCTAAGACCTTGCACTAGCAAGAAGAGTTCTTGCGTAGCTTCGGCTTTCATCGTCAATTGTTCTACTAGCAACCATGCGTGCAATTTCATTGATTCGTTCATCATCGCTCAACTTGGCTACTCGAATATCCTGATCATCGGACTTGAATACATGCAGGTGCGACTTTCCCAGGGCAGCAACCTGTGGGGCATGAGTTACGCAGAGAACTTGATTGTCCACAGCGAGAGAGCGGAGCATTCTACCCACCATGTCGGCCGTGATCCCACCAATACCGATATCGGCTTCATCCAAGACCAAGCAGGGTAGATTGGATCGCTGGGCCACAACCACCAGTATCGCTAGTGCGATTCTAGACAACTCGCCGCCCGAAGCGATTCGTCCCATGGGCATCGGAGGATAGCTTGCATTGGTCGAAACGAGATATTCGACGGCATCAATTCCGCTAGCGTTCACAGTAGCGTCAAACGATAGCTCAAACTTGGCATCCGGGAGTGCCGCTTGTGCGAGGGTAGCAACGACTTTCTCACAGAACTGTGGTGCTTGGGTCAAACGATGCTCGCGCAGCCTCTCTGCATCCGCGAAATAGTCACACCGAAGGTCTTCGACTTCCTGTTCTAGTCGCTCAACTTTACCGCGGAGCGCTTCGAGTGCGGCGAGCTGGACCTGCATGTGATCGATGTGTTGGAAGAGCTGTGAGGGTGCGACTTTGTGCTTGCGAGCAATCTCGTGGATCGAATTGAGGCGGGTTTCAACTCGCTCCAATTCCTGCTCGTCGAGCACCAACGTTTCAGCGTAGCTTCTCAGGTAGTTTGCACACTCTTCGGCTTGAATGTTTGCAGACTCGAGAAGTTGCTTGGCTTCGGCAAGCGTGTTGTGCTCGTCGTCGATTCCACCGACTACTCTGGCGATGCTCGACAAGTCCGATCGAATTCGCGAGTCCAGCGCATCAAGCGAATCGCTAATGGCAATTCGAACCTCTTGTGCCTGCGAGGCGCGCTTGAAGATTTGATTCAGATGTTCGAACTCCTGGTCTTCAAGCTTCAGTTCCTCCAGTTCTTCCACCTGGTAACGGAGCAGGCTCAGTTGACTCAGCTCCACTCCCAGGCTGGCTTTTGTCTCATCAAGAGTTGCCATCGCCTTGCGCCACCGCGAAAAATTGTCCCGCACTCGCAACCGCAGTTGCTCATCGATTCCGTAGTCGTCGAACCACTCTAGTTGAACTGCCTTGTCCACCATCCGAGTTTGTTCAAATTGACCATGTAGCGCGACGAGCGGCTCGCACAGCGTTCGAAGTGTGTCATTGGTCACTTGTACGCCGTTGATCCATGCTCTCGAACGACCATCGACTCTAGCAATTCGACGTATCAGGCAGCGTGTAGGGTCGCTCGAGTCGGAGAGTTCGTTTTCATCCAAGAACGCCATTGCAGCTGGAGCAGCTGATATAGCGAATTCGGCAAGGACTTCACACTGCTGTTCTCCTGGGCGAGTCTGCTCTTTTCGAGCACGACTACCCAAAACCAATGACAGAGCCTGCAGCAGAATTGTCTTCCCTGCACCGGATTCTCCCGTGACGACTGTAAGCCCTGGGTCCAAGGAAATATCCAGATTCTTTACCAATGCGAAATTTCGCACCGAGAGATTCACTAGCATGATCTGAAACTAGGGCTACGTTGTGATAGCGTATTGCATTGCAATGGGAAGTATGCTCGCTACATTATGAAGGAGTCCAGTCGCCAACCGATAGTTCACATGTCGCCAATTTCGACAGTTGATGAGCGTGCGCTGGAACTGTTCAAGCTCTTGGTAGACGAGTACCTGCAGATCGGAACGCCGATCGGATCAAGGCATATCGCGGATAGAGCTAGGATGCGTGTGAGCTCCGCCACGGTTCGCAACATAATGGCGGACTTGGAAGGAAAAGGCTTGGTTTCGTCACCCCACACTTCGGCGGGAAAGGTGCCGACGAATCAAGGTTTGCGATTCTTTGTCGACCATTTGATTTCGTTGGGACCGTTAGATCAATCGTCAGATTCCATTCTTCGCACCACCCTGCAATCAGACCTATCGCCGAGCGAGCTTGTCGTTTCGGCATCCCAACTGTTGGCGGAAGGATCCAGCCTCGTAGGGTTGGTGACAACGCCGCGGCCCGAACAAATCGCGTTGCGTCAAATCCATTTCCTGACGCTCTCTGGCTCTCGAGTATTGGCGGTTCTAGTGGTAAACGAACGCGAGGTGCAGAATCGCGTAATTGAAACAGAACGCCAATATTCGGAGACAGAATTGCAGCAAGCTGCAAACTTCATCAACCAGGAATTTTGCGGGCATACTCTGTTTGAGATTAGGAAGAAAGTACTTGCAAGCATGCGCGATGATCAGTTCAAGATGAACGATCTCATGCAGACCGCGCTTGACGTAGCCTCGAAGACCTTTGAAGAGGACAGCAACGTAGACCACGACTACGTCGTTACTGGTGAAACCAACTTGGTGGGGCTCCTCTCCTCTTCCGAAGAAGCCCAAGTCTTGTTGGACGCGCTTAAGAGCAAGAGCAGTATCGTGCATCTTCTGGACAGGTGCATTGCTTCCGACGGCGTGCAGCTACACATCGGCGGGGAACCGGGCTTTGCGCCGCTTGACGACTACAGCTTGATCACAGCAAAGTACGAGATCGACGGCGTCATTGCAGGAGTCGTAGGTGTTGTTGGACCGGCACGTATGCAGTACAAAGCAGTGATCCCACTAGTTGACGCCACTGCTCGGCATTTGGGTAGCGCACTCGAACATCACGACTCTTGAATTCAATCATTGAGTCCCTATAACCTAGATTCCTCGCTACTTTGTACTAAAGGGTTTTGACAATGCACGAATTAGACGACAAGAAGCCCCGAGAGACTGACGAACCAACACCCTCAAAGGACGAACACGCGGGCGAGGAACCCGATCCCAATCAGAATGCGTCGCACGATGTTGAGGGCGAAGAGGAATCCTCATCAAACGGTGAGCCCCTGGACGAGAAATGTGCGGACCAAGGCCCCTCTGTAGAAGAACTCATGAGTCAGTTGGAAGAAATGCGCGCTTTCGTCGATGATGCCAAGGACCAAGTGTTGCGCGCTCGCGCAGAGGCGGAAAACGTTCGAAAAAGAAGCGCGAGAGAGTATGAAAGCGTAAAGCGCTTTGCGTTAGAAGGCTTTGCTCGCGAGTTGCTGCCGGCCTTGGACAACTTTGACACCGCAGTTAAAACGGCTAGGGAACATGACGTATCCAAGAGCGTTATTGAGGGCATAGAACTCTCAGTAAAAGCGTTGACCGATGCATTGAACAAGAATGGCATCAAAGAATTCGATCCGCAGGGGGAAGTTTTCGATCCCGAGAGACACATGGCAATGACTTCCATAGAACATCCAGATGCAGAACCAGGAACGGTAGTCGAAGTATTTCGCAAGGGTTACCTGATACATGACCGTCTCTTGCGCGAAGCTGAAGTCATTGTGGCAAAGGAAGTCAGCTCAGCTGACGACTCGGTTGAGTAGACGGGAATGGCTTGAATTCGATCGTGATTGTCCATATCTATAAAGCAGTACTGAATTGAAGAGAACCCCTTGGAAGGGTTTGAGTCTGGGAACAACACATGGCAAAAATAATTGGAATCGACTTGGGCACGACAAATTCGTGTGTGGCGTTGCTTGAGGGCACCAAACCACGGGTTGTGGAAAACTCGGAAGGGGACCGCACAACGCCTTCCATTGTTGCTTTCACCGAGAAAGGCGAAGTACTCGTGGGACAAAGTGCGAAACGGCAAGCAGTAACTAATCCCGATAACACTCTCTTTGCGGTGAAGCGTTTGATAGGACGTCAATTTAAGGACGACGTTGTACAACGCGATACCGAAATGGTTCCCTACAAGATCGTAGAGGCGACCAATGGAGACGCATGGGTGGAAGCCAGAGGCGAAGCCAAAGCGCCACCGCAAGTCTCGGCAGAAGTGCTGAAGAAAATGAAGAAAACGGCAGAGGACTATCTGGGCGAGTCAGTGACCGAAGCCGTGATAACTGTTCCTGCCTACTTCAACGACTCTCAACGTCAGGCGACAAAGGACGCAGGGAGAATCGCGGGCCTAGAGGTAAAGCGCATCATCAACGAGCCTACTGCTGCCGCGTTGGCCTACGGATTGGATCGTGAACGTGGCGATTCAAAAATCGCTGTATACGATCTCGGCGGAGGTACCTTCGACATTTCAATCATTGAAATTGCCGATGTGGACGGTTCACATCAATTCGAAGTGTTGTCGACGAATGGCGATACTTTTCTGGGTGGAGAGGACTTCGATCTTCGAGTCATTGATTACTTGGCAGAAGAGTTCAAGTCGCAGAACGGAATTGACCTGCACAACGATCCATTAGCGCTGCAGCGACTCAAGGAAGCTGCTGAAAAAGCCAAGGTCGAACTTTCCTCCAGCCAGGAAACTGATGTAAACCTGCCCTATATCACCGCCGACAACACGGGCCCGAAGCACTTGGTGGTCAAGCTCACTCGTGCGAAGTTGGAGTCCTTGGTTGAAGATCTCGTTGATAGAACCATTGACCCTTGTCGCACCGCCATCAAGGACGCTGGAATTTCGGTCAACGAAATTGACGACGTAATCCTTGTCGGGGGTCAGACGCGGATGCCTCTAGTTCAGGAACGAGTGCGATTGTTCTTTGGTCGTGAGCCACGCAAGGACGTAAACCCAGATGAGGCAGTTGCAATGGGCGCAGCCATTCAAGGGGCTGTACTCTCTCGCGACATACACGATGTATTGCTACTCGATGTGACTCCACTTTCCTTGGGAATCGAAACCTTGGGCGGAGTCATGAGTCCATTGATCGAAAAGAATACAACGATTCCCGTACGCAAACAGCAGGTCTTTTCAACGGCCGACAATAACCAAACGCGGGTGACCATTCACGTCTTGCAAGGCGAACGAAAGCAAGCATCGCAAAACAAGTCACTGGGTCAGTTTGATCTGGCCAATATTCCACCTGCGCCGCGGGGAGTGCCTCAAATCGAGGTTAGTTTTGACATAGACTCGAATGGAATCTTGAACGTTACGGCCAAAGACAAGGCAACCAACAAGGAACAGTCGATCGTAATAAAGGCATCGAGCGGACTGTCGGACGAAGAGATCGAGAGCATGGTCAAGGATGCAGAATCTCACTCTGAGGAAGACGCGCGATTCGAGGAGTTGGTTACACTGCGCAATCAAGCCGATTCAATGATCCACTCCACGCGCAAGATGGTCGAGGATTTGGGCGACAAAGTCACAGAGAGTGAAAAGTCGTCCATCGAAAGCGCGATAGCCGACCTTGAACAGGCCATGAAAACTGACGACAAGGACGCCATACAGGAGAAGCTGCAAGCATTGAGCAAGGTAGCGGAACCTGTTGTGCAGAGAATGTACCAAGACGCATCTGCAACCCCGGAACCAGGCGCAGAAACAGATGCTGAACCCTCAGCCGGGGAATCCAAAGGCCCAGACGAAGCAGTGGACGCAGAATTTGAGGAGGTTAAGGACGATAAGTAGGTACCACCTAGCGTGGATGCGGAATCCTGGGGTCTATCTCGCGTTGCGGTTGCGAGCCAGTTAGTTTCGTACTACAGGCAATGGCATGGCAAAGCGCGACTACTATGAAGTTCTGGGGGTGTCCCAGTCTGCGAGCGACGATGAGATAAAACGTGCATATCGTCGCCTTGCGATGAAATACCACCCTGACCGCAATCCCGATCAACCAGATGCTGAAGAGCGGTTCAAGGAGGCGACCGAGGCATTCGAAGTGCTTTCGAATGGCGACAAGCGCGGAGCGTACGATCGGTTTGGACACTCTGGACTCGACGGAATGCAAGGCAGCGGGTTCAGCGATTTCGCCAATGGATCGAGTATCGACGACATTCTGAGAAACCTCGATAGCGTTTTCGGCGACATGTTCATGGGGTCGCATCGAGGTCGAACCCGCTCGCAACATCAACCTGGTTCGGACCTCAGCTATGAACTGAATATCGATTTGGAGCAGGCTGTCCGTGGCGACAAGATCGAGGTGCGGATACCTGCGCTACGGACGTGCTCTGAGTGCAATGGAACTGGCGCAGCAAGCGGGACATCCGCTACAGAGTGTCCAGATTGCGAGGGTTCGGGTCGGATTTCCATTCGTCAGCACATGTTCCTTATGCAGCAGACCTGTAGGCGATGTGGGGGCACGGGAAGAACTATCGAGAATCCTTGCCATACTTGCCGCGGTCAAGGGCGTGCTACCAGTGAGAAAACACTCTCGGTAACCGTTCCACCAGGTGTGGATCAAGGAACCCGTTTGCGTGTAAGCGGCGAAGGTGAGAGTGGAGTTCGCGGTGGACCGTCAGGCGACTTGTACATCGTTTTCAACGTCAGGCCGCACCCAGTTTTCGATCGTCAGAAAGACGACCTGCTGTGCGAAAAGCCCATAACCATTACACAGGCTGCGCTCGGCGACGAGGTTGACATACCGACGCTCGAAGGTAGCGTAAAATTGCGAGTTCCAGCTGAGACGCAGACTGGCAAGCTATTCAGATTGCGCGGTCGAGGTGTTCCATCGCTGCGCGACCGACGCAAAGGCGACCTACTTTGCAGGGTTGTAGTGGAGACACCCGTGAACTTGTCGTCAAGACAGCGGGAACTACTAGAGCAATTGGAGACATCGCTTGAAGGAACGGACCACAGGCACACGCCCAAGGGGAAGTCATTTGGTTCCCGCGTACGTGACTTCATAGACAGCTTGACCCAGTAGTCTTTCCCGACAATGATCTCGATTGCAATTTGCGGCGCAACGGGAAGAATGGGCCGTATGCTGACTCACGCACTTCAGGATCATGCCGAGCTTCAAATTGGTGGCGCATTGGCCTCCCGTTCCTCTTCCAAATTGGGCTTGGATGTGGGGCTGGTTGCCGGGTGTGCGGAGGTCGGAGTAGTAATTGCCTACGAACCGTCAGTTGCCCTCGGTGAAGTGTCCGTAGCTATTGATTTCAGCATCCCAGAAAGCACCATGGACTTGTTAGACCAATGTGTTAGCCGTAAAATCGGCTTAGTCATCGGTACCACTGGTTTCACGGATCAACAACATTCACGAATTCGAGCTGCTTCGCAACACATCCCTGTACTGTTAGCGCCCAATATGAGCGTTGGCGTGAATGTGTCACTCAAAATGCTGGAACTGGCGGCAAAGGCATTGGGCACTGAGTTCGACGTGGAAATTCACGAACTGCACCACCGCAAAAAAATTGACTCTCCGTCCGGTACGGCTCTACAGTTGGGACATGTGATTGCGCATGCACGCGGCAGTGACTTGGATGCTGTGGCCGCATACGGGAGGGAAGGAATCGTTGGACAACGCGCTTTGGGCGAGATCGGATTCCATTCTGCACGCGGCGGCGACGTCGTGGGTGAACACACGGTGACCTTTGCGGCAACTGGAGAACGCATTGAACTAACGCATCGTGCCTCCAACCGGTCAATATTCGCTGAAGGTGCGTTGCGCGGCAGCTTATTCATCGCGGACAAGCTAGAAAATGGATCGAGCGGCTTGTATGGCATGAACCAAGTTCTGGGGTTGTCATGACTAGGAGATGGGAAGAAAGCGCGTGGAATTCTCCTTATCTACGCGTTTCCTTCGAAGCTCCCATGGGTTTGGAACGTAGCGCGTGACCCCCAAAATCCCCGCGATGCTTGCTCTTGAAGACGGCACAGTGTTTCGAGGGACGTCCATCGGGGTATTTGGATCTGCGGCTGGCGAGGTGGTGTTCAATACCGCCATGACGGGCTACCAGGAGATACTCACAGATCCATCGTATGCACGTCAAATAGTCACACTGACGTATCCTCATATTGGCAATACAGGTACCAATCAAGAGGACTACGAGTCTACAGCAGTTTGGGCTGAAGGATTGGTCATACGTGACACTCCACCACTGCTGAGCAATTTTCGTTCACAGCTATCGCTTGGAGAGTTCCTGCGACGCGAGAACGTCGTCGCCATCTCAGATATTGATACTCGGCAATTGACTTCCATTATTCGAGAAAAAGGCGCGATGGCTGGTTGCATTGTCGCGGGTGCAGGCTTTAGGGAAGATGAAGCGATTGAACGTGCACAAAGCTTTCCTGGCATGGTCGGCATGGACTTGGCAAAGGTGGTCACGTGCCAATCGGAAAATCACTGGACGGAGGGTGGTTGGGATCTGAATACTGGCTACCGCAAGGGCGGAGGCAGTGATTTTCGAGTCGTCGCGTACGACTTCGGCATAAAGCGCAACATACTGCGCCTGCTAGTGGACCGGGGATGCGAAGTAGTCGTCGTGCCTGCTCACACGAGCGCGGCGCAGGCTCTGTCGCATGATCCCGATGGCATATTTCTGTCCAATGGACCGGGCGATCCGGACCCATGCACCTATGCCATTGATGCGATTGCAGAATTCTTGAATGCTCAAATTCCGATATTTGGAATTTGCCTTGGGTGTCAGCTTCTCGCACTGGCAGCGGGAGCTAAGACGGTAAAGATGAAGCACGGTCATCACGGTGCGAACCATCCCGTCAAGGATCTTAAGACGGGTCAAGTGATCGTTACCAGCCAGAACCATGGCTTTTGCGTGGACAAGACAAGCCTTCCGGATTCTGTCGAGATGACACACTCGTCGTTGTTCGATGGGTCACTGCAGGGAATTGCCCACAAGAGACTGCCGGCGTTTGGTTTTCAAGGGCATCCGGAGGCGAGTCCTGGACCCCAAGATTGCCGCTACCTGTTTGATCGTTTCATTGCGATGATGCGGAGCAGGACTTAGCCCTACGATGCCGAAGCGTGACGATATAGATTCTGTGTTGATTCTCGGCGCGGGACCTATCATCATTGGTCAAGCCTGCGAGTTCGACTACTCGGGTGCCCAAGCCTGCAAAGCACTAATGGAAGAAGGATTGAGAGTAATCCTAGTGAACTCCAATCCTGCGACCATCATGACAGACCCGACCATGGCTTCAGCCATTTACGTCGAACCTGTGGAGTGGCAGACGGTGGCGCGGATTATTCAACGTGAGAAACCTGATGCGTTGCTGTCAACCATGGGGGGACAAACAGGCCTCAATTGCGCACTGGATCTTGTCCGCGAAGGTATTCTGGCCGACAACGGAGTCGAGCTTATCGGGGCAAGCCGAGACTCCATTGACAAGGCGGAAGATCGCGAACTCTTCGACAAAGCTATGGCAAATATCGGGTTGGCAACAGCTAGATCCGGTATTGCACATACTCTTGAAGATGCGCTACAGGTACAGGAGGAACTAGGCTATCCATGCATTATCCGGCCATCGTTCACGCTAGGGGGGTCTGGAGGCGGCATAGCCTATAACCGCGAGGAGTTTGTAGAAATATGCAATCGAGGACTGCAGTTGTCGCCGACCAATGAGTTGCTCATCGACGAGTCGCTTCTCGGTTGGAAGGAATACGAGATGGAAGTGGTGCGCGACGTGAACGACAACTGCATCATCGTATGTTCCATTGAGAATGTCGATCCCATGGGCATTCATACAGGAGACTCCATAACGGTTGCGCCAGCCCAGACGCTAACCGACAAAGAATTTCAGCTTATGCGAGACGCGTCGATTGCCGTGCTTCGCGAAATAGGGGTGGAAACAGGTGGTTCCAATGTGCAGTTCGCGGTGGATCCAGAAACGGGTCGCATGATTGTGGTAGAAATGAATCCCCGTGTGTCGCGATCATCAGCCTTGGCTTCAAAGGCAACTGGTTTCCCTATAGCCAAGGTCGCCGCCAAGCTGGCGTTGGGCTACACGCTCGATGAACTGGCCAATGACATTACCGGGGTGACGCCAGCTTCCTTCGAACCTACGCTTGACTATGTAGTCACCAAGATTCCTCGATTCACGTTCGAGAAGTTTCAACAAGCGGAGAACCGACTCACCACCCAAATGAAGTCTGTGGGCGAGGCGATGTCCATAGGCAGAACGTTCAAAGAGTCCTTCCAAAAGGCGTTGCGTAGTCTGGAGACTGGAATAAGCGGACTGCAACCCCTACTGAGAGTTCAAGGTCCGGATGATTTGCGCGATCTCTTTGCCGAGTTGCGGCAACCCGGCGCGAATCGCATTCTGTATGTAGCGGACGGTTTTCGGCACAACATTTCACCGGAGGACATGTTTGAAGCAACTCGAATTGACCCTTGGTTCCTTGCTCAAATCCATGATTTGGTCCGAACCGAACAGGCGCTTCTCGGCCGGTCGATCGAAGACATTCGGCCCGAGGAGTTACTGCAGTTGAAGCGCGACGGGTTTTCTGATCTCAGACTAGCGGAGTTGCTCCAGTGCCAAGAAGCCAACGTGCGTGGACGCAGAAGAGCATGGGACATTAGACCGGTCTACAAACGGGTGGATACCTGCGCAGCGGAGTTTCCAGCCACCACCGCATACTTGTACTCGACCTACGAGGAATTCTGTGAGGCCAATCCCACAGATCGAGAGAAGATCATGGTTCTTGGCGGAGGACCAAATCGAATAGGTCAAGGCATCGAATTCGACTACTGCTGCGTACACGCAGCGCTCGCCATGCGGGAAGATGGTTATGAGACGATCATGGTCAATTGCAATCCTGAAACCGTTTCAACCGACTACGACACTTCCGACAGACTCTATTTCGAGCCTGTAACGCTCGAGGATGTCTTGTCAATCATAGACGTCGAGAAGCCAGCTGGCGTCATAGTTCAGTTTGGTGGTCAAACACCACTCAAGTTGGTTGACAAACTGACCGAGTTGGGAGTGCCAATAATTGGCACAAGTGCAGATGCGATCGACCGAGCCGAAGACCGGAAACGATTTCAGGATGTCATCAATCAAGCAGGCTTGCGTCAGCCTTCCAATCGCACTGTAAATACCATCGACGATGGATTGACGGCTGCACGAGAAATAGGTTTTCCCTTGATTGTGCGACCATCCTACGTACTTGGTGGACGCGCGATGGAGGTTGTGTTCAACGAGTCAGAGCTTGCTCGCTACTTGGCTACTGCAATTCCGGAGTCGAACACCTCGCCTGTTCTTCTTGATCGATTCTTGGACCAAGCGGTTGAAGTTGACGTGGATTTAGTCTCCGATGGCCACGACGTGCTAATCGGAGCGATCATGGAACACATCGAGCAAGCAGGCATCCACTCGGGAGATTCAGCATGTTCATTGCCGCCCCATAGTCTCAGTTCGGCAATTCAGGAAGAGATTCGTCGCCAGGTGCGTGCCCTTGCCTATGAGTTGAACGTCGTCGGATTGATGAACGTGCAGATGGCTGTACAAGCCGGCAACATCTTTGTCCTAGAAGTCAATCCGCGAGCGTCTCGCACCGTACCGTTTGTATCGAAGTGCATTGGTTTTTCACTAGCTAAGGTCGCCGCGCGCTGCATGGCGGGAATGTCTCTAGAATCACAAGGAATTACTGAGGAAGCGGTGCCTTCTCACATTTTCGTTAAGGAATCGGTTTTTCCCTTTGCCAAGTTTCCGGGCGTTGACCCGATTCTAGGTCCAGAGATGAAGTCCACAGGTGAAGTCATGGGCATCGGCAAATCCTTTGCAGAAGCCTTTTCGAAGGCGACACTCGCTGCCGGGACTAGATTGCCGAGTGGTGGATTGGCTTTTGTCAGCGTCAAGGAATCCGATCGCCCCCATGTTGCAGAGGTCGCTGGACAACTGCGGGAGCTTGGATTCGACCTTGTAGCCACCCGTGGCACAGCTGCCGTGCTCCGTCGCCATGGGATCGAATCGGAAGTGGTGAACAAAGTGACAGAAGGTCGTCCAGATGTCACCGACTTAATGAAGAACAGAGATGTCAAACTCATTGTGAATTCTACGGAGGGTCGTCAATCCATCGCGGACTCCGCAGTAATACGCAGACTTGGACTACAAAACAACGTGACCTACACGACTACATTGGCGGGCGGTGCAGCGATTTGCCAGGCTATTCGCTACGGCCAGTCTAGTTCCGTCCGGCGACTTCAAGAGCTATAGGGAGGAAGGAATCCGTGCCTAAACCCATGACGGTAGAGGGACACCTCAAGCTGCGCTGCGAGTTGGAACAACTGCGGAACGGTCGAGCCGCAGCTTCCAAAGCCATTGGCGAAGCACGCAAGCTTGGCGATTTACGCGAGAATGCCGACTATCACGCCGCCAAGGAGCGACAAGGAATGATGGAAGCAAGAATTCGCTACCTGGAGGCCCGATTGTCGGATGCACGGGTGATCGATGTCACCAAAATAAGCAACACGGGAACAGTGATATTTGGTTCAACGGTCACATTAGAGGACCTGATCACGGGAGACTCCATAACGTATCGAATAGTTGGCGAGGATGAAGCCGACGTAAAGTCTGGAACGATTTCCAACGTGTCGCCGCTTGCCAGGGCGATGATTGGGAAGCGGTTGGACGACACCTTCTTTGTAGGAGAGGGTCCAGCGGAAAAGGAATTTCACATTCGTCAAGTTGAGCACGTTTGAGTGCCGATGAAGACCTGCACATACAGGTGCGCATACCGTTAGCTCAAAGTGCTCTGGCGTTTGTGACCGCAGGCATGAACTGAGCATCTAATCCCAAGACATAGATGCGCACAAGGTGGTGACAAGGTTCAATGCACGAATTCGCCAAGTTGAATGGGGGATTTATTGGAGCTTCGGGGAGTCTATTAGAAAGGAATGAATTAGTTGCTGTAACGGACTATGCAATTGAAAAAATCGCAAATGACACCAAATAACTGCTACAAGAGAAGGAACTGGTGAAGGATTTGGTCAGCATCGGCTGCTCAACGCTTGTATACTGTGCTCATGCCGACGTGCGGTCGGCAGGGGGGCGTGTGTTTTGAGCACAATGGCAAAAAATTTGTTGCTTTGGGTGATAGTAGCCTTGGTGTTGCTTACCCTTTTCAACAATTTCGTTGGCAAAGCCGAACCGGATGAAATCAGCTATTCGGCCTTCCGAACACACGTGGCCGAAGGCAACATCAAAGCGGTTACCTTTAAACGCGACATCATTGAGGTTCAAAACCGCGAGGGAAACACCTTTAAGGTCGTCAGAATTCCCATTGACGACGCTGAATTGCTGCAGAATCTTGAGGATCACAACGTAGAGATCCGCGGCACTGAAGACACCGGCAACAGCTTTTGGATGCAATTGTTCTTTGCCGTACTTCCCATTCTCATAATCTTGGCTGTTTTCATGCTTCTGATGCGTCAGGTGCAAGGCGTTGGGGGTCGCGGCGGCCCGCTCGCATTTGGCAAGAGCAAGGCAAAGATGCTTTCAGATGAGCACGTGAAGACCACCTTCGCTGACGTAGCGGGAGTAGAGGAAGCCAAGGAAGATGTTCAGGAGTTGGTCGAGTTTCTCCGTGATCCCGGCAAGTACCAGAAGCTTGGCGGCAGAATTCCGCGCGGCACCCTCATGGTCGGTCCACCTGGAACGGGTAAGACGTTGCTGGCAAAAGCGATTGCGGGCGAGGCCAAAGTGCCTTTCTTCTCGATTTCAGGATCTGATTTTGTCGAAATGTTCGTTGGCGTGGGAGCATCCCGTGTGCGCGACATGTTTGAACAAGCAAAGAAGCATGCGCCCTGCATAGTCTTCATTGATGAAATCGACGCCGTTGGGCGTCACCGCGGTGCCGGGCTGGGCAACGGTCACGATGAACGGGAACAGACGCTCAACCAGCTGCTCGTTGAAATGGGCGGATTTGAGCCAAACGACGGTGTGATCGTAATCGCGGCAACCAACCGACCTGACGTGTTGGACCCGGCGCTTACTCGACCGGGGCGGTTTGACCGTCAAATCGTCGTACCGCTTCCCGATATTCGGGGTCGTGACCAAATCTTGAAGGTGCACATGCGACGTGTGCCAATTGCCGAGGATGTGAATTCCTTGACCATCGCCCGTGGAACGCCTGGATTTTCCGGCGCAGATCTAGAGAACATCGTCAACGAGGCGGCCCTGTTTGCAGCTCGGGCAGGCAGGAGACTGGTTGGCATGGAGGAATTCGAAAAGGCCAAGGACAAGATCATGATGGGCGCAGAGCGCAAGTCGATGGTCATGTCAGACAAGGAAAAACGGGTGACCGCCTACCATGAAGCAGGGCATGCCATTGTGGGCTATTGCATGCCAGAACACGACATTCTGTACAAGATTACCGTTGTTCCCAGGGGACGTGCTTTGGGTGTAACCATGTTCCTACCAGAAGAGGACAAGTACAGCCTGAGTCGTACCGCTGTGGAGTCTCAGATCTGTACTCTCTATGGCGGACGAATTGCCGAGGAGTTGGTCAATGGTATCGACGGAATCACCACTGGAGCAGCCAACGATTTGGAACGAGCTACGCAACTCGCTCGCAACATGGTCACCAAGTGGGGATTCTCCGAAGTATTGGGTCCACTGAAATACGATGAGAACGAAGGCGAGGTGTTTCTAGGAATGTCAGCGGGTACGCCCAGTACGACAGTATCAGACAATACAGCCAAGAAAATTGATGAAGAGATTCGTTCGATCGTGCATAGGCTGTACGAGAGGTCGAAGGACATTCTTCAAGACAACATTGAAAAGCTCCATGTCATGGCCAATGCTCTGATCGAGTATGAAACCCTTTCTCCTGAGCAAGTTGGGGACATAATGGCCGGAGGCAAACCGCGTGCCCCAACACCACCCGAACAGACTTCCGCGTCGGGCGAATCCGTCTCTGAAAGCCCCGCGGAAGAGCACGAACCATCGCCTTTCGCATCACCGGCTGAAGACTCTTAGCTGCGCCTGAGGTGAGATCTACGCCTCGTTCGCCATCCCATTCAGATTCTGAATACTGTCCTCTCTTTGGAACGGACGGAATACGGGGTCGGGTCGGTCAATATCCCATTACGCCGGAAGCGTGCCTACAGATCGCATGGGTTGTGGGATCGGTGGTACGAGAAAACGGCGGGAAGAGTGTTCTCATTGGCAAGGACACGAGAACCTCCGGCTACATGCTGGAGTCGGTATTGGAAGCAGGTTTTATCGCTTCAGGCATAAATGTTGGGTTATTGGGAGTAATGCCAACGCCGGCCATTGCGTTTTTGACAAGGTCAATGAAGGCAGACTTGGGCGTCGCCATCAGTGCATCCCACAATCCGTTTCAAGACAACGGTCTGAAATTCTTTGACAATTCGGGTCTGAAGCTGTCCGACGAGACTGAAGCGCAAATTGAAGGCATGATGAACAGTCGGTTAGAGACTGAACAGGCAGATTCACTTGGCAAGGCGACGAGACCGAACCATGCGATTCGTCAATACGTGGACTTCTGCAAGGAGTCTTTGAACGGCGACTTGGATTTCAATGGTTTGCGAGTCGTACTTGATTGTGCGCATGGCGCGACCTATGCAATTGCACCATTGATCTTTGGCGAGCTTGGAGCCGAAGTGATGAGCATTGGAACCTCTCCCAATGGAAGAAACATCAATCGTATGTGTGGCACGACTTCTCCGAGCAGCTTGACTAGGGAGGTAGTTGACCGGCATGCCGATCTCGGGATAGCGTTTGATGGCGACGGAGATCGAGTAGCTATGGTTGACGCAACAGGCCAACTCCTTGACGGGGACCACATTTTGTATTGCCTAGCCAAGGCGCGGAAGTACGCCAACCGAGAATTCGGTGGCGTAGTGGGTACCGTGATGACAAACCTCGGGCTTGAGACAGCGTTGAAGGATCTCGGCATTCCCTTTGTTCGCACCGATGTTGGCGACCGCCACGTTCACTCGAAAATGACGGAATTGGGATGGGGTCTGGGCGGCGAGACTTCAGGTCATATCATGTGTCACGAGAGTACCACGACAGGCGATGGGATCATTTCCGCTCTGCAAGTATTGGCGTCGTGTCAATCAAACGGCTGGGACCTGTCGGACATCGTGCAGGATCTCACTCTCCAACCACAGGCTCTAGTGAATGTTGGTGTAGGAAACTCGTCCAAGACTGCCGCGTGCGAAGCGATCGATGGTGCTCTTGCTGGAATCAACCCGACAATTAGAGAAGCTCTTAGGATAGTCGTGCGACCTTCCGGAACCGAACCGGTCGTTCGCGTGTTGGTCGAAGGTGAGGATCCAGCGTTGGTGAAAGAGATTGCCGACCGATGTGTACAAGCAACAGGCGATCCCAAGTGACTTGGTTGCGGAATTGAGCCAAATTCCGCTCCGAGCGTTCCATCCGTAGAACCTTCTGCTAGCTATACTATTGAATGAAATCGGGCTTTGGACTTTGCGGTTGCGCACGCCTCTCGTAATTGCGAACTGGAAAATGCATGGCTCCCATGACTTGTGTCGCGAGTTCATGACCGGATTGCAAACTCCTAGCAGTGTCGACGTTTGGATTGCGCCACCCGCGCTGTATTTGCAAGCATTGGCTTCAAGCCGAGAGGCATCCATAGGTGTTGGTGCCCAGGATGTGCACTTTGAAGATGATGGAGCTTATACGGGCGAGATATCCGCTGGAATGGTAGGTGATCTGGGAGGCACATTTGCAATTGTCGGGCACTCCGAACGACGTTCAATGTTTCATGAGACCGACCGGATAGTCGCACAGAAGTTTCTAGCGTGTTGTGAAGCTGGATTGACTCCTGTTCTCTGTGTTGGAGAGACTCTTGAGCAGCGGGAAAGTGGCATTGCGAAGGACGTAGTCTGGAATCAGGTCGCTGAAGTGTTGAAAGAATGCGAATCCTCGATCATTGGTCGTGCACAGATTGCATACGAGCCTGTGTGGGCAATTGGCACAGGGGTTGTCGCAACTCCCGAAGACGCCGAAGACATGCACCATCATCTTCGTAGTATGATTGCCGATTCAGCAAGAGTGACTGGTGAGGAACTGCGGATCTTGTATGGAGGCAGCGTGAAGGTCGACAACGCGTCACAATTGATTTCGCAAGCCAATGTAGATGGATTTCTTGTTGGGGGCGCCTCGCTCGACGTAGACCAATTTAATGCGATCTGCAGTATCGCGTCTGGTAACTAAATCATGGAACTATTCGAAACTACTCTACTGATATTGCTTGTCGTTGTGTCGGTGTCCCTTGGTGCTCTAGTACTCATTCAGCAGAGCAAAGGGGCAGACATTGGTGCCGCATTTGGCAGCGGCGCAGCGAACACACTGTTCGGGTCCTCGGGCGCCACATCCTTTGTGGTCAAATTCACGGCTGCACTGGCTATTGGCTATTTCTTAATTGCTTTTGGACTCGCTTTCACAGCTAAAGAACGAGCAGACAGCCTTAAGGGCTTTACTACGGACAGCCTGCCCTCGCTTCAGCAAGTTGGCGATGACCTCACTGGTTCGACAGAAGATCAAGCAAGTGCTGAAGGCGACGAGGAAACGGATTTTGGCATGCCCCTAGAGGGAGACGACATGCCCGACTTCCCAGACGCCAGCTCAGACAACGAAGCGAGCGTTGACGACGCCTCGCCGAGCGAAACTGGGGATACTTCGCAAATACCGGATATCTGATGAAATAGCCTGCCGCGCCAGTCCACGGGACTGGCTATTCATAGCCGAAGTGGTGGAATTGGTAGACACGCTACCTTGAGGGGGTAGTGGGCTCATGCCCGTGGAGGTTCGAGTCCTCTCTTCGGCACCAGAACACCTGTTGGCACTTGGTCCACTGCTGACCAGTGTGCAAAGGCAGATTTAGGCTGCCCAAGCTTGCCTATTGCCTTTGGAATCTTTATAATCTTCGCCGTTGCTGATGCGGGGTGGAGCAGTTGGTAGCTCAATGGGCTCATAACCCATAGGTCGGAGGTTCGAATCCTCCCCCCGCTACCACGATGGTCGCAGTTGCGCTACCGCTGAAGCGCTGCATCATTTGCAGATCGTCTTGTGTTTGCCTCCCGCATCGGACGACGGGAGACGCAGGCATGAGGCGTCTTTTGTTATCGAACATCGAAAAGGCCGACCTTGGTTTTTTGGATAGGTTCGAATCGGTGTCTCCCAAACATGGAACTGGCGTTTCCGCAGGAAGCGCGAGGATGTGTCGTATCGAGCATTGAGGCACGATGGAAGCGCAGAGGACAAGACTGGAACAATTGCTAGCGCCAACGGTAGAAGCGATGGGTTTCAACATCTGGGGAATCGACTACTCGAGCCGTGGCCAACGGGCAACCCTATGCGTGTTCATCGAATCTGACCAAGGTGTGGACGTCGACGATTGCGCGACTGTCAGCAATCAAATCGAAGCCGTGTTGGATGTCGAGGAGGTGTTGCCGAAAAACCTGACGATCCAGGTTTCATCACCGGGATTGGATCGAGTGCTTTTCAAGCCCGAGCAGTTCCAGGCGTATCTTGGCGAATTGATCGACGTGCGACTCTTGTGGCCCAAGTCAGGGCGCTCACATTTGCGCGGTCGATTGCGATTCAGCGATACGGAAAAGTTTGGTATCGATTTCGAGAACGATGAGTTTGTGGTGGAATTTGATCAATTGCGCCGCGCGCGGCTTGTGCCATCGTTCAGCTAGCAGCGTTGTCATTATGAATTTCAAGGAAATAAGGATTGCGGTCGAGTCCGTATCGAACGAAAAAGGGATCTCGGAAGATGTCGTATTCGGGGCCATTGAAGCCGCCCTTGCTACCGCGACGAAACGAAGGGTTCGAGAAAACGCCGAGTTTCGCGTTTCGATCAACTGGGAAGCGAACACATGCAACACCTATCGCGTGTGGACGGTGGTCGACCCGGACAAAATGAATGCCGTTCCGATCCAAGAACCTGATCACCAAATAGGGCAAGGAAGCCAAGAGTTGCTAGATTGGGAAAACCAGACGTTCAATCCGGATGCGCATCTGACGCTTGAGGAGGCGCAGGAGAAGGAATCGGGATTGGCGATTGGCGACACTTGGGAAGAGTCCTGGCCAAACGTCGATTTTGGACGGATCATGGCGCAAATAGCGCGCCAAGTGATATTTCAAAAGGTACGGGAAGCGGAGCGGGAACGCGTTGCTACAGACTATCGCGACAAGGTCGGTCAGCTGATCAGCGGCACGGTAAAACGGTCGCACCGCGATTCCGTAGTAACGCTTGATCTTGGCAACAACGTGGAAGGTGCACTTTACAGGGAGCATCTCATACCCCGACAGGTTCATCGAGTAGAGGAGAGGGTTCGAGCATACCTCTTGAGAATTGATCCGGAGAATAAGGGACCTCAGTTGGTTCTGTCTCGCACTTGCACCGAAATGCTTGTGGAGCTCTTCAAATTGGAAGTACCGGAGATTGCAGAGCAGGTCATCGAAATACGTGGTGCAGCTAGGATTCCTGGTCAACGCGCAAAGATAGCAGTTACGACCAATGATCGTCGCATTGATGCCGTGGGCGCTTGCGTAGGAATGCGCGGCTCACGGGTTCAGGCAGTTTCTAACGAATTGGCCAATGAGCGCATCGATGTGGTTCAGTGGGATGCGGATCCCGTGCAATTGGTAGTCAATGCAATGAGCCCGGTCCCCATCGAGCAGATTATGCGGGACGACGATTTGCACTCAATGGACATTCTTGTTCGACAAGAACACCATGCAATTGCAATTGGTTCAAATGGCGAAAACGTAAGACTTGCCAGCGAACTTAGCGGATGGAAGCTCAATATCCGGCGATATGACGATGCCATAAAGGAACAGGAAGAGAAAGAGCTAAGACTTGTCGAGATGTTCATGTCTCGCCTTGAAGTGGACGAAGACTTAGCACAGGTTCTAGTGGAGGAGAGCTTTACTTCATTGGAGGAGGTTGCTTATGTAGACATCAACGAAATGCTCGAGATTGAAGGCTTTACTGAAGAAATCGTTCAAGCTTTGCGTGAACGCGCCGCGGAAGCACTGCAGGAAAACGCAGGCGAGGAAGAGTCGGACACGCAATCGGATGCGCCTTCTGTGGAACTCTTGAGTATGGAGGGGATGACGGATGTCATAGCCTGGCGCTTGGCATCACAAGGCGTCCGAACGGTAGCAGAGCTTGCCGATCTGGCGATTCCGGACGTACTGGAGATGGAAATCGGCGTTGACGCGGAGGTAGCCGGGAAGCTCATCATGACGGCGCGCGAGCCAATGCTCGGCGCAGCGGGCAGTTAGGTAGGGAACACACTAGACAAAGAACGGTCCATTGACTACATGAACACACCAGCCCTAGACACAGTAGCGGATATTGCCAAACGGCAAAACATCGATGTGCAGCTACTGCTCGACAACATTGCGCAGGCAGGACTGCCCCAAAAAGAGTCTAGCGACTCGATTTCGAGCAAGGATGTCGCATTGCTTGTCGCCTATATGAAGGAAAGACAGGCACGTGGGGGCACAGACGAAGACACTGGACTTAGGCGAATGGAAAGGACATCGCCATCCTCAAGCCGTCGTGAAATGTCGAGCGGAGGTCTGGGAACGCTCACTCGAGCTCGCTCTGGAACCTTGGGCCTTCAACGTTCGGCGAATACCGTCAAGGTAGAAAAGGTTCGGCGACGTCGCATTGTTCGCAAGGGCACTACGATCCCCGATAGTGGTACCGGCACGGCTACTCCTGGATTGGCAAAGGCCCGAGCGACATCCGACGAAATTCAACAATCGCCTAGTGTCCCTACGGTGGAGAGGACCCGAGAAGCACTAGATACCAAGGATTCCGATGTCGCTGCAGTACAGCCGCAACCTCAAGATGCACCTCCCCTTACTACTGAAGAAGGCTCTACTCAGTTGGAATTGGAAAAGGAGCGAATTCGCAGGGAGGAAGACAAGCGAATTGCGGCTGAAGAGGAGATTCGTCGCAAGCAGCTTCAGCGTCAAGAGGAGGCCAGGCAGCGTCAAAATGCCGAGCAACTTAAAGCTCAAGAGGCTGAACGAGCGAGAGTTGAACGGGAAAGAGAGGCCGAACGAGCGCGGGAAGAAGAAAAACGACGACGAGTTGAAGCCGCGGAAAGTCTCGCGCGCGCCGAAGCTGAAGCCTTCTCCACGGATAAGGGAGGCAAGCGTCGCGACGAGAGAAAACAGAAGACAGGCAAATCTCCACGTGAGACTGTGGACTTTGCCTCAACGGGCACGAGAAAGACCGGTGACCGACGTAGACGCTCGATCCGAGACCGCGCGAGGAAACGAGCCTTCGAAGTTACAAAGACTGGCGGAGAGTTTTCCAAGCCTGTAGAGAAAATCGTTCGCGACGTCGAGCTCTCCGAAGCGATTACGGTTGGCGAGCTGGCCCGCAGGATGTCGGTCAAATCCGCTGAAGTGATCAAGACCTTGATGAATCTTGGCGAAATGGTGACCATCAATCAGCTAGTTGATGTAGACACCGCGACACTTGTCGTTGAGGAAATGGGGCACCGAGTGAAGATAGTTTCATCTGATCCGATGGAAGAGGAACTGGTTTCAGCTCAACAAACTGTGGGTGAGTCGGTAGGCCGTTCTCCCGTCGTAGTAGTTATGGGTCACGTTGACCATGGAAAGACTTCATTGCTCGACTATATCCGCAAGTCGCGAATAGTGAGCGAAGAACATGGAGGCATTACCCAACACATCGGGGCCTATCACCTAGAAACTCCTCAAGGTTCCATTACGTTCTTGGATACGCCTGGGCACGCGGCTTTTTCCGCCATGCGTGCACGCGGAGCTACTGCCACTGACATCGTGGTGCTTGTTTGTGCTGCCGACGATGGCGTCATGCCTCAGACAGAGGAGGCAGTTCAGCACGCAAGGGCTGCTGAGGTGCCAATTATCGTGGCGGTCAACAAGATTGATCTGCCTGGAGTCGATCCCGGCCGCGTGCGCAACGAACTGAACACCATTGGCGTTTCGCCGGAAGAGTGGGGCGGCGATACGCAATTCGTTGATGTCTCCGCGGAAACAGGCGAGGGAGTCGAGGACCTCTTGACGGCGATATCGCTACTTGCTGAAGTCCACGAATTCAGGGCGTTCCCCGAAGCAATTGCTAGAGGTGTTGTCATTGAATCCAAGCTTGATCGCGGACGGGGACCTGTAGCAAGTCTCTTGGTACAGAATGGCACATTGCGCAAAGGCGACATCGTCTTGGCGGGAGAGTGTTACGGTAAGGTTCGTTCGCTTCTCAATGACCGTGGCGAAGCCGTGGAAGAGGCTGGTCCTGCGATTCCCGTTGAAGTGCTAGGACTGAATGGTGCGCCATCGGCAGGTGACGATTTCAACGTTGCAATGGACGAAAAGCAGGCTCGGCAACTGGCAGCCTCGCGTTTGGACAAGAGCCAGAAGAAGCAAACGATGATTCGCCAAAGTTCTCGTCTGGAATCGATGTTCGCCAATATTGGTAAGGGGGAGAAACGCATCCTCAACGTCGTGTTGAAAGCGGACGTTCGGGGTTCGCTAGAAGCAATCGCGCAGGCCTGTAACGACTTGGGCAACGAGGAAGTGGGCGTCCAAGTTCTCGGCTCTGGAGTTGGTGGAATTACAGAATCGGACGTGAATCTCTCGCTTGCCTACGATGCAATGATCTTTGGATTTAACGTTCGGCTGGACAACGCAGCGAAGAGCGTCGTCGAACGAAACGGAATCGAGGTTCGATACTACAGCATCATCTACGAATTGCTCGACGACATCAAGAGCATTCTCGAGGACATGCTTGTCCCCGAGACGCGCGAGGAAATTGTTGGGACGGCGGAGGTCCGAGATGTGTTCCATTCGCCACGTTTTGGCAACATCGCAGGATGCATGGTTGTCGAAGGTTCGGTGTTCCGCAACAAGAGAATTCGAGTGCTGCGTGATAGCACAGTCATATACGAAGGAGAGCTCGAGTCGTTGCGAAGATTCAAAGACGACGTGATGGAAGTACGCAATGGTTTCGAATGCGGCATAGGAGTTCGGAACTACGACGACGTGCGAGAAGGGGACCGCATCGAGGTCTTTGAAGCGCGCGAAGTAGCGCGTGCGTTGTAATGCGTCGAGTAAGAGTTCTACACCGGTCCCGTTCGTTCGGTCGAGAGCTTCGCGTTGCAGAGCAGATTCGCGAGGAACTGACCGATGTCATTCGTTCGAAGATGCGCGATCCACGCGTAGAGACCACCGACATTTCTCTTACAGAAGTTCGAGTCACACGGGACATGGCATTCGCTGACGTCTATTTGCAGTCCTTGAGTTCTCCCAATCTTGACGGTAGAGCGACGATCGTTGCGGTGTTTGAGATGGCGGCTGGATTCTTGCGAACGGAATTAGCGCAACGTCTTGCAATGCGCTCGACTCCGCAGCTGCGATTCCACTACGACGACACTGAAGAGGTCGGCCAGCGATTGGATGCGTTGATTGATAGAGCTATGGAGCGCGAAGCCACCGTAGATGGTGCTGCTAGTGAGTAGGCGAAGGACGCGAGGGCGCGATGTCCACGGCATGCTAGTGTTGGACAAGCCCGCGGGCATGACTTCCAATGAAGCTTTGCAGACGGTCAAACGGCTGATTGGAGCTAGAAAGGTTGGGCACACGGGCAGTCTAGATCCGCTCGCTACAGGAATGCTCCCTCTGTGTCTCGGCAATGCGACAAAATTTTCTCAGTTCCTGCTCAACGCTGACAAGAAGTACCTTGTCACCTCGAAGCTAGGGGTATCCACCGACAGCGGCGATTCAGAAGGTGAGGTCTGCGCGGAGCGAAATGCGGATCATGTTGCCGAGTCTGATTTGGAAGGTGTTCTACAGAGGTTTCGAGGAAGCATCGAGCAAGTTCCCTCTATGTTCTCTGCCATAAAGGTGAACGGACAGCCGCTGTACAAACTTGCACGTCAGGGCGTGGAGTTGCCGCGTGACCCGAGACCTGTAGAGATTCACTTGAACGAGTTGTGTTGGTTTCGACATCCAGAGTTCGGGTTGGAGATCCATTGCAGCAAAGGGACTTATGTTCGCACCCTGGTGGCGGACATTGGAGAAGCGTTGGGTTGTGGTGCTCATGTGACAGCCTTACGGCGCACAGCCGTGGGACCCTTTGACGAGAGTTGCCTGGTGACCATGGAGCAGGTTGAGGAAGCAAGCGCAGATCGTCGCGTCGAAGAGCTGCTTTTGCCAATCTCCAGTGCGGTGGGCGAATGGCCTGCAGTTTATGTTTCCGGTCCAACGGCTTTCGACATAAAGCATGGTCAACCAATTCGTGTGGCTCAAGCACCCGAAAGAGGCTGGGTGCGACTTTGCGAATCTGCGAAGGAATCGGAACAAGAGCAGTTTCTCGGCGTAGGCGAGATTCTTGTCGATGGGCGCGTTGCGCCGCGGCGGATCATCGCGAAGTAAGAGTGCAATCAAATTAAGAGAATAACGACACCCAGGAGGCTAGGGTATGGCATTGACTGCCGAATCGAAGTATGAAGTGTTGAAAGAGTTTGGGCGTGGCGAGGACGACACGGGTTCCCCCGAGGTGCAAGTAGCGCTGCTGACGAAGAACATCAATTCAGTACAAGAACATTTAAGGGTCCACAAGGGAGACAATCACTCCCGTCGCGGTTTGCAGATTATGGTCGCACGCCGCCGCAAGCTTCTGGACTATTTGAAGTCGAAAGATGTAGATCGCTATACGTTCCTCATTTCGCGACTAGACATTAGACGCTAACAGCGTGAAGGGGAATAGAATTTGAAACCAAGAAAGGTCGAGTTCGCTTTGGGCGATCATCGAGTAAGACTAGAAACCGGCAGAATTGCAAGACAGGCGGGTGGAGCGGTCATGGCACACATGGACGACACGTCTGTGCTGTGCACCGTAGTAGCTGCGCCGGAAGCCATGCCGAATCAGGGATTCTTCCCTTTGACGGTCGACTATCAGGAACGCATGTATGCCGCTGGTCGCATACCTGGCGGCTTCTTTCGCCGGGAAGGGAGACCCAGCGAAAAGGAAACACTGACATGCCGGCTCATTGATCGTCCCATACGTCCATTGTTTCCCGATGGATTCCGCAATGAGGTGCATGTCATTGCGACGGTAATGTCGGTGGATCGCGACGTCGACCCAGATATTGTTTCAATGATCGGTACTTCGGCTGCATTGGCCATATCTGGCGTTCCGTTCGCTGGTCCCATTGGAGCCAACCGTGTGGGATTCTCGAACAACACCTACTTGCTCAATCCCAAGATTCCGGCATTGGAGGACTCCATGCTGAACATGGTCGTCGCCGGTACGGAAAACGCTGTCCTTATGGTAGAGAGCGAAGCGAAGGAGCTATCCGAGGACCAGATGCTGGGAGCAGTCCTGTTTGCACATCAGGAGATGCAGGTTCAAATTCAAGCAATCAACCAGCTAGCGGAAGTTGCGGGCAAAGAGAAATGGACCTATTCACCGCCGCCTCAGAACAACGAGCTTGCTGAGGGAATAGAGCGTTCGGTAGGTGCGGAATTGGGTGCAGCCTATCGAGTTACAAGCAAAGCGGAGCGGCTTGCGGAAGTTCGTACCTTACGGGACAAAGCTGTGGAGCAGTTGGTGCAACCCGATGACGAGGAAACCCGTGAGGAAGAGGTTCTGAAATACTTCTCGTCACTGGAGAAGCGCATCGTCCGTGAACGAATACTAAATGGCGAGCCACGCATAGACGGTCGACGTTCTGACGAAGTTCGGGACCTCGAAGTTGAGGTGGGAGTGCTGCGCAGGACACATGGTTCCGCTCTATTCCAACGGGGTGAGACTCAGGCGATTGTCACGGCCACGCTGGGCATGTCGCGAGATGCCGCCTTGATTGATGCGTTGAGCGGCAATACGCGGGACTACTTTCTACTCCACTACAACTTTCCGCCCTATAGCGTGGGCGAGGCTGGACGATTGCGGGGACCGGCTCGGCGCGAAGTGGGTCACGGTCGATTGGCTCGACGTGCTATCGAAGCAGTACTTCCCAGTCAAGAGGACTTTCCCTACACGATTCGTGTGGTGTCGGAGATCACAGAAAGCAATGGATCTAGCTCCATGGCAAGTGTCTGCGGAGCTTCCCTGGCGTTAATGGACGGAGGCATTCCCATCGCTTCGGCAGTTGCGGGCGTGGCAATGGGCCTTGTGAAATCGGACGAGAGGTTCACGGTACTCACCGATATATTGGGTGACGAAGACCACCTCGGAGACATGGACTTCAAAGTGGCCGGAACGGCGAAGGGCGTTACCGCACTCCAAATGGACATCAAGATTGAAGGAATCAATGAGGAGATCATGGAAACAGCGCTTGCACAGGCGCATTCGGCCAGGCTCCACATTCTTGACGCTATGAATTCTGTCATTTCCAAGCCGCGCGAAGAAGTTTCGGAATTTGCACCGACCATTGAGACGATCAAGGTGCACCCAAACAAGGTGCGAGAAGTGATAGGCAAAGGTGGCGCAACCATTCGGTCCATCCAGGACGAGTCCGGCGCTGAGATCGAAATCGACGACGAAGGCGTGATCAAAGTCTATGCCGAGACGACTCATGCTGCAGAGATTGCACGAAAAATGATCAACAACCTGACTGAGGAACCTGAGGTCGGGAAAATCTATCGAGGTGAAGTCAAGACAATCATGGACTTTGGCGCGTTTGTGAACATTCTTCCTGGCAAGGATGGTTTGGTGCACATTTCCAAGATTGCGCAGGGGCGCGTGGAACGCGTATCGGACTACCTCAAGGAAGGTCAGGAGGTTGATGTAGTCGTGCTTGAGATCGACAATCGGGGCCGTGTGTCGCTCTCCATGAAGGATGTCGACGGAAGCGCAGCATAGGAAGAGCGATAGCGTCTAGAGCGGAAGGAACTCCGTCGAGCCGATAGCGCGGATCCGTTATTGAGCTACCCGGTTTCTTACCAGGTCATCCACTACAGAAGGGTCAGCCAATGTTGAGGTATCTCCCAAGTCATTCACTTCGTCGGCAGCGATCTTTCTCAGGATTCGACGCATGATCTTGCCCGATCGCGTCTTGGGCAATCCCGGAGCCCATTGAATTACGTCGGGTCGGGCTATAGGTCCAATTTCCCGGCGCACGAGCTGCACCAGCTCCTGTCGTAGTTCCTCACTGGGTTCGAAGCCGGTCATGGGGGTAACAAAGGCGTAGATCGACTCACCTTTGATGTCGTGAGGTGAACTCACGACCGCGGCTTCAGCGATGTTTTCGTGCAGTACTAGTGCACTTTCAATTTCTGCTGTTCCCAACCGGTGGCCTGAGACGTTGATGACATCGTCAACTCTTCCGGTGATCCAATAGTAGCCATCTGCGTCCCGCCGGGCACCATCGCCAGTGAAGTACTTGCCAGGATACTGAGAGTAGTAGGTGTCGATCACCCTCTGGTGGTCCCCGTAGACGGTCCTTATTTGACCGGGCCATGCTTGAAGCATGACGAGATTCCCTGTGGCTTCCACTTCTTCAATGATCTCTCCATGTTCATCGACTAGCGCGGGCTGCACGCCAAAAAATGGGCGGGTAACCGAACCTGGCTTCAACTTCGTGGCGCCGGGCAACGGAGAAATCATGATGCCTCCCGTTTCCGTTTGCCACCATGTGTCGACTACGGGACATCTGCGGTCGCCCACAATGCCGTGATACCACTCCCAGACCTCTGGGTTGATAGGTTCGCCAACCGTACCCAGCAGTCTCAGCGATTTTCGCGAGGTACAAGTTACATAGCCGTCACCATCGGCCATCAGTTGTCGTATTGCGGTGGGGGCGGTGTAGAAGATGCTTACAGCGTATTTGTCCACGACCTGCCAGAAACGCGAAGAATCGGGAAAGGTTGGAACACCTTCGAACATCAAGGTCGTAGCACAGTTGGCTAGCGGGCCGTACACGATGTACGAGTGCCCTGTTATCCAACCCACGTCGGCCGTACACCAATATACGTCGTCTTCGTGATAGTCGAAGATGTACTTGTGCGTCAGCATGGCGTGCAGCATGTAGCCGGCTGTTCCATGCTGCACGCCCTTGGGTTTGCCTGTGCTGCCGGAGGTGTAAAGGATGAACAGCGGGTCTTCCGAGTCCATGTGTTCGGGTTCGCAAACGGTTGCTTGTCGGTCAACTAGGTCGTGGTACCAGACATCGCGCGGAGTGTGCATTTCAACGTCCGAACCTGTTCGTTGAACGGTGATGACGGTGTGTACGTTGGGACAATCCGAAAGGGCTTGATTGGCATTGGCCTTGAGACTTACCGTTCTCCCTCCGCGAATGCCTTCGTCAGCAGTGATGACCGCACGGCAGTCCGAATCCAAGATGCGATCTCGCAGCGAGTTGGCGGAGAAGCCGCCGAACACAACGCTATGAATTGCTCCTATCCTGGCGCAAGCCAACATTGCATAGGCCGCTGCGGGAATCATGGGTAGGTAGATGCACACGCGGTCGCCGCGACCGACATTGCGCTCGCGAAGGGCGTTTGCCAGCTTGCAAACGTGATCGTGCAGTTCGTTGTAGGTGATTGCTTGGCTTTGGGAGCTGTCGTCGCCCTCCCAGATAATGGCCGTTCGCGAACCGTTCGATTGGAGGTGACGATCTATGCAAACGTACGAGGCATTGAGCGTTCCCTCCTTGAACCAATCGAATCGACCGTCTTCAAACGATGCTTCGCACACCTGTTTGAACGGCCTAAACCAATCCAGATTAGACCGCGCCTGAGCTGCCCAGAATTCGTCCGGATTCTCAATCGATTGACGATAGAGCTCCTCGTAGCGATTGTCATCAATGTGGGAGTTTTTTTCGAATTCACTTGGAACGGGGTAGATCTTGGACATCGACGCACACTCCGGTTTGTTAAGTGTTCTTGGTCCGCGCTCGTATTGTACGAAGCAGTTCTGCTGTCGCATGGTCAGCTGAATCGAGGTTTTTTCCGTTGAGTGCGTGATCCAAGGCATTAGCCATCAACTTGCCTTCCTCGACACCCCACTGGTCAAACGAATTGATTCCCAACATGCACCCGGCACATGCGACTTTGTGCTCGTAGAGAGCGATCAGGGCACCCAAGGTCCTTGCGTCAAGACGATCGAGAATAATCACCGTAGAGCCACGATTCCCTGCAATGTTCCGGTGAGGTCCGCTATCAGTGTCAGGTCTTCCATTCAACATTACGGAGCTCTGAGCAATCGCGTTGGCAAGAATCCACTGGTGAATCGCTTGGTCTTCAGGAAATGGTGGAGTGTCAAGTGTCGTTAGTATGTCCGCGCTGAAGCGTTGGGTGCCTTGATGTAGAAATTGGTGCCAGGCATGCTGTCCGTCGGTTTCCTGCCCGCCCCAGATGACTGGACTTGTATGGGTGGAGACAGGATTGCCATCTACGTCCACGCTCTTTCCATTGCTTTCCATCTCCAGCTGTTGACAGAATGCCGGAAGTAGCCTCAACCTTGAGTCATAGGGAAGCACCAAGTGCGACGTTGCGCCAAGGAAATTTACATTCCAAAGTGCAAGCTGGGCCAGTCGCACGCCTACATTGGAGCCGACAGGGGTATGCAACACGTGCCGATCCATAGCATGTGCGCCCTGCAGCAACTCCTCAAAGCCCTCTCGACCAATGGCCAACGCTATGGGCAATCCCATTGCCGACCATAGCGAAAATCGTCCTCCAACGGTGTCTGGAACGCGAAACACACGCTCATTGCCGACCACGGCGTCGTCGTTGCTAGTGATGTGTACAAAGTGCCGCGAGATGTCCGCAGTGGAATTCACCCGTTCTGCAAACCAGCTTCGCACAAAGGAGGCATTTGCCAGTGTCTCGTGGGTTGTGTAGGACTTTGACGCTACTATCACCAGCGTGCGGCTTGGCGAAAGTTCTGCCAAGGTTCTTCGGACCTCGCGACGGTCGGCATTTGTACAGAAGTGAATCAGGAGAGAGCAATCGCTCGCTAGCGCATCGCATACGAACGCTGGACCAAGATGGGAACCACCTATGCCTATGTGCAGGACGTCCGTAAAGCCTCTACCGTCGTAACCTGTATGTCTCCCGTGGCGCACATCGGTGGCAAATTCCAGCATGCTTTGGAGTTCGCTGCGAATCTGATCAGCAATATTCGAATCACAAGTTGCACTGGGGTGGCGAAGCGCCATATGCATGACACCTCGATCTTCGGAGACGTTCAGAGCATCGCCTCGAGCGAGCCGATCCAAAAATTCAGGGACGTCGCTGTGGGTGGCCAGTCGATCAAGAGATCTAATCGCGCGTTCGTCTATGTGCTGTCTCGACCAGTCGACCAGTAGCCCTTGAACTCTTTGGTGATTACTGCTGAATCGAGCGGGGTCTTGAGTCAAGTGCGAGCCGGGGACTTCAACGACACGGCGTGCCTCCCGTGCAATCGACTCCCAAGCGTCTTTACGTTTCTCCGATCGAATTGCGCTACCCACGCGGTTCATGCATCGATGGCGATATTGTCAATCAAGCGTGCCTTGCCAAGGAAAGCCGCGCCGAAGACTCTTCGGTCTGTGCTCTCCTTAGCAGCCTTCTGCAATGATGCGCCTTCCCGTACTGAAATGTAGTCAGGGACGAATCCAGAGAGTTCTAGAGTGGTGCAGGCATCGTCCTCCAACTGACTATAGCGCGTATCTCCACGGAGAACCCTCTCCTTGACGCTCACAAGTGTAGAGTAGAGCAACGGCGCTTTCTTCCGCTCCTCTGCGTCCAAGTAGCTGTTCCGACTGGACAAGGCCAATCCATCGGTGTTGCGCACGGTCGGTACAGCAACAACATCGATTGGAAAGTCAAGGTCGCTGGCCATGCCACGTATGAGTGTCAACTGCTGCCAGTCCTTTTCGCCAAAAAAGGCGATGTCGGGCTGAGTCAAGTTGAAGAGCTTGCCGACCACGGTGGCCACTCCATCGAAATGTCCAGGTCTGCGTTCTCCGCACAGCATGGTAGTCAAGTGAGGGTTTGAAACATTCGTATCCACGGTCCCTCCTCTTGGATACATTTCATCGACGGAAGGCGCGAAAAGCAAATGCACACCTCGGCCTCTCAGTAAATCGGAATCCTTCTCGAGCACTCTGGGATAGCTCGAGAAATCCTCATTGGGACCAAATTGCAAGGGGTTTACGAAGATGGTGGCAATCACCACTGTACATTTTGATTGGGCCTGTTTGATCAGTTCCATGTGGCCAGCGTGGAGGTTGCCCATTGTGGGAACAAGGCCTATGACCGCTGTGGAGTCGAATGCCGCACGGGCTTCGCGTAGCTTTTCCTTGGTAGTGACTACGTCCACATTAGCTTAGGTGAAGCAGTGTTCGGGTCTTGGAAATGCGCCGTCTCTCACGGCGTTGGCGTAGGCTTCCAATGCTCCGCGAATGCCATTCTCACTCTCGGGCAGGAAGTTCTTGACGAACTTCGGCACCCTGATCGATGATGGCGTAACGCCCAACATGTCGTGCAATACCATGATTTGGCCATCGGTGTGAGGGCCTGCCCCGATTCCGATGACGGGGATCTCCAACCTGTCTGCTATGGTTTTGCCTAGGTCGGTGGGAACACACTCAAGCAGCAGCACTGACGCACCCGAATCCTCGAGAATCAACGCTTCATCAATCATGTTCGACGCTTGTTCGGGGTTGCGACCCTGGACCCTGAAACCGCCGAAGCGGTTGATCGACTGTGGAGTAAGTCCCATGTGTGCACACACTGGAATCCCGCGTTCATAGAGCAGTCTCGTACTTTCAGCCAACCATGCACCGCCCTCGAGCTTTACGATATGTGCTCCGCAGCGCATCAAGGCAGCCGCGCTCTCAAGGGATTGCGTTGCAGATGCGTAACTCATGAACGGGAGGTCGGCCATAATCAGGCTACCTTGGTTACCTCGTCGCACACAGTTCATGTGATACACCATGTCATCCAAGGTCACTGGCAACGTACTGTCGTGGCCTTGAAGCACCATGCCCAGTGAGTCGCCCACCAGCATTACCTCTATGCCACTTGTACTGATCAGTTCGGCAAATAGGGCATCGTAAGCGGTGAGGCATGCAAACTTTTGTCCGTTTCGCTTGCGTGTGGCCAAGGTGTTGATGGATACCGGTGCTTTGCGCGATTGGCTGCTCATGTTGTCCTCAGTTCCTGCTCGACTGGGCGTGGACCAGAGATGCTCAAATGCTAATGGGTGGTCGCAACTGAAGGGGCTGTCACTGAGCCAGACTGCCGAGAATGTTGGCGTTTGCTGCGCCGATTCACTTCCGCTATTGCAGCATCCTGTTGCTGTTCATCCATTTCTTGAAGATCCGTCCACCATTTTGCCATGCCGGGGTCGGCATCGCCAACCGACGCTCGCAAGACCAGCAAGTCGTATGCGGCGCGAAAACGCGCATGCGTGAGCAAGTCTCTGACACGTTTGGGTCGCCGCCGCTCAATCTGTGTCTGAAGAATCCAAGTGTCCTGTACGAACTCTCTGATGTGCTTTGGCATGCTCAGCACTTCTCGTTGTCTCTTGATGATGTTGTCTGCACTCTCGATGGCATTGGCTATCGACATTCTGCCAGCAGCGTCGTACTTGCCAAGCTTGCGAAATTGCTCCCAGTGTATCGCTGCGATAAGAAACCCTAACTTGATTGGCTTGCCTTCTCGATGCCTAGAGTCCGTGCTCTGCATCGCTGCCAATGCCAGCGAATCGTTGTCACAGGATTGAGGGAACAAGGTACGCAACAATCCACGAGCCTGCAGTGCTCGGTAGGAGGAAAGAGCGTTGCCGAAAAGGAACATCTTTTCCAATTCGTTGTGGAGTCGCGCGGGTTTGAGGTGAGAAATGAGACTGTGGGTTTCATTGATTGCCTGTTCCAGCTCCGAATCCAGAACCAAAGGGAGCTTGGCCGCAAATCTAACGGCGCGCAGAATTCGGCAGGGATCTTCGGCGAACCTGTCGCGAGGATTGCCTATGCACTGTAGAACACGTTGCTCTATGTGCTTCAATCCGCCTACAAAG
Source organism: uncultured Pseudomonadales bacterium (assembly GCA_964572845.1). Lineage (GTDB taxonomy): Bacteria > Pseudomonadota > Gammaproteobacteria > Pseudomonadales > Azotimanducaceae > Bin55. The sequence goes on along the minus strand of CAZNFX010000012.1, from coordinate 15,444 downwards.
TCGAATATTTCCTTAGTCTTCCCGTCGTAGTAGAGTGCATTGACCGTGAAGTCCCGCGTTGGGAAGTCCTCTTCAACTGATCCGTAGAGGTTGAGTTGTCGATGGTTGGGACTCTTTCCTGGATGGTTCGCACTCCGACGATAGGTCGACACTTCTGTGATGTTTCGGCCCGACCTGACGTGTACTAGTTTGAATCTACGGCCAATAATCCTAGATCGGGGAAACAACCCCTTGATTTGATTGGGTTTTGCATCTGTGACGACGTCGAAATCTTTGGGTTTCTGGTCGAGCAGCAAGTCACGAATGCAGCCGCCTACTATCTTTGCATCGTACCCATGGTCGTTGAGTGTGGCCATGATGCGCCACACCGAGCGGGGTATGTTACCTGGGGCTATAGGATGCTTGGATTTGCTGATGGACTTCAAGAAAGAGACGCACTCGAAGGAGCGGCGTAGCAGCGGATTCTACACGATGCATCCCGAGAATTTAGCCTTGAAAGCGGTTAGGAGTGCAAGCGCTTGATTCGCGTCTTACGCCTTGGTATTCCAAACTTGTTGCGTCTCTCCCAGAGACTCTTGCGGGAAATGCCTAGTTTTTCAGCTATTTCCGTTTCTGTGTAGCGTTCCTCGTTGGCGCGAACAAACTCGATAAAGTAGTCGTCCAGCGATGTGTATTCGCTGCTGGACTGACTCACTTCGGCTACTCTTGGCTCAGTGGCGTCGATCGCCAGATGTTCAGGCAGCACCGTGCTTCCGTCGCAAAACAGCACGGCACGTTCGATTGCCTGGTCGAGCTCCCGAACATTGCCTGGCCAATGGTAGGAATCCAGCAATTCGAGGGAGTCTGCATGCAGCTTGAGATTTCTCTTGCTTAAGTTCGCCTGATGTTTCGCCAGCATCCAGTTGGCCAGCAGCCGCACGTCGTCCCCCCGTTCAGCCAGCCGGGGCAACGAGACTGTGAATTGGCTCATCCGCACGAGCAGGTCCTCTCTGAAGAATCCTCGCTCGGCTAAATCATCGAGCGGTTTATGGCTCGCAGCAATGATTCGGGTGTCGACTGCAATAGATTTGTTGGTAGGGTATTGTTGGACTGCACCGGATTCGAGAAATTGCAGCAGTCGAGCTTGTGCATCCAAGGGTAGAACACCAATCTCGTTGAGAAACAACGTTCCTGCGTGAGCACTGACCAATCGTCCCGGAGATTCGCTTTCTCGATTGTCACCAAACAGCTCCGACAGCACGAGATCTGGGGGCACGCGATCGCAGTTCAACGTTACAAGTGGCCGGCGTGCCCGTAGGCTTGTCGCATGAATGCATTTCGCGACGAGGTTTTTCCCGGCACCCGTGGGACCGTAGATGAGCACCTGCCCATTTGACGGCCCAATTTTTCGTACAAGTGTTCTTAACTCATTGATTTGCAGACAATTCCCGACAATATGCTCTGCCAGATCGAATTGTTGAAGCGATTGATGGAATTCACCGACTGACGTTGCTATACGGGTAGCCAAACTGTCGTATGGCTTCGAAGGAAGATAGTCGTGCGCACCGCTACGTATTGCAATGACCGCCTTCTCGAATGTTGGCATTTCGTCAACTACGATCACAGGAGCGTGTGCAGACAGCTCTCGAAGCTTACTCGGTTCTTCGGACAGCTTTGGCGACACAACAATCGCTTCAAAGATTTCGTTAAAGACTGCCTCGTCCATGTCGTCAAGTGCTCGAAGGTGCACCGCTAACTCATTCGACGACAGCCAATTCTGCAAGAGTTGCTCTTCCGTCGCGTCAGCAAACACAGCACAGATTTCCATAGACAGCCGATCAATCAACGATGCAAGACGGTGGCGATGGAGTGTGGATTTGAAAGTCCGTCAACTCAAACACTCACGAAGTCAGTCATTTCGGATTCCACGGGAACTCGTTCGATATTCCAATTATCAACTCCCCATTCCAGCAACGAGTCTATTCCCATTCGCTGGGGAGGATCCATTCCAAGCAACTGCAATGACCAAACCAAATTTAGCTTTGCACAATCATTGTCGACCGCAGTTGAGGCATCACGTTTAGAGAGCTTTATTCCCGTTCTCTCATTGAGCACAGGAAGGTGTGCAAACGACATCGAGTCCAAGCCCAATTGCTGTTGCAAGAAAATTTGGTGGGCGGTGTTGGCAAGCAAGTCTGCTCCCCGAACTACATGCGTAACACATGAAATGCTGTCGTCGACTATCACGGACAAAGGGTAGGTTGGCAATCCATCACGACGCCAAATGGCAATGTTTCTTTCCAGTGCTCCTTGGTCTTCTACTTTTCCTTGAACGCGATCGTGAAACGTGATCGCCTGAGGCAACATGTGAATCCTGATGGAATGGGGTTGTTGTGAGCTAATGCGATTGAATCGACATGACGAGACACACCCGGCAACGCGATCAATCTCCTTTCGACTGCAAATACAGGAGAATACTTGACATCCATTGATCAGAGTGGCGAGAGAATCTTTGTAGCGTTCTTTGTGATCCTGCTGATGAATGATGTGATCATCCCAGTTCAGTCCATGTGCGGCCAAAGTGTCGACGATTTGCAATTCGGCATCCTTGCTTACGCGAGGCGAGTCTAGATCGTCGATTCGGAGCAGCCATTTGCCTCGTCGGGAGCGCGCATCCAGAAAACTAGCAACCGCCACTACGAGTGATCCTAGGTGTAGAGCTCCGGAGTTGGTTGGCGCAAATCGGCCTACATAGTGCCTCGTAGTGATTGCGGCTACTTATCCGCCTCGCTCTTGCTTTTCACGAACCTCGTCGCGTTCCTTGCAGTCTACGCATTTGGTGGCAATGGGTCTGGCCTCAAGTCTGCGCAATCCAATTTCGATCCCGCAATCGTCACAATATCCGTAGTCTTGAATCTCTAATTTTTCCAGTGCCCGTGCAATTTTCTTGATCAACTGCCGTTCACGATCTCTAGTACGCAACTCACCTTCGAATATGCCCTCGTTGGTTCCCTGATCAACTGGGTCGGGAAGGTTGGACACCTCTCCTTGCATGTTGTTGACGGTACGGTCTACATCCTCCATGAGCTTCTCGCGCCAACGCACCAAAATTTCGTGGAAATGGTGATGCTGGTTCTGTGACATGTAAGGTTCGCCACGTGGGGGGTCGTAAGGCTTGATTCCAAGATTTCTGAGGAACCCAGTCGTTGATGCGCTTCCAAGCGGAGCTATGGACCATGTTGCCTTTGGTGGCGGCGGCGGTTTGGGCGTGGCAATTGCTGCCAATTTCTCCATCTTGGCAGATGGGTGAGCCTCTAAAGCCGATCTAGCCGGCTCAGGTTTACTGGGATCGTCGGCCTTTTTTGCGGTTTTGCTCGTCTTTGACTTCGCTTTCTTGGCAGCGCTTGGTGCCGTGCGGACCGATTTCTTTCGAGATGTGCTCGCAGTTCTATTGGTTTTTGATGCAGTAGCCGCTGTCTTCTTGGCGGAGGATTTCGAGGTTGAGGTTTTAGCTTTTGGGGCGGGTTTGGAACGTTTAGACGGGGCGGTACGCTTTGTCTTGGTTCGTTTTGCCGAAGGTGTTTTCGCCGCTTTAGCAGTGGGCTTCTTGGCTGGTGGTTTCTTTGACGCCTTGGCTACGTTCTTCTTCGTCGCAGTCTTGGCAGCGGGTTTCCTCGCCGTAGGTCGCGCAGTTGCAGTCTTGGTCGCCTTTTTGGTCGAGGCCCGTTTCGGCGTTGCCTTCTTCGCTGATGGTTTTCTGGGGGCACTCTTGGTAGTGGTTTTCTTCTTCACGGTTGTGGCCTTGGCGGACTTGCGAGGTGCAGCCGGTTTGGGCGATGTCGTCTCCATCCTTGCGTCTGCCGCCATTTGAACTAGGTCCACCAGAGCGTCAACAAAGACCTTTGCAACGGCTTCCATCGAACGCCTGCTTGGGCGCCGGGATGTCGAAGTTGCCCTTTTTCGGGAACTCACTGATTTGGCAGAAGCAGATTTCTTTGTTCCTCCAGCAGACGCAGCTCTAGTTGTGGAAGCCCTTGCTTTTGGCGCAGTCTTGGGTTTGGCTCTTGCACTGGTTCGCGGCACGCTTGCCTTTGCTGCGGACTTGGTCGCTGTGGCCTTAGAACGTGTCGACGCCTTCGAAGCGGATTTTGTTGCGGCTCTTGCGGAGGGTCTGGGTTTAGCCGAGGCTTTCTTCTTAGCAGCTGTTTTCTTGGCTGTTTCGGTTTTCGAGGTGGCTTTCTTCGTCGCAGATTTGGGTCTGGTCTTTGCGGCTGAAGGCTTCCCGGCAGCTTTGGCTGCCGAGGACTTGCTAGCGGTCTTTTTGGCTGCGGCTTTGGGTTTTGCCTTCGTAGTTGAAGGCTTAGCCGCTTTCTTGGTTGTAGGCTTCGGCGCGGCCTTACGCTTCGCGGTACCCTTTTTGGTGGCATTCTTGGGTTTGGTTCCGCTGCTCGGCGAGTTCTTTGTAGCGGTTGCAGATTTTGCAGTGCTCGGTGCAGGTGCGGAATCACTGGACTGCTTCGACTCAACATTCTCAGTCTTGCTGTCCATAGGGTCGTTTTTCGATTCAGTCGGGAACGTCATATTCGATTCTTAGCGGAGTGCCCAAGATTGGAAGTCTGCAAAATTACCAAAAATCACGCATGATTGCTAGTTTCGCGACGCAATTCGTCCACAAATCAGACCATGAAGTTTTGCCCTGCGCTAGAAGAAGCGGTATTGGTGCGCCGCTACAAGAGGTTCCTGGCCGACATAAGAGAGGCGGGCAATGTCTCTACCGTACATTGCGCAAATACAGGTGCAATGCATGGTTGCTCGGACCCAGGCAGCAAGGTCTGGTACTCGACTAGCGACAATCCCCGTCGCAAACTGAGCAGATCTCTTGAACTGGTGGAGACGCGATCTGGGCACTTGGTTTGTGTAAATACCGCTCGAGCCAATCAGCTTGTTAGCGAAGCTCTTTGCCAACGACAGATCAAACAGTTGTCGGATTGCGCGGAGTGGAATCGAGAAGTATCCATTCCGCAGACACGCAGCAGGTTTGACTTTGCATCTGGAAACGTTGTTGTAGAAGTGAAGATGGTGTCATGGCTGCGCCAGGGAATAGGTGTCTTTCCTGATGCCGTAAGCGTCCGCGCCCGACGACACGTACAAGCACTACAGGAATGTGCAGCCGATGGATGGCGTGCGGTGCTCTTGTTTTGCGTACCTCACAACGGAATCCATAGCATTTCGATTGCAGCGGATGTCGATCCTGCCTACGCTGCAGCAATCTCCCAGGCTAGTGCAAACGGTGTGGAAGTTTTGGCGTATCGGTGGTCGGTGTCGCCCAGCGTGTGGCACCTGGCCGAGCAAATCCCATTTGAACTACCAAATCATCTGTAGTGTTGTGCAATCTCAGCGTAGGCCTCAATTGACTTCAACCTTGGTCCGAATTGCCGGACAATGTGTGATGCGGCGAAGTTCGCGAAGCGAGCGGCTTGCTCGAGTTTAGTACCCTGCTGCACCGCGGCCAGAAACGCACCAGCGTACATGTCGCCGGCACCATTGCTGTCTACCGGTTGGACGGGAAAGCCGTCAATCTTGGTGCTCGCCTGTTCAGCTGTGCACAGATAGCATCCCTTTTCAGAAACCGTTATGACAGCGCCTCGGGCAATATCCAGCAAGTGTCTTCCTGCAATGTCGAGCCGATCCGTTTGACTCCATGCTAGTGCCTCCTCTATGTTGCAGAAAACCAGATCCACGCCGTCGCCAATGATCTCAGTCAATGCATCGCGAAAGGTCGCCACTATGGAGACGTCCGATAGGGTTAGGCTGGTTTGTCTCCCACTGAGTCTGGCGATTTCCATAGCTTTTCTTGCCGCCTTTGTGCCACTAGCAGAACTAGCAAGATAGCCTTCGACATACGTCCACTCACTCGATGCAACAGTCTCGGCATTGACATGTTGAACATCGATGGTTTCGGCGATACCCAGGCTAGTGTTCATGCTTCTTTGTCCATCTTCCGTGACAAAAATGAGGCATTGGCCAGAGCGTGCAATCGCGCTATCCTCAGGCGGCAAAGTATCGATTCCCGCCTTAGCGAGTTCGCTTCTGAAGGTATTACCCACCTCGTCAGCGCACACCAGTCCGGCAAAGAAATTGCGACAACCAAATCCTTGTGCGGCATAAATGGCATTTGCAGCGGAACCACCGGCGGCTACGTCGTCCGGCGGGTTCCCTATCCCATCAAGCAGTTGGGACTGGCGTACACCGTCCACCAATGTCATGCGTCCTTTGTCTATGCCATTCCGCTCGAGAAACTCGTCGGTCGCCTCGTACTCGGTGTCGAGTAGCGCGTTGCCAATGCCGTAAATGTCGTAGGCGGTCATGCAATGCTGCGAAAGACTTCGCCCGCTTGCTTCACGGTTTCGTCGGTTTCAAGGTTGGTGTGACTGCCGCTGACGAACGCGGATTCGTAGGGAGAGGGCGCGAAGTAGACTCCGCGGTCCAACATTGCGTGGAAGAATTTCTTATAGCGCTCCCCGTTGCAACTCGCTGCGTGGTCATAGTTCAGCACTTCTGATCGAGACGTGAAGAAGAGACTGAACATTCCACACACCGCGTTGATGCAAAGTTCAATGCCGGCGGATTGAGCTTCCTCTCGTAGTCCGTCCACGAGCTGGCGTGTTGTGTGTTCAAGAACCTGATAGAAGCTGTTGTCGAGCGTTTGCAGCAGTGCCAATCCAGCTGACATGGCCAATGGATTGCCCGACAGCGTGCCAGACTGGTATATGGGACCTGTCGGAGCCAAGCAATCCATGATTTCCGCTTTCCCTCCAAACGCGCCGACTGGCAATCCTCCGCCAATGACCTTGCCCAGCGTCGTGAGATCTGGGTAGACTTCGTAGATTTCCTGAGCTCCCCCTGCTGCCACTCTAAAGCCTGTCATGACCTCGTCGAAAATGAGCAGGGAACCGTGGTTCGACGACAGCTCTCGCAAGGAAGCCAAGAATCCGTCGGCCGGTGGTATACAACCCATGTTTCCCGCAATGGGCTCGACAATGATTGCGGCGATTTCCTCACCCATACGGCTGAATAATGATTCGACCGCATCTGTGTCGTTGTAGGGAAGCGTTAGAGTGTGCTGGGCCAAATCCTCTGGTACCCCCGGCGAGTCGGGCAGTCCTAGCGTCATTACTCCGGAACCTGCCTTGACCAATAGGGAATCGCCGTGGCCATGAAAGCAACCCTCGAACTTTACGATTTTGTCTCGACCTGTATAGCCACGGGCCAGACGAATCGCCGACATCGTAGCTTCCGTTCCCGAGTTGACCATGCGAATTTTCTCGATGGACGGAACGCGCAGGGCTACGAGTTCAGCCAATTCGATTTCTTGGACGGTCGGAGCCCCGAAGCTTGTTGCCCGAATAGATTGCTCGCGCACAGCGTGTACTACGGGTTCGCAACTGAAGCCATTGATCATCGGCCCCCAGGATGCGACATAGTCGATGTAGTGATTTCCGTCGACGTCTGTTAGGTAGGGACCCATGCCAGAGACGAAGAATATGGGCGTGCCACCTACACTCTTGAAGGCGCGCACTGGCGAGTTGACGCCTCCAGGAATTACCTGTTGCGCACGCTTGAAAAGTTCACTGGAAAGAGCCAAAACCATATTCGTTCCTTGATGGATAAACGATAGTGAGACGATAGCTAGAACGGTTTCACGATAGCGAGAAGCAAGATCGCGACAAGAAGCACTAGGGGCACTTCATTGAACCAGCGATAGAACACGTGAGTTCTCGTGTTCCGATCATTCGCGAAGTCTCGACACATCCTGCCGCACATTCCGTGATAGCCGAACAATAGAAAGACGCAAGCGACCTTGAACCAAAACCAGGTTGAAGATGCATAGTGAGTCCAATCGTAGGCTGTCATCCATAGTCCAAACACCAAAGTGAGCAATGCTGCCGGCGTCATGATTCCTCGATACAAGCGCATCTCCATCGTCTTGAATCGCTCGTTGCTTATTTCGTCGTTTGCCTGGGAGTGATAGACGAATAGGCGAGGCAGGTAGAACAGCGCCGCGAACCATGCAAAGGCAAATGTGAGGTGAATGACCTTCAAATACAGAATCACGTTGGAAACCGGTCCATGTTTGGCGTAGTGCTTGGCGAGTGCATTTGCAGTTGTTCGATGTCAGCTCGGGTCAGAACGCCAATTATCCTGTTCGATGGCTTGCGCCCCATAGCGCACACCATGTCAACGTCGTGGAGGTTCATCAATGTAAGAGCCTCCTCTAGCGAACTACGTGAACTGATGGTGGGAGCTGATATTCCGATTGGATTATTGCGCGGGTCTTTTGCGTCGTAGACGCGAGCGCTATTGTCCGATTGCCATTCGACCGCCCAGTCTGCTACGCCAGTTGGGAATTGGCGAACCTGTTCATCATCAGGGTCGGGCGGTGCTCCGTCTTGGGACTCTAGGATGGTGATTCTCGGGTTCATGGATGCCGCAACACTGTTTCGCCTCAAAAACTGAACGCTAGGGGTAGGCGGGTAGGCTATTCCAAGCGCATGCAATCGCTGAATGAAGATTGATTTTCTTCCGTATAGCACATACGTTGTCAATGTGGCAGCGACAATGGCTACCAACCCAGGTAGGACAACGTGGTGATTCGCACTCAGCTCCATCACGGTCAACAATGCTGCGAGAGGTGCATTCAATACAGCGGAGAGCATGGCAACCGCTCCCAGCAAACCGTAGAACGCAGGGTCTGAAACGTTGGCCGTTGGTACGAGCAGGAGTCCCACGTCTCCACCGAGCACTCCTAACATTACGCCTATTACGATGGACGGCCCAATGATTCCAACTGGAAGACCAGAACCAACGCAAGCGCTGGTTACTAGGAGCTTTGCAATCACTAGCGCTAGGATAATCCATGCAGAATGAGCGACGGCACTTGTGTCGCCAGACAACAGCAGGGATGCTGTCTCCCATCCCATGCCCAATACCTGAGGGAAAACCAAAGCCACTGATCCAGTTATGATGCCGGCTGCCAGCATCCGATGCCAGACTTCGCCGATCTTCGTCTCGGCCACAAGCTCGGTTGCGTATTTGAAGACCGACGCAACTATTCCTATTGCAACTCCCACGGCGACTACGAAGGGAAGCTCCCAATAGTTCGACAGCGTATAGGTGGAAACGGGAAAGATGGCCTCATAGGGATAGATTTGCTGGACGAGAATCGTCGAAGTGAATGCCGCTAGCATCAGTGGCAGGAACGTTGCGATCGTGTACTCCATCATGATCACTTCCACGGTGAACACGACGCTAGCAATGGGTACGTTGAACGAAGCGGCAATACCTGCGGCGATTCCGCAGGCAACAAGTACCCGAACAGCATTGTGAGGCAGTCGAAGTCTGTGGGCAATCAGGCTGCTGGCCGACGCGCCAAGATGTATGGCAGGCCCTTCCCGGCCACCTGAAATGCCGAAAATCAGTGCCAGGCTGCCACCGAAGAATTGGTACACAGTGTTTCGTAGCGGCATGCGAACGTCGCTGGAACTGAATCGTTCCATGACGTGTACAACGCCAACCACACGGCTACCCTTCCCTAATGCTGCAAGCAGCAATATCGCTATCACAGCGCCGCCAACAGGTAGCAGGAAGTGATGGGGCTTGCCCAGCAGATCGAAGTGCTCCTGCACGTTCAAGCTGGGAATGTACGTCAAGCCAAGGTCAATGAGAGCGCGAAAGGCCACAACGAGCAATCCAACAACAATGCCAATAGCTGCTGCAATGGCGGTAAGAAGAGGCAAATCTTCGATACCATCCCACGCACTTGCTCGTTCTCCGCCGCTAACTGCGTGCCGAAGACGCGACTTGAGACGTTCTAGGATCATGAAGGAAAGCCAGGTTTGCCTACAAGAACGCTTGCGCTGGTGTGGATGGTTCTCCCCTGCATTGAATTAGCAGGGATTACATTGTTTGTTGAACGCCGTCCTGCCCGCCAATGCACTCTTTGGTGGTTAGACAGGGCGATTGTACGCATCGTAGATTTGCTCTAGGTTCAATGGAGAGGTTGCTTCTAGCAGAATGGTGGGACCCTACTGTGATGCCAAGAAAGCGAGACCTGTGCGACTCCGCAATTGCAAAGGAGGGATTTCTCAATTCCTAACTGTGTGACGGTTTTGAACTGATTGGTTAGAGAAAAGTGCACTTTGGTTGCCAGCAACTCCCACTGGCGTCACAATGAATCGAATATCGAGAGTCATGTCCAGCTTGCTCAATGCTATGTCGTGCCTTTGACAAGTAGTGAGTCGAAGCAAATATAATTTTGTTTATGGCTGACATGGACATTCAATTCTCTTCGCGTGCCGCAGCCAAAGTGGCTTCACTGGTTGAAGAAGAAGGAATCAACGAGCTAAAGCTCAGGGTTTTCGTAACAGGCGGGGGCTGCAGCGGCTTTTCCTATGGATTCACATTCGACGAAACCGTCGCAGAGGACGATGCTGTGATTGAACGAGATGGCGTAACCATGTTGATCGACCCCTTGAGCTATCCCTACTTGGCGGGATCCGAAATCGACTTCAAAGAAGACCTTCAGGGATCGCAGTTCATTGTGACGAATCCAAATGCATCCAGTACGTGCGGATGCGGGAATTCCTTCGCAATCTGAGCAGCGTCAAGCTGGATAGAGACACCCTAGAATTCTGTCTCCCCGTGCTCCGGTGACCTTCGGAACATTGCCGGACTTGCGGTTTACATGCAGGTAGGCGAGATAGGCGAAGGCAGCCGCTTCCACCGCGTCGCCATCCACTTGGAGCGATTCGCACGCCTTTACTCCAAAACTGGGACAATTCACAGCCAATCGTTTCATCAAGTGAACATTGTGCCTACCACCTCCGCAAACGATGAGTTCGCCCGATGGCAAGCACCAGTTAGCTATAGCGTCCCGAATTGTCGAAACGGTTAGTTCCGCAAGCGTCGCCACCACATCAGGCTCTCGCAACCCAGTAGATGCAACAGAAAGAGCCTGCAGAACGTACTCGTAGCTAAAGTGTTCCTTTCCCGTGCTCTTAGGGGGTGGTCGGCGAAACCACTCGTCGGACATTAGGTGTTCGAGCAGGATCGAGTCGACTTTTCCTGTAGTGGCAATTCGCCCATCTCGGTCGAACTTCTGGTCAAGCTTCTTTTGCACGTAGGCGTCAATTAGTGCGTTTCCGGGTCCAGTGTCGAATCCCGTACAGCTCTCGGAGTCACTTGCAGGCAGCGTAGTAACGTTGGCGATTCCACCGATGTTGAGCACGACTCGATCGCTTGTTGTCGAATGAAACAACCTCCGGTGAAACTCGGGAACCAAAGGAGCTCCTTCGCCTCGTGCGGCAATGTCTCGGGATCGAAAGTCCCCAACCGTATCGATTCCGGTGATTTCCGCGACTCGGCTTGCATCACCGATTTGTAGCGAGAATGCTTCATCGCCATTGGGAATGTGGCGAATGGTCTGACCATGATTGCCGATGGCGCACACATCCTTGGTTTGAATACCAATGTGGTCGAGGAACGACCTGACCATATTTCCGATAAACGTACCAAGCGCAGCATGTGCATGTCCTAAGGCGTGAACTTCAACAGACTGGGACCTCGCAAGCTCTCTTAGGCGTGCTGCCAAGCTTGCTGGAAAAGGAACAGTCTTGCCATGAACTATTCGAAGGCGATCTTCGGCTACTTCGATCAGTGCCAGATCCAGCCCATCTATGCTGGTGCCTGATATAGCACCCACAAAGAGGGACATGCGTGAAACGGCTCCTGGGCGCTAGTTCTTTACGAGCGAGGCAGAGTTAGCTCTATATTGGGATTTGAGAGCAGTCATTCGAGCGATCAGTTCGTTTGCATGGGCTTGAAATCGCGCTATTTCAACTTCCGAAAGGGGCTCGCCTTCCGGCAGGTGAACGGTTGCCGGATCTTGGTGCACACCGTTTACGATGAATTCGTAGTGCAGATGCGGTCCGGTAGAAACGCCGGTCGATCCCACGCTGCCGATTCTCTGACCTTGCTTGATTTCTGCCCCTTTCTTGACTGCGGGGTCAATCCTATGAAGGTGCAGGTACTTTGTAGCGTAGACCCTGTCGTGCTCTAGGAAAACATAGTTTCCATTTAGCCTATTCTTGCCAAACTTTGAGACGGTGCCATCGGCTGTGGCATAGACGGGTGTACCGGTCGGTGCCGCATAGTCGATTCCTCTGTGAGGTTTGTGCACTTTATATACAGGGTGCAAACGGCTTGGATTGAAGCCAGAAGATATTCGAGTGTATTCGACCGGTGATCGCAAGAATCGCTTGCGCGCGGCGTATCCCTTTGGCGTGAAATAGCCATTGAAGATTCCGTTCTCTTCGTACCGGACAAGCTCGTAGGTCTGCTTCCCACTCACAAATTGAAGTGCGATGATTTCGCCGTCTCCGTAGTATTCGCCGTCCACAAATTGCTCGTAGTACAAGATTTGGTACGAGTCGCCGGGGTGAATGTCGTGGTAAAAGTCAAGGTCCCATTGCAAGAGCTTTGGTATCTTCCAGACAGTTTTCTCCTGTTGAACACCGGCCGCTAAGCCTGCACTGATCACTGAATCGCCGCGCTCGATCAACACATAGTGGTACGTCTCCTTTGAAACAATCTTTCGGGTTCGTACCTCACACGACAATTCGTCGTCAAGACGGGTGAATGCAATAACCGTTAGATCCTCCGGCGAGTACTCCATGTAATCGAGGTCGCCGCTAGGGCTCAATTGGTATTTCAAGTATCTCCCGGCAAGCAGTCGTTGGGTCTTCCATTGATCAGGACTTGCCTCTTGCACCAATAGCAAGTCTGAGTGTGAAATACTCAATCGATTGAATATCGCCGACAAGCTGTCGCCGTTTCGAATCTCGACTGTTGCTAGATCAGTTACTCCACTGCGGCTTGCCGAGCTTCCATTCGACGGCAACTCGCTTAGTTCATCAACCAGTTCTTGCGGCAGATTGGATTGATCTGCGTGGACAGTAGATTGCTCTATCTGCCCCAGGCCATTGCGAATGTTCTCGCCGAGATCAGAGGAGCCGTTAGCCGTGCTCAGTGCATCAGGTCTATCGGTGAACAGGACAAAGCAAGCGATCACTGCAGCTACCAGCAACGAACATGTGGCCACGTGCCTATAAGGAAACTTACGCATTGACGCCTGCAATTTTCAACATGGAGGTCCTATTGGTTAAACGCGAATTCGACCAATCTGAGACGCGACCACATTGTCAATGACGCGGTGAATGCAATGGTAGGTTCACTCACCTTCACTTCGTGTGAATCGCACAGCAGACTACGTAAGCAACGGATTATACGGGAATTCTCGCACCTGGGACAAACACGGAGGATGTCCGGCATGGCTAAAGCGAAGCCGGACTGGACATTGGTTTCGCAAATTGGACGAAGTGCTTAGAATTCGTAGACGCGGACTTCATCCGCTCGCTGTCGTTGTAATGAATTGTTGTGGTTTCTGCAATGTGTTCTCTCGTCTCTGAATTGGAAGAAAGGAACATTCTCTCGCAGGTTTCTGACCGCGCTGGCCTGATTGACCACCTTGAGTCATCCCATCGCGTTGTTTACGCTGGGTTCGATCCCAGTGCACCCAGTCTCCACCTAGGCAATTTGGTTCCACTTCTGACATTGCGACGCTTTCAACTGGCCGGACACAAACCCATAGCACTCGTTGGGGGTGCGACTGGACTCATCGGCGATCCTTCAGGCAGAGCCGATGAACGCACTTTAAACGATCGTACGATGGTAGAGGGATGGGTTGCTCGCATAGCTGCGCAAATCAAGCAGATTCTCGACGATACTGGTGAAAACTCCGCACGTATAGTCAACAACCTTGAATGGACCGATTCGTTAGGGCTGATTGGTTTCTTGAGGGATGTTGGGAAGCACTTCTCGGTCAATGCAATGATCCAGCGGGACAGCGTGAAGTCGCGACTCGAACGCGAGGGCAGTGGCATTTCTTTTACGGAATTCAGCTATATGCTGATTCAAGCGAACGACTACTTGGAATTGGCTCGTGAATACGGATGCACGCTCCAAATTGGCGGATCTGATCAGTGGGGAAACATCGTCAGCGGGATGGACCTGGTCCGTCGAGTTCTGCGACAAGAGGTATACGGATTGACCTTTAATTTGCTCACCAAAGATGACGGTTCCAAGTTTGGAAAGAGCGAAACCGGGGCATTGTGGCTGGATCCGGAACTAACCTCTCCGTATACCTTCTACCAGTACTTCATGAATTCGGCCGACGCAGACGTTGAACAGCTGTTGGCTACGTTTACGTTCTTGTCGCGAGAGAGTCGAAAGGTCTTACGTGAGTCGAGAATTGAGGAGCCGCAGAAACGTGAATCCCAATTGGCATTGGCGCGGGAGCTGACAACCCTCGTGCATGGAGCTAGCGCTGCGCGTTCAGCTGAGAAGATTACTGAAGCGCTGTTTCAAGGAGATGTGTCGAAGCTTGGGGAGAACGATTTAGAACAGTTGTGGCAAGACGGTCTGGATCGTGCCGAGGTGAACGAATCTACGCCTGTTTACATTGCCTTGACAGACGCGGGCTTGGCATCATCAAGAAGCGCGGCGCGTCGTCTGATTCAAAGCGGAAGCGTTGAGTCGAATGGAAGGAGACTGCGAGACGAAAATGCCAATCTGCTCCAGGCAGAAGCTATGTTCAGGCGCTTTCATCTAATCAGGCGAGGGCGCAAGACATGGTGCATCGCACAGCACAACGATCGGGCCGAGTGTTGAGACTCCTTGTAGATTCCGCGTCTGAGAGTTAGATGGCAGCGGCTGTGGAATTGCGAGCCACCAGGAATTGACCAATAGATGCGAGAACTTGAAGCTCACGTTTCGATCATCACTTGGTTGACGGTGGATGACAGGTAGCGGATTGGTGCACTCAGTGCAAGCTTAGATCTCAATGGTCGAATCACAGCATGCACAAGATGAGCGAGCACGAGAGAGTCAGGGTTTCGATTGAGCCGTGATCGTAGAGCGCAAACGACCGCAATCGAGTTCGCGTCCAGTGACGCCCCATCCACCGTTTCAACAATCGGCCACGGATTTGCAATCGAGTCATTCGGTTGGGATTCCCTCCCCAACGCAAGGTTGACTAAAGTTTTTGACATTTGTCGAGATTTGCTGTTGCAAGTTGCATTGCTATTCTTATAATCACTCTCCCTTTGCCGAACTTCAGTGTTGAATCGCGTCCACTCGAGAGCGCAATTCGACCCCGTAGTAGGCACGATCTTTAAGAATCAAACAAGCCATTCGTGTGGGCGCTCGTGATCGAGTTGAAGCCGAGAGCAGACAATTCTGCCGACTCTGTGCACTTCGTGCGCGAGAGTCGGAACAAGTACTTTAAATGAAGGGTCTGATCATGGCTCAGATTGAACGTTGGCGGCAGGTCTCATACATGCAAGTCGA
>CAZNFX010000011.1:0-155078 GCA_964572845.1 uncultured Pseudomonadales bacterium | reverse complement strand
CCCCTGTTCCCTTCGTGAATGCGAACCCAGTCCAGCCGGGTGTGGGGGCTATAATCGAGTTTGTTGCTGATCACATTGTTAGGTATGCACATGGATGCTCTTGGCAATCCATCACCTGTCAGCCTAGGCGACCAAAGGTTCAAAGCTTACAGCTACCTTGTCTTGGCCACGATATTTTGTGCGATGACCGCCTTCTACTTGACGGGGCTTGCGTTAGCGGTAGCAGCTGGCACAATCTTCAATTCCACAAACATCGCTGTCATAGTAGCAAGTCAAATGTTCTGTATGACAATGACGCTCTTCCACTTTGAGAGAGGCTATAAAGCGAGACGAAAACTACTCAATTTGTCCTCTGAACTACCAGGTCTCCCCGCTATCAACCATCGTTCTCAATTCGCGATTGCCTACAGCTACTTTACTCTTGCAATCGTCTCCATAGTTGCAGTATTGTTTCATTGGTACCAGTTGGGAACGTCGATCGGGTCAGGCGCAGACTATGCTTGGACCAACATTGCGACTATAGTTGCAAGCAATGTGGTTTGCCTTGTATTGATCGACTTTCAATTCGTTCGAGGATTCCGAGAGAAACCCAATACCGAATCATGAAGTTTCCTCCTAGGGGTTTCGACTAACCCCCAACCCTAGGTATTTCTGCACTAACACATCACATTTCGCTTTGTACTGTAGAACAGTTGGATCCAACAGTCCGAACCGCGATTGAGCTTGCGCTAGAGCAATCTGACACATGAACTAGTGCCGACAAAAATCCAATGCGCACCAATTGGCGATGCGTTGAAATCCGACAGCTATTGCTACGAATTCCTTACTCAAACCCATGTTCGCACGATACTCTGCCAAGAAGTATGATTGCGACAGTTCAACCGATAGCGTCTTTGAATGCCGACAGTTAACGAATCGAGAAGCCCTACCCTCCTATGGCTAACTTTTGGCCTATTACTGGGAATTGTTCTCTCTGTTTCTACATTTTGGGCGTTTCTTGCATTCAGTACCTGGAGTTTGACTAATTCGGATCGGGCGGTCTACAACGAAACACATCCAGAGGCAAATATCGCAGGCAAAGTTGATGCGGATACAGCTTCGAATCTCCAATCGCCAACCCAGATCGACCAGTTGATTGCTAATCTTGACAGCTTCAATCAATTCGCAATTTTGATTTCCTATCTAGCCAAAGCAGATGAAACTACACTACTCGATCTCTTCGAGGACTCAGAATCCATCGATAGCGCCAGCAGACGTAAGGCAGCGCGGTCGGCTATAGTTCGCCGATGGGCATCGCTAAATCCGCAAGCAGCATTTGCCAAAGTCATGACTCTTTCGACTCACCAGCAAACACCGTTGCTAACCGATGTTTTTCACGAATGGTCCCTTCTGAATTTGAACCAGGCATTGGAAAGTGCATCCACACTAGATGGCCGATTGAAAAACCAAGCATTGCAAGAAATCTTAAGAACGCGTGACGACCTATCCGATACAGACCGACACGAGATTGCTGAGAGACTTGGAGGAGTGGACTACGCGATGGCATTGCTTGCCGAAGAACGTGCTTTAGCAGCAGTCTTGGCTAATCCACGCGAGGCTTGGAATACGTTGGTTAGAGATGGTCTGCAAAATCAGTTTCGGATCGACTCGTTCGTGCATGTCGCAGTGGAATGGGTAGCTCAAGACGGTCTCGAAGCGTTGCAGGAAATTGCCGAGTCTCTTACTTGGGATGTGGATTCCTACCTCCATATTTGCGATCGTGTTGCGGAAGCAGTAGCACAATCAAATGTTGTCGATACCTTCAATTACGTTTCAACGATGGACGAGGATATTCGGCGCAAATTCTTACGCCCGGTCGGGATGACTTGGGCACGTGTGGATCCTGCCGCAGCACTCAAAGCGGTCGACGAACTCGAGAATACTGCTCTGACCGATGGGGTCGCAAGAGCAATTACGCAACTGTGGGCAAAGTCTAGTCCGAGAGAGATATTGCCGCTTCTGGACAACTACTCCAAGCAAATCCAATTGGTTGCAATGGAAGGAATAGCCATAAAGCTGATACAAACTGCGCCGCAGGAAGCTCTTCTACTGATTCAGGAATGGGGAAGTGCCGGACTCGATATGACTTCTGTAATTCGAAGTGTGATCTACGAGTGGTCTGAGTCGGATCCGACTGCGGCACTTGATTGGCTACTTTCCCAAGATTCTGAAGATTGGACGCGATATCACGACATGTTGGAAACGACCTTACGGGGACTCACTTCTGTGGACCCTATACGTGCCTTTGAAATCGCGATGAAACAACCGCTTCCAAACCCACATAGTTCGGGAACCGAAGTGTGGGTGATTCTTGAACTTAGTCGAAGTAATCTCGACAAGGCAATTGAACTACTGCCACAAGTGCGAGATTCATCGAAAATGATTGCGTCCAAATGGGTCGGCAATGCTCTTGTCGAAAATGGAAAGCCCTACCAAGCCTTGAATCTAGCAGAGAATATCCAAGAAGACCGCCGTGACTCGTTCTACTTTGATCTTACAGTGCGTTGGGGAGGGTATAACCCACTAGAACTATTTGAAGCTCTTGAGTCGCTTCCGACTCAGCAAATACAGTCCAATGCAGCAAAGGGCTTGATTTGGAATAACAGGTACGAATCTGTATTGACGAATTCGCAGCTGGAGCAGGCTCGATCATATTTGACTGAAGACCATCTGGCTGACGTGGAGAGGTGGCGCGATTTGTAGGCTTGACCCCAAGGCAATCTTCCGACATTAGATGGTGCCGTGTTCTTGGCGTGTGATGTTGCACGTGTGCTAGACGGTGGGCATCATGCGACGGGTTGACTCGATTACATGCTCTTGACTGATGGGTGGAACTATCGGTTTTGTTTGCTGTGGTTCTGCTAATGGAAATTTCGTGAATTCACGATGTTGCGATTGGCGGTTTGCCGATCTGCTAGCGCTTTCAATCTTTCGCTGAAATCAACTACCTGACCGGCAACAATGTGAATGACCTCCCCTTCACGCTGGATCACGCCCTTGATGCGAACGAGCTGACTTTGCAGAATCTCCGCCCGATATCGCTCCAAGACGGCCTTCCACACCACCACATTGGCATTTCCCGTTTCATCCTCTAGCGTCAAGAAAACCACTCCGCTGCTCGTTCCAGGTCGTTGTCGACAGGTAACAAGCCCCGCCACCTGAACAAACCGCCCCGGATGCGTCGAAATCAGATCTTCCGCTTTCATGCAATGCCGAAAATGCGCTTCACCTCGCATGATCTTCAGCGGATGGTCCCCAAGCGTCAGATCCAAGTAGCTGAAGTCCAGAAACACGCTCTCGCCCACCGTGGGCTCCGGCAACACCACATCTGTTTGATAGGGAACCACAATATTGCTGGCTTTCCAAAGTTCTGTAGGGCGGTCCACTCCTGCTGCATCCCAATGCGCTTGAAAGCGATTGCCTGAAATGGTTTGCAACGCACCGGCTCGAGCTAGAAACGTGAGTTCCTGATCGTTCAGTTCAGCCCGCCGTGCCAAATCATCGATGTCCATGTAAGGTTGGCCGTCTGCAATGCGATTGCCCGCTTCCTCGCCCAATCCTTTAATCTGTCGCATGCCCACGCGGAGTGCTCCTTGCGGTTGATCGTATCCTGGGAGGCTCTTTCCCGATGGTTCTAGACGATAGTCCCAACCGCTTTTCTGCACATCGACCCCTCGAATCTCAATGCCGTGCCGCATGGCATCCTGCGTCAGCTGCGCTGGTGAATAAAACCCCATGGGCAAACTGTTCAACAAGCCGCAATAGAACGCTGCAGGCTCATGTCGTTTCAACCAGGCTGATATGTACACCAACAAGGCAAAGCTAGCTGCGTGCGACTCCGGGAATCCATACTCGCCAAATCCCTTTATCTGTTCGAAAATTCGCTCGGCAAACTCTCTGGGATGCCCGCGCTCCAGCATTCCATCCACAAGTTTTCTGTGGTATTTCTCCAATCCGCCACGACGCTTCCAGGCCGCCATGGACCGGCGCAACTGATCTGCTTCCCCAGCTGAAAAACCAGCTGCAACCATGGCTAGTTCAATGACTTGCTCTTGAAAAATGGGAATACCCAAGGTTCTTTCCAAGACCTTGCGCACTTCGTCGTTGGAATACGTTACAGCTTCCTTCCCTTGGCGACGAAGCAAATACGGATGCACCATGTTGCCCTGAATCGGGCCTGGCCTGACAATGGCGACCTCTATAACCAAATCATAGAAACACTCGGGTCTGAGTCTCGGCAGCATGGACATCTGCGCCCGAGACTCTACTTGAAACACACCTACGCTGTCGGCCTTCTGAAGCATTTGGTAAGTGGCCGGGTCCTCAGCGGGCAGACTCGAAACAGCCAGACGCGCTTCGCCAGACAAACCGCGAAAATCATTCGCCAAATCGAGCGTCTTGCGAATGGCAGTCAGCATGCCGAGCCCCAACACGTCCACCTTGAGCAGGCACATTGCCTCAAGATCGTACTTGTCCCACTGAATGATCGTTCTGTCTTCCATGGCTGCGTTTTCCATGGGAACCAATTCGGAAATCGGACCTCTCGAAATGACAAATCCCCCAACATGCTGAGACAGGTGCCGTGGAAATCCAATAATTTCGCTAACGAGAGCTACGAAGAGCTGAATAGTGCGAGATTGAGGATCTACTCCGCAGTTTTGCAGACGCTGATTGAATTCATCCTTGCTGTCCCACCACGACATGGATTTGGCAAGCATGTCTACCAAATCCGGATCCAAATCCAGTACCTTGCCAACATCGCGAATCGCGCTGCGCGGTCTATAGGTAACCAAGGTTGCGGCCAAAGCCGCACGTTCCCTCGTGTACTTGTCGTATATGAACTGAATGACTTCCTCGCGTCTCTCATGCTCAAAATCCACATCGATGTCTGGAGGTTCGTGTCGTTCCTTGGACACAAAGCGTTCGAATAGAAGATGAACGCGATCGGGGTCCACTTCGGTAACGAATAGGCAATAGCAAACCGCGGAATTCGCTGCGGACCCCCTTCCCTGACAAAGGATCTTCCGACTGCGTGCAAACCGCACGATGTCGTAAACGGTCAGGAAGTAGTACTCGTACTTCAACTCGGCGATGAGAGCGAGCTCCTTTTCGAGCAAGCTTCTTACTTTGTCAGGAATTCCTTTGGGGAATCGAGATGCCGCCCCCTCGTAGGTGAGAGAGCGCAAGTGCTTGATGGGAGTCGTGCCTTCAGGCACCAGTTCTGCGGGATATTCGTAGCGCAAGGAATTGAGGGAAAATTCGCACTCTCTCGCAATCTTTGCAGATTCCTCGAGTATTTCTTCCGCGTATAGCTTCCGCAGAGCATCGTAGGTTCGCAAATGCCGTTCCGCATTCGGGAAGGCATCGGTTCCCAGCTGACTAACAGTTGATCCAAGGCGAACCGCGGTAAGCGTGTCCTGCAACGGTTTGCGTTCCGAAATGTGCATATGAACATCGTTGCTCGCAACAATCGGCAGACCCAACTGCATCGACAACGTTAGAACATTGGCAGCTTGATCCAAGTCTCGGTCCGACAAGAACAGTTCCAACGCAAGCCAAAGCCGTGGGAGGCATGCTTGAAGATCGCGGCCCTGAGCTTCCAGTCTGTCGATAGGAAGATTGCCGGGCATCCACAGTGCAAGACAGTCGGCGGTCAATGCGCCAAGATCGCTCATGCTCAGCTCGTACTCGCCCTTGGGCATTCGCCGTCGTCCTTTGGTAATGAGCGCCGATAGCTGAGCGTAGGCCTTTCTCGTGGGAGCCAGAAGCACTATTTTCAGCAACTCGCTTCCGTCTCGCGCAGTGATGTTGAACTCCGCTCCAACGATCAGCTTGATTCCCACTTTTTCTGCTTCGACATGTGCTTTCACAATGCCGACAAGAGAACATTCGTCGGTTATTGCGATCGCTTCATAACCCAATTCCTTCGCACGCCGCACAAGCTCCTCCGGATGGGAAGCACCGTGCAAGAATGAATAGTTGCTCTTGCAATGTAGTTCCGCAAAGGGAACCGAGTCAGAATTAGGAGAAATAGCCATGCTGAAACCAACCCTCCCCGTCGTTGAACAGCCAACACAAAGAACCGCTTTCATGGAGAGCGACAAAGTAGTCTCGTGAAAAGTCGCACTCCCACCACCCGCTCTGAATGCGCTCTGGACCTTTGAGCAGCTCGAAATGCTTGCGTTTGACCGGCAACGGCGGCTCAAACAGCCATAAAGGACGACAGCCGGGAGTGAAAAATGGCGGAGAACTGCGCTCTGATTCGCCGGCAGTTGAGGGAGACCATGCATATTCCGGTCGATGATCGTTCATGTTGCGCAACAACTGCCAGGAATCAATGCCAAGACGCGCTGTCAGTCGATCAAGAAGATCACCAGGCAACACAGGTCTGACTTCATGCGTTCCCAGCAAATCCTTTTCCACCGTCCCCGTGTTCAGCAGGGAATCCACACGCGTCGCTTCCAGAGATATCGAAATAACTTCCTTCGGCAGTTCGAATGCGTCCAGTGCAAGTTCCGAAAATTCCAAGATGGACGGGACGCGAGTGCGAGGATGCGAAAAGCGCACAGGCACGGATATCCCTTCGCTGTCGAATGGTTTGAACGTCCATACAGCTTCCATCACGCCCAGTTGGCGCGATTGCAACCAATACACCAGTTCCAAAGCCAGCCGCTCCATATGCTCCTCAAGCGATTGCCGGGCCTTGACTGGATCCAGTAAATGGATGTCGGACTGAAAACGTTCTGCGGGTTCGACATATTTCTGGGGATCGAGAGCCGTCCCTGTCAAACGTTTCAAATACTCAAGCAAGCTCTTTTCAAATCTCTTCCCTAGTTCGTGTGGCGGCAAATCCAGCAACTCGCCAAACTCGCGTATGCCCATGTTGAACAAACGTTCGATGTCTGCTGCATTGAGCTCCGCATACTGCAAACTGATTTCCTGCAAGCGTTCCAGAGCGTTGTCTCGAACCGTCTGGGCATCGGGGTACTCCGGCAACGGAGTGGACACCCTTGCATGAGCAAGAACACGGGCAGTACTGGGGGTATGTGCGATACCGATAAATGACGCATGCCCGACATGTCGCAACGAACGTTGAAGCAAACGAACGATGCGGGTAAGACCACCAAACAATCTCACGCTGCCAGATACTTCCAGCATCAAATCGTAAGGCAGAGAAACACTGACACGAGGCGTAAATCGGTAGGCTACTGGAATGATCTTTTCAAGATATTCCTTCTCCGCCTTTTCGTCTCTCTTGTAGCAAACCAAATCCGGCGCTAGGCTGCTTGCGGTTGCAAGACTGCTCCCCAAAGTTATCCCCGCTTCCTGCGCAGCGGCATTCATCAAATGAATCTTGCGTTCGTCGACCACTACGGTGGCTGGTTGATGCTCAGGTGGTTTCCCGAACATTTCCAATCCCATCTGTGGCAAATGCGCACATAGCCAAAGCATTAGGCAATCCTCCTTGTTTCTTCCATCTTTCCGGTCTGTCTCCACTGGTTCCATCGTCGAGTCATGCAATCCTCTGACAGAGCATTCGGGTGCCACTGCAACTGCAGTGGCACGTCATTCACAGCCCACCCTCCTTTGCGTTTCAAAATCGACAGTTCCACCCTATTTCCGCCGACTGACTGAGAACTTTGCACATGGAGCCGAAGTTCCGCGCATGAGGATTGCTGAGCCGTGTGCGCAGGCCGAAAGATCGTGCTCCACACACGACTTTCCTTTGCTCGGGTCTGAATCCTACGAAGGTGCTTGTCTTTGAGATCTTGTTCATTCAGCCATGCAAGCGCAGCGCTGCAACTGCCGGATTCCAAAGTTTTTTCCAAGGCCCACAAGGCTTCTCGGTGACTGTTTGGATGCACAAGCAACACGCGGTTCACATCAATGCCCAGCGCATGCAATGCCGGCGCATAAGGCACAAACGGAGGATTGATCCAAGCCATCCATCGCGTTTCTTCACGGAGAAGACGGCGCAGACCGGACACGAGCAAGCGCAGTTCGCCGCAACCATGAACGTCAACGAGCACTTCCACAAGAGCGTCGCGCGGCCAACCGTTTCCGTAGAGCAAACGATCCAAGTCGACAAACCCAGTGGGAATTCCCAATGCTTGCTCGGAAGTTGTGGAATCCGTTAGATCACATGCTCGCCAAATGAATTTCTTGTTGAGAAGATCGCGTAAATCCGACACCAAAGTACTGTAATTAAAACCATGTTGTTAACTATAGCTATACATAAATACAGTGTCAAGGGGCGCAGCTACAAAATGCATAAACATTGCGACAACAGAAACGCTGCAGGATGCCGAAGGCTCTAAGGAATGTGGAGCTCTTACAGAGGTTCGGAGAAACCCGAGTTCGAGGCCAGCAGTATCAGAGCAGGAGTTCTACCAGCGGACTACCTGAAACTGGCATCGAAATCAGATCCCACGAAGCAAGACCCAAATGATCAATTCGATACGGCCGTCGAATCCACAGATGGGTGCGGCACAACAGGCGGCCGTGGTGATACAGGCCGCATCTTTCTTGCGGTTAGTTCCTCTATGAGTAGCGAAGAAGGAGCGATAATCGAAATGGGAGTAACCCATGCGCCACTTCCACTGCCGTAAACCGTGTCGTACTGCTGAACTTCCTGAGAAACAGCAACAATATCCCGCAGAGTTCGATCGCTGTAGCCCGTAATCTCCATTGCCGGCACAAGTACTTCACGTCCGTCTGGAAACACTTTGTAGGCCTCAAGTACCACAGAGGTGCGATTGCCAAAGGCCAATTCAGCACGATTGGCCAGTCTGCGCACCACAATTCCATAATCCAAGCCGTAGTCGTCCAACAGAGACTTCATCTCAACGCCAATTTCTTCATCAGTCCACCCTTCCCCTTCTTTGGGCAGAATCAAAACATTGCCCGGCATTGCGCTTCCACCTGTTCGACTAGATCCAGTGCTCCTCTCGAACTCATCAACCGGACTACGTGTAGTCAAAAGTGTCTTCAGTTTGCCTTCCTCGACTAGCAGCGTGCGACGAGCAGGTATCCCCTGACGGTCTACGAGATAGTGTCCAAGCAAAGGTTTGCCATTGAACTCGGTTAGTGTTGGATCGTTTATGACGTCGATCTTGGCGGACACCACTCGCGCGCCAATCTTGTCCAGAAATGGATTTCTGAAACGCTGAGAATCGGAACGGGCATCGTCCGTCATAGGAACTCTTATGGCCATCAGTCGCGGCAGCAGGAAACTTCGGAAAATCTGTGCCGCCGCCTGGCCTTCGTACAGGATTGGACCGTTATACACGTCTTCAAAAGTTTCTGCGGTCCTTAATTTCGTCAATCGTGTGATAAGCGACTGCACTCCTTCCTGCATCTCGGCTAGTGGCGGGAGATTCGCGCAGTCTATGCTGTATTCATTGGAATAGTCCTGTATTTCGGTACCGTCTAACATTTGGGTAAACGCCAACGTTCTAATGCGACACTGCTGCTCCACGTAGTCGTGGAAACTGCCTTCGCTGCTTACATAGGTGCGTCGTCGCTTTGCCGCAGACGCCGCCACAACCGACGTGAAGATCTCTGGCGAATTCGAAAAGGCTGCTGAGAGGATTCGAGCGGGTTCGCGAACTTCATCAAGGTTGATTTCATCCAAAGTGGATTCCTGTTCCTGCTCGTATTGGAACGGTTCCTCAATTGTGAAGTCTGGCAATGGATCGTCGCGTCGTCGACTCTCCAACGCAGTAAGTTTCGAGGCATAGTTTTGTACAGCGTTCTTGTAGGCGACATCAGTTGCACGCCAAATCGCTCGCCGTAATTCCTCGTAGTCGTTAGTGATTGGCAAAGCCCGCGTGACGGTAGCCGATCGGTTTACTCGTGGGCGGTAGTTGCGGTTGTCGAGTTCGTACGAACCTACTCTGACTTCCACTCTGACGGTTCGCGAACTGATCCGATCAGCTCGGACCGATGTTCCCAAGAAGAACGATTCCAATAATTGAGAATTGTCGCGTACTGTGTAGGCAATAAAGTAGGGCTGAGGTGAACCCTCCAATTGCAATTCGCTCATGGATCGTTGCAGTTCGTCCTTTAGCGCCTGGACAATGACGTCGTCGGCTTGACAAACTTGCATAGTCACGCAGAGTGCAAACGCGAGTGCGGCATGCAGCCTTGCCGAATTCATTACTGCTGCATTGCCGATGTATTGAATGAGAGTTCGTCCTGTGCATCCACTGGGTTGGGCAGGATCGGTGGAATACTTCGTGAGCTAGCCTTCTTCTGCACCTCAATTTGCGATACCAGTATTGAAGGCGCTACCGCTGCGACAGGGATCAAGCCTGATTCAGCACCACATATGCCATTGAATACCTCGAAGTCTTGTGCGCCCGCCTCAACTCGACTGAATGTTGTAAGTGGAGTTCCAATGAGATCGACGCCGCGAACCATTTCCTGGTGTCCGTCCGGATAGACTCTATACACGACAACTGGCGTGACATTGAATGCGTTCGGCATCGAGCGGTTAGTTAGGGTGAAGCCGCCACGAATGTCTTCGAAATAAAGGCCAAACTCCTTTCCTTGCTCAACAACTCGCTCAATCAACATCGCCTTGAGCTGCTCTGGTGTGTAGGGGTCTTCGATCTCTACAAACATATTTGATTGCCGAGCAACAACAGGTCTGCCATAGTTCTTGCGTCCGTGCCCGTTGGACACTAGGAATCCCTCCATTGGCAAGCGAGAAGTCAGGAAGCCTGTCAGTATCCCGTTCTTAACGACCGTTACTCGTTGAGCACGCACTCCCTGATTGTCATAGTCGTAAGTGCCAGCCAACTCTATTGGTCCGAATCTGCGGATATTGGGATCGAAGACAACGGTGAAATTTTCCGGCAACACATACTCGCCCAACTTTGACTTGAAGGTTTGTCCTTCGTGTTCGGCTTTCTGACGATGGCCCTCCAGACGGTGCCCCAGGATTTCGTGAAAGAAAACGCCCGTGGCTCGTCCCGACAGTATGGCTGGACCGGCATAGGGTTCAACGATTGGCGCAACACGCATTTCAGCCAATTCCTCAATTAGTGCTTGCGCCTCCTTCACTACTGTTTCGTCGCTGGGCAAACCCTGCATCGTAGTTGAGATGTGACTCAGTTGACGAGACAACACCATGCCGTCGTCGGCTTTCGCAGATGCCTCGATGATTATTCGATAGAACGGTTGCGAAACTCGCACCTTAGTGCCTTCACTATTTACGAACCACCGAGTTTCGACATCTCCTGAAACTGTGACTCGGTTGAAGATTATGTGCTCGGTACGCTTGAATGGGGCGCCATAGAGTCTGACCTTGTCTGCAAGTACCGAAAGATTTGCATCCAGTTCAATGACATCTGAACGATGTTCTTCACGCGGTGCGGGAGAAAAGTCTCCTGATTGATCGACTTCCTCAACGCGAGACTGCATGGCACTGCGTACATCGCTCAATTGGGCAACAGCAATGCGGTATTCCCTATTTGTGGCATACCACAGCGTATTGCGAATAGCCTCGGGACTCTCTATAGAAATCGACGTGGCACTGCCGCGGCCACCGAAATGGGTGTTATCGAGTTCAAACGACCCGACTCGCAGATCGATGTCCAACTCGCGAAATGATCGATCGACGATTCCACCGATTTCCCCATAGGACCCGCTGACGCTAAGAGTCTCGTCCTGAGTGACTTCATAGCTTAGAAAATACGGCGGCTCCTCCTCGTCTTGCAGAAGGTCGAATGATCGAGACAATTCGTCATGCATGACGTCCAACACGTCAAACTCCGCATCGTCTTGTTCAGCTCTAACGTGTCCACTGGCTACCAACCCAACGACCAGAGAACAAAGAAGGGCTCTCATTGTGTGATCGGCTTGGAATAGGCTTTTTCTCATATCAATTTGGGCGTTGCTAGCTTGAGAGAGTTTGGGGGTTCAATCAGCACCCCTCTTGGATATAGTACATCCACGCTGGACTCCCTGCCTGATCAACGAGCTACGCTTGGATCGCCTAGACTACGAACGCTACTCGCTTGACATCGGGTGCGGCACAATCGGCAATCTCGGCTTTTGTCCACTGGCAATTCGCAGAGTCATGTCCTCAAACAAAAGACCTGGAGTGACAATTGAGCTGTAGGTTTGGTCATACCCCGATAGCGCAGTCGGCCCTCGGACTATGGCCATCAACACATTCATTCCAGTCAATGGAGACACCGGAACGTCGTGCTGGTGGCTTTCCTCGGTAGTCGCCACAATTTCTCTGAAGTGTGCTGGGACGAAGTCTTCGATAACCATGGGTTGTACGGGGACCTGGCGTCCATCTGGATACAACTTGACTAGATGGATTGCGGGCAGCACAGCAATGTTCCCTTCCATTGTTGCACTCACGATTTCGGACATCTCGACATGCGCCATCTCGATTTCCTGTGTGTTGGCGATTTTTGTAATCGCCATAGCAAAGTCGGAGCCGTTGGAACGTGCGATGTCGAAGAGCTGCTCGCGAATAGCTTCTTGCGAAATCCCCTGATCTGTCTGTAGAAGCAAGTTGCCCGGAAGAGGTATTGGCAAACCGCGGTTACTTCCTGTGGTAACGACCAGACCTCCAACCGGAGACCGTGTAGTCAGTAGATTCTTGAGTATGCCGTTGGCAATCAGTTCGGTTCGTCTCGATGGCATGCCCTCACTGTCCACTGTATAGCTGCCCAGCAGCAATCGACCATTGCGCTCGTCAATCGTAGGATCGTTGACAACAGAAATGTTCCGAGGAAACACGCGTGTACCAATTCTGTGAATAAATTGATTGGCGATATTTTGGATTTGCACATCAAACTGAAAATTTCCGGTCATAGGCACGGGAACGGCAACGAGCAGCCCAGCTAATGCTTGATTGATGAACTCGGCGGCGGCTTGGCTTTCCAAGTAGACAGGGCCGGTATAGGCATCTAGAGTTTCCGCCTCACGTTGCACGACAAGATGCTCTGCCATGTGGACCGCGTCTGCCTTCAATGACTCGATATCAGAGAGTTCGGAACAGTCACGTGCCAATACCGACGTGCCGTCTTTGATTATGGCACCCGTGGACGTCTGCGTATGGGCGTGAGTTCTCACACCGCAAAGCTCAGTGCTATAGACGTGGAAATTGCTCTCGGAGTCCAAGTAAGTACGCCTAGTCGTAATGCTAAATGCATTCGCATAGGATGAGAAAAGTTCTGGTCGCCCCCTAAACACGGTGGATACTTGCCGCGCAAGATCAGCTAGACGATCGAGCTCAAGTGCTCTTGTAGGCCGTTCGTCTACGTATTCGTAGGGCTTTTCGTCGCTAAAGTCATTGGGGCGTTCCACATCGGTTTGACTCGCAATCGCCGAAGTCTTTGCAGAATAGTGGGCCAATGCGCTTTTGTATGCTTGGTCGGTGGCAACCCAAATGACGCGCCGCAGTTCGTCGTAATCGTCAGTCAATGGAAGTACGTGCACAACGCCGCTGTCGTCTGACTGATTTGGATTTTCCTCCACGAGAAGAAAGTTCGTGTTGTCGAGCTGTTTGGAACCTACTCTAACGTTAACAGCTAGAACTCGCACGTGGCTCGAATTAGTGCCGTTATGCGCACCCAAGACGTAAGTTAGCGATGACGTGTGTCTCTCTTGTATCGAATACGAGATAAAGTAAGGTGGGAGTCCGTCTTCAAGTTGGAGTTCTGCCAAAGAACGATCCATTTCATCTTGCAGAGCACGAACTAACACATCGTTGTCGGCGAACTGTGCACTTGCAGTTGCTGCTACCTGCAACACAAGCACCCAACTTGCAAGCCATTTCATTGTTTTTTCCCAGTGCTAGGACTGGATTGTTCTTGGAGGTGCCTGACAGGAGACGGGAGTATTGGAGGAGTGTCCCGCGAACTCTCGGTCTTTTGAACTTCGATTTGGGAGATCAAGATCGAAGGCGCTACGGTAGAGACAGGCAACTGTCCAGATTCGGCATCAGACACATCGTTGAAAACTTCGATGTCGTCTGCTCCTGCTTCTATTCGACTGAGCGCGATCAGCGGCGTGCCGATCAAGTCCACTCCTCGCACCAATTCCTTGGTTCCGTCCGGATAGAGACGGTAGACCATGATGGGGTTTACGTTGAATGCATTCGGCATCGATCGGCCTGTGAGTGTATCCCCGCCCCTTACATCCGCAAAATACAGGCCAAAGGGTTTTCCTTGCTCCCTGATTCGATCCATGAGCATTGTTTCAAGTTCTTCCCGAGTGTGTGGATTTCGTACTTCGACAAAGAGATTGGATTGACGCGACACTACTGGAAAGCCGTAGTTCTTCCGTCCGTGCCCGTTCGATCGGAAGTAGCCCATGATCGGAGTCTTGGACATCAAGAAGCCTTCCAAGACCCCTCGATTGACAACAACGACCCGCTGTCCTTCAACCCCCTGGTTGTCGAACTTGTAGTCCCCAACGAGCTCGACCCCATCGAAGGAGTTTATGGTTGGATCAAACACAACCGAAAAACTGCGGGGCAACAGTCGCTTGTTGATTTGCGAATAGAAGGTCTGTCCTTCGTCGAGTAGTCGCTGTCTATGTCCTTCCACTCGGCGTCCCAAGACCTCGTGAAAGAAGACACCCGTGGACTTTCCAGAAAGGATCGCCGGACCGGTGTATGGTTCAACCACAGGAGCGCTCCGAAGCGCTTGCAGATCAGTGATCATGCTGTGTACTGCATGCAAGACAGTGTCATCCTGCAATATCTTGTCCGGGGTGCTTGCGTCAAACGCGCGCTCCACGGTTAGATCCATTCCATCGTCAGCTTTGGAAGTGGCTTGTATAACCAAACGATAGTAGGGCTGGGAAACCAAGACTCTAGTGCCATCCGAATTTACAAACCACCTTGTTTCGACGTCGCCAAAAATGTAGGCGTAATTTTCCTGAATGAACTCAGCTTCTGCGAAGGGCTGAGTGTATTCGCCAATCTTGTCTTTCCATTGCGCGAGGTCAGCATCCAATTCAACTCTTGACTCACTATACTTCCGTACGGGATATTTGGAGAAGTCACCCACACGAAAGAAAGGTCTAACGCTTGATTGCACCGCTGACTTGACTCTAGTGAATTGAGCCAATGCTTGTTTGTATGCAACGTCCGTATGAAGCCAGAGCGTCGTCCTTAGGGCCTCTTCGTCTTCAATGGGAGTGGTCGACGGTCCGATTGACTGTGTTTCCAATCCGCCGCGGAGAGGATGGGTATTGTCAAGCGAGTAGTCGCCTAGCCGTAGATCTATATCCAAGTATCTGCTTACGATATAGTTTTCGCTCGTGGATCTTCCAAACGCACCACTGACAGTAGCGGCAACGTCTTCGGTAACTTCATAGCTTATGTAGTAAGGTGGCTCATCTTCTCTCTTCAGGAGTTTCATAGATCGTTGCACTTCTTGAAACATAACATCGAGAGCGTCGAACTCGGCACCAATCGTGGAGCCTGAAAAGCCTATCAGTGCCAATACAGTGCTACAAATGAGTCGTTTCACGCCCATGGTCTCAATTCCAAGGAACTTAATAGCTTAGAGGCGATTCTAGTTCGAAAGTTGAGACAACGCGACCGCAGGGACAAAGAGAGTGCTCTCGCTAGCAGCCCACTGCAGTACGCCATCAATCTTGTGCTAAAGGGTGCGGTACGACTGGAAGGTTGGGCTTGAATCCTACGGCGCTTCGAAGAGTCAGGTCCTCAAAGAGCATGGCAGGTGTAATGATTGAAATGAACTCCTTGCCTCCATGAAACGCCGACATTCCCTCTGTGAACAGAGTCAAGAGATTTACGCTGCCGAAGGGCGAAATGGCCAAGTCAAAGTGATAGGCCTCCGCCGAGGTAGCCACAATGTCCTTGAAGAAGCTGTCAACGAAGTCAGTAATTACCATTGGCAGCAATTGGACCTCGCGTCCATCCGTATGGACTTTCACAACGTCAATTGCAGGCATAGCGGCGATTCCACCGGCGAACTGAGTTCTGAACCACTCGTCCAGCGAAGCATCACTTCCATCGTAGTCTTCCATGCTTTGAATCTTGCGTACAAGTAGCGCAAAATCCGACCCGTTTTCCTCTGCCAGCCCGATCAGTTCAGCTCTCAGCTCTTCCATCGAAAGACCGTTGTCAGTCTCTATGAAGAGATTCCCGGGCAGAGGATTCCCATAGCCTCTGTGGCTACCAGTGGAGTTCACAAGTGACTCGACGGGGTCGCGTGTAGTAAGCAACGTCTTCAGAATGCCATTGGATACCAACTCCGTCCGTCGCGTAGGCATACCTTGCGCGTCAACAGCATAGCTACCAAGCAAGGGTTTGCCTTGGTGTTCGGTCAATGTCGGGTCATTGAACACACTCACGGTCCGTGGAAACACCCTGGAATTGATCTTGGCGACGAATGGATTGGCGATTTGCTCAAATATTCTGTCCCACTCTGGATCGCCAGTCTCGGGCACAGTCATCGCGCCGAGCAATTTTGCAAGCACTTGGTTCAGGAAGTCTGCAGCCGCTTGAGCTTCGAATAGTACAGGTCCGCTGTATACAAACAGTGGCTCTGCGTTGCGTCGAGCAACAAGCCGCTCCACCATGGCCATTGCTTCGGCTCTCAGTGCATCTGCACTCGGAAGATCAGCGCAGCTACGTGAGTAGGTGTTCGTTGAGTCGCGAATTACAGCTCCATCAAGTGCTTGGGTCTTGGCTCTAGCGCCGACCGTGCAAACTGGCGTAGTCAAACGGCTGGAATTGCCCTCAGAATCCAAGTAAATGCGACTGGATAGCGAACTTTGCACATACGCCGAAGAGGCAAACACATCAGTTCGGTTCGCAAATGCCAATGACAAGTCGCTGGCGACACGAGAAATCTCTTCGAAGGTGGTTCCAGTTTCGCTGGCGTCCTGTTCGTACACATGATTCTCTTCAACGCTAAAGTCCGGTGTCCGTGCACCGGCTATTTGGTTTGCCAACGCCGACTTCTTGGCCGAATAGGTTTTGATGGCCCCCTTGTACGCACTATCGGTCGCTAGCCACAGGACCCGTCGAAGTTCATCGTAGTCGTCACGCAGTGGCAGCGAAGAACCTGTTATTCCGGGACTGATTGCAATTTCATTGTTGCTTGTGTCAAGGAAACCAGTGTTATCAAGTTCTGAATTACCTACTCGTACGACTACCGATAGAGTGCGCCTCTGGTTTGTATTGGAAGTATCGTGCGAGCCAAGAACGTACTGAACTGAATCCGAATGGACCTCGGTAACTGTATAGGAAATGAAGTATGGTTTAGGTTCCCCCTCTAGCTGAAGTTCACTCAGGGAACGGTCCAATTCATCCTGCATCGCTTGACGAAGAACGCCTTCGTCATCGCCTTCAGCGATTTGGCAGCTAATCCATGCAATCCAACACAACGCTAATGTGCAACATTGTTGCAGTCTCACTGTCGTCGACCTGTGTGATCGATCAACTGAGCAGACGAGTTACTCAAAGGGGATGGCAAGATGGGCGGAATGTCTCGCGAGATGTCCATCTTCTGAACTTCAATCTGCGAAATTAGAATAGAGGGCGCAACCGCCGAAACCGGAACGCTACCCGATTCGCCACCACACATGCCGTTGAAGACTTCATAGTCAGATGCTGCAGCCTTCACTTCGCTCAAGGTTGCAAGAGGTGTCCCAATGAGATTGACTCCTCGAACCAATTCCCGTGATCCATCTCTATAGATCTTGTAGACCAAGACTGGAGTGACATTGAAGGCATTGGGTGAGTCGCGCTGAGTCGTTGTGAATCCTCCAGTTATGTCTTTGAAATATAAGCCAAATTCCTTGTCTTGTTCCTCGACCTGTTCAAGCAGCATAGCTTCAAGTTCGTCTGGGGAAACTGGGTCGTTCACTTCAAGAAGGAGGTTGGATTGGCGTGCTACCACTGATCGTCCAAATTGCTTGCGGCCATGGCCGTTCGATTCTGGATAGCCTTCGATTGGGGCTCTGGACATCAGGAAGCTCTTGAGGACGCCGTTTTCAATTACAACGACTCTTTGTCCCTCGACGCCCTCGTTGTCATACTTGTACCCTCCGATCAAGTCAATACCGCCAAAAGCACTCAAGGAAGGATCAAAAACTATCGTGAATGCTTCAGGTAGCACTCGCTCTCCCACCTGCTTGCGAAAGGTTTGACTCTCGTCGTCGGACTTCTGGCGATGCCCTTCTAGTGGGTGCCCCAGAATTTCATGCAAAAATACACCTGTGGCTCGACCCGACAATACTGCGGGACCTGTGTATGGATCTACCAAGGGTGCTTCTCGCAACGACTTGAGCTCGTCAATCATGGTGTTCACGGCCGAAAGGACCTTTTCGTCCTCTTGCAGTTGATCAGGATTGACAGAATCAAACGTGCGCACCAAAGTAAGCACCATGCCATCGTCGGCTTTTGCAGTAGCCGAAATCACCATGCGGTAGTACGGCTGAGAGACTAGAACACGCGAACCATCGGAATTGACGAACCACCGAGTCTCTACCGTTCCCTCCAACGACGCCGAATTGGTTTGGACGAATGGAGAGTTAGCAAATGGTTGAGTGTATTGCTCCAGTTTCCGACTCCATTGCGCCAAATCAGCGTCAAGTTGAACAATATCTTCCTGGAATAGAGACGGTTTGACTTGGGAAAAGTCGCCTGACTTGTCGTCAGCCTCCACGGTGGACTGCACGTGATTGCGGACACGCGTGAACTGAGAGAGAGCATTCTTGTACGAAATGTCCGTTCGATACCACAATGTAGCTCGCAGGGCATCTGCATTGTCGATGGGCGTGGTATAGACACCGATGCCCGGGACTTCAGTGCCACCTTGTACAGGATGGGTGTTGTCAAGTGAATAATCACCCACACGAAGATCAATGTCTAGATACCTGCTCGTGAAGTTTTCACGACTGGTCACTTCTCCAAAGCTTGCGCTTACGTTTGCGCTTGAACTCTGAGTAATCTCGTAGCTGATGTAGTAAGGCGGTGTCCGTTCGTCCTGAAGCACCTCAAAGGACCGCTGCAATTCATCCTGCATGACATCCAAGACGTCGGCGCTTAAGTGCGCACACGACGCTATCATGCAGAGCCATATTAGGCCAGCGGTTCGTATTGGCAATTGTTCGAAGTGACCTCGACCGACTCTACGATTATCGACCTGATTGGACGACATCAACTCAGGCTTTGATTTCAAAACTAGCATGTAGGCAGCACCGCTAACAGCTCTATTGAAGCAACTGATCGCAGTTTGTCAGCTCTCCGACCCAATGAATTTAGTGGGCGTGTGTAACTGAGAGTTACTGTCCTGTAGCAAGCGGATGCGGATACAGCGGCAACTTCGGCTTGGATTCCCCGGCTGACCTAAAACTGAGATCCTCAAACAACAGTGACGGCGTAACAATCGACACGAAGCTTGAACTTCCTATAGATATCGGCGTATCGTAATGCGTACGGCTTTCCGAAGCGGAGACTATGTCCTTGAAGAACGAAACGACGAAGTTTGACACGCTCATGGGACTTACGGGTTCCTCGCGTCCATCCGCGAATAGTTTGACGACATCGAATGCGACCATACCGCCGCCGCCACCAAAACCTACTGATCCTGCAGCTACAGGGTCGCCGAGAAAATCTTGTCGATTTGTGAACTTCCGCACAATTAGCCCATATTCCAATCCATAGTCGCTCGCGTAGGTAAGCAACTCCTCTTTAAGTTCGTCACTTCCGAGTCCCTCCTTTGCTTCAACGAACAGATTCCCTGGCATCGGTGTTCTGAAACCGCGGTTGCTTCCCGTAGACTTGTCGAAGGACTTTGCTGGAGCGCGACCCGTCAATAGCGATTTCAACATTCCGTTGGTGATCAACTCTGTCCGCCTAGAAGGCATACCATCGAAATCCACGTGATAGCTGCCGAGTAGCGTGTTACCCTCGAATTCGGTAACTGTAGGATCGTTGACAACGCTGATGAATCTTGGAAATACCCTAGCATTGAGCTTGTCCATGAATGGATTTGCACTACGACGAAGTGACTGGGCCATGGAAGGATTGCTCGAAACTGGGATAGGTGAGGCACCGACGCGGCTGAGCAACTGAAAACCAAGAAACTGAGCAGCGGCGACGTCAGCAAAAAGTACCGGGCCGTTGTAGTTGTCCAAAGACTCTGCGCTGCGTTGAGCAATCAGTCTATCGGCTAGATCGAATCCGATTTGCTTCAGAGCGTCCGTATCTGGGAGTTCGGAGCAGCGCCGTGCGTAACTGGTAGTTGCATCCTGCAATTCAGCACCATCGGCCGACTGCGTCTTGGCGAACACCGTCGCAGAGCAGTATCCGTTTTCATACCTGTGAAAATTCCCTTCGGAGTCCAAATACAACCTTGTTGTTGCGACCGAGGAGGCAGTAGCCG
The DNA here is from genome assembly GCA_964572845.1 of uncultured Pseudomonadales bacterium. Lineage (GTDB taxonomy): Bacteria > Pseudomonadota > Gammaproteobacteria > Pseudomonadales > Azotimanducaceae > Bin55. The sequence continues at coordinate 134,640 of CAZNFX010000011.1, read as the reverse complement.
ATGAAACAAACAGGTCGGGCTGACCGAGAAACGAAGTAGACAGTTCCTTAGCAATGCTAGACACTTCGCTAGAACTGGCTACCGTAAACGATTCCTCACCGATCCAAGTAAACTTCTCTTCATCACTAAAGTCTTTGGGGCGATCTTCGATAGTCTGGCTTTCCAAGGCCGAACGTTTGGCCGACAAGTTCGATACAGCTTGCTTGTATGCGTTGTCAGTGGCCAACCAAATACTGCGCCGCAATTCGTCGTACGAATTTGTTAGGGGGAGACTCGTAGACGCACTAAAGCCTCCAAATTGGAAGTTTGTGTTGTCAAGCTCCTTGGTACCCACACGGACACCTACCGAAAGACTCCGACTCCTACGGCCAGCTGAGCGATTGTGCGCTCCCAGCGTGTAGGTTGAAGCTACTGAACTGGATTCAACAACCGTATACGAAACAAAGTAGGGAGGGGATTCCTCATCCAACTGAAGTTCGGCTAGTGATCGGTCCATCTCATCTTGCAACGCGCGAAGCAAGGTGTCTTCGTCGTCGGTCTGTGCTTGAAGATGGCCTGCTAGTCCTATGGGAAGCAGAGCTAACGCACAATAACGCCAGCTCTTCATCGCTCGCGCCCCACGAGATCTATGGAAGTATCTCCCGGGGCCTGCACAGGCGATGGAAGAATTGGCGGGATGTCCCTAGAACTTGCTTTCTTTTGAACTTCAACCTGGGATACCAAAATGGACGGAGCAACAGCAGACACAGGAACTGGTCCCGATTCTGCGCCGCACATTCCGTTGAACACCTCGAAATCGGAGGCGCCTGCTTCAACGCGGCTGAACGTAGTCAGCGGCGTACCTATCAAATCGACGCCGCGCACGAGTTCTCGTGTTCCATCCAGATGAATTTTGTAGACCAATACGGGCGTGACATTGAAGGCGTTCGGCATGGTTCGTCCAGTCATGGTGAATCCGCCCGTAATGTCGTCGAAATACAGACCAAATTCCTTGCCCTGGTCCCTTACCATTTCCAGAAGCATGTCTTCAAGTTCTTCTGGCGAGTAGGGATCGTCTACCTCTACAATCAAGTTCGATTGTCGGGCCACCACTGTATTTCCATAGTTCTTTCGTCCGTGCCCATTGGACTGTGGAAATCCCTCTATAGGTGATCTGGACATCAGAAATCCCTTCAATATCCCGTTTTCAATGGCCACGACTCTCTCTCCGGCCACTCCCTGGTTGTCATATTTGAACTCGCCAATCAGCGGCTCGTCGCCCCACATGCCGATTGATGGATCAAAAATGACGGAGAACGTTTCTGGAAGCAAAAGCTTGCCAATTTGCTTGCGGAATGTCTGGCCCTCGTCTTCGCTCTTCTGTCGATGACCTTCCAGCCTGTGGCCAAGTATTTCGTGAAAGAACACACCTGTAGCTCGTCCTGAGAGTATTGCTGGTCCTGTATAAGGATCGACGATGGGTGCCGTGCGCAGCTCTTCCAGGTTGTCGATCATCGCATGGACAGCAACCAGGACTGCTTCGTCGTTAGGCAATTGATCTGCCGAGTCGGCTTCGAAGGTCTCTGTCAGCCCGAGAACCATGCCGTCTTCAGCCTTGGACCACGCTTGGATGACCAATCGATAGAACGGCTTAGACACCATGATCTTGGAGCCGTCGGTATTGACAAACCAGCGGGTTTCTATATCCCCCCTCACATTTGCCGAATTGCCTTGGATGAAATCCGCTTGCGCAAACGGCTTCGTGTATTGACGCAGTTTTTGCGCCCAAGCTGCTGTTTCCGCGACGAGCTCTACTTTTTCCATCGAGTATTCGGATGCTGGAGCTTCCGAAAAGTCGCCGGATTTGTCATCCGATTCCACTCTGGATTGGATCTCGGACTGTACATTCTTGAATTGCGCAAGTGCCTGCTTGTAGGCAGCGTCAGTCCTATACCACAACGTTGTCTTCAGTGCTTCATCTTGCTCGACGGGGACCATTGTGGGTCCTCCACCAGACATGAACCCCCTAAAGCCCCTGTTGGCAATATGATGAGTGTTGTCAAGCGAGTAGTCACCGATCCTCAGATCTATGTCAAGGTAGCGCGTTACATTGTGGCTCTCTGAAGTAACCTCCCCAAAGCCTCCGCTAACAGATGCGATGGCGCGTTCAGTAATCTCGTAGCTAATGTAGTAAGGCGGTTCCTCTTCAATCTGTAAAGCGTCGTAAGCTCGGTCCAGTTCGTTCTTCATCACGTCAAGTGTTTCGGCACTCCATGCAAAGGGTGCGAACGTTAATAGGACGACCGGAAAAGCCACTTTCCACATTCTTTCCATATATAGTTTCACGAAAATACTTCCCGAGAAGAGCATTGATCAAATGATAGTGTACATGACACTATGACAGTTCAATCACACCTTGGTACACAAAATCGGAGGAATGCATTCCTAGCGACTGCTTTGAAATGCGGCGATGAGGTGTCCGACACACAAATCGGAGCAATCGCCAAGTTGTTACGAGAGAGTCTCAATAGTGTCACTGATTGAACGAGTTCGTCTTCTGCTGGCATGAGAGCCCGTAGCGTTCTGCAAATAAGAAGGTAGACCAAGCAACTGTGATCACTTGCTTCACTCAGAAGATTTCTCATGGTTGGAATCTGCGAGGTCGCGTGGTCCAACCCCGCCGGCAATCATTAGCTTGAGATATCAATGAGAGATGACGAGGGAATACGCCGAGGGCTAACGATTTCACATTCGCAGGCGAGCCGCTGGTTTCTTGCACATCCCGACTCAGTCATAGGCACAGCATTTTCCTGAAATTTTGCCCATGCATCCATTAGCAACAGGAGTCTTTGCTCCATGATCGACTCATTGCGAATATGATTCAAATTGAAGTAGCCATGAATTACTCTGCAGGAAAGTGTCTCGCGGGGCAATCAGTCTCTTGGGAGGGAATTGAATGTTGGTTTGGAAACGCAGCTTAGAGGTATGTTTGTGCTGATTGAGCAAGATTGTCTCGGGAGTAATTCAATGCTCCGCTGGGCAGACCGGTTTCTACAATAACCCGCAGAGCTAGCGCACGCGAGGCCGGCGTTAACCTCTCTACACACTCTAATCTTGTGGGATCCTCCATCCCAGTTCACGCATGTGAATCTATGAGTGAGATCAATGCCTATTCTCCCCTTGCAGACTCACACCGTTGCACGTTTCCGTCGAAGCGTGTGTGGCTACCGTCTGCTTTAGAAACCTAACGGATCATTCCAAGAATGAAAAGAATTACTGGGAAGTTGCAGAGGGTTTACCTTCAACTTGTCAAACTGACTGAACGCATTTGGGAATTCTTGGAAGCCTGGGCCAAGCAGGAAACGGCACGAGCGCTCGCCAATCCAGATGAGGTCCCAGAAGTCACACTCAAGCGAATGGGGAGCGTGATCATTCGGTCGGTTCCCTTCATGATGCCAATGTTCCTTCACATTGCAATCATCTTTCTGATGGGATTCTTCTTGACCTTTCTATTCACCTTCTCAGGCACCATTTCTGACGACATGTGGGACAACAAAGTGCTAGTAAACGACAAGCTTCAGCCGGTTCAAGCATTCTTGGTCTTTGTCGATAGCAGCTATGTTCGTACAGAATTCACCTCAGAGAAAGATGAAGAGTCCGAAAGTGAGTCGGCAGAGGGAGAGGTCGATGAACTCCTGAACATAGACGAATTTGTAACAGACGGGTTCATTACGGATCCTGCCGTTGATGTAGCTTGGTCGGACTATCTATCCAATGCCTGCACGACATTTGTCGGCGAAGTGGCTACATTCGATCCGCGAATTGATCTATGTAAAGAACAGAGAAGAACCGTTAGAAATCGCATGCTTGTGTGGTTTTTCGTAGGTGAAATGTTTGGAATTTTCGTTCTCGGTATGTTCTATTCCTACTATCCAGGCTGGGTATGGCAGAACGTCAATCACTATTTGCGCGTGGCGATGGTTGAACGTCTCGAGTATTTGTCCCTTTCCTTTCACCATCACAACCGCGCAGGAGATGCCATCTATCGCATTTATCAAGATAGCTCGATGGTCGTTAACGTTCTCAATGAAGCGCTGATTAGCCCGCTAGAGGACATACGGAACCTCTTCATTGCGTTCTTGTTTCTCTTTTACTTTGACCCGTTGCTTGCCGGGCTAGTCATCCTCTCGTTTATCCCGATGGTCATCATCACCGCCTATGCCACTCCAACAATTCGGAAGCTGGCAGTCACAAATCGCGTACTAAACAGCGACTTCACTTCCAGATTGCAGGAGACATTTGCCGCACTGAAGATTGTCAAAGCCAATTGTGCTGAACCCATTGTTCTAGATCGGTTCGACGTTGACTCACAAAAAGCACTCGATGCTGCTCTTTACGTGCGACTTGGAATGATTCTGTTGAGTCTAGTAGTAGGGATTGTTGGCGCGTTGACCGTGATCGGATTGGAATACATGATCATCAACTGGACGCTAATGGAACGAGAAACGGCAATTCCAACGTGGGCACTGGTGTTCGTTGGTTTTTCAGTCTGGAACTTGGGTGCCTTCCGCACTGCGAACGGGAGAGTGGAGCAGACTGTCGGTGCTGGAAAAGGGTTCGTGCGACTGTGGTGTATGTTGCAGGATCTGTTTATTGGGTTGGAAAGAGCGTTTTACTTTCTTGACCTGAAGCCCAGTGTGACAGAAGTCGATAAACCACTGCCGTTTCCCGAAGCCATCGATTCTGTCGAATGGAAAGATGTTCACTTTAGCTATGAAGACGGCACTCAGGTGCTCAAAGGCACTAATCTTGAAGCCACGCCAGGCACGATTACCGCTATTGTTGGAAGTACAGGATCCGGCAAGTCCACATTGCTGTCCTTGTTGCTGCGTCTATATGACCCACAAAGCGGAACCGTCAGAATCAACGATGTAGATCTCAAGCAATTTGGGTTAGAGGACGTTCGCAAGAACAATGCCATAGCAATGCAGAAGAATGTCCTATTCACAGGAAGGGTTGCCGACAACATCAGTTTCGGTATCCCCGACGTGAGTCGGCAGGATGTCATCAACGCGGCAAAAATTGCCTGCGCTCACGACTTCATTGAGGAGTTGGACGAAGGATACGACTCAGAACTCGGAGAACGGGGAAGCAAGCTGTCGTCGGGACAAAGGCAACGCCTCACAATTGCGCGCGCCGTAGTTCGCAACACACCTCTCCTCATATTGGATGAACCAACTGCTTCGCTTGACGCCAGGACAGAGCATCAAGTTCTCCAAAATCTTTCCGAATGGGGAAAGGAAAAGGTAGTTTTCCTCATAACCCACAGGCTTTCCACAATTCAAAAGGCTGACCGTATTGCGTTTCTTCAAGATGGAATCGTCGTTGAAACAGGCGCCCATGAGGAACTCATGGCACTGTCCGAAGGACGGTATCGCCAATTCGTGCTGGCAGAGGAAATAGGTTTGACCGGAACAACGGACTCACCAGGAGGGCAAGCCTGATGTTGGACTGGCTGCGCAAACTGATCCAGCGGCGCAAAGTCGATACCGCGACTGACACTACCCAACAGGACCACACAATCTTTAGTGGATTCCGGGCCGGTGCTCAATTTGACGATCACATTGACCTTGAGCATGAAATGACTCATACGGAAGCGATGATCATGGTGCTGCGTGGCGCAGCATATGTGCGCGATGTGTGGCACCTTTTCCTAGCAAAGTGGGCGATGGGATTGGCCATGGTCATTCCGGGTCTATTCATCGGCTGGTTTTGGAAGATCATCGCAGACCATGTGATATTGCGCCATCCCATCGTCGTTGAGGAAGTCAATTTCCCGCCACACATGAATTGGTTGTTGCGCATGTTGGAAGGGAAAGAGCCACTAGAAATACTGATTTTCATAGTCATCGTCTATCTCATTGGCCTATTCCTCATCGGCACTCGAGCCGGAGGAACTGGCGCTGGACTCTTCGGTGGACGAGACACGGCGAGTAACGCTGAAAATCAAATAAGTTCAGGAGGAAGCGGTGCCGGTGGGATTTGGGGGATCGTGGAATGGTGGGTTGATATACGACTCACACAGAGATTCGTAAATCAGCTCCGGCGCAATCTCTTTGGTCGACTTATTCGTTCGCCGATGACCACTATTGATGACCACCGTATCGGTGATTCCGTATATCGGACACTTTACGACACCCCAATGTGTTACACGTGCCTTACCGAGATTACCTTCTCGCCATTCTGGACGTTGTTTGGCCTCGGAATGACCTTTTACCAACTTTGGTGGACCTACGCTGACGTCTCGATGGTAATGGTAGGTCTCATGGCCCTCATGATCCCTATCACGTTTGTAACCACTGTTGCTCCTTCCAAGTGGATTCGTCGCATGACACAAAACCATCGAGCTGCAGCGGCCGCCACGACAAATGCCCTTGAAGAGACTATGAACAACATCAGCGCCGTCCAAAGTCTCGGAGGAATGAAACAGGAGAAGGAAAGATTCGCCAAACGTAGCGGCCACGCATTTTGGCGTGCGCGCATTGCTTCGTTGCCCTGGATTGGCATAGGCTGGATAATCGAAATAGCAGGCTGGCCCATAGGATTCTTTCTTGCGTGGCATGTAACCAACCTTGTCATAGATGGATTACTGACAGTTGGAGATTTCGGTGCATTGTTTGGTATGTACATGGGACTACGTGGTACGTTCATCGGCATAGGAAGACTATGGTTGAACATTCAGGATCAAGCTGCGGCTGCACGGCGGGTATTTTTCTTTATGGATCAAGAGGTCGATGAAGACGCGCACAACGATGCAAATGTACTCCCGTCCCTGAGTAGGAATGTACGTATAGATAGTGTTGACTATGTATATCCCAATGGGCACAAAGCTTTAAGCGACGTTTCCCTTGATATGAAATTTGGCCAGATCGTTGCGTTTGTCGGACCCACGGGTTCTGGCAAAACTAGCTTAGCGTACCTAATCCCAGCATTCCTAAAGCCCACCAACGGTACAGTCCTCGTGGACGATCACGACGTCATGGATGTCAATCTGCTATCGTTGCGTCAGCAAGTCGCGTACGTGTTCCAGGAGCATCAACTTCTCTCGGAATCAATTCGTTCAAATCTCCTTTTCGCAAACCCCAACGCATCTGAAGCAGACATCATGGCTGCACTGGACACAGCTGGATGCATGGAATTTATTGAAGCTCTTCCAAGTGGAATTGATACTGTACTCGGACGTTCAGGGGACACTCTATCGGTCGGTCAGCAGCAGCGTTTAAGTATTGCTCGTGGATTGATACGTGACGCCAAAATATTTATCTTGGATGAACCAACGGCAGCACTAGATCCTCAAACCGAAAACGTATTAGTAAAAGCACTACGTGAGACGGCAACAGGACGTCTAGTAATCGTGATCGCACACAGACTGTCTACGATTCGTCAAGCAGATCAGATCGTCTTCCTCGAGGATGGAGTGGTAAAGGAAGTCGGCGATCACGAGACATTAATGAGTCATGTCGACGGTCCATATAGAGAATATGTAGGTCTTCAAACAGCCGGACCGCTAACTTAGCCTTCACGAGCCCAACACACCTTCTTGGATTGTGTCTGTAAGAGAGCTGGATCTTTGTGATTAGACCACCTGAAGCAAATCGATCCTTGCTTATCCAGGCTCTAGGCGCGATTTCGAAAAAACGTCTGCAAACTGTTCTCTAAGCACGTTTTTTTGCATCTTCCCCATTGCGTTTCGCGGCATGCTATCAACTTGAACAACCGCTTTAGGATGCTTGAACCGAGCCAATCGGCCATCGAGGTGAGCGTCAACAGCATCCAATGAAATTGGTCGACTCGCTACGACAACCGCTACCACACCTTCACCGAAGTCAGCATGTGGAGCGCCGACCACCGCGGTCTCTGCGACAGAGTTCATCTCCCCGATTGCAGCTTCAACTTCTGCGGGGTATACATTCAATCCTCCGCTGATGATTACGTCCCTGTCCCTCCCAACAATAGACACCCTTCCCTCTGCGTCTTGGAAACCTACATCACCTGTAATGAAGTAGCCGTCACTACGGAATTCGGATGCAGTTCGCTCCGGCATTCGCCAATACCCCTTGAATACGTTGGGGCCCTTAAGCTCGATACCTCCAACTTCACAATTGGGCTTTGCCTCTCCATACTTGTCTGCGATTCGGACTTGTACACCCGGCAACGGAAACCCAACCGTACCGGCGACACGCTCGCCTAATAGAGGGTTGGATGTGTTCATCAAAGTCTCGCTCATGCCGTACCGTTCAAGAATACGATGCCCTGTCCTAGCCTCAAACTGTTGGAATGTCTGAGGCGACAGTGGAGCTGAACCTGAAATAAAGAGACGCATTTTGGCTGCAACATTCCGAGTGAATTCGACATGACTCAGCAGACGCATATAGTGTGTTGGGACTCCCATGAGAACTGTGCTCTTTGACATATCGTAAAGAACGCGTTCGGGAACGAATTTCTCGTGCCAAATCATCTTTGTTCCCGTCAACAGCACGCAATGGATCGCTACGAACAGGCCGTGTACGTGGTAGATGGGCAATATGTGCAATAGAACATCTGACGATTTCCATCCCCAATAGTCAATGAGTGCATCGGCGTTGGACTCGAGATTTCTATGCGTCAGCATTGCGCCTTTGGATTTGCCGGTGGTTCCTGACGTGTAGAGAATTGCGGCGATGTCGTCCTGATCGACCTGAGCTACTTCTCGGTAGGGTTCCGCATTTGCCACGTAGTCGTTCAAAGTCCCCTTTCCTTGATCGTCTATGTTCCACGCTAAGCAGGCGTGGGAGGAGCTTTGTATTGGCTGGCTTTCCAGCACGAGAAGCGAAGGACCCGCGTCCTGAACGAAGTACTGCAGCTCTCGGTCTGTGTATGCCGCATTCAACGGAACGTAAATTGCCCCAATTTGAAGACAAGCTAGATACAGTGCAACCGACTCAGGGCATTTTCCGCTTTGAACGACTACCCTGTCGCCGACGGTTACGTCTGCAGTCTTCAGAGCTCCCGCAGTTCGTTCGACCCTTTCCCGCAATTGCCGATACGTCCAATGACCCCGGTTGGATTGAATGCAGGTTTGCTCTGGCTCTCTCTCGAATATCTCAGCCATGCGGCAATAGAAGTTGCGGTTCATTAGTCAGCGTTGAGGAAATACTCTCGAAGTTTCGTATTCTTGCATATTGATCGATCAAGAATCTCTTGCACTATGCCGCCGATACCCCTCTGGGAACCCTCCGAACGCAGAATCAATTCCTGCAACTTGACTCGATTCGGAAAGTCATTGGGGTTTGAGCCGCCCGATTACCACACGTTCCACCGCTGGACCGTGGAGAATCGTGCGGAGTTTTGGGACCATGCCTGGAACTATCTGGGTGTCATAGGGAACCGAACAGGCGAGGTGCTCGTCAATGGCGACGATTTCCTAGGTAGCCGCTTTTTCCCACAATCTACCCTCAACTATGCAGAGAACATGCTCCGAAGACAAGACGATGCGCCTGCAATCCTGTCGTTGGTGGAGTCGGGACCGGTGCAATCTCTAAGCTTTCGTGAGTTACGCAGGAAAGCTATTCAATTCGCAGCAGAGCTTCAAGACCGCGGAGTTAAGCAAGGTGATCGCATTGCTGGCTACCTGCCCAACATGCCAGAGACCGTGGTTGCCATGCTCGGCACTTCGGCCATTGGGGCGATCTGGTCCTCATGTTCACCGGACTTCGGCTACCAGGGAGCATTGGATCGATTTGGCCAAATCTCCCCGAAACTGCTCGTTTCGGTGGATGGCTATCGCTATAACGGCAAGGAATTCACAGTAGAGGAAAACGCCCGGCAGCTTGTGCACCAAATCTCCAGCGTTGAAGATTTGCTCATGCTTCGACTGTTAAACGACTCTCCCGACGACTTTGACTCTATTTGGAAGCGACCAGAATTCGAAATCGAATTCGCAAAGTTGCCGTTCGACCATCCACTGTTCATCATGTATTCATCTGGTACGACCGGCAAGCCAAAGTGCATTGTCCATGGTGCTGGAGGAACGCTTCTTCAACATATGAAAGAGCACCAGTTGCACGTGGATCTCAATCCATCTTCACGCCTGTTCTTTTTCACGACTTGTGGCTGGATGATGTGGAATTGGCTGGTCACAGCTCTGGCCAGTGAAGCGACTATTGTTCTCTATGACGGTTCGCCCTTTCATCCGAGGTCAAATGTCTTGACGAACTTGATCGAGGCTTTAGGAATTACACAATTTGGAGCGGGGGCCAAGTACTACTCTACTCTTCAAAAGGAGCAGGCCACACCTGCCGCGTCAGCAAATCTTGAATCGCTTCAGACAATTCTGTCTACAGGTTCTCCCCTGTTGCCAGAGTCTTTCGACTACATCTATTCCAATATGAAAAGCGATGTTCACTTGGCATCGATTTCTGGAGGCACCGATCTTATCTCCTGTTTCGAACTCGGCATACCGTGGCTACCTGTATATAAAGGGGAGATTCAGGGACCAGGTCTCGGCATGGATGTGGATGTGTACGACGAAAACGCAAATTCAATCCGTGGATCTAAGGGCGAACTTGTGTGCAAGAAGTCGTTCCCCAGCAAGCCCATTGGCTTTTGGAATGATGCTGACGACGCGAAATACCGATCCGCTTATTTTGAAGTCTATCCAAACACTTGGGCACATCGAGACTTTGCAGAGAGAGTGCCCGCTACCAACGGACTGATCATTTACGGTCGCAGCGATGCGTTGCTCAATCCGGGCGGAGTACGGATCGGCACCGCGGAAATCTATCGTCAAGTCGAATCGATGACTGAGGTGTCTGAAGCACTCTGCATAGGGCAGAACTGGGACGGAGATACCCGAATTGTGTTGTTCGTTGTTCTTGTACGCGGGATTGATCTAGATGCGGAGTTGGCTACCAAGATCAAGCACCGAATTCGCACCAATGCGTCCCCAAAGCATGTTCCGGCTGTCGTACTTCAAGTGTCGGACATACCACGAACTCGATCCGGCAAGATAGCTGAAATTGCTGTTCGAGATGTTGTTCACGGCAACGAAGTCCCCAACACCTCAGCGTTGGCGAATCCCGAATCGCTGGATGAATTTCGGTGTCGTCAAGAGCTTGGCCAGCATGCTTTGGCGAGTACTGGTTCAAAGATACAAGCTACAAGAAACTCCAATGACTGAATACGCCCGTTCTATTGGACGCAGAATTTTCTCTTCAGGGAACCGCAGTCCCAAACCGCCTGCAGGCCCGTCCATTCGTGATTTCCTAGAAGCTTTTTGGCCCTTTATCCGGCCCTATAGGTGGTACCTCGCGGTCGCGTATTCGGCAACAGGGCTTGTCACACTGGGATTCCTGTCCATCGGTTTGATCATCAACTCACGATTGGATGGCGTTCTGGAAAATCTCGCAGTCCTACAAACCATCGCGGACTTCGGTCTACTGCTCATTCTAATAATTGCTGCAAGTACCGTAGGTAGTGCAATTGCGCAGTATGTCATCGCATGGGCAGGCGCCAACTACATTCGGAACATTCGTATCAGCGTGTTTCGACGAGTGATGCAACATGGCGATTCGATAATCGACGAAGAGTCCAGCGGGGAACTACAGACACGAGTGATCGCCGACACAGCTCAACTAGGAACGTTTATTGGCATGACGATCCCAACTGCCCTCTCAGTCGTTGTCGGGCTAGTTGGTGCTCTAGGTGGAGCCATCTATGTCAGTCCAAGGCTGACGATCATGGCAGCAGGCATCGCGTTTGTCATGGCTATGCCGATTCTGGCGTTTGCACCCATACTGAGACGATTTGGCGAACGATTGCAAAAGGCCGAAGCTCAATCGGGGCGACACGCAGGTGAAACGTTTCGATCGCGTGACATCGTATACGCATTCAATCAACTCCAACGTGAGACCAATAGCTTTGCGGACTTCACAAACGAAGTCAAAAAGTACTTTCTATCTCAAGAGCGACTACAGCTAGTAATTTTCAGTGTCTTTCGTCTGATCGCCTTTTCTATTCTCATCGGTGCAGCATCCTATGGAATTAGTCTCATAGCGTCGAACGAGCTAACGGTGGGCTCTGCTATTGCCTTTGCCTTTTTCGCAGTAAGGATTATTGGTAGCGGAACCGGCGTTGCAGGTTTGATTACCAGTTTCAGCGTTGCTTTGGGTAGAGCCGAGAAGCTCATCGAGATCCTTAGGCTTCCCCAACCCTACAGCATTGCAAGTGATGCCAAAATTGACAAGGATTGTGAGTTGGAGCTGCGAGACATCTGCTACACGTATCCAACAAGGAGTTCCAGAGCGCTATCGAGTATCCGGCTGGTTTTCCCGCCCCGAAGCAATGTGGCCATCGTCGGTATGTCCGGGTCGGGCAAATCAACCCTGTTCAAGATTCTTCTTAGGATCATAGAACCGGATTCTGGCGACATCCTTGCAAATGGAGTGCCCTTTTCCAAATTCAAGCACGAGGAATGGCGAGCCCGATTTGGATTCGTTCCCCAATCCGAGATGCTCACCTCGGGAACGGTAGCTGAGAACATCGCCTACGGCAAACCAAGTGCCACAATGGACCAGATTCTAAGAGCAAGCAAGTTGGCCTACGCCCATGAATTCATTGACGAACTTCCACAGGGCTACCAAACCGACTTAGGCGAAGTCGGCGCCCGCCTTTCAGGAGGTCAAAAGCAGAGGATTAGCCTTGCACGTTCCATCCTTATCGAACCGTCGGTGTACCTGCTCGACGAGGCGACGAGCTCGCTAGATGCGACGAGCGAGGAAGCCGTTGAGAAAGCACTTGTCGAACTTGGCAAGTCGGCAACGGTCATTTCGATCGCACATCGCATCAAGACCGTCAGAAATGCCGACTTGATTGTAGTGCTCGACGAAGGGAAAGTCGTAAATCAGGGTACACACGATTCACTGCTGGCCGACGGCTACTACGAACGCCTCGTTAGCGGCTATCGCGGTTGATTATTCGAGCCTGGTAAGTACACAGAAAATCTTCAGTCCCAAGTCTTGTGGTTGAGTCTTGGTCACACCAGACTTCGTCATAATTTCGTGTAGCACTACTACGTAGCACCTCGGAGCAGCTCGTTGGCTCTGTTAACGGTTATCTCCTCTTGCCCAACCAGCAAGTCCACTACCTTGGCGGCAGCCTTCTTGGGAAGAACAGGTGAATGATCGGCTAGCCTATGGTCTACAACCAATCTCGACCAAAGAAGGCGTTCACCGTGACGTGTTTCTTGTGCTTCCCAAGCCATCAATATTGCAGTGCTCACGTGGTACAGAGCAGTTGCAACCTGGCGATAGAGTTCCTCTTCTTCATTTCTTGCCACTTGTCGGGCAAACTCGCTGCACCTGTCCAGCCACCGCATTAGCTCCCGTGAATAACGTGCATCGACTATGCTCAATTGCTCAATCTTCTGCTTCAGCAAGTCTGCAAACGCATCCAAGCAGTCGTTTCGTTGTATAGCTCGACGAACAACATCAATAGCAATGATGTTGGTTGTACCTTCCCAGATTGATCCTAGCAGTGCATCCCGCACAAGTCTCGGATTTACAAATTCTTCTATATATCCGCATCCTCCACGCATTTCCATTGCATCCGCGGTAACAGCTCTAGCATCACGTGTCGCACGCATCTTCAATACTGGTGTTGCAAGACGAGCACACTTGGCAAGACTGTCGCTGGAATCCGTGTTCGTGTTGACAGCTGCGTCAAGCACCGATGCCACAAACATCCACATGGACAACGCCTGTTCTGCAGGGAGCGCCAGCTTTAGCAATTGCCTCTTTCCTAGTGGAAGATTCGCAATCCGATTTCCAAACACTTCGCGAGTGTGAGCAACAACACGCGCATCATGAACTGCTCGTCTCATCAAAGCGGCGGACTTGACACCATTGGACAGCCTAGACCAATTAATCATTTCCGCCATGTGTCGAAATCCCTCCCCCAACTCGCCCAATTGGAACGCTTCCGCACCTTCAAATCGGATTTCGCCGCTCGCCATTGAACGTGTGCCCAACTTGTCCTTCAATCTAATGATTCTGTAGTTGTTTCGCTCACCGGTTGAAAGCGTTCTAGGAACTACAAACAGCCCCAATCCCCTAGTTCCTGCGGGTGCGCCCGAAGGTCGTGCTAGCAAGGTGACGACATCCGCGTCTGCATTCGAGCAGAACCACTTTTCGCCATATATCAGCCATTTGCCCGATCTTCGTTCCGCTCGCGTCGAGATGGTGCCTACGTCGGATCCACCCTCTTGTTCCGTAATGAACTGTGCGCCCTGCCAATGATCGGAGCCCGAACTTTCGAGCATCCGTGGAAGAAACTGTTCCTGCACTTCCTTTGACCCAAACTTGCGGATTAGGTGTGCTGCCGAGTCCGTCACATTTATCGGACACCCCAATCCAAACTCAGCCTGATTGAACAAGTATGTAAATGCGTGTTTCGCAACCAGTGGCATTGGCTCTTTCCAGCCGAATATGCCGGATCGATGACTCATTGCGTGGATTTGAAACTCGTCGAATGCAACTCGTTCCAGGACACGGTACGACGGGTGGTATTCGATCCAGTCGCGGTCGCGTCCGAACCGGTCGCGAGGATGCAGAACTGGTGGATGGGAATTGGCAAGCATTGCGTGCCCATCGAGATCGTTGGCTGCACGCTCACCCAAGGAATCCAAGTAAGGAGCTAGGAAATTTGCGAGCTCGTCGCCCAAGTAGAGTGGTAGAAGAAGTCGTAGTGCGCGGTCCTCACGATAGAAGTTCGAACCTCGCGTGTCAGGCGCTACAGCCAAATTGTTGCAATTAGCGAAGGCAGCTAGTCAATAACGACAGTATAAGACTGTTCGTATTGGGAGCATTCACCAAAAAGGGGTGTGTTGACGGTAAACCCCAATGTTAAGGGTTGTAAATTCATTGCATGAACTCAATTGCAAGAAACACGTCTCAGGAAAGTTTCGTTGCCGATTGCGTGCTTCAATACGGATGGAAGGCTCTCGACCAAGTAGAGTGGCAACGAAATCAACCAGTAGTCAACCCCCGTGGGTTGACTTCCTACTCTGACTCTAGTCTGAATGCGTTGAACAGACGGTGGATTCAAGTCGAATCGGACAGCAATCCTCGAGTGCTTTTCCGCAACAAACTGATGCAACGACTTTAGGGAGCCACTTGCACCTGCCTTGACTTCAATCGGCACGATGCGCTTGGCATGGGAAACAACGTAGTCCACCTCAGCACTCTGTGATCTTCTCGCTCGGATCCAGTAGGTCAGGTGGTTGGCAATGTTTTCTGAAGCCGCCGCTTGAAGGTGTTGACCGATAAGCTGCTCTGCGAGCGCTCCCTGATTTACCAGATCCTCGTCTCGTCTTTGATCGAAGCTACTCTGGTCCAATCCGCAAATCGTAGTCATGAGTCCAATGTCCAAAAACAGCAACTTATAGGCATTGGGATCAAGTTCGGCTTGTAACGGAATCCCATTGCAATGACTGTGGAAGACGCGAGACACCAATTTGGCAGAGCATAAGAGTTCGAGTTCCCTCCGAGTCTCCCGTGCCGGGACATCTCGAGCGAAATTCACATATTTCACCTTGCGACCTACCGTGCGGGCAGCCGAAAAGAGAATGTTCTCGACCCGCTGGATGCGCGACGACCCCACATACTTGGGCAGATCATCGCGATAAGAATCAACAATGCTGGAGTGAATCCTTTGTGCATCAGACAGCCGATTGGAGCTTACGTAAGCCGCGACTGCCTCAGGCATTCCACCTACAAAAAAGAAGGTTCGCAGGTGCGATAAGAGACGATTGTGTCGAAACGTTGAAATCTCTTGAGTGAGATCAAATTCTTGTATCGTTTGTACTAAGCGCTCGTTTCCCTGAGCACGAAGAAACTCAGTGAACGTCATAGGACCCATGTGCAAGTACTCGACTCTGCCAACTGGCATTGACAGTTTTTGGTCGGCCAGCACTGTGTCAAAAAGGGAGCCAGCAGCAACTACTGGTAATTCTGGACGATCCTCGTAGAAATACCGAAGGGCTGTAATCGCCGCGGGAACGGCTTGTACTTCGTCTAGGAATATCACGCTTTGCTCTGAAACATTTCCAACGTTTGGTAGGACTTCTAAATCGTTAACAATTCTTCCGATATCCACGCTCAGGAAGGTCTCCCGAAGGTCTGAATGTCGTTCAAGATTGACTTCCACGAGAGATCTTCTCGTATGAGTAGCGAATAAACGGACTAGCGATGACTTGCCAACCTGACGCCCACCACGTATGACCAACGGTTTGCGGTTCGGTCGGTCGATCCAGCGAGAAAGGTCTGCGATTTGGCGCCGATGAAGGTAGTTGATCGTCAAACTAGTGGGCCAGCAGCATGTGGGAAGAAATAACTAACATAGCTATGTTATAGAGAACAGTTGTCGTAAACATAGCTATATTTTATACATTTTCAGTCTATAACACCCATGTATTTTGTGCAGCACATTAGAATCCATAGCCTGTTGCGTTGCTTGACCGCGCAACTCCAGCCCGAATGTTTAAATCGGATCCAAGCGGAGTTTGGGAAAATTACACATGCTCCTAAATGAGTTTGTTCCGAACAGAAACCGCAAAAGCAGAAATTCTTGGCCAGCGCGCGGATTTCGCGGAATCATGTGCCTGTCGAACTCAATTTGTTAATCTACCGTCGCCGTTGTTTGTGGACATTAATTCTGTGAGCGGAATAAGTAGGAGATCAGTTTTGAGGACAGGCGGTGCGTTCGTTGTCGCATCGTCGTTGGGTCGACTATGGGCTCAAAGTCCAGCCGTAGAGAGTGCGTTAGCGCCAGCCTTGGATTCTGTCACCGGACTGCCCCTGTTGAAGTTACCCAAGGGGTTTACCTACCGATCCTTTTCTTGGTCGGGCGATTCCATGGCAGATGGAGCAATGACACCAGTCAAGCACGATGGCATGGCGTCTTTTCCTATCGACGGGGATGGCGTGATGTTGATCCGCAACCATGAGGAAGTCATTGGGAAGAAAATCGGCGGGCAAGGCGTCCCCATCTATGACGACTTCACGATTCCACCCGGAACAGAGGGGGTTCCCGACGGTTTTCCAGGATTTGGTGGCGGAGTAACTGCAGTCTCGTACGCCCCAGATCGCCCACCAGTAACTACCCCGCTTCTAGCCGGTACGGCTATGAATTGTGCGGGAGGTCCTACTCCCTGGGGTACTTGGCTGACCTGTGAAGAGATCGTCCTCCGAACTAGTCGAATTGGTGCACTGGATCATGGCTTTGTGTTTGAAGTTCCGGCCGAGGGTCGAGCAAGCGGCAATCCGATCGTCGAGATGGGTCTGTTCCGGCACGAAGCTGCAGCACTTGACCCTAAGACGGGTATCGTCTACCTGACAGAGGACAACAGTTCTCACTCCGGCTTCTATCGTTACCTGCCACGAAACAAGCAACCTAAACATGGTGCGTTGGAAGAAGGCGGCCGTCTTGAAATGCTACGTGTCCGAGGAACGCCAAATGCCGATCTCCGACAACCACAAAGGGGCGACGAGTATGAGGTCGATTGGGTATCCATTGAAGAGCCAGACCACGACCCTGAAGACTTCTCTTCAGAACATTTTGACGGAAATGTTGTGGGCACAGGAAAATCGGGTCCCTATCTACAAGGAGAAGAAGCAGGTGGTGCACGCTTTGCCCGCGGGGAAGGCGCTTGGTTCCACGGCAACTCAATCTATTGGGTTGACACTGCAGGGGGCCCAGCTGGGGCCGGCGTCATATGGATCTACAAACCGGCTGAGTCCCTTCTGCACGCTTACTATGTCTCTCCAAGCGAAGCGGTCGTCGATGCACCTGACAATATCACGATACTTGATAACGGACTCGTACTCGCATGTGAAGACGGAGGGGGTCAAACCACCTCGTCCGGCAACATCGTCAGAGGAACAAGGCTTATCGTCGTAAACAAGCACGGTCAAACGATAGAGCTCGGAGAAAACAACATTGTGATAGACGAGCCCATAGGAGGTAAACCAGCGATCAATCCCGGTGACTATCGCCGGGCTGAATGGGCAGGAGCGACCTTTTCGCCGGATGGGACAACGCTCTTCGTGAACATACAAACTCCTGGCATTACGTTCGCGATCACCGGACCGTGGAATTCACTAGAATCCGTGCAAGGTCCCAGTTAAACGAGAGTTTTACGTCGGAGTTCCGAAGAACCTCCGCGTGTGTAACTACATTAGAGCGAGTGAACTCGGTTAATTTGGCAGACTAAGGCAACAACGACGGATTTGTACTCTCTATTCGAGGACCGAACCCACTCAACCATAATAGTTTCGGCATCGTGAAACGCTTTCCCGAACTCAGCACAGACTTTCGACAGGAGTACAACTATGCGTCTACGTTATTGGTTTGTTACCTTTTGGATCTTCTCAGCAATCTCTCTCTGTGGTGCGGAGATTCCAGTTGCGGAAGCTGAATCCGTCG
Source organism: uncultured Pseudomonadales bacterium (assembly GCA_964572845.1). Taxonomy (GTDB): domain Bacteria; phylum Pseudomonadota; class Gammaproteobacteria; order Pseudomonadales; family Azotimanducaceae; genus Bin55. The sequence continues at coordinate 116,142 of CAZNFX010000011.1, read as the reverse complement.
GTATGTCTACGGACCGATTGCAGCGAATCGACGCGGCGATGCAGCGTCACATCCATGCTGGCAACATCCAAGGAGCGGTTACCGTGGTAGCACGCAGAGGAAAAGTGGTTCATTTCAAGGCGCACGGGCTGATGGATGTGGAAGAGGAACGACCCATGGAGAAAGATGCAATTTTCATCATGATGTCGTCTACCAAGCCAGTGCTTGGCGTTGCCGCCATGATGATGATTGAGGAAGGACTGATCCGCCCACGAGACCCCGTGTCGAAGTACATTCCTGAATTCGAGGACATGCAGGTCGCGGTGTTGAAAGAACCGGCGGACGAAGATATTAGCCCGTTTCGCGTTGATCGTCGCAATCCGCCGGAACACCGACTTGTGCCTGCCCAAACACCCATCACAATTGAACACCTGCTAACCCACACATCCGGCTTGGCTAGCGGCGGTTTGGGTTCAGCGGTATCCGAACGAACGGAGCGGACTACGCTTGCGGAATACATCCCTACTCTCGGAAGAGCAGTGTTGGATTTTCAACCGGGCACTCGTTGGGTATACAGTGGTGGCACTGGGCTCGATGTCGTCGCTCGAGTCATTGAGATTGTTTCTGGGATGCCATACGACGAGTTCGTACAGACGCGCATTTTTGATCCCCTAGAAATGACCGATACACACTACAACCTACCTGAATCGAAGGAATCTCGACGGGTCGTAATACAAGGTCGTGACATCTCGAGCAGGACCGTAGAAACCACCTATTTTTCAGGATCCTACGGTTTATCGAGCACCGCACGCGACTATCTGCATTTTGAGCAGATGTTGGCCAATGGTGGGGAGTTGTTTGGTCGACGCTTACTCGGTTCACGCTCTGTAGAAGTAATGGGGAGCAATCACTTGGGCGACCTCTACAAGGGCTTCTCGCAGAATGCGAGGGGACTAGGTTTCGGTTATACCGTTGCCGTAGTCTTAGATCCTATTGCTGCAGACAGTCGACGAAGTGCAGGAGCTTTTGGGTGGGGAGGTGCATTCGGCACCCGTTCTTGGACCGATCCGGCAGAGGAGTTGACTGGCGTCCTCATGTTGCAACAACCTCATCCCGGTGCGCAGTACGACTTTGAGAACGCGGTGCGACAAGCGATTATTGATTGACCTGACCTCTCGCTGCGCCGTCTGGTGTAGAGTCAGTTGTGGGCTTCGCAAAAGTCGCTAGCAGCAAGTTCGAATATCCACTCCCCTCAGTAAATGTGCGATTGAGGATAGGACGAACGCATCCTATTCAGACTACTCTTCAATGCCAAGTCTTGCGGTCAGGAATTCGCCAAGCTCGCCTGGATCCAAGTCCTTTTCGAGTATGAGCCCGGTGCTGTCTACCAAATAGCCTTTGGGAACAAACTGGACTCCATAGGCAGTAGCAGTTGGACCGTTCCATCCTTCCATCTCTCCAACATCTATCCACGGGAGTGCCTGTGCCTTCGACTCCTGCTCCCAGCTATAGGAGTCATGGTCGATGGATACCGAGACTATTTCGAATCCATTGGTGTTGTAATCTGCATGTAGAGTCTTAAGGGCTGGAAAGGCCTGTATGCAGGGACCGCACCAGGACGCCCAGAACTCAACGAGAACATATTCGTTCTCTGCCAGAACATCGTAAAGAGCAACTTCCTCGCCGTTCAGATCGGTGAGCGTAAAGTCTGGTACTTTTTGGCCGGGTACGAGATCGGCGTCATTTTCTTCACCTGCAATGAACTGAATGAGTTTCTCTCGAGCAGGAACCACACGCCTTACTACAAGATCTTCATCTAACACATCGGCCAACCTATCGTAGACTGGGAATGCCTCGCTGCGATTACCAGAATCTAATCTGAAAGCACCCAACTCCATCGCAAGAAGAGAGTCAAGCGGATCGTCTGCGTGCTTGGCAATAGATTGCAGCTTGTTGCTTCGGATTTCCTCTAGCCTTTGCTCAATCTTCACGTATTCATGATTGTCGTCCTTGATGTATGCGTTAAGTCTTGCAACGGCCTCCTCGCCTTCGCCAGACTCGACAGCTGCCCAAAGAGGTGCTTGCCCAGCCATAAACTCCGCCTTGGCGACATCGAGCCTAGCCCTAAGATCCAAGTATTCGGAGCTTTGCCGCCAACTCTCGATGAGTTTGGCGTGCCGACCGGTTCCTGATGTCGCAACGAGTCGGTTTCCGTCGCTTTGAGCATGCACAGAAATTTCCGTACCGGGCTCGACCACTGCATACAGTTGAGACGCAAAGTAACTTGGGTCATGGAAAGTTATAACGGACACTTGTACAACTGCAGGTTCTTGAATCTCGCCTTCGAACGTGAACTTGCCTTCGCTTAGTAGCATGTTGCCAGAACTGATGACAGTCGGCTTGTTCAAGACATCTCGTAGTCCACTGACAACCACATCCGCGAGTGACAAGTCCTTGTTCATCGAACCAAGATTCCCGGATACTACAAACTTATGAGCCGGATTCTTGACCTTTCGAGAAGATCCAATAAAGGCGATGCGATCCAACATGTCGTTTTCAAACTCATCCACAAGTGCAAACGAAGTCTCTTCCCCGCCAGGAGTTAGCGTTGTATTGGCCCACACTCTCTGTTTCGCGAGCTCCGGAACTGAAATCTTGATATCGGTTGGCCTGTCAATTTCCCCTTCGAAGACTATCTTGCCATCGACAAAACTACCTGTAGCCAATTCCACTGTTTTGGTTTCGCCGTCTTCCTCTTCGACTTCATACGTAATCAATATGGTCGCAGTCGACAGATCGGCAGATTCCTCAGACTCAGCTGTTGCTGGATCAATGGCTTCCGTGGTGTCGGGTTCGATTGCTATGTATTGACCGACGATTCTGTAGGTGTTTGAGTTGTTTTCACTGGCTCCCATTAGCGCCAATGTCATTGCTACTACCAAGAATGCGCGCAATAGTGCTTTCACATTGTGATCCCCTGCCTGTGTATCCCATAGATGAAGCAAGGGTGCAGGGAGTTACACAAGGTTGCCTCACGTTATGTTGACCTTAGCGGCCAACGCGGTTTTGCATGATACTTGCACTCCAGTTGTGGCACGACACCGAACAACTCTTCCTCGCCGAATCGGAAAACCAAACTTCAGTTTGTAGCCAGATACCAAAGGCTCACGAAATATGACATTCGCCCACATGCCAGAACTTATTCCTTGTCTTGTGTTTGCTCGATAGCCGATGGAGTCAATCGCATCTATTTTGTAGTTTCGGACATGACCCCAATTGGTCCGTCTACATCCCATTTGAACTTTCAAGAAACTCCTGATAGTTGCTTCTGCGTCTAATTCTTTGCATTCAATTTCGATGCGAAATGCGATTAGCGTCTTGAACTACCGAGAAATCCTCGGTAGTTGCGTTCTCACGTAGTTCCTTGTCAGCAAAGATGTTCCAATGGTGCAGACTCACATTGTCAATCGATGAGTCAAACACACTTCCATATGACGGTGCGGTTGCCAAACGATCTCGTGTTGAACATGCATATCCAACGAACTCTACCCTTGTCGGCGTCGCATACGACTAGCTCTACGCTTAGTCGATCTGTGGGGGAATCTATAGTGTCACAAATACGACGTTATCGACAAAATTACTGTACATAGATACATAGTATTGTAGTGTACGTTTTCGTCGAGGCAACCAATCCCGATTGAGGGGCTGCCGTACAAATCAATCACTGCTCGTACTAAGTGTAGGACGGCGAGAGACGTGGGTTGATCCTACGCTGTTCAAGACAAGAGATCCGTGCGTATAGCCGTATATATCGTTGGCTTCTCGTGCATACCAAAGGCTTGCGGATCTCCAGAATTTTGGCGACGGCTACAGACATGAGAGCTCGATTCCAACATTGGGATCCGGTCTCTTGACGCGTGCCCTCTTTCTACTAGCCACTTTCCAAACAAGCCCTAACTCATAGAACAACTTGCATTTATGGAGACTTCAACACGTACTCGTAACCAACGCGCGGTCTTCGGGGAATCAACTGCGACAAGCAAAGGGATATGAGGGCAAGCCCCGCGCCAATGAGAAACACCGCACTCCGCGAAGACAACCAGACCAATCCCAATACAGCGGGAACAATTACGGCCAGCACATGATTTATCGTAAGTGCAACGCTTGCAGTTCCCGCGATGTCGCGAGGATCGGCGATCTTCTGAAAGTAAGTCTTTACAGCGATGGCCAACGCAAAGAACAGGTTGTCCACAACGTAGAGACCCCCAGCGATGAAAGCTGATTCCACAAACGCGTAACCAACAAACACCACTACCAAGCCGATGTATTCGATAGTAAGTGCGCGTTTTTCGCCAATCACGCCGATCAGCGCACCAAGGCGTTCAGCGAACAGCCAAGTGCAAAAGTGGTTTAGCAGCAACAATATCGTGATGTTCGTCAGACTGTAGCCGAATTTCTCAACCAGCAAGAAACCGGCAAAGGCAACGAAAATCTGCCTACGTGCACCTGAGAAGAATGTCAGGATAAAGTAGAGCCAATAGCGAGCGCGTACAACTAGATGCTTGCGCTGTGGAACCTTGCTCTCGATCTTGGGAAAGGCAAGTTGCAAGTAGAGCACCAGCACCAACACGATGCCTCCAGCAACTGCGAATATTGGGAGAAAGTCCAATCCAGGAAGTCCGAACAACTTGGGACCTTCTACAAGCGCCAGAATGCAGACAAAGGTAAGGAACGCGGCTATTGAGCCAATCGACATCAACCGACCTAGCAATTTTGGCGCGTCATCTTTGGGTAGCCACTGCAAGGAGAGGGATTGCTTCACCGTCTCGAAGTAGTGGAATCCTAAGGACATGAGGACTACAGCGCAATATAGGCCGATCGCACTGGGCAACAGACCTGTAATGGCTACTCCTAGACCGAACGCCGCAAGCGCAAATACGGCAAATCTCTGTTCCCGCATTACGAGAAGAAAGAACACCGTAGTAAAGGTGAGAAATCCAGGAATTTCACGGAAGCTGTGCATTAGGCCGTTGTCAAGACCTGTGAACGCCAGCTGTTCGACCGCATAGTTGTTGATCAGCGCTTGCCAAGTCGAAAGGCCAATGGGTATGGCAATGCTTGCAATGACAAGGAATGCCATTGGAGTTTGCCAGCTCGCTGGAATGCTACTGCGGCCTGTTGTTTTCAAATTGTTGACGCCTCGAATACCAAGAGTGCGCTCTTGCAAGGTGATTGGTAGTCTTCAAGCGCCAATCTGAGTGGACTGATCTAGAGTAGTAGAGCTGGCAGTGACATTTTGGAACGAAAGAGTTTCAAAGTCTCTGAAATTATAGGTCTGAGATCTTGCCTGCGCACGCAAATGAAGACAGGCACTCCACCCTACTCCAATAAAATGGCGATTTTTGACGGATGTCGGATCTAGTGAAACGACTGCTGATTGCAAATCGGGGCGAGATTGCCGTCCGAATCGCAAGAGCTGCGGCTGATTTGGGAATCGAAACGACTTCGATCTACTCGGAAGACGATGTGGATTGCATCCACAGACACGTCACGGACCAAGCCGTACAAATTCCTGGCATCGGAGCGAAAGCCTACCTGAACATAGCCAAAATCATAGAAATAGCACGTGAAAGTAATAGTGACGCCATTCATCCAGGCTATGGGTTTCTTGCGGAAAATGCGGACTTTGCTCAAGCGGCGCAGGATGCCGGAATAACGTTTGTTGGTCCAAGACCCGAGACGCTAAGACTTTTTGGAGACAAAGCCAAGGCGAGGCATGTAGCCGAACAAATCGGTGTCCCCATCATTCGAGGCTCAAGCGAACCAGTGTCGTGTGAACAGGCTCGAGACATGCTTGAAGAATTCAATGGAAGCCCATTGATTCTCAAGGCAGTTGCAGGGGGCGGCGGCCGGGGATCGCGCATGGTGTTTCATCCCGATGAGCTGGATGAAGCCTTCGCTAGGGCAAGTTCCGAGGCAAACGCCGCCTTTGGTAATGAGTCCCTGTATGCAGAAGAACTCATCTCGGATGCTCGGCATATAGAAGTGCAGGTCATTGGCGACGAAACAGGTACGGTCAGCCACCTCTATGAACGGGAGTGCAGCGCGCAAAGGAGACACCAAAAAGTCGTCGAAGTTGCTCCAGCTCCGGAGTTAGACGAGAATGTTCGAAATAGGCTCGTCGATGCAGCTATTCGGTTCGCCGAGCACACTAACTACGTGAGTCTTGGCACATTCGAATTTCTAGTGTGTGGAGAGAGCACCTACTTCATCGAAACTAACGCTAGGTTGCAGGTTGAACACACCATCACAGAGGAAGTTACTGGAGTCGATCTGGTTCAGGCGCAACTCCTGATAGCAAGCGGTAAGACCTTGGCCGAGCTTGAATTGGATCAGCCGCCAAAGTGCAGTGGATATGCGATTCAGGCTCGTGTAAATATGGAGAAGATGATTGCAAATGGCACTGTCGTGCCTACCAGCGGCACATTGACCGCCTACGACAGTCCAAGTGGTCCCGGAGTACGTACGGATGGGATGGGCTACACGGGCTATGCCACATCCATCAACTTCGACTCCTTGCTTGCAAAGGTAATTGTTCGCGGTCGTACGGTTGAAAGCGCTGTCAGAAGCAGTCTGCGAGCACTCTCCGAATTTCGCATTGAAGGAGTGGAGACCAACATTCCGTTTCTGCAAAACACTATCGCACACGAAGATTTCGCCAACGGCAAGATCACCACCAGATGGGTCGACGACAACATAGAGGCACTTGCTGCTCCTTCCGAAGCCAACAAGAGCCGCGTACCTTTAAGCGCGGAGTCCGCATCTGGATCTGGTGGCGATGGTTTCGCAGGAGCTCGCGTAGACACGAGTGATCCACTTGCACTATTCGATCACGATGCCAAGATCAAAGCAGAAGCTCAACAACAGGACGATCGTGAGATCTCAAGTGAGCCAATTCCTGAGTTGGAGGGTGCTACTGGGTTGAGTTCTTCCATTCAAGGAACGATCGTCTCGATCACCGTCTCCCAAGGTGACGAAGTGGCAATGGGCCAACAAGTTGCCGTGGTAGAAGCAATGAAGATGGAGCATGTCATTGCAGCCGACCACGATGGCATCGTACGTAAAGTAACCATGGCACCTGGTGATGTGGTGAAAGAAGGCTATCCGATTGTGTTCGTAGAGCGAGCCGAGATTTCGGACCAAAGCTTGGAAGGAGTTGAGGAAGTCGACCTAGACCATATTCGCGACGACCTCAAGCTTACCTATGAGCGACATGCATATGTAGAGGACGAGAACAGACCTGAAGCTGTTGCAAAACGGTATGCACGTGGCTATCGAATGCCCCGGGAGAACATTGCGGAGCTCATGGATCCGGGTAGCTTCAAGGAATATTGGCCGCTCATAGTTGCCCGCCAGCACAGTCGGCACGATATGGAAACTCTGCGAAAAAATACGCCCGCAGACGGATTGATCGCAGGGATTGGCACCGTAAACGCAGATTTGTTCGGTGAAGACGCTGCTCGCACCATGTTGGTTCACTACGACTACACAGTATTGGCCGGTACACAGGGAGGTCGCAACCACTACAAACAGGACCGAATGTTCGAGTTGGCAAGTCGGTTCAGAATCCCGCTCATATTGTTTGGCGAGGGTGGCGGAGGTCGGCCTGGCGACGATAGTCGGGGTCCGGGAGTTGCGTTTGACACGCACACATTTACGCAATTCTCCAAGTTGTCTGGGCTTGTTCCAATGATTAGCGTCATAAACGGCCGCACTTTCGCTGGCAATACAGCTCTAGTCGCCTGCTGCGATGTAATCATCGCTACGGAAAAAACCACCGTCGCAATGGGTGGACCTGCCATGATTGAAGGTGGCGGATTGGGCATCTACACTCCGGAAGAAGTGGGGCCAATGTCGTTTCAGGTTCCCAATGGCGTTGTCGACATCCTGGCGAAGGACGAGGCGGACGCAGTCCAAGTTGCGAAGAAGTATCTCTCCTACTTCCAGGGAGACGTAGAGAGTTGGGAATCTCACGACCAGAGAAAACTCAGACATGTAGTACCAGAAAACCGATTGCGCCTATACAACATGAAGGACATCGTGCATACGATCGCCGATGTCGGGTCCGTGTTGGAGGTCCGAGAGAAATTTGGGATCGGAGTCATCACGGCCTTCATTAGAGTCGAAGGCAAGCCAATGGGAGTGATAGCCAATAACCCGCACCATCTAGCAGGAGCAATTGACTCGGACGGCGCTGACAAGGGTGCACGATTCATTCAACTCTGCGATGCCTTCGATCTCCCGGTGCTCAGTTTGATGGATTGTCCTGGCATGATGGTCGGACCGGATGTCGAGAAAACCGCGCTCGTGAGGCATTGTGTGCGCATGTTCAATGCTGGCGCGAACCTAACTACCCCGCTGTTTGGCGTAGTTGTTCGCAAGGCGTACGGGTTGGGAGTACAGGCGATGTGTGGTGCAAGTTCCCTAGTTGGATTCTTCACCGTCGCGTGGCCCACTGCGGAGTTTGCAGGCATGAACATAGAAGGTTCCGTAAAACTCGGATTCAGGAAGGAACTTGCAGCAATTGAAGACCCGGAAGACCGCCGCATTGAGTTTGAGAGGCGAGTTGCTCGAGCCTACGAGGGAGCCAAGGCAATAAATGCGGGAGTTGGCGGAGGCCTGGATGATGTAATTGACCCCGCAGATACGCGGAGCTGGATTGCCAGCAGTCTTAAGCGGCTACCGCCTCGACAACCGCGAACCGAGAAGAAGTATCCCTACATAGACACTTGGTAGAGCCGTCAATTGACGAGAAGGGACGCCTCGTAGCCCTGCTTCCGTAGCGAATCCAACACGAACTCCGACTCCTCTTCGCTACAGAGGTGCAGCGAAATATCGAGCGGTTGCGCACCTACTGTAGAGGAGTGAAATGTCCTCCGATGCACGATGTCCACAATATTGCTATCCAATAGACCTAGGTGCTGTGCTAGTTTGGCCAGCGAACCAGGCACATCCGGCAATATCACCCGTAACCTCACTAGACGATTTTTGCGTACAAGACCTCTCTGAAGCACTGCGGACAAAGTCATCATTTCGATGTTTCCGCCAGATACTATGAGTGCTGTTCGTCCACGAGCTACATCCGGATGAGCCATTACAGCCGCGAGACTGGCTGCACCCGCTCCCTCTACGACAGTCTTTTCAATTTCCAACAACGTGAATATCGCAGTCTCAATTTGCTGTTCGGTAACTTGCACAACATCGTCCAGCAGCGAATTGATCATGGGTCTTGTAACCTCTCCTGGACGCTTTACGGCAATGCCCTCGGCAATGGTTAACGCCGAACGATGCTCGGTGGGATCAAGACGATGAAAATGTGCAAAAGCCGTATTGAACGTATCGACCTGCACTCCGATTACACGTAGCGACGGCTTGACTTGCTTTACTGCTGACGCTATTCCGCAGATTAGGCCTCCGCCTCCAATGGGAACGACTATCGTGTCGATACTGTCGTCTTGCTCCAGTAGTTCCAGTCCTATCGTGCCCTGACCTTGAATTACCTCAATGTCGTCGAAGGGATGCACCAAGGTATAGGAGTATTCGGATGACAGGTCCTTAGCGAGATCCATTGACCCATCCACATTTTCACCATGAATGGTCACCTTTGCACCAAACACCTTGGTGTGTTCGACCTTGGTGTTGGGCGTGAATTTGGGCATAACTACATGAACCGGAATACCCAATATTTGCCCATGTCTAGCCAATGCCTGAGCGTGGTTCCCCGCCGAAGCAGCTACAACGCCGTGTCTGCGTTGCTCATCCGATAGCAAAAGCAGCTTGTTCAGAGCCCCGCGTTCCTTGAACGACGCCGTGAACTGATGGTTTTCAAATTTGAAGGAAAGGTCGCAACCTGTTTCGCTGGACAGTGTTTCCGATTTTGAGAATTGGGTGTTTACTATGCTTCCCTTGATTCGTTCGTGTGCTGCACGAATGTCATCAAGCCGTATGTCAACCATGGATTCGACACCTACCTAAACTTGAACGAGAATCGAAGACAAGCCCTCTTTCGGCTCGGTACCAACACTTGGAATCGTAAAGGAACCAAGGACAAGTCTGCGGCGGAAAGCAGCTTTAGCTTCGCCGTTACGGGAGGGTGTATTCTAATTGAGCTTGACGCACTGGGGCTACGGCATCGTCAGTCTACTGATTGAAGGTGCTGTCCGTTTGCATTGAAACATCTCTCGGTTTTGGTTCTGAGGATAGGCAGCAACTCCACACATGATTGAGAACACACTTCAGGTTGCTCGCGCAGAGATTCGATCAGCGTATCGCTTGCTGCGACTTCGGGTAGCCGCCGTACTGCTGACAATTTTGTCCGTCGCAGCATATGTAATTTCTTGCATCGTCCAATCCTTTGTAGCTCCCTACTCTCCAAGTTTCGTGGGGGCAACGCCACTTTACCTCTTGGGCAACATTGACCCTACCTACTTCCTCATATTCCAAGTGGCTGCGTTGTTTCTTCTCTTCGATGTCGACCATCGACACTCACGGAACCGAATTTCCGAAGTCTTGGAGTCACGACCCCTAAGTAACGCCGAATACCTGGCCGGACGGATACTCGGCTACACCGGACTTGTCTGGGTGGTTGTGGCCGCAAACGTCCTGGCCATGCATTCGTTTGGGTTGATTGCACAATGGTCTCGCTTCGAATTTGGCGGCTCCCTACAACTTCATTCCATTTTCAACCTACTACTCCTTGACGCTCCCGTCACGCTACTTCTCTGGTGTTCGTTTGTAGTCTTTCTTAGCAGTGTTTTTCGCAATCGCCTGATCACATTCGCGTTAGCTCTTGCAAGTATGTGCGGGTGGAGTCTCCTTGTACAGATCACGCCTTTTGCCCTTTTAGATTTGGTTTCTCCCTCATCAAACGATACGCTCATCGTCTCAGACGTTCTCCCTGAACTACCCTCAATGACCTCGCTTACGCTTCGGCTAGGAACCATAGCTCTTGCAGCGTTATTCACTACTCTCGCAGTTTGGCTATATCGACGACGGGATGCTCCCACTCATGCACCCAAGTTCTTTGTGGCTGCGGGACTTTCTGCTGTTGTACTAGGAACATTTTCAGCGGCCGGAATTAACGTCCTGCAGCAAAAGAGTGAGTTTGCTACTTGGCGTATGGCACACCAAACGTACGAGATCGACGGTCATGTGGATGTGCAAAGGATTCAAGGAGACGTGCGTATAGAACCAAGAAAGCAATTGGAGATCGATCTTCATCTCCACTTCAACGTGAGTTCAGAACACCCCGCGAACGACCTAGTCTTCACACTCAATCCAGGAATGAAGATTTCAGGCATTGAGCTCAATGGAACTACACAAGAATTTTCTTTTGCAAACGGTATATTGGAAGTAATACATAAACAATCGCTCGAATCTGACAATACGCACATTCTTAGGGTTGTCGCTGGAGGAATTCCAGACCCGAGGTTTTCGTTCCTAGATGCACACTATGACTATACGCTTGACCCCAATTCCAGCCTCGAGGTGACACGATCGTTGGGGACGGATGCCTCCATATTCGATCGCCGCTATGTAGCGTTGATGCCGGGATCCTATTGGTACCCCGTTCCAGGTCTTGTCAATGACCGGTTCGGCGATGTAAATCGCGAGAAAGACTACTTTGATCTTGACTTGTCCGTCGAACTCACCAATGCCGCATGGCTACTGGCTGGTACCGGTGTGCATAGGACGAGCGATTCGATGTCGGATGGATACGCTGTGAAACCCGATGCACCAGTGGCTGAGTGTGGGTTGTTTGCCTCCAATTTCGTAACCGCAACAACCGAAATTGACGGTGTTACATTCTCGGTACTTCTTCATGCCCAACATGCCAGGAATCTGAGCATGCCGGAGCAATTAGTAGAAGAACTACATTTGGCCACATCCCAGGTGTTGCAGAAATTGTCTCAAGTCGAGCTACATCCAACGCAAAATTCGCTGTCGGTTGTAGAAGTGCCAAACCGACTGCGAACAGTGGGAGGCGGATGGAGAATGGATTCACAAAATGCGGTGCCAGGTGCAATATTGCTAAAGGAGCGTGGATTCCCCGTTGCGCGCATTGACCTTGCTTTGAAACGGCAACTAGACCCCCAGTTGAAATTCATTCGGTTCAGTAGTTTCTTCCAGAATGGGCTGGGAACAGATAATCCGTTTAACACCATTCACCGACACTATTGGTCGCATGCGACTTCAGCTTCGGGGCACCAGTCCGAGCTGTTAGACCACTTCATAGATTCGCTACTTTCAAACTACATGCAAGACGAGATTCATGATCTATGGTTTGCGTTCAGTGACATTCGGTGGTTTTCGATCTACGCGGCAATCCCATTTCTAAGAATGGCAACAGTACACCCGTTATATCTATTTGAAGTCGACTCGGCGGGTCAATCAATCTACCGTTCAAGAATTCAGCAGCAAGAGCAGGCGTATGCACGACGTAGCTCCATTCTCGATAGCATTGAGAAAAATTCATTAGCAGACCTACCTTCTGATCTGGGTCACAAGAGGGACCTTGAGTTGGCAATGCTGAAGGTAGAGAAAGTCGCAGATGCATTCAGTAGATATGAGCAAGACACCGACAAGATACTTGCATGGCTCGCTACGCTACGCAAAAGGTTCTATGGACGTACCTTTCAATACAACGACTTGATCGCATCCCTACGAGAGCACGATATTGAGGTGCATCCGTTTCTGACCGAATGGTTTACTGCCTCGACCATACCAGGGTTCATTGCCTCTCGAGCAACAATAGTGAGGCTGTCGGACGACAAAGACGGGAATACGCGCTACCAAACCAAGTTTGCAATACGCAACACTCGACCAGTCGACGGATTTGTAAACGTCAATCACCAGAACGAAACCGTGTCGGTTCGCATCGACGGTGAGTCCGCCAGAGAAATCAGTTTTGTCTCCGAAAACCCTCCAGTTCTTGACAATACAAAACGATTCAGAGTTTATACAGGCTTGTCGTTGAATCGGGGAGACCTGCATATTCCATTGGATGTGACAAACATTCCTTGGCACAGGGATGAAGTTCCCAGTAGTCTCGAAATCGAGAGTGATTGGGAACCGGAACAAGTGGGAATAGTGATTGACGACCAAGATGCAGGATTTTCTGTCGAACAGCCACGGACATTCTTGCAACATTCCAGATTGATTGGTCCGGCACGTTGGTTTCTCTGGCCGCTTCCAGAAGTTGAACACGACGCTCAACTTCCCAATCTGGGAGAGTGGTATGTGCTGCCGCAGGGTTGGTGGAGGCGGACCAATGAGCAAAATGCATATGGTCTCTATCGTGGCACATTGGCAATGACATACGTGGGTAACAGTCGCAAGACAAAACTAGCTCGATTTGCGACGGAAATACCTCATGCCGGCCAATGGACACTAGATTTTCACGTACATGACGGGTCGTTATGGTTTGGCTACCCGGAATTGGCAAACTTCCAATTGCAAGTTAGCAGTGGTGCAGATACATGGAATGCAAAGGTAGATCCTGTGACGTCAGCACCAGAGTGGAGGTACGTTGGAAATTTTGATCTTCTGACAGGCAATGTGAATGTTGACGTTATCGGAGCTACTAACAGGTCCATTGTTTATGCAGATGCGATCCGATGGACTCAATCTGATGTTGAAAAGCAATAACCGCTAACGCCAGTAGAGGAGGTTTCGGAGCTTGTCCGCCACTTCCACTCCAAATTGCTCCGCGTTCACTAGCTTTTTCGAATGTTCGGAGCGTTTGCACAAACACCTCGAGTCAATCAAAACGACGTGCCATGATCTCCGGAGAGCTGGCAATATGGGATGTAGGAATTGCAATGTGCCATCTATCTCAGTGAATATCCCCTCGGGGTGTGCTAGCCGTCGAATTTGAAACCACGAAGCTATGTGTGGACCTAAGAAGACATTGCTGATTGTCTACCACTCGAAGTCGGGGTCTACAAGCCGCTTGGCCAATGCCGTCCTGGATGGTGCATTGCAGGAGAACTTGGATAGTGTCAATGTCATAACCAAGTCGGCGTTTGACGCGGATGCGGACGATCTCTTGGCCGCTAACGCACTGATACTTGGAACACCTGAGAATTTTGGCTATATGTCAGGTGCTCTCAAAGACTTTTTTGACCGAACTTTTTACGAAGTGGAAGGCAAGATTTCACCATTGCCCTACACAGTTTTCATAAAAGCAGGCAACGACGGAACCGGCGCACTCACGGCGATCCGGCGAATTGTCACAGGATATCCGTTTGTGGAAGCTCAAGAACCCCTTGTCGTAAAGGGAGATATCACGTCAGCTGATGTCCGAAAATGTCGCGAACTAGGTCAAACGTTCGCAGCCGCCCTCGATATCGGGATCTATTGACTAGACGTGCCTACTCTCCTCGCAAGGCTGTTGTCACTGGTAGAAACACAGCTCGAAACGCGGGGAAAATGCCTCCAATAAATCCAAGTACCACGCTCAAGACGAGACTTTGGACAATCAACGTGGGTGTAACAGAGAACTCAAACGCCACCATCGAGAACGACTGTTGACTGAGTGTCGACACAGTAAAACCGTTGAATGCAAGGTAGGCCAGCGCTGCCCCCACGAGCCCCCCAACTATCGCTAGTGCCATCGACTCCGAAAGTACTGACACCAAGATGGGACCTCCGCGAAACCCTACAGCTCGCAGCGTGGCAATTTCAAATGTTCTCGAAGCGACTGCTGAGTACATAGTGTTCAATGCCGCAAAGATCGCACCTATGCTCATGATCACTGCAACTGCGACTCCGAATATTCGGATAACTTGAGTCGAAGACTCAGCTTGAGACGCGTACCACTCTTCCTCTCGCGTCAAATTGATCGGTAGCCGAGGGTCATCTTCTACCAGAGCCAACACTGAATCATAGCGATCGATTGACTCCAGTAAAACGCGAACTGCAGTAATTGACTGACCTCGCCGAAACGCCGATTGCACCACGGTCATGTCCGCCCAAACTTCTGATTCATCAACTGACCCGTCGGTCTCGAAGACGCCGACGACCTCCCAAGCGGTGTCACGAACCACCAATCGGCTTCCGATGTCCAGCCCCGCAAATTCGGCTAGAGCTTTGACACCAACGATAACTTCGTTTCTGCCGGTCTCAAACATTCGACCCTGAGAGAGTTCGAACTCCGGTCGAATGTCAAACGAACCTTGCTCAACTCCGCGAACTACCATGTTGGCAGGAGTACCTGTGTTCTTTTTGGGAACATCGGCTACGACATAGAGCTCAGGAGTTGCCATCGCGACTCCATCAAGAGTAGCGACAATCCTGGCGGCCTCCAAGGACAGATTGCTCGACATTTCGGAATCCGAACCAGTGCGTACCGCTATCGCTCTATCGGACGCAATGGATTTTGAGAAGACGTTTTCCAAACCAGTCGCCATCGCCAGCATAGCGACGAGAACGGCGACAACTCCACCGATTCCTACGACAACTACCAAAGACGTGCTCCACCGCGACGGAATGTTGCGCAGGTTCATTCCGGTGATGGAGAAGATCTGCTCGAACATAATTACGCAGCCAAATCAGCGAGCGTGTAGTGCATCGACAATGGAGAGTCGACTTGCACTAACAGCGGGTACAAGACCCACAAGCAAGCCCAATCCTACAGCAATTAGCCCAGCCCAGAGGACGGTCTCCCACGCGAAGTAAACCGGAACGAACGGTGGCATGTAGTTTTCTGCGCCCGCTGCAATTAATGATCCGAGGCCAATTCCAATGACAGCGCTAATGCCACAAAGCAATACAGCTTCGGCTAGCAAATACGCAGCAACCCCAAAATCCGTGAACCCAAGTGTCTTCAAAACGGCGAGTTCGGATGTACGTTCCCGGTAGCCTTGGAGCATGGTGTTGGTTGTTAGCAATACCATCGTAAAGAACACAGCACTTAGGATGCCGGTCATCATCAGGCTTATGTCTCCAAGCTGAGCCATAAACTGCTTGGCTGCTTCCGATTCAGTCATTGTTCTAGTCTCATCGGAAGAATTCTTGAACAATTCATCGATTTGTCGTGAGATCTCGTCTGACCTTGAGGGATCGTCGATGGTTAATACAAACCACCCTACAGCCCCCATGTCGAAGGTTTCTCGAATGTATTCGTATTGAAACAAGAAAGCCAAAAAGCCGTCGTTTTGGCTACTCGCACGGTAGGACCCAACCAAATCGAACACCCAGGGCTCTCCCGACGGCGTCGGGTAGATAGGACTAACTACTGGAACCTTCTGACCAATTTCCCAACCATAGCGTTCGATCATCGATTCAGGGGCCAATGCTGCAGTTCTTATGGCCCGGAATTCCTCGAGCTGCTCTGGATCAACATCGAACTCACTATAGACGTCGAAGTATGTTTCGGGATCGATAGCAAACGTTGCGACGTTGGTATCGCCCTCATCAAAGACGCCACCGAACCACGAAGAATGAGTGATGTCGACAACGCCGGCCACAGTTTCAATTGCATCGATGTGCGTTAGAGGCAGCATATCGATCATGGAGTATTTTGACGTAGTCTGCAAACGCCCTTCTTCAACTCCTTCCCAGCCTGCGTCAAAAACAAAGGCTATTGAACGTAGCAACATAAACAGCAGAAATGCTGTTACTAATGACAACATCGTGAGAGTCGTGCGCAGCTTACGTCGAAACATGCACCGCATGAGGAACTGAAACTTACCCATCGTCTGTCTCAGGTTTCTGACCCTCGTTTGCAGACGACAGCTTTCCTTTGTCAAGGAAAATCGTCGTCTTTGCGTGTTCTGCGGCTTTAGGATCGTGGGTGACCATCACAATTGTCTTGTTGTGCTTTTGGTTTAAAGTTTCCAACAACTGGAGGACTTCCTCCGCTGTATTGCGGTCCAAGTCGCCCGTTGGCTCGTCGCAGACTAGAATCGTGGGATCGGCGACAATTGCTCGGGCAATCGCTACTCGCTGTTGTTGGCCACCAGACAGCTGTGCAGGTTTGTGTTTAGCTCTATCCGCCAGACCTACAATATCGAGAGCGGTCGTCGCATTCTTCTTGCGCTCCTTTCCATTCAATTTAGTAAGCAAAAGCGGCAGTTCAACATTCCGTTGCGCGGTAAGAACCGGCAGCAGGTTGTAAAACTGGAATACAAACCCAATGTTCTGCGCTCTCCAGCGCGACAATTCCCGTGAACTTAGAGAGTTCAGTGAGGAATCTCCAACAACAACGTCACCATAGGTAGGGTGGTCTAACCCGCCGATTAAGTTGAGCATGGTGGTCTTTCCGCTGCCAGAAGGACCCATGAGAGCTACAAAGTCTCTTTCGTTTATGTCCAGATCGATGTCGGAAAGTACATCGACTTGCTCCTTCCCTTTGGTGTATGTTTTCGAGACGGATCTAAGCGATATCAGGGCCACTGTTCAAAACTCCCTATTGTGTTGCGAGCACGATCTCTTGACCGTCCGCCAGATCTTTCGCATTATCGGTTGCGGCGTCAGCGACCACTAGATCACCCCTCTCCAAGCCATCAGAGATTATTGATCGAGAACCGTTGGTACCCCCGACGGTAACTTCCCGTCGAGAAACCGCACTGTCTTCGATTAACCAAACAAATGCTCTATTGCTGATTTCAATCAACGCTGTTGACGGTACTTCGACACCTATGGGCAGTTCCTCTCGTTCAATCTCGCTTCCTTCTTCCAAGAACGATACGCTTACACCCATATCCGGAAGCACGCGTGAATCGCGCTCTAGAAACCGAATTCGAACTCTGACTGTGGATCGAGAGCGGTCTGCGGTCGGAATGATAGCAATTACCTCCGCAGGCATTCGAGTGTCAGGATAGGAATTGAGAGTCACAGTGGCTGGTTGATCCGGCGACACACGATTGATGTACTTTTCGTTCACGTCGACTTGAACCTCGATCGAATCCATGTCGACAATCGTGCAAATGCCAGTGCGGGTAAATCCTCCGCCGCCAGAAACCGGCGAGATCATCTCGCCCGGCTGGGCAGCCTTGGCAATTACGATTCCATCAAATGGTGCTCGTATTTGCATATCGTCAAGGTATTGTCGCTGGAGCTCCAGAGCAGTCTGTGCAACATCAATGGACTTTTGGAGTCGATTTTTCTGCGCTTGGAGACCTTCAAGTGTAAGGCGTGCTCGATCCAGCTCGCTTTCGCTGGCATGTTGTTTTGCCGCAAGCTCCGAGGTTCTTTCCACATCCAGGTTTGCCTGTTCAATTTGTATGTCCAACTCGTCGAGCATTGCCTTTGCTTCGTCAACTTGAGCTTTGGACAATTCATACTGCGTTTGCTGGAGGCTGTCGTCCAAGGTAGCCAACAATTGGCCCTCTTTGACGATCATCCCCTCTTCTATGAAGACCTCAACAACCTTGCCCGTGGCTTTTGAACTTACCGTTGCCTGGCGGCGAGCAACGACATAGCCCGTGCCGTCAAGAACTGCGCCTTCCACGTTAGCGATTTGCGGAGCACGAGCCACGGCGGAGTTAACAGCTACTGCACGATCTCGACCAAACCAAAACCAATTTGCAGCGACCACACCAACGCCGAGTACCACGGCAATTGCTATGAACCAACCCCAGGGCCGACGACGTCTGCCTGATCGCCGACTACGGTCGATCCTTAGATCCTGAAGCTTCTGCTCCAGATCGTTTGCATTGTCAGACACTTTCTTTGCTCCTCACAAGTACATGTGGCAATGTGCTTTAGCTTCGGTCCGGACTAAGTAGTCTTAGTCGCCAACTTACCTTAACTAATGCAATCCGACGGTTGGAATACTTTCCTGAATTGCTGTTCGCCACCTTTCCGGACCGGATTGGTGGACCGAGTTGCCCAGAGTATCAACGGCAACGGTTACCGGCATATCTTTCACTTCAAATTCGTAGATGGCTTCCATCAGTAGATCCTCGAACGCCACAAGTCGTGAAGCCGTGATTGACTTGGAAACAAGATAGGCCGCACCACCAACTGCGATGAGTGAAACCGCACCATGTTTGCGAATGGCATCTATAGCTTCACTACCTCGTTCCGCTTTTCCAATCATCCCAAGCAAACCGGTTGATCCAAGCAACTGATTGGTAAACCTGTCCATTCGAGTCGCGGTCGTTGGCCCGGCTGGGCCGACCACCTCCTCTCGCACTGCATTGACTGGACCCACGTAGTAGATGAAGCGATTCCTGAAGTCGGCGGGAAGCGATTTGCCTTCATCCAAGTACTGACACAAGCGCTTATGAGCTGCATCTCGACCCGTGAGGATCTTTCCTGACAAAAGCAAAGTTTCGCCAGCTTTCCAGTCGCGGATGTCATTCTTCGTCAATCCGTCCAAATTCACCCGTCGAGCATCCGCATTGGGCTCGTAGGCAATATCCGGCCATAGTGACAAATCCGGAGGTTCGAATTCTGCTGCACCTGATCCGTCCAGCTCGAAGTGAACATGGCGCGTGGCAGTGCAATTCGGGATTATGCCGACCGGTTTGTTAGCTGCGTGGGTGGGATACTCTCTGACTTTCACATCGAGTACGGTCGTCAATCCTCCAAGGCCTTGAGCACCAATCCCCAATGCATTGACCTTGTGGAAAATTTCTAGACGAAGCTCCTCAGATCGCGTTGAAGGCCCGCGTTCGATTAGATCCTGAATATCAATGGGTTCCATCATGGCTTCCTTTGCCAGAACCATTGCTTTTTCGGGTGTGCCTCCCACACCAATGCCCAGGATCCCGGGAGGGCACCAACCTGCACCCATTTTTGGTACTGCAGTCACGACCCAGTCGACAATCGATTCAGATGGTTCAAGCACTTTGAACATCGCTTTAGCCTCGCTGCCTCCTCCCTTTGCAGCAATCTCCACGCTTAGCTTGTCTCCAGGGATCACCCTCGTATGAATGACAGCGGGCGTATTGTCCTTAGTGTTGGCTCGCTTTCCGTCTGGATCCGTCATTACCGAGCCTCGCAACGGATTGTCAGCGTCCAGAAATGCTCGGCGTACACCTTCATTGATCATTGCTTCAAGACTCAGCTCAGAGTCCCAAATCAAGTTCATGCCAACATCGACAAACGCGACTACTATTCCTGTATCCTGACAAATGGGACGTTTCCCGAGCGCACACATTCGGGAGTTCACCAGCACTTGGCGCAGTGCATCTTTGGCAGCGGGAGACTCCTCCATCTCCCACGCCCGAACCATAGCCTGAATAAAATCCGGCGGATGGTAATAGGAGATGAACTGCAAAGCATCTCTAACGCTTTGAATCAGGTCGTCCTGTTGAATTACTGTCATGGGTCAACCGAGAAAATTCGAATGAGGCAACTAATCTCTAGTGAGCGTCAGATCCTATGCGCAATTTCCAATCCGACGTTTTTGATGGCTACCAATGAGCGATTTGCCTAAGAGTCAAGTGCTACCAAGAGAATTTTATAGACATTCCACAGCTATTGTCGCTCGTGAGCTGCTTGGAAATATTTTGGTAAGCAATATCGATCGAGTCCGTACAGCTGGAAGGATTGTTGAAGTTGAAGCCTATCTTGGCGAAGGAGATCGCGCTGCACATTCTGCCAACGGTCCGACTCCAAGAACTCGGATTCAATGGGGTCCTCCAGGTTATGCCTACGTGTACTTGATTTACGGCATGTATTGTTGCCTGAACTTCATTACCGAACCAGAAGGCACTCCTGGTTGTGTCTTGATCCGTGCAATCGAGCCGATAGTAGGATTGGATTGCATGTCCACCAGGCGAAACTCTCCACGGCGTTCTCAAGCCATTGGAAACGGGCCTGGGAAACTCACTCAAGCATTAGCCATTACACGCAATCACAACGGCACGGACCTTACAACCCAACCGCTCTTTGTACAAAAGGGCGCGCCGGTCCAAGACTCAGAAGTGGCCAAGTCTCCTCGTATTGGAATCGTCCAATCTACGAGTCTCCTGCTCAGGTTCTACATCCGTGACAACGACCATGTGACAAGGCACCCGCTTAACCGGAGTGCAATTCCTTTTGATGCGCCATCCACCACCTGAGTCGTACGACAACGACTTGTCGGGATTCGAGCTTTTCCGTCGCGTGCGAACTGAGGCACAGACTGGCAAGCCAAGTTCGGCTAATGTTGCTTGAACCAATCACAAATTGGCAGCCGGTCGAATTCTGTAGATCCGCGATTTAGTACATTAGCGTCCGCTATCACTTCACCAACAAGGCTTCAGCCGAATGACATCAGTCGAAAATTGCAATTCCAGCGGGTGGAAACGAGGTCTAGTAGCAACTGTTGGAACAGTGTTGATGATTTCGACCTTGAACTCACGAGCTGAAGAATTGGCAGAGGCAGAACCAATCGACAGCGAACTAGTAGAGGAAATCATTACCGTCGGAACTCGTTTGAAAGACCGGACGACGATGGATAGCCCTGTACCAGTACAAGTCTTTGGCAGCGAAGAAATTGAAAGCGTGGCCACTAACACGGACTTGGTTGATGTGGTTCAACGCCTTGTTCCGTCCTTCAATGTCTCACGGGAGCCAATATCCGATGGTGCATCCTTTATGCGCCCGCCATTTGTAAGAGGCCTAGACTCGGATAAGGTTTTGATTCTCGTAAACGGGAAACGAAGACACAAGGGCGCATTGGTTCGACTTGGGGGAAGCGGCACGCATGGTTCCGATATAGCTTCCTTGCCAGTGTCTGCCTTGCGTTCAATCGAAGTACTCCAAGACGGTGCTAGCGCCTTGTACGGATCAGATGCAATAGCTGGCGTCGTTAATTTCAACCTCAAGGATTCCGACGACGATGCAACCTTCTCGTTGTCTGTCGGAGAATATACCGAGGGTGGCGGGGATGTTCGTCTAACATCGAACGCAGGCTTACCTCTGTTTCAGGGATTTGTGAATCTAAGTGCCGAATTTAGCGACACAAGAGGAACATCCCGAGGTCAGCGCTACGACTTGGCCGTTGGAGGAGGAAGCGGACTCACTCCTCAGCAAAGTGCACAAGTAGCAGTAGACACAGATGGCGATGGTCAGGCCGATCGGTTCGGGCCCGATTCCCTGACGGAAATTCGGGATGCAAGTGGAAGACTACTGAGTTTGGTGTGGGGAGCGGATGGCGTACCTGACGACCTGACTCCCAAGTATCGTGAAAATCTACCCAATCCCGAACAAGTTTGGGGCGAACCAGCACGGGAAGACGCAAAGCTATCGGTTAATGTTGCTGTTCCTTTCGACCACGAGAGGTTTGGCACTATCGAACTCTACGGATTTGGCAACTGGAGAGACAGCGAGAGCGCCGGATCGTTTTTCTATCGGCGTCCGGGCGTTGGCCAACTCAATCCCCTACGATTGGCCGATGGTTCCATTTACAATCCTCGCACGAGATTTCCAGGCGGCTTTACACCGAGATTCACAGGAAATATCAACGATATAGCCGGTGTCGTTGGACTTCAAAACCAGTTGCCTCTGCCTCTCAAATGGGACGTTAGTGTGCGATACGGCACAAGCACAATGTCCTATGACTTAGTCAATACGTGGAATCCGTCCTTGGGTCCCGCATCACCGTCGAAGTTTCAGCCTGGCGAGTTGGTCTCAACAGAAATGTCGCTCAATGGAGACTTCGAGCGCACTGTGACTCTGGACCGGCTCGGCTCACTTTTTTTGGCCTTTGGCTTTGAATTCCGAAGAGACAACTACGAAATTCGGGCCGGTGATCTAATGTCGTATACAGTAGGTCCGTTTGCACGAATTGATCCATTTAATTGGGACATCACTCAAGCAGAGGTGGACGCAGATCCCAATGATCTGCTTGACACTCCGATGTGTCGATTGCCCGGCCATGCAGCGTTAATTGCCAGCGATCCGGCTATAAGCGCACAGCCTGGCGGAAACTGTATTGCCGGCGACCCCATTTACAACGCAATGTCGGTAGGATCGAATGGTTTCCCCGGATACGCGCCTGCCTACGCAGTGAACCGCTCTCAGAATGGCAGCGCATTCTACGTGGATCTTTCCCTCTCGCCTGCTGAGCAGTGGATTACGGACTTTGCGTTGCGAGTCGAAGACGCCGCATCCCATGGCTATGTAACAACTGGCAAGTTCGCAACGAAATTCGACGTTACGCAAAGCACAGCTATTAGGTCATCTGTGAGCAGTGGTTTCAAGAGCCCTACGATTGGTCAAGTCTCCACGATTAATGTAAGCACAAGGATCAACGCTTTAGGCAATCCTGTCGCTGAAGGTATTTTTCCAACAGACCATCCCGTTGCTGAATATTTTGGTGCCAAATCCCTGGAACCTGAGCGCTCTGTGAACTTTACAGCTGGCCTTGTAATTCAAAGCACAGCGAGTTCAAACTCCGCACATGACGAACTTGTAGCATCTAAAGACGTCCTGCGTCTATCGGACATCCACTGGCAGCTCACCTTGGACAGCTACTTAATCGATCTGAACGACCGGCTAACCATTTCTTCGCCCTTTGTAGTCGATGAACGCACACTCGCCGAACTATCCTCTCTAGGCATAGCGGAAGCAAACTCGATTGGCCAGGTAATCTACTTTACCAACGCGCTGGAAACTCGGTCTATGGGGATGGACTTGGTCGGCGTACTCAATTTTCAAAGCCAATATGGCATTACCGAAATTTCTGGAGTGCTGAATTGGAACAAAATCGAGATCACCGGCCAAGCACCGCAAGTTCGACCCGATGGAAGCAGCTTCCTACTGGTCAATGCAGAAGGGTTGTACGACTTTGAACATACGTGGCCGCGCTATAGAGGTATCGTTTCGCTCAATCACTCGTTGCCTAACGGAATAGATCTAATGTTGCGAGGGAACAGGTTCGGTTCCCACAGGAATGCGAGTAATTCCTCTCTAGCAGCCATACAGGAATTCAGCCCTAAATGGCAATGGGATGCCCATGTTCAGTTTCAGCCTTGGCCCGACTATGTTGTGACCGCAAGTGTGACGAACGCGTTTGACGCCGAGCCGGACCGAGCTCAATTCGAGGCGTGCTGCGGTCGGATAGTTCGATCGGATTCGCTCGTTCCCTGGCAAGGACCCTACTATTCGCTCAAAATCAGTTACCGTCGCAACTGACACGGTCTGCAATGCAAATGGATATGGAAACTAGCCACACTAAATGATTCTCTACCTGATCAGACATGCTCAGTCTGAAAACAACCACCTCGAGAATTGGTTTACTCGAGACCGTAACCCTGCTGGTAAGTCCTTGGTTCGCAAGTCCGATCCTTCATTGACCGAAATTGGATTTGCTCAAGCCGATCACTTGGCTCGGCATCTTGCGACTGTCGTTGACAAACCAGACCTTAGAGATCGGATTCCGGCCTCTTCAGGTTATCGTATTGAGAAGCTCTTTTGCAGCCCAATGAAACGGGCTATTCAGACAGCTCATGCTGTTGCAAGGGAAATGAACATCCAACCCGAACTTTGCATGGATGTATTCGAAGAAGGCGGTGTTTGGTTGCAGGATTCAGAAATCGGCGAAAAAGTGGGTAAGAGAGGCATGTCGCGAAGCAAAATGACCGCACAATTCCCAAAGCTCAAGCTTGCACCAGAAGTCAAGGACGATGGTTGGTGGTTCGGCTCTTTCGAGACCCGTGATGAGATGAAGCTAAGGGTGGCTCGAGTTGCTTGTCAAATACAACAGGACGCAGAGAAATCAAACGATGTCGTCGCCATAGTTAGTCATGGAACGTTCATCATTTACTTACTGCATGCTCTGACAAATCAGGTAGACGGGTCGAGTGTGGCTTTCAGCCATCAGAACACGGGGATTACACGATTGGACTTTGCCGACGACAACTTGCGTGTTCGATATGCCAACCAACTCGAACACCTTCCTCCGAGCCTTGTAGTCTAGTGCGAGCTTGTCGTCACCCATGTCTACTACTTCCCTATGCAGGTTGCCTCCAGTTCCAAGCTGAGACACTCGGCCACACCCTGTGCCTTCCGTTCGGGCAGATCTCGGCAATCGCGATCTATAGGTTAGATATGCCCGTCTCTCCTTAGATTTCTTGCATCCCTGCAATCCAAGGCTGCTGGAATCGCAATTTTGGCACCGCTTCTTCGACCCCTACGCTTCTGCAGTATCAAGAAAAGGATCAATGCAACGGCTTGTCGTCGCTATAGACGCCTTCCGGCTAGAATCGGTACGAATTCCGGGCAAATGCCACGACTAGGACCATGCTCTCGAAAATAGCCATTGGTTTAATAATTCTGTCGGTGGTCGTCATCGTGCTTATTTTGGTATTTGGGCCTTCGGATGACACATCTGCAGATGTGCCTCCAGTACCAAACTTCACGACGCTGCGCATGACAGAAGGTGGCGAAGTCGTGGGTTTTGTTGATTCGACCGACGCCAGAGCTTGGTTAGGAATCCCCTATGCCAAACCTCCGATTGACGATCTTCGCTGGAAGTCTCCACAACGATTGGACCGATCTCCAGTAAGAATCGAAGCAAACCAGTACGGTTCCGACTGCCTTCAGTATGTCTCGCAACTAGCGGGACCGGACAGCGCAACGGAAGCAAACATCACGGGCAGCGAGGACTGTTTGTATCTAAACGTATGGGCTCCCCCAAACGCCGTGGAGCTCCCCGTCATGTTCTGGATCCATGGCGGAGGCAACTCAATTGGTTCTGGTTCGCTGTACGACGGGTCAAGTCTTGCTGCCCGTTACCGCGTCGTTGTAGTCACAATCAACTATCGACTTGGCATTTTCGGATGGTTTCACCATCCTACCCTCGCCGAGAGATCTTCGAGCAAATCTGGTAACTACGGTCTGCTCGACATTGTGCGTGCACTGGAATGGACTCGAGACAATGTAAGGGAATTTGGCGGGGACCCCAATAACGTAACTGTGTTTGGCGAATCAGCGGGAGGCGCAAACACGCTAGCAATGATGGCGTCACCAAAGGCTGAAGGATTGATTCACAACGCAATTGTTCAAAGCGGTTCGTTTCGTACAAGCGGAGCGAGCTTCGCTGCAAACTATGCGCACGATGGAGGTCACCAAAACAGTTCAAAAGAACTAGTCGTCAAGTGGTTGTTGGAAGACAGGCTGGCAAACACAATCGAGGAAGCCCAACTGATTCAGGACGAATGGAGCTATGGCCAACTTGCGACCTATCTTCGCGAGAAAGCAGCCACTAGCCTGCTTACAGTGGTGGAACCCGCAAACTTCGGCATGGTGAACATTCCGCAATTCGTACACGACGGAGTAGTCTTACCTAAGCAACAACCCATAGATTCCTTGCTGGCCAGCGACATCCCACTGATTCTTGGCTCAAACAGGGATGAACCGGCATTGTTCATGGTTCAGAACCCTGATCACGTGAGTACAGTTCTCGGTATCTTCAATTTCTTCAAGGACAAAGAGGACTACAAGAAACGGGTTCACTACGGCGGATTGGTATGGAAGGCACAGGGCGTCGATTTTGTGGCGGATGCGCTGGTCAAGAACGGGCACAGTAACGTCTATGCCTATCGCTTCGATTGGGACGAGCAGCCCGATCTTATGTTCTACGACTTGAGCACCGCGCTCGGCGCGGGACACGCCGTAGAAATAGCATTCATTTTCGATTCCTTCAGTTCATATATAGGCGACCGACTTTATCCGAACGATAGCAATCAAGAACTGCTCGCCGGTCAAATGAAATCGTATTGGGTTAACTTCGCGTACGAAGGAACGCCTGGTACGGGACGCGAATCGGAAAATCCTGAGTGGGTACCGTGGGGCACAAGTGGAATGACAACGCTGATACTTGACACACCGACTGATCACGGCATCAGAATGACGGACACATTCGTTACGTGGAAGTCAATTAAGCAGGCACTGCTTAAGGATCAAGAATTCTCTAAACTTCGCACCAAATGCGAGCTTTACACGACGATTTTTCAACCGATCGGAATGTTTGACCAAAAAGAGTACGAGTCTGCAGGCTGTTCGGAGTTCGACACTAAGGAATTCCTAAGGCTATGAGCAATCTCAATCAGCGGGTATTCCATGCTGCAGACACTATGAATCCCAGTCAATGAAGCGTGTTCAATAGTGAGAAACAATCTCAAGAATAAGGGCTCAAAATGTTTGCACAAAAATAATGAGGTTAATTCGGATTGCTTTGCAATAAACCGCCAACAACGGTGTTTAAATCTAGTCGACACTCCACTCTGAACGAGTCGCAGAACTGTACACACAAGTCGGTGAATCTTCCAATTAGCATGACAGCAGAACGGCTTGCTTCCCTGGATCATTCCGCGTGGCAGGTCCATTTGGATGCCATGCAAAGGCTCAAGAATGGCGAATCCATCATTCCACTCTCACTAGGGGATCCCGACTTCAATACTCCCGACTACATCAATGTAGGTCTAATTGAAGCAATTAAGCGACATCGGACACACTATGCGTCGGCGGGCGGTGAGCAACGACTTAAGGAAGAACTCGCCAAACTCGAAACTCGTCTTTCAGGACATACTCGTAGTCCCCGCCAGTTCACAATCTTTCAAGGCGCCACAGGTGCAATTCATGCCGTATTGAACTGCATTGCAAATCCAGGCGACAACGTAGTAACAACCGAACCAAAATACTTGGGTTACGATCCCACGTGCGCAACGGTTGGAGTAGAACTCAAAGCTGTTCCTATGAGCCCGCCACGCTTCGAGCTTGATGCAGACGCGTTGCTTGATGCGGTGGACCACCGAACGGTGGCAATACTGATTAACACTCCTTCCAATCCTGCTGGCCGTGTAGCGGACCCCTCGGATCTGAGAAAACTGGCTGACGAGGGCGCAAAGCTCAATCTGTGGTTGATCTCAGACGAAGTTTATTCATTGCTGTGGTACGAGAAGAAACATGTTTCACTACTCAATGTCGCCAAGTCCATAGACAACACGATCGTCATCGACAGTCTCTCTAAATCACATGCCATGAGCGGATGGCGTGTCGGCTGGACCGTGAGTTCCGAAGAATTCGCAGCGAAATTGGAGGACTTTGCGTTAGGAGCTTTCTTTTGTGGAAGCCCGTTCATCCAGGATGGTGCCACCTTTGCACTAAAGCACAATACGGCACAAGTTGAAAGGATGGTGGTGCAATACAAGGAACGTCGAGACTACACGTTAGAACGCATCAATGCTATCGAAGGGATCGATGCTGAGTCTCCTGATGCAGGAATGTTTGTTATGGCGGACGTACACGAGGACTCTGGACCATTTGCATGTCAGCTCCTACAACAGACTGGCGTCTCCGTAATGCCGGGAACCGCCTGCGGAGAGTGCACGAGGAACTACGTACGTATAGGTCTGACAAAACCGGTCGATATATTGAGTCAGGCGTGGGACCGTATCGAGAATTGGTTTAAACAAAGAAGCAAGTAAACTCGCTTCGTCTCGAGAATTCCCTCCATACATGTCTTATTCCAATGCTCTGGACAATGTTCTTGAGCGGGTTCCCTTCGTGCTTACACGCGAGGAAGCGCGACTCGCTATTGCTCGCAGAGAGATCCGTTCAATCGCCACGCGGTATGACTCCTTGCTGTGCAAAGCAATGGGAGAGCTTCAGTCGAGACCTTCAAAACACAAGGAAATCGTGTCCACCGTTGGTCGATCGTTGATTGCACGCTCAATCAGCGACAGGCGTGAGCAGGACGATCTTGTCGACGATCGCCCTTTGTATTGGGCTCGTTTGGCTGCTCGAGCATTGATTCGGGTCTGGGCAGAGGAACTCCCTGCAGAGCGCAAGAACAATCTAGAGGAAGCTCTCCAGACTCTCGAGTACTCGAGCCGCAAGTCTCAAAGTCTCGCACAATCCGACAAGCGGACAAGTGAGACACAGGACATCGTTCTAACCTGCTTCGATCCCTTCAAGCTGGATGCCAATATTGGTCAAACTAATCCATCAGCTGTAATAGCGTTGTCGCTGGATGGCTCTAGCATTGCGGGCCATTTGGTTAAGTCACTGGTATTTCCTGTTCGCTACGCAGACTTTGACGCCCGAATCGTCGAGACTCTGTGTAGTCCCTACTTTATCGACACGCCTAGAATCGCACTCACAATCAGCATGGGGAGAGATCAATTCGACCTTGAGCGGTTTCCGGGTCGGCGCAGGTCTGCCAAAGCTCCGGACAACACCGGTGTGCTAGGACCCATATCAGGCAACCCCACACCGTGCTTTGCGGACTCTCCCGAATTCGTGGAATTTTCCTTACCAGCCGATGCAATGTGCAAGGTGTCTGGGTCCTGGGAGGTAAGAGACAACCGCCGAGTTGCGACCGTTGAGCTAGGTGAACTGACTGCAACATCGTTGTCCCAACTCGCTGGATTGACAGCTGTTTCAGGCTCAGGCGGCGGCTACCTGTCCAACGAAATTTCCTACCGTACAAGAATTCTTCAGCAAAAACTGGGAATCGAATTTCCACTAGGGCATTTGCATGTTCCTACCATCGAAGAGCCAGAGCCGAGCATTCTTGCCGACATGGTTGCACAGACGAAAGGAATGCTCATTGCTGCTCTCAATGCAGCTCCAAGCCAAATCGCTTAGCATTTGCGCTCTACTTCACTACTGAGCCCGAACCCGAATGAAAATCGAACTCTTAGAGACGTTTCACTGTCGTGCGGGTTGGCGCAACTACCACTTTGCGAAGGTCACACTAGAAGACGGCACTGTCGGTTGGAGCGAATACGACGAAGGTTGGAGCGCTGTGGGAGTAACCACTGCGATAGAGCGGCTAAGGGGTCGTGTCGTCGGACAGGACGTAATGCAGCACGAAGGTATCTACGCTCGCCTAGCCGCATCCATTAGACAATCTCCTACTGGCGTATTGCCACGAGCAAGCGGCGCCATCGAAAATGCACTGCTCGACGCGAAAGCACGACTATTGGGCATTCCCTGCTACGAACTGCTTGGTGGCGCTGTCAGGGACAAGATTCGTGTGTATTGGTCTCACTGTGGTACGTGGCGAATTTCGAGGCCGGACTACTACCCACCCGAAATCAAAAATCTTGATGACGTCGTGGCTCTGGGACGTGAAGTTCGAGAAAGTGGCTTTTCCGCACTCAAGACTAATATTTTTCGTTCGACGCCCAATGGAATGGTCGGTTGGTCGCCAGGTTTCGGTTTCCCCCCTAATGAACATGGTCGCACACCGGGCCGTGAAGTGTTGAATGGACTGCACGACTATCTCTCGGCAATTCGAGAGGGTGCGGGTCCGGACATTGACATATTGCTAGATCTGAATTACAACTGCCGAACGGAAGGGTATCTTTCCATACTCCGCAGATTGAGCGACCTCGACATTTTCTGGGTGGAGATAGACACTCAACACGCAGGGGCTCTTGCGACAATTCGACGGTGCAGCCCATTTACAGTCAGCGGGTGCGAATCGCTGACCGGACTCGTCGAGTTCTTGCCCTACTTCCAGCAGGAAGCTCTCGACGTTGCCATTATTGATGCGATGTGGATTGGCGTGTGGCAATCTTTGAAGATCGCGGCTGCCGCGGACGCATTTCAAGTGAACGTCGCTCCACACAATTATTACGGACACCTAGCGACAATGATGGCAGGACACTTCTGTGCCGTGGCGCCCAATCTCAAGATCATGGAGACCGATATCGATAGAGTGGAAGACGATGGAGTTCTGTTTACGAGCCCACCCGACTATAGAGATGGCTTTCTGGTCTTGCCCGACGCTCCAGGTTGGGGCACGCAACCCGTCGAAGAGAAACTCACACGTGAGTGGTAGAGATTAAGTCTTCCTACTGGCTTCGTAGATCCGCCGAGTAGGACCCAGCAAATAGTCGATGGGTTCCCCGACGTAAAGTGCGTTGGAATCGATTCCGGAGTGTTCAAGCTCTGTTTCGCATCCCTTCTGAAATCTTAGCTTCCCTCCAACTTCGCACGTTTCATCGACAACTACTAGTGCAATCATGTGCCGAGGGCGATTCGATTGATTTGGTACTCCGCGATGCCACAGACGAATGTCTCGAATGAGTACATCTCCAATCTTTGTAATGGGTTGTATTGGGGAACACTCGCTACGACGGGAACGTTCTTGGTCGTCAGCTATCGCCCGCGTTCCGCTTTGACTTCGGATCATATGAGTGCCCGGCCACAGTTCGATAGATCCGTTTCCGCAGTTCATAGGCCCGAGGGGAATGTTCACCACGACTGAGAAAGTTTTTTCGACAGGATTCGGTGCCCCGCTTCTATGGTCGGAATCCATATGCAAATGCTGAACGACGCTATTAGGGCAATTGGTGTTCCCGTTATAGAACGTCAAAGTCAAACTCGGACCGAGCAACGCACGACAAACACTAACCACGTAGCGATTCATCACGATGTCCTTGAAGACGTACCCAGCAGTCGGCGGAGGTCCCTGTTGTAGGTGCCCTCTCGCTCGGGGATTGCCGCCGATCGAGTCACAATACTCAAGCAGGGCGGATGTATCGCTATCCATACGCTCACGAATCTTGACCAAAGGCGATCTAGGTAGAGCATCTACCAGTACCACAAACCCGATTTCACGCAAGCGTTCAATCGCCATGGCTGTGCTGTCTTTCGGAACCTTGTATGTGAAGTTTGGCGTTGTCATGAATACCAATTCAACCTGAAGAACACACTGTAGGGATACTCATAGATTCAACATTCGCAGCCAATTCCAGACACAACGATAATCAAATCGTAGCTGTTTAGGACTGAGACTGATTAAATGTGCACCCAACACCGGCGAAACACCACAAGGTCTCTGTTGCAAGAGGAAGTCAAACAATGCCTAAAACGATGAAAATTGGAACCCTTGGAGCGGCAGGAATTACGCCAGCAGCGCTAATCTCTCCGGTCGCAGATCGAGATGATGTCGAAGTTGCCGCCGTCGCTGCACGAGACCGCTCGCGTGCAGAAGCGTTTGCCAATCGACATTCCATACCAAACGTTTACGACACGTACGACGAGGTTGTATCAGATCCTTCATTAGACGTCATATACAACCCGCTACCAATTCATTTGCATCACGAGTACTCGATCAAGGCGTTGCGAGCAGGTAAGCATGTCCTTTGTGAGAAGTCGTTCTCCATGAATGCCGACGAAGCAAGGGAAATGGCCGATGTAGCAAGCGAGACTGGCTTGGTGTTGATTGAAGCCTTTCACTACAGATATCACCCCGTTTTCAAAACAGCGCTTGAAATCGTGAACTCCAACGTGTTAGGAAAGATCCAGCATGTCCAAGCAGAATTCACTGTTGGCACACCTAACCCAGAGAATATCCGCATGCACTACGAGACAGGAGGCGGCGCAACTATGGACATGGGCTGCTATCCGATTTCCTGGGTACGTCACATCCTGCAACGGGAACCCATAGTTACGAGTGCTAACGCAACAGAAGGGAACCCTCAGGTTGACATGAGACTTGAGGTAAACATGCGATTTGACAATGGCACGACCGCCCAAACTGTTGGGTCCATGTCAGATCCTGGGTTTCGTGCATTTCTTGATTTGAAAGGCGACAGAGGAACTTTGCACGTGCAAAACCCCCTTGTGCCCCAACATGGCAACCGCATTGTGCTCAAGATCGACAATGAGACCGTGCGTGATGAGGAATTGACCCGTCGACCAACATACTCCTACCAGTTAGATGCATTTGTCGACGCTGTCAGGAACGGAACGAATCTGCCAACCGACGCGGAAGATGCCGTTAAACAAATGCAGGTGATAGACGCGGCCTACGTGGCAGCCGGAATGGAACCACGCCGAAACACTGCTAATTCATAGAAAACGAATTTGTTCTACAGTCCAGCACCGTCTCGAAAAACCTGTTTGCTATGCCACTCCACATAGCATAGGTCCGGAACGTGTTCCTTTCTCCTTGGGAGACGAATATTTTCGTCTTCAAAGTCCAGTAGAAGTGCAACAGCCGAATCGTTGCCATTGACGTCGGAAGACACTTTTATCGTATATCCGGAACCTCGAGGTTCTAGACCCCAGGCTCCTCTGTCGAATGCTTTGTGGTGAAATCCGCAAAGCGCTAGTCCATTTGGCACCTCATCTGGTCCTTGGGCGGAATGCCACCTGATGTGAGCAGCTTCCAGATCGAACAGAGAATCAGCTAGACGCAGATCCGAGCCGCAAACAGTACAGCTGCGCCCATACGCCCGGAGCACATCGTCTCGAAAATTTGGATCACGCTTCGCCCGGGTGCTCTTCTCGACCCGCGTCTGACGCTCAGGGAGACCAACGCACCGTCGGATTTCTTCGTGATAGGTTGACGGAAAATGGCTCTCAAGCAGCATTGAGGCTATTGACTCTACGAGGTCGGGCCGTTCACTCAAGAAGTCGAAAACCTCTGAAGTGAATCCTCCCGCGACCTCGAAATTGAGCAATTCACGATCACTCAAGGACGGTGGCGGTCGGCCCAATAATTCAGGAGGAAGAGCCAGTTCCCAAAGATCATCGCCTGGCAATCGCTTGAACGGCTCGTCTGGATGATAGCTCTTTCGTAGTGGTCCAAAGAGCTTTAGAAGTTTCGTCAAATCAGGCTTGACAACTGAATAGTTGACTAGTCGGTTGTCCTTGTTCTGAATCCTTCCAAGAGCGTAAAGGAGCAATAGGGGCTTGTGGGGTGCTCGTTCACCAAAGCGTTGCCAAATTGTCAGCGAACCTACACGCTTCAGCAGCTCTCCTTCGTTCACGACGAGGAATTTGAGCTTTGGAACATCAACCCACCGAAAATATCACAGGTCTATATTGGAGTGTTAGCAGCCTAGATTGAATGCTAGTTGATGGTGATGCGTTGATCGGATTCTACCCATCTTCCGTTCTGTACTTGACCCAGCACAGTTTCTTTTACTCCGTTGTGATTCTCGGCGGAAAACTCCAATCTATAACCGAAAATGTCCGAATACTCGCCAATGGACTCCATGGCAGCTATGAAATTCTCCGTCGTGAGATCGCGCCCAGCCTTTTCAAGGGCAATTACGATCAGGTCTGCCCCTCGGTATCCTTCCATGCCGGAAACATCGGGGTCCGTTCCAAATTTCTCCTTGTATTTGCGGAACCAAGCAACGGCCTCCTCGTTGTCGCTGGTGTCAGGATAAATGCGTAGAGTGTGATTGAAGGCATAGTAGCCCTCGCCTGCACCGCTTTCCAATTCGGCAATTGCTGATGCTCCGCCTGCGTTTGTCCCGACGAAGTCAACATCCTCCCATCCAAATTCCTTTGCCATAGAAAGAATTCCAATGGTATCCGTAGCAACGGTTCCCATGAGAACGAGGTCACACCCGGCATCGCGAAGTCTAAGCACAGACGCGGTAAATTCAGTCTCTGTGCTCTTGTGAGCCGTAACCGCAGCAAGTTCCAAGCCCATTTCCTCAGCCTGTGCTTCTGCTCCCTGCAGAATCTCATGTCCAAAGTCGTTGTCGACATGTGCAACACAAGGCGTTGTTCTTCCTTTGTTTTCAACAAAGTACTTGAGGCCCGCTCGCATTTCGTAGTAATAGATGCCGCGTTGAGTAAACATGAGCTTCTGAAATGGCTCTGCCATTTGGATCGATCCAGTCAACGGAAACAGGTTGGGCACTCCAGCCTTGAATAGGTCATCGATGACCGCTAGGTTGTTGGGAGTTCCCAATGCCATGTACATAGCGAAGATCTTGTCGTAATTGATGAGCTTATCCGCAGCCCGAATCGAATTTGGAACTTGGTACGCAGTGTCTTCATAAATGAACCGAATTTGCCGCCCGTGAACGCCGCCAGCTTCGTTCGCTTCCTCAAAGCGCATGCTAGCGCCATTCATGGAGTCGCGTCCGTAGAAAGCTATGGGACCCGATAAATCTGTGTGGCTGCCAATAACGATCTCGTCGTCTGACACTCCTCGTACCGCATTGGAATCGGACGAGTCAGAACCATCGGGCGAACAACCTAGTAGCCCCACGAAAACAAGAAAAGCAAAACAGGGACTTACGAATCTCGACACGTTGTTCATCCTCCCGCGTACATAGTCTGTATCAAATCTGAGTATTTCTCGTTCACAACCGTGCGTTTGAGCTTCTGCGTTGGAGTAAGCTCCTCGTCCTCGGCATCCAACAACTGATCGATCAAGCGGAATTTCTTTATCGTCTCAACTTGAGCGAACATCGTGTTCACTCGCTCTACTTCGGTGTTGATCAGGTCTTGAACTTCGCTAGTATGGCACAGACTCGTATAGTTCGTGAAGGGAACATCGTTGTCCTGAGCGAACTGTGTAACGTTCTCGTGATCGATCATGATTAGGCAGGTCAGATAGGGCCGACGGTCGCCTACAACGACTGCATCTGTGATATACGGGGAAAACTTGAGCTGATTCTCTATCTCGCTAGGCGTGATGTTCTTGCCTCCTGCCGTAATGATGATGTCCTTCATTCGATCGACAATGTAGACAAATCCATCGTCGTCAATTCTTCCTACGTCACCGGTATAGAGCCATCCCTGACGAATGGTTTCAGCTGTTTTCTCTTCCTTATTCCAATAACCCCGTATCACGCCAGGACTTCGGATGAGTATTTCGTTCTCTTCGGTCAGAGATACTTCTACTCCTTGCACTGGCTTGCCGACGCTGCCTATTCTGTGATCCGATTCGAGATTGCATGTTGCGACGCCGGTACATTCGGTTTGCCCGTACAGTTCATACATTGGTTTGCCCATCGACCAGTACCACTCGATGAGGTCTGGTGCGATGGGAGCGGCTGCGGTTGCCAACCACCGGCATTGGTCGATACCCAATGCTCTGCGGACGTTGCGCAACACGCAACAATCAGCGAGCAAGAACTGCAGTTCTAGCCAAATTGGCACCTTATCTTGCTCTTTTAGGAACTTTGCCCGTTTTGTTCCTACTTTCAATGCGAGGTCGTAGGCCCATCTGCCCAAAGCAGTAGCCTCTTTTCTCATGATGGTTACTAGGGAGTACTGCTTCTCCCAGACTCGCGGGACGGCAAAGTGAACAGTAGGTTCAACCTCTTGTATATCGTTAACCAATGTGTCCAGGCTTTCGACGAGATGAACCTCGGACGCCGCCTCTATGACCGAGAACGTATAGAACATTCGCCCGGCAATGTGCGCCAGCGGCAGGAAACCTAGCTGCCGGTCGACACTGGAGATCGTCAGGCAATCCCCCAAGCACCTCATCATAAACAGCATGTTGTTCTGGGTGATCATGGCACCCTTAGGAGGTCCCGTCGTACCAGAGGTATAGGTCAAGATCATGAGATCGTCGGGATCTTGCCTATCAATCTCCTCCGACCATGCCTCAGAGTTGCTATGCCGATATTCGGCACCAAGCTTGCAGAGCTCTTCCAGGGACATGCACATCTCGTCGTCAAGATGTCGAAGCCCTTCCATGTCGAAAATGATGACTTTTTGAAGAGTTGGAGTACGCTCGCGGACTTTAAGAACTTTGTCCAGCTGTTCTTCGTCTTCGGCAAAGTAGAACTTCGTTCCGCTGTCATTGATCAGATATTCGACCTGATTGGGGGCATCGGTCGGGTACACGCCATTGCAAACTGCACCAACGCAAATGGCGCCCAAGTCGGCAAACAACCACTCCTTATTTATTTCTGACGCAATCGAAACAATGTCGCCGCGAGCCAATCCCAAAGACTTGAGCCCCAAACCTATGAGCTGAGCCTGCTCACCCCAATCTGCCCATGTGTATTCATTCCAAATTCCGAAACCCTTCTCTCGAATGGCCACCTTTTCGGGCAATTCGTCGACACGACGCTGAAAGAAACGAGGTACCGTAGTCGGTCTGTTCGCTGTTGCAGACTCGGTCATCGCCACGTCTTCCTCTGTTTCCAGCGACGTTGCCCACGAACTCCTTTGTCTTTCATACCCAAGTAGAACTCCTGCACGTCGGTGGCGTTGGACAACCTATCGCAAGTGTCCTCCATGACGACTCTGCCGTTCTCCATGATGTAGCCGTAGTCCGACAATTCGAGCGCCATTTTGGCGTTCTGCTCAACCAATAGCACGGAAACTCCCTGGTCGGCGTTGATTGTGCGAATGATTTCGGCAATCTCGTGAACTAGCTTGGGCGAGAGTCCCAGCGATGGTTCGTCGAGGAGCATGAGTGTGGGTGAGAGCATCAATGCACGACCGATCGCCAGCATTTGCTGTTGTCCACCCGATAGGTAGCCGGCAGCAAGCTTGCGGTTCTCCAGCAACTGTGGAAAGTACGCGTAAATGAGCTCGAGATCTG
Source organism: uncultured Pseudomonadales bacterium (assembly GCA_964572845.1). GTDB lineage: Bacteria > Pseudomonadota > Gammaproteobacteria > Pseudomonadales > Azotimanducaceae > Bin55. The sequence goes on along the minus strand of CAZNFX010000011.1, from coordinate 78,890 downwards.
ATTGAATGGATTGGCCGCGACGGGTGAACGCACCCATCATGAGATTCTCTTCTGTGGACAAGAAGGGGAAGATTTCTCTCCCTTCCGGGACGTGTCCGATTCCCATTCGAGCAACTCGATCGGGTTCTTGGCTAGTTATTTCACTGCCTTTGAAGCGGACACTTCCCTTTTGGGGCGACATGGCACCCGATATCGTCTTAAGCACGGTTGTCTTTCCGGCTCCGTTAGCGCCCAAAACCGTAACGATTGAGCCACCTTTGACCGACAGTGAAACACCACGAATTGCAACAATCGGGCCGTAGTAAGTCTCGACGTTTCGCACCTCAAGTAGGTTTTCGTCCATTTCGGCCTACGTACCTAGGTATGCGTCCACAACATCGGGATGCACACGTACTTCCTCGGGTTCACCAATGGTTAACTGTCTGCCATCGGCCATCGCTAGGACTCGATTTGAAACCTGACCTATCAAGTTCATGTCGTGCTCCACCATCAGGATCGTAATGCCCAAATCTTCATTGATGTCTTCAATCCAAAACGACAGATCTTCAGATTCTTCTGGATTGAGTCCTGAGGAAGGTTCGTCTAGCAGCAGCAGTTTCGGATCCATGCAGAGCGCACGGCCGATTTCCACAATCTTGCGAATGCCGAATGGCAAGGAGTCCACGGTCTTCTCACGATAGTTTTGCAGGTGCAACAAGTCGATGACGTCCTCCGCTTTTTTGCGGAATGTGATTTCCTGCTTGCGGACCTTCGGCGTAAACAGGAACTCCGTAAGCACCGAAGTCTTGCGATGAATGTGTTGCGCAATAAGGAGGTTCTTCAATACAGTTTCGTGATCGAACAGCTCGACATTTTGAAACGTGCGTGCAATGCCTCTGCGTGCGATCGCATGCGGCGGAACGTTTGTGATGTCTTCGCCTTCAAACGCGATCCGTCCCTCGTCTACGTCGTAGAACCGGCTAATCAGGTTAAACACGGTGGTTTTGCCCGCGCCGTTAGGGCCCATGATGCTGAATATTTCACCTTCCTCGACTTGGAACGACAAGTCCTGAATTGCATGGACTCCACCAAAACTCACTGAAATGCCTTTGGTTTCAAGCATTTGTTCAATGGACCCTTTCAGTCTTTAGATAGGATTTCTGACGTAGAAAGGTCTTCCGACGATAGAGAGGAAATTGGCTGAAGAACAGTCTTATCTTTACCCACCTTCCGTAGAAGCCGAGTGGCTCGAACATGAGGAACAGAATTAGCACCCCTCCGAATATAAGCGGCTCCAGCCCGCCACGTTGAGCAAGTTCTGCAGGAAGCCAATCCCGTACGATCGCGATGATTTGAGGCACGATGGTGATGAAGAATGCACCAAATACAACGCCATGAAGGGACCCCAAGCCGCCAACTACCACTAGCATCAACAGCATGATCGAGGTCATGATCGTAAATGCGTCTGGAAACAAGAACCCTATGCGGTGTGCGTAGAGTGCGCCCGCTAGACCTGTCAGAGCAGCCGACAGAGCAAACGCTAGCGTCTTTGTCCTCAAGAGACTGACTCCAAGAGCTTGTGCGGAGATCTCGGAGTCCCGGACAGCTATGAACGATCTTCCCGTTGGCGACCTAAGCAGATTGATCACGGCGAGAAACACGAAAAGCAACACCGTCAGACATGTGTAGTAATAGGCTGTGGCGGAATCCAATGAAAGCCCAAACAAATTGGGGTCGTCGACGCGGAACCCCGAATGGCCACCCGTCAATGCAGGCCAATGTGCCAGCACCTTCTCTACGATCATGGCAAACGCCAAGGTAGCAATAGCAAGGTAAATACCGGTCATTCGCAGTGATGCGACACCAATCAAGACGCCAATCCCACCCGTCATGACTGCAGATGCGGGAATGCTTAGAGCAAGGGGCCAGCCGCGAGAGTAGAGTATGGCGTGGATATACGCCCCCAATGCCATGAAGGCTACGTGCCCCAAGCTAACCAAGCCGGTGTAGCCCACCAACAACATCAAGCCAGCTCCTGCGATTGCCCATATGAAGAGCTCCGTCAGCTGCTTTTCGTAGAAGATGTCCAGGAAAAGCGGGGCCACAATCAAGAGTCCAACGAGGACGATGTACCAGATGGCGTGTGTGCGATGTTTGAAGATGTCTATATCGCGACCATAGTTGGTTTTGAGGACGAATCGCATCAGACTTTCTTCTTTTGCATGGTGGCTATCAAGCCGGATGGTCGTATAAGCAGCATGAGCAACAGCAAGATGTACGCACTGGTGTCACCGAGTCCCTTCCCGAATTGGTATTGCATGAATTGCTCTATGATGCCGATTGAAAGCCCTCCAATGATTGCACCCGGCAGACTTCCGAATCCTCCGACTATTGCAGCCGCGAAAGCTTTAATCCCAGAGAATCCAATGTTGGGAGTAATCGCCGTAAGCGGTGCAAACAAGATTCCTGCGATTGCAGCAATTCCTGCTGAAAGCGCCCACGTCAACGCAACAATGCGCTTGACGGGGATGCCTACGTAGAAAGCCGCGAGTTGGTTCTGCGAAGATGCCTGCATTGCTATCCCAATGCGAGTGAATCGAAAGAAAAGGAACAGCGCAACACAGAGTGCGATGGTTCCACCAATCACAACAAGATTTGAGACACCTACAACGATGTCACCCATGTGTACGACGACATCGGAATATGGAGTTCGCAACTCCTGCGGGTCATGCCCCCAAATCATCCCGGCAACGGCACGCAACACAAACCCAAGACCGATGGTAACCATGAGAACCGCAAACGGCGGTTCTCCAATCATGCGACGCAGCAGCGACCTTTCTAGCAGCAAGCCAAGGAATCCCGTGGCCAAGACTGTCAATACGACGGCTACAAAGTAATTCCATTGCAGGTATTGCGTAAAGGTCACCGCGATCAATGCACCGATCATCATGAGTTCGCCTTGGGCGAAATTGATCATTTCGGTCGCTTTGTAGATCAGGACGAATCCCAATGCAATGAGTCCGTATACGCAACCTTGCGAAATGCCCTTTAGCAAGAGTTGTAGGATGGTGTCCATTCAGAGAGCCAATGCGCTCAATAGAGAACTATAGAGAACAGTCCGCCTCTTCTTTTTCTGCGCTGGCACGCAATAGCAGAAGCAATATAGAGAAGATGGCGAAATAGGATCACTACCTGTAACGGCAAGTAGATCGAATTATAGGAAACGAGGTAGCTGGAAGAACAAGCCGAAAGCCGTCGCGCTGCAACCGATTTGCAGCTCAAGGTCTAGGACCTTCACGCTGCTACTTTACGTTGTGACGAACAGATTTTGACTTGCTGTTGCAAGTCCAGCCTGAGTGGTAAACGGAAACACATCGTGCTTGGATAGCAACGCATGGTTGTCTTGCTTAAATCGTTCAGGAAAGTCATTGTCCATCACCGCCCACCTGTTTCGCTACGGTTCACAAAACAGTTTTCTAGCAGATCGTGAAACTCGTCCAGCTTCATGGTCAAATATTCATACTTTGGATAAGCCGCTATACATCAGTATTGTTCTCTGTGAAATTCGCAACCAAGCGATGGTATCTCGCTACCTGACTAGGTCGCCTTTGTAGAACACACGGCATACCGATGAGTTAATGGCAATCCAACACTCATCCGAACGTGGAGTAACGGAAATGAATGGAAAAACGACCAGACTCGCAATCCTTGCAATTAGCGCGTTTGCATTGAGTAGCTCACTTATGGCTAATACCGTTGTAAGTCCAGAAATCTCGGACGTGCATGTCTACCCGCAAGGCGCAGACATAATCAGGCAGTTCACCGTTGATGTACCAGTTGGTAATCACCGCGTCGTCGTTCAAGGTCTACCAACCACGGCGGACGATTTTGACGTTCGTGCGCTTGGGTCAAGTAGCCATGTACGAATTATCGATACAAAATACAAAGCAGTCTTCGACGACGAAGCCTATGCCAACAGGGTAAGAGAGCTCGACGAGCAAATCGACCAACTCGATCAAGAAATTGCCAAACATGATGACGACTTGTCGTCTGTCGCTATGGAAATCGAGCTTCTGCAAGGGATTGTGGAGCAGCATCCACACAGAGATGTCCCCGAGTCCAATAGTGTCACCCTAGACTTAGATCACACTCGCAGCACATTGACACTAATTCGAGAGAGTAGCTCGGAGGCCTTCGACTTGCGTCGTGAAGTGCGAAGAGCTCTCGACGATGCCAGGTCAATGCGCCGACAGCTGGAGCGTGAAAGAAATCAGCTTGGAGGACAAGAATCGGGGTCGGTGGAACTTTCCATTGGCATTATGGCGACCGAAGCAAAGAAGACCGAATTCGTCGTGTCCTATTTTTCTGTACGAGCTGGCTGGCAATCGAAATACCATGCCTATCTGGATAGTTCTTCCCAGACGTTTGCGATCGTACACGATGCAATTGTTTTCCAGCAGTCGCCGGAACCTTGGATTGATGTCTCTCTGACTCTCAGCACGGCAAGCCCCGATCGGAGAACCGCACCTCCTCGGCAATACAGCCACTTCGTAGATCTTCGTGAGCCTCGTATTGAGATGGCTATGAATGGGCGCGAGGAAATGGTTGTAACGGGATCAAGATTGCCAGGCACCCCAGATACTGGGGACATCATTTTCGACCAACGCTACAGCGTTGCCACAATGTATCCATTCTCAACACAGTACAAGACCGCGCTGCCACAGTCAGTTGCCAACGACGGTTCTCAGCACGGCATCATAGGACTGGGCAGTTACACATTCGATGACATCGATACCAAGACAACGATAGTCCCCAGACACGACGATGTTGGGTATTTGGCGGCTTACTTCAGCTACGACCGAGACCTGCCGCTTCCTCTAGGAAGCTTAAAGTGCTTTGTTGACGGGAGCTTCGTTGGGGAAACTCATCTGGAACACGTACATTCCAATTCTGAGGTCGTAATTCCTTTGGGAATCAACAGAGGAATTAGTGTCGCGGTGGAAAACCAAGGCGGCATGAAGGGCGACGAAGGAATATTTCGAAACCGATCTGTTGAAGAAACTCACTTCCTAGTAACCATCGAGAACAACGGCTCGACTCGATCGAGCTTGGAAGTGCTTGACTACTACCCCGTAGCTCGGCATGAGGACATCAAGATCGATGTGCATCGTGATGCTACTTCACCTTCCAAGAGTGACATCGATGACCGTCCTGGACGTATTGCATGGACGAAGCAGCTAGATTCAGGGGAGACTTGGCAGATTCTGCAGCGCTATTCCATTAGCTATCCTAGAGATTCGATGCTGAGTAAAACCAGCCGCTGATCGGCTGTGTATTCCAAAGGATTGCCATAGTTGGCATTGTGGCAAGAGTCGCGTGTCCACTTTCACTATACCGGATTTAATGCAAAGTGGTAATTGGGTTGGTGCCAAATGCGAATGGCAATGCTGCACCAATTGTCTTGGGAGGTGGTGCAAGCCGGAATTGACCTATTGCCCGTGACGTTTCTCGATTTTGAGCCCTAAATCGTTCAACTTCAAGCTGGGGAATCTTGACTGAGCTATAGAGACCTTCTTGGGGTGTCTACGCCGGCAATCACCATGAGTTTTGCGATCTATAAGAATCTATAATTCTCCTAGTCAAGGAGAGTTGATTTGCTGTTACTTCTGCAGCAATATCAGGAAGGTAACAATGAGGAATTGCTGGGTTTCACCATTTGTTTGGTGCGTATTTCTTGCGTCCGCTGTCGTAGCCGACGAAATGAGCTTCCCCGAGATTGTGGGTGCTGATATAGAAGGCGCACCCGATCTAGAATCGCCAATTCTGGTTATGGGCGGCAAGTTGCCCGTGAAGACGGAAAAACACGGACTGGCAGCTCCAGCCCTATTCGATTGGGACGGCGATGGCAAACGCGACCTCCTAGTAGGTGAGTTTGAGACAAACTCGGGTGAGTCTTTCCCAATGGGCAAGGATGGTTCGACACTTCGAGTCTACAAGAATGTCGGAACTGACAACGATCCAATCTTCAGCGAAGATTTCGAGTGGGCGCGAGACACTGAAGGTACGATCATGGAGGTCGAACAATGGTGTTGCATAGGTTTCACTCCTTACTTCTACGATCTCAACGACGATGGATACCTCGACATGATCACCGGCCAATATCACCCCGGAGAGGTAACTTGGTTCAGAGGTAGTGCCGATGGCTTCCTGTCCGGAATCAAACTCTCACAAGAAGGTGACCCGTCGTCGAGTTGGAGTTCCTTTATGGGAAGAGACGAGCCCCCAAAAGATGAGATCGAAACCTTCGACTACTGGGTCTACTCCTCCGCGGCCATGGGTGACTTCGACGACGACGGCGACTACGACCTCATATTTGGAGGCGGGGGTGGACTACGCATGAGCGAAAACATCGGAACTCCGAAGAGTCCGAAGTTCGGTAAACGTCAACTGCTGCTCGACGTGGACGGCAACCCTCTCGTCGTCCGTGAACTGAGTCTTGAAGAGAGGGAAGTACTTCAACAAATAGGAGAGTACACTCCAAGCGGAGACATAAAGACCTCACCCTATGTAGTTGACTGGGACAATGACGGAGTCTTGGATTTGCTAGTCACTGGTAGCTATACGAAACCCAATGACCCAGCTGTAATGTTCTTCAAAGGAGTCAAGACCGACAAAGGACATCGGTTCCATACTGGTGTGGATTTGCTACGAACTAAGGATGGTCGTAAAGCACTACCGGGTAGCGGCCCCCGCGTGTATGTCGACGACTGGAACGGCGACGGTGTTCATGATCTCATCATTGGTGCCAGTGTAGCCACTGTAAACGGTGGTGAATTCTCCGACGAGCTGTCTTGGGAGTGGGAAAGTGTCAACCAAGTCGAGGCCGCTGGCAAAGACCCAGGACGGTACCCTCCTCGCGAACGTCCGACTGCAGAAGGACTACGTGAACAATTCGGTGAGAACTGGTCAGGAACGGATGAAGAACTCGAAGAAATGGTTCAACTGAATGTCGACTACTGGGAACAAACCGTCGGAAGACTCTACAAGGAAAACAAGGGGCACTGGCTAACAATGCGTCACCAAGGTCGGATCTATGTCATGCTCGGTACGGACCCCGCCACACCGTCAACAAGTCCCGAAAGTGCAGGTCTTACGCCTCAAGACTTCGATCCGCTACTGCAAGTTGCAAACACAGTGCCCAAGTTCACACCTGTTTCGCTCGAACTGCACCTCCCTAAAGAGATGGATGCCGAAGAACAGGCTGAAGTCTCAGTAACTTTTACGATTGCAGATGGCTGGTATATCTATGCGCCAACTGGTCGCAATTCAGAACATGGGATGACGGAGACCAAGGTTAGTTTCAAAGTTCCTGGGGAAATCGAGAAAGTTGGAAATGTGAAACAACCCGTCCATCAGTTCAAGGGAATGTACGACATCTTCAACGGACCGACAGTAGACATTGGACAAGTGTTCGCAACGGACAACACCGAGCCAGGAACGTACGAGTTCACTGCAGAGGTTACATTTCAAACATGTAAGGACGACTTGTGTCTCCCCAAGCAAACCGAAACGCTAAAGGGTGAGCTTGTAGTTGTGGCTGCGCAATGAGTTTACAGATGATTTCTGGTCTAGTCGATTGATTGGAATGTTGGGCAAGAAAAGGACAAAGCGTGACTTCTGAACCGTTAGCATTTGCGACTTACGCAGGACTAGTCGGTTTTTTCGCTGCAAGTTGGGCTGGCTACTTCTATTACCGACGCAGGTTGGGTATGAAGAGCGGCCGACTCGAGCCGTGTGTTGTGGCTGTATTGGGGGTGACAGTGATAGCTTGGGCAGTCGTGCGTGTAGCACTGCCCCCACCTGTCGTTGTAGGCGGATCACCATTCGACGCTATGGGATTCATTGGTCATGTCTTCATGTTAATTTCAGGTCTACTTGGCCTTACGTTTTTTTTCTATTGCACAGTCAGGGCACGCGGCGAGTTAGCTAAACAACTTCCCTCAAATAACAAGAACCTCGTCAACACGCCAAGTACACGAATCCCTGACTGGCAAGTCGTCAAGCTAACTCCCGTTATTAACTGTTTGTCGGCGATGCGCGACCGACCGACAAGATGTAACGATACAACCTCGAGGCAATAGGCGGTTTTTCTTTCTCCAACCTAGACAGGTCTGCTGGAGTAACCAAGACGGTTTGGCATGATCCTTCCGAGACGGTAGTCGTCTCTGTAAAGCGGTCTTCAACAGCACTACCTTCCTCAATCACTGACCCGGGGCGAAGTTGATACAAAGTGGACCCACCTTGATCCCGTACGGAGGCTTGTCCGGCCAAAAGCAGCTGCATGCCCATTGACGGATCGTTCTCTGTGGTAATTCTCTCCTGGTCAGCATAGTCAACGGTGCTACAGGACTCTCTCAATTCATCCACGAGTTCCTCAAATTCGGCCTGTCGCTCGAGAAACGCCGACAAATCATCCGAAGTACTGCGCCTCACCATTTCTCGTAGAGATGGATCCGTTGCGGTTTCATCAGTAAAGAACTTCAATAGCAACTCCTCCGCTCGCACTAACGCCGAGTCCTCGGAGTCCATCCACTCTACAGACTCAAACAGGGGCAGAGGGAAATCTCTCCTAGTCTCTTGTTTGAAGCGATCGGAAGTAGAGCTAAAGATCGACGTTACTTTCACAGAATTGGCAAACTGGATGTAGCCACGGAGGCTATCGACTGCGGACAGGTCGAATCCCGTAACCTCAGAGAAATCTACGACAACACAAATGGGGCTTGGCTGGCTCTTCAACGAATCCTTTAGGCGACTCGTAAAGGAATATGCGCTGCCAAAGAATATGTAGCCACGCAGGCGGTATATCTGAACTCGCGGACCATAGGCTTTCAGGATTGCTTCGTCAGGTATGGAACGTTGAAGTCGACTGCTCTTCTCTCGAATCGAGTACTGTGCTTCTACCAGGTTTATCTGGCTCAGTCGAACTGTGAAAAACACAAGGCTGAGAACTAGGCCAAGAGCAATTGCTTCCAAGAATCCGACGAAGACTATGGCGACGCAGATCAGAACCAGCATGCTGTATTCGGATATGTGCAATCGTTTGCTGCTACGGATGAGCCAATCGCTAATGAGGGGTACAGCTAGAAAAATCAGGAATCCGCTAGTAGCTGGCAGTGGCATCAGCCGCAGCAAGTCGGAACCCATGATCGCAAAAAGCACGAGAATAGCGGCCATTACGAAACTTGTGACCCGGTTGTTACCTCGCAAGGCAATGTTGGGCAGCGTTGATGAAGCAACCATTGCTCCAGGGATTCCGCCGCTTGCCGCAGAGAGCAAATTCGCGAACCCGTGGAGCTTGAGTTCCTTGTTCCAATCCAGATCTATTCTGGCTCCAAGTTCCAACTGTGCAAAACTCACAACGGTGAGTACCAAGAGAACCAAGAAAAGGACTGAACCGTTAATAGCTTGACTGGCAACTACACTCCAATTAATCGCACTAAAGTCACCAAAGGCAATTGGTGGCCATAGGGCTCCCGACGACTCCACATCCAATAGAAGCCCTGCTGCTACAGCTCCTTCCATCGAAACGTTCAGTAGGATGCGACCTAAGTGAAACAGGACACAGAACGCGCTGAACAGCAAAGGCAATACCCAAAACCGACGCCACAGCTTGGATGCAAGGATGAACAGCAAGCCGAGCCCCAGACTGAGGGATACTTTGAGCAGCGCGGCCGGTTCGAGCAAGGAGGGCCAATCCTCTGGCTGCCATGTGATACCAGCTAGTTTGAATCCCATTAAGAGAATCAGAACACCAGACCCCGCGAGTGTGCCTGCCGATACGGTGAAAGGAATGAATCTAAAGAAATTCGCGAACCGAAAGAATCCAATTGCAAGGAAAAGAAGCCCCGTCAACAAGGCGCAGCCCACTATGGACGCTACAAATGTGACGTATAACTCGATACCTTGAAGGTTCATCGACTCCGCGATCGACACCATGACCAATGCGCATGGAATCGGTGTCGTTGCAACCGGCGATGGGAATTTTCCAAAGATTGCGAGAAACAGGCACAAAATGGCAGTTCCGACATAAAACATGCCTGTACCACTGAGAACGTAGGGCTGGAGTCCTCCAATAAAGACAAAATTCGCCACTGCGAATAGTGAAATGGTTATTGAGAGGCTGCGAACAAAACCTACTGACAACCCAGAAGTGAAGTTAAGCTCTTTAAGATTCCACATTAGACGCATTGCAGGTTGAAGTACATTTTTCGCCGGCGTATTTGAACAGTAGTTCGTACCTTTCGGACGAATTCGGCGTTGGGATCATTTCCCCAATGAATTCCCTTGAAATTTGGGGCCAATCCGCTTGACAATCATGACCCGGCTCTCATTGCAGGCCAAATCGGCATTTTCGGATACGACATTTCACGACCTAGCATTTTCGATTTTCCTTGAGTTGCCATCACAGCAACAGTGCAATCATTTCGCGTTGCTTGGCAAAGTATGCCCCACTGCAGGCTATCTAAGTTAACCATCCATTACATCGGCGTTGAGGAATTCAATTCTGAGTAGGCATTGATTGCCAATTGACATAGTCGTCATTCCCTATGAAACGTCTTCGATTCTTGAGTTTGTCCAACTATACAATTTCCTTAGAAACCAATTAAGGCAATGTCAATGGCTGACGACTCTCAAGTACACAGCAGTGCTCACTCGCCTACGGCAACACGGGATCAAGGATTCGGTCAGGTGCAAGTTTCAGCATCCCATCAAAAATCGAGCTCACCTGACTCAACAAACCATCGCATCGCTATCGTCGGTATGGCTTGCCGGTTTCCTGGCGCTCCAGATCTTGCGACATTCTGGGAGAAGCTTGTTAGCGGCACAAACTGTGTGTTCGAGTGTCCGCCAGGTGCACGAGAAGGACGGGTCGGTGAGCTCTACGAGGACACTTCGATGGTTCCTAGTGCATGTCGCTTTGGCGCATTTCTAACGGACATTGATCAATTCGATGCGGAGTTCTTCAGGATTTCGCCTAGCGAAGCAGAGTTTCTCGATCCCCAGCAGCGAATGATGCTTGAGACGAGTTGGCGCGCTCTGGAGAACGCAAATATCGATCCCGAACAACTGCGCGGATCGTCCGCCTCGGTTTTCGCCGGCATGAGCAATAACGACTATCGGTACCTTATCCTCGGCGGTGCAGACACCTCTCAACCAGCGGCAAGTCTCTACACAATCACAGGTACATCCTTGAACACGGCCATAGGACGGGTTTCCTTTGCGCTTGGTTTCGAGGGACCTGCAATGACAGTTGATACGGCGTGCTCGTCGTCGCTGGTCGCCATGCACCAAGCCGCAACCGCACTACAGCTGGAAGAAACCGATGTTGCTCTAGCTGGAGGCGTACAGCTCATATTGTCTGGGAAGCTTACGGAACTCCGCGCAAATGCAGGCATGCTCTCACCTGACGGGACGTGCAAGACGTTCGATGAAGCTGCAAACGGCTATGTCCGCGGTGAGGGCTGCGGGATCGTCGTTCTCAAACGACTTGAGGACGCACAACGCGACGGAGACCACATTTGGGCAGAAGTTGCGGCCACAGCAATCAATCAAGATGGCACCAGCGAAGGTCTGACCGTACCTCGTGGTAGTGCTCAAAGGGCTGTGATTGTTGCCGCTCTTGATCAAGCTAACGTCCAGCCTGTTGAAGTGGACTACTTGGAGGCTCACGGGACTGGTACGCCGGTAGGCGACCCGGTAGAAATCAATGCCGCTGCAGAAGTCTATGGTGCAGGACGCAATCCCAACCGGCCTCTTCTCATTGGATCCGTGAAGACCAACATTGGTCATCTCGAACCTGCCGCGGGTGTTGCTGGCGTCATCAAGGCCGCTATGGCCATAAGGTTTGGGCACATCCCGAAGCACCTCAACTTCGAGAATCCAAGTCCCGAAATTGCTTGGGATCGGTTGCCCGTGAAAGTCGTACAAGAGTCGATGTCCTGGCCACAGAAGGACATAGCTGAACGCCTCGCCGGCATCAACTCGTTTGGATTCTCCGGCACCAATGCTCATGTCCTGCTCAGAGGGGTCGGAGAGTTTCTCTCGTCGCAGGAAGCTACTGCAGGGCTCAATGCAATTCAAGGACCCCCTTTGCAAGTTGAAAGCTCAATCTCCGATGAGCTAAAGGCCGATTTATCTGACGTACCTTTGAGACAAACACGCCTATTGCCTCTCTCTGCCAAGTCTCCTGATGCGCTAATCGCAGTCTGCGACGAGTATCAGGATTGGCTGAATGAGCAACACAGTGGAGAAACCGGAATCGAACCCACTTCATCCAGCTCTCTCCTGTCTGATTTCTGTTGGACAGCGAGCATTGGACGAAGTCACTTCAACTATCGAAGAGCGCTTCTGATTGACTCTACCAATATATCCACGGAAGAACTCCGTAGATCCATCTCTGAACAACCGATCGAGCCCAGCAAAGCTCGGTCAAAGATTGCCTTTGCGTACACAGGGCAGGGAAGCCAGTGGGCTGGGATGGGGAAAGCCCTCTACGAAAGCGAACCGGTTTTCAAGCACATCATCGATCAATGCGACGAAGTCATACGACGCGAACGAGATTCCTCGTTGACCGATAGATTGTTTGGGGCACCTGGTACAGAGGAAGACCTAGAAGACCCCAAGTGGGTTCAGCCTTGCATCTATGCGATTGAGTGTGCATTAACCGATTTGTGGGCTAGCCTGGGAGTGAAACCCGACGTTGTACTCGGACATAGCCTGGGAGAAATCGCTGCCGCACGAACGGCAGGCGTGTTTAGCCTCGAAGACGGTTGCAAATTTGCATCCGCTCGCGGAAGACTAATGAGCAGACTACCGGGACCGGGCGCGATGGCCGCGGTATTCCTATCAGAAGAGGAGGCAAATGAAGCAGTTGAAGCCTACAACGAGGAAGTAAACGGGGTTGGAGTGAGCATTGCGGCACTCAATGGTGCTCACCAAGCACTGAGCGGGTATGCGCATGAATTAGAGCCGTTGCTTGAGCAACTGGAGAAGCAGGAAGTTCGCGTTCGTCGACTGAAAAGGAGTCCTGCCTACCACAGTGCTTTGGTAGAGCCCATTCTGGATGAACTTGCTGATGTAATAGACCAGCTACATGTAGCTGGTCACACACTCCCCCTCGTAAGCAATTTGACGGGCAATCTGGTCGGCGACGATGTGCGGCTAGACAGCAGCTACTGGCGCCGGCATGCTCGACAGGGCGTTGCGTATCGCAAAGGCGTAGACACCATTGCATCTCTGGATGTGGATGCCGTGCTGGAAATTGGACCTAATGCAGTGTTGGGACCCATGACCCAACTCTCATGGCCAGAAGAGAACGAGCCGCCCGCAATCCTGGCTAGCCTTCGCATGCCTCGAGACGATAGACCGGAAATTCCATCCGATGGAGGATTCCTAAATTGTGTAGCCGAAGCGTACGAGAATGGCGTTGACATTGACTTTCGAGGTCTCTACGCAGGCGAAGAGCGTCGCAAGCTCAACATTCCGGGGTACGTGTTCCAACACAGACGACATTGGGTACAAACCTCCCGACGAAGGACGGCAAGTTCGGATCACCCGCTGTTAGGTTCGCGCCACGAGTCTCCGCGAGGAGAGATCTACTACGAGACAGAGTTGAGTCCCGAAGACCCCAACTGGCTCAAGGACCACCGAGTCTTTGGCCAGATTCTGATTCCCGGTGCTTTCTACGGATCAATGGGGGTTTCCTGTGCGGACACCGTCAAAGGAGCACTTCTAGACGAGCTTCAACTTCATAGTCCTATGGTGTTCAAAGATAGCTCTGCAGAAGAGGAAGCGAATTCACGTCGCGTGCAGTTGGTACTTCAGTCTCCTAACAACGATAGTTCAAGAGAACTTGAGGTGTTTAGCAAGGATCCATCGGACGATGATTGGACGCTGCACGCAACCGGTAGGATTTCGCGCGACACGGAGACAGTGGAATCAACGCAATCCAAAGATCTTGGAGAGCTTACCTCGAAATTAGACAAGCAGGATTTGGGGGAATACTACAAGCAAAAGTCCGCGACCAATATCCAATTGGGAACTCCATTTCGTAACTTGAAGAACCTTTGGATTGGAAACGGCGAAGCTGTTGCAGAAATAAGCATCAGAGAGGAACACTCGTTAGCGGGGATTGAATTACAACCATTGATACTCGATGCGTGCTTTCAAGTCCTATCGGCTGCTCGCCAATCGACGAACATCGGCGAGGGTGCCACCTACATCCCGTTTGGGTGGGAACGTCTCTCCATAGCTGCGCCGCTAGACTCAAACTTGGTTTGCCATGCTCGCATGGACGAAATCTCCAAGGGAGAAGCAACGGCAGAAGCAAGTGTTCCCGAAGCACTTACTGGCGACTTGTGGATGTACGATCGGTCGGGACGACAATTGGCAAGCCTCAGTGGCTTTACAGTAAAGCGGGCAACACGGTCTTCATTTCTATCCGCCGTCGAGGATCCGACCGATCTCATCTACGAAGTCGTTTGGAGGAACATTGATCATCCTGCTACTACGCGACGGGAACACCCACTTGCAGAAGTCAGCGAACTTCAATCGAACGTGGAGCCATTCTTTAGCTACTTGAGAGCTCAGGGAGTCACTCCTGAAGAACGCTATTCACTGCTTCTGGATCTCGAAAAACTTGCACATTCGTGGGTCATTACGTCGCTTGACGGTCACGGATTGGAGAGAACGAAGGGCACTTCCCTGCAGGCTGACGAACTAATGGTTCAAATGGGAATCCTTCCCATTCACAAGAATTTGATGAACCGCATTCTTCGCATGATGGTTGAAGCAAGAGTGCTCTCACACTCATCGGACGGCAACTACGAGGTCATGCTTGGAGTTAACGACAGCTTGCCCAAGGGATTGTCATCGCCAAACGAGCTGTTCAATGAACTTCGTGAGAAGCACCCCTATGGACAGTACGAGCTTACGCTGCTAAATCGGTTTGGTTCAAACTTTATCGAGTTGTTGACCGGTGAAGCCGACCCCCTAGCGCTTCTCTTTGAGGAAGATTCGTCGGGTGCTGCTGATTTCTATAAGACAGCCCCCGTGTCAATTGCGGGCAATCGCCTGCTTGGCGACGTCATCGCCCGCCTGGTGAATGACTTGCCTGAAGACCGTTTGCTACGTGTGTTGGAAGTTGGAGCAGGAACGGGCGCCACGACCGAAATCGTCTTTTCGGAACTTGAAACGAAACGATTGGAGTACACATACACCGACATTTCGCCTGGATTCTTTAGCGAGGCCGAAAGAAATTTTGAAGGCAATGGAATTGACATCGAATATCGACCACTCGATATCGAAAATGATCCTTCAGCCCAGGGATTTGAAGAGTCCTACTATGACATTGTGATTGCAGCAAATGTACTCCATGCAACACGCAATCTGTACGAAACCCTCTCAAACTGTCGGCAGCTCCTAGTACCTGGAGGCATGCTAATTGCACTGGAGTCGTTGCGTGGACGTGCGTGGCAGGACCTTACCTTCGGATTCCTCGATGGATGGTGGCGATTCAACGATCCCTATCGCAAGAACCATGCATTGGCAAGTCCGGACATTTGGCGTAGTGCTTTGGCGGATTCTGGCTATATCGACGCGGTTGTGTTCGGCGACGAGACAATATCTGACACATCTGGTCCATTGGGCTCGGGAACGATAGTTGCACAAGCACCAGTGAAGTCCACTCTAAAGCCCGGTACATGGATCATCGAAACAGATTCAGGTGGGCTGGCAGATCGGCTCGCAAAGAAGTTCCAGTTAATTGACCAGTCCGTCATCTTGACTAGGTTCGAGAATTCCAATTCAGCAAATGCGGCAAAACAAGACGCAGAGGTTGGCCACAACGAACTGCCTGCTGTCCTTGCTCAAATTACAGAAGAACAGCCACTGCGCGGTGTGGTTCACTTGGCAGCTTTGGATGGTCGCGGTGTAGAAGCAACCACTCACCAACTCGCCCAAGATATCAAGAACTCCGCAGCTAGTGCCCTTAGTCTGACTCAAGAGTTGATGGGTGCTGGAGTTCGTCCTACCAACGGAACTTGGTTCGTTACGCACGGAGCACAGGTATTGGAATGCGAACAAACAGGAATGATCTCGGGGTCTGCGCTTTGGGGGTTCGGAAAAGTGGCTGGACTAGAGTCGTCGTTCCTTGGCGCGCGAATGGTCGACTTGGACCCAGACAGCGATTCGTTCGAAAATCTTGTGGACGAACTCTTGACGCCGAGCGAAGAAGACCATTTGGCCTTTAGACGGAACTCCAGGTATGTCGCTCGATTGGTCAAAGCTTCCGACAACGCTACTCGAATCCAAATTCCTGAGGATCCCGAATGGATCCTGTCTTCCGGAGACGATGGATCCCTTGCAAACGTTCAAACTGCACGTTTCGAACAACAACCGTTGCAGTCTAGAGAAGTAAGAGTTCAGGTCGAAACAACAGGATTGAACTTCTCCGATGTGCTTGTTGCACTGGGCGCGCAAGCTCCAAACGCGTCCCTAGGTCTTGAGTTCGCGGGCTACGTAACGGAATTGGCATCGGACGTCGATGAATTTGTGGTTGGGCAGCGAGTTGTTGGCATGGGGTTCGGTACTTTCGGACCCGAAGTGACTACACATGCCGACTTAGTTGCGGAAGCGCCTCCAGACCTGCGACTGGACCAGCTGGCAACGTTGCCAATTGTCTTTGCGACCGCAGGAATTGCGTTCGACCTGGCCGGACTCAAAGCGGGCGACCGAGTATTGGTACACGCCGCGTCTGGCGGGGTTGGCTTGGCAGCAATTCAGTTGGTTCAAGCTGCAGGCGCCGAAGTGTTTGCCACCGCAAGCAAGCCCAAGCAAACATTCCTACGAGCGATGGGCATCGAGCATGTGTTCGACAGCCGACAGCTTGACTTTGGAAACGAGGTCCTCGCGGCAACAGAAAATGAAGGTGTCGACATCGTCCTCAATAGTCTGACCAGCGAAGGATTCATTGACACCAGCCTTGCGTGTCTCAAGGAAAACGGCAGATTTGTAGAAATCGGGCGTCTCAACATTTTGACACCAGAACAGATGGCGCAAACCCGTCCTGATGTCGACTATCACATATTGTCGCTCGATGAGCTGAAACGAAATGAACCTCAATTGGTTGGTCGGGCATTCCGGAAATTAGTGGCGCGTTTTGAATCGGGCGAACTGAATCCATTACGCCACTCAAAGTGGCCGATGGCGGAAATCGGCGACGCTCTGCAATACATGGGATCTGCGCGGCACGTGGGCAAATTGGTGCTGGGCATGCCAGCTCTCGCACATGGCAATTTGAAAAGCGATCGCAGCTACTTGGTTACCGGCGGCTTTGGCGGCATTGGCTGCGCCGTCGCAGTTTGGCTAGCCGAAAACGGTGCCAAGAACATTGTCCTCAATGGACGCCGTGATCCCGAACCTGAGGCCATGGAGACAATCGAGCAACTTCGTGCACAAGGAATTCGAATAGAAACCCAAATCGCCGATGTGACAGACACGTCTAGCATCGATTCCATGCTTGACTACATCGACCGTGAAATGCCATTGCTGGGTGGCATCGTGCACAGCGTGGGTGTTCTCTCCGACGGATCGATTACCAACCAGACATGGGAACGCTTTGAAGAGGTTCTCTGGCCAAAGATTCTTGGTGCTTGGCACTTGCACCAAGCTACAAGGAGATTGGATCTCGACCTTTTCGTCCTCTTCTCCAGCGCGACCGGCGTGCTTGGAAATGCTGGCCAGGCAAATCATGCCGCCGCCAATGCATTTCTCGACCAATTGGCTGCTCACCGCCGTTCACTCGGTCTTTGTGGTCAAGCCATCGCATGGGGCGCCTGGTCTGATATCGGTGAAGCTGCCGAGCAAAGAGAGAGAATCGCAACCCAGCTAGAAACAACAGGGACCGAATGGATTTCTCCCGATTTGGGAATACGGACCTTAGACTACCTTGTTTCACACGACTTGAAAAATCCAGCGGCAATGTCGGTAGATTGGGCGGTGCTCGAACAACACCTAGACACGCGACCCGCGCTGTTGAAGGAGCTTCTTGCCACTGACGAAGATGCCAGTGACTCACAATCGGATGCCGCCGGTCTCGATGTTGACGAACTTCGAACTGTACAAGCAAGCGATCGAGTCGACGCCCTTATGACATTCATTCAGGCGCAACTTCAATCCATATTGCGGCTGGCGTCGCCTCCCTCAACAACGGTCGGCTTCTTTGATCTAGGGATGGATTCGCTGATGGCAGTCGAGCTTCGCAATCGACTGCTCCGAGTATTTGAAGGAGAAATAACAGTTTCACGCACGGCCGTATTTGACTATCCCAATGTCGAGGCTCTCGCCGATCACCTTGCAAATGAACTCGATCAAAGCAGTGCACCTGAAGAGTTGGCCGGTTCAATGACAACCGACTTATCTTCAACAAGCGCTCGAAAGATTTCGGTTGTAGGACTTGCGTGTCGACTTCCAGGTGCAAGCGACTACATCGATTTCTGGAAAAACCTTGAGAACGGTGTGGCGAACATTGGCCCCAACCGTGGCGACGATGACCGATGGGCTGGTGTTGTCGGAGACAAAGAAGCAGAGGAGCCCTATCTTCGATATGGAGGCTATATCGATGGTCTGGACAAGTTCGATGCTGCGTTCTTTGGCATCCGACCAATTGAAGCACGACTCATGGATCCTCGACAGCGGATTCTGCTTGAAACCTGTTGGGAAGCTATCGAGAACGCGGGTATCGATCCCGCATCATTGCGCGGCCAACGTGTTGGGATTTACTTCGGATTAGGAGCTAGCGAATACCGAGACTTAGTAAACGCGAATGGTTACGAAGACAACTATATAGGCACATCCTCTGGCATGACAACCGGACGAATCTCCTACATCTTTGGTTTCACGGGACCCGCAATGTCGTTTGACCTAGCTTGTGCCTCCTCGCTGGTCGCGATACACGAAGGAGTCAAGGCTCTGCAAACCGACGAAATCGATCTGGCACTAGTAGGGGGTGCCAATGCCTTGCTGTCTCAGTCGATCATGCGTTTTCATCGTGAATTGGGGCTTCTGGCAGCAGACGGAAAATGCCTGCCGTTTGACGAAGACGCTCGGGGATACGTTCGCGGCGAGGGATGCGGCGTATTGGTACTCAAGAGAAACGACGAAGCAGTCCGTGATGGCGACCCAATCTGGTCAACGATTCTTGGTTCAGCAGTTAATCAAAACGGTGCAAGCGCTGGATTGACGGTACCCAACGGTCCAGCCCAAGAGCAACTAATCCGCGATGCAGTTGCGCGTTCCGGTATCGATCCTAGCCAATTGGATTACTTGGAAGCCCACGCAACGGGATTGTCATTGAGCGATCCAATCGAAATCTCTGCCGCATGTTCGGTGTATACCGCATCAACTGACCGAGACCGACCTCTGATTCTGGGTTCGCTCAAGAGCAATTTTGGACACTTGGAGTGGGCATCAGGCGTTGCCGGAACAATCAAGCTCATCCTCTCGATGGCTCAGAGAAAGATCCCTGCACAGTTACATCTTGAACGACCCAGTGCACAGATTGAATGGCAGGACCTAGGGGTCGAAGTGAACCGACTCCCTGTTGACTGGCCCGAAAACGACCGTCATGAAGTCAGTGCAGTTAGTGCGTTCGGCATGTCAGGTACGAACGCTCATGTCATAGTTGAAGGTAATGGATTCGCGAAGTCTGGTGCTTCTCGGATCGCTTCCATTCCAATCGCAAAGGGCCAGCCTAAGTTGGTCGAAATTGATTCTCTGTCGATCAAAAGCGAATTGGATCTTGGGGAGTTGAGAGTCGAAATGCCTAGTCGCCGTGAAAGACTTCTACCACTCTCGGCAATGTCACCGGAGAGTGTAGTGAGCATGGCCCGGAAACTTGCGTCTTGGCTGGATGAACAGGTTGATCAAGAACTATCGACTCAAGGAATCGAGGAGCTCATTGCAGATGTGTCGTGGACCGCTTGCGTCGGAAGGGGCCACTTTGACTATCGCCATGTGGTGACATTTTCGGACTACGATGAATTGGCGCAATCGCTTCGATCAGTGTCAGAGAAGTCGGTGGCACCAGCAGTTTCAAATTCATCGTCCAATCCTGACACCGCATTTGCTCTGGTTGGGCTGCCACGTGAATGGATGGCCATCGGAACAGCGCTATGCAAATCCGAACCCTCAATAGACGCCATTGTCAATTACTGCAATGAACTGTCGCTCGAACGTGAGGGGATAGACATTGTTACCGCCATGGCTGATTTTGCTGAGCAGAAGTCAGAAGACAACCTGGACGCCTGGGGCTATGCTGCGACCTATGCACTTCAGGTAGCCTTAGCCGTATATTGGCAAGCTCTTGGCTTGAGCCCAAAAATCATCGTCGGCTCCGACGTTGGCAAGGTAGCCGCAGCATGCATTGCGCAGTCAGTTTCTCTCGAACAAGGATTGGAGTTGGCGTGGTCTGTTGGCCGCAACCGAAAGAGTGGAGCCGAATCCAGCGACGACGCTAACCTAGATGGATCCCAAATCGAATCTCCACAGGCCAAGATCGTCGATGCTTCGACGTTCCTTGTTGCAGAGACCAGCCAAGAACTGGGCAATCTCCTGAATGGTGTAGCTACAAATGCCGAAATAGAGGCTGAGAGGCAGGACGCCGAGGGCTTCAAGGAACTCGGAATTGACTATCTTGTTGAAATTGGCCCTGATCAGTACTTCAACAGCACTCGTCTCGGATCCGGTCAAGCAGTTGAGGAGAAATTGCGTGTAGTTCGTGCGGTTTCCAAAAAATCCAACGACTCTGACGCCCGCCCCTTCAGCACAACATTGTTGGAGGGTGTCAAAGCCGCCTATGAAGCCCATCTCTCGCTAAATTTGCGAGCCCTCTTTTCGGGAGAATCTCGAAGCAGGTTGACGTTGCCCACCTATCGTTTTGACAGAGAGAGCTTCTGGTTCAACGATTGATTGATCATTCCGCGTTCTAGTCAAACTTCAAACTGGACACGAACTCTCGAACATACTCTGCGCATTCATGGGGCCTTTCGATTTGCATGTAATGTGTAGATTCTGGAATGAAGTCGAAATCTACGCTGAGCATGTCAGAAAAGTCTACGGTTGGTAGGTAGGAAGTTGGAAGCAGCGGGTCTGCGCCTACGATTTTTATTGGGCATGGAACTGTGTCAAATTCCACCTGACCAGCAAACGCACGCATGTATTTGATGATCCGAACTTCGTGGTCGCGAGGACATCTCAACTCACAACCGCCATTGGGCGACTCGCGCAATATCGAATGTGCCAAAAGTTCCTTGGCACCTGGAACTAGCCTCGAGTACTGTGGGAAGAAATTTAGCAACTCTACATACTGTTCGTAGGATTCGAAATTTTCGGTTCGATTGCTTCTTGAACGAGCCGTCTGTTCGACGGCTTCGTCAAATTCTGCACTGCTCTTTCCTGGCTGATGCAATGGTGGGTCAAACAACACTAGACCATCGAAACCATCGCTTCCTTGATCGATCGCCTTTGCCATGATCGTTGAGGATTGCAACAAGGCAATCATTGCAGAAACAGAGTGGAATATGCCCACTGTAGGTTTGGAACCATAGTGTTCTTCGATTTCCAGCAGTATGTGGTGGAGATCTGTCACTAAGGATATGAGATTGTGATCCTCTTCGCTTGCGACATCATTCCAACCGTGGCTTCTTAGGTCATAGACGAAGAGTTCAAAGTCAGCTTCTAGCAGCGACCAGAATGGGTAATACAGATCGATGGCCAATCCATTTCCATGGCTGAGCACCAATCGTGGACCCGAAGAATTCCCGTACTGCCGTACAAACGACCGGTTTTGCAGATCTAGAGATATCTCGCAAACCGAGAGTGGTTCGGGCAATTGCCAATGCACTTTGATTAGTTCCTTAACAATGCACTTTCATTAGCAGCCATGTGTCTTACAGCATCTCGCAAGCAAGCGCTGCAGCAAAAGAACCTGTGCCCAAGTTAGTGAGACGCCACTCAACGCTCGTTTCATGCGGAAAATGAAACCTCGTACATGTTTCACCTCGAATATACTCGTCCGGCACGGTAAAGGCCGATGTATCTGCTCGGAACCCTTCACCGGTCGCTTTGATCAAAGCCTCCTTTATAGTCCAAAGTCTAAGAAAAAGCTCAACTTTGTGAATTCCCACCGAAGTAGCAAGCGCTTTTTGCTCCCGCTTCGAAAAGACTTTTCTTAATTCTCCGTCCAAGTCGTGTCGAATGTTTCTATGTTCGACATCTATCCCGATCCGCCCGCGATTGGTGAACGCTAGCATTCCGTGTCCTTTCGTATGGCTAACATTGAATTCGAGACTGACCGGTTTGCCTTCAACAAGTGCCTCCGGCTTTTCGTTTCGTACCGAAGTTAGACTTAGTGCTTCATTATTACAACCGATTCGCTCACACAGACAGATGCGCAACGCAGCTCGACACAACATGAACTGTCGACGACTATCGGGTTCCCGAATCGTCTGTGCACGCTCGCGCTCGAGTTCATCCAAGCATTGGTAAGCCTGGGCTTCCCTTTCCACGTTTGCCGATAAGTCCACGTACACGATTGACGCGCATTCCACTTGAGCATAGTTGCGCCACCAAGCAGCAAGCAAGCCTAATTCCCTTGGACTCAATCCAAGAATTGTGCCTTAACAGCAATCCCCAAACCAAGTCAATTGAATTAGAAACCAAAATTACAATCGCATCGATTCTTGACCAAGCGAGAATCCATAGTCCAGACAGTCATGCAATTTCCATTTTTCTTGTGAAATGCTTGACAGGTGATTCCAATCTGTTCTAATACGCCCCGTCAGTCGAATTACTGGCACGAACTACCTAGCTAAAGGAAACAGAATGTCATCAACCGAAGAACGAGTTGCCGGATTAGCCAAGAAATTGCTGAATCTTGACCACGACCCAGATTTTGACGTGCATTTCAGTGAGAGGCAAGTTTCATCGCTCGATACGATTGCTTTTGCCCGAGCGCTTGGCAAGGAATTCAACCACGAAATTCCAGCGGAAAAATTCGCCAGTTTCAATAATCTGCGGGAACTTGCCGAGTACTTGGACGCGAACGCGTAGTCAACACTCTCTTAAAGCAACTGGCGACATAGCCATTAGGTGCTTTCAATAACAAGCTGAAGAACGTTCTCTCGTTAAGTTCGCTTACGCGTCCGAGTGACCGTTCAGGTGTGCTCGCAACTCACTTGCGACAATATCGGGTCTTTGCATGGGAATAAAGTGCGAAACTTCCTCAAAGTACTTGTCCCTGCCATGTGGAAGGTATTCTGCTAGTCTCGGCCATGTCAGAGAGTGAAGTGTGTCGCTCGGATGGCGAATTCCGGTCACCGATTTTGCTCTAATCACAGTTGCGGGAACGTTCACTGACGGCAACAATGGGTAAACACTGGTTCCTGCAAAGTGGATAGTCGTCTCAGCTTCAACTATGGGTGGACAGCACAGTTTGAATTGCCCATTGGCCGTCTGCTCTAATCCGAATCTGCAGTGGTCGCGAAGCACCGCTGAATCCCACAGCTTGAAAGGATTGCGATCCTTTAGGAAAGTCATCCACTCCTGTGGAGAGTTCCACAGCATTCTGCGTTTTGCAAATGGATGTTCCTCCGCCAAGTCGTATTCCTTGGTGAAAGCTTCGTCAGAATACGCAACGGGATCGAACACTACGGGTTCAAGCAGCAATATTGACTCAAATCTACGCGCAAATACAGATGCCGCTTGAAGCAGCACGTGTCCACCAAGGGAGTGCCCCACACCAACAATTGCGTTCAAATCCAACACCTGAATGAAGGAGCATAGGTCTTTGCCAAAATAATCCCACCGGTAGGGTCCTTGCTTCTCAGATCGTCCGTGTCCACGCAACTCTACACAAACCGTGCGGTACGGAGCGTCCAATAGTTTCAGCGATTCGTCCCAGCATCTTGCATGACAACCCATTCCGTGCACTAGGAGCAGCGTTTTCTCGTCGTCTGGGGTGTTCCGCGATTCGAAATAGGCAAGTCTTACTCCGTATGCGTCAACATGCTTGAGATGGAGGTCCATGGTGATGTGGAGATTCGTGAAACTTGGCGGTCAATTCCAACAGGCGGGTTCTAGTCTAGCCCAAATACTCGACAGGCACAGATATAGACTTGTGCGGCACTTGCCACAGTACGTAGATTACTAACGAAACCGTGTTCATGCGCCCGCGCATTAAATCGTGAACCGGTCAATCTTGCATGGAATTCAATCAGGTAGCCGCATTATGGCGGCGCAAGTTAACTTCCTTCGTTCCAAATGCTTGAAATACATCTACAGCCATACCGATCTGTTCTAATATGAACTAGCCAGTCGATCCTCTGGCAATCATGTACATCAGAGACGGGAGACAGAATGTCATCAACGGAAAGCCGAGTAGCCGATCTAGCAAGGAGATTGCTGGAACCTGATCGCGAGCCTGATTTCGACGTGAACTTTAGTGAGAAGGAAGTTTCGTCGATGGATGCTATCGCGTTTGCCAAGGCACTCGCAAAGGAATTCAATCACGACATACCGCCTGAAGAATTCGCCAACTTCAAGAATTTGCGCGATGTCGTCTCGTATTTAGACGCCAACACCTAGCGGATGCACTAGAAAGTACAGAACTGGTCCCCACGCTCAATGCCTTGCAGCATTAGCAGCTAGAGCACCGAGCCGCCAGGATGCGTTACGAGTCGGCTTGGTCGCGCAAGTAGTAGTCCACCTCGCTTGCAACAACATCAGGTCGTTGCATGGGTATGAAGTGCGAAACTTCATCTAGATGCTTGTCCCTGCCCCGAGGAAGATTCTCTGCGAGTTGGGGCCATGTAACTGAGTGAATAGTGTCCTTTGGATGGCGGAACCCCGGTGCAGATTTCGCCCTTACGACAGTCGCGGGTACATCCACCGATGGCAACAACGGGTGAACACTGGTGTCTGCTGAATGTATCGACGCCTCGGCCTCAACCATGGGCGGACAGCACAGTTGGTACTCTCCTTCCGCAGCTGGTTCGACTCCGTATCTGCAGTGGTCGTGCAGTACCTGTGAATCCCAAAGCTTGAATGGAGTGCGATCCTTCAAGAAAGTCAACCATTCCTGTGGGGAGTTCCATAGCATCCTTCGTTTTGCATAGGGATGTTCCTCCGGCGAGCCAAACGCCTTGGCGTAAGCCGTATCGGAATAAGCAAGCGGATTGAACACTACAGGTTCAAGCAACACCAACGATTCAAATCTACGCGTCAACACTGCTGCCGCCTGGAGCAACGCATGGCCACCAAGCGAGTGCCCTACAGCAACAATCGAATTTAGATTCAATACTTGTATGAACGAACAGAGATCTTTGCCAAATTGATCCCATCGATAGGGCCGTTGTTTCTCAGATCGACCATGTCCGCGCAGTTCCACGCAAATCGTTCGATACGGCGTATCCAGTATTTTCAGAGTTGCGTCCCAACATCTCGCATGACAACCTAGTCCATGCACGAGTAGCAACGTCTTGTCCCTTTGCGATCCTTCCGACTCAAAGTAGGCAAGCCTTATTCCATATGCATCAATGTGCTTGAGATCGAGGTTCATGAGTCTCTTAGGAAACGAGAAATTCAGAGTCTGAGTCCAGATTGCCCGTCTAAGTCTAGTTCAATTCCCCAATGTGCAAGAAATTACGATTCCTCGGCTTTTTAGTGGCATAAGGGAACCGAACCAAACTACCTGCAGCCGAAAATACAATAGATCTCTTCTATAAGGAGTTTTCTGGTTGCTGGCATGCGGATTCGAGCGACCGATGCAACACTGGGTGCATACGTTAACGAGGTGAGCGTTGCTAGCCTTTCCGATGCAGAATGGGCGGACCTGCACACTGCATTCCTTGAGTATGCAGTGTTGGTATTTCCAAATGCGAATTTGAGCACCGTACAACAAGAGCGATTCAGCGAGCGATTCGGAAAGCTAGAAATCCTCACTGGAAATCCACTGGTCAAAACGCTTTACGTATGCAACGTGGACACGACCGGCAAAATTCTTCCGTTGGACGACGACAACTTTCGCATTGTTCGCGGAAACGAGTACTGGCACACTGACAGTTCCTACATGCCGGTGGCAGCAAAGGTCTCGTGTCTGTCGGCTCTCACGTTGCCCAAAGGAGGAGGCGAAACCGAGTGGACCGACATGCGCTCTGCTTACGAAGCGTTGGACTCGGCGACGAAACAGGGGATTTCGAAGCTTTCCGGATATCACTCGTTCTACAGATCGCAAGAGTCTCTAGGTCAGACCGTTGACGTGGGTTCGCGCTATGGATTCCATCGAAAGGGTGCGCCGCTTCGACCTTTCGTGAAGACCCATCCTGAGACGGGCAGGAAATCGCTCTTCGTTGGTCGACACGTCTACCGGATTCCAGACATGGTCGATGAGGATGCCATCGCGCTCCGCGATGAACTGATCGAGTTTGCGTGTCAAGCACCTCGCATTCTGCAACACACATGGTCGGAAGGAGATATGGTGCTGTGGGACAACCGTTGTGTGGTGCATCGGGTCAAGCCGTACGACTATTCCCAACCGCGCATCATGCGGCACACCCGTGTCGCTGGAGATCCGACTTCGGAAGGTGCACCCACCAATGTAAACGAGCAACCTTCAAACTTCGTCTCCGAATCAAGGTGACCGTCTGCATCGGTTAGGAAAAGAATTAGACTAGCACTTGTGCCAGATTACAGCATGTGTTGAATGCCCATTAGACACGTGTCTTGGTTGATGCGAGGCGGAGGAATCAAATGGCTCTGAAATCATCGACCCGAGCGCATCAGTTTGGATCACAATCAGTCGCGCAAGGAGAACCCATGAAGTGCTTTGTTCGTGCAGCAACTTGCCTTGTGGCGGTTTTTTCCATCGGCGTAATTGGTGGACCTGAAGATCTTTACAAGGAGCGATGTGCAGTGTGCCACGATGCTCCAGCCGACGAAAAGACGCCTCACCGCGATGCAATCGAACTGATGAGCATTACTCGCATTCATCATTCGCTAGCTGACGGTCGAATGGCCATCCATACGGAAGGACTTTCACGCGACATCATCGAAGATCTTTCTCGCTATCTCTCCAAGGTCGACGAACAATCGATAGACCCTACTCAACGATGTCCCGATCTACCCATTTCCAACGATGTCGTTGTGTCACATTGGGGCGTGGATATTCAAAACACACGGCACCAGCCAATTAGCGGCATCGACAGTTCCAACATTAAGGACATCAAGCTCAAGTATGCCTTCGGAATTCCCAATACCGGAGAGGTCCGCTCATGGCCAGCGATCTCTGCGGACACCATTTTCCTGCCGTCGACTAGTGGAACGCTGTACGCGATCGACAGAGACATTGGGTGCATTAAGTGGACCTATGAAGCTGGCAGACCCTTGCGAACGTCGGCGCATTTGATCTACGAAGACGACAAGCTTCAAGTGGCCGTAGGTGACTTCAACGCTCGAACACATCTAGTGGATGCATCAAACGGCGAGCTTGTATGGGTTCAGTCGGTTGGAGATTCCCCTCTCAACATGAATACTGGTGCTCCCGTCTACTTTGCTGACGATTGGTATATACCAGTGTCGGCATACGAAATCGCAGTCGCCATGAACCCCAGGCACGAATGCTGCAAGTCACATGGAATAGTGAAGAAACTCGATGGGGCTACTGGTGAGGTAATGTGGTCCACACCCATGACACCTGATGCTCAGCCAACGAAGAAGAATGATGTTGGAACTCAAATGTATGGTCCTTCGGGCGCTCCAGTGTGGACCACGCCCGCAATAGACCTACTACGAGGCGTGCTCTATATTGGAACGGGAGAAAACACGTCGTCGCCTGCTACTTACAAGTCGGACTCCATCGTTTCGCTGAATCTCTTTAGCGGGGAAATTGGTGCTTTCTTCCAAGGTTACAAGGACGATGCATTCAACATGGCATGTGGGTCCCGCAATCCGGAAAACTGTCCAGACGAAGAAGGTCCTGATTTTGATTTTGGAGCATCTCCAATATTGGTCACTACGTCGACAGGACGCGATCTTGTGCTTGCGGGACAGAAGTCGGGGGACGTCTGGGCCCTTGATCCGGACGACGAATTGGAGCTCGTTTGGCACAACAAGCTCTCGAATGGAAGTGCGCTAGGTGGAGTTCATTGGGGTATGACTGTAGCTGGCAACACGCTGTTCGTCCCCATCGCAGACCCCGAGCGAGCGACGGTGGATCCAAAGCCAGGCGTATATGCAATCGATATCGACTCTGGGGAAACAATCTGGGAGCACAAAGTTGAACGTGGGTGCGAAATTGACTTTAGAGCGCTACGTGCAAGTCGATGGCCTGATTGTCCTTGGCAATACGGATTCTCCGCAGCTGCTAGTTCAACCAACGATGTGGTCTTTGCAGGCGCGCTGAATGGAGTCGTCACAGCATTTCATGCAGAGCACGGAGAGGTCCTTTGGAGCTTCGACACCAAAAAGCCGTTTGAGACTGTCAATGGCGTGGAAGCACATGGTGGAGCCATCGACAACCCTGGAGTTGTAGTGGCCGGCAACCAGTTGATTGTGTTGTCTGGATACGGAATGTTCGGGCAAATGCCGGGCAACGTCATGCTCGTGTTCGAATTGTGAGACGTGTCTACAGATAAACAGATTGACTATTCGCAGCTAGGTCGTCGAGACGCCCGAAAGGCACTTGTAGAAGCTGTCGTCGGCGAAGACCTAAGGTGCGTGCAACGCATCATAGAAGTCAGACCTGATATCGTCGACGCCCGCAATTCACATGGGCACACCCCGCTGAGCGAGGCAGTCCCTACTGGAAATCTAGCACTAGTCAAGATGCTAGTTGACGCAGGAGCCGATCCTAAGCAATACAACCACGGCGGTTCTTCTCTCATCGACGCTGCTGCTCATGATGGATGTGTAGAAGTAGCACAATTCCTCCAAGAGAAAGGTTGTGTCATAACCGTTTGCCATGCTGCCGCATTGGGAGACCTCGAGACGATCAAGCGGGAGCTTGAATCGGGTGCTGTCACAGCAGATCAGCGGGGACCCAGAGGCACGACGATGCTACATCATGCAGCTCACGGAAATCACACTTCGATCTGCGAACTCTTGATCGCTGCAGGCGCACCAGTCGACACAGAGGATCGACACCACCACACTCCGCTGTGCTATGCAGTAGAACGCAACTCGCTGCAAGCGGCGGAATTGTTGATTCAGGCTGGAGCCGACGTCGATCATCTGGCAGGTCACTTCGGAGGAACCGTATTGCATCGCGCAATCCTCAATCGCAATGTCGAAATGTCTCGACTTCTGCTCAAGAGCGGAGCAAACCCCAATATCCAAGACTTCTCAGGCAAGTCTGCGCTTCATGCAGCAGTATCTAGTGGCAAGTTTGAAGTCGTTGCGGCTGTATTGGAATCACCTGTCAATCTAGAACTTCGAACTCGCAAGACCAAGCTTCAGCAGGGCAATGAAACGGCGCTTGAGTACGCTCAAAGACTAAAGAAAAAACGTATAACGCGGTTGCTCGAAGAGCATTGAGAAAGTAGGCATCGATCACCTACCTATACGCGACTCGTAAAATCCCAAATTCCAGGAGTTCGCCGTTTGATTAGAGGACCCACCATGCCTGCCGTACGCCCCTTTGCCATAGACATACCCGAGGAAGCTCTTATAGATCTCAATGATCGATTGGATTGGACTCGTTGGCCGGATCGGGAGTTGGTGTCAGATTGGACCCAGGGGATCCCCCTGAGCTATGTCAAAGAGTTCTGCGAGTATTGGCGGCACACCTACGACTGGCGCGAAACGGAAAAACAGCTCAACGCATTGAACAACTATCTAGTCACCATTGACAACCTAGACATTCACTGCATTGTTCAACGCTCTACCCATGAAGGTTCTTTGCCGTTAATCATCACACACGGTTGGCCTGGCTCAGTCATAGAGTTCTTGAACGCAATTCCACTTCTCTGCGAGAAGCACGCAGAGGATGACCCAACGTTCCATGTTGTAGTGCCCTCACTGCCAGGGTTTGGATTTTCGGGAAAACCAAGGTCAACTGGTTGGGGTGTGGACAAGATTGCTGGTGCTTGGGTCGAACTCATGGGGAATTTGGGGTATGACCAATTCCTGGTTCAAGGAGGAGATTGGGGAGCGGCGGTGAGTTCATCAATCGCAGCAAATTACCCCGAACATTGCCTTGGCCTGCACACAAATATGCCAACTGTTGGTCCATTGAGAGAGACTCTCGACGATCTTACCCCACAGGAAGAGGAGGCCCTTCGCGGCTCGAAGTTCTACCAGGACTGGGATTCCGGTTATTCGAAACAGCAAAGCACCCGTCCCCAGACTTTAGGCTATGGTCTCGTCGACTCCCCAGTTGCACAAGCTGCTTGGATCCTCGAGAAGTTCTACCAATGGACGGATTGCAATGGCCATCCAGAAAACGCAATCACCAGAGACGAACTGATAGACAACATCATGCTCTACTGGCTGACCGGATCAGGGGCTTCTTCTGCACGAATTTATTGGGAGAGTTTCGGCCGGGGCACACGCAAAGACATCACGGTTCCGTCCGGATGCAGCATCTATCCAAAGGAGATCTTCAAGCCTTCCCGACGCTGGGTCGAAGCTGTGTACAAGGATTTGAGGTACTACAACTTGCTCGAGAACGGGGGACACTTTGCAGCATTCGAAAATCCGCAGCAATTCGTCGCAGAATTGAAATCCTGCTTTTCCCAAATGAGGGATACCAATTCAATCCAGCCGACAATTGACTAACGCCGCCCAGCGAGATTCAAGAACGGTAAATCGATCTCGGCGTCAGCTAGTCTTGGACAAACCCTTACTGCTCTGTACGAGTGGTTGGACAATCGCTAGGCCGACACAAAATCCCTAGATCACTGGCATCGAGATAGTTCTCTGATCGTACCGGAGTTCTGTAGAGCTCGTCTAGAGCACCGAAGTTGAGAGCCGTGACGGGTATTCGATGGCGTACGGCTAACTTAGTGTTACTTACGAGAGACCACTTGCTCCTTTATTCGCCTGATCAATGCTTGAAGCTTAGTCATCCTCTTGCGCAAGTTGGGGCACAAGACCTTTTCCACCGGCTGCCGTGTATTGCAATCTTATGCGCTCGGGCGACGAAACCCGCTTGTTTACGCATTCTTCGAGCTCACGGTCCGTGTCTCTACTAATGCTCCGAACATTGTTTCCACCTGTGATTTCCTTGAAACAATCCTCTATCGCCTTTTCTACGTCCGTAGTCTTTGCATCAGTATTGTCCGTTGTCTCAATGAGTGAGCCAGCAAACTCAACTACATCGTCAAAGTCGCCGGAAACCGTTCCAGTTAATTTTCCATTTTCGACCCTTCCGGAATACGTGATTTCGTGCTCGCCACTCAAGTCCCAATAGGGGAACGTGGACTTGAACTTATTCTCGTCCACAACCACGTCGTCGGTGTATGTAAATGCGCCCGAACTGCTCTTCAATGTAGCGGAATACTCTCCTTCATCGTCAACATCGATCGTCAATGTCGAATTACCTTCGTTGGAACTATTCTCGTCAGTCTCCAATACATAGGTCCCTTCGACTGCTGCAAAGATTCCAAGAGAAAATAACAACGCACCGACAGCAGTTACGCATTGAATACTGCGTATCAATCTCTTCAATTTCCTGTCCTCTGATCGCTTCGCCGAATCAACTCGCACACGTTTGTGCGGTGTAAGTCATATAACGTCATGCTAGTCGAACTTCAATGTCATTTCAACTACTTAGACGGCGAATTCACATTGCCAACTGTCGTCCATCTGCGGACCCTACGGAGCAGTACTGTATGCCTTATAGACAAGCCGTTTGAATTCATGGCTGTAGGGATGCCAGAATCCAGGCATTCGCTGCGTAAACACCAGTCCTGCAATATTGGCTTGCGGAGACATCCACGAGTGCGTTCCAGCCAACCCTCCCCAGTGATACTCGCCTATGGCTTCGTTCGGCTCTCCTTTCCCTGGTTGTTCCTTAAGTGCAAAGCCAAGCCCGAATACAGTATTCGGCATGACCCAATTTGGTAGCTGCAGCGATACTCCATCGGGCAGTTGATTCGTTCTCATAAGATCCAGTGTGCTCTCTGCAACAATGCGATGTCCATTGCCTTTCCCTCTTCCCATGAGCATCTGAACGAACTTTGTGTAGTCCGAGATCGTACCTACAAGCCCTCCTCCCCCTGACTCCAAAGCCCGTGGTCGGGTGTAATCCCCGAACAAGTCTGGTGATTTCGCAAGTCCGGGCTTGAGTGGATCCTCGGGGTCAGAGGCGGCGTACATGGAACAGAAGCGGTCAACTTTAGACTGTTCCACATGGAAC
This sequence comes from uncultured Pseudomonadales bacterium, assembly GCA_964572845.1. GTDB lineage: Bacteria > Pseudomonadota > Gammaproteobacteria > Pseudomonadales > Azotimanducaceae > Bin55. Next base: position 46,441 of record CAZNFX010000011.1, on the reverse strand, counting down.
GCCGTGTCAACCATCTCAAGCGGCTCGAAGATTGTTGTCGACAGGTATTCGCCAAATGAGACCCCAGACCACACTTCAATCAGCCGCGCCAGTACATCCGAAGAGACACTGTATTGGAATCGTGTACCGGGCTGGTAAGCCAACGGTATTTCACAAAGCGTAGAGACCATGGTTGCGAGATCACGTCCAGGATGAAGTATCCCTCGTTCGGTATAGATCGAGTCCACAGGCGATTCAAGAAAGAGTCCATAGGAGAATCCTGCTGTATGGCACATCAACTGGCGAATAGTGGGAGCACGCTCCAAACCCACTGTATCTTCGGGGTTCGTCGCACCTGCACGCAATACCCGTAGATTTGCCAACTCGGGCAAGTGTGCGGTGATCTCGTCGTCAAGCTGGAATTTCCCTTGCTCCCAAAGCGTCATTGCGGCGATTGCCGTGATGGGCTTCGTGTTGGAAAACAGACGAAAGATTGAGTCTTCTGTAAGTGGAATGTTTTCGTCTCGGTCTTGATGGCCACAACAGTATTGGTCGACTACTTTCTGGCCTTCCAGCACAACGCACGATGCCATCGCAATAATGTCGCGCTGCACCCACTGATCTAGAGCCTTGTGTACTGAATCAAACTGCATTTGCCACCTCAAAACATAGATTCACTGCTTGTGATCCCAAAAGTGCGCCTCTAAGAACGTCCGTACTCCGCGTCATACTTCCGCAGTTCAGCGCGTCCTACCACCAAGTGGTGCACTTCATCCGGACCGTCAGCTATTCGCAGTGTTCGCTGCCCTGTGTACATTCGTGCAAGCGGCGTCCATTGGGAGACTCCGGTCGCACCATGCAACTGAATCGCCTGGTCAATGATCTGGCATACTCGCTCGGGAATGACCGCTTTGATCATATGAACCCACACTCTCGCTTCGCGGTTGCCCAATACATCCATGGCTTTTGCTGCCTTAAGCACAAGAAGTCTCATCATCTCGATTTCGATTCTGGCTCTTGACACCAACTCCAGATTCTTGCCCAAATTGACCAAGGGACGTCCAAAGGCTTCTCGCGACATTCCTCGGCGAACCATGAGGTCCAGTGCTCTTTCAGCTTGACCAATCGAACGCATGCAGTGATGTATGCGACCTGGTCCCAGCCTGCCTTGCGAAATCTCGAATCCTCGCCCTTCACCGAGAATGATGTTCTCCTTCGGAACTCGAACATCCTCAAGAAGAATGTGCATGTGTCCATGAGGAGCGTCGTCGTGCCCAAAGACCGTCATCGGTTCGACAATGTTGACTCCCGGTGTGTCGAGTGGTACGAGAATTTGCGATTGCTGCTGGTGCGGTGCAGCATTCGGACTGGTTTTGACCATACAAATCATGATCTTGCACCGTTTGTCTCCGGCACCGGAAATGTAGAACTTCTCGCCATTTATGACCCATTCGTCGCCATCTAGAACCGCTCGTGTGCCAATCTGCTTGGCGTCCGACGATGCTAAATTGGGTTCAGTCATGCCATACGCCGACCGGATCTCTCCGTTCAGCAACGGCTTGAGCCATCTCTCCTTTTGCTCATCGGATCCGTAGCGTTCAAGCACTTCCATATTGCCAGTATCAGGTGCGCTGCAATTCAAACACTCCGATGCAATTGGATTCTTGCCCAATTCCGTAGCGATATAGGCGTAGTCGAGATTTTTCAGTCCTTCCCCAGTCTCCGCATCGGGTAGGAAGAAATTCCATAGTCCATTTGCCTTCGCCTTGCCCTTCAATTCATTCAGAATTTCGTCCTGTCGCGGCGAGAGGCTCCATCGGTCACCGTGTTCCGCCGCTGCTTCTTCAAATTCCGGAGTTCTCGGTTGAATCTCAGAAGCAATGAATTGCGTGACAGCTGCAAGCAAGGGTTCGGCTTCCGAGCTCATAGTCAAGTTGTTGAGGTCGGCTTCCAAATCTGGTGCTGTTGCTTCGGCCATGTTTTAGCTCCTACCCAAAAAACGAAAAGCGCGAACGATTGTATTCACAGTCGCCTAGTTCTGGCTGAATTTGAAGGAGTGCGCACCGGCTAGAGCACGACTAAGAAGGCGTCAAGTATTGAGAAGGTGGTGTGCAACACTCGCGTTCGATGATATTGTGGGATCTCGTGCCGATGCCTGACATTGTTGCAATTCAGTAGTGCTATAGGGGAAAACGTGCGGACACGTTGCGTACTACCGTAGTCTTTCCTACCTCCCTAGGTCCTGACCGGAACTTCATCTGTCGTTATTGATTTAGGAGAAAGAACCCGTCTTTCGACAAATCGTTCTATGGATATTTGAGGTATTGTCGTAAAAAAATCATGATTGTTTTACGGTATTACGTGCAATTGGACTCAACGAGTCTGCACTTCGTGATACTCAATGGTCCTTGTAAGGAAAGTACGACCATGAACCAACGGTTGTCGTCTTGAGAACGAGAATTCTCGTGGGTATAGCGCAAGCAGATTCGCTGACATCCCAATTGTTCAGTCGGTCCGGACACTTAGCCAGAGTCAAGGTTAGTCTCCCGGCTCTTCCACAACAGCCTATGTACCGTATCGTGCTCTTAGAACTATCTCTAACTCCTCCGGTGACAGATCCCTGTGATTGATGCAGCCATGCTTGTCCACTAGAAAACTCTTTGGAATGGACTGGACACCATAGGAATTTGCCACTGGACCTTCTCCGGGCTCAGCAATATCTCCCACATCTATCCATGGTATTTCGTGCTCGTCGCTGGCTTCTTCCCAAGCCTCAGTGGTGCTGTCTAAGGAGACTGCGACGATCTCGAACCCGTTCCCTCCATATGAAGCATACAGCTCTTTCAAATCGGGGAATACAGCAATGCAAGGCCCACACCACGACGCCCAAAAGTCGATCAACACCATATCGTTGTCCGCTACCACATCGCTAAACGCAATTTCCGGTCCGCTCAAGTCGGGAAGCCTGAAGCTTGGAGCGATCTGACCAGGCACGAGACGTTTGTCGATCTCGTCAGTTTCGATAAAGGAAGCAAATTCGTCTCTTGCCGGAGTAACCCTCCTAGCAACAAATTCTGGATCCAGCTGTGCTGCAATCTTGTCGTACATTGGGACGGACTTCTTGATGTTCTCCGAGTCGTATCCAAAAGCACCGAGTTCCATTGCCAAAAGCACATCCATGGGATCGTCTGAATTTGACGCAATCTGTTCCAATGCCTCCGCGCGTTTATCAACCAGTTCCAAAAAGAGTTTGTGATACTCGGGAAAGTCATTTGCAGGGAGTGTTGCCTCGTTCTGGGTGTCTGAGTCTGCTATGGCCACATGCTCGCACCCATCAGCCTGAGGCCTGCCATTGGAGAATGCTAAGACTCTCTCCTCTCCTTCAACTTCCTCTTGATCAGACTCATTGTCCGAAGATTTCGTATCCTCGCTTTGGTTCCCAGATTCGCTAGCGGTTCCCGAGGAATCCTGTTCCGTTTTAGCCGCTAACGCCTTAGCCGCTGACGCGGCGGCCCTTAGTGCTCCGAATGATGCCTCCCATGCGTCTCGGAAATCTTTGTAGGATTTTCCGTAGTCATTTAACAGAGTTTGGTACGACGCATTCTGCTGCCAACTGTCAACGAGGCGATGGTGACGTCCGTGCTTTGCAGTCGCGACCAGTTCCCTGCCCCAACCTCGCGGTTCTATAGCTATCTCGCTGTGCGGTTCGACCACAATGTTCACCATGCCGTAGTATTCATTGACGGCGTTCTCTCCAGCCGTCGCAAGGACAAAGAGCACTGAAGGCTCATGAATTTCCGATTCGATACTGAATATGCCATCGTCAAGTAAGACTGAACCATGGGTGACTAGGGCGATTTCACCCTTCGCGTCGAGTCCAGGACCACTGACCGTAACAATCCCCAGTGAAAGTTCAGCCTGCATAGAACGGAAATCGCCTCTAATGGTGAACCTTCTAGTTTCGTCCACTGCACGGCTGGAGATGCCAACCAACACCATTCGAACAGAATGGTATGCAACTTGACGATCGACAAGTGCAAAGGAGACCGTTTCTCCATCCGGCTCAACCAAGACTGTTCTCTTCAACGATTCCTCGCCGTCAACCTTGCTGACGGCGATGGTTACCATGGTCGGCTCGTTAATCTCGCCCGTAATATTCAAACTGCCATCGACAAAATTTCCTGAAGCCAGCTCTAACAATACGCTAGTGCCGTCGTCGTTACGTACTTCACGCATGACTTGGACGGATGCCGACTTCCAGCCAGATTGGCTCTCTCTGCCTGAAGCCGAGTCGGTCGATGCATCTTTGGAGGTTGGTGTGACGTATTTTCCAATGACTGTGAATGTCTCCGCAGAAACTGCTTCGGCACCGTAAAGCGCAATTGCGATAGCGATAATCGACATTAGACTAAGTGTTTGTTTCATTTGACGATTTATCCAGAAATCTATTAGTACGACATCGTTCTCAGCGAGTAAGCCACAGGGCAGATTTCTTTCGTTCAGACGACCTATTTTTCGCTACAAGTCCATATCTGCCAGAAATTTTTCGATCAGGCTACTAACCTGCCTCTGTTTGAGTAACCGAAGTTCTCTTTGCCGGCTGTCGTCTTCGTCTCCGAATTCGAACCTAGCAACAGCGACTGGGCCATCTTTTAGATACCCCTCAATCTCACTCTCTCCTGCAAATCGATTAGCTAGAATCGACAGGCAGTTCCTAACAGTGCTGCCATGAACGCCATGCAGTGCTTCTTGGAAGCTGTTCACCATACTCTCGTGAGACCCCTGAGCATGCTCGATGCAATAGACTAGATCGTATGCATCCTTCCGCTCAAAACGCTGATCGAAAGCAAATGCCTTCAAGCACGTGAAGCTAACAAGGTTAGCGTGTTTGACCGATTCTGTGGCAATTCCCGCTCCTCCCAAGAGCTCAGCCCGAATCTCGGCAACTTGGTACAAGTCGAAGACTATGGAAGAATGCGGGATGTTGAGTGCCGAGATGTTACCGGTCGTGGGCAATGGCTCCACCCTTCCGCCCGCTATCTCAGGTGCGTCGGTAAGAAACTCAACAACCATTAGTGCACCACTTTCTGTATGCGTCTGCCATCGCCAGGAGAGCCTCTGCCCTGTATTTCCGATGGAGCGCACGAAATTCATCTCTCGCAAGTTCCGTTCCAACGAGCGATAACCAGCCGTGTCGGACAGTATTTGTACATCAATGACAATGTCCACATCCATAGTGCCAGCGTGCGCAGGAACTCCATGTGGTCTATCTGCCACAAGATAACGGGGCGTCAAGCCACCTATCAGAAACATCGACTCTTTCCAAGGTCCTAATCCGCGCAGCAATCTTACGAGCACACGCTCACAATCGGTCGTGTAGCGATCGCTATAGCCACTGATCGTATGAGGCTTGACCACTAGAAACCAATGCATTCCTGACGCAAATGAGTTGCCATTTCCTTCGCGCGACCTTCACTATGCATCAAGTCGAGGTAAACCTGCACTGGGCTTGCTAGCCAAATTCCGTCAATATGTCTGCGAAACCGCATCTCGTCCACGGAATTAACTTGGATCAACGCTAGGTTCGCCCCGTGACTAACGGGACGTGCTTCCATTGAACGAAGCGCGCGATCAGCTCCAGGGCACGTTACCAGCCGAGAATGTACTTGAGAAACTGTTGACAGATACGGCGCGTATCGTTGTGCGGCAGCTTCGTGGCTAATCGCGTATTCAACGTTGTTTGCGGTGAACGATTCAGCTAGCTTGTCCTCTAAAGTCTCTCGAACCAAAGGTACAAAAAATCTCTGCAACGCCATGGGGCGAAGCTTTGACAATTGCTCAGGCCATGTATCGAGCATTGCACTAGGCATAGCAAGGTGACGTTGTTTTCGTGGTCCTTTGCCACGTGACACTACCCACTCATACTTCTCTAGTTCCGTCAATACCTGCGAAGCAGTAGCGGACGATACTCGGGCTTCCCTAGAGATATCCTTTACGCCAAACCACTCTCGGTGGTACTCCAAAACTGCATGCAGCACTCGTGCGCGCCTCCCAGTAAAAAGTGAGCGAGTTGAATTTGTCAGGCTTTTTGGAGGAGACTTGTCCACATAAACAAAGACGTTGCTAGCAGGCAAGAATAGACTGCCGCCACTGTCGTAGTACCCAATTTGTTCGTGTCTTAACAGCTCCTTGGCTCCAGGGGAGATAGCATGTGCCAGAACGAAATAAACGGGTTTGAGATCTTCCCCTTGAATTGGGACGGAGGAAGAGGATTCCCTAAGTCGCCAAAGGGTTTGCCTCACATCGCGAGGATATACGGTTTTCTTGACCTCTATAAGCAGGTTGGCGGTCATATTCCCTGCCGAAAACTCGACCAATGCATCGAATCGTTGGTCTGATCTTTCTGACGCTTCGAGGCATTGATAGCTCGCCTGTACATTGGGCAACTCCTGAAGCCCATCAATCAGTCCTTGCAACAGTTGCTCTTCAGTTATTCCAGAACCTATTCCAAGCATTACAAAGCCTAAGAGTTGTTGAGCCGTCTATCTATTCTAACCTATATTTGATTAAATATTCTTATTTACTGTTCAGTGAATATTTCTCTTTAGTTTGCATTGCGGGTGGTAGGATAGCTTGAATTTGAGAATTGAACACTTCTTCAGCAGCAATGCAAAATTTCGCTTCGAACTCCACTGTTGGCTGCGGGACGCATACTTCGGATGTTCCTCATTTGGAATTAGGACCATTGCAATTTTGAATCCGACTCTTAATCGTTTGTCGCAAAGTCCCCGAACTGAGTCGCCAGAATATTCTCGAGATCCTCCAGTGTGATGTCTTTTTGTGTGATGCACCCTTCTGAATCAAGAAGGTAGCTCTTGGGTATGTGCTGTACCCCATAGGTATGCGCCGTCGATCCTGCCCAACCTTCTATCTCGCCTAGGCTTGTCCAGGGAAGTTCGTGCACCTTGGACGCCTGCTCCCAAGCGTCCCAGGTGCTGTCGATCGATAACGACAGGACTTCAAATCCTTTGTCTCCATATTCGCCGTAAAACTCCTTCATTTCGGGGAACTTCGCAATGCAAGGAGCACACCAGGAAGCCCAAAAATCTATTAATACAACCTCGTTCTCAGCGAGAACGTCCTGCAGAGAGATATCCTTCCCTTCCAAGTCGGAGTGCTTGAGGTTTGGTGCCTTTTGACCGGGTACGAGGTTCTTGTCGTTGTCGTTTACTTCGATGTAGGAAGCAAGAGAATCACGACTGGGCGCCACACGTCGAGCAACGAGCTCCTTGTCTAGCATTTCAGCGATTCTGTCGTACACAACGAGCCCCTGCTTGCGGTTCTCAGATCTGAAATTGAACGCTCCAAGCTCCATTGCAAGCAGAGCATCGAACGGATCCACAGCATTGCTCGCAATATGCTCCAGACCATCGGACTCCATCTTGGCCAATCTCTGTGAGAGATAGTAGTGTCTTGGCAAGGTATCTAGGTCAGACAGGTCCCTAACTTCACGCTTCACCTTTGCAAGCGAGACATGCTCGCACCCTTCCGCCACCGCTACATCATTTTGCGTGCCGCTGGATTCGTTCGATGTTTCCTCTAGATCTGCCTCGTCATTTTCTTCTCGTATTGCGGATTCTTCGTTCTTGGTAGTGTTGGCAGCGCTCTCGGACCCAGCTGAAGCTTCATCGATTACCAACGGCTCAGCCTCCCGTTGCGCATCGAACTCGCGAAGTGCTTCTGCGTGTTCCTGCAGTGTCGCCAGGTACTCATCGCTCTGCTGCCAACTCTCGATGAGCTTGGAATGTCTACCCGATTCCTCCATGTCAGCAACCGCGACAATCTGGTTTGAGCCATCAGGAGCGTAAACCCGGATTGCACTGCCCTGCTCGACAACGGCCTGCGTCATCGATCGAAAGTACGGATCGTGTCCTTGAATAAAGATGCTCACCACATCGCTCTCGTCGATTTCACCTTCAAATACAAACTTGCCATCGTCTAGCAACATGTCCCCAGAACCGATCTCCTTCTGGTTGCCATTTCCGTCATATCCCCATCCGTTGACCCTGACATTGGCTGACGTTAGATTCTTGTCGATCGAACTGAAATCACCCGATATTGTGAATTTCTTGCTGAGATCCTTGACGCGTCGATAGGATCCAACTAAGGCTAAGCGATCCGGCGGAAATGATTGGAAGTCCATGAGCACAAACGAGATTTCCTCACCGCCTGGTGTTGCTACTGTGGATAGTGACAGCGATCGGTTCGTTTCTGTGCGCACTGAGATCACAATATCGGTTGGTTCACTGATTTCACCAGCTAGGGAAACCTTGCCGTCTACAAACCCTTTTGCCTCCAATTCAACGGACTCCAATGCACCCGCTTCGTTCTCAGTTGTGTAGGAAACTGCAACAATTGCTGACGACCAGTCGTCCGTTTCTTGGTCGCCTGGAGGCGTCGCATTTCCGCTGAGCAAACTCGATTCATCTGCAACGTACACCCCAGTGACTGTGAATGTCTTCGCCGAATCAAGATTCTCGGCAAGAACTACCGACGTTGCACATAACAACGGAATAAGAACCCCGATGCTCTTCATTTCTAGCCTCTCCTATATGGGTTCTGCGCAATGAAACAGTGAATTCTGTTGATTTTGTGTAATCCCTACTGCCCATTTGAATAGATGCGCTGTTCGAGCTTTCAGTTACAGATACGACTGAAATTCTCGATGCCAAAGCGGCTTGTTAGTAGCCCGCAGTTATTGTGCCCCATGTCTGGGTACGTTCTCGAACTGGACGTCAGATCAGACATTCAATAAATTACTTTTGGTGATTTAAGTAGCGGTAAATCAATCCAAATTTGGACAGACCAGATAACTGGTCGGGATGGACCAACTCGGGAACACGGTTCAGATGAGCGGGTCAAAAGGAGCAATTATGAGGAGCCCATCTAAACTTCCCAGTTGGGCTATCTGAACCAATCCGTAGAGGCCGTCATGACACGAAAAATCTTGATTACATTGCTTGCAACAATCCTAGCGAGTGCCACGGCAATTGCCAACGAACCAGAAGAGCCAAAAAGCAAACCTAGCATAAAGTCAGATCGTTGGTTTGTTTCATATGAACTGTCGTCGTTTAGCCGAAATGCCGGTATTGCAGTGGACGAAATTCCAGAGGGGACTGCCCCGTATCGCAAAACGTTCAATATTGCGGCTCCAAAATTTGCCATAGGCTACAAGTTGACTCCGTCGAAGTGGGCATGCGAATTCCAAATGCAACTCGGTCCAAGGGAGAGTTTTGAAGCCTTCAAGGATGGCGAAGTCCTGAATCCTGCAGAATCAGTGCGTAGCCACTTTCTGTCTGCGTCTGCAAACCGAACATTTATCGTTAGAGACGGCTATGAGTTCGAAGCAAAAATAGGCGTTGTGAACGCATCGTTTCTCAATAGGATTCAAGTAAAAGGCATTGAACAAAAGCATTCGCTTTCGGAAACCAAACCGATGGCTTCCATCGGCCTGCACAAGCGCTTCGCACCAAATCTATCTCTTGGTCTTGAGTTCACGAACTACTTTCTGTCCAAGACAGGCTCAGTCTCTACCGGTACGATTGGATTGAGATACCACTTCTGAGTGTCAGGTAGTGGATTGGGGGACAGGCTGGTCCCAACACAATACAAGTGGACGCGTTAGTTGTTGGACTTCATCGATTCAGGCGTAGCCGAGCTTCGCCAAAAGGAATAACTAGCACGTCCAGCGAAACGGTTACGTCCGCTTGTGGGACGGACAACTCCGGCTTATCGGTGACGTGGCAAGCGTTGCGACAGTGGCATGAATTGCGCCCATTCCTCGAGAGTTCGGCAGTGAGGAGGTAGCCATTGGCTTAGATGTCAAGTGAATCGCACTATCTGACAATCCGGGCGCACAAAGTGACTAAGGAACGGAGTTAACAATCCAGATTCGACGACTAAATGCGTCTATATGCCTTAACTGTCGGTCAGATGCAGGAACTCATGCAGGGTCACGGTCAAGACATCGATCCAACCCGCATTAGTAAACTCATCTATGAATGCTATCTATCGTTGAGCTGAGCACTTCCCAACTCTATCGTCGCAAATGTCCAAACCACAATCAAGAAGAGAAATAAGCGTAATCACAAACCCGTTTGACCTACAGATGCGGTTGCCCAGCAGTAAGTCCATCGCCATACGCCAATTGGCAATTTCTGCGCTTGCAACGCACCCGACAACACTTCAGGGCATAGACGCGAGCGACGATGCTGCATCAATGGTCGCATGCTTGAAAAGACTGGGTGTATCGGTCAGCTGGGAAGGACAAGACTGCGTGGTAGATCCTCGAGGATTCAACGAGATCGACCCCGTGGAGCTCCATGTTGGCATGAGTGGTCTGACATTGCGGCTCTTGATCTCGATAGCGGCACTAAGGTCGGGACCCACGCGATTCGTTGGCCACCCGTCTCTGCAGAAACGTCCCAACAAGGACCTTCTCGATGCCTTGCAACGAACAAACTGCAGAGTTGAATCCGCAAGTGGATTTCTGCCTATCTTGATTCAAGGACCATTGCAAAGCGGCTGCGTAGAGGTAGCTGGAAGCGTATCCAGCCAATTCCTCTCTTCGCTAATGCTTGCAGGATGCAGACTCGAAGAGGGTCTACAAATCGAGCTGGTTGGAGACCAAATCAGCGCTTCGTACATTGACATAACTATGAGAGAGTTGGCCAAACGCGGCGTGCAGGTGGAACGGTCCAGTAGTGGCTATCGTGTCCCTACGGCCGAATACGCTGGCGATTCGGTCGCGATTGAAGGAGATGCGTCCGCAGCAACGTACTTTTCTGCACTAGCAACCCTACATTCGTCCCGAATAGCTTTCTCCAATCTGGGTTCAACCTCATGCCAGGGAGATAGAAAGTTCTTGGATGTCTGCTCTGATTTGGGAGCCAAAGTTTCGTGGCGTGAAGAAACAGTCACCGTAGAAGGGCCCGGCGAACTCTCAGCAATCAACTCCATTGATATGACCGACATGCCAGATGCTGCTTTGACAATGATGGCGGTGGCGCCCTACTTGAACATGCCAACTTCAATCACAGGATTGTCGAGCCTACCTTACAAGGAGTGCGACAGAATCGCTTGCCCGTCTCGAGAATTACGCCGTGCTGGGCTGTCTGTTGAGCAAGGTACCGACCAAGTTGTGATACATCCCACGCAGCCAAGGGCAACGATTTTCGAGACCTATGACGATCACCGGATGGCTATGTCGTTTGCTGTGTTGGCAACTAAGACCTCCGGGTGTAGCATCGTCGATCCGGACTGCGTAGGAAAAACATATCCAAGCTTTTGGCGAGACTTGGACGCGCTCTACGTACAGAAATGAGCTTATTGAGGATTGCTCCAACCACCGCGGTTGAGTTTCGCAGACGGGCGCTATTGAGCTAGTTGGCAACAGGCTTCGGACAGTCCTGTATTTGCATCTCTCCGGACTCCTTGGCCGCATCCAGGAATGCTCTTAGCCGAACACTTGGAACTTGTATGCGCGAATCCTTTACATACCGGCCTCTCGTGGATATGGGAAAACTCTGCAGCTTGCACGAACGCTCTACTGCCAAATCAAGTGAAAACGGCCTTGCGCTCCAAACAAACTCTCGATATTTGGCATCTCCCCAACCAAAGTAAATTCGATCGTTGCCCTTTTCGAGGCAGAACCTAACGTCGATTCTTCGATCGGTATTAATGTCTTCGGCAGCATCGTACTCAATGTACGATTGGTATCCTTTCAATGTTTGACAAAAGTACTTGTCATCGTCAAAGCGCCCTGTAGGTACCTGAATGTTTGTACATCCAACTAGTACGGTTAACATTGCCAAACTAAGAACTTGCAGATAGTTAGATTTCTTGTCCATTGTTGTCCAGAGAGAAGAATTAAGTTGTAGCGATAGCGTCACCTGGCCAATGCAGCTGCCCACAAGTAAGTTTCAATTGAGTTTAATTCACTTAGCAATTTCAAGCTTGAATGTGGAGAAACTCAATGAGGCGAAAACCGCCAGCTCCCGCCCGGTTAGCCGATTTTGGATGCAAAGATTCTAACCAGCACGACTCCATCGAATGGCATCGGCGTATATGAATGAACTACGCTTTCCTCCCACTACATCTGCACTCGGTTTGCCATCAGAAAAATTGATAACGCCAGTACGGCCGCTTTAAACAGAACAAGGCACCTTGCAGGACGAATTTCTGCAAGTGCGACCTGCTGCGTACTTTGGATTAATCGAGGCATGTCAGCAATCCTCGTTCACGAGCACGCAGATCGACTAGATTTGGCGAAGACTACAACGGAATCTGCCTGGGTTCTTCGACTTCGACGTTTGCAGTCTTTACTTCGGAGCGATTTGTTATCACGGCGACATATTCGGCTGGATGGACTTCCTTGGGCAGCCGAATGAGTGCGAAGTCCAGTTCTGGAAATGCCTTGCCGCTTGTTGCTTCAGTGTCCTCCACTAACGCGTCCAACTTGCTGTAGTCTTCCATTTCAAGGCGAACCGAATTGGTAAGACGTTCGAATTTCTTCTTGTCTTCATTGAATACGAACCGTCCGTACTTGTCGGTATCCGAAACCCACTGCACTCGCTCTGTAGTGCCTATAACGGCGCTGAACTTGAACATCTCGTCGTGGCGTTCGATCGTTATGTTTGTCGTGCCAACTTTGTACGAACCGGGGACCGCCGAGGAGATCTCAGGCATAACGTAAGCTTTCTTGTCTCCGTCGACTTGGACCCTTTGAAACTCAACTTCAATCTGTTGATCTTGCGATTCGTCCTGTGCGAAGACCAACGGCGAACAGACTGCAGCAAATACAGCGAACGAGAGTCTTGAAATTGACACTTTCCGCATTCGCCTGTACCACACTGTCATTGACGGATTTCTGTGCATACTTGGTGTGACCAAACCCCTAAGGGAAAATTCATGACAGTTTATTCACTCACGGTGAGTCAAGGTCGAAACTGAATTGGACGAGGACCTAGTTGGTCAGGCAAGGAAATGTACCTGTATGCACCCTCCACCCAACTACACACAAATCCTCGAGTCTCGCGAGGATCAATCATCTCCTCAATCTGAAATCGAGACAAAGGTCCAATGGGACCACGAGCACTCTCTATTCTCGCCATCAGTTCATTGCGCAATGCAACCGGATCGTCACTTTCCGCCAATTGACGCTTGTACGCAGCTTCTATGCCTCCTTCCGGAGGAATTCCACCTACGTCAGCGGCCGGCCAGGCAACTCTCATGGATGGGCGAGACCTTGGGGTTGCATAGTTGTTGCCTGCCACCCCGAAACTTCGTCTCATCAGCACAGAGAAAATCGGTACTTTCGTCTGCGCGAACGCGACCATCCACTCCCCGCCTTTGCGAATGGTTCCGTCGGTCTCGTGTTCGAGTCCAACAGCAAACCCGGGATTGTCCACCAAATTCAGTACGGGCAGATGAAAGACGTCGCACAGATCAAGGTGCCTTGTGAGCTTGCTGCAACCGTCCGCAGTCAGTGCACCCCCATTCGTATGCTGACTGTCGCTTGCGATAACTCCCATCGGATAGCCATTGAAACGAACGAAACCGGTTACTTGGTCAGTACCCCACAATCCTCCGATTTCGAAAAATGAATCGCGGTCCGCGAGCAGGCAAATGACCCGACGCACATCAAACGCTGTGGTCCGTTTGCGAGGAACAATTGTCAGGAGTTCCTCTTCCCGTCTCGTCGCAGAATCTGAGAAAGCAACTTTTCTAACTGGAGGCAGTTCGTACACACTAGACGGAAGATAGGACAGGAAACGCCGCGTCATCTCAGCTGCCTCTTCCTCAGATTCCGCCAAATTGTCAACAGAACCGTTTCGGCAATGTATGTGCCATCCACCTAGATCTTCTTTGGTGATGTCGTAACCCATGGCATGGCTTACAACAGGTGGCCCTGCCACGAACAACTGAGAGATATCTCGAACCATCACGGAAAAGTGGCCCAGCACTGCTTTCGCCGCACCAATACCTACTACGCTGCCCAGCAACATATTGACAACGGGAACTGTGCACAGCTGTTCGGCGTACATGTTGCTACCTAGATGACCGGGAAGGTACGAACCGCCTCCGCCAGCGACGCGTGGTCTGCCCGCTTTGATTGCTCCTGTACTTTCCTTCGCCTTGCTCTCACCCTCCTTCTTCTGCGCCGGCACCATTGCCGCCACACTTCCGCCTCCTGACGATCCGTCGAGCAATCGGATACTCGGCAATCGCATTTCAAGCGACAGCCGATCCAAGTAGCCGCTCTTGGCTCCTATGGCACCATCGGCGTGCCCTCCGCGCGAAGTGAAGTCGTCGGCGCACACGATGCATTGACGCTGTTCGATGGTGCCCCAGCCTCCAACGTGATTGGCCGGTGTGAATGCCTCCACTTTGCCGCTTTCGTCGTACGAGGCGAATCCAGCAACGCTTCCAACCTCATGAAAGCTTCCATCGTCAAGAAGCAGGTCTATTCTCTCGCGACAGGTCAACTTGCCCCTGCTTCGTTGTCTTACAACTCCAGGGTCATCAGAACCTGGAGCAAGGCGTTCCATGGCCAAGCGCTGCATGTCTGCGATGTCGTCTAGAAGAGGAAGCCAGGTTTGCTCTCTATCCACGGCAACGGCGGTCTCTGATTCCGAGGAACCCCAAGGTGTAATTCCCGCAACAACTTGCCCGGCATGTACGCTCTCTCCGGGAACTAAGTCTTGTATCGTGGTAACTGTGCCAGCTCGAGGCGCGGTTATGTCGGATTCCATTTTCATCGCACTGATTACGAGCAACGGATCACCCATTTGCACTCGATCCCCGACACTTGCTTTCACCTCAACGACCGTTCCAGACATTGCGGCAGCTGCGCCCGCCTCTCCATCACTAAGTTGCACGCCCGAATGCCCTGCAGACTCCAAAACGGATTGAACCCTAGGCGACAAATTTTGAGACCCGTTTGCACTTCGCTCGAACAGCTCTCCCAAACCACATGTAGCTATCGGTTTCGAACGTGATAGCAATTCGGGGTGCTCCTTCAAAAATGACGTTCTGGCAAAGCCTCTGCGTACGTCGTCGTGATTCAGTATTGACTTCAACATTTCAACATTGGTGGCTACACCGGCAACATGAAACTCATCGAGCGATCGACGGAGCAAATCAATTGCGCCAACCACCCCTTTGCTGGATTCAGCTGTGCAAATGACCTTGGCAAATAGTGGATCGAAGTACGGTTTGATAGAACAGCCGGCGAATCCGCAAGAATCTACGCGTACATTAGGCCCAGAGGGCTCCCGATATGAAGTCATCGATCCCGATCCCTGCGCCCCAACACGAGCTTGTACTGCGATTCGAGTCGGATCGGGGACGGATTCCTGGTCCTTCAAACCCACCTCGGCAAGCGATTCGCCTCTGGCTATTCGGAACTGCAACTCCACCAGATCGAGTCCGGTCGATTGTTCCGTTACCGTGTGTTCCACTTGAATCCGAGCATTGCACTCAATGAAGTAGTACTCCTCTAGTTCCGGAACGAACAGAAATTCGAAAGTACCGGCATTCGAGTATCCTCCCGCTTTCGCCAACGAGACAGCGTCGTCAAGGATTTGTGCTCTAAATTCGGACGGAAGATTCGGAGCTGGAGCTATCTCGATGACTTTCTGATTGCGTAGCTGAATAGAACAGTCTCGTTCGTAAACATGCACCGTGTTTCCGTCGCTGTCTGCGAGGATTTGCACTTCTATGTGTCTAGGTCTAGTCAAGTATTTCTCGACAAACACGTCTGCGTTGCCGAATGCACTAAGCGCTTCACTTCGACAGCGCTCCAGGTCTGCACTAAGCTGCTCCTCCGACTCAACGACTCGCATTCCACGGCCACCTCCACCTCCGGCGGCTTTCAACATCACAGGGAAACCTATGTCGTTAGCCAAGTCTGTAGCTACTTGCGCCGATCCCACGTGACTGTCGCTACCAGGAACAATGGGAACACCAATCGATTCAGCTAACTTTCGTGCAGCGACTTTGTCTCCAAACAAACGAAGAACTCGTGAACTAGGGCCTACTAATTGGATTCCTTGCTGTTCACAGGCTTCAGCAAGATCCGCACTTTCGGATAGGAATCCATAGCCCGGATGAATGCAATCGCATTCGGACTCCTTCGCTACTCGAACCATTTCATTGAAATCAAGATAGGGTTCGATGGTCTGGCCAGCTTCGCCAATCTGAACTGCACTTGTTGTATAGCGGGTATGCAAAGCGTCCAGATCCACTGACGAAAAAACGCTCACTGAGTCCATTCCAAGTGCTGAAGCGGCTTTGGCCACCCGGATGGCGATCTCGCCCCTGTTTGCAACTAGGACACGTTGCAATTCACTTTTCTTCATATTCGTCGCAATTGAATTCTGCTTGGTAGAGTATCGTGGCAGAATCTGCAGCAGCTAGGCAGAATGCCTGAGCTATTGACACCACAAGTCCACACGTTTTGGAAACCTGTTGATTGTATGTTCTCTACAAACGCTGCAATTGCACCAATGCTACGCACCAGTTCGTGAGCGATAGGGACGGACCTGTTGGCACAGATACCAATCCGTTTCTAACCCGAGAGTAGTCACAACGCCGGTTAGTCGAACAGGGCAAGCCTCGCTACGGACACGGAGAGAGTCCTGTGAAGTATGCGGCCAAATCTGCGACATCTTGATCGGTCAAGTCCTTCATGAACGGTTGCATGGTCACTTCCGTCCGAATTCCGTCTCTGAAATCCTTGATCGACTTGACAAGATATCCTTCCTGCTGGCCTGCCAAATTGGGCCAATTGGTATTGGACGAAATTCCGCCCTTGCCGTGACACGCCGAGCAGGTTACGGATTTCGCCTCGCCTGCCTTGGCATCTCCTTCAAGCTCGGTTTCAGCAGAAGTAGAGTCGCCAAAACTCAAGGCGACCGCTGCGACCACTACAACCATTCCTGCCGAGGCAAGTGTTCTTAGTTTCGTTTGCATTGGATTTCTCGCAGGTATTCCGGTGTTGTCATGTTTGCCAAATTCCCCTGTGCTCAGGCACTCTCCACGGCTGGTTCGTCGGCTTCCGCAGTGTCCACATTGGGGTTGGTTTGGGGCGGAGGTCGTTTGAGGGCAAGCTTTGCTCGAGTCTCTCCACGTCCAATGCTCAGGAAATCCCAAATGAGCATCAGCACTCCGACAGTCATGATGATCCCAAATATAGTCCGCCACCACATCGCCTGAACGAAGAAAGGTTGAGTCTGTCCATCAAAGTACGCCGCCCAAGTGGAACCGCCTTGGGCTCGTTCCACGAACGCTTGCTCATATCCCGCGATCAGCAGAGCAATAGTCATGCCGATCATGCCAAAGTGCGTCAGAAACAGAGAGCTCTTCCACTTGAATCCATTATCTCGCAGTCCTCCGGACATCCAGACATCGCCACGGAGCTTTTGTACAGCTAGGTAGATGAACGCAACGATGATCGTCACGTATGCACCGAAGAAGGCCAAGTGACCGTGTGAGGACGCCCACTGCGTCCCGTGGGTGTAGAGATTGATTTGCGGCAAGGTCTGCATGAATCCCCATACCCCGGCTCCAAGAAAGTTGCCGAACGCATGTGCAATCAGCCATGCCAATGCTGGATGGTTGTTGGACTTGAAAGAGTGACGCCCAGCGTCGTAGATGGCATGTACGACCATAGCTACGAGTGGGACCGGTTCCAACGCGGAGAAAAACCCGCCTACGCCTAACCAATACTCCGGAGTGCCAATCCAGAAGTAGTGGTGACCCAATCCGAGTATTCCTGATCCAAACATCAGCGCGACCTCTATATAGAGCCACGTTGTAACGATCTTTCTATTTGCCTTGAGGGTTGCAATCAAGCCCCAAGCCATAATGCAACCTACAAGAACTTCCCATGTGGCTTCGACCCACAGATGGATCACCCACCACCACCAATACTGGTCCATTGGCAGATTCGTTGTGTAGAACATCCCTGCAAGATACAGTCCGGCCAACGCCACGAGGTCGAGTACTAGGACACCTGAGATTCCGCTCCATTTGCCCTTGAGAAACGTTCCACAAACGTTGTAGAAGATCGCAACCATGCAAAGCACAATGCCGATGTCCGCCCAGCGAGGTGCTTCTATGTACTCGCGTCCTTCATTAATCAGCCAAAGCGTAAGCTGATCGCCAGGGCCAGACTGAACGAAAAGGAATACGACCACGACTACAGCGACGGCAACTGTCAATACGTAAAACGTGATATTTGCGATTGTCTGGCCAACCAGTGGAACACCAGACTCATCTTCAATGAGCCAAAAGATCGACCCAATGAATCCATACAGCATCCAAACGACCATCGCGTTTATGTGGACCATACGATTGACATTGAAGTCCAAGATTCCAAACAAGAAATCCGGCATCGAAAATTGGATTGCCGCTAGGAGCCCGAAAATCATCTGAGCAAGGAAAAGGACCATCGCAACAACGAAGTACTTCACGGCCAATCGTTGGGCAGCGGATAGTTCGGAATAATTGAAAGATCCAAGCTTCATGGCTACGCCCCTCCTTCGCTGTCGAGAACAGGACCATCTTGAGGCAGTGGTGTGAATCCGTTCGGGAATCCATTAGTGTCAATGGCGGACATCCACTTCAAGTAGGCTATGACACCTTTGATTTCCTCTTCCGTTAGCTTCGGATTCGGCATCTTGCGGTTCGTGCCAAAGGTTCGTGCATTGGCGACGGGGTCACGAAGAAACATCGTCATCAATAGTTCACGAGCTTGTTCGTTACCCCACCCGGGATCCAACCAAGCCTTAGTGAGGTCCGGTGCGTAGTACGCTCCATTGCCCAAGAGCGTGTGGCAGTTCATGCAGTTGCGGGCTTGAACGGTTAGCTTGCCGTGATTGACAAGCTTCTTGGCATCCTCCTCAGAGAGCACTTCACCAAACAATGGAACCATTGGCCCGATTGTCGGCACATGCATGTTCCGTTCATTGTCGAACTCAAACCCAATTCGATGATTTATTACGGAGTAGGCGGGCACACGACCGGACTCGTGCCCTGCCTCAATCACAACGAGAGTGTGAAAAGTAAGCACAATCAATACAAGTGCCATGAAGGCCGTTACGAAGATTGCGCACTTGCGCCAAAATCCTTCGCTAGCCCACCACTGAGTGTCCATTCCGTTCATCGTCCAAAGTCACTTCCCGAATTTAGCACTGGTTAGTGCAATCATACTACTTTGCACGAAGCATAGATTTCACTCTCGCGAATGCATCTCGTGGGACAGCTTCCATATGAATCTTGGAGCCAAAAAGTAGCCGATGAGCATCAGACCGACAAGCCCTAGCCACCACCCTCGGAGCTGAAGCGAGTGAACAAGCCCGATCGTGCTCAGTGCGACAAGCACATAGGAGAATAACGCCACCAAACTCAACAATTTTCTCTTGTGCAACATGCCGTCCAGGCGAGAAAGAGCAAGGAAAATTGCATAACTTGCGCCGAATAACACAACTCCCGCACCATAGAGAGTTGCAACCATCACATTTTGGACGATCAGAGGATCTTTCACAGTCGTGCTATCTCATGTGGTACCGAGCATCAGCATTGACATGGCTCTGTCCGATTCAATCGATTAGCAAACTGCCATACATTGCTGGCCGCAGGACAGCGTTTAGTCTACGATGTGAAACCATCTAACGCAATCGTTGAAATGGTTTCATTCAGTTCTATGCAAACAATCGCGCATACAGCCAGGCTTGATGGCGCACTCAATTCGGCATCATCTACGCTATATGGCAAACGAGCAACCGATTTGGATACTTTGCATTAGATGAATATGAAACACCCTTAGGAGTTATTTTCGAACCCAACCGAAATTTAGGAGTTGCAGTTAGTAGTAGGCGTTTTCTTTGAATGTGTGATCGGTTGCGTCCTTGATCGCTTTGAGATCAGGTATCTGCGACAGCAACGTAGACTCGACTCCCTGCTTGAGCGTGATGTCAACTGCGGCACATCCTTGGCACCCGCCTCCAAACATGAGCACCGCTGTATCGCCCTCCAACACCTCCATCAAGGTAACCATTCCGCCGTGCGCGGCAAGACCAGGATTGATTTCGTTGTACAGCACATAGTTGATTCGGTCCTCGATAGAGGCATCTTCCCCTACCTTGGGGACCCGCGCATTCGGCGCACGGACGGTAATCTGCCCTCCCATTCGGTCCTCACGGAAGTCAACCACAGCTTCCTCAAGGAATGGCAAGCTCCTCTCGTCATACCACACAGTAAATTTGTCGTAATGGAATGGCGTGTCCCCGTCGCGCTGTTCTCCCGGCCTGCAATAGGCCAAGCACGTCTCAGCATTGGGAGTACCAGGCTCCGCGACGAAGATTCGGATGCCGCAACCCGAGTCTTCTTTGGACAGCAGCTGTACAAGGTAGTCTTGGGCAGCTTCGGAGATGTCTACAACTTGTTCCATATCAAAGTACTATAACACATAGCTAAAGTTCTTCAGGCCGCGACGAAACGCCCACCGTGAATGTATCTGAGGTCGCCTGAAGCAACTTTCAAGTTGCACACCTCGACCATACATTAACATTTCGCACCAATTTTCCTAGCTAATCGACCATGGCATCGGTTCTTGAACGCGAGCTAAGAAAGCGAATTTTGCTTCTCGATGGTGCGACAGGAACCATCCAGCAGAGCTTTGGCCTAGACGAGTCCGACTTCCGTGGACAGCGTTTCAAAGATCATGCTCTTGACCAGAAAGGCAACGGAGATGTACTGTCGCTTACACAACCCGATGTAGTTAGAGAAACCCACCTAAAGTACTTGGATGCTGGCGCCGACATAATCGAGACCAACACGTTTTCAGCCACTCGTATTTCGCAGGCTGACTTTGGACTGGAAGAATTTGTCACGGAGCTCAATCTTGAGTCCGCACGAATTGCAAGGCAAGCTGCTGACGACCGTTCGACCGAAGACAAACCTCGATTCGTCGCCGGAGTACTGGGGCCAACCACTCGCTCGGCGAGCATTTCTCCAGATGTGAACGACCCGGCAGCGCGAAACGTCCGTTTTCGCGACTTGACTGCCGTCTACGAGGAAGCCTCGTTAGCATTGATCGCTGGTGGGTGCGATTTCCTCATGGTGGAAACGGTATTCGACACTTTGAACGCTAAAGCTGCAATTTATGCGATTGAATCAGCGTTTGCAAAGGCAGGGAAATCCCTACCCATCATGGTATCGGGAACCATCACCGACGCCAGCGGCAGAACGCTCTCCGGGCAAACTTGCCCTGCATTTTGGAACTCCATCCAGCATGCGAAGCCTCTTATTGCTGGATTGAACTGCGCACTTGGAGCAGAAGCACTGCGTCCCTATGTAGAGGAGATGTCACAAGTCTCTTCGTCATTTGTTAGTGTGCATCCCAACGCAGGACTTCCGAACGAGTTCGGTGAGTACGAGGAAACTCCAGAGTACATGTCAGGCGTGCTGAGCGAAATGGTCGACTCAGGATTCTTGAATGTCGTAGGGGGGTGCTGCGGAACTACGCCGGAACATATTGCGAACTTTCACGACGCTATTCAAGGCAAACCGCCACGGGGAAGGACGCGTCGGAAAACATACCTTTCGCTAGCTGGTTTGGAGCCGCTGCGTATCGATGACGAATCACTGTTCGTAAATATAGGAGAACGGACCAACGTTACAGGTTCCGCTCGATTCAAGCGCTTGGTAAAGAGCGGAGACTTAGCAACCGCGCTCGAAGTTGCAAGAGATCAAGTACAGAACGGAGCTCAACTCATCGATATCAACATGGATGAGGGATTGCTGGACAGCATCGAGGTCATGCGGACGTTTCTTGACATGCTCGCGGGCGAACCAGACGTCGCACGTGTCCCTGTAGTGATCGACTCAAGCGACTGGAGCGTAATTGAGGCAGGTTTGGAGTGCACTCAGGGCAAATGCATTGTCAACTCCATCTCTCTAAAGGATGGCGAGGAACTGTTCTTGCAGCGTGCGGAAACCTGCAAACGTTTCGGCGCAGCCGTGATTGTCATGGCGTTCGATGAACAAGGTCAAGCCGACTCCTATGAGAGAAAAATTGAGATCATTCAACGAGCCCACAATCTGCTCGTCGAAAAGATGAACTTCAACCCCCACGACATTATTTTCGATCCCAATGTCTTCGCGATAGCAACAGGACTTGAGGAACACCGAAGCTACGGGTTGGATTTCATACGCGCATGCAAGTGGATCAAGGAAAACCTTCCCGAGAGCCACACTTCGGGAGGAATCAGCAACGTTTCCTTCTCGTTTCGCGGCAATGATAGCGTAAGAGAAGCCATTCACTCGGTCTTTCTCTTTCACGCTATCAAGGCAGGATTGACCATGGGAATCGTGAACCCAGGCCAGCTTGCCGTCTACGAAGACATACCGAAAGAATTGCGAAATGCGATCGAAGACGTTGTACTAGACAGGGATACCGATGCTAGCGAGCGACTCCTGCAGGTTGCCCAAGAATTCAGCGGCACAGGCTCTGCACGCGCAGACGAGTCCCTTGAATGGCGTTATCAGGAACCTCCAGGCCGTCTTGCACATGCGCTGGTGCAGGGCATCACAAAGTTCATCATCGAAGACACAGAAGCCGCTCGCCAGACTTTCGATCACGCCATCGAAGTGATCGAAGGTCCTCTCATGGATGGCATGAACATCGTGGGTGATCTCTTTGGTTCCGGCAAGATGTTTCTTCCGCAAGTGGTCAAGAGCGCTCGCGTTATGAAGCAAGCTGTCGGCTATCTCGTGCCCTATATTGAAAAAGAACGGTCGGCTGCTGGTCCAGTGCGCGATAAGGGCACCATCGTCATGGCGACTGTGAAAGGCGATGTCCACGATATTGGCAAGAATATAGTTGGGGTGGTGTTGCAGTGCAACAACTACCGAGTTGTCGACCTCGGTGTAATGGTCCCTGCCGAAACCATTCTCGCTACAGCGCTAAAGGAAAATGCAGACATTGTCGGTCTCTCCGGTCTTATAACTCCCTCACTCAACGAAATGGTTCACGTTGCAGGAGAAATGGAGCGAATGGGCTTTTCGATTCCGCTGCTCATCGGCGGCGCAACAACATCCAAAGCGCACACTGCCGTAAAGATTGAGCCTGCCTACTCTGGGCCAGTTGTCTACGTGCCCGACGCATCCCGAAGTGTCGGGGTTGTCTCATCGCTATTGTCTGAGCGGGAGAGTGAAAAGTTTGTTGGATCTATCCGAAGCGAATATCAGACTATACGAGAACGACGTCAGACTGCTCCTCAACGAGAATTTAGCAGCTTGGCTGATGCGCGAGCGAACCGCTACCAGATCGACTGGGACGACTACGTGCCTCCCAGACCTAATTTTCTTGGTACTAAGACGATCAATCTCTCCTCTCCTGCTGAACTCGTTCCCTACATCGATTGGACCCCATTCTTTCAATCGTGGTCGCTTAGCGGAAAGTATCCGCCAATCCTGGAAGATGCTGTAGTTGGCGAGTCAGCACGAGATCTGTTTCGGGACGCTCAAGAAAACCTTGAGAAACTTCTGAATGATGGCTCAGTCGTCGCCAAAGGCGTAATAGGCTTTTGGCCAGCCAATCAGGCTGACGACGACATTGTGCTGTGGGATGACGCTACATGCACTCGAGAACTTGCCACGTTGTTTCATCTAAGACAACAGCATGGTCGCGACGAACCCAACTTGTGCTTGAGCGACTTCGTATCACCCGGACCCAATAACGACTATCTCGGAGGATTTGTGGTCACGGTTGACACATCAAGCGACGTCAGCGCTATAGCAGATGACTACCTGCAAATCATGGTCAAAGCGCTACTCGATCGTTTAGTCGAGTCGTTTGCGGAGTACCTGCACGAACGTGTAAGGAAGGAATACTGGGGCTACGCGCCGGACGAGCGATTTAGCAATGACGATCTCATCAGCGAGAGGTACATCGGAATTCGCCCAGCACCGGGCTACCCAGCCTGCCCGGATCACCAGGAAAAGAACATTCTCTTCGAATTGCTAGGTGCGACTGAGTCTACTGGTGCAACACTAACTGAGAACTTTGCAATGTATCCGGCTTCCACCATTGCCGGATGGTACTTTTCACATCCAGAATCGCGATATTTCCCAGTGAGACGGGTATTCGACGATCAATTGATCGACTACGCCGACCGTAGAGGTATGCCCGTCGATGAGGTCGTAAAATGGCTCAGCTTCTCCGCACCTGACTGAGTTCGAGTACTCCGTACAAACACACGATGCCCAAACTCCTACGCAACACTACCCCTAGAGCCAAGCTCGAATCCGAGGCTGCAAATCTCCTTAAACCGCCTGATAGTGGTGGACTGTCATTGGTAGATGCTCGCGATTCGTTAGCTAGGTCGTATGGGTTCCACTCGTGGAGACAGTTGGAGGTTTTCATTGAACACCCAGGCCCGCAGGGTCGTGATTTTCTCTTTCTAGCATGCCTCAACTATTGGCCCACAGACCACGAATCCATGCGCGAGCGGGCACGTTCAATGCTGGCAACCGATTCTTCTCTCGCTGACAAAGACATCTTCCATGCAGCTGCCGTAGGTAATGTCGGTGCTGTTAGACAGTTTCTCGATACCGAACCGTCTCTAGTAAACGCCCGTGGCGGTTTTTTTGATTGGGAGCCCTTACTCTACGCGTGCTACTCTCGACTGAATCTTCCAGAACACTCAACATTCGAAGTCGCCAAACTGCTACTACATCGAGGAGCCGATGCAAATGCTTACTACATGTGGGGCGGACAATACCGATTCACAGCATTGACTGGTGCCTTTGGAGAGGGAGAGATGGGCCCGTCAAATCAACCTGAACATGAGCGGTGCAAAGAACTCGCGCGCATGCTCCTTGAGTCTGGTGCTGATCCCAACGACGGCCAAGCCCTTTACAACAGAATGTTCGAACCCGGTCAATTCTGGATTGAAATGATGCTTGAATTCGGTCTTGGAAAGTCCTGCAAGGTGAACTGGCTGGAGGAAGATGGCGATCAGCTGGTGCCCAGTGACGAGTCGATTCTCGACTACCAGTTGCGTTGGGCTGTCGAACACGACCACATCGATCGAGCAAGGTTGTTGATCGGTGCAGGGGCTGACGTTGCCGCAAAGAACAAGCATGGTGACTCCTATTACACGATCGCGTTCCAGGCGGGGCAGAGAGACTTTGCCGAGGAACTCGCTTCTCTTGGGTCTGAACGTCAGGCACTTCCCGAGATTGAAGAGTTCATCGCACACTGCATGGGGGGCGATCTTCAGAGTGCTCGGAAAATGTTGGAGCAATCGCCCGACTTGATCAAGCAGGCCGAGGAGGATTTTGCCGACACGGTGGGACAAGCAGCAGGCCAAGGACGTCTTAAGTCTCTAAGGACGTTCCACGAATTGGGGTTCGATCTAGGCAAGAAGCAGGGGCAATCTCCATTGCATCAGGCAGTTCTTGGGGGACACTTGGATGTACTGCGTTGGCTCGTTGATCAGGGCTGCGACATAAGCTTGAGGGACGACGAGCATGGCACCACCCCGCTGGTTTGGGCTATAGCTCTAGGACGCGAGGAGTGCAGACAATTCCTATCAGGACTTGATCTTGATCTCTACGACGCAATCATTTGTGAAAACACAGAACGCATCAATCAACATCTCCAATCCAATCCCGGTGCTCTGGAGACAACATTGAAGAGCATCCGCGACTCTCAGTACGAGTTTGATGACGATTGGATGACGCCACTTGCCTTCGCAGCAACCCGCGGGAGAGTCGACGCGACGCGGTGCCTGTTGACCCTTGGCGCAAACAAAGAGGTTAACGACTACAGCGGAGTTTCTCTAGAAGAACACGTAAGACGTCGCGACTTGAAGGAGATCCTCGACTTGCTATAGCCTGCGTTCACACCGGCTTAGCAACGACAATCACTGCGCTATTTGCGCTAATTTCGATGTCAGACTGCCTAGGCTTGCCGTCAGAATCTAACCGAACGTCGTGATACACGGCATCTCCGGGAAATTTGCCAAGATACTCGTTTAACTCATCTCGAATTCGCTCAAAATCCCCAATGAGAACTGACGTTTCGTGCTTGATGTCTTGACCTCGGATACGCAAGATGACATTGGGATTGTCACGCAGGCTTGGCCACCAACCTGAGCGCTTGTCGGTATAGCATTTCACTACTCCACCTTTTTCTACATATCGAACTGGCACTTCGTACGACTTGCCCGACTTCCTACCCACATACTTGATCACGAGGAGACTGTCACTCATTACAAAGTGGGCTGGAGAGTGCAACGTCATGCGAGCCATAGGATTGATGACGCAAAACATGAACTCTGGAATTCTCACAGTTTCCTAGCCTCTTGGTTGAGTGCTTGCAGCTACATTGTCAATTTCCAAAGAAGTAGCGTAATTTGAACGCAAAGTCTTCTCTAGTCGGATTCCGCAACTGGTCGCGCAAAGTGGCAAACATGCTGTTGTCACTTCGGTAGGTGCCCAATGCATACTTCGTATAGACAAGCGACACGTCGGCCAACGGAGTAACTTCCCACGCATATCGAACGTGAAAGACTACCTGCGATATAGCAAATGAGTCTCTCAGCTCCGAGCTGGCTGTGCCGATGGACACGAGCTTTTCGGTGCCATCTGGCACCTCGTAGAATTCCAGTCCTTTTCCGTGAATGGACTCCCACTGGAATTCGCCCGCCAGTGATTGCCTGGAACTAATCGCATATTCGATTGAAGCGCCAGCTCTAGGTCCCCATGACTGAAATCTCGTGTAGCGTCCGCTTCCTCTGTAACGCAGCCATCCGTCCCGAAATGCCTTCGACAATCGAAAGTTAGTTCTCAAGCTGTCGTTGGGTCGGTACGACCACTCAGCGCCAAACCAAAGGTTTCCACCTTCAACTATGGACTTGCGATAGCTAGTGTTCAGACTGTAGGAAAACTCCTCACTCTCGTCGGTAGCCCATTCCAGTTCTACGCTGTAAGCGTTGCTGGTCCGAAATTTCTCCACGCGATACGCCACAGTATCGTCGAGAAAGCTTGGTCGGAAGCTGACAGAAATCATTGCACGATTGAAGTCGTAGAAGAGGAAGTTTCGACTTAGCGATATGGAGTTGTTGGTTCGTTCCCCTTTGGAATTCCAGATGCCGGAGACGGCCAAACCCGTTGAGATCGATCTAAACAGATATGGGTCGTTATCGCTATGTGAAAACAAGTAGCTAATCGTGGTTTGATCGTTTCGTCGGTTGTATCCGAGGGAATTGAGATTCAGGTGGTCGTCAATGCTCAGAATATTGATATGGTGAGTCTGGCCCGGTTTCGGACGAAGCTGGATGGTTGCAAGACCTCCAAAGCCTGTCGTGCCGTGCTCAACATCGGAAATGTAGATGTTTGAATCTACGACCATACTTTCATCTGCATTGGTGTAGCGGCCATCAAACATGTAGGTGAATGCGTCACCACCCCAGGAGTCCCGTCGAATGGTTGTCAACGTGCCCAAGCTCATTCGATGGGAGCCTGTATCCTCGTAGCGTAGACGGAGTACGCCAAACTCCCTCCCTGGCACACTGATGGCCACTGATTGACCTCCGGTGACATTACGGAGATATACTGATGTGTCATCCTCCCACGCCCCCAATGCTCCGTATTTCCAGTCTCGGTGTTGCCCAGTTCCTTTTACGACAGCGAGCAAGTCCGTTTCGCGGTACAGACGTGAAGGGTCGAGCACAGTGCCGGGAAGAGAAGGTATCAATGGACGATCGCCGATTCTTCGAGAGTGGAAGGGAACGATACCGCTGGGTTGTGTCGAACTAAGAGCGAAAAATTGCTGTGCTTCGGTGAACTCCTCGCGTTTGTCCACGTAGAACGTCTCAAAAACCGTGAGATTCGTGATTACATCGTCAGCCTCGACTGTTCCGAAGTCAGGCAAAACATGTGCGCTCATCCGAAAGTCCAGCGTTGGTCGCCAAAATACCTCGGCCCCATACTGATTGTTGTTCGAGTCTCGTTCGATGTCGATATTGGTAGCAACAAATGGAGTCAGACTGAGCGGATGGCGAGGCTGCATGTCGCGCACTAATAGTTGATTGGAGCTTACAAGACGATTGGGTTCGCTCATTCTGGCGATTCGACGTGAAATCACAACTCCCAAGAATTGCTCCCCGTCTGTTTCAAGTGTTTGCCACGGAATGAAAAACTCAGCCGACCACCCGTCTGCGTTGTGCACAGTACGACCGTACCACCTTCCGTTCCAAGTAGTCTGCGGATTCTGACTCGAATCGTACGTGCCATCTCGTTTACTTCCCCCAAAGAAGAGCGTGAAGAAATGTTCCGGCCCTCCTGCGAGCCCTCTTGATGGAAATAATTCGATCGTTACGTGGTCCCTATCCAGCGAACCCTCGTCATGAAGGGAGTGTTCCATTACGAATGTCGACTCATCCTGCTCCATGTGGACGAGGAGATATACGCCTCTATCGTTGTACATGGCTTTGGCTGTCGTTTTTGGGGTCGGTGTGGATGTGGCGTCCCCGTCGCTATCCATCAAGCGAAAATCAGCCAATTCTGTGGCGTCCTGCCACTCGGCCTCAGACTCCATCCCATCAACGCGAATCGACAGGCTATTACTGACACGCTTGAGCTGCATCCCATCGGGGTTCACGATTGAAACTGCCACTGCTTGATCGAGCATCAGCAATTGCGCAAAACAAAAGAGCATCGATGCCGTCAATGTCTGGACAGCAACGGATTTCCTGGGTCGAATCATGCTCAAATCCATGGGAGTGCTATCTCGCCTCATGTTCGGTACAGCCATTGGTGATTGACATATTTTGCCAATTACTGGTTTGATCTTGGCTTCAGTGCCACTTCCAGCCCCTAGAACTCGCCAGAGTCCAAGCAACTGCAAGTGGCTATGCATACTAACAAGAACCTTACCACTAATGCAACGAGACCCCAAAGATTGTTGCGACATGAATCTACGACTACGGTCCGATCAGATTGTCACGACTAATCGATCTCGCTAGCTACCAAAGCGATATCGTACTTTAGCCGCAAAATTTCGAGTGTCTGAGTCGCCCAACAAGTCTCTCACCGTTGCAGCGATTCTGTTGTTCTTCAAACCGCTGCGCGAGGAAGTCTGTGTAACCACTAGGTATACATCGGACATTGGTGCGATTTCCCATCGATAGCGCAACTGAACCGTCAATTGAGAAACGGAGAAGTCGTCTCTTTGTTCAAATGTGGCATGACCTGTAGAAACAAGCTTTGTTGTCCCCAATGGAACTGTGTAATACTCCAATCCCTTTCCCTGGATTGTTTGCCACTGCAAGTCGAACCGAATTTGTTGACGTGGACCAACCGAATACTCCGAGAACAAGTTGGCCGCTGGTCCCCACGATTCGAATCTCGTATAACGACCGCCTCCGCGGTATCGCAGCCATCCATCCCGGAATCCCTTGGAAATGTTCAGATTCAATCGCAGTGACTCGGTTGGCTGAAATCCAGCACCGACACCTGCCCACACGAATCCACCCTCAATGATCTCGTCCCGGTAACCACAGTTTGCAGCGTAGTAGAACTTCTTGGAATTGTCCGAGCTCCAATCAAATGAGACACTGTAGGCGAAATTTGTTCGAAACTTCTCGACTTGATAGGCTATTGTGTCATTGAGATGACTGGGGTCCAGGTTCACACCGATAGTAGCTCTACTTTGGTTCCTCAAGTTTAGGTTGCGACTGAACCAAAGACCCGTGAAGGTCCTCTCACCAGAAGTGTTCCACGTAGCACCTCCCCCAAAACCGGTTCCTATTGCCTGAACCCGTTTTGGGGACAAGTTCATGTGAAAGAAGTTGTACGTAAGCTGAGCTTGGTCATTCCTAGAGTTGTAGCCTAATGCGTTGAGATTCAAAGCGTCATCGGTGAACTGAATCCTTACGTTATGCTGCGTAGTTGGGCGTGATCGCCAATACCCTTCCGCGAACCCTCCAAATCCCGTCTCCTGCTGTGTTACGTTGGACACGAAGAGCTGTGCCTCAGCACCAAAGTTCGCATCTGGCTCTACGTACCTCCAATCAAAGGAATGTGAGTATGCATTCCCACCAGTCTCGTCCCAGCGTGCGGTGCTCAAGACACCTAGCCTAAGAGAACCGGCTTCCGTGCCTTCATACACAAGGCGCGCCACACTAAAGTCTCTCCCCGTGACGCTCACTTTTATTGGCTGTCCGTTTCTTGTTGCCCCAAATGTTGTATCGTCTTCACGGGCCGCCAATAGGCCGTAGCGCCAATTGCCCCATTGTCCAACTCCCTTAGCAGCACCCAAGAGATTAGTGCCTTGTGAGAGTCTGGAATAGTCGAGCCTTACATCGGCAGGGACTGAAGGAACGGAGGGTCGGTCGCCGATCCTGCGCGAGTGGAACGGCACGGATGAGCCCCAATTGGTCCACCTTTGTGGCAGAAACACTTGCTGACCCTCAGTAAAAAACAGCCGTTTGTCGGGAAAGAAAGTCTCAAAAACAGTGAGATTAATGATTACATCGTCTGCCTCGACAGTTCCGAAATCAGGGAGTGCTGTCGCCGTTAGTTGAAAGTTCGGCGTGGGTCGCCAAAAGAGATCCACTCCGGCGTGTTCTTGCGATGACTCATTAACAGTGTCAACCGTTGCCGCGACAAACGGAATGACACTTAGTTGCTGCCTAGGCTTGATTTCATGCACGACAATGGGATGCAAGTCAGAAAGAAATTTCGGCGACGAGTTATGAATTGCCGGCCAGCCGTAGTACTCGCCCACTCCCGCCACTCGCCGCGACACGAATAGACCCAGCAAGCGTTCGGAAGGGGAGCGCGGCATATTGAGGATGGACCACGGAATGAAGAATTCTGCTGACCACCCGTTTCCGTGATGCGATGTACGACCACGCCATGCGCCATCCCAACTTTTCTGCCAGTTGTGCTCCGGTTGAAGTACGCCGTCCCGCTTGCTGCCGCCTAGGAAAAGTGTGAAGTAGAAACCATATTTGCCTTCACCAGAAGTGTCGAGTGCTACGGTCACAAAATCTCGATTCAACGATCCTCCATCCGAAG
This sequence comes from uncultured Pseudomonadales bacterium, assembly GCA_964572845.1. Taxonomy (GTDB): domain Bacteria; phylum Pseudomonadota; class Gammaproteobacteria; order Pseudomonadales; family Azotimanducaceae; genus Bin55. The sequence continues at coordinate 15,304 of CAZNFX010000011.1, read as the reverse complement.
CCGAATGAATCCTCACGAATGTCTCTTTGTCTTGTTCCATATCGAACGAAAGGTACAAGCCCCTGTCGTTGTAGAACCCTTTGACAATCGTGGACAGTTCGATTTTTCGCATGTCGTCAGTATCACGATTGATCAAGCGAAAATCATTTATTTCAGAGGAAGCGATCCACGCCTCTTCGTCCGGTTTTCCATCAATTTTGATGAGAACATCGTTAGCATGGCGATGTAGATGAAGAGGTTTACGATCAAATGCGTTTGGAGAGACTTCGGTCCCAGCTACGAATTGCAGTGAACCTAGCAGTGCGCCCGAGCATATCACCAAGCGCGTCAGCTGGATGCCGAGTTCCACCAAGTTCTGCCTCTCTAGTTCTAAGGCATTCCTATTGTGCCACTAACAAAAATTCCCTCTTCGAGATTCGTGCAAATACAGTCTTGCGTTCGTAATTTGCTACAAGGAATCGAAGTCTTGGTGCATTGGATAATTGAAATCGTGCACATAATGATCCTATGTGTTAGGAGTTTGATCTAATGGCACAATACTGGCAGAATCGCTTCAGGTATTGACGTCAAGGCATGAGCACGGATAGCTCGCCCACCAACATTGGTACCTTCAACGAGAGCAATCTGCACCTTTCATTGAAGCAGAGGTATTCGGACGGACCCTTTCAATTCGAGCGTCCCGTTGACGGATACATCGTCGATGTAGAGAGAGCCGACCGCATTGTTGAAATCCAGACTCGGGGATTTGGAACTCTGCGGTCTAAGATTCCTCGCCTGCTGGAGCGCAAATCCGTGACACTAGTGCATCCGATCGCACACCGAAAGACCATCGTCAAGAAAACCGCTGATGGTGTTCAAACTCGTCGCCTCTCTCCCAAGAGAGGCAGTTTGTTCGATGTTTTCGAAGAATTGGTCTTCGCACCGACGCTTCTAGATCTTGAAGGCTTTGAGCTCGATGTTGTCCTGACTCAAGAGGAGGAAGTTCGCGAATTCATTGGCAAGCGTGCGTGGCGCAGGAGAGGTTGGAGAGTTTGCGAACGACGACTGATCGAAATCAATTCCACACACACGTTTCGCTCGACCCAAGAACTTCTGAATACCTTGCGACCTGATCTGCCCGATCTCTTCACGACTGAGGATCTGGCTCGAATCATGAAAGGCAGTCGGAGGCTAGCCCAAAAGGCTGCATATTGCCTCCGCCTATCCGGCGCTATCGAACCCGTTTCGAAACGTGGCAACGCCCAAGTGTACAAGTCGTGCGATTAGCAGTGACTGCACTATGGAAGTCTATGATGTTCTCGTCGTCAGTCCTTCATGCCTGAGTCTCTGAGACCATGCTAGATTCAATGCTTCTTATATTCATTGCCGCGGCAGCATTGGCGTCAGTGGCGTTGTTCGCTAGGCAGCCTCTGATCATCGTCTACATCGTACTTGGCTGCGTATTGGGTCCCTCTGGACTGCAATGGGTTACCGATGATAAAGCGCTTTCTGAGCTAGGCCATATAGGCATCATCTTTCTTCTCTTCATCGTCGGACTGGATCTGCCGCCTCAGAAAATTCGAAATGTTCTCCGCGAGACAATCGTTACCGTTATCGTCAGCACGGCTATTTTCTTCGGAGTCGGACTAGGAATCGGCATTCTCTTCGGTTTCTCCTCTACGGAAGCCGTCATAGCAGGAATAGCGGTGGTGTTCTCCAGCACTATTGTTGGCATCAAACTCCTTCCTAAGACCGTTCTCCACCATAGGCACATTGGGGAGATTGTCATCGGTCTCCTACTACTGCAAGATCTACTAGCGGTATTTGCACTTCTCTACATGCGGGGAGTCGAAGGAGAATTCACGTGGCATTCATGGCTCGTCGCATGCATAGGCCTGCCAACTTTGGTTGCTGTAGCCTATTTCGGCGCAAAGTACATTTTCTGGCCTCTGCTAAGAAAGTTCGATGTATTCACTGAATACACTTTCCTGGTTTTCCTTGGATGGTGCATGGGAATTGCCTTGCTCGGTCACCAAATTGGATTACCCGTCGAAATTGGAGCTTTTGTTGCCGGGGTTGTATTGGCGAACTCTCAGGCAGCCCAAGGCATCGCTCAGAATCTAGAGCCACTGCGGGATTTTTTCCTTGTTTTGTTTTTCTTCTACGTTGGAGCAAGTGTGGATCCAAACTTGCTGTGGAGCGTAGGTTGGCAGGTAGTAGTCTTTGGTCTTGTGCTCGTTGCACTTAAGCCAGTGGTGTTTCGCTATCTGATAGCGTGGCAGGGGGAAACCAAGGCAACGAGCTGGGAGATTGGGATTCGCCTCGGTCAATGCAGCGAATTCTCCTTGCTTGTCCTCTATCTCGCGGCTACGCAGATGAGCAGTACCAGCATGCTCATAGTGCTAGGCGCAACGGTATTTACGATTTTGGTGTCATCCTATCTTGTTGTATTCAGGTACAAGAATCCCATCGCAATTTCTGATCGCCTCAGAGTTGATTAACACTGTTTGCGGTCAATCTTCACGCACGTCTACGACGCCGCGCCCAACCATCTTGCCTTGCAGTATACGGTCGATCGCGTCCGAGAGTGTGTCCAAGGTCAAGTCAGTTGCCAAAGACTCAAGGTCGTTGATTTTCCAATTGGTCGCCAATTTTTCCCATACTTCAGCCTTTTGGGCGATCGGCAACTCAACGGAATCTATCCCCAGCAAATTTACATGGCGCAGAATGAACGGCAACACAGTTCCCTCAAATGACGCCGAGTGAACTAAGCCACAGGCTGCAGCACTCTTTCCGTATTTCAGTCCTTTGATTGCATTCATCAACATGTCGCCGCCTACCGCGTCGACGACGCCGCCCCAAGTTTCTCGTTGAAGTGGCCTGTGCGCATTCTGGAGCAAATCGTCTCGTGAGAGTACCTCGAGTGCTCCAATTGACCGTAGAAACTCCGCCTGCTCTGGTTTGCCGGTTACGGCGTGAATCTCATAGCCACCTATGCTAAGCAGGCGAACAGCAACGCTGCCAACTCCTCCTGTTGACCCCGTGACCAGCACAGGTCCATCGCTTGGACACATGCCAAAATCCTCCAACTTGGCGATACTGAGGGCAGCGGTAAAGCCAGCAGTACCAAGGATCATGCTCTCACGAAGACTCAATCCATCGGGCAGTGGAATCGCCCAAGAACCCGGTATGCGAACGCGCTGGCCGAATCCCCCATCGGTATCCATTCCAAGATCGAAGCCGATTGCTATGACGCTGTCGCCACGATGGAATCTATCTGACTTCGATTCGAGAACAACGCCCGCAACGTCAATTCCTGGTGTGTGCGGGTAGTTTCGCGTTACACCCGGTGCACCGGAAGCCGACAGTGCATCCTTGTAATTGAGCGACGAATAGTGGACATCGATGAGCAGCTCGCCGTCCGGCAAATCGCCAACAGAACGTTCGGCTACACGGCGTCCAAACGAACCATCGTCAAGTCTTTCAACCCGGAACGCTCGAAAGGAACTCATTTGCCCCTCCCCACAAAACGATTCCAAATTTGAGCAAACGACTCTGCGGCACCCATAAGGGCTTCGGCGAAGGGCTTTTTGGGTATGACCCATGAAACTTCATACACTTCAGCTTTCTTGCACGCGTCCATGATGTACTCATCACTGGTCTGCAGCTCGTCGACAAGCTTGATACCCAATGCGCGTTCCCCGTACCACGATTCGCCTGTAGAAACGACGTCTACATCAACATCCTTACGATGTTCAACCACAAACTCCTTGAAGAGACCATGTACGTCTTCAATTTCTTCCGTGAACTTTTGGCGAGCGGCATCCGTGTTCTCGCCAAACATGGACAGAGTTCTCTTGTGCTTGCCTGCCGTTATCACTTCGTAGTCAACATCGTGCTTCTTCAGGAGCCGATTGACATTGGGCAATTCAGCCGCAACACCGATCGAGCCCACCACCGCAAATGGTGCCGCCAAGATCTTGTCAGCTACCACAGCAAGCATGTAGCCGCCACTGGCGGCAACCTTGTCTACAGCGACAGTAAGATTCAATCCCGCTTTCCTGACACGTAGTAGCTGCGATGCCGCATAGCCGTAGGCGTGTACCAGACCGCCTGCACTCTCCACCTTAACTAATACTTCATCCTTCTCACTAGCTCTAGTCAGAATTGCTGAAATCTCATGTCGCAAATTGGAGGTTCGAGAAGCTTCTAGATCACCTTCAAACGCAACTACGAAAATGCTGTGTTTTTCCTGTTCCTGGTCCGGTTTGGACTCTCCATTTGATTCGGCATCGGTACCGTTGCCGTTCGTTTTCTTGGTCGATTGCTTTTCCTTGGAATCCTTTTTGGATTTCTTGGTTTTCTGTGCTTTCTTTGCTTCCTGTGGGGTCATTGAAGCATGTTCCAAAGCCGACTTCATGTGCTCATAGAGCTCGTTCACATGGCGAACTTCGAGATGTCCAAAAGTGTCCCGATGGTGTTTCCGAAGGTTTGCAGCTCCCTTTGCGACGCTTGCAACAATTGTCACAGAAACAACCACAAGAATTGCCACGACGATTGTCCCGACCTTCAAGAGAAACGATAGATAGTCGAAAAGGAATTCCATACTGTTAGCTAGTCCTCACTGAATAGGGTCTTTGCTAGACTTGGGCCAAGGAACATGGACAGCGCGCTGCGCTTCCCTCTAGGATCGAACGATGAATAAGGAAGAATGCATTAGAGAACTGTCGGAGACCTGTCGTTCCTTCGGTACAGCAATCAGCGATGTAACGGTCATTCTAAGCGTTGAGGGAGACCAGATCATGGTCTCGACGTCCACTGGCACCGTAGAATCCTGCAATTTGCCTGACATCAACAGCGATCAGCTGGCGCACTTTAGCCTGGATTCATGGGACACAGTGTCGCAGGTGCTTACTGGTCGGCTGCCACTGGCCACTGCATTCTTGGATGGCAACATTCGATCGAATGGATTTCTAACGCACATATTTCCCGTCATGGCAATGTTTCAACGTGGCCGACCGCACGATGCGCCACGCTAACTCAAACATTTCTTGAACTTGCGAGTCGTGATCGTTCCTGAACAAAGGCATCGATCAGCCATCCAGAGATTGCCGTCGATCCTGGACGGTTGGGAAGAGCATCGTAGCGAAACCATTTAGCTTCGGCTATTTCATCGTCGTTGCACACGATCTCTCCTGACTGGTAGTCGGCGTGGAATCCCAACATCAGTGAGTTGGGAAATGGCCACGGTTGGCTACCCTTGTATTGCAAGTTGGTAACTCTGAGTCCAACCTCCTCCAAGACTTCTCTGTGGACCGTCTGCTCAATGGACTCTCCTGGTTCAACGAAACCTGCAATCGTGCTGTACATACCGTGTCGCCACCTTACGTTTCGAGCGAGCAACGCTTCGTCTCCGTGTCTGATCAGCACGATGATGCTTGGGCTCAATCTGGGATAGTTAACCAAACCACATCGAGGGCATTGCTTTGCGCAATCAGTCGCGTGATTAACTGTCTCCGTTCCGCATCGACCACAAAACGAATGGTCACGATTCCACTCAACAATCTGTTTGGCACGCCCGGCCAGGTAGAACATGCTCGACTCCACTCGACCAAGCCAACCGTGTAAATCGCTGAGTACATAGGGAGCTTCCGGTGTTGCTTCAGCATCAATGGCGAAACAGTGGATGCCCCTCCAGGTTCCCAAATAGACTTTTGCCTTCAATCGAGCGTCGACCCAGCGGAACTCATCTGCAGAGACCGGCCGTGGTATTCCCGACTCGACGATCGAAAGCAGCTGTCCTTCTACAAAGACAAAGAAATAGGAGTCCCCTGGGGTGCCCTCCGTCGGTTCATTGGCAATCGAAACGAAACTATCCGGCTCCGTCAGCCACATGCGGGGCCTCAATACTCACAGGCGGCGGGTATTTTATCGATAGGTAAGAATTGCTGCCTTGCACCCTAGTTGACAGGGCTGCTACTTGCGGATTGTCAGGAACCGGGACATCGAAAAAGGGCCAGTTGCCGAGCTTCTAATAAAATCTTCCCATCCCGCCGAGAATCCACTTGGTCGGCAAGGGGTATTTTCGTTTCCTTCGACTTCAGAAACTCTAAGGACCAGCACATTGTCTGACCCGACTTCGATCGCGCAACCAAGTCCGACGCAACGGATGGGGCTTCATCACTTCACAACGAACTTTCTAGGTACCGCTCCAGTTTGGTACAAGCAGACGATAGTCGCTTTTCTGATCGCAAACCCCATCTTGTGGTGGTCAGCATCCCTCGCACCGTTCTTCGAGGGATCCATACTGGGCGTAGTGTTGGCCAACATGCATGCTGTGGCCGGGTGGGCACTAGTACTAGAGTTCATTTTTACTCTAGCGATGGCATTGAAATGCTATCCCCTCCAACCAGGAGGATTGCTTGCCATAGAAGCGATTGCGCTCGGCATGACTAACACCAAGCATGTCTTCGATGAGCTCGTCATAGGATTCCCTGTGCTGTTGCTCTTGCTGTTCATGGTGACCGCCATATTCTTCATGCGCGAATTGCTGCTCTTCATCTTCACGAAGTTGCTGGTGCGAGTTCGATCACAGATACTTTTGGCGCTGCTGTTTTCCTCTGTCGCAGCCGTACTATCGGCGTTCTTGGATGCACTAACTGTTACTGCAGTAGTAATTACCGTAGGTCTGGGTTTTTGGCACGTCTATAACGAATTCGCAGCATCGGGCCAGAACCTACAGGACGAAAAAGCAAAGGAACAACACGAAGACGAGCTCGAGAAATTCAGAGCCTTCCTTCGCGGTCTGCTCATGCATGCGGCGGTAGGAACCGCAATCGGCGGCGTGACCACAATAGTTGGCGAACCCCAAAACCTGCTCATCGCGAAAGTCATGGGATGGGAGTTTCTTGAATTCTTCCTGCGCATGGCAATCGTCACAATTCCAGTAATGGTTGTCGGTTTCACCACATGCTTGTTGCTCGAATTAACAGGATGGTTTCACTATGGCGCGAAAATGCCGCCGCACATTCGAGATGTCATGTCGGACTACGAAAACCAGCAAGACGCCAAACGCACCAACAGCGAGAAGGCACAGCTAGTTGTGCAGGCCATCGCAGCGGTGGTTCTGGTTTTTGGATTGGCGTTTCACATTGCTGAAGTCGGCATCGTAGGTCTAATGATCATAGTCCTGCAGACTGCATTCAACGGCATTGTCGATGAGCACCGCATCGCGGACGGCTTTGGGGAAGCTTTGCCCTTCATTTCGCTGCTAGTAGTCTTTTTTGCGATCGTCTCAGTCATTCACGACCAGCACTTGTTTGCGCCGGTGGTCAACTGGGTTCTGACGCTTGAACCTTCGCACCAACCGGGGATGTTCTATATCGCCAATGGATTGCTATCCGCTATCAGTGACAATGTCTTCGTTGCTACTGTGTACATCACTGAAATCGAGAGTGCCTTCCTGGCTGGAACAATCAATCGGGAACTGTTTGACGCACTTGCGATAGCGGTGAATACGGGCACTAACATTCCAAGCGTTCTTACGCCGAATGGCCAAGCAGCCTTTCTCTTCCTGCTGACAACTTCATTGGCACCCCTCATTAACCTTTCCTACCTACGCATGGTCAAGATGGCATTCCCCTACTTTGTCACGATGGGGATAATGGGATGGATAATGAACAACTACTTTCTAATTCAGTAACTCGACGGGATTGCAACGTCGTAGCCAACGTCTCCTGTTGGCGACTTAGTCCGCTGCAAGCTCAGCCATATACGACTCATGGATTGAGGCTTCGTCTAGCGTTGCGCGCACAACGACAACGTGCTTTCGCTCATAGACTGAGTCTGCCATAGTCAGGGGAACCTGACCTGCCATTGCGTCCTGCTCATTGAACAGCCCCACTTCGCCCGCTGTCATGCTGATATAGACTCGCGCAAGCAACTTGGCATCGATTAGCGCGCCATGCGCCTCTTGTCGGTCGGCTGTGTCTATGTTGTAGCGTTTGCAAAGTGCGTCCAGATTGTTGTATTGCAGCGAGTGCTTCTTTCTTGCGATTTCAAGGGAGTCGACAACCGTGCAGATTTCGTCCACCCGTTCCTCGAAGCCGTTTTGCTGCAATTCGTTGTTCAAGAACTGAACATCGAACGATGCATTGTGAATGACCAATTCGGTGCCACGAATGAATTCCAGGAACTCGGTGGCGATGTCTGTAAATACCGGTTTGTCCTGAAGAAAGGAACTCGTCAGCCCGTGGACCTTCTCTGCTTCACTATCAATGCTGCATTCAGGATTCAAGTAACTGTGAAAAATTTCATCGGTTACTTGGAAGTTCTCCACGGCAACGCATCCAATTTCTATGACACGATGCCCTTCCAAAACGTCAAGTCCTGTAGTTTCCGTATCGAGCACGACAAAACGATTATTGGCCATTCCCGTTTTCCAAATACTCTTGAAATGACCTAGCTTTCTTGCGTGCTAGTGTATCCACTCGTTCATTTTCCTTGTGGCCGCTGTGCGCTTTGACCCAATGCCAATGGACTGTCCGTGATTGGGAGAGTTCGTCCAATTTAAACCACAGGTCTGAGTTCTTCACTGGGTTCTTTGAGCTCGTCTTCCACCCGGACTTGCGCCAACTGTGGATGTAGGAAGTAATGCCCTCAAAGAGATACTTCGAGTCTGTGTACAGATCGACGTCGACCTGCGAGTCAACAGCATGCAATCCTTTTATGGCGGCAATCATCTCCATGCGATTGTTTGTAGTGTGGCGTGCGCCGCCGGAGAGTTCCCGTTCGTCGTCTCCAGCAATTATGAGTGCTGCCCAGCCACCGGGACCGGGATTCCCCAAGCACGCCCCATCTGTATAGATGCGAACGATGCTCAACGTGCCTGGATCACTTTAGGATGTGCGAGACTCTAACGTTGTGCGGCCAACTCGGGCACAATGTACTTGACTGTCGCATCATCCCTGAGAGATGCGATGAACGACGATAGCCCAAGATTCTCCATCGCTTCCTTTAAAGAATCTTCAACTGTGGTCTGTTGAGCGAGAGGCAATTCTTCATAGTCTCCCGCGTCCATTCGAGAGACTACCAAAATCCCGAATTCGATGGGGCTGATGTCAACCGACATGATCTCTCGCTCGCCGCTCTCAGCTAGCCGTTCGTTGAAAGCCGCGTCGAGGATGTCGGGTTCGACATCCTCATTTTCCCTTGTCGTGGCTTCCTGAGTTGTCCATTCGAACCCAAATTCATTCGCGACTGCCGAGTAGTCTTCAGTCTCCTGGATTTTCGCGTAGACAGCATCACGCTCTTCTTCTGCACGTTTGCGGGCCTCCAACGACTTAAGAGTTCCAACAATCCTCGGCTGAACCTCCTCAAGAGGTCTCAACATTGGGTCTGTCCGCGAAACGACGCGACCAACCAAGGATTGACTCTCCGAAACCGTAATAGGTTTGCTGTTGACATCGATTGACAGCACGTCTCCCGACAGAAGTTCATTGCGGACCGAATAGGAATCGAACGGAACTTCGCCGTCGCTGCGCGATACACTGGCTGCCGTTTGAATTTCCAATCCCAGCGCTGTTGCGACAGGTTCCAAGCTTTGCGATTGCTCGTACGCGATCTTGCTCATTTCGGCTATCGCTTCCTCATATTGTGGGGTAGCCTTCTCGGCCAACAGAATCTGTCGCAATTCCTCGGTGCGCTCCTCGAAGGGAGGATGATCCACTTCGGCAATTTCATGCAATTGAATGATGTGCACACCAAAGGTTGTTTCAAAGGGTTGAGAGATTTCTCCAACCTCCATGTTGAAGAGCGTAGCCTCAAATTCGGGAACATAAGTGCCGCGACCAGCAAAACCCAAGTCTCCTCCGTTAGTGGCTGAGCTGACGTCCTGAGACAACTCTCTTGCAATTTCCGCGAAATCCAGTCCGTCGACCAATACACCTTCACGTATAGATTGCAATTCCCGAATGGCATCCTCTAGGGAGCGTGAATCGTCCACTTCCAGGAGTATGTGCGAAGCCTTTCGTTCGGCATTGGATTCGGCTACCGCCTTTTCGGCTTCGTAGGCTTCCAGCAACTCGTCGTTGCTTATCAGCAAACCACTCTCAAAACTGGATCTGTCCAGCATGACATAAGCAATCTCGTACTCTTCTGGCGACATGTAGGAGTCGGAGTTTTCTTCGTAGTAGGTGCGAATTTCTTCCTCATCAGGTTCAATTCCTTCCAAGTACGAATTTGAATGGAAGACTACATACGCTATATCTCTCGTCTGACCGGCGATTGCAGCCGCATCACGTACTTCTCTATCCGTAACAAACGACGAATTCGACTGTACCTTGACCAACCTGTCAATGACACGGTCGCTCAGGGCGTTTTGTTCGTACGACTGGGGCGAGTACCCCGCCCTGTTCAATGCCTGTACAAACTGCTCAGGGTCAAATTCGCCATCCTGCTGAAAGGCTGGATTGGACTGAATTTCCTGAACAAATTCCTGTCGCGAAAAAGCAAACCCTATTTCGTTCGCCTTCTGCTTGACTAAACGATTGTTGATCAATTGCTGCAGAACTGACGACTGAGTAATGATGCTCTCCAAGTACTCTGGAGACAATTCGCCGCCATACATCCGATTGAGGTTTTGTCTTTGAAACACAACCGCTCTGTCAAGCTCACTGGCGGTTATCTTCTCGCCGTTCACTCTGGCGACAGCTGGCTCGTTTACAGCAAAAAGGTTAAAAGCACCAAATCCGAAGACGACCAAGACGAAGCAAATCACACCTGCGACGACCTTCGCGCCAAACGTCTGTGCACCCGCACGTATTTTCTGCAACATGAGCTAGTTCCGCCTCAATACGTCGAAGCGACCTCGTAGTAAGTTGGAGGAGCTTGCTACGCGCTTATGCTCACGCGTAGCAAGTCAAACCAAATTCTGTTAGTTGACTGATTCCTTCAGTGCTTTGCCGGGCCTAAACACTACGTTTTTGCGGGCCGGCACTTGAATTGTCGCACCGGTCTGAGGATGTCTGCCCTTATATGCTGGGCGCTCCCTTATCACAAAGTTGCCGAAACCCGCCAACGCTACAGTGTCAGCTTCGTTTAGCGCTTGAGAAATTCCCGCCAACGCCGCATTGAGCGCGCTAGCCGCGTCATCCCTCTTGAGGCCAGTCTCAGCTCGGATGTGGTTGATAAGGTCAGACTTGTTCATTCTTTTTTCTCCGTTATATGGCACCACATTCCGCGCGGCCAACCGCTGGCTGCGTATGGGCTACCTTGCAGATTGTTGCAATTGAATTCCAACGACGCGTGTTCCTGCCAAGTACTTCGCTGTCGTTATGAACCACTCGCTTGAATTCGTTCTTGAATCGCCTTATTGTCGTAGATGATCATTGGCGTACTGTCGCCGTTTACTACGCTTGCATCGATAACGACTTTGGAAATTGAGTCGTTAGATGGTAGGTCGAACATTGTGTCCAACAGGATCTCTTCCATGATAGAACGCAGCCCACGAGCACCTGTCTTGCGTTCCTTGGCCTTCTCTGCAATTGCGACTAGAGCATCCTGTCGAAACTCGATGTCAGCATTCTCCATGCGGAACAATTCCGCATACTGCTTGGTCAGCGAATTCTTGGGTTCTGTGAGGATTTGAATCATCGAGTCCGTATCGAGCTCTTCAAGTGTTGCAACGACGGGCAAACGGCCAACAAACTCAGGAATCAACCCATATTTGATCAGATCCTCGGGCTCGACCATGCGAAGCGTCTCATCTATATGAGTGTCGCTGGGACCTGTAACGGTTGCTTCAAATCCAATTCCACCCTCTTGCGTTCGGCTGTTGATCACTTTGTCCAATCCAGCAAAAGCCCCGCCACAGATGAAGAGAATGTTCGTGGTGTCGACTTGAAGATAATCGCCTTGCGGATGCTTTCGACCGCCATGGGGAGGGATCGATGCGGTAGTTCCCTCAATCAACTTGAGCAATGCCTGCTGAACACCTTCGCCAGACACGTCTCGGGTAATCGAAGGATTGTCCGATTTGCGTGAAATCTTGTCGATTTCATCGATATATACGATGCCACGTTCTGCACGGTCTGTGTCGTAGTCGCACTTTTGCAACAATTTTTGAATGATGTTTTCAACATCCTCTCCAACGTAGCCTGCCTCGGTCAGGGTTGTTGCGTCTGCGATCGCAAACGGTACATCTAACAAGCGAGCCAAGGTCTCAGCCAATAGTGTCTTACCGCAACCCGTCGGACCAATAAGCAAGATGTTTGCTTTAGAAATCTCCACTTCGCTTTCGAACTTGGAAGCCAAGCGTTTGTAGTGGGTATATACGGCGACCGACAGCACACGTTTAGCCTGCTCCTGACCGATCACATAGTCATCAAGGCTTTCTTTGATCTCACTTGGTATAGGAAGACGGGCTGCCTCCTGCTGGTCTTCCTGCTCATTCATGAAAGACTCGACCATTTCCATGCAAAGTTCAACACAAACATTGCAGATGTAAGCCGATGTGCCCTTAATGAGCTTTCCTACCTCGTACTGGCTCTTCTCGCAAAACGAGCATCTTGCTTGACTCGAGGGAGGAACGTTTCCAGTTCTATCCATCAAATATGCCTATTGTTATTCGTTCGTTGGGCAACAGTCGTTCTCATAGAGTGTCGCGCAGCAAAGTATTTCCAAATGTTTCACACATAGCATTTTACGGCAATCGTCGAAAGTTTGTAAGTGGCACACCACTCATTCAGCGACTGCCATATCAGAGTACCCTGCAATTCGGCAATCTTGTTGCCGAAGTCTTGGTGGATGGACCAAGACCTACAGTTCCACATGGCAGGTTCTCTAACTAACATGTGGAGAAACTCTCCGTCTACGCACGTTGCTCTATCGCAATAATCTCAGCTACAGGGGAGTCAATCAACCGTTCTTTGAATGCTCTTTACGATAGTCTGCGACCAGCTCAGAGGCAACATCAACACACGACGCGCAGATATATCCTGTAGCTCCCTTAATCATAAGGTCCAATTCCTGCGCCTTATCTAGGTCTCGTTCAGTTCTTGAGCACATAGAACAGGTCGGACCACTGGGTGTAGCACTTCGTTTATCGGATGCCAATTTTCACTCCGAAGAAATTGCAAGTCTTGACATTGTAACGGGAAATCTGAATCAGCAATACCCCAAAAATGCCGCGATTTCTTGAGTCATGAGCAACTGTCGGAAAGATGGAGCAGGTTAGCATCAGCTCGTGCGTTGTGGGTAAGCGTTTGCCGTACTAACTGTCGCTATTTTGTCGAGATTTGCGGACTATGTCGATCAAGCCATAGTCCTTGGCTTCATCCGCGTTCATCCAGTAGTCACGGTCCGTATCTTCACGAATCTTTTCCACAGATTGACCCGTATGTTCGGCAAGAATGTCGTTGAGCTTGTCGCGCAACAGCATGATCTCCCGAGCTTGAATCTCGATGTCCGCTGCCACGCCTTGCGAGCCACCGCTAGGTTGGTGAAGCATGACGCGTGAGTTGGGCAGCGCTGATCTCTTGCCTTTAGTACCCGCAGCTAACAAGAACGCACCCATACTTGCCGCTTGTCCGACACAGGTTGTTGCAATATCAGAACGAATGTACTGCATTGTGTCGTAGATGGACAGACCCGCCGATACGGATCCGCCTGGAGAATTAATGTACAAGTGAATGTCTTTATCGGGATTTTCGGACTCGCACCAGAGCAACTGCGCGACGACTACGTTCGCAACGCTATCGTCCACCACCCCAACTAGAAAGACAATTCTCTCCTTCAGCAGTCGGGAGAAGATGTCGTAGGAACGCTCACCCCTAGCAGTTTGTTCCAAAACAACGGGAACGTAATTGAATCCTTGTACTTCCTTGATCATTCCTTCTTTCCAAATCGTCCAAATAGCTTACGAAAGAAACCTTTATTGACGCTTTCTGAACTCTCGGTCTCTTCCGATTTTAGACGGTCAGTTTGCTCCGGTTCCAGGGCTTTGGTCGCCGCAGCAATCAGATCGTCGACTTCCTTACGTCCAGCGTCAATCTCGTCTTGTGACACGGGTGACTCCCAAAGAGCCGGCGCCTCCTCAAGATCGGCCAAATCGGACGTGAGTTCGAAGTCCTTGAAATCCATCGACTTTACTTCCTGAACGGTTGCTGTTAGTTCTTCGCACTCAACTCGATTCACCAAGTGCTCAACTACGGCCTCGGTCAATATCCTTCTTCGGACATTTTGTACATACCTGTCCGTATACAGCTCGTCCGTGTCCATTCCGAAGTTCGTTCGTAACCTATGATGAACACTAAGCACTTCATTGATCTTAGCAATGTCAGCTTCAATCTTGTTGGCTTCCGCATACTGCTCCACAACCCACGACGCGATTACGCCCTTCCATTCCTGATTGATCTGTTCCTCACTAACTGGAGGCACTGACGATTCAGCTTCCTCCGCGCTTCCTGTTGACGCAACCGAATCAGCCGAACGGTTTCGGACCAATTCCTCTTTCACCGTACTAGGCATTTCAATCGGGTTGACGCTGACCAACTGCTCAAGAGCCTGCTTACCAACAATCTCGTCCGCCCGCTCCGCCATGGCAGTCTCTAAAGATTCACGAGCCTTCTCGCGCAGCTCCTCGACATTGGAAACGCCTTCATCAAGTCGCTCAAAGAACTCGGAATTGAGTTCGGGTCGCACAACCTCCTGAGCATCACTTATTTCTATACCAACATGGATTTTCGCTACGTAAACTTCAAACTTTGGTTGCAACGCCTCATCAGGTTCGGTAGGGTCCGTTGTTTCAACTGCTGTGGCTTCCAGTTCGACAGTCTCTCCCGAATCTCGTGATTCATCCGATTCATTCTCATGGGGAGCGGAAGAGTCGCTGGATTCGTCATTTTCGGACTTTGCGGCTTGAATGTGATCGTCGAGAGTAAACTCTCGTTCTATTTCAAAGCTGTCTCCCGAGGACTTTCCCAAGAAGTCCTCTTGAATGAAGTATAACCACGGAGCAATTTGAGTGATATCATTTGCAAGGAACATAGTGTATTCTCTTTCAACATCATAGAGTTCCTTGTGTTCCTTCCTATCTAATTCATTTTCATTTCTTTTAAATATCAATCCTTTATCAGATACTGTGAATGTGACACGATCACCTGTTTCAATCGGTCGATCTATTTTTCGTAATTCTTTGAAATTATCGAGGAGCTCCTCAACACGATTGTCAATGTCTTGTTCGCCAACTTCAACCTTAGGGCGAATTAGTTTCAGACTATCTAGCACATCCAGTTTGAGTGTTGGCTCTATTGTTATGTCTACTAGA
>CAZNFX010000010.1:0-157705 GCA_964572845.1 uncultured Pseudomonadales bacterium | reverse complement strand
TCAGTCTAACAATTCCCTTCCGGAAACCTTTTTGCAGAAGAATATATAAACAACCACGTGAGACGGGTCTTCTCTCACTTTTTATAATGTTGTATGCTTGCATGAATTACTGAACAAAACATTAGTATTTCTTAGCAAATCGCCACTTTTGTGCACCTTTAAGGTGTGAGACCGTGAACTATCCAGAACAGTTTGACGTCATTGTCATCGGCGGGGGACATGCAGGAACGGAAGCAGCCCTAGCATCGGCAAGAATTGGAGCCAAGACTCTGTTGGTGACCCAATCCATTGAGACTTTGGGTCAAATGTCTTGCAACCCAGCGATAGGAGGGATCGGTAAGAGTCACCTCGTGCGCGAGATAGATGCTTTGGGCGGTGCCATGGCATTGGCCACCGACGAAGCTGGCATCCAATTCCGTACATTGAACGCTAGCAAAGGACCGGCCGTTAGAGCGCTGCGAGCACAGGCAGACCGCAGCCTATATAAAGCTGCAATTCGCAAGATGGTCGAATCGCAGCAAAATCTGTCCGTATTTCAAGACAGCGTTGTCGATTTGGACCTGGCCGGGGACCGTGTGCGGGGCGTTGTTTGCGGAATCGGCGTTGAAATCCAAGCCCAGGCGGTTGTGCTGACGACCGGCACCTTTCTGGGCGGACGCATCTTCATTGGCAAGCACAACCGGTCTGGTGGCAGAGCTGGGGATTCGGCCTCCACAGAATTGTCTCGAAGGCTTCGTGCGATGCCGTTTCGCGTGGATCGCCTCAAGACGGGCACTCCGCCGCGAATCGATGGCAAGACCGTAAACTTTTCCGAACTTCAGGTACAACCGGGCGACGATCCCGCACCGACGATGTCGTTTTTGGGTTCGACAGAAATGCACCCGCGCCAAGTGCCCTGTCACATTACGTACACCAACGAGAGAACGCATGACATCATACGGTCGGGACTCAAGGACTCGCCCATGTACTCGGGCGAAATTGGAGGTGTTGGTCCGCGCTACTGTCCGTCCATCGAGGATAAGGTGGTGCGCTTCGCAGACCGGCCCAAGCATCAGATCTTCATCGAGCCAGAGGGTCTGGACACACACGAACTCTACCCCAATGGCATTTCCACAAGTCTTCCGTTCGATGTGCAAATCGCGGCTGTAAAGTCCATCGAAGGCTTTGAAAACGCTTTCGTGACTCGTCCCGGATATGCCATCGAGTACGACTTCTTCGATCCTCGCGACTTGGAGCTGACGCTGGAGACTAGAGCAATAGAGGGCTTGTACTTTGCAGGACAGATCAACGGAACTACCGGCTACGAGGAAGCGGCATCCCAAGGATTGCTCGCCGGTATCAATGCAGCACGCAAGGTATCTGGAAAGAGCCAATGGTATCCACGCCGGCACGAAGCTTATTTGGGAGTCCTCATAGATGATCTCACGTCGCAGGGAACCAACGAACCATACCGAATGTTCACCAGTCGAGCCGAATTCCGATTGAGGTTGAGACAGGACAACGCCGACAGTCGACTCACCGAAATCGGACGCGAACTTGGAGTGGTATCCGACGAGAGATGGCAGGCCTATCGCACGAGTCGGGCAGCGATCATTGAATGCAAGTCAATTCTGAAAAGCATCACGGCATTTCCCGGCGATGCCCAGTCGCAGGCCTTGGATCGTGCCACGGGATCGAAGATTACGCGGGAACAGAAGCTGTATGAGATTCTCAAGCGACCACAGGTTGATGCAACAGTCTTTCAGGAATCAGGGTGGCTAACCGACATCCCCTTGGACGTATTGGAACAAGCGGCCATCGACATCAAGTACGAGGGCTACATAGCACGTCAGCAGAAGGAAATTGAAAGCGCGCAAGCCAAGGAACGCCTGACAATACCGGAAGGACTCGACTACAAACGCATTGACGGTCTCTCCAACGAGTTGCGACAAAAGCTGAGCGAGAGCCAGCCACGCACAATGGCCAGTGCGTCGAGGATCCCCGGTATTACACCTGCCGCACTTTCATTGATTGCGATACACTCGAAGCGAGAACAACAACAACGCAAGATCGCGTGAAACCGACGACAGCGGAGAAAGACTGGGAATCCAATCCACGCGCGCAAGCATTCTTGGATCTCGTACGCAAGTGGAATCCCATATGTTCGCTGGTATCGCGGCGAGATCTCTCCGACCTGCATCGACGGCACGTGGAGAATAGTCTGGACTTGCTGCCTCACATGGAGCACTCCTCGAAACACTTTGATATCGGGTCGGGAGGCGGATTTCCTGGCGTTCCCCTGGCCATTGCAAGACCGACGCTGAAAGTCGTCCTCAATGACCGAAGTCGAAACAAGTGCCGCTTTCTGCGTCAGGTCAAACTAGAGCTGGAGCTTGATAACGTTGAAGTGCTCGAACTGAACATTGAGCCGTGCTCGAGCTATCAGCAAAGATTTGACAGCGTAACCGCCCGTGCTGTTGGCCCACCCAAGCAAGCATGGGTATTGTGCCGACAGTTTCTCGAACCGCAGGGCGTCGTTCTGCTGCAAACGACAAGTGCAGTTCCGGACGCGGATATACCCGGTGGAGTCGAACGGGCCTGTTCCGTACTGAAACGCGGCAGAGTTTCAGTGGTTGGCTGGAGTCGCAACAGGCAATGAGGCGAGTGTTGGCGGTCGCCAATCAGAAAGGCGGAGTTGGCAAGACTACCACCGCAGTCAATTTAGCAGCCGCGCTTGCCGCCTCCGACCTGTCAGTTCTACTGATCGATCTAGATCCGCAGGGAAATGCCTCCACCCATGTAGGGATTGCGGACACCGACGACGGTGCCACCTCGTGGGATTGGTTTGAAGGTGCCATCACGTTGGCCGACGTCGTTTGGAGAGTTCCGCCCGGAATGGATGTGGTTCCCTCCAATTCGGACCTGACAGCGGTTGAAGTGCGCTTGCTCAACGCCGAAGATCGTGTGCTTCGATTGCGTAACCTGTTAAACGCTCAAAATACATACGATTACGTGATCGTAGATTGCCCGCCAACTTTGAACGTGCTCACCGTGAATGCATTGATGGCGGCGAGTGACGTGCTTATACCCATGCAATGCGAGTATTTTGCGCTCGAAGGATTGACCGCGCTGTTGCGAAACATTCGAGCGGTTCGAGAGAGCGGCAATCCCGATTTGAACATAGACGGCATAATTCGAACAATGTACGACCCTCGAAACAAGCTAACGCGCGCCGTGTCCCGACAGCTGTTCGACCATTTCCAGTCGCGCGTTTACAGGACGGTGATACCCAGAAACATCAGAGTCGCCGAAGCGCCAAGCCATGGACTGCCCGTCAATCTATACGACAAGCGATCGCGCGGTGCAGTTGCACACTTGGCCTTGGCACAGGAAATGCTGCGCCGGCACGAACAGGCGGACGGGAAACATGGCTAGAACCCCACTCGGCAAAGGACTAGACGAACTGCTCAAGTCGCACGGGGTTCTTGGCGAAACTGGCGAACGAACTACCGATCTGGGCAGGATAATTGAAGTTCCAATCGAGCGTATCGAGCCCAATCCGTTGCAGCCACGGTCGCGATTCAATCAGGAAACGATAGAGGAACTAGCGGCCTCCATACGGGAAACAGGAGTCCTTCAACCGCTGATTGTGCGCCCTGCAACCGAGGGCAGGTATCAATTGATCGCTGGAGAACGCCGCTGGCGCGCCGCGCCCCTTGCTCGGTTGGATACGGTTCCTGTCGTAGTTCGCGATGTATCGGATGAAGAAGCAGTAGCTTTCGCGCTGATCGAAAACATTCAGCGAGAAGCTCTCAATGTCGTTGACGAAGCAGAGGCATATGGGCGACTTAACGACGAATTTGGTCTGACGCATGAAGAGATAGGCCAAATGCTTGGGAAAGCACGAGCAACCATCACCAACAGAATGAGATTGCGCGAGCTTGTGCCGGAGGTGTTGAGAGCACTGCGCGCGGGAGAGATTGAAATGGGCCACGCCCGCGCCATGCTGGCTCTTGAGCCACACGAGCAGGCTCAGGTGAAAGACGCGATCGTTCAGCGGCACATTTCCGTGCGCAACACGGAACACCTGATCAAGCGTCTCAAGAAGCGAAAAACAACGAAGCCCCAAGTTTCTCCGGACACGTTAAGACTGGAGAGGGAGCTGTCAGACAAGATCGGCGCGCCACTGTCCATTCGCATGAGCGGCCGCAGCACCAAGAAGGGTTCGGTTGTGATCAAGTTCACAACGCTTGACGAACTGGACGGGATTCTCGAACACCTTAGAAGGAAGTAGCTTTTTTGAGCTGCGGGCGCGTTCCCAACAAGAGTACAGCCAGTCAAATATTGCGACACTGTGCAAGACGTTCTTGCAGTTGCATTGTTTCCCCGCAAGAAGTCTTTCGAAACGACTAGCGAGTACTTTCTACTACATCGTGTGTGCGTATAATGCGCCCGCACAGGTTAGTTCGACTCACTCTTGAAGTTGCGCGAAACCACTTGTGTGCTTCCTGGTCGTGCCGGTAGTAGATTCACGTGACCAAGGAAAAAAAGGACCACGCTCACCTTGCTGCGGTTGTGTTTCAAGGAGTAGCGGTGTTCCTTGTCGGATTGGGCATAAGTCTTAAAGCACCGGAAATCGCAGAGGCCGTGCTGTTGAGCGGCGGTGTGATGGTGCTGGCAAACGCGTGGTTTGCGTGGACCGTTCGAAGGATCGACGATCCGCAGCGCATCCTCGCGATGCATCTGGTTCGATTCGTGCTATATGGGTTAGGTGTCGCCGCAGTCATCGTATGGAGAAAATTGGATCCATTTGCGTGCATTGCGACGATGATTGGAGCACACGTCGTCTACGTGGTTGCCAATTTTCTAAACAGCTTGGTCGAAGAAGGAAAAGTAAAGGAATCGAGCGAGTAGCTTGGACGCTGCCCTCGGACTGTTGATTGAGCATGGCTTCAGAAGCGACAGAATTCAGTTCGCAAGAGTATGTAACTCACCATTTGACGAACCTCAAATGGGGCAGGCTGCCCGATGGATCTTGGGGATTTGCCCACTCAGCGGAAGAAGCTGCGCAGATGGGTCTACTCAGCGTTCACCTTGATGTGTTGATCTGGTCTGTTGGTCTCGGCGTCGTCTTCCTGCTGCTATTCGGGATTGCCGCTCGCCGTGCGACAGCTGGCGTTCCAGGCGGGTTTCAGAACTTCGTTGAGATCATTGTCGAGTTCATCGATACCACGGTGGGAGAAATCTTCACCTACACCAACAAGATGGTCGCACCCATGGCGCTGACCATTTTCGTCTGGGTTTTTCTAATGAACTTGATGGACTTGGTTCCCGTGGACTTGGTGCCGCAAACCTTATCGCTTGCGGGCGTGCACTATCAAAAAATCGTGCCAACCACAGATGTCAATATCACGATGGGCATGGCGGCGGCGGTTTTCCTGCTCGTCCTCTACTACAGTTTCAAGAGAAAAGGCGCAGGAGGATTTCTTGGAGAACTTGCCTTTCATCCGTTCCCCAAGATTTTTGCGCCCGTCAATTTCGTGCTTGAAGGGGTGACGCTTCTTGCGAAGCCGATTTCACTTGGCCTCCGTCTATTCGGCAACTTGTACGCCGGCGAGATGATTTTCATCTTGATCGCATTGATGTATACCGGAGGAATTCTGCTAGCGGGCTTTGGCGGCATCCTTCAGCTCGCTTGGGCACTCTTTCACGTACTAATCATCACGTTGCAGGCGTTCATCTTTGCCGTATTGAGCGTGGTCTACCTCGCGCAGGCGCACGATGTGCCAGATGAACACTGAGATTCTCTAACACAGGAGTATTCATGGAATCAGTCGAATTGTTGTATATAGCCGCGGCTCTAATGCTGGGCCTTGCCGCTGTTGGTGCAGCGGTGGGCGTGGGCAGCCTGGGCGGCAAGTTCTTGGAGGGCATCGCTAGGCAACCGGAAATGTTGCCAATGCTACGTACGCAGCTGTTCATTGTGTTGGGTCTGGTCGACGCCGTGCCGATGATTGCTGTAGGCATTGGTTTCTACGTCATGTTCGCTGTGGCGGGAGGCGGCTGATCTAAGCCATGTTCAACTTAGGCACCTTTGTATTTCAGCTTGTTTTCTTCTTCATATTCGTAGGCATCTGCGTCAAGTTCATCTGGCCGCCCGCCATCAATGCCATGCGAGAACGCCAACAGCGCATTGCTGAAGGCTTGGAGAATGCAGAGAAAGCTGATGCTGCCCTAGCGGAGTCGCAGGAAGAAGCCGAGAAGATTCTGCATGAGGCGCGGGCCGAAGGTCAGAAAATCATAGAGCAAGCACGCAAGCAAGTGTCGAGCATGATCGAAGACGCCAAGACAGAAGCACGTACGGAAGGAGAACGGATTCTTGAAGCCGCTCGTGCCGAGGTGGAGCAGGAATCCAATCGAGCTCGAGAGATCCTGCGAAACGACGTCGCGGCGTTGGCAGTGGTCGGTGCGGAACGCATTTTGTCGGTCGACATCGATAGGAGCAAGCACTCGGCGATGCTTGAGGAACTGGTACAGGAACTCTAGATCGTGGCTGAATTGGCTACGCTTGCTCGTCCCTATTCAAGCGCCATCTTTGATATAGCCAAAGAGGAAGGCCAGCTTGATCGGTGGTCCCGTGCATTGGAATTGCTCACTGGAGCACTCGATTCACCTGAACTACGGCAGCTGATTGCGTCTCCGACACATTCGCCAGCACGGAAAGCCATTGCTCTGACGGACTTGCTGGGCGAGCAACTGAATGAATCTATGCGTAGGTTCGTTCACGTCCTGTCGGACAATCGTCGTTTGGAACTGCTGCCCTATATCAGGGAGGGGTTTGACACACGACTAGCAGAAGAACAACGAACCGTTGGCGTGGAAATCACTACGGCTGTAGAGCTAACGGATGATGAAAGGAATCAATTCGCAGAAGCGTTGAAAAGCCGATTCCAGCGCGAGATCAGTCTCGAAACGACCGTTGACGCCACCGTTCTGGGCGGAGCCATGATTCGCGCGGGAGACACCGTGTTGGACGGAACGGTTCGAGGCAAGCTGGAAAAACTGCGCAATCAGCTGCAACGCACATAACTAGGCAGGAATATGGAATCACTAAACCCATCGGAAATCAGCGATCTAATCAAGGATCGCATAGCCAAACTTGACATTGCGGTTCAACCGCAGAACGAAGGCACGATTGTTTCGGTCTCGGACGGGATTGTTCGTATCCACGGCCTGGCAGAAGCCCAGTACGGGGAAATGGTCGAGTTTCCCGGCGGCATCTTTGGAATGGCCATGAATCTGGAACGCGATTCGGTTGGAGCAGTTGTGCTCGGCGACTATCGCGATTTGACGGAAGGCATGACAGCGCGCTGCACCAAGCGAATTGCAGAAGTACCGACTGGACCTGAGATGCTCGGACGCGTAGTGAACGCATTGGGGGATCCCATTGACGGCAAGGGGCCTATACAGGCGACTTCGACTTCGCCGATCGAAAAGGTCGCGCCAGGAGTAATAGCCCGACAGAACGTCAGTGAACCCGTTCAGATAGGTATCAAGTGCATCGATGCCATGATTCCCATTGGTCGCGGACAGCGGGAGTTGATCATTGGTGACCGCCAGATCGGCAAGACTGCGATTGCTGTGGACGCGGTGATCAATCAAAGAGGCACGGGCATCAAATGCATCTACGTTGCAATCGGCCAAAAAATGTCCACCATCGCAAACATCGTTCGAACGTTGGAAGAAAACGGCGCGATGGAGCACACGATCGTCGTTGCAGCCTCGGCTTCCGAACCAGCGCCCCTGCAATACATCGCCGCCTACTCTGGTTGCAGCATGGGCGAGTATTTCCGTGATCGGGGCGAAGATGCGCTGATCATCTACGACGACCTTACCAAGCAGGCATGGGCGTATCGTCAGATTTCACTTCTGTTGCGTCGTCCACCGGGCCGCGAAGCCTATCCGGGCGATATTTTCTACTTGCACTCTCGTTTGCTAGAACGGGCTGCACGTGTCAATGCCGACTACGTGGAGCAGATGACCAATGGCGAAGTCAAGGGGAAGACGGGATCCTTGACAGCCTTGCCGATTATTGAGACGCAAGCTGGCGATGTGTCCGCCTTCGTGCCCACGAATGTCATTTCGATCACTGACGGACAGATTTTCCTTGAGACGGATCGTTTCAATGCTGGCATTCGTCCAGCGATGAGTCCCGGAATCTCTGTTTCCAGGGTGGGAGGAGATGCCCAGGTCGACTTCATGCGGAAGCTGGCAGGCGGAGTGAAGCTAGCGCTCGCTCAGTATCGAGAACTAGCTGCATTTTCACAGTTCGCATCGGATTTGGACGAAGCGACTAGACGTCAACTGGAGCATGGGCAGCGAGTCGAGGAACTGATGAAGCAGCCTCAGTTTTCGCCCATGACTGTCGCAGAAATGGGAGTTTCCCTGTTTGCCGCCAACGAGGGATATTTGGACAACGTAGCAGTGAGCAAAGTGCTTGACTTCGAGCGAGATCTGCTGAGCTACATGAACTCCGAGCATGGCGAGTGGATGGCAGAAATCACAAGAACCGGCGACTACAGCGATGAAATTGTCGGATACATGAAGAAAGCGCTCGACGACTTCGCAGCGACACATGACTACGGAGATTCGTAAGTGACCGTTGGCCGCGAGATCAAGAAGAAAATTGGCAGCGTCGAGAACACGAAGAAGGTTACGAGCGCCATGCAGATGGTCGCGGCCAGCAAAATGCGTCGTACACAGGATCGAATGAATCAAGCCCGTCCATATGCCTTGAGAATTCGGAATCTCATCGGGCACTTGGCCAATTCAAGCCCGGAATATCGGCATCAGTTCATGACCGAGCGCGAAGTGAAGCGCATTGGCTATATCGTCGTGTCGACGGACAAGGGGCAGTGCGGCGGACTCAACACCAATATGTTTCGCGAGTTGCTGCGAGAGTTCCAACGTAGGAAGGAACAGGACATCGAGTCCGATCTTGCGTTGATTGGCAATAAGGCCGCGGCATTTTTTCGGGCCGTGGGTGGAAACGTAGTGGCGGCAATCAACGGCGTGGGCGAAGTTCCTGAGGTAGAGTCTCTGGTCGGTAGTCTGAAGATCATGCTGGACAGCTTTTCTGGGGGAACCATTGATCGGCTCGATCTTGTGTCCAATGAGTTCATCTCCAGCATGCAGCAACGACCGATCATTCGTCAGCTGCTGCCGCTCGTGCAGTCGGAAGAATCCGAAATGAAGCACCGATGGGACTATATCTACGAACCCGATGCACGAGACTTGATCGATGGGCTGGTGCAGCGCCACATAGAGTCTCAGGTCTATCAGGCGGTAGTAGAAAACACGGCTTGCGAGCAGGCCGCAAGAATGGTAGCTATGAAGAACGCGACGGACAATGCCGAGAACATGATTGAAGAGCTTGCATTGCTCTACAACAATGCGCGGCAAGCGGCGATCACACAGGAAATAGCAGAAATAGTGGGCGGAGCGGCTGCACTGTAGAAATTTACGTGCTAGAGCTTTGCAGATAAATCAAGGAGAACTATGAGCAACGGAAAAATCGTTCAGGTCATTGGCGCGGTCATCGACGTCGAATTTGATCGAGAAGCGGTTCCGCAGGTATTTGACGCCCTTACGGTGACCGTTACAGGATTGACGCTTGAAGTCCAGCAGCAATTGGGCGACGGCGTTGTGAGGTGCATCGCCCTCGGATCGTCGGAAGGCTTGTCTCGAGGTTTGGACGTTGTGAACACTGGCCAGCCCATTGCGATCCCCGTCGGCGAGGAGACCTTGGGGCGCATTATGGACGTGCTTGGCAACTCGATCGACGAGAAGGGCGAAGTCAACGCCAGAGAGAAGAAGCCCATTCATCGGCCCGCACCCACCTATGAGGACCAGAAAGGAGGCAACGAACTTCTCGAGACGGGCATCAAGGTCATTGATCTTATGTGTCCGTTCGCGCGGGGAGGAAAAATTGGCCTGTTCGGCGGAGCAGGAGTCGGAAAGACGGTGACCATGCTCGAGCTCATTAGAAACATAGCTATCGAGCATTCTGGACTGTCTGTTTTTGCAGGCGTGGGTGAACGGACTCGCGAGGGCAACAGTTTCTACTACGAAATGATGGAAGCTGGCGTGCTCGACAAGATTTCTCTAGTTTTTGGGCAAATGAACGAGCCGCCGGGCAATCGATTGCGTGTCGCGCTCTCCGGTGTGACCCTGGCTGAGCAATTTCGGGACGAAGGACGCGATGTCCTGCTCTTCATTGACAACATCTACCGCTACACCTTGGCGGGCGTCGAAGTGTCGGCACTGCTGGGACGCATGCCTTCCGCGGTGGGCTATCAGCCCAACCTTGCCGAAGACATGGGCATACTTCAGGAACGGATCACCACCACCAAGACGGGATCGATTACTTCGGTTCAGGCCATCTATGTACCCGCCGACGACCTTACTGATCCGTCACCAGCGACAACGTTTGCACACTTGGACTCCACAGTCACATTGAGCCGTGCAATTACCGACCTCGGCATCTATCCGGCCGTCGATCCTCTGGATTCAACCTCTCGTCAGCTAGATCCCAACATTGTTGGACAGGAGCACTACTCCGTGGCACGTGAATCACAGGAAGTGTTGCAACGCTACCAGGAGCTGAAGGACATCATTGCGATCCTTGGCATGGACGAGTTGACAGAGGAAGACAAAGCACTGGTATACCGCGCTCGAAAGCTTCAGCAGTTCTTCTCCCAACCGATGTTCGTCGCCGCGCAGTTCACTGGCCGCGAAGGCGAGTATGTGCCCCGTGAAGACACGGTTCGCAGCGTCAAGGCGATTCTCGATGGGGACGTCGACGACCTGCCCGAACAAGCATTCAACATGGTGGGCGACATTGACTCGGCGCGAGAGAAAGCGGCAACGCTCGAAGTGGAAGCCTAGCGATGGCATCACTTACACACTGCGACATCGTGAGCGCAGAGACGGAGATTTTCTCGGGCGATGTGAAAATGGTCGTTGCAGTGGGTACCCTTGGTCAGCTTGGCATAATGCCTGGTCATGCGCCGCTTCTCACAGGTTTGAAGCCCGGACCGGTCACGTTGCGATTCGAGGATGATTCCGAAGAAGTCTACTTTGCCTCTGGCGGCTACATTGAAGTGCAACCCGGCCATGTGATCATTTTGGCGGATACTGCGTTGAGAGCGGACGACATTGACGAAGCAGCGGCAGCCGAGGCCGAGGCGGAAGCAAAGCGCGCCATGACGGAACAAGCTGGAGACTTGGATTTCTCGATGGCTACCTCCATGTTGGCGGATGCAACCGCGCGTCAACGGACGCTAGAGGAGCTACGCAAGCGCAGACGCTAGGGACAGTCTCGGGGAAGTTCTTACTTGCTATTGAACCCAAGCCAGAGCCAATCCCACTGACTGACTATTTCTTCGTGAGCGCTTGGGTCAAGTGAAGGTCGTAGTCGACCTTAGACGAGCGAAGTCTAATGGTACGAGACAGCGTTTCGAATCCTTCGTGCTCTATCGTGAGAGTGTATTTCCCTGCTTCCAAACCATCAAATAAGTATCGACCACTTTGACCCACATGCCTGTACAGCCTAACCCGCTCGCCTCTTGCAACGCCGGTCAGTATGACGCCTGCTTGAAGCAACGACTCTTCTCCCGGTGTGACCACCTTGCCCGACAGCGAAAGCGCTCCAAGTTCAATGTCCCTGGTTTCGTCACCAAAGATCTCGACTTCGATTTTCTTTCCGTAGTCCGCCACCAAGATTCGATAGACACCTTTGGCGAGACCTTGCAGGGTAAAAGAGCCATCGTGACGAGATGCTCCAGACGAGAAGACCATCGACCGGTCCTCAGGCGATACTGCCCGTAGATAGACTCCCGCAATCGGACGTCCGTCGGCGACAACGACGCCTGAGAGAGTATGGCTCTCTCCAAATTGGAAGTCCACGCGTTCCGACGAGCCGTCAACAATGTCGACGGAATGCGACAGTCTTCGACTTTCGCTGGTTACGATCGATACCCGATGCGTGCCGTCCGACACACCGACGAGCTCGTAGGAGAAGTTCTCGTCCAAGTTCGAATCCACGTCGTCGGCTTCTACAAGCGCGCCTTCCCCGCCTTGCAGCCCTCGCACTTCGCCGTAGATGCGGCCAAGCGTTTCGATGACGAGCTTCACTCCTGAGACGGACTGACCGTTTTCTATTCCAACCGTCTGCTTCTGCGACCGACCGACGTCGGAAATAGCATAAGTGGTGTAAGTGCCGTCGTCCCTGCCCTCGAACTTGAACAAGCCATTCTCGTCGGTTTGCGTCCCTAACGCACCCGATCCAAAACTTCCGATGCCGAACGCCAGATACACTTTCGCTCCCGCGACGGGCGAACCGCCAGCGGAGAATACAGTTCCCTCTACGCTCGACTGGTTTTCCGGGGTAAGCTCGATGTCAATTGGGACTTCAACATTCGTCACACTATGGCTGACACTCCGATATCCGTCGGCATAGGCTAGGATCGTTCCTCCGGAGCTCGGAAGCCCTTGAAAGCTGAATTCGCCCTTGTCGTCGGTTTCAGACCTAACCGTGCGCAGGTTGAGGACGCTAGCGAAGTAGTTCTCCCCGTCAGTTCTCGTCAATCGCGCGTTCGCAATCGGGGTTTTGGCTGCCGCGTCGACTACCCGACCCGACACCTCGTAAAGGGGATCGAGCTCGATTGTCCCGAAGTCGAACTCCTCCCTCCCTGTGATGCTAATACTGTTGGATGCCCAGATCGAGTATCCGGGTGCATGCAGAGAGAAACGAAAGCTGGTGCTGCAAACTTCCACATCCAGCTGGCCACGGGCCTTCTTTTTGCTGAACAACGCTGGTACGTGGTTGTTCCTGCCGGCCCAAAATTCAAACTCGTCAACCAGCTCGCCCGTTTCGCTGTTGCTTATCCTAGCGCGTAACAGCGTGCGATGGTCCACAAGCATCAGGTCGGCCTCCGCGTCGGTCTTCGCGATCACTCTCCGGGGTTCGGACCGTCGCCCGTCCGGAGAGCGTGCAGTTAGGTCAACGGGGGAATTCTCGGCAAACGGTCCTATTCGAAACACCCCATCGACATTGAAGTGGAGCTCCAAGTTCAATTGTTGCTCCGAGTCGATGGAGGCGTCCACGTTGCCAGTCACAATCGACTCGTCTGTGTCCAGAACTCGGCCGGCAATGTGCACCGCTCTGTCAAGTCTAAAGTCAAGATCGAGAGCCTGGGATTCGTGCTCGATGTGTATCCCTTCCGGCTGTGACGGCATGAATCCGGGAGCCGCAGCGGAGATCGTGTTCAATCCCATTGGCAAGCCAGTGATTCGGTAGGAGCCATCTTCATTCGCCTCCCACTTCAGTATTGAAGGCTCAGGAGGCACGAATTGAAGCTGCTGTGAATACAGGACCGTAAGCGTAGCGTCCTTGATTGGCTCCCCGTTCTTGGAAACCACATGCCCGTGAACGGAGCCTCCCGTGGAGAACTCAATCGGCACGCCCTTTTCGTACAACGCCGAAGTTAGCTCGAGAACTAAAGGAACGCTACCCTTCCTAACGACCACAAGTTTCAAGTCGTCGCTATGATCATCAAGAGGAAGTGCCAGTTCATTGTGCCAATAGCGCAAAGACGATCTATCGGCAAGTTTTCCCTCGAAGACTCCGTACCAAGTCTCGGAACCATCAAAATGCTCAGGACTAGCCTGCACTTCACGAGAGGTTGACTCCTCTTCTGTCTCTCCCTCGGCAGCGGCTAGGAATTGCGTGACCAACAGAGCAGCCAAGAGTTGCAGCCAAACCCTAGACAAACACAGCGTCGTTGTTCCAAAGGTGAAATAACAACTGTTGATTTTCGGTTGTGCCTTAATGTTGTAGACGAACATGACAAGCAACACGTCTTGTATTAGCCCAATGCCAAACGTGATCTTTCATATGTGCAAAGTACAGGGTAACCAAGCTAACGATTCAGCAAGGTCAGCACCACGTAGTCGTGAGGGCTTTGACTAGCAATCTGTATGTTCGTTCAGATCGAGAGTTGATTGACTTCTTGTTGTGAATAAGTCGCAGGCTTGTGCGTAGTTTTCTTTGTCGTGCAAGCATGCGTTTGAACTATTGCATGTTGTCCAGAGAACCCTCAATCAAAGTCCGTTCCTCAGCTGTAAGGTCGGTGCTGAGAAAGTCGTTGGCAATGCCAACTCCCTCATGTGTTTCCCCAGTTGCATGAAGCACTTGAACTAGAGTATTGACAAATGTTGCGTTTGACGGCTCCATTTTTACTGCTTTCCGTGCTTGCTCAACGTTGACACTGCTTGGGTTGGTGGAATCGATTCCTGCAGCAGCAAGCGCGTTGTAGGTTGTAGCGTCGTCAAACAAGCCGATTACCTTCCCGGCCGCATACTTCGCATCATCAAGACGACCAGTCGCCATAAGAATTCTGTACAAACCCACAAACCCTTTGCGCGAGGGCCTAGCAATCATTTTCAACAATGCGTCGCGGTCGGGGTCGTCGATCCAATGTTGCTCGAGACTTGCATATGAGCGAACGTAATGATCGACTAGGCCTTTCATATCAACATACCTGACAATCTCGTCAAAAAGACGATGCTCGTCGAAGGTCGTCAAATTGGTCTCTACAAACTCTCTCAGAGTCGTCGTGCGATCCACGGTTTCGTCATTCTTGAGCCAATCGAAAACCCAGAGAATGAACTCATCGTCCCCCACATACTTTGTAAGCGCAGCGAAGTCACCATCGATTTTTGCTTGATCGTTCATGTAGGTTGATTCGTTGGCTTGAATTGCCTGGAAGAGCGAGTCGCGACGCACGACTAACGCATCTCTCGCAGGTGGGTAGACCTCTGCCAAATCTTGAATGTACCCAAGAAGGAAGGAGGTGCGAACTGCGCTCCACGTTTCGTTGATCGCATACTTTGGTCCTTCGTCAAAACACCACAAGAATTGTTCGAGAGCGTCTTCGTACAAGCCAGCATCCTGGTAGGCGTGAGCGAGGTCCGATCGCATGTCAGAATCGTTTGGGTTCCTACGCTCAAATAGCGACTTCACATGCTCAAGTTGCTCTAGTGCAGCTTTCTTTATGTCTATGTCTTCAGTTGACTCCTGTGTTATCGAGTCAAGACTCTCATCATCGTTCTCTGATGCATCGGCGAAAAGAGGATTTCCGAGAATACCCAACACAAGCACTATCGAGCCAAGAGTGCGCCGAAACATCGTAGCCGGCCAAGTGGGCCAAACACATGGGCTTAATGAGAAACTGTTGAATCCAATAGCATTTTGTTCTGAGTTGCTCATAGTGGAATTTCTCTCTAATGGGATTGAATAGGGACAACGGCTTGTACGACTGGTTTGTGTTGCCCAACCCGATGTTGTATTTCCAAGAGACAATGTAGTAACCGTGGTCTTTCTAAGTTTCATATGGGTTTCTTGCGTGTTTCAGGCACTGCATAACGTGCTTTCAGTCTAGGTAGCTTCAATTTCTTCAGGCACTGAGAATGAGCTTCGTAGCGGAAATTGAATTCTGGGTTGTCGGTGGAGAGTTGAGAAGCGGGTCTTGCCTCGTCTGATAGAAGTGTTGCATTTACCTCGTGTATGCATTCAAGTAAGGTTTCCAATTCGTCCGAGGTGAGATTGGCTTCCAAATAAGCTTGTGTGACAGAAGAAAAATAGGCAAAAAGGGACTCGTCTCCCTGCGGCCCATCGGGGTCGCTCTCCACGGTTTCCGACAAGGGACGCATATCGAGGTTTTCGCTGAATTGTGCCCCACCGTTTGTCCCTTTAATGATCGTGAAATAGCCAATCCCGGCGCACGCTGATACGACCAGAAATGCAACCACCGACAAGGCTCGAACCACTCTGGTTTGACGCTTATGGTGCCCAACGGAGTCCGATATGCGTTGCCATACTCGAGAATCAGGCGACAACTCTTGCATACCTGACGTATCGAATGAGGTTTGATTTGATTGTTCTTTCATCTCGCCTCGCCAGATCTAGCAATAGTGGAGTGACGATGAGAATGGTCGAGTGCCGCGTCGTTGATTTGGTTCGAGTCGCGGAGTCTTGCGAACGCCCGACTGACTTGCGACTTAGAAAAGCTCTCCGATTTCTGAAACAGGTCTCCAATTTCCGCGTGGGTGTAGCCTTCAACCACATAAAGCCAAATTACCATTCGTGTATCTGAAGGCAATACTTTCAGAGCTCGTTCTAGATCTATGGTGCTCTCGTGGTCAAGGGTTTGGGAATCGTCTTTAAACGTTTGTTCGTCAGTAGAAACTGTGCTCTTGTATGAACTCGACCGCAACACCATCAAGCACCGATTCACAGCAATTCTTCGAATCCATCCTGCAAATGACGAAGGCTCTCGGAGTTTAGAGGCGTTGGTAAAGACATCGACGAATGCATCATGGGTGACGTCCTCTGCCAACTGAACATTTTGAAGTATTTGAAGGGCCATCGTATAGACAGGCTTCGAGAAATCCTTGTATATCGATTCTTGCGCAGATCGACGGCCTTTGGCGCAGGCAAGCACCACTTCCGGACGAACGACTACACCAGCAAATCCAGCCATATATACAAGATGCGCAACCTATTCTGGAAGTCGCATGGCTCATTCATG
Source organism: uncultured Pseudomonadales bacterium (assembly GCA_964572845.1). Taxonomy (GTDB): domain Bacteria; phylum Pseudomonadota; class Gammaproteobacteria; order Pseudomonadales; family Azotimanducaceae; genus Bin55. The sequence goes on along the minus strand of CAZNFX010000010.1, from coordinate 141,074 downwards.
TCTATGATTTGTAGAGCCACCTCCGAACGTCCAGGTGGACGACAGTAGACCAAGCTAGTTCCACACGAAAACGCTAAGAGTCATGCAAGTTGAAAGATTGCAATTGTCTACCGGAGGTAGTGGCTTGGTTGTCGATTGAAGACAAATGGGGTATCGGGGTCGCGATTGAGGATTTCGTCTGGTACCGGTCCATCCCAAACCTGCGGAATGTCCTGTTTCATCCGAAAGAACCAACCTAGCAGCACGGTGCGCCGCACCTCTGTCTGATTGGGACGCGTTCCGTGCAGAAGCCTTGCGTCAGCTATTACCAAATCACCGGCTTCGACGGGTACATCCACGGCGAGCGGATGGTCGCAGAACATCCACTCATTGGTTTCGCCCACGGAATAGCCTCCCCCTTCGTGAGGCGGGATAAGATGCGCGTGAATGTCCAAGCGCTTGAGATGACTTCCCGGTATGACTCGCAAGCAACCATTCTCGGCACATGTGTTGGAAAGGTACCAATTCAGGAAGATTTGCTGCGGCCAGGGCGAAAGACTCAGGGGATCGTCCCACCGCGCCCAATCCTGATGCCAGTATAGGGCCGGTGACTTTGGGGGCTTGGATATGATTTGAAACGCGCCACCCGACTTGAAGTCAAACAATTCGAGCTCATGCAGAATTCCTTGAGGGTGCTCAATCAGGAAGTCAACGACCTCGTCCTTCGGATAGTTTGGGTAGCGTTTGGCAGGATTGCGGGTGCCGATGACGTGGATGTCGGACCCCTGGTACTTCCAGCGTTCCGGCCGTTCCATCGAGTCGAGCCACTTATCGGACCAGTTGCTTAGGAACTCGATGGTTCCCTTAGGAAGGCGTCCGTCTACTACACAATAGCCGTCCTTAAGCAAGCTGGTGCGAGCTCGGGCGAGAGTGCCTTCTTCTGAAATTCTCACCGTACTCTTCACCGGTCTATCTATGAGTCGGTGGACATGGACGCCATGCGCTCAGCGATTTCCTCTTGCGTCAGTTGTTCGACTACGGCGCAAATGGTCCACCCGTTCCCTCCCATGTCGACGACAGATGCCGTGCGGTAGCCGTAGAACTGGTCGACGGGCTCCACTTTAGAGAACGCCCCGGCATCCAGAGCTTTTCTATAGAGTGCATCGACTTTTTCAGCCGAGTCGACGTAGTACGACAGCAGTGCAGGATAAGCTGTATCGCCCTCTGCAGGGGTTCCGAGCATTAGGGCACAGTCGTCGATCATGATTTCCGCGTGCATGCATGTTCCGTCGGGTGCGTCATAGCGCTCGATGACTTTTCCGCCGAATACGTTTTCAATGAACTGAAGCACCTCGGCAACATAGGGAACTGACGCTCCGGGAGTAACAGTATGGTGACCCTGAGGAGGAGGAAACGCCACGGAAATCTCCAAGTTGCTGCATTGATCGGGAGATTCTAGCAACGACGAGTACTCTACTGTCGTTGGAGGGAAGTGCTGTTGACAAAGTGCTGTGTTGAGGTCGCCGAATTCTGCTGGTTGACAAGGCAGTAAACGTAAGCACATTTTTTGTGGCATGCCCCTCGGCACAAAGTCATTGTGTGTCGCAAGCGGTCATCAAGACGCTTTTATAATGTCATTTCTTGGAGGAGTCAGGTTTGCGCATGCCGCTCGAAGTTGTCGTTCTCGCAGCGGACCACGGCAAACGGATGCATTCACGCATCCCCAAGGTCTTTCATACCCTACTTGGCAAACCCATATTGGTCCATGTGCTCGACACAGTACGAAGTGCAGGATCGAAACGCATCCATGTGGTCATTCGACCCGAAATGCAGCTAAAGGCAACCAAACTCGTCGGCGACAACGTCTGCTGGGTGCATCAACTAGAGCCCCGTGGGGACGGGCAGGCCCTGCACCAAGCACTGCCTCACATTGCCCCCAACTCGCGGGTGTTGGTGATCAACGGCGATCTTGCGCTCATTACTGCAAGAACACTTGAAGGAGTCCTGGCTCAAGACTCCAAAACTCTAGGAATTGTCTCAGCGGAGGTTCAGGATCCCTCAGGCCATTGCCGGTTAATGCGCGACAGTCAAAACCGAGTGTGCGGACTCATGAACGACCGCAATGCGACGCCAGACCGAGAGCAAATAAACGAGGTGTTGGGCGGAGTCATTGCGGCGCCTGTTCCGCTCTTGCAGGACTTGCTGGTTGGGATGAAGTGCCAAGATGTCCAAGAGGAACAAAGCCTGACCGACATAGTCGCTTTTGCGGCCAGGGAAGGAGTACATGTTAGTACCGCACGCGCTGCTAGCCCGGACGAGGTCATCGGGATAGATGATCGGATTCAACTGGCGCGTAGCGAGCGAACTCTGGCAGATCGGAAAGCTGACGAACTCATGGCGAATGGTGTCACTCTGAAAGACCCTTCGCGTTTCGACTTGCGCGGATCGCTAGCGGCTGGGATGGACTGCAGCATCGACATCAACGCGATCGTGGAAGGTGAGGTTGTGTTGGGCGACGACGTGCACGTTGGTCCCGGGTGCATCTTGCGCGATGTCAAAATCGGGAATGGAGTTCGTTTGCATGAATATTGCATCGTTGATTCCGCAACAATCGGCGATAGGTGCACAATTGGACCTTTGGCTCGCATCCGGCCCAGGTCAGTTCTCGAGGAAGACGTTCGAATCGGCAATTTCGTGGAGGTCAAAGCATCGACTATTGGAAAAGGCACGAGAGCGGGTCACTTGGCTTACATTGGCGATGCTGACGTGGGGCAAGAGGTCAATGTTGGCGCAGGAGCCATCACCTGCAATTTCGACGGAGCATCGAAGCATCGAACGGTCATTGGAGATAATGTCTTCATCGGCACCAACTGCACGATGGTTGCACCTTTGACCATTGAATCGGGCGCTTTTCTCGCCGCAGGCTCCACTATAACCAGCGACGTAACGGGGGATGTCCTCGCTGTAGGTCGTGCTCGACAACGCATTATTTCTCGTTGGATTTCACCGCGAAAAAGGAAAAAAGCCTGACCCATGTGCGGAATCGTGGGTGCGACGGCCAATCGGCAAGTCAGCGGCATTCTGATTGAGGGCCTTCTTAGACTCGAGTATCGAGGCTACGATTCGGCTGGCATAGCGACCCACGCATTCGAAAGCGATAAATTTCAGCGCATCCGCGTTGAAGGGAAAGTCCGAGATCTCGTTGTTGCGCTAGCGGAGCAGCCCATTCGGGGCACCGTAGGGTTGGCTCACACCCGATGGGCCACTCATGGTGAGCCGAACGAACGCAATGCGCATCCCCACATCGCCAATGGACGAGTAGCTCTGGTTCACAACGGCACCATAGAGAATTTTGTTCCGCTCCGTAACGAACTAGAGAGTTCCGGCAGAAAGCTCGAATCGCAAACGGACTCTGAAGTAGTAGCCCAGCTCGTTGATCAAAGCATAGAGTCCGGATCAACTTTTCTAAAAGCTGTGCAGCAGACGGCTGAACGACTAGAGGGTGCCTTCGCACTAGGATTCATGTGCAGCACCGAACCAGGGACGATCATCGCAGTACGACAGGGCTGCCCATTGGTTGTCGGCGTGGGTCCAAGCGAGCACTTCATCGCGTCGGACGTTCTTGCGTTAAGGTCGGTTACAAATAAGTTCATCTTTCTGAATGAGGGCGACGTAGCCGTCATGAATTCGGATTCGGTGCAGATCTTCGACGGGCACGGTCGACCGGTTCAACGTGAATTGGTTCGTGTTTCAGACCAAGCTGAAAACGTAGACAAGGGAAACTACCGCCACTACCTGGAGAAGGAGATTCATGACCAGCCTCAAGCGATCCGAAGCACGCTTGAAGGACGCATTACGAAGGACCATGTAAGCGAACCCGGTTTGGGTCGATGTGTTTCGGAGGTTTTCGATAGAGTTTCGGCAATTACTATCGTAGGATGCGGAACGAGCTATTACGCGGCTTATGTGGCCAAGTACTGGTTCGAGGACATGGCACAGATCCCGTGCAGTGCGGAGATCGCGTCCGAATTTCGGTACAGGAATGCCGCGATGCTGGATGGTAGCTTGTTTCTGTCGTTGTCGCAGTCAGGCGAATCAGCGGACACGATCGCAGCGCTTCGGTTGGCCGAACGGCGCAATTACATGCACACGATGAATATTGGCAATGTGCCGACCAGCACTCTCATGCGTGAATCCGCTACAGCCCTAGCCATGCGCGCAGGTGTCGAAGTCAGTGTAGCGTCCACAAAGTCGTTCACTACGATGCTCGTGGATCTGCTGTTGGTCGCTCTTGTTGTAGCGAGGCGACGGGGGTTTCCACGCGAACGCGAGCGGGAGATCGTCTCGTCTCTACATCACCTCGACGAGGCGGTGGAGCAGGCACTGCTGCTGAATGATCGCATCAGGCAGCTGGCCGAAGAGTTCCTGCTGACCCAGCACGCCTTGTTTCTTGGACGGGGAGTGCACTACCCAGTCGCTTTGGAGGGTGCCTTGAAGCTTAAGGAAATTTCCTACATGCATGCTGAAGGTTACCCAGCAGGAGAGCTCAAGCATGGTCCATTGGCATTGGTAGATGCGGACATGCCTGTTGTCGCCGTCGCCCCAAACAACGATCTGCTCAGGAAAGTGCAATTGAATCTGCAGGAAGTGCGTGCGAGAGGCGGACGCTTGTATGTCTTTACGGACGAGGTCGCAGATTTCGATCATCACAACGACGTGGTTGTGATCGAGGTACCGAAGGTGCATCCGATGCTGTCTCCGATAGTGTTCACAGTTCCGCTGCAATTGTTGGCCTATCATGTGGCAACGCTTCGAGGCACTGACATCGACCAACCGAGGAACATTGCGAAGTCAGTAACCGTCGAATAGAGACTATTCGACAAAACGGTTGGTTTAGCTTCGGCAACACCTGGTCCGCCGGGCAGAAGTTGGACCCAACCCATTTGTTAAACTACGAATTCACTAAATATTCTCCTAACTATCTGTTTAGACAACTAGCTTCTTGACGCTGCATACCACCGAGCAATCCACGGCATCTACGGACCCCATACTCCAACATTTGAATGATGCGCAGTTAGAAGCGGTAAGTGCACCGCCTTCGAACATGCTAGTGCTGGCAGGAGCGGGCTCCGGCAAGACTCGGGTTCTCGTACATCGCATTGCATGGCTCGTCGAGCGCTGCCGGGTTTCGCCCTATGAGGTGCTCGCCGTTACCTTCACCAACAAGGCAGCCAGCGAGATGCGCAACCGTACGGAACAGTTGCTGGACTTTCCCATCGGATCGATGTGGATTGGCACATTCCATGGACTGGCCAATCGCCTACTGCGCATTCATTGGAAGGAAGCTGGACTGCCGCAGGCATTTGAGGTGATCGACGCACCGGACCAGGTTCGTCTGGTCAAGAGGATCGTGAAAGAAGCCGACTTGGATGACAAGGACTACTCGGCACGGGACATAGCGCAGGCGATAAACAAGTGGAAAGACGAAGGAATGCGACCGCATCACATTGTTGTTGAAGAGGATTCTCCACGGCAGCAGAAGTTCCTGGACCTCTATGAGCGCTACGAAGAATTGACACGAGAAAACGGACTCGTTGACTTTGCAGAGCTGTTGTTGAGATCGCACGAGTTGTGGCTGGAAGACAAGAATCTCCTGACGCGCTATCAACAGCGGTTTCGTCACATTCTGGTCGACGAATTTCAGGACACGAACAGAATTCAATTTGCCTGGGTCAAGATGCTGGCGGGCGACGCCAACTACGTGATGGCGGTTGGAGACGACGATCAGTCGATCTACGGATGGCGTGGTGCCCAAGTGTCGAACATTTGGGAATTCCAGAAACACTACGCAGACGTGCAGATTCTCAGATTGGAGCAGAACTACCGGTCTACGCAGACAATCCTGAATGCCGCCAACACGCTCATCAAGAACAATCCGTCAAGACTCGAGAAGACTCTATGGACCCAAGCAGGAGCAGGCGAGCCCATTCGGATATTCAACGCGCACACCGAATTCGACGAAGCGAACTACGTCGCAGAAAAGTGCCAAGACTGGCTGGGAGAACAGGCCTACAGTGCCAACGAGATCGCGATTCTCTACCGAAACAACGCTCAATCGCGAGTATTGGAGCAAGTCTTCAGCGAAAGGTCGATTCCATATCGCATCTATGGTGGACCGCGCTTTTACGAGCGCACTGAAATTCGCAACGTGCTGGCCTACATGAAGCTTATGCACGATCCCCACTCCGATGTAGCCGTCGAGAGGGTTGTCAACACCCCATCACGGGGCATTGGCGCAAAGACAATGGAGTCAGTCAGGGAAACTGCAGAGCGGAACAACTCCTCGCTCTGGGACGGCATTCGAGCCGAATTGGATGTCGGATCCTTAACAGGCAGGGCGAAGAACTCACTTCGAGCATTTGTGGATCTTGTTGAGGGCATGTCGGAAGCTTCTAGGGACCGATCCTTGGATGAGGTGGCAAGAATCGCGGTCAGGGACTCAGGGCTTTGGGATTACCACGGGAAGGAGAAGGGAGAATCGGGACGCGCTCGTCGGGAGAACATGGACGAGCTCGTCAACGCCTGTGCACAGTTCCAAGGACCTACGGTTCTTCCACTCGACAGCGCTGGTAATGCTACGACCAAGAGCGACGAAGAAAAACTTCGAGATTTCCTAGATCAAGCAATGCTGGATGCTGGGGAGTACCAATCCTCAGACCAGGAGGCTATCAACATGATGACTCTCCACTCTGCCAAGGGCTTGGAATTTCCGATAGTGTTCATTGTTGGCCTGGAGGAGGACCTCTTTCCTCACATTTCTGCTATCAACGACTACAAAGCAGAGGAAGAGGAGCGAAGGTTGGCCTATGTTGGCATTACGCGCTCGATGCGGCAGCTGTTTCTTACGCATTCGTCCTCGCGTTCTCGATTTGGAATGCAAAGAGAACGGCGCCTGCCGTCACGTTTTCTCAAGGAACTGCCTAAAGAAGGCACGACAAATGTTCGCCGTGCACAACATGAACCTCTGTTGTCGCCGAATACCCGCAACACCTTCGAAAGGTCCCGTAATGCCTCTGGCTCGCAGTCTCGCAAGCGAACCACGAGCGCTACGCGACGTATGAGCCAAAGCGCATCAAGTCCGTGGCAGCTAGGATCGGAGGTAGTTCACAGCAAATTCGGCACTGGCACCATTTTGGATACTCGAGGCGGCGGTAGCAGCCTCCAGCTGCAAATCGAATTCAGGGATGTCGGCCGCAAGTGGTTCATGGCGAACACGCCCCACCTTAGTATGGGAACTCAATCATGAAATACACCATCATTGCGATACTGGTTGCGACTTTGGCACTTGTCGCCTGTTCGCGCGAACCCGAGACTGCGACCGAATCATCGGGCGAACCTCACTCTCAGCAAACTTTTGATTGGAAGTTAATAACGACCTGGCCGAAGAACCTTCCGGCCATAGGCACGGCGCCGGAACGCTTTGCCGTGCTTGTGGATGAAATGTCAAGTGGACGGCTCAAGATCAAGGTGTACGGTGCAGGCGAACTTGTGGGGGCTACGGAAGTATTCGATGCAGTTTCGCTGGGCACGGCGGAAATGGGCCACGGGGCGGCGTACTACTGGGTTGGCAAGGTGCCCGCCGCGGTTGCTTTCACTACTCTCCCGTTTGGCATGACCGTCCAAGAAATGAATGCTTGGCTGCATTACGGAGGCGGATTGGAGTTGTGGAAGGAGATCTACGAGCCATTCAATTTGATCCCCATGGCGGCAGGCAACAGCGGAGTGCAAATGGCAGGTTGGTTCAACAAGGAAATCAACTCGATTGAAGATCTCAAGGGGCTGAAAATGCGAATTCCCGGTATCGGTGCAGAGGTCATGCGACGAGCCGGCGCTGCTGCTGTGTACTTGCCTGGAGGCGAAATATTTACGTCGCTGCAGACAGGTGTCATTGACGCGACGGAATGGGTTGGGCCATTGAACGACAGAACCTTGGGCCTGCACGAGGTGGCCAAATACTACTACTACCCCGGATGGCACGAACCCAGCGCGCTAATCGAGCTGATAGTCAACAAAGAGGCTTTCGATTCGCTTCCCCTCGATTTGCAACGCATTGTTGAGGTCGCAGCGCGAGCCACCAATCAGGACATGCTCGACGAATTCATGGCACAGAACTACATCGCACTCAAGGCATTGCTGGAGAGCGGTGATGTAGAGCTTCGCAGACTTCCTGATGACGTGATCGAAAAGTTGCGAGAGCTGACCAATGATGTACTTGCCGAGATGGCGCAGGAAACTCCGGAGGCGAAGCGTGTCTTTGATTCCTACAGGAATTTCCAAGCAGAAGTGAGTGCATGGAGTGAGATTTCGGAGTATGCATACTATCGAACTCGCTACGAGCTGGGGGATTGATGGTCCCGCTGGGAGCGCTTCGAGCCTCCTCCATGGCCATCGTTCGTCAGAGTGCGGACGGCAACCAAGTCGCCAACTGAGGAAAAGCGACCAGTATTGCCAATAGCAGCAGCTGCAAACCGATGAACGGCACAACGCCTCGGTACATGTCAATAGTCTGCACTTCCGTTGGTGCGACACCGCGCAGATAGAACAATGCAAATCCAAATGGCGGCGTGAGGAACGAAGTTTGAAGGTTCACCGCTACCATCACTCCCAGCCAAACGGGATCGATGCCCATGGCCAGAAGAATGGGTCCGACTATGGGTAGAACTACATAGGTGATCTCTATGAAGTCCAGTACGAATCCCAGCAAGAAGATGGTGACCATTACGATAGCCATGGCAGATATCGCACCCCCAGGAAGATTCGTGAAGAACGCATGCACCAAGTCGTCCCCACCATAGCCTCTGAACACTAGCGAGAAGATTGAGGCGCCGATCAAAATGAAGAAAACCATCGCTGTCGTTTTGATGGTCGATAGCGCGATCTCGTTCAAGATCTTCATGTTGAGCGCACCGTATAGAACCCCCATTGCCAGAGCGCCGAGCGCTCCTACCGCGGAAGCCTCGGTAGGAGTTGCAACGCCGGCGAGAATCGTTCCTAGAACGGCCACAATCAACACGATGGGAGGAACTAGACTCGCAAGAAGCTTCCCAACATTGAGTCTTTCCTCCTCCTTGGCTGGAGGAGCGCATTCGGGCTGGAGCCAAGCTCGCACTAGCACGTATGCGCCGTAAAGCGCCACAAGCAGCAGTCCAGGCAGTAACGCTCCCGCAAAGAGATCGCCAACAGAAACCGTCTTTGGGGCGAAGACACCTTGCGTGAGCTGTGCCTGCTGGTAAGAGTTCCCCAAGACATGTCCAACAAGCACCAGAGCAATTGAGGGCGGTATGATCTGGCCCAGAGTGCCTGTAGCTGAAATGGTTCCCGTTGCGAAGCCGTGGTCGTAACCCTGCTTGATCATGATCGGCAGAGAGAGCAATCCCATTGTGACGACGGTTGCCCCGACAATGCCCGTACTGGCTGCCATCAGCATGCCTACCAGCACTACCGCTAGACCCAAGCCGCCCCGCATTCGACCAACTAGCTGGGACATGGAACTCAGCAACGAACGCGCGACGTTGGTGCGTTCCAGCGTAACCCCCATCAGTATGAACAAAGGCACAGCCATCAAGGTCTGATTGGTCATTAGCGAGTAGAGACGATTGGGCAGGAATCCGAGGTCCTTCGCGTCGAAAACGCCCAGTGCAATCCCAGCGAAGGCAAAACCCAATCCCACTCCCGCAAGGGTTGCTCCGACTTTGTAGCCAGCTAGAAGTGCTAGGAACAATGCTGCAAACATCAGCAGCGGAATGAATTCAATCATGCACTACGTATGTCGTGGATGCAACAAACAGTCTCGAGTGCGGACTGGAGCAGTAGCAGGATCGCCGAAACAGGGATGACCGTTTTCAGCAGATAGACGGCCGGAATTCCGCCAACCTCTTGGGAGCCTTCCAGTATGCGCCACGAAGCCGCCACGTAGTCCAAGCTGTAAACAACAATCACAATAGCCATGGGCATGAGGAAGAACAGGTGTCCGAGCAGATTGACCAAGGCTTTTCGGCGAGGGGAAAATCGGCTGTAGAGCAAATCTACTCTGACGTGCGCATCATGCTTCATGGCGTACGAAAGACCGACCATGAACAGCACAGCATGCATGTAGACGGCCGCCTCCTGCAAGTAGATGGCGTCCAGCTGAAAGACATAGCGTCTTACGACGACTGCCACCATGGCTGCAACCATGCCCAGTACCAACCAAGCGACACATCGGCCAATCCACTCGAGCAGGAAATCCAAGAATCGATTCATGAACTGAGGCTAGACAAGAAGAAGCTAAGGGCGACACCTGCGAAAAGGAAGAATCCTACGATGGAGTTGTTTCTGAATGCGCGAAAGCAAGAATCTCTATCGCGTTTTCGAGTTAGGAAGGTTTGATAGCCGAATAGGATCGCTACGATGGCCACACTGGCCACATATGCGTGGTTGAGTTCGGCCACGATAGCTAGAGCCACAAGAGCGGCAATCACCATCAGTTGAAGTGCGGCAATCACGTAGATGTCCGACCTTCCGAGAAGGATCGCGGTAGACTTGATTCCAATCCTCTCATCGTCGTCTCGGTCGACCATAGCGTATTGGGTGTCGTAGGCGACGATCCAGAAGAAGCTCGCCCAGAACAGCAGCCAAATTTCAACTGAAATGGATTCGGTTACCGCTGTGCTCGCCATGGGAATACCCCAACTGAACGCGACTCCCAGCCCAAGCTGCGGCAAATGTGTGAACCGCTTCATGAAGGGATAGACAACAGCCAACAGCAAACCCACCAAAGCCATCCATCTCGTGATCGGGTTTAGAGTGAAAACTATTACTAATCCAATCACCAACAAGATTGCAAGGCATGTCAAGGCCTGCGTTACATTGAGTCTGCCATCTGCCAAAGGCCGCGAGCGAGTGCGAGCGACGTGGGGGTCGAAGTCGCGGTCGGCTATGTCGTTGACAACGCATCCTGCCGCGCGCATGACGAAACATCCAAGAATGAATGCAATAAGGATCGTAGGCGGGGGTATCCCCTCCGATGCCAACCAAAGCGCAGCCAATGTGGGCCACAGAAGGAGAAACGTACCAACGGGACGGTCAAGACGCATCAGCTCCCAGTATGGGCGTAAGCGTTGCTGCACGATGGATTCCCTAGACGGCGCAAGATTTGGACAGCCCAACCTCATTGTAGTCGTCGGCGGATATGGGACGCCAACTGCTAAAACAGCGGTTCGCGGAAAACTCGTCCGTGCCTAGCTGAGTCAGGTGGCAGCTCCTAGGGAACGTACTTCTAGTTGGGGAATTTAGAACTTAAACCTAATATCCAGCACTACAGCGGACCCAAACTCCTTTCCAATTCCAAAGTACCTCTGGTACGACATTCCAGTTGACGAATTTCTGGCGAAGGGAAAAGCGGCTCGCATGCCGGCCGACAGGAAAATGTGGGTGTCGCTGCTGTCGACTGGCAAACGCGGCACGGTAACACTGGACGCTTCTGCCCATAGCGACGTTAGCGATGTTTCTGAAGTGCGTTGTGCATGTACGATCCCAAGCTTTGCAACGACCGACGTAAAACGACCAATGGCAAGCTCGAATGCCGGTGCGGCGGAGAAGACGTGCGTCTTGATTGTTGTCTCTTGGAAATATCCGGCAGGCACTTGCTGCTGTTGCGGATACAAGATGCCGTGTGCGTGCCCTATTAGAAGCTTGACAGTTGGTGCTTGGCTGTAATTGGCTTCTAAGCTCCACCTCTCGTTGACGGTATAGCCTGCTCCGATTGCATAGCCTGTTGAGGTCTCGAAGTATCCCAATGCATTGGGATTGGCATGCGCCGTTGCCGATGGCACCGCAACAGCGGGCACGCTTCTCCAATTGGCCGCTCCGACCTGCACGTAGAAGTCCGAAGCGTTCAAACTGCCGATTGAAGAGAATGCTACAACAGCCGCTGAGGCAATTGATTGCCAAGGAATTCGATGGGACATGACAAGTAGTCTCTCTAACGCAAATACGCTAGTTGCTTGACGACATTTCGTGCTACGCAGTGCTGGCCCAGAAGATAGCAAGTATACGTTCGCGATTGAAGCTTCTGCCATCACTGAAAACCGAGCATGTTGTTGCTATCATGCGCCCGATTGACATTCACCGCGCACACCATAACGAATTGCTCATGCGAAAGTGGCAGTGCATAGTCTGCGGCTGGATCTACGACGAAGCCGAGGGATGTATTGAAGAGGACATTGCTCCTGGAACAAGCTGGAGCGATGTCCCTGCAGATTTCTTCTGCCCCGAGTGCGGCGTGGGTAAGGAAGACTTTGAAATGATCGAGATTTAGATCGGTTCGATGGGTCCGCGCCGCTAAACCGCAGCATAGTCGCTCGTCGACGGTGTCCACGTGTCAATGATGCTGGAAGCCAATTCCGGGTTTGAATTGATGAGCTCACGCCCGCGTTGGCGCGCTTCTTGAAGCAAATTGGAATCCGCTGCCAAATTTGCGATGCGAAAGTTCTCCACACCAGACTGAGCTGTCCCAAAAACCTCGCCCGGACCTCTTATATCAAGATCGAGCTTTGCTAGTTCAAAGCCATCGTTGCATTGTCTCAGAGCCTCCAGGCGTTGCCGCGAGGTCTCCGAAATAGGTGGATCGAACGTCAGCAGGCAGTAGCTCTTCTTTGCTCCCCTGCCAACGCGACCCCGAAGCTGATGCAGCTGGGCCATGCCAAATCGATCGGCGTCATCGACAACCATGAGTGTGGCGTTTGGCACGTCAATTCCCACTTCTATTACGGTAGTTGCTACAAGCAGTTGCACCTCACGTCGCCGAAACTTCTCCATAATCGTTTGCTTTTCTTCGGTTTTCATTCTTCCATGCAAGTGTGCAACTCGGACGTCCGGGAGTTTCTGCCCAAGTTCTTGGAGAACGTCTTGAGTTCCCCGAAAGTCACCATCCTCAGGATCGCGCTGTTCGATGGCGGCGCATACCCAAAAAACCTGTTGACCCGACTGGAGCAGCCGATTGACTGCTGATATGACCTGCTCACGTCGCTTTGCACTGTGGATTGTCGTTTCGATGGGTTGCCGACCAGGCGGCATTTCGTCTATGGTCGATACATCCATGTCGGCGAATAGGTACATGGCCAGAGTTCGAGGTATAGGTGTTGCGGTCATGATCAACTGGTGGGGCAATCGACCCTTGTCACGAAGCAACATGCGCTGATGCACGCCGAATCGATGCTGTTCGTCGATTATCGCCAAACCGAGAGACTTGAACCTCGTGGTTGTTTGAAACAGCGCATGAGTGCCAACGGCAACCATGTCGTCACCCTTGGCGATTGCGTCCTGCCGAGCACGACGTGCTGGCGCGCTCATGCGGCCAGTTAGCAGCCCCACTTGGATGCCAAGTGGAGCCAACCAGCGGCTGAGGGTTGCGTGATGCTGTTCGGCAAGGATTTCAGTTGGAGCCATGAATGCCGTTTGCATGTCGTTCTCGGCAGCACGAACAATAGCCAATGCAGCAACCACAGTCTTTCCCGAGCCCACATCTCCCTGGACAAGCCGAAGCATGGGCCGCGGTTGCTTGAGATCGTCCAATATATCCTGGACTACTCTGCTCTGAGCTGCTGTAAGGGTGAAGCCGAGCGAACCTAAGAGTTGGTCACCCAGACTTCCAGACTTTTCCAATGCGAAGGTAGTGTAAGTCCGCTGCTGAACATGTCTGCGGGACTGCAGCAAGTTGAATGCCAGCAATTCGTCGAACGCCACCCGCTTACGAGCTTTGTCCAGACCCTCCAATCCTCTCTTTGGATCCGGCTCATGCAACAGTCGAATGGACTCGCCCAATGTAAACCCCTGGTGCCGAAAACTCGGCAGGTAGGCCACTTCGTCAAGCGCTTGCCTAATGAGATTGCCAAGCCGGGCGCTGCTAAGACCGTGTGTCTTTCGATAGACGGGAACAAACTCCGGGGGCGGGGGGCCGGGATCCGAATGAAACGCCCTGTACTCGGGATGCACCATTTCGAGTCCTTTGCGTCCCAGCCGCACTGTCCCATAGAGCCGCAACCACATCCCTTCCGAAAGCTGCGAAACCTGGCGAGGGCTGTAGTGCAACAGACGCATGTTCAATCTAGCATTTTCCGTGTCGCCAATTGCAACGTAGACGCTTGGTCTGGGTCCGCTTTGCTTTTCTACAGTCAGAATCTGACCTTGAACGTAGTGCTCGCTACCCGATGTCAATTGCGATAGGGGAGTGACGCGAGTGCGATCCTGGTATCGGAAAGGCAGGTGAAGGATCAGGTCCAGCTTGGTGCGGATATTGAGCTTCTGCAACCTCTTGGCGAGAGTGGGTCCCACGCCCCGAAGATTAGTTACAGGTTCCGACGGCATTTCGTGTGCCGTTGCTATTCGTCCAGAAGAGCTATGGTCTCGATTTCTATGGATGCGCCACGAGGAAGCGCGCTAACTCCCACCGCTACGCGTGCAGGAAATGGATACTGCAGAGTTTCGCTCATAACAGCGTTGACGGTGTCGAAATTTCCAAGGTCCGTTAGGTACACCGTCATTTTTGCAACATCCTTCAACGACCCGCCGGCCGCCTTCAGCACTGCCTCGATGTTTGCAAAGACCTGCTTGGTTTCTTTCCGGAACGAATCGCTGACCAATTCCATAGTGGAGGGATCCAAAGCGATTTGGCCGGACAGGTAAAGGACATTGCCTGCGCGGATTGCATGCGAGTAGGGGCCGATCGCATCGGGTGCATTCTCGGCAGTAATGGCTTCTCTATTCATGGTTTCAAAGCTTAGGTTAAATGCCGTTGAACGCTCGTGGTGTCGGACCGGGCATTCAAGCTCTTGATGATTCGCCGCAAGTGCTTCAGGTTCTGGACCGCAACGTTCATCTGCACTATGGACAGTTCAGGCGTTCTTTCGGAAACGTCCAGCATGGTGATGCCGGCGCCCAGCGAATTGACCGATTCGGCCAGCGAGGCCAAGATGCCCAGATGGGGGGCTATGTCGAGACGCAGTTTGGTGACGAATTCACCCTGCGGATCATCCGTCCAGCTTACGGGCATTATCGTGCTCTTTGCTTTGATCGACTTGATGTTCTTGCAATTCGATCGATGCACGACGAGTCCTTCACCCTGCGAGATGTGTCCAATGATCTCATCACCTGGTACGGGACCACAGCATCTTCCGTATCTCACGCCCATGTGCTCGCCACCTTGCACGTAGATCGGCGCTCCGTGTTCGATATTGGTGGTGTCATGGTCAGCTACGTCTTCGTCAAGCAACCGTTGAGCTACCTGATATGCCAAGAGGTTGCCGCGGCCTACTTCCTCGAACAACTCATTTCGCTTTCTCACATTGAACTCGCGGAAGACCTTGCGCAGCCGGCGAAAGTCCAGCTGTTCCAGGGATGTGTTTGCATTGGACAAGGAGCGGTTCAGCAGTGTCTTGCCCAGAACGATCGATTCGTCTTGGCCCCGAGACCGCAGCCGCTCGCGGATTGCCGACCTAGCCTTGGCAGTTTGAACAAAATTCAGCCAAATCGGGTCAGGATGCGCGGCAGCCGCGCGAACTATAGATACCGTCTGCCCCGATTCCAAGACCGTAGAAAGAGGAGCGACTTGATCGTCAATTCGACAGGCTACGCATTGGTTGCCAACATCCGTGTGCACGGCGTACGCGAAGTCAACGGCACAAGAGCCGACTGGCAATGCAAAGATGTCACCCTGAGGGGTAAAGACGTACACGTCATCTGGGAATAGATCCGTTTTCAGATTCTCGATGAACTGAACTGCATCGCCACGATCCTGAAGGTTCAAGAGATTGCTGATCCACTCGTGGACTCCGCTTGTTGCAGGATCCTCGTCTGACTCATCGGAGTCATCGCCTTCATGCTTGATCCATCCAGCCACCAGGCCATAGCTTGCGATGTCTTCCATGTTTTTGGTACGGATTAGCAGCTTGAGCGACTTGGCAGAGGGCCCGATCAAAGTTACATGCAGCGATTGGTAGCCATTCGACTTTGGAATTGCGATGTAGTCGCGAAATTCCCGAACCTTGGGTTTGTAAAGATTGTGGGCTAAGCCCAGTGCTCGATAGCAGTCATCCGTCGAGTTGACGACGACTCGGTAGGTAAACGTATCCATGAACGCGTCGAACGAGCGTTCATGGTCGCGCAACGATCGATAGATTGAATAAAGTTCAGTCTCGACATACTCGATCTTTGCTTCGAGACCAGCTTCGGCGAAACCAGATTTGAGCTTGCTCGTCACGGACTTGATCTGATCCCTTGCCGTTCGTCGGACTCGTGCCACCAAGCGTTGCAGCCGGTCGGAGCGAAGCGGGTAGAGCGCTTCGAAGGAGAGGCGTTCGAGTTCCTGCTTTATCACGTAAATCCCCAGCCGATTGGCAAGGGGAACGAAGAGATCCATCGTTTCGCGGGCAATTCTTTTCCGGCTATCTCGCGTCATCACCCCGATCGTGCGCATGTTGTGCAGTCGATCGGCCAATTTCACGAGTATGACGCGAATGTCGCGAGACATGCTCAACGTCATCTTGTAGAAGTTCAATGCCTGAGCTTCAGCGTGGCTATCGACGAGATGGGAGAGTTTTGATACGCCATCTACGATATCGGCAACAGTCTCACCGAACACTTTCGCCAGCGAGGTCTTGCTGACACTTGTGTCCTCGAGAACATCGTGCAGCAATGCTGCGCAAATCGTTTCAGGATCAAGCTTGAAGCCAGCAAGGATGTTAGCCACGGCAAGAGGGTGGGTAATGTACGAGTGGCCAGTTCTGCGGCGTTGTCCCGAATGGGCCTTTTCGGCGTATTCGTAGGCCTTTGCCACCAACCCAATTTGGGTGGGCGAAAGGTAGTCTAGCCGACGGTCAAGTTCGTTGCCGAGGAGTGGTGCGGCAAGCTCATCACGACGTGCGCGCTTCTCAAGTTCGGTTTGAAAGTATGACTCAGAAGTCGCTGGAGGACTCATCTCCTCGATCTAGCCGGGTAACGGGGGTTACTTCTTCGGTCAAGTCACTTGCCGAATCGGATAGCACTTCATCTGTGACCAGTCCTTCAGCAATTTCCCGTAGGGCGATCACTGTGTGCTTGTCGTTTTCCTCCGGCACAAGGGGGTCGCCGTTGAGCAACTGCAATTGTCGAGCTCGTTCCGATGCGAGTCTGACCAACTCGAAGCGGTTTTCTACATGTTCTAGGCAATCTTCTACTGTTACTCGTGCCATTTCTTGTTGCTCGATTCAGGCTGGAATTTGCTGCGCATTCTACACGAAAAACCTCTAGTCAGGCAGTTCCAAGACGCGTTTGGCGATGATGTTCAACTGAATTTCATTGCTGCCTCCCGCAATTGAACCAGCCTTGCCGGCGAGCCAATCTCTAGTGATCGCTTGGGCTGCATCGGTACCAGTTTCCCGTTTGGTGTGCCAGGTGATGCCTTGTGATCCGAGCATGGAGACTTGCAGCTCCGACCGCTCCTTACGAAGGTTGGCTCCGTAGTACTTGAAAATGGAAGTCTGCGGACCAGGAGTAGAGCCCTGCGACTCCTCGACAGTTCGCTTTTGGGTAAGGCGAAAAGCGTCAGCGTTCATGGAGTGCTGCGAGATTTTCAAGCGCAGGTTTTGGTCGGGAATGCGTCCGTTTTTGGATCCCAATTGTTCTTTCGCCAGTCGTTCGAGTGCTGGTCCGGTCTCACGATTTCTTCCAGAAGCGAGGGCGCCAATACCTGATCGTTCGTGCTGTAGAAGTCGTTTGGCGACTGTCCATCCCCTGTTCAGACCGCCGACAAGATCGTTCTTGTCTGCGATGGCGTTGTCGAAGAAAGTTTCGCAGAAGGGCGACGCACCGGAAATCAACCGAATTGGGCGAACCGTCACACCCGGCTGATTCATAGAGAACAGTAGGAAACTGATGCCTTCATGCTTGGGAGCATTCGGGTCAGTCCTCACCAAGCAAAAGATCCAGTCTGCATATTGAGCTCCAGAGGTCCAAATCTTCTGGCCGTTGACAAGGTAGTGATCGCCCTCATCTACGGCTCGTGTCTGCAATGAAGCCAAATCAGAGCCTGAACCAGGTTCGGAATACCCCTGGCACCAACGAGTCTCACCGCGAGCGATGGGCGGCAAATGTCGCAATTTTTGGTCGTTGTCGCCATACTCAAGCAGAGTAGGACCTAGCATCGTCACACCCATGCCTCCCAAGGGCGATGGAGCACCAATAGCTCTCATCTCTTCAAGGAGTACAAGATATTGATCCTTGGTTAGCCCCGCTCCTCCGTATTGTTTCGGCCACATAGGGACGGTGAAGCCGCGTTCCGCTGCTCGCAGCAGCCACTTCTCACGGTCACCTCTTAAAGGTGTTCTTCGTCCGGACTCTGGATTTCCTTCTGTACGCAGAAGACTTTCAGGACAGGAGGCTCTTAGCCATTCTCGTACTTCACTACGGAAGCTCATTTCAATATGGGAGACTCGAGCAAGACAGGGATTACCTAAGAATGATAATCAACAAAAAAGAACTTTTTGAAAGATTCGCTTGTAGTAATGTACAGCGGGAATTCACAATTGCTACATTCTTCAATGGCCATTGGAGAATTGGTATGTACTTTCGACAGTTTCTCTTCTTTCTGCCGATATGAGAAAGGAAGGGAAGACGCTTGTTCAATTTGGGTACAAGTTAAAGCTTCAACGGATATGCAATTGCTCACCGTAGAAGACATATACCGTCCGACTACAAGCGGAAAGCATTTGCTGAACTACGTCAGCTGCATTTGTTCAAATTGGAATTCGCAATAAATTGAATGCCGAATAGTCAGCTAGCTGGCACAATTTAGAGCGATTTGCCTACGGCTTGTTAGCTTTTGGTCTCTGATAAAATCTCGCAAAATCTCAGGTGTCCCCAATGAAACGATTCCTTCTCGCGACTCCCCTTGTGTGGCTTTGCATGTCGGTTAGCGGTGCAGACATACTCGAAGTGTACGACAAAGCTTATGCCAACGATGCTACCTTCAAGTTGGCGCAGATCGGCAACAGGATTCAAAAACTGAACAATTACTCTGCCCATACGCAACTGCTTCCAAGCATTAGTTTCAACCTACCTAGGGGCGCAAGCACGAACAGGAATCGCGTTACATACCCGGACGCTATGCTGGCTGATCCAAACTACCAATTCTTCGTCAATCCAGCAACTAATGGTGTTTGGGATGAGAGGGAGAGTGAAACTCTTGGTTGGAGTGTGGGGGCATCACAGACGCTATTCAACATCTCGACATTCATAAGCGTCATAAATTCGAGAAGACAAACGACGTCAAGCGAGTATAGTCTGACGAGTGCCGAACAAGCTCTTATCGTTCGAGTTGTCGAGTCTTATTTCGCCGTCTTGAGAACCCGCGACGCACTAGAGAACGCGGTAAGGTCTGAAGAGGCCATTCAACGGCAGTTGGAGCAAGCCGAGCAAAGGTTTGAAGTAGGCTTGACGGCTAGTACGGATGTCTTGAACGCACAGGCATCCTATGACAATGCCATCGTTGGAAGAATCGCTGCTATCGGAGATCTGGACGTGGTATTTGAAGAGTTGCGTGTTCTTACCGGGGAGTCAATTGGAGAGCTCTCCCGCCTTGCCGACGACTTCGAAATCGTAAATCCAGTTCCAAATTCGGAGGAGGAGTGGGTTGCGACGGCAATGAGGAATAATCCAGGAATCCTCCAGCAAGAGAAGTCATACGAAATACAGAAACTGAATCACTGGGGAAGATTGTTGGACAATGTGCCGCAGGTCACCCTGTCCGCCAACTACAACAGATCCGAGAGACCGTTTCAACTGGGAGAAATCATAGCCCCCTACGATATCACCTACGAAAGTCGTGGTTTTAGTTGGGGCCTGTCGTTCAGCATGCAATTTCAAAATGGACGAGGTTGGGTGCAGGATCGCATTAGCTCTTTGAACAAGGAGCAAACTCGGCTGCAGCTCATTCAGCAGAGACAGAACATCGAAGAGCAAGTTCGGCGCCAATTTCGCACTGTCGTTACCGACGTGCTAAGAGCCGAAGCGCGACGAAAAGCCATTCAATCAAGTGAGGCCTCGCTCCAAGCCACAGTGACCGGCTACGAAGTTGGTACTAGGAATATCGTTGAGGTATTGAATGCGCAGCAACAATTGTTCGGCGCCCAATTGGCCTACCAGAATACCAAGTACGACTACATTACAGGATTCTTGAGGCTGAAGCAGAGTGCAGGCGTCCTGAGTGTTGCGGAAATCGAAGCGCTCAATGCCTTCATGGATAACGAGAATACGGTAACTCGGGTCAATTCTCTTTCAGGAAACTAGGATCGCTTGACAGCCAATCGGAAATCGTGGATTTCAAGCGAACCAAAGCACCTTGATTTTCTAGTACAACTTCGCGTGCTCGTTGTGACTGCTGATTCCACTCCTGTTGGTCATTTAGCAGTCGCGAAATAGTTTTGGCCAAATCGTCGGCATTGCCGATGTCGTTTAGGCATCGGCCTTGGTGGAATCGTTTGCAGACCTCGTCGAAGTTGCGCCTATCCGGACCCATAGCGATTGGGACTCCATGCACCGCAGCTTCGATTGGATTGTGTCCTCCAGTGCCCTCCAAGCTGCCGCCGATGAACGCAGCCCTGACGAATCCGTAGAGCCCAAACAACAAACCCATCTGATCAACGATTAGGACTTCTGAGCCTACCTCAGGAGATGTAATCGTTGAGGCACGAAAACCATGGCGATAACAAAGGGTTAAGATTTCCGAGCAACGATTAATGTGCCTTGGAGCAAGTATTAGGATCGCACTTTCAGACGAAGCCCGAACTTGGGTGTGCGCTGTTAGTGCGACTTCCTCTTCTGATGGATGTGTGCTTCCCGCAATCCATAGGTTTTCCGTGACGGCACAGAGCCGTTCCATCGTCTCGGTCACCTCTTTTGGCAAGGGTGGAGGCAATCCAACATCAAACTTTATGCTGCCTGTTGTAACGATTTTTTCTGGTGGCAGGCCTAACTCTTTGAAACGTTGCGCGGAGTCGTCGTACTGGCAAGCGACTCCTTGAACACAAGCGAACATGGCTGCCGCCAGGTCCCTCAGTCGCAAATACCCTTTTGCTGACTTCGCCGACATGCGTGCATTGATTACATAAACGGGTGCACCCCTGCGAGCAGTTGCTTGCACGAGGTTGGGCCAAAGTTCTGTCTCCATGAGAAAAAGCGCACGGGGTCTAGTGCTGGACAGAAAGCGGTCTACCGCTCGGGGAAGGTCGTAGGGAGCGTAGCAATGCCCCACTCGATCTTCAAATCTACGCACGATTTCCTTGGATCCAGTAGGTGTGGTGGCAGTGACAAGGATTTCGCTGTCGGGATAGGATTGGAGTAGGAATTCAACAACCGGCATGGCGGCAATTGCTTCGCCAGCTGACACTGCGTGAACCCATATGCAGTCTCGCGGCAGCCCTGTTGGAACAATCCCGAATCGTTCGCGCCGCCTTGCTCGGTAGCTCGGATCGATTAGCCCTCTAATCAGCAGAAATGCCAGAGCGAACGGGAAACCAATACGGGATAGGGCTGCATAGATTGCTCTAGTCATAATTTCAAACAAAAGCTCATGTCAATTTTGATCTTGCCCTTGAAATCCTGGAGAGGGTGCCCCATATATCAACCAGACCGAGCGAAAGCTCAAAGACATCAACAAGAGGAGAACGAATATGAAACTCATAGAACGATATCCAGTTTGGTCTCCTGCGAGCAATTTGCAGCGAGATTTTGAAGACAACTTTTGGAGCATTTTTCCACGAGTCGCTGGCCAAATGGCTCGGCAGTCCTCCAATTGGACTCCGGCAACGGACATCCATGACGATTCCGATCGGTTCGTATTGAGAGCGGACCTGCCAGGAATGCAAGCGGAAGACATCGAGATTACTGTCGAGGACGGCACGCTGTCAATCAAAGGAGAGCGTAAGTTCGAGCGAGAGGAGGAAAACGGAAATTTCCGAAGGTTTGAGCGTGTTGAAGGATCCTTTGAGCGAAACTTCAGCTTGCCCGACACAGCCGATCCGGAACAGATTTCTGCCTCAAGCAAGGACGGCGTTCTTGAAGTTGTAATTCAGAAGCGAGCCACGTCGCAGCCCAAGCGCATTTCCGTGCAATCGTAAAGCAAGCGGTCCAACAGCTGGAAAAAAGCGGGCGCATTGAGAAATGTGCCCGCTTTTTTGTTTGCGCTAGTGAATATACCTAAAGCCCATCTGGACCACAATCGTCTTCTAGAAAGCGCAGCATGGCCGAATAGAAAGTCTCGCGATGGCGATAGTTCAGCGTGTTGTAGAAGTGCGATGCATTGGGAAGCTCGATGTATTCGTAAACCTTTTCGTGCTTGTCCAATTCGCGTCGGTAGCGTGTCACGTGGTCGATGGAAACGCGCGGGTCGACATCACCGTGTACCAGCAGCATGGGTACGTTGACCTTCTCTGCTTCATCTGTCGGTGATACCGCCGTTAGCCAGGTTCCGAGCTGTTCCTTTTCCTGTGCACCCGAAAGTTGATATCGGTAGTTGTTCAGCTGCATGACGGGATCAGCGACCGCCGCACCGGCAATCACGCATTGATAAATTTGCGGGTCGCGCGTGGCGGCGATCAATGCGGCATACCCACCATACGACCATCCCGCCATCGCCATTCGGTCCGGATCGGCTAATTTCTGCTCGACGAGATAGAGAGCACCAGCATCCTTGTCAGCTTGCATCAAGCGACCGGCTTGGCTTGAAGGAGTGAAGCTTGCCCTGTAGAAGGAAATGCCGTAGTTCTGCGAACCTCGATACTGTGGTTGTAGGACCAGATAACCGTGGTTAGCAAGCATTTGCGCCCACGGATCGTAAGTGATCGTCTCCGAGACATGGGGTCCGCCATGGGGAAAAACTACGAGCGGAAAAGGCGGCTCGCCTTGCGGAACGGTCACATAGGCAGGAATTTCGAGCCCATCGTCGGATTTGTACTTTATGTAGCGAACCTCCGCAAGTCGTGAGCTATCGATGTCGGGGGCAATACTGCCCAAGACGGTTAGCTGGCCCTTATTGAGGAGAAAATACGTACCGGGATCGCGAGGACTGGTGTTGTAGATCACCATTACATTTCCATCCTTAGATTGGCTGATAATGTCTACGGAGCCCGAATTAGGTATGAGATCTTGCAGTTGGAGATTTATGCTTCCTTCTCGTTCATCCAAGTAGATTCGATGGCGTTTATCCGTAAAGTACTGAATTCCAGTTACTTCTCTCGTGTGATTCCATGTATTGGTGTGATAGATGGGTGCAAGTCCGTCAACGTCCGCGCGTCGAAACAGCAATTCTGCAAATTCCTTGTTCGCCGCATCGTACGACCAGAATCCGGCCATGTCATTTCCATTGTGGGCGATCACAAAGACATGGTCCTCGGCGGCTGGATCCCTGCCGACAGGCTGGAACCGTTCAAACGAGTCCTCACTCAGCCTGAAGTACTCTTTCCATCCGGTGGAGCCCTCAGGGCGGTAGTAGAAAACCATTTCGTTTGTACTTTCGTCATACCCTGTGGCGTGCTCAGGATTGCCCAAACGATCAAAGTTCATTGAGTATTGAGCCAATCGAGCCCGCAGCAGCAATTTCTTGTTGCCCGTTTCGAGATCGAGCTCGTAAAAGGCTTGCGGCCGATACGCAGAAGCCATTCTGCTTCTGTAGGCCTCTCCTTCCTGAACCGCAGTCATGATCTTGTTGGGTTGTTCTGGAAGAATGTGGACCACTCCTCCCGACCCAGCACCAAAGTCCTTGATTGCTTTTTTGGCAACGTCGACTAAGGCTACCTGGTACTCGAACACTCCGCGGTTGAATCCCTCCGTTTGACGACGAACCTGTTGCCTCAGAGTCATGACGAAGGTCGAGTCGCTAATCCAGGAGTAACTTTGAATGTGCATTGGATCGGACCGCTGCCGATGCACGAGTTCCATGGTTTCCGAACCTGTGATATCGAACACTTCGATGAAGGGTCCAGATAGCCTTCGCGGATCTTCGAAACGCAACATGCTCAGGTACTTTCCGTTTGGAGATACTCGGACGGACCGAATGTTGGGATTTGCAGCCCAGACTTCTGGTGGATAGGGTTGGAGGGCCTCTTCGGAGACATCAGTTTCTTCTTCGCTGGCTACTAATGCCAAACATCCGAGAAGCAGAAAACACAGTAGGAGATTGCACTTCAGGTTTTTCATTGGGATTGTCGCAATTGAACTAGATGTCAAAAATAGAAAAACGGCTCTCCGCAGGACTATCGTCGAGACAGCAGAGCCGTTGTTCTATTACATTTCAGTCGTACCGATCAAGCACTACAGACCTGCACCAAGACGAAATGTGAAGCTCCCATAGACAGCACGCCCCATGAGGTCATAGCCGACACCCAAGGGTGTATTGCTCCACGAGAACACTTCTGTCTCATCCACAAAGGGAGGTTCCTCGTCGGTAATATTCCTAATTCCCGCACTCGCAGTCCAGGTTGGCCGCGCAATTGAGAACGAAAGGGTATGAGTGGCATAGATCCCCCGCGAGGCGCCGATGTCTCGGCACTCTACATCCCCCTCGGTTGGGCCAAGGCAGGTGTCGGACTGAAAGCTTGGAACTGAACCAAAAGCATCTTCAAAGCGATCGTCTTGGTCCTGGGTACCAAGAATCCGCGTGCTCAACTGAACTCGCATTTGATTGAACGAGGCAGAGGCCACGAAGCGATGGCGATATCGATGGTAAGCCCACTCGGATACGAATTCCTGACGATCTTCAATTTCCGTAATGGTTATCGTGGATCGTTCCAATAGCTTGTGGCCGATGTAGTCGAGAGACACCAAGATCGGCCGATCAAGGAGAGTAACCGTGTCAGTAAACGCGATATTGAAGTCAATGCCTCGCACAGTTTCGTTATCACGATTGATAAATCCCTGATGGATATAGGTCATTATGGGATTGTTGGGATCGGTCGAACGTGTAATTCGCTGACAGTATGGACTATTCAACGTTCGAGAGTTGTAGCAGTCGCTGATGATGAAACTAGCGCTCGGTTCGATGATCGTGTCGTCGACTTCAATCTTATAGATGTTGGCGCCGACAGCGAGGTCGAAGGCATTCGTGAATGGCTGCTCGAAACTGAATCCGTAGGTTTCTGAGACCGCAGTCTCCGGAAGCAGGTCAAGTGCGCCCCCAGCGGCTATCTCGACGCTGTAGGCTCCAAAGCCTCTCAACACGAACGGATCGGCGCCGTTATTGCGGCAATTCTCGAGCACGTGCTCCTCGCGTTGATCTTGTTCGGGTATGTACTCACCTGTGACGGGATCGATAGCAGCACTAGGAATGAAGCACGGATCACCTAATGTCAGGAAGCCAGTTTGAGCCTTTAGGAACAAGTTCCGCAGGTTGGGACCTCGGTATGACGTGCCTTTGGTTGCTCGAATCAACAACGAAGAAGCAGGCCGGTAGGCGATCTTGCCCGACCAGGTCCAAGCGCGTCCTGCAAACTCGTCGTCGGTATGTCTGGTCGACAGGTTCATCGTGAATTCATCAGCGAAGCGCATGTTGCCCATTAGTGGCAGTTCCACTTCGGCAAAAACCTCCCTGATGTACTTCTCACCTTCGGCACCTTGATCGGCCGAGAACCCCCAGAACTTGCCTTCGGCGGCCACGTCGTTTGGAATGGACGCAATCACATCTTCGCGATACTCGAACCCTAGGCCTGTGGCTACCGGGCCGCCCTGCAGATCAAATACGTCCCCCGTCATGTAGTACGACAAGATTGTTTGTTCAATCTGTGTGTCGAAAGCGCGTACGCCGAACAGATAGTCACGTTCCTGTTGCGTAGCAAAGCTCCCTTGCATGTCAGGCGAAAGAACGCTGGGTGCAAACAGGTTGACAGGAACACATCCCGCGAAGTCTTTGGGATCCGTCACGATGCCGAAGTCATCCTGGCAGGGAATGCCAAATTGCGAGTAGTTTCCTAGGGAAAGTTCGAATCGGTCTTCCATTACTCCTTCTCGATGAGTCTCTCCAGAAGAGTCGGAAAATGCCAGATAGAGTTCACCACTCCAATTTGCCCTCGATCCACTGTTTAGGAACGGGATGTCAAAACGAACACCTCCAACGTACCGCCACTGCGCAACGTCCACATGGGTGATGTTTCGGTCACCTTCGATTACAACCACTGGCTGCACTGGCCACGGTCCCAATGGAGCGACAGATTGATCACAAGATCCGCCGGGCCCCGGGTCGCATCCAAACACTTGAATGACCGCATCTCGAAACGACTGCTTTGCCAAGAACTCGTTGAACGCCAATCCGCAATCGACTCCAATAAGTCCGAAGGGATTGCAGATGTTGTAAGGGCTAAGTGGGTGCAAGACGGGGAATAGCTGGTAGCCGCCGCCATTGTGCACAGTGGAACGCTTACCGTAGAGTACTTCGTAGAATGGCGTGATATTGGCTTCGCCTTCAAATGTGTACTCACCGTAAGACATGAAGTTCACACGGTGGAATTGGGGATAAAGCGTTCTGTACTGCTCGTTGGCGTCGCGTATGTAGGGTCGCCAGGACACGTCATTGAAGCCATCGGCATCTTCGTCGGTCCAGAACCACCGTCCACCAAGCCGGATTCGCGACATGGAGAAGTCGTTCCATCCCCCATTCGATTGCCCTGGTGTGGAGAACAGCAGGCCCGCAAAGGGGACTCTAGTAACCCAGTTGCCGTGCAATCCGGGGTATCCGCATTCATCCCAATCCATCCCGTACCAGTGCTCGAACCACAAGCTCTTGGTTCGGACTTCGCCATCCGTCGTGATTTCAGCTTCTTCCGTACAACCCGCAGTATGAGGCGCATCAGCGGCCGTGACTTCTTGGCTGAAGTTGTAGGTTGCGCCCATGCCAAAGAAACCACGGTCGTAGTTCTGGCCCCACATTAGCGCAATGTTTCTGCCAAAGGTGCCAGCATAGTTGTCGCGATCTGCAAAGACATCAATTTCGATACCATCGAAGTCCTTACGCAAAATAATGTTCGCGACGCCAGCTATTGCATCGGAACCGTAGACCGACGAAGCTCCGTCCAATAGCAGTTCATATTGCTGAACAAGTATCCCCGGTACCAAATTCAGGTCAGGGTTGCTAGGTGCTCCCTCGACGCCGGCTGCAGCCAGTCTGCGTCCGTTGATGAGAATGAGCGTTCGTTCAGGGTCTAGACCGCGAAGGGCTACGGTTGATGCCGCGGGACCGTCATCAAGGACATATCCCGTGAATGTAAGGTCAATCTGTTGTCCGCTGGTTTGGGTTGATTTCTGCAATATTTCGGAAGATTCAACAAGACCGGCCTCTCGCTCCACTTCAGCCGTAATGATCTGAAGGGGAGATATGTTGGTATACGTTGTTCGCTTCAGCCTCGATCCGGTGACGATCATCACTTCAATGTCGTCGTCGGAATCTGCAGCAACTGGAGTCTCTCCCTCTGCTTGCTCGACTTCGTCCTCGTCTTCGTCTTCGTCAGTTTCTTGTGCCCATGTGACCAGCGACATTGAGAGAACAAGCGACATCATCAACCACGCAATGGTGGATGTTCTAAGGAATCTTCTAAACATAGTGTTTTGCCTCAGTTCTAGCTCCGCATGCACGGGAGATGTAGCGACAAACTCCTTGTCGCAGGCGTACTTCTCCTTCATGCGAGATTTCCATGTGGACACTTTATCAAAAATCGAACGACTAGTGGGATATTTGGGTTGAATTTCGCAACCCAAGACATTGAATCAATTGCGATGCAACGCAACAGCTGTCAGTGAGTTTGCTTTTGTGCAACTGAATCAATCTTCTCTGTGGTCGCTCGTTACTAGTGGAATGCGAATTAGTCGATTCCCATGAGCTCGCATTTGCGCTTGACGTTGCCTTTCCTATCTTCTCTATGACATGGAATTAGATGGGCATCCTGAATTGGTCCCCGTGGTCCATCGAGTCTGTAGCTCTCGGTCAACCACGTATCGACGTGAATTACAGTAAGCGTGTCGTCTTTCCGAAACCGAAGGTTTGGCGGACAGATGTACTCAAACAGCTTGTCGTCGTCCATAAGCACGAGATGGACGTTTTGATCCAGTCTGCCTGTACGTACAACTACCGCATCCCACGACGCCGTTCCCGGAGGTTCCTCCGCCGTGTCCGTCTGCTCACTTCCTTCGTCACTCGGTTTGTCTTTCCTGCTATCGGAGCCCTGTGGCATCACCGCACGGATGGGTGAGGTTACTGCTCGTGCGAGTCGTCCAAATAGGCCACGTTTCTTTGTGGGTTCGTTGGTGGTTTCCTCTTCCGGGAGTGGCGGGATGTCGGGCGATTCCTCCGGCCCTGATTGTGGCTTTGAGATTTGCTCGACGTTCTCGGAAATGCCCTCCTCTTTGAGCTCTTCCAAGATCTTCTCGATATCGGCACTCGAGATGTCCTCGTCTTGGTCGTCCTTTAGGGCAATTTCGTAGCAACGTTGACGCGTAGCGTCGTCTTCAATCTTCTCGCAAGCCGAAAGCAATTCAAGAAGCGCGGCTTGCTCATCAGACAGCGAGTCGGCGTTGGCTTCTGAGGCTTGGAGCAACACGTCGCTTGTCAAGATTGCGAACGCCGCAGTAGCCACACAAGCGAACCATTTTGCTCGATGAGAATTCAACGGAAGCGATACCGTCTTTATAGGGAAGTTCTCAAGTATATGCACATTGGCGAGCAAGATAGGAGGACTGGTTCCTATGAGCGCATATGACTAGCGTTGCGAACGAACGGAACTGGATAGAGCGTAGTTGTACACGAATGGTACGCCGCGGGCGCGTACGGATTCGCCGTCTTTGAACGCTGGTCGGTACTTTGCGCGTTCTGCGATCACTCGTACCCGGTACTCCATGCGGTTGTCAGGTGCTGTCGCGACAGTCTTGCGGCCAACCACAGTTCCGCGATTGTTGATGTGCAAAGCCAGTCGTACGACACCAGCTCGTATCTGCTCCCTTTCCAGCCGCTCAGGACTTACCCATGAACGAGTCACATTCATGTGGATGAGATGAGGCTCAGCAAACGCTTGCTCGAGCAATTCGGGTGTAGATTCGAGCAGTTCCCAAGCTTCTCGATAGAGCTGGATTCCCTTATGGGGCCGATTAAACAGCACATGCCAGTCGGCGAGGTCCAAGAGAGCCGAAGCCCGTTCCTCATCGGTGGATGTTGGATTGGTGAGAACGATGTGGCCTATGCTCTTCAGCTCATTCTTGCCGAGTTCGTAGTTGCTCAAGCGACGACGAAAGGGTTCTGGCTCCCAACCAGGCACTTGGGGTCTGAACCTAGGGGCAATCTTGGTCGTTGGCATTGGAAAAGTGGTTTCTCGAACTGCGTGGACATAGTTGCGGCGCACTGCAAGGGCGAACGGGTGCGCGGGAGGATAGTGTTTCATCACATGTGAACGAAGGTCGTCATACAGCACCAGCGCAGCGCGAAATTTTCTCGTGGATTCATACCATTCCACGAGTCGTATCTGGCCTTGAATGCGTCGCGGATCCGTTTTGTCGTCGTATTCGCGCAAAACAATGCTGTATGCATATTCGTGCCGATTGTTGGCGGACTGCCACGCTCCCATACGAGCAAGCATGTTCGCTTCTCGATAGGCAATTCCGATATGTGAAGGTGAGTACAGCCCGTTGGCGATTCTTGAAACGTCGGATGCCAGACTATATGCACTTAGTGCATTCGCGTACTGATCGAGATGATAGTTGGCGTCGCCAAGCAATAGGTACATGTCGATGAGCTTCGCATCGTAAGGACTCGACTCCTTCAACACATCATCAATATTAGCTTCAAGGATGGAGATTGCCTCGGTTGCTTCACCTGCATTAATACGGTCTCGTAAAGTCACGAGATCGGGCTGAGTGATTGAAGAATCTACCTCTGGTGAAGGACTTGGGTTGGACTGGCTTGCAAGCGATTGCGAATGGACAAGCACGATGCATGTTGCGAGAAGCAGCCTTGCAAACGGTTTAGTTTTGAACGTCGGAGCTGCAGAATGTTTACGCAAAGCCACGTGACGATGTTGTGCCTATACGCTTGAGAGCGACGAGTTTCCATGATACTCGGTTGCCCGAGCTTGTTGTCGGCTATTTCCAACGGTAAATATGGATTCCTCCAGCGGGGTTCTACGATCCTTTAGCGATTGTGCTCTTATTTAGTGGATGTTTGTTGCGAAGCCAGGTTTCTGGTAATTCGAATCCTAGATGACAACCGGACTAATACGCAGCATGGTCGGGGACACTCTCAACAATCGAGTGGTGGCAGGTGGATGTGCAGGCTATTCTCTGTGCGACGCAGCAATCGTATGGGTCTAGTCGTAGACCACCCTGAATCCTATGGTTTCCGTCCGGTGATTGAGAGGGACTTTGCGTCCAAAGGTTGTGCGCGCGGTGTCTTCGCCGGGCAACATCCAATTTCCACCCTGTGCCCACATGACAACGGATCCACCATCCAGCGAGACGGAGCGGGTCCACTCGGAAACGTTTCCGGCCAAGTGACGGATTCCTTCCCGAGTCACATCCCTTACATTGGCGTCGCAAGGCACGAGTCTGCCGGCTGCGTCGTCACCAGTCGCCGCTGCTGCAGGGTCGTAGGTATCGCCCCAGGGAAATATCCGTTTTTCCGTGCCCGATGCTATGGCGCGCCATTCGTCTGCTGTTGGGAGACGACCGCCTGACCAGCGGGCAAAAGCGTCAGCCGACCACCAGCTTACTCCGGTCACGGGAAGCTTGGGCTTCTCCATTTGGAGTGTCCAATTCATGGGTTCATACGAGTGCCCAGCTGGCTCGTTGTCGTTTCCGTAGAGGCCAACTTTCACTAGAGGATCGTTGAGAAATTTGCTGTAGTCCTCCCGACTTACTTCACAGCGATCTGCACGAATGCGAAATTTTTGGTTTTCCGCCGCGAGCAGCATACGGGTAAGCGAGACCTCGCTGTCAGGCGGCAGCGAGGTTACGAAGTTGGCAACTCGCGCTTGATTGGGAATGCCGAGCGTGTATTCTCCACCTTGCTGAGAAATGGTCGTGCCGGCAGGGGTACCCCACGGCAGAACGGGTGGAGGGGGCAGTTCATAGACGCAGCGGAAGCCAAGATGATGACTTTGCACATCCATATTTATGGCAAGCCACGCTGCGCTTAGAGCATAGAGTTCCCGCGCATTGGTTCGCACTGGCGGCGCCCCAACCACTGGTCGTTGGTCAGGACTCGGCAGCAGAAGCGGGTCCATGGTTCCAGCGGTCCACTCCATGACGTTGTTGGCTAGGTCCTGCACCCCGTAGGGGGTGCTTGCTGCTGGATGCCTTCCACACTCCTGTTGTGCATTGCGGTCTGGTTCTTTGTAGGGCCAGTGCCCCGCATCGAATTCGTTTCCCCAAGGATAGAGGCGACCTTGGCTCCCCCTAGCCGCCGCCTCTAATTCCTCTACCATTGGCAATCTGCCACCAACGTCTTCGCAATATCGGGATGCGCCCCGCTGACTGACGCCGCTCGCCGGCGAATTCAGCCTTCCTGCCGTCCGATGGCCTGTGGACATGGAGCGAAGCCAATCGGGCGGTTCTTCGTCGGGATCGCTCCAACGCGTCATCGTCCAATCAACAAACCGCTCGTAGTCTTTTTGCGATACCTCGCATTCGTCTATCTGGAAAGGCGCCAGGAGCACGGTGCGCTCTCTCTTGTCGAGTCTAAGTCTAAGCTCGCCATTGAGCTGACCACGCTCTAGCGCTTGCAAGACACCGTCGTCAACAGACCGAGCTTTGGCGTTCGGGGCTTCCCACACGCCAAGTTGGACTTGGATGGCGTCGATGTTGGTTCGACCGACGTTCAACCAAGTTATGCCAACGCCAGCTAGAAGCAGTAGAAGCAGAATGATGGTTGGTTTTCGCCAGTTCATTCCGTTCTACGCATACCAGGTCTCCAAAACAGCACAAGCGCCAACACCATGGCCGCAAGCACGCAATACAGAATGACAAGCCAGGTCTTGACACCGAAGAACGCAACATCTGCTCTGACTGCCAGAGACTGGCCGTCGATGCGAACGCGATTGCTTTCCGCAAGGACGGACAAGTAGCCATCAACATCGATCGTTGAGTAGACGAATCCCACAACGATGTCGTCGAAGTTGGGCGTAATGTGCGCTACAGCGCGCCATTGCGGATGCGGATCTGCATCTTCTATAGGGGGTATGAGAACGACTGAACCTTGGTGGAGGGTGATTTGCAAGCCTTTCCAAATGTCGGGAAACCTGTTCAAGCTCAACTTGGGTACGACGTAGTCGAATCCCTCGGGAGGGTTTTGAGGATCCACAATTGCTTCCACATCGAACAGGAGTCTATTTGGGAGAAGCTTCAAGGACGCTTGGTCCAACTGGTCAACTGTCGTTACGGCCAAGGAGACAGACCTGGGCGCAACCAAACCATCGTCAAATTGACTAGAAAGGTCAAGTGAATCGTACAAGTCTTGTACCACTGCTAATTGTTTTGGAGTCAGGTCGGTCAGTCGTTCCGTGTTCTCTGCAATGACTAGAAGAAAATCAGCCAAAAGCTCTGTAGGCGGCTGTTTTACATCCAACGATGCTTGCAGATCGTTGAGATAGAGCATGAGTGCTCCCATCAGCTCCAGCTGATCCGTAATCGATGGCGCCAGACCGGAGTTTGCACCCAGGACGCTTGGGTCGGCCAGCCGCAATTGAATCGAATTCTCATTTGGCTCTCCGTCGCCCTGCAGAGCTCCCGACGGGGATCCTTGCCCTCGTGGGCCTTGTTGTCCGCCGGACGGCGATCCCATACCAGGCATTCCCTGCTGCCGGGCATCGGGAAAACTGCCAAATGTGC
Source organism: uncultured Pseudomonadales bacterium (assembly GCA_964572845.1). Taxonomy (GTDB): domain Bacteria; phylum Pseudomonadota; class Gammaproteobacteria; order Pseudomonadales; family Azotimanducaceae; genus Bin55. Next base: position 108,170 of record CAZNFX010000010.1, on the reverse strand, counting down.
TGGGGTCGTTCGGTTGCCCCATGCCCAAGATGGATCCTTCGGGAATGTCTGAACCTTCCAATCCCGACCCACAATCCATGCCTGGTGGACAGTCGCCCATTGATGTCGGCGGCCAGGTGCCTTCGCCGAATTCATCGTCCGATGATTCGTCGTCCAAGTCAAACAACCCACCAAGATTGGGAAGTTCAGGCACGGAGTCGGACATATCGCCCAGGTGCCCGTGGCAATCCTCGAAGCTGACTCCCGGAGGACAATCACCAATTGAGCCCGCCTCCGAACCGTGGCCATGTCCGCCCATGAAGTGCCAGTGCCAGATTCTGATGCCGTGGTCTCTAAGGATCGACATCAGCAGGTAGTAGGTTCCTACGTCGTAGATGTCGCCTCGAATGTTTTCTTTGGACAGAGGAAGCATGTCATCCAAGAACGCATCCAACGAATTCGGCGACTGCAGCAACTCGCTTCTCGTCCACACAGTTCCCGTGTAGGGGTCGCGAACGGCGTTGCGATGAAATTCGAGCACCGGCATGACAACGGGGTGCCATACTTGGTCAATTGGGGAATTCTCATAGTCGTGCAACAGCGCCGGCTGACTGGTCGCCATGCGATTCAAGACAAGCGATGTGCTGAACTCCCGCGTCATCACGACGCCAATCTCTTGGACTTTCTCCGAGTAGCGTTCTTCCTTCTCCGCGCGAGCTGCAATACTGAGCACGATGACGATAACAAGCACGGCCACGCCGTTCGCCAAAATGTCGACAAGAGCAATGCCAGCAAAATTGGGAATGCGGGAAGCTGCTGAACTCATGGCAGGTCGTCTACATGGTCCCTAATGTACTCGGGAATGTCGTCAAGCATTACGGACTTTAGAAATTCGTTGTCCGCAATCACCCAACTAATGTGTCGTCTCTCTCCGGGCCACATTTCGCGTATGCAGTCTCGCGCTTCGGACATGGTGGAAACGCTTCCCTCGAGAAGAAAGAACAGAAGCTGGTCTTCTGTGTTTTCGTATATGCGCTGGGCATAGCGACGATAGGGGCTGCCAGGCGAACAAATCTCGCCGCGAACCACACCTTCAGCGGTTTCTACGATACGAAGCATTTCAGGAAAGACGATGATCGAATAGCCGGAGCCGCCATCCATGCGTTCGATGCGGTATTCGCCGTTGTCCGCTGACTCCTTAAGGCGTTCCTGAATTGCAGCTTCCGACACCACATTCACTACGACGAGAAAGACGAGCATCAAGGCGAACATTCCCCCGAAAACCGCCATCATGGGGGCGCTGTTCTCCTCCTGCTGAGAAATGCCGGCAGTGCTGCTACGGCCTGCGGAGCTTTTTCCGTCAATAAACACGTACGTTATCGCGTAGGTATCGTTCCAGCGTTGACAAGGTACGCTCCTCTCCTCTCTGCACAAGCGCTAGCAGCAACGCCAAGGCTATGCTGAGTGATAGAGCAATAAGAGTTGTGTCGAAGGCGATTCCCAACGGGGAAATCGCGGCTCCGAGTTCACTGGATAGACCGCTTAGTCCTGTCTCCGACGAAATGATTCCTCGGATGCCGTCTGCGGCGAGGGAAATGCCCAGCACCGTTCCGATGAAACCCAACACCGGCGTGGCAAAGCTGATGTAGCGGGGCACCAGGTAGGACTCGTCGTGCCGTCGCCACAAGAACTGCAGTTGATTTTCCAAAGTATCGGGATTGCGAGCGACATTGCGCACGCGATCCAGGTTCGAGCTGGTGCTTGCAACGGTTTCGTTCTCCCATCGATTCATCGACAGACGGAGGTAGAAGGCGTTCCACCACTTGCTGAGCAGCATAAGAACGCCCCAAAAGAATATGAACACGGTCAGGGGTGGAATGATCCCACGCGCCAGAAATCGTTGCGTAATCCCTGCCGTCGCCTCAGCCGCACCCTCAAGCCACTCGAGTGCTAGCAGGGTGCCGGCGCAGAGAATCAGAGCCGTGACCATGGTCAGGTAGAGATTGGGACCGCCAAGAAATTTTGCCAGCCATTCAAGCGCATCGGACTGACGCATGGAGGCCGCCTCGATCCACAGTCCGGATACATAGAGGGCAAGGGCAACGACAAACAGAGGCACGAGCCGCGATGTCCACGAGCCGCTCTCGCCGTAGAAAATCACTTCGAAAGCGGGAAGCGTAAATGTGAGAGCGACTGCCGACAAGCCTACCATTCCAGCATAGCCAAGAGAGAGCAACAGCACTCGACGTGTGTGCCTCCAAGTGTACATGGCGCCGACGAGGATTATGGCGATGATTATCGGTATTGCAGCGAATGCAATTGACCAATTGAAGGCTTGTATGACGTTCACGGAGACAAGGCTCAGCAAAAGCAGATATAGGATTGCGGCTATGACCACATGTGATCCTTAAGGCTAGGTTTAGGGATTAGCTCGGTTTGAGATTGAAATGGTATCGCATTTGATGAAAGCGCATTTGGACTCACCCGATTCGCTTAGATTCGACATTGCCAGAGTCGTTCCAACAAGTAGCTGTTTTCGGTAAGATTGGGAATGAAGCGCTTCGCTTCATTGAATCCACATTGGTAGGAAAAGTGATGAAGGCGACTATTTCCGCTCCTTGCTTGGTCGGCAAGGGTTCTCTAGGAACACGTAAATTGCAAGCAGCATTGTTCTGTTTTTCGGTCCTCGCGGTCATTTCGGCATCGAGTCAGGATGCGGAGCAATCGCTCCAGCCAGCCTTGGCCGAGACATCGCATGGAGTTCTACAGGGCGTTTCACTGAATAACAAGGTAGATGTATTTAGGGGAATTCCCTATGCAGCAGCTCCGATAGGCGACCTGCGTTGGCGACTGCCTCAACCCTTGGATGCGTGGGAGGGAATTCGCGAAGCCGAGGATTTCGGTCCCGAGTGCATGCAGCCGCGTTCCCCCGAAGCGGGCGGACCGCGAATGTCGGAAGATTGCCTCTATCTAAATGTTTGGAAACCTGTCGGATCGAAGGGACCCTATCCCGTGATGGTATGGATTCATGGAGGAGCGTTTCAGTTCGGTAGCGGTTCTAGTGATTACTACGATGGGACGAAGTTCGCGGAGTCCGGGATTGTCCTGGTAACCATCAACTATCGATTGAATCTAGCGGGTTTCTTCGCTCACCCAGCATTGAGCGAAGAGAACGAACATGGCATATCGGGAAACCAGGGCATTCACGATCAACTTGCGGCACTGAAGTGGGTCAGGGAGAACATTAGCGCGTTCAATGGCGACCCAGACAATGTCACTATCTTTGGCGAATCAGCGGGATCAATGAGCGTGTGCTATCTCGTGGCAACTCCACTGTCCAAAGGGCTGTTCCACAAGGCAATTGGACAATCGGGAGGCTGTTTCAACAAGCATCCAACATTGGATGGGGAATTGGAAAACCCGGAAAGTACGGCAGGTGAGTTTTCTGGTGGCGGACATGCGGTGGGCGAAGCCGTTGCGCAAGTATTGGGTACAACCAAAACCGGAGCCGAGGCAATAGCTGAATTGAGGGCAAAGAGCTCACTGGAGCTTGGAGGAGCGTTGATGGGAAGCGGAAGGTCCATGTCCTGGCGTTCGATCTATGTGGACGGCTACCTCTTTCCTGACCAGATGCGCAACCTAGTCTCATCAGGTCGAGGGAATGTAGTGCCAGCGATTGTTGGATCCAATACGGACGAAGGAACGACCCTCTACTACAACCTGCCAGAGAACGAGATAGAGGTCTGGAAAGCCAACATTAGAGAGAACATGGACGAAAACGCGGACAAGTTCATCGAACTCTACATGAAAGACGCCATGGAGTCGACCCGAACCGCATCGCAGCAAATGATTTCGGATACGACGTTTGCTTGGGAGATGCGTACTTGGGCTCGGTTGCTGACACAACAAGACGTAAACGCGTATCTCTACGTATTCAGCCATGCGGCACCATTTCAGATGCCGAATGCAGAACCGACACGATCACTCGGCGCTTTCCATGCTGCAGAGATCGCATATGCTTTCAATAGAAGCAATGAAGATTTGTGGAATGACGACGACCGGAAGGTTGCCAATCTCCTGCACTCGTATTGGGTGAATTTCGCTAAGACGGGTACTCCAAACGGAACGGGATTGCCGGAATGGACCACTTACGACCGCGAGCACGACAATTCAATGGACCTCAACGCCGATCCAAAGATGATCCAGGAGTTTCGCATGGCGAAGCTGGATGCATGGGATCAGGTCAATTCACTCTAGCAGGCTGTGCGTGCTGATCGAACCTCGAATTGCATAAGCCTGCGCAAACGCTATAGACAATCTCTTGCACGGTCTCGGTGATTTCACGGTGAGAGGTAGCAATCCTCTATCCAAATGGCGGCTAATGCGAAAAGCCCGAGAGTTGGACACCCAACCTCCAATGGGGCGTTTTTGCTACGATTTGCGGTCTATTTTTCTCGTCTAACGTTGTGAAGTATCCGAAACGGTCCGATGCATATCCCAATGTCTTCAAGAAGGAGACGGATGCGCAGTTGCCAGCAAAGCCCGACAATCGCACACGCTACATGTATTTCAAGCCGGTGGCTAGGGGCGGAAAATGCGTTATAAGCAGTTGCAAGGACCTTCATCTTAAGAGAACGGTCTGCTACAAGACCTTGCGACCCGAGCTGGCATCGAATCCAGCCGAGCAGGCTCGCTTTCTGCGAGAAGCTCGAGTTACCGCGATGCTGCAGCACCCCAACACCGTCCCTACCTACGAACTCGGCCGTGACATCAAGGGCAAGTACTACTTCACGATGAAGCTGGTCCATGGATTGACTTTGCGCGAGATCATCGACAGGCGCAAGGAACGGCGACCAAGAGAGACCATCAGCCTGACGCGATTGATTGAAATCCTTGTTCAGGTGTGCCATGCGATGCACTACGCACACATACATGGGGTGGTGCACAGAGACATCAAACCGGAGAACATTCTTGTCGGCGACTTCGGCGAGGTGATGCTTCTAGACTGGGGAACGGCAAAGGTGTGGGACGACACGTCCAGATCGAACTTTGGAGAGGACAAGTCTACGCCGGGCTTCAAGCTAGCAAAAATCGACATTTCCGACGAGAGCATTGATTTGACTAGGCGGGCTCCGCTTGACGGCACGCCGCCCCACATGTCGGTCGAGCAGCTGCAAGATCCTCTTGACATAGACCACAGGACCGACATCTACAGCGTGGGAACCGTTCTGTATGAAATTCTGGCACTGGACCGAATGTTTCAAGGCGACGATGTCGAATCTGTTCTGGAGCGAATTCAAACCCGCGATTTCGTTCCTCCTCGAGAGCGGCGACCCGACCTGGACATTCCAGAGGAACTGCAGGACATTTGTCTGCGGTGCACTCTGCCGGACCGCGATCAACGCTATCAGTCTGGGGACGCCCTGATTGTCGATCTGGAAAACTGGATTTATCCAGCGAAAGTGTCTGAACCCTCAGTGGTAGAGGCATAGTAAGCTCCTCCGCTATGAGGATTTGCTATGATGGTCGGGTTGATTTGATCCCAAGCGAATCCGCAATATGGACGTAAAAATAACCTACTGCAATTCCTGAGGCTACAAACCCAAAGCGGCCAGTTTGGCTGCAAAGTTGGAGAGCGAATTTCAAGCCAGCGTCGAACTGATAGCTGGCGGGGGTGGCATCTTCGATGTAGATGTAAATGGTGCCGTAGTCTATTCCAAGCATCAGACAGGAGAGTTTCCCAACGAGGATAGTCTCGTCGCTGAGTTGAGGGCATAGAACCCTCCCTAAACAGACAGAGGCTCGACCCCGCCGCGGCACAAACTAGTCGCGTCCCGTAAGACTGTACGACTGCCAATCTTCGTCGTGCGCTGATCTTGTCTTGGTTGAGTCCCACTCATTTGCAGCTAATTCGGTTGCGAATCGCGCTTCTTGGATTCCGTTTGCCAGAACGGCTGCCCCAAGACTGGTGTCGAGGCGTGGGCGGTGTCGCTAGGTGCCATTGGTCCCGCCAAGCAAGCCAATCGGCCAGCCTTGACAGCATGGGACATTGCAATAGACATGGAAACAGGGTCATCCGCAGTGGCCACCGCGGTATTGACCAATACTCCGTCGAACCCCAGTTCCATCGCTAGTGCGGCATGCGACGGCAATCCGATGCCCGCATCCACCAGCAAAGTCGCATTCGGCATTCTGTCCCGCAGGGTTTCCAACGCATAGGGGTTGATCAACCCCTTGCCACTGCCAATTGGCGACCCCCACGGCATGATGACTTCGCAGCCCATACCATATAGTCGCTGACAGACGACTAGATCATCTGTGGTGTAAGCGAAAACTTTGAACCCGTTCGATAGCAACTCTTCTGTTGCTGCGATGAGCTCGAACGGATCGGGTTGCAGGTTGTATTCGTCGCCTGTGACTTCCAACTTAATCCAATCCGTCTCGAAAATCTCACGGCTCATTTGCGCAAGAAGCAGGACTTCCTTGCTGGATCTGCATCCTGCTGTATTGGGCAGAATATTGCAACCGAGCTTGGCAATATGCTCCCAGATCGATCGCCCGCCTTTTGCCTTGGGAGATTGACGTCGTAGACTCGTGGTGACGACCTCTGCACCGGATTGCATAATCGCCTCTTCCATGATTGCCGGTGACGGATAGCGCGCAGTTCCAAGAAACAATCTACTCGACAGAGTGATGCCGTAGACGCTCCATTCGTCAGACATGATCTAGCCTCCCTCCACCGGAGTAAGCACATCCAACGTATCACCGGCCGCAACACGGAATTCTTCCCAATTCTCCTTTGCAATGAATTCTTGATTTACGGCTATGACCACTTTGTTGCATTGATACCCCAATGATTCGACTATGGACTTCAATTCTTGGGAAGCGGTTTCGACGTCCTGGCCATTGACCACGATGTTCATCTGTTGAAGGCCTCGGCAGTTGCCGCGGTGACGATTGCGGGTGCGATGAGATAGCCATGTCGATAGAGACCGTTGACGCTCAGCACACCATCGCGCCACTCTACGCGAGGAGAATTGTCGGGAAACGCCGGTCGCAATCCTGTACCCAACTCAACGATCTCCGCTTCTTCAAATCCTTCATGGATCGTGAAGGCAGCTGAGAGAAGTTCCAAAGCGCTACGCACTGTCACGCCGCCACCGTATTCGCTTTCGAGTTGCGTAGCACCTATGACGTAGTGATCTTTGTCGCGGGGCGCGACGTACAGGCTGTACTTGGGATGCAACAGTCGAACGGGACGCGAGAGTGCGACAGCTGGCGCGTGCAGACGGACTACTTCACCTCTTACGCCTCGAATCTCAGGATGGTTCGATCCCACACCGCGGCAGTCCAGGACAAGATCGGCTTCCAATTCAAATGGGTCCACTTGAGTGTTGTAGCAGATGCGACCGCACCGCTCTTTCAGCGCGAGAAGCAGCGCTCGATTGTCAATCCACCCTTCCTCTTCCAAGTAAAGACCGCGATTGAACCGATGCGATAGATCGGGTTCGATCGCGTTTAACTCGCTCTTCTGCAAGGTCTTATAGGCGGCGACTCCGTGTCGCCGAAGGCTCGACTCGAATTTGCGCAGCAGACTCTCGTCGTTTGGATGCGCCAAGATTATTGAGCCATCCATGCCGTAGGGAACGTTGAGCTCGTCTAGCCAAACCGGCCAAATTCGCAAACTTTCCTGTGCCATTTGCCACACAATTTCATTCGACTCGGGGCGTTCGCTTTGGGCCGCTAACATCGACGCTGCAACATACGCCGCACTCGTGGGACAGTGTTCACGGTCACGCTCGTAAATCGTGACTTCATGGTGTTGAATTGAGAAGCGCCATCCCAGCAAGGGTCCAATGAGCCCCGCCCCAGCAACCTTGACTTCCAAAACCTAGACCTTGGAATAAATCTCGCTGCCAGCCTCCCGAAATTCCCTTGCCTTTTCCGCCAGTTCCGCTTCGACATCGACAAGTCGGACTGCTTCCTCACTAATTCCCGCAGCCTCTCGGATTTCTTGGCTAATTTTCATCGAGCAGAACTTCGGTCCGCACATCGAACAGAAATGGGCGAGCTTTGCCGACTGTTTGGGCAAAGTCTCGTCATGGAAGTCCTGCGCCTTGTTGGGATCAAGTCCAAGATTGAACTGATCTTGCCATCGAAACTCGAATCGGGCTTTGGATAGAGCATTGTCGCGAATCTGGGCACCGGGGTGCCCCTTCGCCAAGTCTGCTGCGTGCGCAGCGATCTTGTAGGCAATGATGCCTTCACGCACATCTTCCCTATCCGGTAGTCCAAGATGCTCCTTCGGGGTGACATAGCAAAGCATGGCGCATCCATACCAACCGATCATGGCGGCTCCGATGGCGGACGTAATGTGGTCGTATCCCGGGGCAATGTCGGTCGTCAGGGGGCCAAGCGTGTAGAACGGAGCTTCGTCGCAAGCTTCAAGTTGCTTGTCCATGTTCTGCTTGATCAGCTGCATGGGCACGTGGCCTGGACCTTCGATCATCGTTTGCACGTCATGCTTCCAAGCGATCTGGGTGAGTTCACCCAAGGTCTCCAATTCTGCGAACTGGGCTTCATCATTTGCATCCGCAATGGATCCGGGGCGCAAGCCATCTCCAAGAGAGAAGGAGATGTCGTAGGCTTTCATGATCTCGCAAATGTCCTCGAAATGCTCGTAGAGGAAGCTCTCTTTGTGATGTGCAAGACACCACTTCGCCATGATGGACCCGCCGCGACTGACGATTCCTGTGGTCCGTCTGGCGGTAAGAGGAATGAACGGAAGTCGGACTCCGGCATGTATGGTGAAGTAGTCGACGCCTTGTTCTGCTTGCTCTATGAGGGTGTCCTTGAACAACTCCCAAGTCAAATCTTCGGCGATTCCGTTGGTCTTCTCTAGAGCTTGGTAAATGGGCACGGTGCCTATCGGTACCGGCGAATTGCGAATGATCCATTCACGAGTCTCGTGGATGTTCTTTCCTGTGGAAAGATCCATGACGGTGTCCGCGCCCCATCGGGTAGCCCAAATCATCTTGGCCACTTCTTCCTCAATGCTCGACGTAACAGCCGAATTGCCGATGTTGCCGTTGATCTTCACCAGAAAGTTTCGGCCGATGATCATGGGTTCGGTTTCCGGATGATTGACGTTGCAGGGGATGATTGCACGTCCCCTAGCTACTTCGGACCTCACGAATTCGGGCGTTATTTCCCTCGGGATGGCAGCTCCGAAGTCTCTGCCAGGATGCTGTTCGTCCAAGTAGTCCGGATTTGCACGTGCAAGGTTCTCGCGAGTGGCAATGTATTCCATTTCCGGTGTGACGATTCCCCGCCGTGCGTAGTGAAGCTGCGTGACATTTGCATCTCGCTTTGCTCGGCGTGGCGTTGGTGGCTGGCCGTAGCGCAGAGCGGAAAGCTTGGCATCTCGGTTGCGGTCACGACTGAACGTTGAACTGAAGTCGTCAAGCAGTTCGGTGTCGCCTCGTGAATCTATCCAGCGCTCGCGAAATCTCGGCAATCCCTTTCGAACGTTCGTCTCAATGTCGGGATCCGTATAGGGACCTGAAGTGTCATAGACGCGGACCGGCGGGTTGCGTTCTAAAGTTGGGGTGTTGTCGTTTGGCGTTCCCTGAGCCGGTGTGGGCGTGACGACGATTTCGCGCATGGCAACCCGCATGCCATTGTTTCCCTCGATGTGGATCTTTCGGGATCCCGGCAGTGGTTGCAGTGCATCTTCGTCCATGCCAGCGACATGCGAAGGATTGAAGTTCTTTGACATGATGTATCCCCGTTCCTGGAGCGGTCGGGGTTCGTTCCCTACGCCGGTGTTAACCGGATCAGGTTCAACGGGTTCGCGCTTCGCGTCTCAACCGAAAGGTACCCCGACAGAACCTTAGTATATAGTGCGTCACACTTATGTGCTGCAGGTTCTAGTTCGCGCAACATGCAGTGGTGTTGCCGAGGAGCAAGACGCCAGCAATTCATGAGCGACAGTTTCAATTGCCAAGATGGTTGGGCAGGAAATCATGCAAGATCGCGACAATCTCTATATAGCATCTCACGGGCGTGTAATTTGCGTTCAAAAGCGAACGGGCAAGGAGCTTTGGCGAACCAAGCTCCTGAGATGGGGCGGCGACATCACGACGATTCTCGTTGAAAGTGATGTAGTCTACGCCGCCGCTCGCGGCGAAATCTTTGCGTTGAGTCCTGATTCCGGTGCCATTCATTGGAGAAAACCCATGAAAGCAGGTGGCGGTGTCTGCATTCTTGCAAGCGATTCCCAAGTGGCCTAGACCGGGTCCCTATAGCACTTAGCTCAGGAAGAGAAGTCATGCACGGCAGAGGTAGTCTCTTCGTCGGAATCGGCGGACAGGTGATTTGCATTCGCAAGCAAGATGGCAATGAGCTCTGGAGAACACGACTGAAGCGTTTTAGCGGCAGCACCACGCTTCTTGTTGAAGAAGATGCAATTTTCGCCGCCGCACGAGGCGAGTTGTTCGCGCTGAACCCCGAGACTGGCTCAATCAACTGGAATGTGCCTCTAGGACTCGGCGGGAGTGTTTGCATTTTGGGCAGCCAGTCCGAAGCTGCGGTTGCGGCGGCCGTGCAGGCTGCCCAAGCCGCCATGGCAAGTGCGGCCGCAGTTGCCGCCGCCGGTGCTGCCGCCGCCGCGTCCTCCTAGGTTCTGGCTTGTGGGCTCGAGGGACGACTAGAACTGCAAGAACGAACGGATTTACTGCTTCAGCACTTTGGGAAGAGGAATATTGAACCTCTCGAGTGTGGATTGAACCGTTGGTTTGCCTAGACGAATGCGATCATTGCTGAGCAGCATCGAGAAGATGAAGCCGAGACTGAGAAACAGTACACCGATCAAGAAACAGTAGATCACCACGCGATTGGGGTAGTTGTCCTTGAGGTATCCGACGTAGAGAGGACCGATGATTCCTGCGAAGGACCAGGCCGTCAATATCAACCCATACAGAGTCGACATCTTCTTCTGACCGAACACATCGAGGACAAACGAGGGCATGGTCGCGAATCCGCCGCCGAAACACAGCATGATGTAGCAGACGAGCGCAGAGAAAATCCATGGGTCCCGTTCGGTCATGAGTATGCCGAAAACAACAGTCTGACTGGCTAGCAGAATTCGGAAGACCATGACTCTGCCGATATGGTCAGACAGCAACCCCCACAGCAGACGACCAACACCGTTGCAAACGGAGCTGACTGCAATCAGGTTTGCGCCGTAAACTGCCAAGACTTCTGGCTCGACAGTAGCGTCGGTCAATTTCCATACATCCTGAAGCAGAGGCGATTGGAAGCTAATCACGGAAATTCCAGCCGCAATGTTGAAGAAGAAGATGAGCCACATGATGATGAACTCGTACGAGCTCACGCACTTGCGAACGTAGTCGGGGCGGTCTTCGTCCGTTGCAGCCGCGCTGGCCTGCTCCAGAGGCGTCTTGCGGGTCGCTTCGACGCGAGGAGGATTGGTCACAAAAAGACTTGACGGTAGCAAAATACAGGCGAACAGCACGCCGAGCAGCAAGAACACCTGCGGCAAGTTCTCTTCGGTGTGAACCAAGAGCGCCGGCGCCAACAGCTTGCTGAGGAACAGCGCTCCCAAGCCGAATCCCATGACTACCAATCCAGTCGAGAGACCTTTGTTTTCGGGAAACCAATTGGCAACCGTGGCGACGGGCACGACGTAGCCAAAACCGAGACCCGTGCCGCCAACGAAGCCATAGCCGAACAGGAACATCGCCAAGTTGTCGTTGTGTAGCGCCCAGCTTGCGATGAAATAGCCGCTGCAGAAAAGAACACTGCCTGCGATAGCGAGTTTGCGGGGACCTAATTTGGGAAGCATCATTCCGGCCCACGCTGCGGACAAGCCGAGCGAAAAGATTGTCAACCCAAAGGAGATCGACGTGTCAGTGAACGACCAGTCCAGATGATCGACTAGAAGAACCTGGAAGAAACTCCATGCGTAGACGGTGCCGAAGCACAGATGAAGAAGGATGCAGAGCATGCCACGCCCTATGCGGGAAATGCGGTAAGGCAGTGTGTCCACAGCAGCCACGCAGCTCTACCTCTTCATTTGGCTGGAGAACCTGGCGGCACGCCAAGCTTGTCTGGATCGGACACGGTCGCGAAGTATTGGTACAGTCGAGCCAAGTCGCCGGCCTCGTCCTTGCGTTCCAGTAGTTTTTTGTATTTTTCCTGATCGACAGGTTCGTTCTTCGCAAGGTCAATCGCGTAGGACTGAAGCATCTCGATCGGTTTCGATGCGAAGTTAACGAACCAGATAGCCGCGAATATCCCAATGAAGAAAACGATGGCAATCAGATAGACCTGCGCTCCTATGGCGGCTTGGATCTTCATGGATACCGACTTGAGATCCATCCCAATGTGTACCGCTCCGGCAACACCCGCCAGAATCGGACTCGCCACTTCGACAAAGTCCCCCATTCCTCGAATCGTACGTTGGACCGTGTCAGTCTTCGTGACGTCGCTGTCGATGATGGACTGAGGGATGCCAGGAACGAACGTGTGCGCCAGAAATTCCCCGTTTTCGTTCGTAATGTAGATGTAGCTGATGCCTTCATTTCCCACAAATTGATCGATTAGAGACTGCAGTGTGGATAGGTCGCGATTGAGAATGATGTCGACGCTTGAGTTAGCAATGGTCCGGGCATTTCCCTTGCTATTTGATTCGTACTCCCGGAACAGGTGACTGTCGACCGCATTGATGCTGAGCACCGACGTTGAAATGCCGATGAGTCCGAATAGTGCAATGATCCCGAATACGGTCCGCTGAAATAGTTTGGTGATCTTCATTATGAAAACGAGCCCTTCCAATCTCGCAATGGCACGAATACGCCATCTTCAACTACTGTGTAGTAAACCCTGTCGAGTCCTTGGCGCCGATCAGCGCTGAAGGAAACATTCTCCCCAATACCAAGATCGAAATCGCTGATGGAAAACACGGCCGACTCCAGATCGGCTCGAGTGGGACTGGATCCGACACGACGAAGAATCTCGGTCATGAGTTTCGCATTGAGAAATCCTTCCAAGCTTACGAAGCTCCGGTCGAACGTCGCATACTGATCGTCGTCAAACTCAGTTGGAACCTCGGGAGCATATTGCTCCATGAACGAATCGTACTCAACCACGCCAGGCAGGCTATCGTCCGTATAGCTGGGTACGACCTGCGAGTTGACGAGAAACTTGGTGTAGTCCTCGCCGCGCTCTTGCGAGTCGTCGATCAACTTGAGCAGATTTTCGCTTCCCACGAACGACACGTTCGCTATGGGAACCTGCAGTTCTCGATCTATGGCATCGCGCAGAAAAGCTGCGCATGCTGCGTAAGCACCAATGCAGACGATTGCCTGTGGTTGAGCAGCCTTCAGAATCTCGACTTGGTCTCGAAGATTCGAGGTAAATTTCGTTCCGCGTCTGTAGGTGGCTTCACCGACAATATTCAACCCATATTTGGCAAGCGCATTGCGCACTCCCTCCCACCCACTTCTGCCATAGGCGTCTGCCTGGTAGAACACACCTATCCGCTCGCGACCGATTTCCACGAAGTTGTCGACAAGCCCTTCTGTTTCCTGTCGATACGAAGCTCGGAGATTGAATGCAAAGTCGCCATAAGGGAATTCTCTTTGCGGTTGTGCTCCCGTAAAGGGGAACATGAGCATGAACTTTCGATCCTGGAACTTCTTCAGCAGAGGCAATACACGGGTAACAGTTGGTGTTCCCACATAACCGAACAGCGCGAACACGTCGTCATCGACCATGAGGCGAGTCGTATTGGTGACTGCAGGATCGGGCTGGTAGCTGTCGTCGTAGAGTTTGAGAACGATCTCTCGTCCAAACAACCCGCCTTGATGGTTTATATGGGAGAAGTACGCCATCGAACCGCGATACAGCTCAATGCCGAGTCCGCGAGAAGGTCCTGTAAAGGCAGCAGAAGTGCCCAGAACAATTTGACTGTCGCTCACCCCTTCGACGAGGGAAGCTTGGCCAAGTAGTTTGCTTCCCAAAAAGGGAGTGACAATCGTTCCCGCGAGTACGGACCTGACGAAGCTGCGTCTAGAGACCGTTATTGCGCGATTGCTCGATGTCATTCCAATCTATTTAAGTCTAAAACCCAGTAGCCGTGCGATCCATGGCGAATTGCACCGCGAACGCAATAATGCTCCAATCCCTTCCGAATGTTTCACTAAATGATATGTGTATCCGCGAACTTCCATTCTTGGGCCGACAGTTGATGCACGCAATATTTTGCACTCATTCACAGATTCCCGTTAAGTCGATGCGAAACGTTCTGGCGCTCTCGAGTCTTCCGCACGTGTTCGCACATCAATCAGAACAGTCTTACCTTCCTCATTAAGGAGCTTGGCTCTCTGCAAAGCGGGAGCCATTTCCTTGGCTTCGGTTACTCGAATCCCTTCGGCGCCCATCGCGATCGCGAGACCTGCATAGTCTCCTTTCATGTGAGAGACGCCAAATTTCTCGCGAGCTGTAGGAAAGCCACCAGGGTATGTTGCCATGATCCCGTTGTTCAACACTATGGTTGTGATGGGAATCTCCGCCCGCGCCGATGTCTCGATGTCAAGCCCGGACATTCCGAATGCGCCGTCGCCCATAAGATTCACGCACATCCGATCGGGCATGCCCATCTTTGCACCGATCATGAGTGGGATGGAGAATCCCAAGTGAGTCGACTTGCCCCACCCAATGTAGCTGTGTGGGGTCGTTGCTTGGTAGAAGGGAACGATTTGGTCCCGTGGAGCGCCCGCGTCGTGGGTGACTATGGAATTCTCTCCATCGAGATTCTGGTTCATCTCGTGAATCACGCGATATGGTGAGAGCGGCCCATCGTTATTGGTGAGATAGGGATGCCATTTGGCCATCCATTCGTTCTTGATGTCTTGAATGCGCTGGGCTGTGCCACGGTCGCGATCGTTTGCGCCAAGCATTCCTTTGAGTTGATCGATTAAGGAGTCCAAAACTAGCTTGGCGTCGCCAACCAGCGCGATATCAGCCGCAACGTCCTTGTTGACTTCCTCTTGGTCGATAACCGAATGTATGACGAATTTGTCCGGTCCTATTCGCTGAGCATAGGGCGATGAGGTCAGAGAAGCACCTATGGCAAGGATCACATCGCACTCGCGCAACCAATGTCGTGCGGGTCCAGTGGTCGTAGACCCGCCTGCACCGACAGACAAGCGATGTCGTTCGTCAATAGCAGACTTGCCGGGCATCGTGGTGAACACAGGGACGTCGAGCAGCTCTGCAAGCTCCTTCAGTTCTTGCGTAGCCCTAGCGCTCAAGACTCCTGCACCCGCCCAGATGATTGGATTGCTGGCCGTAGCCAATTTCTCGGCCGCATCCTTGATCGCACCGGCAGAGGGCATGTAGTCAGCTTGAGCCGGTGAACTGTAGGTCGCTGCATTGTTGGGAATTTCCTGTACACACACGTCCGCTGGCATTTCCACGGCCACTGGTGCGGGTCTCCCTGTTCGAAGTGCATGAAAAGCGCGTCGCATCACCACGTTCGTTTGATCGGGACGTGTAATCGGCTCGGCGTGCTTCACGACCTCTTCCCACGTCCTGCTTGCAACGAAGTTGGGTCGGACAAAAAGCATGCCGAGGGGATTGCCGCCTGGAAGGACGAGGATCGGCACGTTGTCGGCATTGGCTTGAGCAAGCCCCCCAACTGAGTTCTCTGCCCCTGCCTGCGACTGCATTAAGACGGTTCCGAACTTTCTGCGATCGGACACTCGCGAATAGCCGTCGGCGGCCATTACTGCACCACGCTCGTGGCGAAAAGCGACCGGGCGAATTCCTTGCTTCGCGACTGCTTCGATCAGTGGATTGGATGGATAGCACGAGACCCACTCGATCCCTTCCTGCTTCAGGATCTCTGCGATCCGATCGTTGCAGTTCATGTGCCTCCCTCTAACTGCTCCATGGCAAAGCATTGTAAGCAGTGGGTCTGCTACAGTTTTGGCTCCAGAAACTAGGAATCAGCTATTGACTTCCCGTATTCCTCTGTTGATAGACACAGATGCCAACAACGAACTGGATGATCAGCATGCGCTTGCGTACGCCTTCTTCAATCAGGAGACATTCGATGTTGTTGGAGTAACCGTCAATAACACTCCGCTTGGCGATGGCATCGAGGGACAATATCGAGAAGCCAGACGCGTCATGCACCTATGTAATGTGCTAGGGAAAATCCCGCTTTTCCGAGGCGCAGAAGAGAATATGACTGACATCCTGCCGACCGTTGGACATAGCGAGCACGACGGTTACGCGGGCGTGAATTTCATTGTGGATCAAGCGAGAAGCGTTCGTGGACATAAGCTGGTTCTCGTTGCCATAGGGAAGCTCACGAATGTGGCTTTGGCACTAGCCAAAGCTCCGGACATCTCGTCCCGACTTCGCTTGGTGTGGCTGGGCAGCAACTACCCCTATTCTGGCGAATACAACCTTTGGGCTGATCCTGACGCTGTCAACTTCGTGCTAGACACGGATGTCGACTTCGAAATCGTCACGGTGCGCTATCGCGAGACTAGCGGGGCGACAGCGGTAAGCGTGGACGGGACAGAAATTGAGAGACGAATGAAAGGGATTGGACCAACGGTTTCGCCAATCGAGGGTCGACACGGCGGCGTGTTCACGACTTTTGGCGACTACAGCATTTCTCTTTTCCAACATGTAGATTTGTCGCGACGACCATTGTTTGATGTGGTTGCCGTTGCGGTTGTCAAAGATCCCTCGTGGGGACGCTACTCGGAGATCTCAGCGCCCAAGCTTGAAGAAGTGAATTGGGTTGAGAGTGCGAAAGCGTCTAGGCGCATTGGTATCTGGGAACACTTCAACCGCGAAGCAATCCTTGAGGACTTCTTCAGGTCTTGTCAGAGTCCAAGACTTAGTTGAGTATGGCGTTGCCATACGCAAGAATTGGCACCTATAGCTATGTGAACGCACTCAAGAATTTCTTAATTGCCGAACGTGGACTGGATGAACCTAGCACACCGGACAACGTGGCAACACCATGAGCACCTTTGTCCATGCACGAGCTACAGTTTGTGGGCGTGATTCCACCGAGCGCGAAAACGGGAACGCTGCTTGAGTCACAGAGCGTGCGCAAACCTTCCAAGCCAAATCCCGCTGTTGCCTTCCAAGATGGATCGAAGACGGGAGAGCAAACGACCGCGGTAACTGGCAAACGTTGAGCATGAATGAGTTCAGAACGATTGTGCACAGCTGCTGATAGAAAACTCAGCTTGGTGGATAGTCTCTCTAGTGTTTTGATGTGCCGCTGAGGCAGATGGGCTCCCCAATATCCTAGGTTATCTGCCTGAAGCGGGGAGCCATTGAGAATTGTCCGGCAATTTGGGCCCAGGATGTCTAGCGCTTCTTGAGCAAGGGATACATACTCGAACTCTTCGTTAGTCTGGATTCGCACCTGTACGCCTAACCGTTTGTCTTGAGAGAATTCGGCAATCTGATGCAAGATTCTTAACCACGTCTCTTTCTCGCCGCAATACCCGTAGTCTGCAACTACGATGAGTCGCGGCAAGTCTTCACAGGTCAGCACTTTTCAAGCTCGCGCACGAATTCCATTGTGCGTTGGCCCGGATCGTCTGAGCAGACGACTGCGGACAGAATTGCCACTCCCGCAGCTCCGGCATCTATCACCTCCGACACGTTGTCAAGTTGAATATTGCCGATCGCGATCACAGGTTCGGGACTCGCCCTACAAATTCTCGCTAGGTTCTCCAAGCCTAGTACCGGTGCGGGATTTGCCTTTGAAGTCGTACCGTAGATCGGACCAACGCCAAGATAGTCAATGGATTCACACCAGACGTTCTCAGCTTCCTCAAGAGAGTTTGCCGTCGCTCCGATGCATGCGGCAGATCCAAGGATTTCTCGAGCATAGAACACCGGGAGATCGAGCTTCCCGAGATGGATGGCAGCAGCACCTACCGCGTAAGCAACATCAACTCGATCGTTCACTACGAGCTTCGAGCAGCCTGACATTCCACACAGATCGTGCATTTCCTCTGCTACACGACATAGTTCGGTAGTAGGCACCGACCTTTTTTCTCGATACTGAACGTAGTCCGCACCGTTCGTAGATATTCGCCGTGCCAATTCGCAATGAGTGAATTTGGACTGAATCGTTTCGTCGGTTATTACATGAAGCAAAGGACGCATGCTGACTCAATCTGTATGGCTGGCTTGATGATCCAATGTCCAAAAATCACGTGCGAGTTCATGCGCATTTGCAATGGCTCTGGTTACGTACAGTTTGGCTTGAACGACCGCTTCCCGTACATCTCGGCCCTTCGCCAAACCACATGCAATCGCGGAAGCCATTGCACAACCTGTTCCATGTACATCTCGTTCAGGCTGGAAGTCGACGCTCTCGATTTTCTCAGCGTTTTGAGCGTCTGAGGGACCCACCAGCACATCGTATCCCGGCAAATCAGGCATGTGTCCGCCTTTCACAAGAACGAATCGACACCCATACTGCAAAATCGTACCTGCAGCGTCAATTGCATCGTCAATCGAACTGATTTTCCTGCCAGAGAGGTGTTCGGCTTCTGCGACATTGGGCGTCACAACAGTTGCAAGGGGAATTAAGCGGTCAATCATCAATTGGCATGAACCTTCGTCCATGAGAGCCGATCCCGATGTTGTAGCAAGAACTGGGTCGAGAACGTATGGCTTGTCGACACAATGGGTCACAAGTGCATCACTTACAGCCTCAATACTCTCCCTAGTCGGGATCATGCCGGTTTTGATTGCGTGTACGCTGAGATCGGCAAGAATGCTTCGAAGTTGGGACTTCACACTGAAGGAGCTTGTGTGTTCCTTGGCATGAAGACCTGAGCTGTTCTGTGCAGTTACGGAGGTGATGACAGATAGTGCATTAAGCCCAAACGCAGCAATAGTCTTGATGTCGCACTGCATGCCCGCGCCGCCGGAACTATCCGAACCCGAGATTGAGAGAACGTTTCTCATTTCTTGCGTGGCATTGACTTCGCTATGTCAAAGAGATCATGGGTGGTCAGGAAGTTTGAATCGTCAGCCTTTCACTATTGATAGATCAACACAATTCTGCAGGCGCGTCGCGTTGTTCGTCTAGCCTGATTCCGTCAATCTTAATCGACAATTTGTGATATGGACGGCGATTGGAATGGAGAGCAGCTGGATTGGAGAGGAGCCTGTTGAGGCCATGTCATTGGGTTCAAACGTGCTATTCTTGATCGCTGATTTTTCCCAGAATAACCTTCAGGGAGCGTTGTCTTGAAGTTCATGGTGCCCAAAACAGAAGAAGAAGGACGTGCTTGGCTCGCTATCAATTCAATTGATGACAATGTCTTTAAACGAGTTTTCAGGCTCATGCCAATTGTCACGGGTGTGCACATTGTGGCCTTTTCATTCGTCGTCGCTGGCTTCGCAACAGGTGGGATGACAATCGGTTTCTGGGGAGGAGCTATGTTGCTCGGAGGTGCTGCAGGCGGCATTAGCATGATTGTGTTCTCGGTGAAGCTGCGTCGCAAAGGCGTGGACCACCTCTTTGAAAATGATCATCAGGAACCGTTGAAACTCTTGTCCGGTACGGAGAGGAGAAACTATAGGTTGCTACAGTGGATAACGATCTTTCTGTCAGCAATTCTCACGCTAGGATTCACGCTGTTCTTTATTAGCGAGATCAGGTTCAATACGTTGGGTTGGTCGGTGTTGGCTGGTGGAGTCGTAGTTGTTGCCTGCCTGGGGTGTATCTTGGTGCAACAGACGCGCAGGCTAGTTGGAAAGATGACCTCGCAGCTTGGAGTGCAAGATGAACCTGAACCAGCACGAGGCAGCTAGTTCTACCTTCTACGGTTCCTTTCTATTTGAATGAGCATGTTTGACTAGTGTGAGCAGCCACCAAAAGACCAATCAGCACCTCACGTAGCGCAGGCAACCGAACCACTACATTTTGAGGGTTCTGTGGAGTTTGAATGCCCAAGGAGGCAGTGTTCGTTATGAAGCCGAAGACTGTAGAAGAACGACGAGCTTGGGCAGCCATCACGTCGGTGGATAACCGTCTGATAGAGCCACTCTGGAAGCTCATGTATTGGTTTGCCGGCATTATCCTTGTTGGTGGGGTAATTGTCGTTGTGTATCACCTACTTGACAAGTATCCGATTTGGTACTGGGCGGGCCTTGTTGTCTCGAGTGGTGGCATGATCATAG
The DNA here is from genome assembly GCA_964572845.1 of uncultured Pseudomonadales bacterium. Taxonomy (GTDB): domain Bacteria; phylum Pseudomonadota; class Gammaproteobacteria; order Pseudomonadales; family Azotimanducaceae; genus Bin55. Next base: position 87,926 of record CAZNFX010000010.1, on the reverse strand, counting down.
TTTTTTATTTTCAATTCTCGCTGAGAATGAAACTCAATCACCCTAATTATTTCCCTTCAGATGAATATCGGGAAATATTGAAGATCCTATCGACAACGGAGTTGAAGAGCTACAGGGTTCTTTATTGCATAGTGATTTTGTTACCGGCATTCTTCTTAGTTGGTTCTGTGTCGTTTTTCGTCAGTCCCATTTCAATCAACACGGTGGGCTGGGTGCTATGGGCTGGTGGGTTGCTGCTAACTGTATCCTTGGTCTACCTTCTAATCCAGAGGACACGAGATTTAGTCAAAAAGATGGTTTCGCGGACCGCGGAGCAACTCTAACTAAAGCGGGACTTCAATTGCGTTGCTTTACGAAGCCATTGACAACGTAATCTACCTTATAGACAGATGCAAGATTGAACGTCTATTTGCTGCAGACGAAGCAGGTGAGAGTCGACTAGGACTGCTTGAAAAGTCCTGCCATTGGTTGACCGGATTGTTTTCAATGCTCAAACAACCACTCCACAACTGAGGGTCTCCAACGCTGTGTCAAATCTGAATCCGCCGAATCTTCTCTATCGAATCAGTCGTTGGGGCGCTGCTTTCGGTATGGTCGTGCTGATTGTGCTGGTTATTGCTGGAATCTTTGGAGTCCTAGTCATGGGCTTTCTAACTTGGGTAGGTGTTATTGCCGTGCTCTTGGGAACAATTGTGCTAGGAACGGCGTGCTTGCAGTATTCCAATAGTCGTAAAGAAGAATAAATGGCGAACTCAGTCCTGCGTGAGGCCCACTCGTTAGCTTGTTTCTGCCAAGGAGTGGGCCGAGTACGTACTACTTGCCCAATCCAAACCTAAGCCGATTGCAGCGGTGGCAAGCAGGGACCAGAACTAGAAATCGCAGTCCTCTAACTATTGCTGACGTCCAGTGAGTTTCCTTAGCTCCTCAAGTGTTGGGTCGCTATGTTGGCACCAGTTGATTGCCGAAACCAGGAAGTGTCGCTCGTCAATTGGAGTTCCGTCGAAGTCCGCTTCGCTCCTTGCGAGTTCCAGCATTCCCTTGGCCTCCTGGCTAATCCCTTCTAGCGGCAATTCAGCTACAGGATCGCCGCTCTTGCGAGCTCGATTCAGGCGACTGCCATATGCCAAGAAGGTTTGGAAAAAGCTGCCACCGGAATTGATTCCCAACGTTACTAGAACATCCTCCTTCCACAGCTCTGTGTCCACACGCAGTTGGACGAACCAGTCGGACACTGGTGAAGGCAATCGAAGATAAGCTAGCAACAAGTGTAAGTGGTCGCATTTGAGATCGCCGCGGTTGCGTGTCTCGGCCTCCGCTTTGGGCAGGAACTCATTGAGCCAGAGGTGTTCTACGACCCATTCAGGCCACAAGTCGGATTGAAGGTGTTGTGCAACAAGCGTGCTTGAGTTTTCAAAGTCTTGAGTGTTCATAAGTGAATCCTTTGCGACTTGGAAGTGCTGACGAGCCGCAGAATAGGATTCACCAGTCTTGTTCATGCGAGACCGGATCTGGCGCTTGAGCGTATTGCGCGAAGTCATCATCCCCTCCATCTCTCCAGACACGGTCCCCCGGCGACCTGCCCAAAGCAGGAAGGACATTGACACTTCAAGGACGAAAGCCCCTTTTGCCTCGCTGTTGACCTTGCCGAGGAAGATCAATGAGGTTGAGCTTGAAGCCAGCATTCAACATATTAGCAAAATACATGGTTCACGGCTAACATAACGTTCGAGGCAGTTTGAACAACCATACCACCCAGAGCGCATCATGCTGGTCGTTGTGATTTTCGCACCGCACTCAAGCTCTCCAACGTCAATCTGAACCAGTCAATGGCAAATCTACTACACAACGAAATGGCTCCTGACTCCATTGAGAGTCGCGACTTGCAGAGCCTCTTTCATCCCTGCACAAACTTGGCCGATTTGCACGAGCGGGGACCATCGGTTCGCAGCAAGGCTCAGGGTGTCTATCTTTGGGACAACCACGGCAAACAGTACTTGGAAGGAATGGCCGGTCTCTGGTGCACCGCGCTGGGCTATGGTGTGCAGGAACTGGCCGATGTTGCCTACAAACAAATGAAAGAGCTGTCATACTCGCAGCTGTTTGCCAGTGCAACCAATGAACCAAGCGTGCTCTTGGCAGAAAAATTGATGTCGATGGTGCCGATGGATGCCGGCCGGGTGTTTTTCGGGCTGTCGGGTTCAGACGCCAACGACACTCAAATCAAGCTCATGTGGCACTACCACAATCTCATTGGAAAACCCGATCGCAAGAAAATCATTTCTCGTCAGAATGGCTATCACGGAGTGACAGTTGGATCGGGCAGCTTGACAGGATTGCCACCCTTTCACCAAAACTTCGATCTTCCCATCCCCGGGATACTGCACACCGACGCACCGTACTACTACCGGAATGCCCTGGACGGCGAGTCCGAGGAGGAATTTGCGTCGCGCCTGGCTTCAAATCTCGAGGAGCTAATACTTGCTGAAGGGCCGGAGACCATCGCTGCTTTCATTGGCGAGCCAGTGATGGGGGCGGGCGGCGTAATTGTTCCGACTGTCGACTACTACAAGAAAATACAAGAAGTTCTTGCAAAGTACGAAATCCTCTTCATTGACGACGAGGTCATTTGCGGATTCGGCCGGACAGGAAATCCATTCGGTTGCCAGACCATGGAAATCGAACCGACGACCATGAGCTTTGCGAAAGCACTGTCGAGCGCGTATCTGCCAATAAGTGGTGTCGTGGTTCCGGAGTGGCTGTACGAACCCATAAGGGAGGCCACAAAGGACAGCCGGATGTTTGGTCACGGATTCACCTATTCCGGTCATCCGGTATGTGCCGCGGTAGCCTTGCGAAATCTGGAGCTGATGGAAGAATGGTCGGTTTTCGAACAAGCGGCCCGCACAGGCGTAGAGTTTCAGGATCGGCTCAATTTGCTTGAGAGCCATCCACTTGTGGGTGATGTAAGGGGGATTGGATTGGTTGGCGCTTTGGAACTGGTAAAGGACAAGTCCACGAAGGAGGCCTTTCCTAAACCGGCGGGCGTAGGAGCACACTGCATGGCTCGATGCGCAGACCGTGGACTGATCGTTCGAGCAATCAACGACAACGTAGCTGTCTGTCCGCCTTTGATAATCTCCAGTGAACAGATCGACGAGCTATTTAGCAAGCTAACTCAAGGACTCAACGATACCTTGGAGTGGACGCGACAATCCGGATAGCTGGTCGCGAGAGTCTCAGTCTAAAGAGACTTGGTGCGCAAAGCACGCACTACTACCGACCTTCCCAACACTCTAGATCCTTTGATGCTAGAGGTGCGAAGAAGCTATCGGGAATCTGGAGGGCTTCTTTAAGAACATCAGGTTGTTGTGCGACCTTTGGATTGCACCGAACAAGTCGAGCTATATGTTTACCACGTAGAGCAATCACCACCTCCTCGCCCGATTCGACCAATACGAGGAGTCGTGAGAGTTCCGCTTTTGCTTTTTGCCAATCGACGGCGTACATGCTCGTTTCGCCGATCCAGTGCAAAGCTATCTCTTGCGTGGCTGCACACACATGGCTGAAGAAGGACTTCAGCCATGTGTGTAAGACTCGCTGATTACTAGCCGGCTTCCTCCGTCTCGTCCGGTTCCTCGGAGTACATTTCCTGATCGGGCATGAGCACGAATTCTGGATACGCTTCGATGCCGAGTTCCGCGGCATCCTGACCAAGCTCTTCGGTTCGAGCGGAAATTCTCAATCCCATGAGTTTGTCAACGGCAAACCAAACAATCCACGAGCTGGCACATACGAACGCACCGACGATCACGATTCCAACGAATTGACCCCAGAGGGTTGCATCGGAATTGGTAAGGCAAACCGCCAGTGTTCCCCATACGCCAGCAACCAAGTGGGCAGGGATTGCCGAGACGACGTCGTCAATCTTCCACATTTCGAACAATCGGATAGAGAACGTACAGAGGGCGCCACCGACCGCCCCAATCAGGAGTGCGAGCCAAATCTGCTCGTGAAAATCGGGCGCTGCAGTGATAGAAACCAACCCAGCGATTGCACCATTGAGCACGACCAAGAGGTTCATTCGCTTGAACACAACGCCGGACAGAACCAACGCTGCTATGACGCCGGCGGCCGCAGCTAGACACGTATTGGAAATCACATTGCTCATGATCACTGCAGACTCAGCGGAACCAAGCGCCAGTACAGAACCGCCATTGAAACCCAGCCAACCCAGCCAGAGAATCAGCACGCCCAGTGTCACGATGGGAACGTTGGAGGGAGGCGTAGGATGTACGCTGCCATCCTTGCGGAATTTGCCAATTCTTGGACCAACGATCAATACTCCCATGAGCGCAGCCCAACCGCCCGTTGAGTGCACTATGGTCGAACCTGCGAAGTCAACAAATCCGAACTGTTCCGTCAATAGCCCGCCACCCCATGTCATTGCTCCGACCATTGGATAGATGATCGCTGTTAGCACAAAGATGAACGCAAGGAACGACCAAAGTCGCACTCGTTCCGCCAATGCCCCTGAAACAATTGAGGCTGTTGTCGCTACAAAGACCATTTGGAAAAACCACTCGGACATCTTGGAGAACCCTTGATCTACGACGGCATTGGTTGCAGCCGTTGCGTTTGCTCCATCCGCGATGCTGAGCATGGCAACTTCCTCAGGAGAGGGAGTCTTGCCGAAGGTAGCCCAATCCGGCATGCCAATGACCCACTGCACGTTGTTGTACATGAAGTCGAAACCTACGAGGTAGTAAGTAATGCATGCAATGGAGAACAGTCCGATGTTCTTCAAGCAGATCACCGATGCGTTCTTGGTTCGAACCGTACCGGATTCCAACATGGTGAAGCCAGCGCACATCCATAGAACGAGAGCTCCCCATATAAGGAACCCAAGCGAATCGAGCACAAAACTGGTTTCCGCTTCGACCGTCGCCACTACGGGCAACGCCATTAGACATAGAAAGGCCGCGCCGAGGAAAATGCTTCTGTTGCGCCTTGAAGGTTTTGTTGGGTTCGTCATGATTGCTGGATCCCCTAATTGCAACGCTGTCGTTTAGACGACAAACTCCAGACTGTCGAATCAACTACGAGTCGAGTCTGGCCGAACGCGTCCCCCGAACGAATTTTAGCCAATACGGAACTGAATAAATCCGCTTTCGCAGAAAGAATTATGTTCAATAGAGGCAGATATTGGTTGAACACATGCACCATACAATGTCGGAGTCTCACATGGACAATTCGAGCATTAACACATAAAGGGGAGGCGAGTCTAAAATTGTGTTGCCGTGGGATTTCCTGCAGACACGTGTGCACATTCGCTAACACTCAATCGCTCAGCCCAATCGGCCGACCCACGGATTGCAGGTTACCCTGGAAAATCGCTTGCTCAAGTCAGAGGAATGGTTGGGAAGGAGATCGGATGTGCAGCATTAGAACGCAGTTGGGAACTGGTCTTTCGCTTTGGATTGGCTTGGGATTGCTAATGGCCACCACAACCTCTTCGGGAACCATGGAAGAAGATCTAGCAGAACTCCTCGAAACTGCGCGAGTCGAAATGGAGCTGCCAGGATTGCGAGCGGCCGTACGATTTGACAACGGAGAAGTTGTGAAGGCTGCTGTGGGCCTGTCAGACCGTGAAGAGGGAACACCTCTAGACGACACTTCACCCATGCCGGGTGGTAGCACCGGAAAGACATTCGTTGCAGCCCTCGCCATGTTGCTTATTGAGGAAGAAACCATCTCTTTGGACGATTTGGCGTCCAAATGGCTCAAGGACACTAAATGGTTCGACGACCTTCCCAATGCGGACGAGATTCGCGTGAGACATCTACTGTCACACAGTTCGGGGCTGTCCGACTATCCAGGAACTCGCGGCTATACATGGGGTTCGATTTGGCGCGCACTGCGAACGGGATCGATTCATTTTGAACCCGATGAATTGATCAGGTTCACCTTGAAGAAGAAGCCGTTGTTTCCGGTAGGCGAAGGATACAGCTACACGGACGTTGGCTATTTAGTGCTTGGTAAGTTGATTGAAGAGGCAACGGGTAGACCGTACTACGATCTCATACGTGAAAAGGTTCTCGAACCGAACGAACTGGACCAGATCGTCCTGCAAGATCGCGCGATTTTGCCGGGCGTAGTCACCGGCTACATGCGTGGCGCGAGAAATCTCCGAGAGGATGGAAGCATGAAGATGGATCCCTCTTCCGAATGGACGGGCGGCGGATTGGCGACAAACCCCGATATGCTCGTCCGTTTTCTGGGATTGCTTGCCGAGGGCAAAATCGTCAGTCAAGACAGTCTAGATCGCATGCTCGACTCGGGCTGGCGAAATCCGGCACACCTCGACGAATACTACGGTCTGGGTCTCTTCGTCTACGATGGCGGAAGTACTTTTGGTCATGCAGGTCTATGGCCGGGGTATAGATCCGACATGCTGCACTACACAACCACCGCAACAACGATTGCAATACAAACGAATCGCGACGGAAGTGTAGACACGGGAGAGCTGATCAGGCGAATTGCCAGGCTGGTGGGTGCCGGCGAACCGGAACAGGAAGGGATGCCCTAAACACGCCTAATTCTTGACTCAAGTACGAACTCGCAACTGATGCTCCGGGCACTTCCAGGCAAGTGCGCGCGAACGCAATGGCGGCTGGTCTACAATCAACGTAAATCGATGCTGGTTGGGTTGGGGAGCTCGTCTGCTTGCAAGACTGAGGAAATTCACCAGTTGTTCAGCAACTACTGAGACATTGGGATGAAACACACAATTGCATTTCTGCTATTTCTGACATGGTCCGCTTGGGCATTTGCAAGCGAGCTGACGCATGGCGAGCCCGAGAGCGCGGGAATGTCGAGCGACCGCCTCGACCGCGTTACGGATGTCATGCAAGGCTACCTCGATAATGGGGTTTTGGCCGGAATTCATGTATTGGTCGCACGACGAGGCGTAATCGTCTACGACAATGCTATCGGCAGTCGGGGCGCAGACGATGATCGCCCGCTGGAGAAGGACGCTCTATATCGCATCTACTCGATGACCAAACCCATTACCGCAGTTGCGGCCATGCAGTTGTACGAGCAAGGCAAGTTCAAGCTTACCGATCCAGTTGCTGAACATATCCCCGAATTCGCGGAAATCAAGGTGTATGCCGAGGATGGCGAGCACACACCTCCAACACGCACGATGGATATGCGGCACCTGCTCACCCACACTACTGGACTGGGATATGGTTTGGGTCGTTGGCACCCTGTCGACAGAATCTTCCAAGAGAAGCAAGTGTTCAACTCGGCCAACCTTGAAGAAATGGCGGAGAAAGTCGCGTCAATTCCCTTGAAGTTCAACCCGGGCGAGCGATGGGCTTACAGCATCGCAGTAGACATAACAGGCTTGGTTGTGGAACGGCTCAGCGAACAAGGTTTCGACGAGTACCTCGATGAGCACATTTTCCAGCCGCTTGGGATGGTTGACACATTCTTTCAGATTCCCGAGGAAAAACACGATCGGCTGCTCCCGGTACACCGCTGGGACAGAGGCGCGAACAAACTCGTCATGGATCCACTAAGCCCTTCGGCATATCGCGAAGTCACTCTATATTCGGGTGGTGGCGGATTGATTTCCACAGGGATGGACTATTTGAGATTTGCCGAGGCATTGCGTGCCGGCGGCGAACTGGATGGAGCACGTATTATTGGACGAAAGACCATTGACTACATGACCCAGAATCATTTGCCCGCCGCTACACCTGGTGCTGGAGCAGGCGACACTCCTACCCAAGCGGCGACTAGAGAGCAGGTCAGCAGTTTTGGGTTTGGTCTAGGATTTGGCATAAACACGAACCCAATTGCTGCTGGCCATCTGTCTTCCCGTGGGGAGTACAACTGGGGTGGGGCAGCCGGCACCGTTTTTTGGGTGGACCCTGAGGAAGAGTTGGTTGTAGTCGGGATGATCCAGCTGATGGGTGCAAGTGGACTGCTCTCGACGGATTTGAAGATTGCCGTGCTCCAAGCGATCGTCGATTAAATTGTCGAGTGTCTAATTGGAGAATGCGTAGTGTCGGACCAGTTGGAATCTACGGAAGAAGGTTCGGTTCAAGAATGGCAATACCAATTGCGTGTTCAATTGGAGGATAGTGCAGCGGCCGCTGCTCGGGGTAATGTAGATTCCCCTGCTTTGACTGCACTGTACAGAGTATTGAAAGCGCACAATGCTGAAATGGTGTGCCAATACGACGCGTTTGCAGGCTACTGTGAACAGGCAGAGCGTCTAGGACAAGATGAGCTTCCGCTCTACAAATGGACGAAGGCGACCATTGAGAATCCGGAGAAGAAAGCAAAGTACGTGAAAATTTTCACACTCTACGTCGGTGGCGAAGAGGTCTATTCGAAGGAGTCCGCTGACGCCCTGGAACTCGACCTCGAGCCGATGGTCGGGGGACCAGTAGTCGAGAAGCTATCGAAGTACGATTCGAATCCAAAGAGCAATCCTCAGGTTCCCGAGAAATATCGCACTTGAAGCGTTCTGAAACAGCCAATCTGACCAGGCGAACAATCAGCCAACAATTGCAGTGCCAACCCCGATTGGATCGAGCCTAATTGGGAACTTGTTGCAACTCTAGCACTCTAAGTCTTTGAGTGCTAAAATGTATCTGCAATCTTGACTCAAGATTGGGTCAGGGAGTGTATGAATGAGTACAAGCTTAGTTTCAATTTCCAGTTTATCGCCAGGAGGCGACCTCTCTTCCTATATCAATACGGTCAATGCACACCCAGTGCTCACGCCCGACGAGGAAAGAGAGCTGGCATTCCGTTTCTACGACGACGGTGATTTGGACGCTGCACGAGAGTTGATCATGAGCCATTTGCGGTTTGTGGTCTATCTGGCTCGTACCTATCGAGGCTACGGACTGCCCGAAGCGGACATCATTCAGGAAGGGAACGTCGGACTGATGAAGGCGGTCAAGAGGTTCGACCCGAATGTTGGAGTCCGCTTGGTTTCCTTCGCGGTTCATTGGATCCGTGCAGAAATACACGAATTCATCATCCGCAATTGGCGAATCGTCAAGATCGCCACCACAAAAGCACAACGCAAGCTCTTCTTCAAATTACGTGAGCGCAAGAAGGATGTGGGCTGGTTGACTCAGAGCGAAACCCAGGACATTGCGCGCGACCTTGGAGTCAGGCCCGACGACGTGACTCACATGGAGGGTCGATTGTCTTCAAGTGACGTAGCTTTCGACGTTTCCGACGACGATGACGATGAAGCCACGAGTTGGGTCCCGGCGCACTCGCTTGTCGACGATAGCCCCACGGCACTGGAGGTAATAGAAGAGGAAGAGTGGTCGGACCATCGACAACGGCAGTTGTACGAAGCCATTCAAACTCTCGACGAAAGAAGCCGAGTGATTTTGAGTTCTAGATGGTTGTCCGAGTCCAAGTCAACGTTGCACGATCTTGCCGCGCGATTCGGAGTATCCGCGGAACGAATTCGACAGATTGAGAGCTCGGCAATGGACCAAATCAAGGAGCATTTGGTCGCTGCGTAGCGGTTCGTTTCACTTCGGCATGCGGAGTCGAGTGGAAAATTCCTCCATTTCCTAGCTACTCGCCCTATTGGGACGATCAATGCGACAGTTGTACGTACGACGCGGCTCGCGTATGACAGCCGCGCAAGCCAGAGCCTACTCGATTCTCGACGACTTTAGGTTCGATCCCAGCAATACCGAAGCAGCTGCTGAGTTTCTGCAAGGCCAACAAAATCTGCTGGTGGAAATCGGATTCGGAAATGGAGACTCGCTTGCTCAATTCGCGTCGACCCATCCAGATTGGAAATGTATTGGCGTAGAGGTATTTAGGCCTGGCATTGGTTCACTAATTCGACGCTGTCAGCAAGACGAGTTGACCAATGTTCGAATCGCCGAAATGGATGGACTGACGTTGTTGGAAGGATTGACGGACTCAACTGTGGACCTGATGTTTGTATTTTTCCCCGATCCCTGGCCTAAGCGACGTCACCATCGTCGTCGCCTTGTGAATGCAGAATTTGCTGAAATCGCCTGTCGCAAGTTGGCGCCGGGCGGGTCGGTCATGCTCGCGACAGACTGGCGCGACTATGCAGATCAAATCCAATCCGTGCTAGATCGCAACCAACAGTTGGAGGGAGGCCCCATACCTCGCTACGAAATGCGACCAAAGACCAGGTTCGAAGAACGTGGCGAAAAGCTTGGTCACCGTGTATGGGACTTCCAGTACTCACGAGTCAGATCCAACTAGAACGGGACAGTACTAGTCCCAGTCGGAATCACCGAACTTCGCTAGCCGATTTGAGGGAAATGATTGTCGTTGACGTTGTAGCCGAATGTCACGTGCTCAAGCATCTGAAGTGGGTCCCGTAGATCAACCATACCGGGACCGACAAAGTTCAGCCCGTGCTGATAACCGACGAGTCTGCGCAGCTGTTCGGGCATTCTTGGCAATTGATCCCGAGGTATCCCAATGAATTGGTTTTCCTGCTGCCTCAGGTAGGAGAGATTGAAATTGATGTCGACAGCTAGCCGGCTGCGGTCTGATCGATTTGCACCGCCTCCGTGCCACAAAGCGCCCGTCCAAATTAGCATTGATCCCGCCGACATTTCCACCTGAATTGGCTCCACATCAGGCGGTTGCCTCACTGGTTCGTCGTGCCACTCGTGAGATTTCGGCACGAGCATGGTCGCACCGTTTTCGATTGTGAAGTCGTCCACCGCAATCACGGCATTGGCAACGAATGGAGGGTGTGGTCGCGGAATGGGCCACAAACCGTCATCTTGATGAAGTCCTTGCGCTTTCGCGCCAGGCAACAAATCGAACATTGCGACCACAGAGACTTGTACAAAGGGCCCCAACATTCCTTGGACAACTGCGAGCAGCCGTGGGTCGCACACCAAGTCGTCAACACATCGAGTCTTGCCAAGAAGGTTGTGTGCGCGGACGGTGGTCTTGTCCGGGGGCATCAGTTCAACGATTGGCCGAACATCGTTCACAAGGTCGTCCCTCAGTTTGGAGACTCGTTCTTGCGAGAGCCAGCCAGGAAAAACGGTATAGCCGACATCGGAGATATTTCGTAGCGCTTGATCGAGGCCAGGAAGCACAATTTCGTCGCCAAACACAGTTGCTGAGTCCGGTAGGCGTGGTGTTTCGGCTTCAGATGGAGGCATGGTTGACAAACCTTTTAAAAGCGCAGGTGCGTCAAGGAAGGATCCTATCGATTGAATACAGGTTGGCGCTTCTCCAAGAACGCTGCTACAGCTTCTTGATGCTCATCGGATTCATATGCTTTTGCCAGCACTTTGCCTTCTCGTTCGTGAACTTTCTTGATGTCCGTCTCCGAACCGTTTTCAGTTAGAAGCTGCTTTACCCATCGCAATTGACGGGACGGATTGGCAGCAATTTCCAGTGCTAGTTTCCTAGCAGCTGATAGCAGTTCATCTGGCTGTACTACGTGATCGGCCAGACGCTTGGCAAAGGCTTCCTCCCCAGAGTAAAGTCGACCCGTCAGGCACATCTCATTGGCCGCGCCAAATCCTACGCGCTGTACCAGAAAATGTGAACTTGCCAACTCTGGTGTTACTCCCATCTTCACAAACAGCATTCCAAACTTTGCTTCAGTCGAAGCAATGATCACATCCATAGGCAAGATCATCGTCGCACCAACACCCACGCAAGCACCGTTGACGGCCGCGATCATGGGTTTTGATGATCGAACCAATTCAATCCAATCTCCCCCGCCGGATCGCCGTTCTCCGTCGAGACGGGCTTTGAAGTTGTCGCGAATATCGGCACCGGAGCAGAACCCTCGGCCTGCTCCTGTGAACACCATTGCTCCTACGTTCGGGTCTTCATTGCAAGCATGGATAGCCTCTTGAAGCTCCATGCTCATTTCGTGCGTCCATGCATTTAGTCGCTGTGGACGATTCAAGGTAACTGTTGTGACTTCGTCGGCAGTTTCTACGAGTATGGTGGAGTAGTTCGTCATTAATGAGCACGCACCAATTGGGGTCGGAGTATTGTAGGAAACACGCCTCTGTAACTGTGACAGTTTGTCCTCTGGAATTGGGGTACACATCGGTTTGGGTGGGTGGTTGGCGTACGCCAGAACGCCACACGGTAGCTGAGAACCCAGAATCGGCGGTTGAAGAGATACATGCACTCGCCGATATACTTCTGCCGCTTGACAGAGGAAATACCGTGGAACGCGCCGAGCAGAAAGCACTTGAGTATCGTGTTGAGGGAGTAAACCTTGGGCAACCAAGCGATGACGGTGACTTTTCGATGGGACCTCTTAGCGAATTCAAGAGTGAACGACTGTCAGGCCAAGACCCTGTGCTGCACGCGCAAATTACGGTGGCAACTATGGGGTAGATCAACTTGGATGCCAAGATGGACGTTTTGCAATGGGGAAAACTTCCTCGATTAAAGAAAAAGCGTCATTTCAGCACTCGTTTGAAACCTAGTGAACTTGGATCGACACAATTGGAGTGGATGGAGCACAAATGAAGTATCGCTTAAATTGGGATGACGTCTTTAGCTACCAACAGTTCGAGGCCAAGAAGTCTGAAGAAAGTCGGATTGACCGAGCGAGACGCGAGGTTATCGACTCGGCGAAGTCAGCTAATTGGTCGACCATGCTGCAAATCTTGAATCATAGTAGTTTTCTCAAGGAACTGACTGAAAGCAAATCCGAGCGCGACAAACGTTGTCATAGATTGGTCAATTGCACTCGTGCAGGTGGAAAGGCGTGGTATACGCCATTGCATCACGCTGCATGGAATGGTGCTCCTAAGTCCGTGGTTCGGGAGCTGCTAGATCTGGGGGCATGGCGAACGCTAAGAGATAGCCGTGGCGAACGGCCGTTGGAAGTCGCCGTCAGGAGGGGTCACAGCCAACTGGTAGAAATGCTAACGCCTGAATATCCAAGGCCAGTGGACTATTGGCAGGTCAATCGAATTGAAATCTACTTCCACGCCGTGATGCTTGGTAGGGCCGCAAGACAGATCAAGGACAACCGTCTACGATTGCCGCAACTTTCGCCTCTTCTTGAATTCCGCGACAGCACTTGCTGGTGCACTGTCCGAGGCATGACGGGTGGGTTTCATTACTGGTTCGAGTTCGGGCAGGATAACGAGCTCAAGCTTGTGTCGGAAAGCTGGTGTCGAGTGGTACAAGGTTCTGGTGAACGTCACGAAGTGACCGCCGACAGTATCAAGATGACGGCGCAGGGATTCGTTTAGCGAATGAGGTCCAGCGGAGGACCTCTATTGATATCGACTTGTAGGTTCTGGTCTTGACGTGCTCGTATATCACTTCAACCGCCGATTCTGGGGAATCACCAGCTAACTACTGGTTGTTACCGGCCTCGATGCAGGCAGCATAGTGCGTTGCTGCCTTTGAATATAGTTGGAAATTTCTTGTCTCTTGTGGGTTGGCAGATCGCATTCACGTGCAAGTTGCTCCCAACTTGAGAGAGCATTGGCCACGCGCTCCAGCACAAGTCGTACATCCCGCTTTGGAATGGAAGCATGTTTTGACGCATCCCAGATGTCTCTTTCGGCTATTGAATTGGTGCTCCCGTTGATGGAAGTTGCATGTCCTGTTGATGTGCCTACGTTCCAACTGACATCGTAGGCGGGGGTACACGACCACTCGTTGTTGTCGGTGAGCATGAAGGCGAAATTTCTTGCGTGGTCTCCGCGGTTGCCAGCCATGGCATTGAAGACCATCTGTTTGAAAAGATAAAGCTTGTAGGTGTAGTTTCGTGTTAGAGCATCGCAGAGTTTGAACAGATCGTTGTAGTCAAGGCGTGTGGTTCGACAGTCCAGGCCTAGCAAGCTCGCAACGCTTTGGACATGAACGCGTCTGCAGTTGGTCTTTCGATCGAATCGCCGAGTCATGAAATACGTACTGCCTTTGCTTCCATGGACGAGCCTCACTGGAGACATGTGAACACCCGCATCCATTGCCATTTTGGCGTACAAGTACTCTATAGTGCCTTCGGTGTTTTCGCCTGAAGTAGGAAGCATCGAGAATTTGACAATCCACGGCGCATAGCCTTCCGGCAATTCACCTGCACCTTCTACAGCCGTGTGTCCATCGAAACCAACGAGCAGTTTAGGCCTTGCCCCTGCGGGCGGAATGCCGTTTACCGCATGGCAATCTTCCACGCTGAAAGCAGAACCTTCCAAGAGGTTCAAGATGTCGTCCTGGAGATCGTCCAAATTGAGATTGTGAGCAATGAAGGGAGACGAAACCAGCCTGTGATTGGGAGAGTACGACAGGGCGCCCATTCCATTGCCTCCTATATAGCTCAGTCTCTCGACCGGGCTTGCAGTCTCAAAAGAAATACCGTTTTGCTCGAACGTCCGGTTCATGAGGAACAAGCCCCATCCGTCAGGCAGAGACTCATTGAAGAGCCCGTGCAGACCGTTGTAGGATGAACTCTTCGTTTCCTGCAACTCTGAAGTGAACTTCAATCCGAACGGAGAAGGATTGACTCCGTGCTCAAGAAAATCTCTGGAGAATTGAAACCAACTCCTTTGATCATGCCACGTGAGCCTGCCCATAGGCAATGCGAAGCTGTCGGTTAGTCCGTGGAATTCGACATCGAGGGTGTTCATTTCTTCGAGTCGTCGCCTTGAGAACGTTTGAGCACCAACGCCTGTGCCCTGTGGGTCAGCAACTTTGGCGCCTCATTTAGGTCACCGTAGGTTCCGCACAAGACCAAGAACTGTCGAAGCGAGATTTCGCCAGTGTCTTCAAAGCGTCGAATAGTGGGCTCGGGTACGCCTGTTCGTTTGCTAGCTTCCCTACGGCTATGCTTTTGAGATTTGCGAGCCTCTTTATACAAACTTGCCAACTCAAGCTGAGACTCGTAGGGAGATTTTATGCTTGATAATATGGTAGCCAAAACCATGCCTAACAAATACATTAATGATAATACTATATCAAATAATTGAAGTTTTCAGACTAACGCAAGAGATTCGCTGCGAGGAACCGACGGCACTCGCAGGGAGTCAGGTGTTACGATCTCATGCGGCAGGTCGCCTTTCCACCTGAGGCATCGCAGTTGTCTCCGCAGACGCGCTTCTTGCTTCTAGTAGTAGGCTAACGCTTAGATGAAATTGCGGGATACATTACTTCTCCCCAATCATGTTCCGGCTGTTCCAGCATGATGGAAACGAACTGAGGTACCAGATAGTGAAGGATGCTGGATCCGTCTTTGACTTGATCTCGGTTCACTGAGCCTTGATAGGTAGCAGAACCGTGTATCAGCTGGTTTCGCAGGGTATAAAGCCGATCGAACACTATGGACAAAAGCTCCTCAGTTTTCCGACTGTTCCTTAGGGCTGCCATTGCAGTCACTTCCGATTTCTTCAACGCGGTTTCCCAGTCCAGCTCGTAATTCCTGCCCAAAGTGTGCTCCCAATAGGGAGTAAACACGTACTGGTTCTTCACGAGAGTGCGAATCGAATCAGGAAATCGGTCCCAAAGAGTCTTGTAAATTGACTGGCTCTGGTCGAACTCAAGCAAATTGCTGAAGAAAGTCGTGATTTGCGCCGCGTCGGACGGAATCTTGCCCGAACCGGGTTCGATAGCGTACATTGCATTGAAGGAAATCCAAAAGAAGATGAATGCTCCGTCGTAGTCTTGGCTCTCGTGGAGAGGCTGTGCCTTTGTTAGCCAACTGATCGCTCGACGCATGCGAATCGAAAAGTCATCTGACAGACTCGACCTGACTCTTGCGTAGGAGTCTTCGAGTTGCTGGGCGGGAGTTGGGACGTCTGGGCTGTCGGTTGTCATTGGAGAGCTTGAATCATGTGTGAAGGAATTGTGCTACTACACCATTCAATTGTTGGAACCCATCTGATGTCAGTTGCAGCCGATCTGGATGCATGAGTCTCCAATCTCGAAGTCGATCTATATCCTTGGCAATCGACTCGAATGGCAGTCCAGTCTTCATTGAAAACATGTCCTGGCTAACGCCATCAACTAGTCTCAGTGCATTCATCATAAACTCAACGGGTAGGTCTTCCTTACGAATGAGTTCGCATGAGCCCGAAACTTCATTTAGGTATGACTTTGGAGTGCGAACTTTCGCTGTACGAAATATGCCTTCTGAAGTGGTTTTCTTGCCATGTGCCCCGGCTCCAATCCCCACGTAGTCTCCGAAGTGCCAGTAGTTGAGATTGTGGCGACACTCGAGTCCATCGCGTGCAAAGGCTGAGACTTCGTAGCGACGGTATCCATGATCTGCGAGGAGAGCAATTCCATCCTTTTCGAGTTCTTCCCGAAAGTCGTTCGAAGGAAGGCTAGGGGGTGACTTCGCAAACACCGTGTTCGGTTCGATCGTCAGTTCGTACCAGGAAACATGCGTGGGACGGAGTGCGATCGCTATTTCTAGATCCTTCAAAGCTTGATCCATCGATTGGTGGGGCAGGCTGTGCATCAAGTCCAAATTCACTGAATCGAACCCCGCATCGAGCGCTCTCTCAGTTGCTCGACGTGCCTCGTCAGGACCATGAATTCTGCCTAGAGTCTCGAGGTGGCTTGCATCGAATGACTGAACTCCCAGCGACAGTCGTGTAATTCCAGCGTTTTTGTAGAGATGGAAATCCAAATGCTCGGTTGTGCCAGGATTCGCTTCCATCGTGACTTCGTTGCACAATTTCAGAACGGATCGATCCAAGATTCTTGCGAACGAGTCCGGTCCGAACAGGCTAGGGGTGCCACCTCCGAAATATACGGTGTCGATGGTGCCAACATCACTGTTCAATTCGATTTTCAAGTCTTCAATGAGACGATCCACGTAGGTTGTTTCGTCGAAGTCGCCCCGCTTCTCGTGCGAATTGAAATCGCAATAGGGACACTTGCGTATACACCAAGGGATGTGAATGTATAGACCGGACATTCAGCTACTCATTCGATTGGCTACATTTTCTAGAACTACAGGACATGCGTCGGTTCTCTTCCGGAGTATTTTGGATGCAGCACTAGTGAATGTGGGTAGACATTCTGGGATTGGGTTTCGCCCCAAGGTTGCCTGATCCCGATTAGAAGACTAGAATCGGTCTGAGGCAAGACTTCTGCTTTCGCATCGTGTTCGGAACCTTTGACTTTCCGGTGTCTTGCAAGGGACTCATTTAAAACAGGATTTTTGCAACTATAGAACAAAAAATATTTCATTAAAACAGATAGTTAATGGTTCACAAGGTTCATGTAAATGGCGAGAATTACCATTCTGCGAAAGACCGCTATGTAGAACTGACACTACTCGCGCATCGTCGAAACTCGAGCAACAGGCGTAGAGCCGTGGGACTTCTCATAAACGGCCTGTGCTACAGCTTCATATTTCAACATATAATAATTTTTTTAGTAAATTCCTAATATAAGGGGATGCTGTTAGCAAGGAATGAACAGTCGTATACCCTTAAGCATGCGATAGACCAAGAAGTTCCTCGGTGGCTGAAGAAACATGCGCATCTGTGGATTCAGGACCCTTCAGTCGAGGCTGTAGTGCTCTTTGGGAGCCGAAGTACTGGACATGCCAAAGCGTGTAGCGACTGGGACGTTGCAATCCTTCACGGCGATCAATGTCCACTTCGTTTGCCAAGAGACGAAGACCTGCACGCCCACGCGGTGGATTTGCCCGTTCTTGCTTTAGAGACCTATCTAAGCCAGGCACATTGTGTTGGTTCGCTGGCCCATGAAGTAGCACTTCATGGAAGGGTATTGGCCGGCTATGTCCCTACGACTGAAGCTAGGAGATTAGTATTGAGCGAAGTAGATCTTAGTAGGCATTTGGAATACGCCTTTCGATACTTGGCGATCGCGATTTCAGACTTTCACGATGTCCTAAGACGCAATGATCCAGCCACCACACCACTTGAGTCTATTCCGGGCAGGTCCGCAGTTGCACCGAGCGCGAACGGTGCAGAGCGGGTCGCCAAAGCTCTGTGCCTACATCTTGGATTGTCAGTTATTCGTACTCATGACGTGGAGGAACTTGCCGATCGTGTTCCAATTGAGTGGCGCGAAAAAGTTCTCGCTATGGACGGTAACTCTCGTAAAGCACACCTCTCTACCTACCTTGATAGCGGCGAAACACTTGCCGAAGTAGAAAGACGTATTTCAAGCAGCCTAACCCTGCTTGCTGAGATTGTCAGCCCCTGTTGCAAAATGCTTTCCGACCAGAATCTGGCGTCGCTCGACGATTGGGTATGGAACCAAGTCTATTCTGTGGCGGTCGGTGGATACCTGCAGGATCCCGATGTCCACCGATTAGTCCGATCTCTCTGTGAATCATTCGAGCATGCGCGGGAAATCCTGCACGACGAGCATCTCAAGCGAAGTGGCCGATAATTCGCTCTAGGGCTTCCGAATCTGCTTTGACGCCCGGCACGCGGTTCCCAAAGGAATGAGCCATGCGATGTAACACGGCAACATAGGAAGTGCGAAATTGGCGCGAACAAACGCACACCTCATTCTAGCAATTGAAATATGAAAGCAGATCCCAAATTTCATGCCGTGAGTCGTTCCTGCAGCATTTGTGCGAATTTCAAGGCGGCTCGTCCGCGATGACTCATTCGATTCTTGGTATTGGCGTCTAGTTCTGCGGCTGTATGCTTCATTGCGTCTGGCAGAAATATGGGATCGTATCCAAATCCATTGGATCCTCGAGGCTCTTTCACGATGCGTCCATGCCAAGTACCCGTGGAGATTACTGGTGTTGGGTCATGTGGATCGTTCAAGTAGACGAGTGTTGAATAAAAGTAAGCCTTGCAATCGTCGCGAGAGTCTCCGCTCTCAGCCAATCTGCTGAGGACAAGGCTGTAGTTTTCGATGTCGGTCGCACTATCTCCAGCATAGCGTGCGGAACGAACTCCAGGTTCCCCGTCGAGTATTGGAATCACCAACCCTGAGTCGTCCGCTATAGCTGGAAGACCGATGTGGAGGCATGCATGCCGAGCTTTGATCAGCGCGTTTTCTACAAATGTAGTTCCTGTTTCCTCGGCCGAAGGTAAGTTCCAGTTGGATTGTGAACGAACACTGATTGGCAGCTCCTGCAGGAGAACTCTTAGCTCATTTAGTTTGTGATGATTGTTGCTTGCAAGGACTACTTGCGGGCGCGTTGACATTACTTGGGTACAAGCACAAATTCAGGGACAACGACCTCCCACTGATCGCACATCAATGAGTCAACGTACTCCATGTCCGACCACTCGCGTTTGCGGGCCGCTATTGCATACACTTTGGCTTCTCCTATGGCCAAATCGGGCTGAAAGCAGAAATTCCTGGCCGTGCGGCCGACGACGTTATTGGCTGGATCGAGAAACTCAATTCGGTCTCTTCTTTCTCCTACTTTCAAGGCATCCCCCGGTCTCAGCCGCCTTATGCATTCATGGATCTTGTCGCTGATGTCCTTTCTTCCAGCGTAGCCCAAGTCCACTTCACTAAGGGACAGTTCCTTGTAAACGTTGTGCATGGCACTCGGCAGTGTGGGCACATCAGCGGGCTGATGCACATGGAGTTCGCCAATACTGGCAAGCATTTCAATGTAACTGTTGGATTCTGGAAGACTAGCTACCAGCAAATTTTCCCGAGCACGGGTCATGGCTACATAGAACAATCTTCGCAGCTCGTCATCTTCTATGCGGTTCTTGGCTCGGCTCCAGCCGCCGTCCAAGACTACTACGTGCTTGAACTCCAAACCCTTCGCTCGGTGTGCCGTCGTCAGCAAGATGCCGCGGCGTCTCTGAGTTGCTTCTCTCCGTGTTTCGGCAAGCCACTCGACGGCATATTGGGCTGAAACTTCGTGCCCAGACTCAAGCTGTAGATCGGCCACGACTTCTCGCAATAGTGAGATCCAGGGATTGTGCACACTGTCCTCAAGCTGCGCATTGATGGCCTCAATCCGTACGAGATGATCTTGCTGGGATCTCAACCAGGAGATCAGACTCTGAGTTTCTCGCAGCTGCCAGAAATTCAGCGAGACATTGCGGGAGGTATCTACTGGTATGCCGAGGTGCTCGCAGTAAGCTCTTGCAGCATCCAGATATTTCCATTCGCAAGCGACAACGGCACAGTCAGTCCATTCCCAAGCCGAATCAAGCGTTGCCAACCTGCGTAGGGCTTCGATGGCAAGAAACGCCTGCTCCATGGGATTCCTGGCTGGAATCAGTTGTGCTTTTCCTTGTGCGACGACATCCAATGTCTCCCATCGCCCGCCTAGTGGGTCGTTGCGTCGGGCTCGATTGATTTCTATGGGATCATCAGGTTTCATTCGCTCCCTCGCCGACGAGATTACGGCATTGGAAGCGCGAATGATGCGCTGTGTGGATCTGTAGTTCTCTGTGAGAAATTCGATATGTGCGTCATAGTCGGACTCAAAACGGCGAATGAACTCGACCGACGTACCGTTGAAGGAGTAGATGTTCTGGTCGTCGTCGCCAACTGCAAATAACGTGAGCTTAGACTCGGGATCTTCGAGTGTCCGTCCCGCCAGCGCTGAAATGAGTCCGTATTGAGGAAGATTTATGTCTTGGTATTCGTCCACCAAGATCCAGCGAAAGCCTGCCAACAGTCGGTCGCGCTGTTCGTTTGCTTCTTCTGGCGCGATGCCCTTTCCACTCAATAGGTCCGTAGCGTTCTGAAGAATTTCGTCGAACGTGTCGGTGTCGATGGAGTTGCGTGCATTGATGAAGGAGTAACCGGCGAGTCGCATCGCCATGGCGTGGCAGGTCATGACAAGTACACCTTTCGCGTCGTCACCTAGGAGGACCCTTAAACGTCTCCGTACTTCGATCGCGGCATGACGGTTGTACGTCAAGACCAAAATGCTGCGCGGTCTTTCTCGTCGGGCTCGGACCAGATAGGCTACGCGATGAACTAGCACCCGAGTCTTGCCGGATCCAGGACCTGCCAATACCAGCACATTTCGGTTGACCCGATTGTCCGTGACGATCCGCCTCTGTGTTGGGTTGCGCAGGCTATCGACAATCTGCTGCCAAGACTCTTGAGTGGTTTCCCGTTTGAGCTCGTCGGCGCGCTTGGGCAGCCAGCGCTTGAGAAAGCTCTCCTGATTCATTCGAAAGTAGTCCATGGCGAGCTGAATGGCACTGCCGGCCTTGTTAAGCCCCTCAATGGCGTATTGCGCCATGACATGGATTTGCAGAACCTGGCCCTGGTAGTAGAGATCGAGAGGCTGAAAGTTTGCCGCAGTAAACACCCTATTTGTAGGCTCGAGACGAATGGTCATGGCCTTCCTGAAAATCGTCAGTCCGTGATTGAGGCGAATGATTTCCTGTTCGTGCAGCCATAGCAAGGCTCGCTCCATCAATTTGCGCGAGTTCTTGACTTCTTGAAGAATCGACCTTTGGTTTTCTACGACCCCAAGCAATTTGCCCACCGTGGTCTCCGCAAGGAGATCAGAGCCACGGACGGACTCTCCTGAAGTGCGTTGCAGTAGGTGTTCGAGCAATCCTTGCGCAGCGCTGGTGCGAATTGCTGCTACCTCCCGCAGCTTCCGCCAATCTCTTTGCAATGTGATACGAGCGTGGTCAGAATCAATTCTGCTGACGGACCAACTTGCTCTCTCCCCTTCACTACGCCCGTCATTCGAGATGCTCCTAACAATTTGCCAGATTTTTTCAGGAAGGGGGTTCTGGATGCCTTTTGTTCGAAGTTCTTGGGCCAGCTGTCGGAGGTAAAGAACGTGAGACTCATCTACAGTCATGTCCGGTGCGTACTCTTGGAGTGACTCAATGACCAACCGCTCCATTTCAACCGCCCGCTTAAGTCTCGCTTCGGAAGGATTCTTGACTCCCCGGGCAACAAAAGCTGTTATTGCAGTGTCGTTGCTGACTATTCCAAGTGAATCAAGGTCGTACAGCGCTTGGCGTGTTTTCTCGGTCGACAAACCTGTGCGTCCCATGATTTCATCTGTGCTGATTCCCTCGTCGATGTTGCAGTCGAACAGCATTTCGACAATTTTCAGAAGCTCCCGCGTCTTCGAGGATTGCAGGGATCGTGAGTTCAAGATTTTCTTGGCTTCGTCTAGCGTCTTGACCCGAAGAGAGGATGGAAAGATGTTCGTCACGTTTTCGTTACGTTGGAGTAGCGACGATTCCTCCAGCCAAAGTATGGCCGTGCCAACGCGAGTGTCTTCGGTCAAGTGGTCGCGTTCGAAATCCTGATCCTGGTCGCCCAATAGAATTTCTCCGGCTGTAGCGACCACAGTTCCGCTCGACCGTCCTTTGCGGTCAAGGTTGCGCAGAGCTTTCCAGATTCCTTGAATTTCTTTCTGTGTAAGTCGAGACACAGCTGACAGACCAAATTGCTTTTCAACATCGTCCTGTGAATACAAGAGCACGCAGCGAGCCCCCTTTGAGTCTCTCCCGGCCCGTCCCGCCTCCTGCATATAGCTCTCAAGGCTCCCGGGTATATCGGCGTGCAGCACCAACCGGACGTCTGGCTTATCGATGCCCATTCCAAATGCATTGGTTGCAACGATTACCTTCAGGTCGCCCTGAATGAACTGGTTCTGGACTTCCTTCCGTTGTTCCCGATCGAGACCTGCATGAAAATGGTTGGCCGACAAGCCTTTTTGCTGCAAGTACTCGGCGATTTTCTCTGTGCGAGATCGAGTGGCGCAATAGATGATCGCGCCGCCCGGGTCGGATGCCGGCAGGTAGTGGCACAACGTGGAATGAATGTGCGTGGCTTTGTGCTCTTCCGTTGTCGAGACCACTTCAAACGCTAGATTCGATCTTCGAGCCCCACCGTTCAGAACCTCAAGTTCAATGTCCAATCGTTCCTTGAAGTGTTCCAGTATTTCGTCTACCACGTTTGGTTTGGCGGTGGCGGTGAGACAAAGAACGGGCGGAATGTCCTGGTCTCTTGCCCTTTGCTTTATGAACCGTGACACATAGCGGTAGTCCGGTCGAAAATCGTGTCCCCACTTCGAAAGACAGTGTGCTTCGTCGATCACCCATCCACCAATTTCTCGCTCATGCAATGCCGCCTGCACTCGCCGATTGCGAAGCTGCTCTGGAGAAATCAAGACCATCGAGGCGTCGCCGAGTCTAACTTTGTCGAGTGCCTCCGACCGTTCGGGTAGGGAGAGAAGGCCGTTGATTGCCACGCAAGAGGTAATGTTGCGTCGTTCCAGTCCTTTCACCTGGTCTTCCATCAAAGCCACAAGTGGAGAAATAACTACGGTTAGTGAACCGAGTCTTTCGTGGCGCGACAGTGCTGGAATCTGATAGCAGATGGATTTGCCGGTTCCCGTTGGCAAGATTCCAAGCAAGTGCTTGCGAGAGAGGTTTCGCTCTACGATCGCCTGTTGCATCGACTCCCCGGCCATGGTAATGGGCTGGTCGCGAAACTTGTCGAATCCAAACCACGTCTTCAATTCGTGGCAAGCATTGTGTTTTGTCTTACACCAGGAGCACTCGGGGTCGCTGCATTTGGTGTCCCGAAGCTGACGCACCAGTTTCATCGTGGTTGGGAATCTAAAGAGCACCCACGGCGGCACCACCGAATTGCCGCCCGACACATTTATCCATGCAACCGCGTAGGCAAGGGGCCATGCCATCTGTGTGACTTTCCGTAGTAATTGGTCCAATTGGTTTTCGCAGACGCGATCCCTGAGGACTCTCTTCATCGCACCTCGTGCGTCTACTCTTGATGGACGGAGCGAATTTCGGATGGCCGCAAAGAAGATGTCGAAACCGCCGCTAGAATCGTCCAACGTAGTAAGCCAGTGCCAAATGCAAGCCAAGTCTTCCGAGTCGTCACGCAACTTGGTGATTTGCTCATCCAAGACGTTCAGACAAAGCCGCGCATCAAGTTCTGGGTCGTTTTTCTCGATGCGCACTAATTTGGGATCTTTGTAGTGTTTGACGAGGTGGTGGTAGGGATTGCGGGGATAGGCGAGTGGTCCGAGACGCAGCGTGTCAATCATGGGCTTCTTGAGGCACGCCAGGTCCGGAGCAAGCGCTTGAAGGTGCCGCACATCGAAGTCTAGGAAATTATGACCAACAACGAAATCGACGCCGTCGCTCAGTTCGTCCAACTTCCAAATCTCCGATTTGACGATGGCTCCTCGCAAGCAAACCCGTTTGTCCGAATCAGACCTAACTGCCGCCAAAGCAAAAACGCGACTGGACTCCTTGTCAACCTCCAAGTCGATTGAGAGGCACTTTGGTGAATAGGCGGTGCTGTTTGGCATCGGCGTCTCGATCAGCGACGCATGGTTTGTCGAACTAAGTGTGGCACCCTAACAAGAAAGGGATATGTGAGCGGCATTCGCCGCCGCATGGGCAGACTCCTCGAATCTCACGATTGAATCGCGTCACGAGGTGTATTCGTGCGCTCATAGAGCCCCGGCGCGCAATTTCTCGTCAAACTGATTGCGGTGATGCTCCAGAAATAACGGATTGGGACGCTTGAGCCTATTGTCAGGGAGGAGGATCTTGTGTCCTTGAGAGGGGAACAGATTGGTTAGTCTCTTCGGCAGGTTCTTGGATACGAGCAGCTCGCATTCATCGGTCAAACTGATGAGATGTCTATCGAACAACCAGTGGCAGGTTGCCGACAAGGCCAACCCATTGCGAACAATATCGGGTCCATTCTCCTTGACGGGGCGGATATGCGCCGCATTGGCCTCTGCTCTGCCAAACCCGTTGACAATGCGAAGTCCCGTGATTGCACATGTATCACTATAGGCATCCAATATGATGTGCCGGAAATTCGCGTCTCGCACGGGGCGGTTGGTGACTAGCTCGGTGATTTTTCTGGCTTTTTCGATAGAGTCCGCAAGTGCAAGATCGGCATCGATGGCTTCATCGAGAAACGGTTCCGCATAGAGGCGTTTTGCCATTTCTTGATCGAAGAGCTGGCCTAATCCATGGAAAGCGATTTCTCCGAAGTCTTCTTCTGAGATTGTTCTCATCGCGTTGCCCCGAAGAGAACTACCTACCCGGGCCGAAGGTATTTCGTTGAGAGTACTCTCCCAGTACGTTCTTTTCCTTTTGTGGAAGGGTACGTCACGATTGAAAGGAATGAAGTTGTCAATTCTGGCATAGAAGTGACTTGGATTGTGGGTATCTGGTTCAATTGCAACATGCCTTGCTAATGCCATATAGGTCTTTTGGCCTGACCCTCTTTGAGTCTGCCGATAGACGATCCAATCTCCGACTGATTTCTCGGCTACTTCGCGATAACGTCGAGGAAAATGGTATTTATGGGTAATGTCATCGTCGTAGATGGATTGCCTCTGAAAGTCGAAGATTGCTTTCAATGGACTTCAATCTCAAACACGGTTGATGACTCCTCCACGTTGGCTAGCCGCTCTCCCCTAGACTCGAGTACACCTCTTGCTCGAAAGTTAGAGTCTCCTTTCTGTCGTCGAATTCAACATCAATTTCGAACTTGAGCTTCTCGCCTTCCGTGAATTTGAAGCTTGCAAGAAAGTAGACTGCGTCGGATTCCTTGATAGTCTTGAATTTGAGCTTCAGCTCCTGGCCCATCAGGTTCTTGTAGTTGCCCGCTACCTTTGCCTCGAAGGAGTCTCCATCGGGATCGATAACTGAAATGTTGCATAACGCGCGGTCGTTTCCACGAACAAGCTTGTGCTTTTCTGCAACCTCTTTGGAAATGAACGTGGACGGAATGACGCTGTAATGGACCTTCCAGTCGTCGAATTCGACAGCTTGTTCCGCAAATGCCAAACCTGCGACCAGCAGAACAACAGCAACGCCAAGGTAGTTTCTCACAGGGGGCGTCCTAACACATAGAAGCCAGTGGTACCGAACACATTTGACAAGCTACTCTTCTTGGAGACTTTGCGATATCTTGGGTCGACAACGCTTCGTTCAATGACCTGCAATCCTTCGCTGCGGCACAGCTCGTCAAAGTCTCTAAACGTGCACAAGTGTATGTTGGGCGTGTCGTACCACTGGTGCGGCAAGTGTTCTGCGACGGGCATGCGACCACGAAACAGCAGTTGGAACCGACAGCGCCAATGGCCGAAGTTCGGAAACGATACGATGCACCTCTGCGCGATGCGCAGCAGTTCCTTGAGAAGTGTCCGTGGAGACTCGAGAGCTTGCAGCGTTTCCGTCATTACCACAATGTCAAAGCTGTCGTTGGGAAATCGGTCCAAACCCAAATTGAGATCGTGTTCTATGACATTGACTCCGCGTCGAATGCATTCCTCAATGGCCTCTTGGTCCTTTTCAATGCCATAGCCATTGATGTTCTTCGTTTCCTGCAGATGAGATAGAAGTTCCCCTTCGCCACATCCGAGGTCCAATACTCGCGAGTTTTCTTCGATGAAGTCCGCGACGTGCTGCAGGTCTACTCTCATACGCCTACTTCTTCCGCTACGCTAGCAAGATAAGCTCGCAAGACACTGAAGTACCGGGGAATTTCCATCAGAAACGAATCGTGACCCATGCTGCTTATTATGTTCGCACTTGCCGTGCTTTTTCCCGCCGCCACAAGTGCATCAATGATTTCGTTCGATCGTGCGGGAGAGAATCGCCAATCGCTCGTGAACGAGATTACGAGAAATTTCGCGGTTGCTCGCTTCAGCGTTTCCACCAAGTCTCCTTGGTGTTCGATTGCCGGATCGAAGTAATCCAATGCGCGGGTCACCAAGATGTATGTATTTGGATCAAATGCTTGCGCGAACTTGGAACCTTGATAGTGGAGATAGCTCTCCACTTGAAACTGCACGTCTCGGCCCTGTTCGATATCGCCCTTCTTGACTTCTCGCCCAAATTTCATGCCCATGGAGTCGTCTGACAGGTAGGTCACGTGTCCAATCATTCGAGCCAGTCCAAGCCCAGGCATCCCGTCGGAAGCAAGTTGTAGCGGTTCATCCATGTTGATGGCAAGTCGTGCGATTTCATTGAACGCAATGTTTTGCGCCGAAAGTTTCGGTGCGCACGCGATTAGTACTGCATGTCCGATGCGGTCTGGATAGTCTATGCTCCATTGCAGAGCTTGCATTCCACCCAAGCTTCCGCCGATGACCGCTGCGAATCGCTCAATTCCCAGCGTGTCCGCCAACATCGCTTGAGTCTTGACCCAATCCCTCACCGCGATGGTAGGAAATTCCGATCCATAGGGCTCGTCGGTTCGCGGGTTGTTGGAAAGCGGTCCAGTGGATCCGTGACATCCCCCTAGGTTGTTAAGCGACACCACGTGAAATCTGTTCGTGTCAATAGGTTTCCCTGGGCCAATGCAGTTGTCCCACCAACCGGCTCGATCTTCGTCGTCTTGGTGAAATCCCGCGGCGTGATGGTGTCCGGAAAGGGCGTGGCATATCAGAATCGCGTTGGTGCGGTCTGAATTCAGCTCACCGTAGGTTTCGTAAATGAGTTCGAAAGTTGAGAGCTGTTCGCCGCATTGCAGCGTAATGCCTTGATTGAAAGTCAGAACATTGGGCGAAACAATGCCCACGGATTCTGGGTTGTCGCGGGAGCTCGTTTGCATCCTCAAGACCCATTACGTAGGTACTGAAGTCTCAGGTATGAATTTAAGGTAGGGAATTACGTAAGACACCACGGTGATCAGAATGAACATGGCAACCATGGGTGAGAAGTCGAACCCGGCCATGGTGGGTAGGAACCTTCGAATCGGCGCGAGTACCGGTTCCGACAGTTGCCGTGCCAGTTCCGCGGCGGGTGAATAGACATTGGGCGCAACCCAGCTCATGATCACTGAGATCAAGATGGCCACGTTATAGATCCACACGGAAAAATTCAGGGCTTCGACGGCACCATTCCACGGAAAGGACCAAATTGGAAAGATACTGAGAGCGTCGCCTCCCATTCGGGCGACCATCAAAAACTCGGAAATCGAATACAGAACCAGCGCGGCAATGAGAGACGCGAGATCGATTTGACCCGATGCCGGCAGGAACTTGCGTAGCGGCTGGAGCGCTGGATCCGTGATCCTCTTTATTGCGTCCACAATGGGACTGTAGAAATTGGCTTTTGAGAGTTGAAGCAAAAACCTGAGCAGGCTGAAGAGTGCAAAAACGCTGACTGCGAAGCTAAGTATGAGAAGCAATAGATTTGGCACAGAAGTTACAAGCTCGCGGTTAGTTCGGTGGATCGTGTGAAAGCGGCCTTGACCGCGTCGATGATGGATTCTCGGACACCGTTCGCATCCATTGCTGCCAAAGCGCGTTCGGTAGTGCCGCCGGGCGAGGCGACTTCGCTGCGTAGAATCGCAGGTTCCTTGGGTGAGTCCGCAGCTAAGCATGCCGCACCGAGAGCAGTCTTTGTCGCAAGGCTTTTAGCTACTCTCGCATCCATTCCCAATTCAATAGCCGCTTGGATCATGGCATCCATTAGATAGAAGAAATAAGCTGGGCCACTGCCAGATACTGCCGTAACTATGTCGATGTGCCAGTCGTCTTTGATCCACACGGTGTCGCCTACTGCGTTGAATATGCGGTCCGTAAGATTTTTCTGGTCGCTCGACACGAACGAATTGGCAATGATAGCGGTAATTCCCTCGCCTATCGATGCCGGCAAGTTAGGCATGCAGTGAATGATGGGAGTCGATGGTTTCAACCATGCTTCCAGGTTTGTCATCGGCACCCCTGCAGCAATTGAAATCACCAGTTTGGTTTGCAGTTCGTTGGCATGTTCGACTATGACTGGCTTGACCACTTGCGGTTTGACGGCAAGGATAACCACCGCCGACTGTGATATGGCCTCGTCATTGTTCGATGTTGTGCGTACGTTGCCTTGTTCGTAGCCTGTCAATTGATTGGCCAAAGGGTCCGCAACGATGATTTCGGCATCCAGATCGGTGCAATTTGCAATACCCGAGGCAAGTGCACGACCCATGTGGCCTCCACCAATGATTGCAATCTTCAAGCTCATGCTCGAGGTCCAAAGATTGCGGTGCCCAAACGCACCATGGTTGCGCCTTCCTCGATGGCAATTCGATAGTCGTCAGTCATGCCCATGGACAGCGTGTCCCACCACTCCGGCGCAGACGGTTTCACCCGTTGAAATAGTTCGTAAAGATTACTAAAAGCGTTGCGGGAGTCCTCCGGATCGTCCCGCACCTTAGGAATTGCCATCAATCCACGTAATCTTAGGCACGGCAATTCTTGCATGCGTTGGACCAGAGTAGGGAGGTGTTCGACCGAAACTCCGGATTTCTGCGGCTCGTCGTCAATGTTGATCTGAATGCAGACGTTTAGGGGATCCTTGGCGTCGCTGTCACGCCGTGCGTCACTAAGCCGTCGGGCGATGTGCTCTCGGTCCACAGACTGTACCCAATCGAAGTGCTGAGCAATGAGTTTGGTTTTGTTGGATTGCACGGTACCTATGAAGTGCCAAACCAAGTGCGGATTACGAAGCTCGAGCATCTTCTTATTTGCTTCCGCAACGTAATTCTCGCCAAAGTCACGGTGACCCAGTTCGGCCAGTGTTTGTATTTCGTTCGTACTTCGCGTCTTGCTGACGGCGAGGAGCTTTACAGAATTCGAAACTCTGCCAGCTTCAAGGCTAGAGGCATGGACTGTTTCTCTTACGGACTGGTAGCGGTCCAGAAGTCCATTTGAGATCCGTTCCTGTGACTTGACGTATTGGGTCAAGAGTTGCCACGTCGGAAGCTGTTGTTGACAATATGCTCATGCAACCAAGTCTCGCCGATGGCACAAGCGGCGATTGCATGATTCGGTTGCGCGTTTGCTGTTCGGTCCCGCGCATCCATTGTTGTAAGACGTTCGTCAACCAAATGCACAGGCAATGAAAATCGCCGCTCCAAGTACTTGCCGAACTTGCGCGAAGCCTGGGACATGGGGGATTCGGAGTCGTCCATGTTCAATGGCAGTCCAACGATCAATTCCGAGGGCTTCCAGGTGTTCACGAGGAAATCCAATTGGTCTGTGTTGGGTCTGCCGTTCTTAGCCTTTATGGTCCCTGTAGGTTGGATTGAACGGGTTCCAATTTCAATTATCGCCACACCAATGTGCGACATGCCGAAATCGAAAGACATTGCTCCCACCAGCACAAACCTCGTTAGGCCATACCGCCCTGAGGGGAGAACTTGCTGAAGTCCACACCGATAATGGACGATACGCTACGAACCTTGGATTGGTGCGGTTCATCGAACAGTATTTTCCGATCCGCCGGGCAAGTCACCCACGCATTCTCCTTGAGTTCTCCCTCCAACTGTCCGGGAGCCCAGCCTGCATAGCCCAAGACAAACATGTACTGCTTTGGCCCGATGCCCTCAGCGATGGCTTTGAGCGTCGCGTAGATTCCGGCTCCAGATGGTTCGGTTGTGAGTCCTATGCCCTCTGCGACTTCCACGGTGCTGTCGGTACTGAAATCGTCTGAGTGAATTATTGAGGGATGGGTTGGACTTACGGGACCGCCTTCCCAAAGGTTCGTTTCTTCTCCCGATACGGGATCCAGATTGGCTTCCTTGAGCAGTTCCGCCAGCTTGATGGGCATGGGCCGATTGACGATGAATCCCATGGCTCCTTCGTCGCTGTGCCGTACGAGGAAGGTCAATGTATCCTCGAAATAGGTGCCAATTTGGTTTGGCAAAGCTAGTAGAAAGTGATTGACGAGAGACTGTTCGGTCATTCCGTAATGGTAAACGCTAACAAATGGTGTCTAGAGGACTAGTTCTCTTCTTTAGGAGGTGGATCTGTAGTGTAGGTGCCCTTTCGAAATTCCCACTCTCGAACAATCTCCAGCAATTCGGTGTCGCGCGCTATCGAGGCTGGGAATGGCGAGAAAGGAGCTGCAAGTTTGACAATGTTCACGGCAGCATTATCGAGAACCTCATGGCCGGAGGATTCCAAGACTCGCGTTTCGACCAACGATCCATCCGGTGCAATTGACACGTACAAGCTCAAAGTTCCATAGAGCTTCTTTTGGACGGCTTCGCTGGGGTAATTCAATTGACCGATGCGACGCACCTTTCGAAGCCAGGCTCTAAGGTAGAACGTCTCTTCAATGGACGACGTGCCGTCGCCGGCCAATCGGCGAATGCGTTTTTCGCTTTCTTCTTCGGAGTTGGCCACAGCAATTTCTGCAATGGACTGCACCATGTCTTCGACGGTCATTTGCGCAATGGCATTGGTGCTTGTGTCCACCGCTGCCTCTTCCACTCCAGGTTCCTTAAGTGTGATGTCCATGTCAGTCAGGAAATCCTCAGGAAACAGGACTTCCTCGAAACTCAAAGCACCATCGATCTCAGGAGCCACCGAATCGATTACTGGTTCTTCCGGACCGACGATCTCCTGAGGGGAGTCCATCAGCGTGTCGTTAGTGGTTGGAAGCGTTCCGACAGGCTTCACCAATCGCATGTTGAGCACGATTGGATCGCGAGGAATGGGATTGATTTCTAGATTGATGAACACGACGAACGCGGCATGAAGCGCCAGCGACACGCCGAGTGCAATCCATAGCGGGCGGTTGCTGAGCAGAGCTTCCATTGCTTCAACAGTGATCGGAATGTGTTGGCATCCGAATTGTAGACCAGTTGCCGTTTGGCGGTCTGCCGAGGATCATTGTGTAATGTGCAATCGAGTTGCCTCCTGCAATATTGATAGGTGAGTTCGAGACCATGCAAACGTACTTGTAGGTAGACAGCTGATCTGTACACTCGTTGCGACTCAGGGAGCACGCTTGTTGGCCAATACACTGTCTGAGCAATTTTGTTTTGGAATGAGGCGGCCGGCCTCTACCGGTTTGCCGACTCCAATTCGCAAACCGAAATTGCAGACTACTTGTGCTGCAACGTAGCCCTGACCCGACTACGGTGCGCTCTCTTCGACCTCAGCCTGGTCAAGTGTAGGAGTTGCCACAGGCTTCCTCACCTGATTATGTTCATGCTGGTGCTTGAAGATTTTTGCGGCGTTGTCCGGCGAGAACAATCGAATGGGTTCAACGTCTTACGTTGGTACGTCTTCCCAGGCTAGACCTGCCACAACCATGCCGATCACACCCAGTACATTGACGACAGCGTCAGCGGCCACCGCAACTTTTTCGCCTACAGATATTTCTCCCCGGTGTCAGTAGTCCCTGTGTGCCAATTCATGAGCCAACAGCGTTTGAAAGTCTTTGTCAGACCCTGCAAGGTCGTAGAGTGCCATCGACACGAGGATGTTGCTTCCTTCAGAAAACAACGCAATTTCGGTGCTGTCGATGATCGATATCTTGTGGTTGCATCTTAACTCTGGCTCATGCACCAATTCGTGTTGTTCGTCGTCGCGTTGGATCTGTAGGGCAACGGAAGTGTCCTCGTCGAATGCGTCTCGTACCAATTCTGCTAGGTGACGGCGATAGTTGCATGCGTTATTCGTGGTACCTTGCCAGATTGCCTGCTTGTCTTCCCGAATGGCAACTCCTTTTGTGGCAGTCAAGACATCGCCTCGACGCAAACCCGCGTGATCTGTAGCCGACTCCGAAGTTACAACTGTGACAAAGGAATAACCGGCGATACCCAGAGAAATACCAGCGATGCGACCCAATGTTCCGTCTAGGTCGTTGTGTGTGAGCCATTGAATGTCGATGTCCCTAGCGACTCTTGAGCTGCACAAATCCGCACTCGCAGTGAAGAGTGGGTAACTTAGTCTCGCGATACGCTCCTGCCGGTCCCACATGTCTTGGTAGGATTTAGTATTTAGTTGCAGTCTCTCGTACTCTTGTTCAGCCTGTTCTTTCGCGACCAGAGGACCCATCGGGATCACGAACCGACCAGAACTACCATCGCGACGGTCAGTAGTGCGACTGAATTAAAAAACACAAGCATTCCAAAACACCCAATGAAGTTTGTCTTGGATGCGGGGTGTGTAGACTGCGAGATGGATGAGTCGTTACCCACTGGTTTCTGTACGCTAAGAGTTTTTAGTCTCGTTCGCTTTTTCAATAGGTGCGAACTGACGTTGAGGAGACCTGAACAACACTTGCCAGCAATGGTTCAAAACGCTGTCTTTCAAAGAGTTTCCGCACTGGTTTACGGAGGCGTATGCAATCTTTCCTTGGTTCCATTTGGCTATTGGCCTTGATGTGCGTTGCGTTGTTGTTTCTGCCGAGTGCTCGGCGAGCATAACGATGGAGAAACTTCTGGTTGGATTCCTGAATGGCATTGGAGAACTTGCCTTCAGCAAACATTGGGAGAGGTAGAGCTTGACTATCTTGTTATCTTATTAAATAGATAACAATTAGTCCTGCTTTATCGCACTACGTCGTTTAAAATAAAGACTCCAATAACCTATCAATGGAGTTGATATGGGTAACCAAAGAATGCGAAGTCCAAAATATCCGTCAATTGGATTGAGTACTTCGATCGAGAAAGCACAAGTAATTGTGAGCGCGTACAACAGGTCAAGCGTAGACCGAGATGCGATTGCCAAAGCAATGGGCTATGCAGGTGTTAACGGCACTTCAGCCCCAGTGATTGGAGCCTTGGTTCAGTTCGGGCTGTTGGAGTACGCTCATAGAGGCGAGGTGCAGGCTACGGAACTTGCAACGCGGATACTTTGGGCGGAGTCTCAAGACGAGAAAGACTCGGCGGTGAAAGAAGCTGCATTACATCCAGAGGTGTTTAATACGCTGTACGAGAAGTTCGGTGCTGGACTCCCACAGATGCAAGGGATTACTAATTATCTGCTTCGTCAGATGAAATTTAGTGATAGAGCAGCAAATTCAGCAGCAAAGTCCTATCTTGAGACTATTCAATTTGCCCACCTCGACGTTGATAGCGTTGTACAACCGAGCGATGTTGTGGCTAAGGAGCACGAGTCTAGGTCGCGATCAGAAATCGAAAATACGCCCACAAAGCAAGTTGCACATTCCTTCGAATTCAACGATTGGATGCGACTTCCCATTGACGAAAGTTTGACCGTGCGAATTCAAACCAACACAAAGCAGGATCTCTTGCCTGAGCAATTGGAGTATTTGATAGAAGTATTGCAATTGAAATTGAAGCGCTTGCCCCCAATCTCGACCTTTGGGACCGTTGAGCCCGGTTCTTCCGGCGAATCGCCCACATAAGCGCATTGAGCGCGGCTACGATGGAGAGCATATTGTGGATTGAAGACTCGTTACTTGAGCTTCGAGTCTTGGTTCGCGACTCTGTGCAATGGTTTGCTTAGTTATGACGATAGTGTATCGAGTTAGTTGCTACGAAACGCCCTTTCACATGAATAAGCTTGTTCATAAGGGTGACCGCGTTCAATGATGTAAGGAGTCCGACTCTAGACAGGGAAGAAAAGAACCACGGGGCGGGCGTTTGGGTATCGTGCGTACGATGTCCATAGCCTCCAAGAGTAAGAATGGTACCGGATCAAGGGTTAGCAAGCTAGTGGTTGTGCTTCCAACAATAGAAAAACACTTGAAGTCAACGATAGACGACTTTGACATAGCCCACGATCACTTCTGGCTATCCGGAGTTTCTAGTGTCAGTGACTAATGCAATCTATGGTCGGTCGTGCAACAGAGGTGCACCTTCATTTCCTTGAATGTTGATTGCATGGGCAAATGGGTCTGTGCCATTGCAATGAGCTTTGTATTTGAGCTCTTGCAAGAGTTTGCCTAGGATGATTAAGATCGGGTTGGCCCAACGGCTTTTGGCCTTGATTTGCGGGGGCGTATGCAGTCTTTCCTTCGCTCCATTTGGCCATTGGCCTTTGGCTTTGCTGTGCATCGCTCTGTTGTTTCATGCAGTGTACTCCGCGACCACAACGATGGAGAAATTTCTACGCGGGTTTCTGTTCGGAGTGGGGAAGTTCTCCGTCGGCACACACTGGGTGCTCGACAGTTTGATAAATCATGCGGATGCGAATCCTATTACAGGCGTCCTGTTGTTCACTCTGATGATCTGCTTGCTTTCTCTTCTGTTCAGCCTCGCCTGCTGCTTCGCTTTTGAGCTCAAGTCAAAGCTCGCAGCAACAGCGTTGTTTGCTGGAGTCGTGTGCCTCTACGAAGTGCTAATGAGCTTTCCGATTGGTTTCAGTTTCCCTTTGCTACACACAGGCTATGCCTTCGTAGCCACTCCGATCGCTGCGTATGCTCCAATAGGCGGAGTGTGGCTGGTTGGGTACGGAGCGGTCTTCTCGGCGGTCGCTCTCTACTTTGTATTTCGGCGGTCGTACCTGCCCTTCATTCTGAGCGTGGCTATGTGGATGGTTGCCGTTCCTATGAAGGACCTATTGTGGACTTCGAGGGAGGGCGATGTCACCGTTGCATTGGTACAAGCAGATATCGAGTCGAGTTTGAGTACCTGGGTAAGCGATCCCAACTCATATTGGCAAGCGTATAGACGTCTGACGAACCAAGGTCGTACGGCAGATCTCGTTCTTTGGCCAGAGTCTGCGTTGCCAGCAAACCGGCATAGCGTTCAACCTCTAATTGAGCAACTTGTTGGCGAGCTCGATGGGTCCCTGGTTCTGGGTACCTTTGAGCACAAAGCGTCTGGGCTAGGGCGGGAGACGTTCAATGTCGCCATAATCGCAGGAAAACACGATGCGGTATACCAGAAGCAGCAGCTTGTGCCATTTGGAGAATACACGCCAGACTTATGGTTGATGCATTCGGTTTTTGAACACGTAGACTTTCCAATGTCCCACATGACGGAGGGATCGGAGAGCGACGCATTGCTGAGAGCTGGAGACTTGGTTTTCAAGGTCGCTATTTGCTACGAAATCGCGTATCCGGAATTGGTACGCAGAGAGTTGGGTACCGCCGACTTTATTGTTTCCTTGAATGCGGACGCTTGGTTCGGCAACTCCCTTGGGCCGTGGCAGCAGCTTCAGGTTGCACGAATGCGCGCCCGTGAATCGGGAAAGTACTTGCTGCGTGTGTCAAATGTTGGTCCAACGGCAGTTGTTCGAAGCGACGGGTCGATCCAGCGTGCATTGCCCGTTCACGAGGCAGGAGTACTTAGCGACCGAGTAGAAGCCATGGCCGGAAGTACTCCTTTCGTGAGGTATGGATTGCTACCAATAGTTACTGTTCTTCTACTTTCCTTTACTGCTCCCTTGATTGGATTGGTTCGATCGTCCACCGACGGTCAATAGGGGTCTTCGTCGATGTTCGACGCCCGTTCAAATACCAACAACGAATCGATGTGGTCGTCGACGATTACGAAGACTCGACTGTCGTCGGAATCCACGACACCTTGGGTTAGACCGTGACCCATGTAGGTGACTTCGCTGAGGTCGCCGTC
Organism: uncultured Pseudomonadales bacterium; assembly: GCA_964572845.1. Lineage (GTDB taxonomy): Bacteria > Pseudomonadota > Gammaproteobacteria > Pseudomonadales > Azotimanducaceae > Bin55. The sequence continues at coordinate 51,656 of CAZNFX010000010.1, read as the reverse complement.
GAATCGATCGCTTTCTCCCTCAAGAAGCATGTCTTCAACAATTAGCTCTTCCTCTTCGTACGTGATGCTGTAAAGCACTCCGCCGCAGATGAGATCAACGGCTTCCGACTGTTGCGACGCCGAAAGGAGACGGCAGTCGAAAGCGGCGACCGGCAAGCTCTCTCGAGTCTGGAAATAGTAGAGATCAAAGTTGTTAGGGTCTGCATGAAACTTGGTGACGCTTGTCAATAGGGTCGGATTCTTTGGATCGGCCTCAATGTCGTAGATGCCAACATAAGGGGCACCATGTCCGACTACAAACAACCGATTTCCGGAGTTCGCTACAGCTAGAGTGCTGTAATCCCAATCGTACGAAAATCCATCTTCTCGGTCAGATGTGCGAGCAATCGACTCGTAGGCTAGCTCGCCTGTTGAACTGTCCCGAGAAAAGGCGACTAGCCCACTGTCGGTCGTCACGTAGAAATGATTCTGATTTGGTCCCATCACAGCGGCGTGCCCGCTTCGAAGGTCGCTCACCTGCTCGCGACTAACTCTTGAAACAGCCGAAAAACTACAGATGTCATCCTTCTTATAAATGTCGATTTCTAGGCCGATGTCGTCGCCGACTGCGTAGAAGAATTGAGACTGTGAATCGATGATCAATTGCTCAGCACTGAGTAGGAACGGGTCCTCGAACGCTAAACATTGCTCTAAGTAGGGAGAGTCGGAACTCAATTCACGCACTATATACAGCGCGTCGTCGTTCATTGCATAAAGATTGGAGCTAGTGGTATCCCAAGCTAGAACTGCTTCGCCTAGGCTTGCAACAGTTTCTCTGCTCTCATTGACATGCTCGATATCTTTGGAGAATGCTACGCTGCCCGTATCGGGATCGAGGGACAGAACGACAAACCCTGTCTCGGCTGCGACATAGAGTGTGTTGCTGGATGCGTCGATGGTGATGCTTCGTGGAGCCAGCAGGGATTCGACTTCATTGTCCATTCCAGGTCTGGCGGAATCGACCAACTGTTCCTGGAACCTCAACCATTGGGGAGCCTCCGCAGTGTCCCAGGTAAAGCTCGATTCGGCAAAAGGTTCTGTGGAAGAGTCGCTTCTCAGGAGCACCTGAATTTCGTAGTCGTTACCCGACGTCGCGTAGAACAGCACTTCTGGCTTGCCGTTCAATACGTAAGATCTGTCCGACGTAGCAAGAACGTCTGTATTGCTGCCGGATCGCAAAACAGCGAGGATATTGTCGACCTGCCGCTCGAGTATGGGAACCTCGTCCTCGGCGTCCAACACAAACTTGAACCAACCGGAACTGGGTGCGGTCCATGACCACCACAATGAATGAGTGCCTACCATCCGGCGCGGATCGTCGACGGACAACGTCGCATATTCGTGACTGAAGGTGACGGAGCCGCTAGACCCTGTCAGCGCTAAAGCTTCGGATCTCAAGTCATTCTCGGGACTTGCGCCCCAAGCAAAGGCAGCTTCGGGTGAGTACTCTCCTTCCATGTCGTTGAAGCTAAATCTCACACTTACTCCATAGGCGATGTAATAAGCTTGATCTGCGTCTGCCGAAACCGAAACTTCGGTGCCGCTGGCTAGGAGCGTGAGATTAGACAAAGTTTCGCCAGAAAATATCGACAAGTGCTCAACGTAGACATTTTGTAGAGAGAATGTGTAGTAGCCAGACTCGCTGGGCGTCCACCTCCACCAGAGAGTCCCTACACCGGTCTCCTTCGGTTCGCCACCTTCGCGCGTTCGAGGGGTGGAGGAAATGTAATCGCTGACCTCGCCGGAACTTCCGCTTATTTCATAGGCAGCTCCGAACTGATCGTTATCAGCGAGGCTCGAGTCGGACGAGCTGTTCCAGCTCAGTTCGTAGTCGTTGATGGATCCATCGTCAGCGGAACTCACGACGGCAATGTAATACTGCTCGTTGGCTTCAGCTCTAAGGTAATTGGAGGAGGTCGAAGCTGGCAGACTTGACATGCGCAGCAGGTTCGTGTTGTCGGTCCCGCTGAATACCAAGACTCGTGCGGGCGACGCGTCAAATCGGAAAGTACGCGATTCGGGTGCTGTCCACTTGAACCATGTTGATTCCGAGTCCCTGCTTCCATAGAATTCGAACGCCTCTAGCGACGAATTGAAGTTGGAGCCAGCCACAGATCCGCTGCTTCCTTCGATTTGCTCTGCATTTTGGAAGTCGTCGTTGGTCGGTGGAACGTCTTCGCCTAGCGTCCAGCGGATTGAGCCCGACACAGGCGAAAAGGCTTGGCTGTAAATTTGAACCAGATATTTTTGCGACGGTTTGATCCGCAGCGAGAAATCGGACGACGCATCGAGATCTCCTAGGTACGAAAAGATGAGAACCGATTCCTCTTCCGTCGCTTCAAATACAGCAACACTTGTAGCGAGTGGCACATCTAACATCGACAGTAGAACGCTGTCTTCCTGCGTTGTAACTTCGTACCAGACGCTGCTGTAACGCGAATATCCAGAATAGGCCTCCAAAGAGTAGGAATCAAAAGATTCGTTGAAGAACTTTTTGATTGTGGAACCCGATTCGTCTCCTCTGACCATATGCTCTCCGGGCTGTCGAGAAGCGAGGAGAAGGTCAACGTCGAAATCGCCAGACGTTCCAGACAACGCCAGAGAGTTCTCCATTTGGTCGTTGTCGGGCGGAGTTACTTCGGCTGGGAGTTCTTGATCATTCGCAACAACTATTTCCACAGCCACATAGGAGGCTGCAGCATTGAAGGAGCTGGCGACGAAGTAGAGCGTGTGCGTTTCGTCGACTATGCCTCTTGGTATCTTGAGTTGAACCCGACGACTTTGCTGCGCGGAAACTTCTCCCACCGCGAGAGGCACGGACATGGGTTGTTGCATGAGCTCCTGCAGGGTGCCATCTGCGTGTTCTGCATGGCTGACGCGATGCCAGGTCGAGTCGTTTTCATAGTTCGAACATGAGAGGTAGTCTCCTTCGCATGCCATATGTACCGTCGTGCCGGCAGCCAAGAACTCGTCGACACTGATGGTCAGATCGATTTCCAACGAATCGTTGTGGTCTATGGCTACGCGGGCGGTGGATGCTTCCAAAGAGAGTTGAGGCATGGATTTTCCGATCGCACGCCACGCCACTCCGATCTTCGCCGGCGATGTGAAGTCGTTCGCCGCCACTACCTTGATGGTGTAAGAGCCCGGTTCTGGGTTCTTTAGGAGCAACCATTCGTTGTTGTCGATGGGCGATCGTGAGCTGTATTCTCCGCATGCGCCGCTGCCGCAATCTGAATTCTCGTCTAGATACAGGTCAAGATTTGCTATTACAGTGTCAGAGAAGCTTGTGGCGGGAGGCTCAATCCAAGTTAGTACGATGTCTAAACGGGAAACGCCCTCAGGGATGTCTATTGTCTGGGAGAACTCGGCAGATGAGGTCAAGTCGCGCGAGTATTCGTCTCCTGCCGCCCAATCGCTGGTCGCAGATACGATTCCCATGCCATACTCGGCCTGGTAGACTCCAGGGCCGTTTGTATTGTCGGTAGGAATGCCGTAAGAATGCCCAATGATCGCGTCTGGCTTGATTGCCTCTGCCATCAACACAGCGCGAAGCAACGCGGGATTCCAGTCGTTCGATTCCAACTTAACAGCCGCAAGTCCTGCGATCATCGGCGTCGCCATGCTGGTGCCGCTGTATTGGACGTAGCCAAATCTGCTGCCATCGCCCTCGACGGCAGTGACTAGGCTGCCAGGGGCCGCGATGTGAGGTGAAAGCCGTCCGTCAGCTGTCGGGCCATGACTGCTGAAATCCGTGACAATGCCGTTGTCGTAGATTGCCGCGGCAACTATTGCATTCTTGGTGGAACCGATATTGGATATGCCGCTACTTCCGGAGTTGCCGGCAGCGATCACGTATGCTTGGTCGTGTTCGTAGATCGTCGCATCGAGCTTTCGATTGAACAGTGCTTTGCCGTTCGAGTTGCTTGAGAATCCTCCAAGACTGACATTCACTATGGATGGCACAGTATTGGAAGTTTCGTCCTCACACGGATTGTCTTCAAACATGAAGCTCACTGCGTTAAAGACGTCCAGAAAAGTACCAGAGCCAAATTCGTCCAGCACTTTGCCTATTCTGATTTGAGAGACTCCAGGCGCAACGCCCACGTAGTTCCTGTTGCTTCTGCCTTCGCCTGACAGGATTCCGGTTACATGGCTGCCATGGCCGCCCGCGTCGTTGAACAGATCGCGTTCATCAAACGTAGTGTTAGAGAGGAAGTTCGCGCCGCAAACGTCTTTGGAGCTGAAGTCCAAATGATCCACGTTCAGACCAGTGTCTAGAACTCCTATCGCGACGCCAGATCCTGTCGCGCCTTCAAAGCTCCCCGTAGATTGTTGGTACTCTCGAAGACTGTCAATTCCTATAGAGGGGTTTGCGGAATCCAAGAGCATGGTGACTATTCCATTGGGCGACACCTCTTCGACAAAGTCGAGTCCCAGCACATCACCCAATACAGGAGTGGGAATATTGGCTGAGTAGGATCGAACCTCCCCAAACCACTGTCCCACTGTGACACCTAAGTCTGCTAGAGATTTCCTCGTGCTGTCTGAATCCTCGTTCTGCATGACTGATATGAATACGGGCAATTCAGGCGCGGAACCATAGATTTCAAGCAGGCGATCAAATTCTTCACTAGTCTTCTTGTCGATCGGCTGCATTCCAAGTCCGGCGATGTCGGATTCATCGGCCAGATTCTTTAGCGTTGCTCTCGACGCGGGTAGACGCACTCTGGCGTAGAGACCCGTCATTCCAAAAATTATCGTTTGATGCTGTTCAAGATTGTCGGAGAGCTCATTGCGACTAAAACCGCTTTGCAATTGCAGCCACCCATAGACAAAGTCCGTGTTGGTCGAATTGGCAAATGCAAGAATGTTCTCTATGGATGTGTCGGGATCCAGCCATTCGAAAGAAGGTGCATCCTTTTCGTAGGAACCTGCTGTTATTGACGAGTCCGACGCTGCGATTTCAGGAACCTCTATAGATGACAAGAAGCCCGCCCCAGGTTTCCCGGTTGTTGGGGAGTACTTCGACTTCGCCTTCGGTCCCTCAGCACTTCTGGAATGCAGCGCAGAGGCAGGCTGCCTTCCGCTGCTCGTCGCCTCATTCTTTGCGAGCGACTGTTCCAACAGTTTCTTGACGACAGAGGGACTGGATTCGGTGCGAGACTTGCCTGAAGTGATTGTGAAAACCATCAGTGATATTGCGACGAGACATAGCACTGACAAGGCGCAAATGGCAAGTATGCGATTCTTCATGGTTCAACCTCCATTTTGGTACGAAATAATTGGGACTGCGTCGAGAAGATTCGAGCTTTCAGCGACTATTGGACTACACATAGAGTGAGTTGGTTGGTGCATCTGGTCAAAGTAAGTTGAAACAAATGCAACAGGTCCAAATGTCTAATTGGTATTTGGGATGAGACGTTCTTGAAGGCTGTCCATCAATTGCCCTGCAATGTCAAGATCGTGGGCTTTGTCGATTTCTCGAATGCAAGTTGGGCAGGTTACATTGACTTCAGTAAGGTAGTCGCCTATCACGTCTATGCCTACAAACAATAGTCCGCGCTCTACGAGATCTGGTCCCATCGCAGTAGCAATCTCTCTATCCCGCTTGGACAAGGGCCGAACTTCACCGGTAGCGCCAGCCGCGAGATTGCCCCGGGTCTCCCCTTTCTTAGGGATGCGTGCAAGCAAATAGGGAATGGGCTCGCCGTTCACTATGAGCACGCGCTTGTCTCCTTCGCTGATCGCGGGGAGAAATTTTTGAGCCATGATGGGGATGGATTCGTTGTCTGTCAGCGTCTCGATGACTACGTTGAGATTAGGGTCGTCCTCCCGCATTCGGAAAATGCTTGTGCCTCCCATGCCGTCGAGCTTCTTGTAGACAACATCGCGATGCTCGACGTGAAACTCCCGCAAGACATCTGCTCGCTGGGACACCACCATAGGGGGTGCCATATCCGAAAATTCAGTGGTAAAGAATTTCTCATTGCAGTCGCGAAGACTTTGCGCTTTGTTCACAACAAGGGTTCCGTCCCGTTCAGCGTGGTCCAGCATGTAGGTTGCATAGATGTAGTTCATGTCGAAGGGAGGATCCTTGCGCATGAAGATTGCATCGAACGAGGAGAGTTCTGAGAATTCCTCTTGATCGGTCTGATACCAACACTCGTCGGGTCCAAGCTCATTCGATTCCAGCGTCGCAGCGAATCCTGACTTCAGAAATACTCGCTGCGCGTAACCCAAAGCTTTGCCATCGAGCCAGCAGAGATTTCGCGGATATATGACGTGAACAGACCAATTGCGCTGCTGAGCAGCACGCATCATTGCTATGGTCGAGTCCTTTTTGACGTTCAGGGTCTCGAGAGGATCGATGATGAAGGCAACGCGAAGCATGTCCGAATTATAGGTTCGGGTAGTCCGTCAGGTTTGATCGGCGGAGTGGCTCAGCTTGCAGTCAAGAACGCAGTTGACTACGTGAGTACAGAGGCTTTCAAGATATCCAGCGGAAGAGTAACGGCGGACCGTTATTGTTAATGCAAGCGAAATCGGGAGGAAGGCAGGTTCGCACCAATGCGGATTGCCCGCGGGAAATTGACCTACAATTTTTGTGCCTGTTTGTGAACCGATGACGTGCAGATGACCGAAATGATCTGGGAGGAATATGCCGAGGCTCGCACCGCAGTTGCTCACTCTCTAGGCAACCGGAGTCCCATCCAAAGGGACACCAACGGTCATCTCGTACCAGAGATTTTGGATGCGTATCGAAGAACGGGCTTCTACGTCTTCACAGGCGTATTGGACGAAGAAGAGATTGGAGAGTTGATCGCGGAATTCGACGCAATCCTCGACAATGCTCCAGAGACCATAGACGGCGATACTGACAAACATGGTCGTGCATCGCCGTTCAGCGGCTACTTCACGATGATCGAACGTGAAGACGACTCGGATACGCCGGCAAGTGTTTACCTGTTGTCCCATCCATTCATCTATATGGAATCTACGCTTCGACTGTATGCACATCCTAAGATTCTCGGAATCGCAGAGAGCTTGTATGGCCCGGATTTCGTGCCGTTTCACGAAGCCATCTTCTACAAAGCTCCAGGCGATGGACTGCCTACTCGATGGCATCAGGACGGGCGCACACATTGGACAGAGGATGGCGAAAGTCTTGAACAGCTAGACGGATCCGGTGAGTGCCATGGCTACAACATGAGCGTGGCAATATCGCAATGCACGCCTGAAAACTGTTTGTGGGTCGTGCCTGGTAGCCATCGTCGATGGTTGAAGGCCGGCGGTGGTGAGTTTCCGCCGATCGCCGAGAGGCTGCCTGACGCTGTGCCAATGTTGCTCGCACCGGGAGATTGCGGAATCGTTAGTCGGAGTTCATTGCATGGGTCGTATCCCAACAGGTCGGCGGAACGTAGGGTCACGGTTCTGCTCGGCTTTCATAAGCGCAGCTCTGCGATCGGAGCAACCACCACCAACGTGCATGCGTTCAAGATTCCAGGCTCTAGCAAGAAAGAGATTACCTACACAGAGGACTATGTTCTCAGGCGTGCCCGAATGATCCCGTTGGCGGTCGATGCACGGCGTCAGCATCGTCCTCATGAGACACCGTTCAAATACAAGGGGAGCTTCATAGGCGATGCGTCGTGGAACTCAAGAACGCGCGCAGAGATCAGTCGAGGCGGAGACGAATACTGGCAGCGAGACATAACGCTTTGAGCATGGGAGACCTTCAGAAGTTTGCATGCCTAACCGAGGTGTGGGAGCCGTATCCATAGTGGGATTGACTGCAAGAATAGAGTCGGCAATACGGGTGGCAGTTGTGCCGAAGGAATAGGACCACACTCTTTCCACTTAGTGGCTCTACTACGCGATCACCTCTTGAAATCTAGCTATCTCCATTTGCTGCCTGCCCACAGCGATGGGAACTGATTGGCCCTCGTTGTGTCCAAATCAACCGACTGTAGACCGAACTAACAGCACAAGGTTTGTTGAGTTAGGCAGTATTGGCCAGCGAAACAAAACCCATACCACGCCCCACGAGGTTGGTTTCAAAGAGTCGATTGATTTGCGAGGAGAAGACCATGGGATTTTCGACGACGATGCGCATCAATCTAACCAACGCGTTACAGATTGTCGGTGTCTCGCTAGCGTTAGGTCTAGCAACTTGCTGGGCAAGCGCGAATGGAGAATCGGAGGGGGAAAGCGGTGATGCAGAAGGCGAAGAGTCAGGAACCCAGTACCAAATTGACGAGACCTACGATGAAGTGCGAAATGGCGCTCGACTGGTTTTAAAGTACAACGACAAGACTCAAGATTTCACGGGTCACGTAGAAAACACAACGAAGACCAAGCTAAGCAAGGTCAGAGTAGAGGTGCACCTGTCGAATGGAACCGAATTGGGACCGACAAAGCCTCAGGATCTCGCTCCAAGCGAAAGCGTGGAAGTGACGCTGTCAGCAGCGGATCAAAAATTCGAGACGTGGGGAGCACATCCCGAAGTCGGTTCGCAGCGTTCCGGTGAACACGGCGATTCGAACGGAAAGGGCGAACATGGCGGCAAGGAATCTTCGGGTGAGCATGGTCGCGAATCCGATTACGGGGGCGAACATCGTTAGGTTGCTTACATCGGTAATTCCACATCACACAGAGCATTTCATTCGGTACGCACAAGTGCTGCACGTGATTGGGAACAGAAGCCGCTGAGACTACTTCACATCAGCCTCAATTAACGTAGGAGAAACATCAATGCTTATTACCTCAACACAAAACGAAAACCCATCCACGTATCACCGATATTCAATCTGGAAATGGCTATCAGCACCCATCGTGGCGCTAGTGACCATTGCGGTGCCATTGTCGGCAGACCAACTGGTACTTGGCGCATACTCCCACGCAACCGTTGAGGACGAGGAAGCCACAATCGACTTTGAAATCGGTGGATTCAATTTCTTGTACGCCAACTTCAATGGCGACTTGTATTGGAGTGTGGGGGCTGGACTCGCAAAGGGCGAGGATGAGCTATGCGCGGAGGATTTCTGCATCGATTTTGAGATTCAAACTCGAATCACCGAGTTTTCCCTAGGTGTCAACTTCAACAATCTGTTTACTCCCTTTGTCACTCTCGGTCGATCGGACTCGGACATTGATTGGGGCATTACCGGACTAGGACTAGCAGACACATCCGACAGTGAGACGTCGATCGATGTAGGATCCTGGATCGGCGGAGCCGACCGCCGTTTTCAAATTGCAGTATTGGGCGTAGACAGTGACGACCGAGCGGCATCGATTGGGGGCTACACAGTACTGGATAGCGGCTTGACCGTAGCGGGGTTCTTTTCCAAATCCCTAGAGGGACCCGGTGATGCCATGGGAATTAGCATTGGGTTGGGCTGGTCGTTCTAAAGATATCTGGTAATCGACCGTCTACTGAATAGTCTAGTCACCAACCTTTGGCCATCGCGGTCGAAAAAGGGCTGACCGATCTAGCTTGATCACTCAAGGGCTACAACTTTGCGTTAGTCGTTTGCACCCATAGCACTTGTTGCTTGCTGTATGGGAAACATCGCCTACATCCTGTGGCGCAGAGAGAGTTTGATTCCCCTGCTCTTCAATCGAGCACGGGTCTGGTCCAAGTCGAGGTGCAGCGGCTCGCGAATGCCACTTCGCCACTCAACTTGTCCAACGTCTCGGTCCGTTCGAATCTCACCGAGATCGAGGTGACGCCACGCGAGTTCAAGCACGGTCCGTTCCTTGTTCAATGCAAATGACACACCGATCGTGAGAACTCCAGCGAAGTCGCTTCGCGTATCGCCGGGCACTGTAGTAATTGTGCTGGGAAAATCCATGCGCATTTCGCTGCACTCGTTGCGCACAAATCCGAATCCAATCCCTATGAAGGGCGTGAATCCAACGAAGGTAGAGTTTTTTCGGCCCATCAAGTCCATATGCGCCATCAAGAGCCCGAGAGTAGATTCAATCGACGCAACTACATCCTGTTGTTGCTCTAACGCAAGGAAGTTCGCCAGCCCGACGAATTCGATCTGACGTCGTTTTTCAGCTACAACCTCCGCTCGAAATCGTGATGTCGCCGAGTATCCCAGTCCAAGCTCGAACGAGGGTTCCGCGTCGAATTCTCCGTTGGAGCGATAGGGAAGTCCGTCTCCGCCCGTCCCGCAGCCATATAGTGCCCATGGATACAGGTTGAGGCAGTTGCGGTCTGTGAAGTTGGTGTCGTTAGCCTGGTCGAGCGACACTCCCAAGCGAAGATAGTATTCCCCTGCGAAAGCAGGTAGATAGGGGAGCAGCAAACATATCGTGGCAAGAATTCCTGACAGGCGAAAGCAATTTGATTTGTGTGGCGTCTGCATACTTGTCGCGCTCCAAGTCACTCTGTTCAATAGCTCTTGCCGAACGCCAACAAGGCGCACTGACATGTTAGCAGGTTAGAAGTGAGGTCTTTGGACTTTAGGTGTCTTCGGTAAGGTTGTTGCGCACTTCGTACTCAACGAGTCCCAGTTTGCGCAGTTCCTGAGCAAGACGGTTCAGATCCTGCCACTCGCGTCGATTGTTGCGGACGCTTACAAGCGAATGCATGACGCCGTCAATGGGTATGGCAACGGCCCAAGCGAGCGGCTTGGTCTTGTTGTCTCCGAGACTGCCGCCCAAAATCAGTCGATGTACGCGATACACCAGGGGATTGCCCATCGCCTGGCGATACTCGTCGATCTGGGTTGCAAGAATGGTTTTACGTTGCATGGCCAGCGTAGCCCAATCGACCGATTCTAGCTGCGCGCAAGCATTTGTGCTCAGTCCGCGACAGGCTAGCGTTTGGCGGGCATACGCGAGAATTCCTGAGCTCTCGGGGTGGCGTCGCAAGCCATGCAGAGGAAAGCCGAAGCAGCACGCATGGGCGCCAACGCCGCCATCCGCAGAGCAGAGCTTCTTGGGGATGCCAAGGACAAGAAGGACGAGGTCTTCGGCGACGGCGAAGCGGTCCTGGAGAGTGTCGAGACAGCCAGTCGACCTCCAGCTCCCGACCTCCGAGGCAGTTTGTAAATCGCGAAGATGAAGCAGCTCATCATTGCATGCCTATTGGCGGTCGCAATCCTTATCTTTGCCCAAAGTGAACTAACAGTTGTCGCGAGCGAACTGGCACCATGTGCCATGCAAAACGAAAGCGAATGGATCGGGTTCTCCATTGAGTTGTGGGAGGAGATTGCTCAAGAGCTTGATTGGGAATACACCCTCTTGGCCCAACACATTCCGACGATACTCTCCCAAGTGGAAACGAATGCGGCGGATGTTGGGATTGGATGCATCAGCGTCAACTTCGAGAGGGAGCAGAGGTAGGACTTCACTCACCCAATTCTGGATGGCGGAGTTAAAGCTCTCAGTCGCCGAAGCATGGGCGTGTTACCACAACTAAGTCGCGAGAGTCAGATCATGCTGTTGCTGCTGCTCAGTGTCGTGCTCGTGTTCGCCCATTTGATGTGGCTATCGGAACGAGGTCGGGAAACGATCAATGATCGGTACTTTCCCGGAATATTTGAAGCATGCTGGTTCAGCATAGTGACGATGTCCACGGTTGGATATGACGATGTCGCCCCACGCCGCTGGCTAGGTCGGATCAGTGCCATGCTAATCATTCTGTTGGGAGTGACGACGTTCGGAATCATCTTCGGGCAATTCGCTGCAGATGCCATCAGTCCGCCTTCAGCCAATCCGGTGTCGTCGTATACGGACCTTCACAAGTATCGTATTGGCGTCAAGGTAGGAACGTACGCCTACGACTATCTAAGAGATTCTGATTTGGAAATTGTCGATTATGAGTCCATGGACACAGCCATTGAGGAACTACGCAATCGGGAAATAGATTTGGTCGTGCATGACAACGTTGCCGTCCGATACGCAGCCCGGAAGAACGGCGATTTGGTTGAGACCAATGCGACCTTCTATCCGCATCATTTGGGATTCGCTTTGAAGGAAGATTCGGAATTGGTTGAGAGCATCAATCGAGCTCCGCTGAAACTTCGCCAAGATGGCCGATACCAGGCGATCCACGACAAGTGGATCAAGTAGATCGAATCTCTATGCTTGTCAATAGGACGAAATGGCGGCAATTCCGTTATTGGATCTAGTTGCTTTGCCCAGCGCGAACCTAACTGTATCTTGTGACATCTAAGTTAGGAGTTGAAGGAGCAAGTCGGGCGTAAACATATGGGTTCGAGTTCAGGTAGCACTGTAGTTCGCACAGCGGGTTTAGTCGCGCTAGGAATCATCGTTGGTTCGGGAGCGGTAATTGGATTTTCATCGCTAACCGACAAGGGGTACGCCCATGGCGTAATAGATCCACTTGCACAAGGCGAATTCAAACATCCTTCAAAAGATGGCGGCCGAAGTCAAGACGCTTCAAAGTTGTCCAACACTCCCAACAATGGCGCAGTGACTGATCTCAACGATCTCGACCAGTTCTCGAGCGAATTTGCCAGAACTGCTGCACTCCACAATCTCCTATTGAACGCAACGGAAGACCAACTTGAAGGGTTCTTGAATCAATCGCGGGAAATTGTTTCGGTACATCGTCGGCACGCCGTGGAGCGGACGATCGTCCAACGACTTACTGCGACGAACCCAAAGAGAGCGCTCTCTCACATTGCTGGATTGCCCGATCACCGATACAAGACTCTAGTATCGACCGTGTTTCGTGAATGGGCGTCGGCAGACTTGGACAATGCCGTGACACACGCCAAATCTCTCGACCAACAACATAAGCTTGAGGCCTTAAAGGGAATTTTGCAAGCACGTGGCGACTTGTCAGTCGATCTTCAGCAGCAGATCGCCAAGCAGCTCGACAATGAGCGTTACGCTTTGGAATTGATTGAAGAATTGACAGCAGTGTCGGCGACACAAAATGCGGAAGAATCGTGGCGCAAGATAGTTGACGACAACCACGCCGATGTAGCACAACTTGCACCCTTGCTCGGGATCGCAGAAGCGCTGGTGGATCAGCATGGGATCCAAGCGATTGAGATTATTGATGAGTCGCTTACGGATCGCACAGTACGCTCGGCGATCCTTAGATCAACATTGCACCGTATCGCGCAATCGAACCCGCAGGAGACCTTCCATCAGGCAATGTCGCTGTCCCGAGACTTGCGCGACACAGCGTTGCGAACAATTGTTGAGGTTTGGGCACAGGAGGACCCCTTGCCGGCGTTGACCAGCATCGGATCGCTCAAAGCGAACAGCCTGCGACGGTCGTTGCAGGAACGGGTCTTGGAAGCTTGGGCAAGTCGAGACCCACACAGTCTCTTTGACAGTCTTGAACTACTGCCCAAGGAACTGCACTCCACTGGAGAGCTGGAGGCCATGGTCGGTGTGGCGCGATCGTCACCTTCGGATGCAGTTAAGTTCTTGTCGGGCATGACCGACTCCACGAGGAGATCTGCGCTTGCGAATGCGATAGCCTCCAGCTGGGCGAGTCTCGATGTCTACGGCGCTTTGGACTGGGCCCTGTCGGTGGAGCTAGAAGATGAGCGGTTACACCGAAATGTTCTATCTTACATATTGCGGGAACTTGTAAAAATTGACCCGGACCTTGCAATGCAAACGGCCTTGAGCCAGCCAATTGGAAGGTTCAACCATGGACTGGAGACCGTGATCTTAGTCGACCTGGCGCAGTTGGATTTGAACAAAGCGATTGCATGGTTGTCGGAAGTTCGCGACGGACGCACTAAGGCAAGTGCATACAGGAACATCGGCCAGGCACTTGTAGAGGATGGAGAATTCGATCGGGCACTGAAATTGGGCGAGCAACTAGAAGAACGATACCGGAGGAACTATCTGAGTTCCATCTATGGACGTTGGGCACAATTGGACCCACACTCGCTGTTTGAGTCAATTGATCGCATTTCCGACACGAATGTCAAAGCTCTCGCAGCTCTTCAGCTGGTGGTCCACAATTCTCGAGTTCGATCGCTAGATGTGAATCAGATAAACCATCTGACTAGCCTTTTTAGCGACGGCGTCTCAGTCGACGGGCACGAAACCTTTGTGATCTACGATAGGGAGTCAGCAGAAGGTGCAGCAGCTAATTTGGATGTCTTGCGCATGACGCTCGAGCAGGTGTATGCCGATACTGTCATGAATGAAATGTCGAGGTCTGTTCCCGAACAATAGTGCATTAGTGACGGTTCGAACTGGCGCAACTTGGTCGTGCAGCGACTCCAGCCTTGCTCTGCAGATGGACCCGGCACAGTCATCGATTCAACGTCGGAGACAGGTTCGCGAATTCTCCCATCCCGATAGATCAATCGGGGTTGATCGACGGATTTCGCGCTAGAAGCCGATTGCTGAGCTACTACAGGACCTGTTCGAAAACCTCTAGCTGGGGATGGCCCACGTACGTACCTTTAGGCGCACTCCTTTGGCTGTGGGCCTTGCGAAACGCCGCCGATTCGGTCCATGCTTCGAATGCACTCCGCGACTCCCAGACGGAATGTGATGCATATAGTGTGAAATCGTCGTTGGTGGGTCCGCGCAACAGTGCAAATTGTTTGAAACCCGGAACATTCGCCAGGAACGACTCTCGCGTACGCCACACGGTTTCGAATCCTTCTTCGAAACCCTTGTTAATCTTGAAACGATTCATTGCTAGAAACATGAGATGTTCTCCTTGAGTTAGTTGGCTATTACCAATAGCCGATTTAGATTTTCGTGCCACTCGACACTTATCGGCAACTGATATTTCTTGGTTAGCACGTCGCTTGTAAACACTTCAGGAATTTCCCCCTCACAAAACACCTCACCGTCAACTAAGAGGTAAACGTAGTCGGCGTAACGAGCAGCCAGATTCAGGTCATGGAGCACAACCAGCGATCCCACTCCCTCTTCGCTTACACGTTTGGTCAGCTTAAGAATCTCCAATTCATAGGTCATGTCGAGACTGGAGGCCGATTCTTCGAGCATCAAATATCGACAAGTGCCATCATTCAACGGATTCCAAGTATGCAGCATTGCCATTGCGAAATGGCTACGTTGCGGTTCGCCACCACACAGTAGATTGAAGGTTCTGCATACAAAGGATTCTGTCATGTTTTGACAGAGCCGCGCAATATCGCCGAGCGTGATAGTGTCAGTGTTTGTGTCTGCTTGGATTGAATCCATGTCTACCTTTGTCTCGCCATATGCAGACTGGGCAAACAAGCCAGTGCAAGGATGGTGAAGAGAGCGGCGCAATCAATCAATGAGAATGAGTATCACTCCTGTTTGTGTTCTTGTTTACGCGATTCAAAACTGGTGGGATCGTCGTTGGCAGACGCATGCGCCAATCCTGAGCAGTAAGATTGTGGAAACAATTTAGAATCAATCCTCGAGGCATACATCCGCGCAGCGAGGGCAGAGTGTAGGACTTATGGACTCAAATGGATTGCGTAAGACAGGTTCTGCGTTGTTGGGGCTTGTGTCTGGGATTGCAATGGTGGCCGCCGGCGTTTTAGTCTACGTGAACTATCTTGTCCCCGATCTAGAGACTTCAACAGTAGCAGCAATTGGCCCACCCGAAATCAAGAGTAATACCAATACCGAAAGTCTCGATGGAGAGTCCATTCAAGAGTCGGGTACCTCAGAGCTGAATCTTGCCGAACTCCCGCGCCAGAGCAGGTTCAATCGAACCTTAGCTCTACACAACCATCTCATGAATGGAGATGCTGACTTTGTCGTCGGATTTCTTGAAAAAGCCCAATCCTTAAATCCGTTGCAAATGCGTCGTGAGGTTCAAGAAGCCTCCATTCGACGCCTAGCGCAGATCAATCCTGTCAGGGCTTTACGTGAAGTCAAGAGAAGATTGGCGACTACCAGCCACTTCATGACGACCGTGGTCTTTGAAGAGTGGTCTGTCTCAGACTTGGATGCGGCAATTAAACATGCGCGTTCGTTGAACAACGAGAGTCGACGCTACGCACTTGAAGGCTTGCTTTTTTCGAGACACGACTTGTCGGATAGCCGTCAGCTCGAAATAGCACGACAGCTAGGACATGAGCAGGTCGTAGCAGACACAATGGCGATGGCGTTGGCCGGAGAACCCGTTGAGAATCCGGAGTCCGCTTGGGTCAAGTTTCTAGAAGATCACGTCGGCGATGCGGAGCTCTTGAGCAACGCGCAAGCCGCATTGCTCAATCACATTGTGGTAGCTTGGGCGGACGGCGGTGAAGCATCGGATTTGGCGAGCGCAATCATTTCGGCATTGCAAGACAGCAGCAATGTGTCTGCCGTTCAATTGCTCTTGGAGACTTGGGTGGATAACGACCCGACGGTTGCACTTGAGGCCGCGTCAGCGATTGAGGACCCGGAGACCCGTAACCAATTGCAGCAAGCCATTGTTACAGCTTGGGTTGGTATAGATCCGGTTGCAGTCCTAGATTCCATCGATCTGGTTCCAGCTGAATTGCAGGATTGGAGCAAACGAGAAGCCCTGGTCGCACTTTCGGCCACGTCCCCTGCGGACGCCGCGAATCGCCTGGAGATTCTATCGGGTTCTGATCGCAGAGGCGAAGTAGCCGGAAACATTGCTACCAATTGGGCGAGGCTGGACCTCCAAGCGGCACACGACTGGATTAATCTGGATCCCTCAGTGCAGGATCTGAGATGGGGTTTGATGTACAGGCTAGTTTGGGAAGCGGCGCGGACTGATGCGGAACAGGCTATGAGTTGGGCTCTCGAGGAACCGACAAACGAAATGCAGCGGGGACGTGGTTTGGAGGTGACAGTGGTTCGCAGTGTAGCTCAACAAGGCGACACCAAGACCGCCATGGCATTGGCATCACAAGCGCGGGACGTAGAAAACAAGCAGTGGGCTTATGTTGGGATTGGGAACGTCCTAGTGTATCGAGGCGGGATCGACGACACACTGAACTTGATGGATGAAATCCCCGAAAGATTTCACAACATCTATCGGGAGCAAGTCATTAGCAATTGGGTATATTTCGAGCCAGACATTGCGATGGCGCGATTGGAGAGTCTTGAATCTGATGGAGTGCGAGAGGATCTGGCGCGAACGCTCGCCTTTCACAATTCGTCCTCTCACATGTTTTCAAAGAAGCAAATGCGTAAAGTCAAGAAGCATCTACAGGAAATCTATCACCATCTTGTAGAGTGAAATAGCAAGGAAGTCGATCCGTTATGTGTTCGTGGTCGTATTTGTTTAATAGGTGTCAGCCTGCAAGATATCAGTGTTCGTTGACGCTAGAGACAGTAGGTAAGCCTCTCCCAGAGGCGTGTGCCTAAGCGAGGGATTGAGGTGAATTCGGAGTCTTCCAGCGTTTCTTCAAAACCAAGGAATCTCCCAGTATTCCTAATTGGAGTGCTTCTTGGAGCAGTAGTAGCGGGAATCGGCGCTTTCGTCTTTGTAAGTGGGTCAAGTGACGTAACCGCACCTTCCGGTCCAGCACACACAGATACTGAGCAGGTGAAAGGAGTGTCCAGCTCATTAGAGTCTCTCGACAAGATTTCCGATTCCGAGGGTCTTCAGCGAAGTCTCCAAGATCTGAGCATATTGGGACGCGCAATAGTGCTGCATCGTGTCACTTCTGGAGAACCGAAGCAAGAATTGAACCGATTGTTTGCGTTGGCCGAAGACGTTCGTCCAAGAAGGCTCCGCGACGAAATACAAAGCGCTGTGGTCCGACGCCTTGCACAGATCGATCCAGAAAATACGCTCGTAATACTGGATGCATATGCGGAAGTTCGCAGAAATCGCTTGATCTCCGAGGTCTTTCAGGAGTGGTCTGTATCGAGCCTAGAGGAATCAGTTGAGTTTGCGAAAGGCATGCGAGAACTCGATCGAACAGCAGCGCTTGCAGGCATACTCCGTTCGCGAATAGATCTCTCAGACAGCGAAAGTCGGACTATCGCTGTTCAACTAGGAAATGAGCAGTATTTGCTCGATCATTGGGCGCGCGTGGGCAGTCACGATGTCATCGAAAATCCGGCAGCGGCATGGAATGAATTTGCAAGTCTGCACGGCACGGATGTAGACAAGCTGAGCACGGATCAGCGGAGTCTGCTGGCGAGTATCGCTCTGTCTTGGAGCAGCCGCGATGGATTTGGAGAAATGCTGCAAGCAATGAGTGCGTGGTTGGCTGACTATGACGCTAGCGTAGCCATGATAGGACTTCTGTTCGATGAAGTCGTAGCTGATGACCCGCGAATTGCGATGGGTGCCGCGGCAGTGATGAGTCCAGAGGTTAGATCTATTGTCGTGAACGCTTTGGGGAACTTGGCAGAGACCGATCCCCAACGAGCGTTGGAGATTGCTGCTGCAATGGAAGCAGGCGGTTCAACGCAGGTGTTGCAGCGTTCCGTAATCAGTGCCTGGATGGAAGCGGATCCTAAAGCTGTGCTCGATGCGCGTACTAGCATGCCAAATGACTTTCAAGATTGGATTGAACAGTCCTCTCTAATGAGCATGGTTCGATCCCTTCCGGAAGAAGTTCCTCCCTATATTCGTTCGATTGAGAACGAAACTGCCAAGGAACTCGTAACAATTAATCTCTCCTTGAATTGGGCACGCAAAGATCCTATGGCGGTTTTCGAATGGCTGCAATCGGCGCCTGAAGTTCATAGGTGGTATTCAAGAATTCTCACTGACGTTATCGTAAACCTCGCGGAGAGAGATCCCGAGGAAGCAATGCGTTTTGCGTTAGAACAACCTCCTCGAGAGTACGATGGCATTGGTAGAGAGTCTTCGGTGGTTGCGCATGTTGCTTGGTCAGATATCGATGCAGCTGTAGCCATGACGGATCGCGCCCGAGATGAGAAGACGCGAGACAACATGATGGAGTCGATCGGACGTGTGCTTGTCAATCAGCACCAATACAAAAAGGCAATGGATTGGGCGGACAACTTGAAAGAAGCACAGCGCGAAGAGCATTTTGAGAGTGTAGTAATGTTTTGGGTCAGTGGAAATCCTGAGCAGCTCTACGAGGAAATGGATAACTTGCCGTCGGACAAACTTCGAGAACAAGCTGCTGAAATGCTTATCGACTTCAATGAGTTTCAGAAGGCATTCAGCGCAGATCAGATTGAGGAGTTGAAGAAGTACTTGCCTGAGAAAGATTCGGATTCCCCATAGAGATCGCACACGAGGGACTATTTGTAGGGTAGCTGGGTTTTCGCGCGTCAGTCCTGCGAATTGTCTTTAACCAACCACTAAAGACTCCGACTGTAGATGATTGGGCTACCCGGCAAATACTCGAAAGCACACATTGATCCACTACGATGACAACGCGCCGCGAAACTCGGCATTGATAGGACAAGGGTGTGTCGGGCCAAACGAATCCTGATAGTTTTGGGCACGCTTTGGATTGGTTCTTTGACAAACCGGTAACCCGGTTGAGTTTGCGCTACCTATGAAAGCACAGCAGTTCACCAGCTTCTTTGCAAATTTGACCAGTCGTCTTAGTATGGCTCGATGGCAAGAACAGGAACTCGACCTCCGTCTTGCCCACCGGTTCAATGTGTTCGACTATCTACGGACGGACGAACTCGGCCTCTCGAAGATCATTGCGGATTTGCTCGATCCAACAGGTTCGCACGGCCAGCAGACACTCTTTCTTACGGAATTTCTCCGCGCGTTGTCTGATATCCCAGATCTTCAAAGGCTCCTTCCTGTGAATGGTTCGTTAATTTCTGTTCAGATTGAGGCAGAAATCACGGATTCACAGCGAATTGATGTGCTAGTTCGTTTCGACCGCGCGGAAGAATCGTATGTATTGGCCATCGAAAACAAGCCATTTGCGGACGACGGAGAAAATCAAATTCGCAACTACTTGAGCTACCTTGATGAGAGGCTCGGATCAAATTACCTGCTTGTCTACCTTTCGCCGAAGGGAAGCCCTCCGACAGACTATTCCATCACGCTAGAAGAACTCAACAGGAAGTGGACTGACAAGTTTCGGATTCTCTCCTACTATGCGCCAACCGAACCGACATTCACCGATCAGTTCGATCACTTTCGCATCTCAAATTTCTCGCTCTACGATTGGATGCGCACCAGCCGACGGGAATGCGAAGTCGACCGCCTTAGGTGGTTCTTGGGAGATCTAGCAGCATTCTGTCAACGGAGATTTGGAGAGTAACCATGCCGACTCAAGCTGAAACCGAGGCCGTAAAGGACTTTCTGTTCGAGAACTCAAGCCACTTGGATGTGGCGTTGGCGGTGTACGAGACATGGCCGTCAATTGTTGACGATGTATGCAAAAGGTTTCTTGAGAAGCTATGCAAGCACATTAGTGAAAGTGATTGGTTTCAAAAGTGCTGCTCCTGCTCAGACACAAGAGTTTGTTTTGAGTACAGAGAACGCTCACCTAGAACAGGCAGTGTTTGGCTCTATCGCGAATCTTGGCCCAAACTCACCTTGGCTGCCCATACCAGGGAAGTTTCTCCCAGAGACAGAATCGCTGTCGTGCTTGGTCATGATAGCCAAGGTCCAAACAATTGGTATGTAGGAGTATGTACACCTGTAAAGCGAAGCGACCTAGATGAGGCCGGAGCGTGCTATCACCGGAAGATGCAGGGTCTGCTCAAGGACAAATTGGGTAGAAGCGATGGCGGAACCGATTGGTGGTGCCCTTGGTGGAGACGTGTAGATAGCGATATTAGAAATTGGGACTGCCTGGTACCGGAGCTGCATCAAGAGTGTAGTGACTCCGCACAGGGAAGCATTACAAGAAAACTCGTCCAGACGTTCTTGGAACTAGCTGAAAATGCAGTTCCAGTGATCGACGGCGCCGACTTGAACCACGATGCAAACATTTGATTTTCTCGTTCTGACGAGGGTCTTGCTTCGAAGACTCAAGTATCAGCATCGAAGAAGAAAAGGCAATCATGGTTCTTGGAGTCCGGACAAACAAGTCCTGCGCCCGGTAGAGGATTTACTCAAGTGGTCTTGCGGTTGAGTATGGTCTAATTGCCCTAAAAGCACTTGTGATTGTTGCAGGCGCATTCGAGCATACACAAACGATTGGTTAGTTCTTGAGTTCTGCACTCGAATTCTTGCCTAACGGTCTTAGAGCACTCACCTGTTAAACCAAAAAAAGTGGAAATTGTGCATTCCAAATGCACAATTTCCACTTGCGTGCACACAATACGTTACAAACTATAGAACCTGTTCTTGTACGAGTGCTTGTTGCAGAGGACCCCCGGGTGTTTTCTGGCAGCCAATCCCACTCCAACCATCGTGGACGAGATCCAGCACGCTCTCGAGATGCTTTTCTATATATAAAGAAGAGATAGAAAGCAACCGAACGCGTACCTGGCAATACATTCTCCCAGGCCAGCAAGGCTTCCTGCTTCCCGAAGAGGCTATAGCGTTAGTTTTTTCTTTAGGTCGTTTCCCTCTTGCGGGGCGAGATACTTGTCCTGTTGCAGTCGACCAACCACTATGCCGGGCTCTATGCCGACGTCTTTTGCAAAGTCAAGAATGGACTCATTCGTGAAGTTGCTCAGTCGAACAAATGCTGCTAGATCTTCAGATGAAATAAGCGCGTCGGCAGCGAATTGGTTCGCTTCATTTTCGTAGCTTTGCATCTCGGGATCAACAATTCGATCGAAAAAGTTGTGCACTACGTTGTCAAGAATGAAGGGTCGCTTGTTCCTGTGAAGCAGCACGTGGCCTAATTCGTGAAAGAGGGAGAACCACATTTGATCGTTGGTTTCATGGCGTAGAGTTAATCCAATGAGCGCTGTGTCGCTGGACCGCCATCTCGCACAACCGCTAATGTCAGTTTGCGACAGTTCAGGTACGCAAACTACTGCTATGCCGGCCGCCGCACATACGCTTTGGACTGATTCCAAGACATCTACCATTTGTCGAAAAGTAAGCGGTCGAAGATCTTGGATGACAGCAGCAAATTTCTGTTCGTCAAACGATGCTGTTTGCACTTTTTTCGATTGGAGTTCTGTTTCACGCACCCATGCTGAAACTGCCCAGGCATACTCATCGTACTTTCGCGTCTGCCGGTAGGAAACGTTACAAGCGTCCCATACGGATCGCCAGCTTTCAGGGGATGCAACTGCAAAGTAGGCTAGTAGTGTGTCTAAATTCGATTGTGCCGTCGGCAACGAGTAGTTCAATCTTTGCATTTCCCTGACGGGAAACTTGCACGTCCAATCTGTCCATTGCATGGAATGCGACAGCATGTATTGCCGTGCGTCGGTTTCGTCGAATTGTCGTTGGAGATTCAGCCACAGATGCGCAGGTCGATGAAGCACATATTCCAGCCTTAGTGCCGTATCAGGCTTGATCGAAGCCTTTCCATTGCAGATCATGCTGACAGTCTTGGTCGTGAGTCCGGTTCGCCGTGCCAAATCGCGTTGCGACCATTCAAGAAAATCCAGGTACTCGTTGACTACCTCACCAGGATGAGGTGACTCGGTTGGTTCAACCGGAATTCCATGATCTCTATCCATGTGTATCCTCCGCTCCAATGAGTTCGATTTTGGATATTGACATCCATCGTTTTCGCTCATCTAGCCGGTCTGGAGGCGGCTCTTCCTCAATGGGCTTGAACAGGAGTCTATAGGGCTGGTTCAAGTCGATAGAAAACGTACCTTTACGGTTTCCCTTGAGTTCATGACAGCGTTCGGGTCCTGAGTTTGGTGGCCAAAAAGTCGCCAGGGACTCCGCTGCTCGAAGGGTCGCGATACGTCGCGTCAGCTTCTTAGCCATACCAATTCCATAGTGTTTCTTGCACTCCTCTTCGTTTCGCAACGCTGTCGCAAGCTTCTTGTCCTTAGTAAAAATATCCACTATTACTATTATGGTAATGTACTAAGTCATAGCTCAGTTACCATTATTGTAATACTATCTAAGTCAGTGCTCGAGAGAACGGAGGAAGCAGCCGAAGGCACGTAGCCAAGCTAAAGGACTTGAAGGACCAATTCATGGAGGATTCCGAGTTTCAGAGAGGACATGTTCGCATCGATCAGCAGTTTGTTCTCATCGAAGCACTGGTTCTCCTGCCTACGGTTGCGAACTCAACACAGACAGAGCTAGCTGAGCACTTGTAGACCATCCAGTCTGCTGTTACTCGAATAGAAGAAGGTTGTCTTTCGCCGTTCGTTGCAACGCTTCGGCGATATATAAGTTTCCCATTTTCGATTGATGTTTGGATTAGTTTCCGCGGATAGTTGAAAGCGCTACAAGCAAACTGGGGTGGTTCCGCATGGTTTCTGAGTGCAATAGTTGTTCTATGGCTGGTTGGCGGTTCGAGGTGCGTATTGGTAACGGGAATAAATTCTCTCAACGAAGTCCACCTTCCTCTTTCGGCAAATTGCTCTGTACTCTTAATCCACCAAGCTTTGGGCTACCATAGGCTCTGCTACTGACGCAACACCTCAATCATCTGGTGTTTAGCGTGGCATTTGAATGCCAATCAAAACGACCGTATCGGGAGTAACCGGACTGACAGAGGTACAAAGATGAAGCTAACGGAAAGGCGGCGGCGTGGCTAACGTATTGAAGGAACTCAAGGAGGCATTTCGGGAGGGAAACGTCCAAGGCCACCTTCAAGACTTCGAGAATAGGAGCAATCGAGCGACGTCGGATTCCGACGAACCAAACCGCTACGACCACGCCAAGACCGTCTCAAGCTACTACGATCTTTGCACCGGGGTTATGGTGTATGGATGGGGCGAATCGCTGCATTTCGCTCCACTGTCTCCTCAGGAGACCCTCGAAGAGTCCAAGATAAGGCACCAGCGCATGATGATCTCGAAGCTGGAGTTGCAGAAGGACATGAAGGTCGTGGACGTTGGCTGCGGAATAGGTGGCCCCATGAGTCGCGTCGTTCGTGAGGGCGGTGTTCGCGTAGTTGGAATCAACATCAGCCACGTACAAATTGAACGTGCAAAGAGACTGATTAAAGAAGAAGAACTCGGCCACATGATCGATTTCGAAAACTGCAACTTCATGGACATGAGCTCCATTCCAAGTGGGACGTTCGACAGAGGCTATGCATTCGAATCCACCTGTCACGCACCGGACAAGCAGAAGGCGTTCAAAGAGATATTCCGAATTCTGAAACCCGGCGCGCTTTTCTGGGGACAGGAGATGTGCATGACGGACGTCTACGATTCCAGCGACGCCAAGCATCAAGCCATCAAACAAGATCTCAAGAAGGGAATTGCGCTTCACGAGATCGCGACGTTTGGTGAAGTGAATCACGCACTCGAATCTGCGGGATTTCAGGTCATTGAGGGAATGGACCACGACCAGCACGGTGAGTCAACTACGCCGTGGTGGCGACCCTTGGTCGGTCGACAAGGCATGCTGGGCAACTTCTTGCGCAGGACTCCGGTGGGGCGCTACGCAATTTTCGCTGGAATGAGATTAGCTGAGATGGTTCGGCTATTTCCGAAGGGCTCAGCATCGCTAATACAGCTCATGAACGCAACTACCGCAGCTTACATCGCTGGAGGAAAAACAGGAATCTTCACGCCACTATATTGCTTTCTAGTGCGCAAACCGTCTTCGGGCGAGGGTGTAAGTGTCCATCCCACTTCTCCGACTCATGGAAATTCAGAAGTTGCGACCAGGAAACTCGATCACTGAGAAGTACTCTGAATTGCTGGGTCAAGAATTCTTGAACTGAACCGAATTTTCAGTAATCGAGTCTGAGTATTGCGCATAGCTCGATAGGAATACGAACTACCATCCCTAACACGCTGTGATTGTGCCAAGCAAATATCGGTTTGCTAGGGTCGTACTAGCGATTTACAAGCTTTCTCGTTTGAGTCCTTCTTTGGTAACCAGTTCTTGGTCGTGGTTGGCGACAGGCAAAGACACTCAGATTATTCTCGTTATTGAACTGTAGCAGACGATTTCCTTTCGACGAGATCACGTCCGTGACAACTTTAGGCCCTGATGGTAAGTGCTTCCAGGTACGGACGCATCACAGTTGCCACGCCGCCTCGTTTGGCGTGGTGTGCGATTTCAGCGGGAGAAGCTTTTCTCTGTCGGAGTGCTTCCTCCAATCCCTGCAGTGCTACATGCTGACCAACGGAGCGGCGATGTCGGAAACAATCCGCAATTGTCTTAGCGACACCGAAGATTTTCACGGGAACATTTTCAATATGCACCGTCTGGACATTGTCTGAGAGTAGTTCTTTTGTAAACCGTACGAATCGCATAACTGATCTGGGGTCCTTCGGTTGCCAGTCCTTCGTACCGATCGCCAACCATGTAGACCGAGGAATCTGATCGGTCAGTTCGTGGTAGGCAAGCGCGGAGACTAGGCAGACTACACCATTTGGAACAAGCTTTGCGGCTTCAGCTAGGCTGTGATTTGCTTCTAAAGGAACGTCCGGTAGCTGGTAGAGTCCGCGGGCAAGGCAAAGAACTTCACCATCACGGGCCATGCGGCGGATCGTAGCCGCGGTGATCCCTGCAGTCTTAAATTCGTAGAGACGTGCCATTCCCTTTGATTCAAGGAGGGCAATTGCCTGAGTACGTTGCGATTTCGGCGTCTTCAATGATATTTTTACTAGGTACTTACATTGTATATTATAAGGATTTGTATCATCCATTTCGAGTGTGGTGACAAATATTTCGCAGAGCAATGGGTCTAAGCAATGCAAATATCCCCATGCAATCACTTTAGGTAGCAGCAGTATCCGCTCCTAAGGTTAGAAAGTGTCTTGATAGCATAGTTTCGATCTTAAGATTTCTAACGTCTTATTCGTGAAGGACCCCTGCTCGTAGGATTAGACAGGTACCAGTTCTTTCGCTTCATCCGGTTAGCGATAGACCTTTGGCTGTCCTTCGAGCGTCTGCCGGTTGCCTTGTTGAGGCGTTGTGCCAGCAGTCAAGACACCGGCGAGGACCTTGTCCATTCAATTAGAGACCAATGACGGATCGAATCTCTCGCTTCTCCCACTTAATGCAGTGTCTTAGGCGCCCGTCGCGCGAGTTTCACTGAACTATACTTTTTGTGTGAGCAATTCAACACGATTCGAAATCGTCTCGAGCGAAGACGAGCCCCTGATCCTCGTTGACGATGACGACAAACAGATTGGGACACTAGACAAGTCAGCCTGCCACGACGGAGCAGGCAAATTGCATCGTGCATTCTCGCTGTTCGTGTTCAACTCCGTCGGCGAAACACTTATTCAACGGAGACATCCAGAAAAACGGCTTTGGCCAAGCTACTGGTCCAATGGCTGCTGCTCGCACCCGCGAGAAGGCGAAATGATCGAAGATGCCGTGGTGCGACGGGCAAAGCAGGAGTTGGGGCTTTCCGTCAAACCGCAGTTTCTGTTCAAGTTTCGCTATAGAGCATCATTCTTCGATATTGGCAGTGAATTCGAACTCTGTTCTGTGTATGTGACCCACACTTCAGAAGAGCCTCGGGTCAACGGATCCGAGATTTCAGAGTGGCGGTGGGTAGCTCCCAACGACCTAGACAGAGAAATGGACTGTGCGCCCAAGACCTTCACGCCGTGGCTGAAGATTGAATGGGAACGGATGCGCAGGGATTTTCTGCATGAATTCCAGTCAACTAAGGTGGAATAGCAATGCAAAACAGCAATTTATCAAACTAAGTACGGTGCAGTTGTAGCTTCGAGCCACCTCCAATAAACCTTGTAAAATGTGCAACCTGATGGCGTACTGACTGATTGCGTCTGAGGACTGTAGCATGACAGCTGATCCTGCTTTCAATCAAAGCTCACGAATCCCTAATTTCTTCAAGCTAAGTGTCAAGGCTCGAGTTGATGCTCTGCGTGAGCACACTAACTTGACGCCAGAAGACCTTTTGGCGCTCGAACATGGCACTCACACGTTGAAGTGTCATGTTGCCGACAAGATGATTGAAAACGTGGTCGGTGTCTTCGGCTTGCCGCTTGGCTTGGGTCTCAATTTTCTGATTGACGGACGCGAAGTGATCGTTCCGCTCTCGGTTGAGGAACCATCCATCGTTGCAGGATTGTCGGGTGCCGCCCGGACTGCGCGCTTGTCAGGCGGATTCCATACTGAAGTTTCAGCACCTGTCTTGATTGGTCAAGTGCAGATTGTGAATCCACCCGATGTTGAAAAGGCGCGGCAGGAATTGCTCGATCACGAAAGCGACATCTTGAACCTTGCGAATAGCTTGCACCCAAAGATGGTTGCTAGGGGAGGAGGTGCACAAGGTATTGAGGTGTTCCACCATCGCGCACCAGAAGGCGGTATTGAAGGTGCTCCGGAACGCGACATGCTCATGGTGCACCTGCTCGTCGATACCAGAGATGCAATGGGTGCCAACATAGTCAATAGCATGTGCGAGGGCATCGCAAGCTTTGTCGAGGGCATCGCTGGGGGAAGAGTCTTCCTGCGCATACTCTCGAACCTAACCGACCGCGCACTTGTTAGGGCGCAGGTCACGATCCCCGCTCAAAACCTAACGATGAAGGGCTACTCCGGCGAGGAGGTTCGTGACGGGATAGTGCTCGCCAACGACCTTGCCCTTGTGGACCCCTATAGGGCCACGACCCATAACAAGGGCATCATGAATGGCGTCGACGCCGTTGCCATTGCTACGGGCAACGACTTTCGGGCAATCGAGGCCGCGGCACACGCCTATGCAGCCCGAACTGGCCGCTACCGTGCACTCACTCGATGGTACACAACTGACGACGGGGATCTCAAAGGCGAAATTGAAATTCCGATGAAGGTGGGCACGATAGGCGGAACGCTGAATACAAACCCGTCGGTAGGACTCAACCTTCGCCTGCTTGGAAATCCCGATGCATCACAACTAGCCGGAATTATGGGAGCCGTCGGATTAGCGCAGAACTACGCTGCGCTGCGGTCGCTGACAACTGCAGGAATCCAACAGAATCATATGACATTGCATGCGCGCAGCGTTGCATCGGCCGCTAACGTACCAAAGGCACTTTTCGACGAAGTTGTCGATGCACTTATTGAGAGTGGCGAAATCAAGGTCTGGAATGCTCAGGACATCGTTCGCCGACTGATGAAGGAAACGAGCGACGTACCAGCCTCAGATAGCGAACCAAGGAGTTCCGCTTGCGGAAAGGCGATCCTGCTGGGCGAGCATGCGGTTGTCTATGGTCGCTCCGCTTTAGCCGCGCCAGTTCCTCTTGCAGTGGAATCTCGCGTAGTCGATTCCAAAGATGGTGTGCAGCTGCTGATTCCGCGCTGGGGAATTGAACAGCGAATTCCTCCGCTGGATGAACATCCAGCGGGAGCGGCAGGAATCCTGGCGTTGCTGATCAAGCGTCTAGAGCTGACAGATCGATCTATGACGATCGAAGTTTTCCCCAACGTACCTCGAGCTGTGGGCTTGGGCGGTTCGGCGGCTCTAGCGGTGAGTGTGATTCGAGCTCTCGACACCCACTTCTCCTTAGGTTTGAATGACCGTCGCGTCAACGACTTCGCGTTCGATTGCGAACGGGCCGCTCACGGTACGCCTTCCGGCGTAGACAACACGGTGGCCACCTACGGTAAACCCGTTCTGTTTCGTGGACCACGCGAGGGTGAGCAGTCGTCCTTCGAGGAGGTCTCCTTACTGAAACCTTTGCCTTTGGTGATCGCCATGACTGGCAGGGAAAGTCTGACTGCTCGAACCGTGGCTCAGGTAGCGCATTCCTGGCGGTGCAACAAGAAGCGCTACG
This sequence comes from uncultured Pseudomonadales bacterium, assembly GCA_964572845.1. GTDB lineage: Bacteria > Pseudomonadota > Gammaproteobacteria > Pseudomonadales > Azotimanducaceae > Bin55. The sequence continues at coordinate 22,937 of CAZNFX010000010.1, read as the reverse complement.
AGAGCATCTTTGATCAAATTGACCAGCTGACACTTGCTGCTGCTGAAGCATCGCGCAACGGCGCGCTCGATGATCTTGGCGAACTGATGAATCTCTGTCAAGGCTTTCTCAATGCCTTGCAAGTCTCGACGAGAGAAATCGAAGAAATTGTGGAAGTCGCACGTCGCCAAGGTGCGGTGGGTGCGAAGCTGACTGGAGGAGGCGGTGGGGGATCAGTTGTCGCGCTTTGTCCGGAGGGAACAGAATCGGTGGTGTCCGGCATCGAGGCGATGGGTTACGAGACGTTCGCCTTTGAAGTAGGCTCGAGTAATGTCCAGTAGACTCGAATCCTCGGCTCCACCATCAATTCTCAACATCCACAGCTAGTGGCTCCGATGGCAAGTGAATTGGATCAACAGACCGATGCGGTTTCGAACACTGCGAGGTCCTCGGCGGAACCGGTACTTGTAACCGGTTCATCGGGCCATGTTGGCGCAAATCTCGTACGGCGGCTAGTCCGCGATGGATGTCCCGTACGGGTGCTATTGCAGCCTGAAAGCAACAACGAGGCATTGAACGGACTTGATGTGGAGCGGGTCTATGGAGACATTCGGGACCTTGACTCTATTCGCCAAGCACTAGAGGGATGTCGAAACGTCTACCATTGCGCGGCGAAGATTTCGACGATCGATGGCAATCGCGTTCACAAGCGCGAAGTCTACGAGTGCAACGTGCTTGGTACGCGCAATGTGCTGCAAGCAGCACGAGAGACCGAAGCGGGCAGAGTCGTGGTTACGGGATCCTTCAGTGCAGTCGGCTACGATCTCGACGATCCGTCCGCCCCGAGCGACGAATCCATGCAGTTCTACCCCATGGAGCGAACCATGCCTTACGAACGCAGCAAGGTTCTGGCGGAGCATGAATGCCTCAGGGCGGTCGCGCTCGGTCAGGATGTCATTATCGCGACATGCTGCGCCGTAGTAGGCGGTGCGGACTATCTGCCGTCGAGATTGGGCCGGACGCTTTGCTTGTATACGAGCGGCAAGGTTCGAGCATATGTAGATGGCGGATTTGCGTTTGTTGCGGCTCGAGATATCGTGCAAGGCCACTTGTTGTGCATGGCTCGCGGCCGCACAGGAGAGAAGTACATTTTTGCCAGTGAATACAAGACGATATCGGACATTCTGGATCTTTATCAGGAGGTGACTGGAATACCTCGTCCGCAGCGGCGCATTCCAACACCTATCATGTACTTGATTTCCGAAGTGGCAAGCTTCTACTTGAGCAGATTTCATCCCAACTTTCCGCAGCGCTTCACACCAGGAGCCATTCGTCTACTCAAGAAGCGACGACACGCCAATATCGAGAAGGCGAAGCTTGAACTTGGCTATCGGCCAACCAGCATTCGCGCCGCGGTGCAAGAGGCTTATGCTTTTCACTACGCACGGGGCTCGATTACGAATCCCGAGGCAAAACCTCCGGTTGAGCCGCTCCCCTCCTCTGAGAGTGAACACGCAATGGATGGAAGCACAATCCCGTCATGAGTACGAACGGACACCCACCCGCATTCGAGGACGCGAAGAGGCTGCGTCAGCAGGCACGAGCAACAGGGTTGGATCCCAATCACTGGTACGCAGTCGAAGAAGTGCGCAGCATCAAGCCAGGAACCGTGGTCGAGGTAATTTTCTGGAAGCGTTCGATCGCGCTTTTTCGGACGCAAAGCGGATCTTTTCATGCGGTTGAGAACCGCTGTGCACACAGGCAGATAAAACTCACGCTCGGCAGCGTTGAGGATTGCCGTCTAGTGTGCGCCTATCACGGATGGCAATACGACGGGAGTGGACAGTGCGTAGAGATTCCGCATGAACGTTTCGGACGAGGCTTTCCGAAACTCAGATTGAAGACCTATCCGGTCAAGGAGCGGTATGGATTGGTCTGGCTGTTTCCCGGCGACCCTGAGCAGGCCGAGCGGCAACAGATTCCAGATATACCGGAACTTGAAGGTCCGAAACCTTGGGCGTGCGTGCCTTTGGTGTTCAACTGGGCGGCACACCACTCGATGGTGATTGACAACGTGAGCGACTTTACGCATGCGCATCTGCATCGACGCTATAAACCGTTTGAGGGCGCAAACTTGACGCGGCTGGAGACGATCGAGGACAGTGTCCATGTTGCCTACGACTCACAGGTTGGACGCGGACGCATATCCGGCAAGTTTGTCGAGCACGACCAGATTGACACCAGTCACATTGAGCTCTGCTATGAGTACCCCTATCAATGGTCCAACACCGATGACGCCATAAAGCACTGGCTCTTCGTGCTCCCGATCGATGAACGGACGACACGCTGTTTCTTCCTGTTCTACTTCAAATCGTTGAAAATTCCACTGTTGCCCATACGGATCCCGCGTTTTGCAATGAAGGCAGTCATGAAGGTTTCCAATCACTTTCTGATTAGCCCGTTGCTCGATCAGGATCGATTTGCAGTCGAAGCGGAGCAGACGGCCTACGAACAACATTGGGACGCGCCGCCCGTCGAATTGAATCCCGCAGTCAATGCCTTCCAGACGCTTACTGTGCGCAAGTGGCGCGAGTGCCTGGAGCGTGAAGAGAAGGCTACGCTGATCGCAAGATCCTGAGGCTCGTCGGTGGTGCTTTCTAGCAGCTCAATCCTGCTATCGATGGTTACATTGCTTGGATTCCTCATTGCTCTCTTTGTCGGATCCAAACTACTGCCTGGTACCAGAGTCGAATTGGCCGATGCAGGAGGCGCGTCGCGCGTCTTCAAGTTGAATGGACTTGCTCTATTTCTGGTTACTGTCCTAGTAGTCGGTATTGGCCAAGTCATGGGTTGGTTGTCACTTGCGTTCCTCTACAACCACTTTGTCGCGTTGTTCATTTGGGCTAACGTTGTGGCATTTTCGCTTGCAGGCTGGCTGTATTGGCGTGGCTCTTCCGCCACTGAGGCGCCCGAGGGATTCCTGCGTGGGTATTTCCTGGGAAGGGACTTGAATCCAGTCTGGATGGGAGTTGACCTGAAGTTCTTCAGCTATCGGCCGTCTCTAATCGCGCTCGCACTCTTCAACATTTCGTTCGCAGTTGTGCAGTTCGAGACACGCGGCGAGTTGTCGCTTGCCATGATGCTCTATCAGGTTTTCACCTTCGCGTACGTATTCAACTACTTTCAGTTCGAGTACGGGATGGTGCACACATGGGACATTGTTAGTGAACGTTTCGGGTGGATGCTGGTTTGGGGAAACCTGGTGCTGGTGCCCTTCTTCTACTGCATTGCCGGATGGTCGCTAGTGCACGCGGAGGTTGATCTTTCGCCACCATTCGCTATAGCGCTCGTGGTGTTGTACCTGTTCGGGTTCTGGCTGTTCCGAGGAGCCAACGAGCAGAAACATCGGTTCAAGCAGGATGAGCGTGCCAAGATTTGGGGAAGGCCGGCCGAGACTTTGGAAGGTCGACTGTTGGTCTCTGGATTTTGGGGCATTGGACGGCACCTAAACTACTCGGGCGAGATTTGCGTATATCTAGCTTTCTTGCTCACCGTCGGTTTCGAGTCCTGGGTACCCTATCTGCTATTGGTCTGGCTGGTGGGATTGTTAGTGCACAGGTCATGGCGCGATGAAAAACGATGCCGCGCCAAGTACGGCGAGCTCTGGGACCGTTACGCAGAGCGAGCCCGGTTCTCGATGATCCCTTTTGTCCATTGAGAGGAATGATGGCGGACCAGATTCAAGAAGTTAACGCAACTCTCCCGAATGGGAGTGACCAAGTCCCTGAGCTCGCTGGGGGATGGCCGCTTCTTGGTCACCTGACTGAGTTTCAAAAGGACCCAGTCGCCTTGCTCCTGAGAGGGAGTCGGGAACACGGCGACTTATTTCGCTTCCGGATCGGTCCGTGCGACTTTGTCCTCTTCAGCGGATTGGAAGCTCACGAAGCGTACTTCAAGGCACCCGACGACCAGCTTGATCCCAAATCGGTCTATCAATTTACGGTACCCATATTTGGCCGCGGTGTGGCCTACGATGTCGCTCCCGAAATCATGACCGAGCAACTGGGATTTCTGTTTCCCGCGCTTCGCGAATCTGCAATGCGACGCTATGTGGCGATCATGTACGAGGAAGCTAGCGTCTTTGCGGATCGCATGGGCGCAGAAGGAGAGCTGGATCTGCCTGTAGCGATGAACGAGCTTACGGTGAACATCGCGAGCCGTTGCTTCTTGGGTGAGGAGATTCGGCGAGAGGTGGATTCAGAGTTTGCCGATGCCTATCACGAACTTCAAAACGGAATCAACACGATTGGGTTCTTTTTTCCCCGCATTCCAATCCCCGCACATCAGCGGCGCGATCGAGCACGAAGGAAGATCACAGAAATCTTCACCCGCGTCATGTCGGAACATCCGGCTACGGAATCCGACCCCGATTCAGATAGCTTCATGCAGACGCTCATGAAGGCGCACTACAAGGATGGCCGGAAGCTCACCGTTGACGAGATTACAGGGATATTGCTGACGGCGTTGTTTGCTGGTCAGCACACGAGCGCTGTATTGGCCACATGGACAGGTTTGGAGTTGGTAAGAGACAACGCATACCTGAACAGGGTCATGCAGGAAATGCAGGAAGTCTACAAAGAAGAAGGTGCCATGAGTCTTGCCGGGCTTCGGCGTCAACAAGCGTTGGAAAACGCTGTGCGTGAAGGCGAGCGCTTGCACCCTCCACTGATACTTCTGGTCCGCAAGGTCATGAGGCCCTTGAAATACCACAATTTGGTCGTACCGGCAAATACGATGGCCGTTGTGTCACCTGCGGTTTCGCATCGACTTGAACACTTGTTTGCTGATCCGGATCGCTTCAACCCCGACCGATTCGCCGCACCCGCAAACGAAGACACACAGGCACTGATCGGATTCGGTGGCGGCAAGCACCGGTGCATGGGCAAGAATTTCGCCATCCTGCAGATCAAAGCGCTATGGAGCGTATTGCTGGACCGGTTTGATTTTTCGCTCACTGCCCCATTTCCATCTCCGAACTACGGGAGTTGGGTAACCGGACCCACGACGCCCTGTCGATTGCACTACCGTAGTCGCTCGCAACAAAGCTTCTTTCATTGATCGACTCCGCTCCCTCCAGCTACGACGTAGCCATCGTTGGTGCTGGTCCGGTCGGCAGTCTATGCGCGCTCGCGCATGCGCGAAAGGGTGCGCGGGTCGCCTTGCTTGAGGCCAATCCGAAAGCTTCCAATCGATTGGCAGGCGAATGGCTTCATCCGCCCGCTGTCCGCATGTTGCAGGAGAATGGAGTTTCTTTGGAAGCTTGCGCGGAGACCAGCTCAGGCAAGGGTTTCGTGGTATTTCCGGAAGATCGCTCCGATCCGATCGTCCTCCCCTATCCGGGTGAGTCCCTTGGCATGACTTGCGAACATTCGGCTCTTGTCTCCACCCTTCACCATGCTCTGAAAGACGACGCAGGAGTGCACTATTACGAAGGCGCACGAGTACGCACCATCGAGAACGGGCAAGTCACGTTCACTCATGAAGGAACGCAGAATTCTCTTGCGACTGACCGTGTCGTAGGCGCGGATGGTCGTGCATCCGTGGTTCGCAAATCACTGGGATTGCCATCTGAACGCATGACGTGCTCGCGAATGATCGGGGCTGTTGTGGAAGGAGTCAACCTTCCCTACGAGGGATATGGACACGTGTTCATCGGCGGTCCAGGGCCGATTCTCCTGTTTCGTCTCGGTGCGAACACCGTCCGCATCGTCGTTGACGTTCCACTGGATCATTGGACTCCGCGGGATCGCGTGGCAATGTTGACGGAATCCTATGCTTACCTGTTGCCAGACCCGGTTCGCGAAGCTTTTGTAGCGACACTTCGAGCCGGGGAGTTTCAAGCAGCTGGTAATGAATTGCTGCCGCGAGCTACCTACGGGAACTCCCATCGGGTACTTATCGGCGATGCTGCTGGACACTACCATCCGCTGACCGCAGTCGGTATTACACTCGGTTTCAGCGACGCACTGACTCTTGCGGACGATTCGAACTTCCGCACGTTTGCAGCGAAGCGGCTGGAAGCTGTACGAACTCCTGAACGACTCGCGCTCGGTCTCTACGAAGTTTTTGCCGACTATAGAGCTGAATCCATTGCCGTCAGACAGGCAACGTATCGTCGATGGCGGTCCAGCCCCAAAGTTCGCAAGCGAACCATGAAGCTTCTCGCTTGCGAGGACGTCTCGGTTACGCGGTTGGGAATGACCTTTCTTGCAATCATGGCTCAGGCGATCACAAGCACTTTTCCAAAGTCGTTGGATTCTCTAGGGTGGCAACGGGCTCGAGAGGTATCAAAGTCGCTGCTGTCACGAGTAGGTCACTTCCTTCGCAGCTTTCGGTCGTTGAGCCGGAGTGCAAATACCTCCCTAGAGAACAGCAAGAATCTTTGGAGCAGATGGTCGCGTTCATTGTTGACGACTGTCCAGACGCGCGGACGCGAATCCCGGCCGGCGAATTCATCAGTCGATCCAACTCCGGACGCTAGTGCGGAGGCATTGCGACGGGCTACAGCGGGACTTCTGAGGCTTCAGCGTGAAGATGGAAGCTGGGAAGGCGAGATGGTCTGGTGTCCGATGCTCACAGCGCAGTACGTGCTCCTTAGCTATTTAATGGGTGAGCAGCTCGAGTCCCGAAGGAGACGGCTGGTGCTTCGGCAATTCGAGCGCACGCGACTGTCGGAAGGCTTGTGGGGGCTCCACGAACACTCCCACCCGTACTTGTTCGTCACGACGCTTGTGTATGTTGCTGTACGTGTGCTTGGAGTAGACAAGGACGACCCATTGATTTCCAAGGCGGGGAGTTTCCTTCGCACAGAGGGCGTATTGGGCATTCCGAGCTGGGGCAAATTCTGGCTGGCTCTCTTGAATCTTTACGACTGGAAGGGCCTGAATCCTATATTGCCGGAGCTGTGGATCCTTCCCAGCTGGATTCCGTTGCATCCGTCAAAGTGGTACTGCCACACTCGCCTCATCTATATGGCGATGGCCGCCATCTACTCGACTCGGTTTCAAACGCCGCTAGCGCCACTGATTGAGTCGTTGCGAAGCGAACTCTACGAAGAAGATTTCAAAAGGGTCGACTTTGCCTCTGGACGCTCCCGGCTACGAGAGGAGGATGTCTTTACGCCTCCTACGGTCCGGCTCAGAATTGGATTTGCCATTGCACGAGTGGTTGAGAAGATCCACGGAAAACGACTTCGACAAAAGTGCGTGCAAGCTCTAGTCCAACGAATTCGGTGGGAACTGGAGAGTTCGGACCACACGAGCATTTCTCCGGTCAGCGGCTTTCTCAACATGCTCGCCCTGTGGCTGCAAGATCCAGACGACGAAAACTGTCGCAAGGCACTGGCCCGGATTGAGGGCTGGATCTGGGAAGACGAAGCGGACGGAACTCGGATAACTGGAGCGAGAAGCGCTTCTTGGGACACAGGATTTGCCTTGCAAGCCCTCGCCGAGGTGCCTGTAGACAATGAGGTCAGGAACGCAATTGATCGTGGTGCCGAATTCCTCGCTAGCCAGCAAATCCGCAAGAGTTTCGAGGGCTACGAATCCGCCTATCGGAACGACCCGAAGGGCGGCTGGTGCTTTGCTGGGATCTGGCACGGCTGGCCTGTCTCCGACTGCACGGCTGAAGCGTTGCTTGGGTTGCTTGCGAACCGGCCAGAAGATGTAGGTCGTGAAGCTCTCCGTGACGCGACAGGCTTCATGTTGCGAAGCCAAAACCACGATGGGGGATTCGGGAGCTATGAGGCGCGACGCTCAAAATTCGGTCTCGAATGGCTCAATCCAGCAGAAATGTTCGGCGAGTCGATGACCGAAAAGTCCTACGTGGAATGTACGGCGTCCTGCATAGCCGCACTAGCGGCAGGCCGAGAGCAATTCCCCAACACCGCAGAGGAGCAGGTAACGAAGGCACTTTCTCGAGGTGAAGCCTGGCTACGACGGACACAGAAGAGTGACGGGTCGTGGCGCGGTGTGTGGGGTGTGCAGTTTGTCTACGGTACTCTCTTCGGAATACGGGGACTACGAGCCGCGGGATGCAACCAAAGCGACGCGGCACTGCGTCTAGCATGCAGATGGCTGCTCGACCATCAGCATGCCGATGGCGGATGGGGCGAGCACTTCACCGGTTGTTTGAAAGGGCACTACGTACCCCACCATGAAAGTCAAGTCATCCAGACGGCTTGGGCGCTTATCGCGCTCCTAGAGGCAGGCGAATCCAACTGGCAAGCAATTTCTCGTGGCATAAAGTTCCTAGTTGACAGCCAGTCAGTCGACGGAACTTGGGAGCGACAGGACATGGTGGGCGTGTTTTTTCGCACGGCATTGTTGGACTACGAGCTCTATCGGCAGTATTTCCCGTTGCATGCTCTCAGCCTGTTCGAAAAGCGCCGCACCTCACGTCGCGGAGTTCCCTCTAGAGCTGCATGACGGCCAAAGCCGGTTCGTTCGCGTTAGAGATTGTGTTCTAAGAGCAGCTACCGTAGCCACCTAGGCCAGCACACTGTAATTTCCATCCACTATGAGTCGGATGGAAACAAAGAGACCCAATAGAGGAAAGAGAACCCAGGGCGAATTGGTTGCCAGGACGTAAAGGTACAGGTCGGGTTTGGGTAGATTCTTGTGGCGTTTCGCGACGAAAAAGCTGACCCAATAAACGCTCGTCATATAGGTCCACTGCCACGAGAGGATAAGTCCGACTATTCCCGTTACATATGCGGGGAGGAAATAGACTGTGATCGCCGCGTAGAGAAAAAGAGTTGGGAGCAACGTGAAGAAACCATTGGAAATGTCCACGTTGAAACCGAACGTTCGACGGTCGGCGAACGAGGGATCATACTGCGAATAGGTCGCCCAGACATCCGCCCATAGTGATGTAGACAAGATTCGCGCCCAGGGAAATTTGGCACTGAAGAATTCGACATGCGGCACCCGACCCGTCTCGATTTTCCTATTGCGCCAATACACAGTTCTCTTCTCAATTCGAGTCCTTTGAAGGAACAAGCACGCTTCCCAATAGCAAATCAGCACGTTGATCGACAAGAACACACTTAGAGCCGCATGGATGAGGCTAAGGTTTTGCTGCAGGTAGTAACGAGTTCCCAGACCAGCGACAATCAAAACGACGACGACGAGTGCTGTGAACGACAGCACTCGGATTTTCGGATTGCTGCTAGCGCTGTCCAGGGTGCTATCGTCCCATACGGGACCATCCTTCCCTGGCGATTGCGTCATCTACGCTTGTTGCGGATAATCGCTTCCAAGTGAGACAGGCGTGGCACCGCAACGTTGAACATCCATTGCAGCGCTTTATTTGAACGTAGGGCGAAGTTCACGGCGGCAACCGACCCATACACTTGACGTCGCGAAATTTTGACCTCGTCTCCTCTGCGAAAATTGGGTCTGGCATGAATTCGCCGGAGCGTCAGGCATGCGAATGCAAGGGTCCAACCTAGAAAGCGGCGGATGCCGATTTCGCGAGTTGGAATGAGCTTGATGTAGCGCAAGCTCTTTTCAAGACGATTCCGCGCAACGCTCAGCAGCTGGAGGATCCTTGGATCCGCAGGGTTGGGTTCATGGTTTGAAGAGGAACCCGAGAAGGCCTGTCCGCCGAAGACACGGCGGGGCAGCCAGCACACCCCACGGCGTTGGTCTTCCTTATGGTCCTTTATGATGTTTATGAGCTGCAATCCACAACCGAATTGGGACGACAAGGAGAACAACTCGTCCCGACGCGAGGCAATGTCCGGGGAGTAGTCGCAGAGAATCTCTGTGATCATCTCACCCACGACTCCCGCTACGAAATAGCAGTAACGCTCTACCTGAGCCAAGTCTGGCAGGCCATCGGAACCCGTTTCGACGAACTCACTCATTCCTTGGCACATGGTTTCTACGCATTGCTCGATCGGCTGGCTTTGATCGCTTGGCATTTCTTTATGCAAGTGGACCACCAAGCCAGTGTTTGTCACCAGATCCTTATCGTTCTTCTTCGTTCCCTCCGACAGCAATGGTGCAAGGTCGGCAGCGAAAGCTTCCGCCGACTCTGCGAGACGCACAACATCGGCAAATCGGCTCAGAAACTGCCGCTTGCTGGGAACGTCAAGTTCAGGCGAATCTTCGATTGTGTCCGCGATTCGGCACAGGAGGTATGCGTTTCCGACGACGAAGCGCACGTCTGGAGGCAACTGAGGAATCGTCAAGGCAAAGGTCCGCGACACTCGGCTAAGTGCGTACTTCTGATATTCAATCGCCTGGGTCCTCTCGGACCGCTTCGACCCTGAGCTTCGATCTTGAATTTTGACGTCGTCGATCATACTGCAGGGTCATTAGTAGATAAGAAAAAGAGAGCTTCCACGGGCAACCACTCCTAACAAGCTCATTTGGCATTAGAAATGGTACTACAGAAAGTGCGACATGCACAGGTTGACGAATTGCCTCGATTCAGGAGTGAAACCTACTAGTACGTCTTTGGAAGTTCACCGTCGATGAAGTCTGTTGAGCGAAGTAGGCAACCACTCGTCAACTGCATGCATCTCGATGCTCTAGGCGACCAGAACTTGGCTGTTCCTCCTAGCCAACGAATGGTCTGGATTGAGTAGGTTTACTTAGGCCGGCTTGCGAGCATGAACCAGAAAGCTGGGTGTAAAGATGCCAAGTTTGCCTGCGTCGACAAGTGCATCTGCCGCGCCGTTGAGAACTCTAAAGGCCTCCGAAGTGCCTGCGGGAGCTAGTCTCAACACTTCCAAGAGCCGTGTGAACTTTGCGATGAATCCCCGGCCGAAGGGAGTACGTGCAAACGAAGCCAGCGTGAACTCTCGTCCTTGCAATGCCATGTACCAAGGAGTCAACGGATCGCCCTCGACAGCTTGCTGGTCGTGGGCGTCAATCACTTCGAAGCCGTTTTCTCGCAATCCTTCGACATACTCTCCAGTAGTCGACAGATCCGGCGTTGCATTGTTGCGCTCGATTCGCGCTCTAATCTCGTTGTGCTGTGGGTTGGTGCCGTCGTACTTGTCTGTCAGAGTCCAGTCGATGATTACGGCTTCGGCGGCGGGCTTCAGCAATCGAAACAGTTCCCGAAACACCCGCCTTCTATCCGGAGCATGGCAGATTGCTTCGATCGAATACAAGGCGTCGAACGAGCCTTCCTCGTAGGGTACGTCCACAAAGTCTGCGTACAAGAACGAGCACGAATCGCTCAACCCCGCTTGCCGCACCAAGTCACTGCCTCGTTGAAGCTGGTGCAGATTAATGTTGATACCAACTATTCTGGCTTCAGTCGCCGTGGCAATGTCAACCAGCGGGCCACCGACTCCGCACCCGATATCGGCTACCACCATCTCAGGTCCAAGTCGAAGGAGTTTGCCTATCCCTTCGTTGTGTCGTCGTAGGGATTCCGGCAAGCTTTCGCCTCGCCGGCGCGGGGCAAAGTGAAATGTTGGTCCCCATCCAAACTCATAGAACGACGTGACTGCATCGTAGTAGCTGCTAACAAGCCGTGGCTGCTCTCGGACTCGGACGTCATCGTCGCGGGAGAGCTCTCGAATTTCGCGCAGCTGCTGGTAATTCTGCACGGCTTCTTTCAGCTTGTTTCGATTCATGGTGATTCAATTGAATGAGTCGGAGCATATTCCAATTCAGAGGGGAGACGCAGCGTAGATCGGGAGTTCGCACCGATTTTGGCACATCGCTTTAGCCACAAATACTAAACTTTGGGGTTCAACGCAGAGGATTGCAAACTGGCTTCCAGTATACGTACATGACCACTTCTCAAGATCAGGCGTCCTGGAGCCAAGCACTAGCAACCAGGGCTATGAGAGGAAAGTTGACATGGACTAGATGAAGACCTAGAACTATAGCTACACCAATCGTTAATTGCATTGTGTTGACAGCAGGCAGTGCCGTAACCTGCGTTAAGGCAATTCATTCTATGCCTCAGTAAGAGCTTTAAGATGTGCAGGAAGTCACCCGCATTGGTCAATTCCTTATTTGAATGGGATTCGCGGAATTACCAGGAAGGAGGAGGAAACAGCCGGAGAGGATAGGGGTTGCGAATTTTGGCCTGTTCATCAAGAAATCGACGTCTAGCCAATGCACGTTCGTCGTCTTCGTGATCGGGATGTGCTCGATTTGAGTCTTCGCCTTGGTTCCTAGGTGAGACAATGTTCCAAATTGCACAACCAACGAACAAGCTCGTGCCGACCACGAGGAATATCCGTCCTGCGAGACTGTAGGTAGTTGCATACATGTGCCCTGAGAAAAATGCAAAGAAGCAAACCATGCCCATGTCCAATGCAGCATGCCAGTTCGGTCGCCTGGATTTCGCCTTAGATTGTCTGCTTGAATTGCGGAATCTGAAGAAATTCACTACAGAAACATTCAATGTGGATGTACGACGTTCATGCTACCACAGGATGCTGTGAGGAACGAGGAACGCCATGAATTTGTTCAGAATTTTGAAGAAAACCACAGTTCCTCCTCATGCGCGTGATCAGGTAATTCTCTCTGGACGACACGTCCATGTCACGAGTGTGTCGTGCAGTTCGATCGGTTACTAGACAGCAAGGATTCTGGCAATGTGGAGACGACCCAAGACCAGATTGGACGCATAAAGAACCAATTAGCTGGCTTTACAACTTCCTAGAGTCGGATTTACAAATTAGGGCTACGCCTCCCCGGTCTGTGCGACAATAGTTGACGTGCCAAAACTCCAAAACGACACTAGACCTAAACCGTCATTCCCTCTAGGGCAGATTCTCAAAGTGGGAATACTCTCTTTCATAGGCGGATTTGTAGGTTTTTTCGTGTTGGCGATCCTAGTGTTCGCAATCGCAGTCGCTTAAGCGACCTCCACCCTATTGATGGGTTCCAAACATTCAACGAGCACCTAGTGTCCTTTGCGGGGTTATGTCAGTACTCTCCTGCATTTTCTGCAAATGGAACCTACCATGACCAATGTGAACGCAGTCAACTACCATCTGCGACACTGGGCGTGGAATTTTCTGCAAGATTATGACAGCAGGTTCCAAGTGGCTTGGCTCTGAAAGATCGAAGTTAAGCAAGTCAAATGTCTGAACACAGGGTCGTTGCGGGCAAGTTCAAAATTGACGCGCCAATCGAGTACGTCTGGAGCGTTCTCACCGACACCTCAACCTACAGAGAGTGGAATCCTTTTACTCCAGCAATTGCTTGCGATTTCAGTGTAGGGACTCCGGCGGAACTGCGGGTTCGGATGGGGCCGATCTTTGTCAAGATTGTCGAAACAGTACGTGTGGTCGATCCGCCCTACATGCTTACTTGGGACAAGTCGTTTGGATCCAAGTCTTTGCTCCACGCAGTTCGCTTCCAGCGCTTGGAACGTCTGGATAAAGCCTCGTGCACTTACTCCAACGAAGACATACTTACAGGGCTGCTTTCGCCTTGTATTGCAGCTCTCTTTCGACGATTCATGGTCAAGGGTTTTGATGACGTAGGCTTTGGACTCAAGCAATACTGTGAGTCCAATTACGCACGAAAAGGCGTTTGTTAGCGCAGTTCTTCTGCCCAATTCACGCAGACTTGTAGAAGCCTCGGATCCAACACCAACTAGCCGCTAACCGGGATCAGGTTGTGTGCGACTAGTATTGAGCTTGCACAGAGCGATTTGGTGTATGGAGTTCGCGGCACTTTCTGAGACAGTTCGTCAGCATAGCCAACCTTGGAAGGGACAGCTGACTAATAGTCCTCGGACTACTCGTATTGTGCTGCAAGAAATTCCCCTAGCCTATCGGGAAATACATCCTTTCCAATGATGCATCCTTCCTTGTCCAATACGTAGCCCTTGGGAATAGTTTGTGCACCATATGTTTGGCTTACCGATCCCACAGCATCGGAGTCCTCGCCGATTTGTCCAAGATTTACCCATGGGACTTCGTGCTGGTCGGTTGCCTGCTCCCAATCCTCGAACGTGCTGTCAATAGACACGGCAAGTATCTCGAAACCATCCTCGCGATATTTCGAATACAGTTCCTTCAATTCTGGGAAAGCGGCTATACACGGACCGCACCAGGAAGCCCAAAAATCGACAAACACGATATCGTTCTTGTCCAAGACGCTATTCAACGCGACATCGTCTCCGCCCAGGTCCGGCAGCGTGAATTCGGGCGCTTTCTGTCCCACCTGCAGAGTCTTGTTGTTCTCCGCAGTCTCGATTCCGGATTTGCGTTGCATACTTTGATTGGTTATTCGTCGAGCGACGACATCCTCGTTGAGTTCCGAGGAAATTTCATCGAAAATTTCGAGGGCGACACGCTGGTCCGGGCGAGAAAACCCAAATGCGCCTAGTTCCAGCGCAAGCAGTCGGTGCATTGGATCTGTTCCATTCAATGCGATATCTTCCAAGGACGAAATATGCATTTCGCTTTGCGCTTGGTATGACTCCCAATACGAAGGATACTCGACATTCACCACCATCAATGGCTGGATCACATTCTCAGGTTTCAGGTGTTCGCATCCCTCAGCAAGAGAGTATTCAACGGGTTTGCGCTCGACTTCAGGCAGATTCTCCCCACCAGCGTCAGAGTCAGAACCAGCGGCCGCTAGCCTGGCAGCTTCAGCTGCAGAAAGCTCTTGCTGCGATTGGTATTCTGCGAACTTCTCGACAAACGCATCTACGACCTCCTGATAGGCACTACTCGACTCCCAACTCCCAATTACTTCATGGTGCGTTCCCGTGCCGCTTGCCCTCAGTAAGTTCGCGGACCCACCGTAGGGACGGATCGTGATTTCAGCATCTGGCTCAACGATCACGTTCGTCATTGCATAGTAGCCGGAACTCGCCTGCATAATGACTCGGACGACGGTCGGTTCGGAAATCTCAGCTTCGAAGACGAACTTGCCATCCTGCGGCAACACCGTCCCAAAATTTTCGACTGCCATTTCGCCGTCTCTGTATTGGCCGATACTCACCACACTTGCAGTGGGATAGGCCAAATCCTGTTCGAGGTCGCTGAAGTCTCCTGAAATCGTGAATTTCCTGCTAGGATCCAATACATGATTGGATGAGCCTACCGTCATCAGCCTGCCAACACCCACCTGAGCGTTCTGGCTCACAAGCACGAACTCCAGATTGCCATTCGGTGCTACAACAGACTTAATCGGAAACGGTGGGAATCCATCAACTTCTACAGAAATCTCCATCAGCGTTGGAGCATCGATCTCGCCAGTCAATGTGATCTTGCCGTCTGCAAAGTTTCCCGCAGCGAGTTCAATGCGTTCAACCTCTCCTTGCGGGTTCGTAGTTTCGTGTGTGACCACGACTCGAGCGTTGGCGAGGGCATCACTTTCGTCCTCCGCTGAATCTGCAGCAGCGCTAACAGCCTCCTGCCTGGCGGCAGTGAAGGCTGGGCTTGGCGAAACGACAATGTATTCGCCGGTGATGGTGAAGGTGTTCTGTGGAGCTGTTCCACAAGAAGCAACGAATGCAAACATGCATACGTAGCAGGGCAACTCGAATATACGTCTCATTTGCGTTCCAATTCGCGTCTGTCAATATAAGTGTATAGCGAAAATAGATTTGCATTACCAGGAAGTTTGCGGTCTAGCAAGCTCCCTTAGTTTGGACGAGATACCCTAAATCCATGATGGGAGAAATTGGATAACTTCGGCGTCGTGGATGGGAGAGTAATGGCGGCATGTCACACGAAGTATCGAGTCTTGCTCGAGAAGCGATATTCGTGTCGAGTTACCGTCAGTCTGGCGTATCCTGAATTGGAGTTCAGACAATCATTAGTACCAACATTCTTGAGAGCATCACAGTCGCGTAGGAAGTAGACAGTTTCGTAGCTGGCGACTTGCTCATAGATCTGCTGACCTTAGACCTTCCATGGTATTCATTGCATTGAACAACCCCCAGATCGCTCAAACGTCAAACCAAGGTTGGCGCTATGAATGGTTGTTCCACAATTGTTACGCATTCATTCTGCAGTATCGAGACTAACGACCGTGTAGGTAGGTAAGACCTTCCTACGCCAATTCGGTAACAAGTCAGTCCAATTCGCATACCTACGATCAGCCCGTGAGTTAACAAGACGATCAAACCGCTACGTCTTATGTGGGGCGCTAACCAAGGACAATTCAGTTCCATCTAACGTCCATGTATAATTATGTACAGTATTAGATAATGTCCTCTATTGCACACCAAACTACGTTTGGATATGGAAGGACTGCCAGACGTTCCAAGTGATGAAAACCAAGACCGTAGTTTGTCTCGCAAATTCCCGAAAGACGGGAGGTCGGTGCGTTGCTGGAATGGAGTTCTCAGAAGATGGTTTGGGAAATTGGATTCGCGTGATCAGTAACCGCGAATCTCAAGAACTCTCCATTGGAGAGATGCTCTACGACGACGGCTCGACTCCAGCGTTGCTCGATGTTATGGCTGTTCCTGTGCTAGAACCAAAACCGGAAAACCACCAAACCGAGAACTGGATATTGATCTCAGGCCGATCCTGGCGCAAGATTGGTCGATTTAATGCTTCGGACTTAGAGAAATATGCCAAGAACAAAGGACTGGTGTGGAATGTTGGAGCGCAATCCGCAAGTGGTTTCAACGATAGAGTTGCGTTCCGTGAGGCGAAATTGAAAGATCACTCGTTGGACTTAATACAAGTAGACGCGGTGGATTTAGGCGTGACCCGTAGTGCATCCTACCAATCACATGAAAGAATCAGCATCCAGGCTTTCTTTCGGCGTGGTAGGCACCGATACAAGCTTAGAGTTACAGATCCCGTCATTGAAGAACGCTACGGGTCTTTAGCCGTTGGAAAAGAAATCCCATTGGGTCCGTGCTACTTGACGGTTAGCCTGACCGAGAATTTTCATGGATTCTGCTATAAACTAGTCGCCGCTGTGATTGAATGCAAGTGATGTCCAAGAAGAGTTCGGCAGATCGTGTCTATACGATTGGTCATTCCACGCACTCGATCACGGAGTTCATAGACCTGCTGCAACAACACAATATCGAAGTCGTTGCTGATGTGAGGTCGGTTCCGCGCAGTTATCGTTTTCCGCATTTCAATCGAGAATACCTTAAAGCTGCTTTGAAACAGGCAGGCATGCGCTATGTCTTTCTAGGGAACGAGCTTGGTGGTAGATCGAAGGATCCAGATTGTTACAAAAATGGCATTGTTCAGTACGACCGGATGTCACGGACGAAGCAGTTTCAATCTGGAATAGAGCGCCTTCTATCTGGGCTTACTCAAATGTCGGTGGCACTAATGTGCAGCGAACGGGAGCCACTTACGTGTCATAGAGCACTGTTGATAGCAAAGCACCTAGACGAACTGGGAATCGATGTGTTACATATCCACGCGGATGGGTGCGTGGAGCATCACCACGAATCCATGAAGTCACTGAGCAAGAAACTGGGTCTAGATGAACCTGACTTGTTCGAGCAACCTAGCAGGGATCCTTGGTTAAAGGCTTATCAACTTCAAGCGGAAAAGTTTGCTTTTAGGAAACCGGTTCCATCCAAACCAGCCAGAATACACAATGTGTATACGATTGGATTCACGAAGAAATCAGCGACTAGCTTCTTCGAGATGATCGCGGATTCGAACATAAAGCGTGTCGTAGACGTAAGGCTGAACAACGTATCGCAACTGGCTGGATTTGCCAAGAGGGACGACCTTGCATACTTTCTTCGGCGGCTGTGCAATGTGGAGTATGTCCATGTGCCGCTATTAGCGCCCACCCAGCAAATTCTCGATGCATTCAAGAAACACAAAGGTTCGTGGGAGGACTACGAAAAGAGCTTTCTTGAACTGATGTCAGAAAGGAAAATCGAAACTGAGCTTGATCAGAATCTCTTTGAGCAGGCATGCTTGCTTTGCAGCGAACACGAACCTGTGCATTGCCACCGTCGTTTGGTAATTGAATATCTTCAGCACCATTGGGGGAAGATGGAGGTAGAACATCTTGGGTTCGACATGGCACGACCCCAACTATCGCTGTTAGATCAGTTCCACTCTTCGTGAATTGACTGGAATTCAGCTTACAAGGGCAATCACATTCACGAAGTTTGTCACTCCCATTGTGTCAGGGTTCACTGTTCATCTTCGGGCCAGCGACCGATCCAACGCAGCAATTCAGCCCAATCGCTTCAGCACTACCGACCAGACTTCAGATTTCGAAAGAAATTCGCACCACGCCAGGAACGACGAAAATTATGTTGTGAATCCAACGTTTTGTGGAAGTGGCGAAATTGGTTGTTCTTGTCTATTCCAGTAGTACGTTTGCAAGTGTTATTGATAGAAACCTTGATCCAAAGCTTCACTCTCTATCTCGTCGAGCATTCGAAGTGCCTTCCAATCGGCTGTATCGAGCAATGACTCTGCGTCGCGGAGCGCAGAGACACAGTCCTTGATTTCGACCACTTTTTCTTCCGAGTCGACGGTTTCACAGAGGAATCTGGCGACCTCTGCTACATCGGGGTCGAACCCCGACTCCCTCAACCCTGCCAATCCCCTCGCAGCAAGGGAAATCGACTCGACTGTCGAACTGTCTCTTACACTAACGGCTCTATCCAGCTGTTGCATCCATAAAAACAAGGATCGCTTGGAATTTCGATAGTCATTGGTTCCAGACAACAGTGAAATGAGCGAGTCGTCAAAAATCAACCTTGCGTCGCCTAATCTTGCGGATATTTCTGCCAGACGTTCATAGGGCGCCCATACCAGGCGATCCCTAACTCTCGGTGGTAGGTTGTATTTGGCTAGCTGATTTTCCCTCACCTCGATGGCTTCCCGGTTCCACCAAGTTTCAAGTTCCTCGTAAGAGGAATTCTCCTCAGAATCGATCAGCCAATTCGTGGAGTCGTGCGACGGACATGCGGAGCCCAACCACACGTCCCTTAGCACCTCTTTTCGCAGCTCACTCACCTGAGTGTGATACGCGTCTGCACTTCCTTGCCATTTATCTGAATTGCTTTCGAAGTCACCTATTTCGTCCATCTTGTTCAGGTACGGGGATTTTGAACTTTCCAACCACGGTTCGAACCACCTTCCTCCTTTAGAAGCAGTGTGGCAGAGCTCCGTTAGAAGAGCGTAGCGACCAAACGCTTCAGCATTGCATGATTCTCTGAGGTCTAGGCGGATTGGTCCCTCCAGCAATCGGCATTCAGGTCGCAGAAGCGCTGCGACTACGAGCTCGCGATCTCTCACGTGGCCATCAAACATCTCCCCATAGGTGAACGTGCTTTCCATTGGTGACATGCCGAAGTACTCAATTGTGTATGCGGGTTTCGATCTGAAGTGCCGGTCGATCGCCCTCAAGCATTCCGCATCGAACAAAACCTCTCGGCTTAACGGTTCGGGGCACTCGTCACCCAGGAACAGTGGGCTGCTTAGAGAATTTTCCGACTCCTTTTTTGGCGTTAGTTGCTGCACGGTTTCTGAGGGCATTTCTGATCGACTCAAACTCTCACCGCTCTCTTCGGTCTGGCCCTTTGTTTCGTATGCTCGACCAGTGTCTGTGCGATACATGAACGCAACCAAAAGCGCTCCCAGGCATACGAAACACACTAGGATTGAGACGATCGCTCTTGTACGCATCAAAGAACTGCCAATCGTTCGTTAGCACTAGGATTCATTAAATCAGAGAGGCTTTGTCCGGCCTCACAGGAGTAGTCCAACCTGTAAAGCACACGAAGTGCAAGCACCGTTCCCATATTGCGAAGAGTCACCTGTGTACAGAAATATTTAAAAGAAGAGCTCTCAGGACTCGCCAACGACGGTGGAACCTTCAGCTGTTGACTGTTCCCTGCTAGGGCGTTCCGCCGCTTGACTAGCGCTTTTTCGCGTTGCCAACGAAAGAATGCAAACTCCTACAAGACCGGCGATGGCAGATCCAATGAGAATTCCAAGCTTGCTCAAGCCGTAGTAGGCGTCGCCAGCATGCTCAAATGCGAGCCCAGAGATGAACAAGCTCATCGTGAATCCAATCCCACAGATGAACGAGACTCCCGTCATGTGCAACCAATTCACTCCTTCGGGCAATCTCGTAACTCGTAAGATCACGCCGAGCTCGGTGATTAGCAGAATACCTATCGGGTTGCCCAACACCAAACCGAGGATTATTCCGAGCGTGACGGGGTGAGTCAGATCCTGCAGTCCGATGTCGAACAGCGACAGACCCGCATTGGCAAATGCGAACAACGGCAGGATTACATAGGCGACAGGAAAATGCAGATCGCTCTCCATTTGTTTGAGCGGCGATGGCCGGTCTGCATCTTTCATTGGAATGCATGCAGCAATGAGCACTCCTGCAAGCGTGGCGTGTACTCCTGACTTGAGAACGGCGATCCAGAGAGCGATTCCAATCAGCACATACACGGATATTTTCTTCACGCCGAGAAAATTCGCGACCACTGCGCATCCAAGAATTCCTCCGGCGATGGTTAGTGTCAGCAACGACAAGTCTCCAACATAGAAAACTGCAATGATCGCGATTGCTGCAAGATCGTCGAAGATTGCCAGCGTCAGCAGAAAAACCTTCAGGGACGAAGGGATGCGTTTGCCAAATAGACTCAGAACACCTAAGGCGAAGGCGATGTCAGTTGCGCAAGGCGCGGCCCAACCTGCCATAGCGACCGGATCATTCCAGTTTAGCCAGCTATAGATGGCAGCAGGAACCATGATTGCGCCGAAGGCAGCCAGGCTAGGTAGCACTACAAGCTCAGGTGAGGAGAGTTCGCCTTCAAGAATTTCTCGCTTGACCTCCAACCCAATCAAGAAGAAGAAGATTGCCATCAACCCGTCGTTGATCCACAGGATAAGCGGCTTGTTGATCGAGAGTGCGCCGATTTGAATAGCCATAGGCGTATCCAACAAAGCGCTGTAGTAGCTCGAGAATGGAGAATTGGCAAGAACCAATCCCGCCATGGCGGCTACAAAGAGCAAAAGTCCGCCGATAGCCTCGAGTCGGAGAAACTTCCTCAACATGTCGAGTGGGGCACTAGCGGTTCTCACTATCCGATCAAGACCCCCTGCTGTATTTGCTTCAGTACGTAGTCCAAATTCGAGAGTATTGTTTACATTCGAAATGTCAGTTTGGATTGGATCACAATGATGTCTCGCCCTTCCAAGACTACTTCAGCCTGTTTTGCGTTACGTGTTGGTTCATCCCAAATAACGACGATGTCGATGCCCCTCGATCCGCGGCTGCTTCTCTTGGCGACCAAAGCATTTGGAGGCGAACTATGCGCCAGAATACGGTCCAATGCTTGTCTTAGCCATGTCTCATTGTCAAAGATTAGACTAACTCGGCTCAACTGCTGCTTGGTTTTGAGTTAGGTTCTCACCCAACATAAAACCCAAAGACAACACCTAGCAGCCATGTTGCAAACCAAAGTAGAGTCATCTTCCGATGTGTGCTCATCGAGTCATTGAACTTGGCCAAAATGTCTGTAGTGCACGAAATATTCAGTAAAAGAGGCCAACTACCGACTATTCCAATCACGACTGAAATGCACAAAAACACGAGCCCCAGTGCGCTGAACAAACCCAGTACGTTGAACAAACTAGGGTCAGTCTTGTCCGACAAGAATGCAACGCCCGTCATCGTTATGACAGAGAAACCAATAAGAAACTTCCAGAGTAGGCTCACCCTGTCGGTAGCTTTTGTAATTGAGGCCAATTTCCATGATTGCAGTGCACACTTGATCTGTTCGTCAGAAACAGTGACTTTTTCCGGCGTTGAAAGTGTAACTTTGGGCCAATACATGCTTGCTCCAACATAAAATTACATTCTATGATCGTAAGGTGACAATCGTTCCTCATGTAGACATTTGCGACGCGAGTGTTGGTGCTGATATCCAACTCGGCCTAACTGGGTTTGCGGTCTTCGGCGGGATGTCAACAGGCGATTTGAGGGCCGAGGATACAGGCTTTGTTATAGATAGGGCTGCGCGACGTCAAAGTTGAGGAAGCTTCTTGTTCTCATTAGACTGCCAAATTATTGTTGGTTTGAATTCGTAAACACAGTCTTCTACTAAACCTTGGATCGCACAACAAGCCAGCAAGAATAGCGTTTACATGGTGGCCCCATAGATCAGCTGCCATGACACCCCAAAGCGATCTTCGACCCACGTGAATTTCTCACTAAATCCATACGAATCCATTGGCATGAGAACATTTCCATCTACTTCAAGAGCCGAAGCAAGCGTGGTGATTTCTTCCTCCGATTCGCATTCGACAAGGAACGAGATTGAAGGCGAGAAATCGAAAGCGTGCTCGATGGGGCTATCACTGAACCGGACTCTCTGACCCCCAATCGTCACTGTTGCAAACATGATCAAGTCTGCAAACTCTGGATTCGAATCTCCGTAATGTTGGATTTCCTCTACATGACTGTTTGGAATTAGTCCAACATAGAAGTCGATGGCTTCCTGAGCCTTCTTGCCTTGAAACGTTAAGAAAGGTGTAACTGAATGAGCCGAGGTGACCTCTTCGGAACTATCGCTTACGCTCGCATTTACTTCTGGCTGCTGGGTGCCCTGTTCGTCTGAGTCACTAGAGCGATTCGTGCACGCAGCTAACGCTGCAATCACGGTAAGGAGACCCATCCATACTATAAGGCTCATGGGTCGACGTATCAGGTTGCTGTTGTTCATCAGGACGTCAATTGGATGGAACTATTTCGATTGTAATTGACTCCTGTTGACGTGCGAAGACGTGATTGCCCACTTGCTGAAGAAACCGAAGATCTTGCGTGTCGAAGGGTTCCACTCCTATTGCGATCAAGACAATTGACAGTACATTTGCGTGATGCGCACGTATTCGCTGACTCTTGTCGTGAAGTTGCGATGAGTTAGCGGACAGTGCACAATGACCCAAGGAGGAAAATCATGGGCAGAAAGCGCTATCCACA
>CAZNFX010000009.1:0-213282 GCA_964572845.1 uncultured Pseudomonadales bacterium | reverse complement strand
AGGAAAGGAATTTCAGTTGCGACTCTGCATTGCTGGTGTCATTTCCAGCTAATGCGTCATTCATGCCTACATACGCAGAACCCTAGTCTTTACTTTGATCGATTGACCAGAACTCTGTATTCGTCGTAGCGTTGCATTGGTCGCAGGTGCGAATTTGACGCTTCGGATCAAAGTTCCATGGTGACACTCTTAACAAGTGCGTATACGTCCATACCTTCCACCAGCGCCAATTCCATGACTGCGGCTCTGGTCACTTGTGCTTGAATGATCTCTCCGCCACAGTTCACACCGACTTGGACGAAGGGACTAGCTGGCTTTAGCTCGATGTTGCAGACCTTTCCTCTCAAAATGTTTCGAACGCTGATTTTGTCGGGTCTAACTGTGGCTAGCGTCACATCTCGAGAGCGGATTCTCAATCGTTTCACCTGATCTGCTTCAGTTGCATGTATGGACGGCACCATCAATTCCTGGTGGCAAAAACTTAAGCGAGTCAGTTGAAATTCCGCATCGTAGCCGATGGCTGTAGCATGAATCACAACACCTTGATCGTCGACCATGTCGAAGGTATCCAGTTGTTGCAAGACCTCGCTGGTTTCACCTTGCTCTTCAACAACGCCATCTCGCAAAACCAGTGTCTGCTCACAAAGAGCTGCAACTTCGGAAAGACTATGGGAAACGAACAACATTGGTACTTCATACCGTTGAAGAATTGCCTTGAGATAAGGCATTAGCTCGGCTTTGCGGTCAAAGTCAATGGACGCAAGAGGTTCGTCCAATAACAGTATGCTAGGTCTGCTAATCAGTGCCTGCGCAAGAGCTACCCGGCTTGTTTCTCCTCCCGACAGTGTGTCTGGCTTGCGGTTCAGCAGTTCTTTTAGGTCGAGGCTAGAGACCACCTCATCCAGAGGTATGGCGAATGCTTGGTTTCGTTTACTTTTCGAAAGCGATTGAGCAAACTTGAGGTTGCTCTCAATAGACAGATGCGGCAGGAGGATTGGACTTTGGGATACATATCCGACAGGTCTCCTGTGAGCTGGAAGATTGGTCTGAGTTTCGGAGTCGAACCAACACTCGCCATCCAGGAATATCTTTCCCCTAGTGGGCACTAACCCAACCACAGAGCGTAGAAGTGTTGTTTTTCCACTGCCATTGGGCCCGATCAACGCCGTTGCATCACTTAGCGAGACTTCGGCGTTAACTCGGAGTTGAAACTCCGAAACAGTTGTCTGAATCTCCAACCTTAGCACGTCAAGCCACCTTTACCGGATTGCGGCGATTGAGCGTGTAGACACCTACAAGAACTAGAAAGCTGAACAAGAGTAGTGAGAGTGCCAGTTGGTGGGCCTCGCCATAGGAGAGCGTTTCCACATGTTCATACATCGCAATGGACAATACCCTAGTCTCGCCCGGTATGTTTCCTCCGATCATGAGTACTACGCCGAACTCTCCGACCGTATGAGCAAAGGTAAGAACAGCGGCTGTTATGAACCCTCGAGCTGAAATTGGTACAACTACTGCGAAGAAGCGCATCCAAGCGTTTGCTCCAAGCACCCTTGTCGCGTCTAGCAAGTTGGGATCTACTTCCTCAAAGGCCACTCGAAGAGGTTGCACCATGAAAGGCAACGAATAGACAATGGACGCAGCTACCAGTCCTCTAAAGGAAAAGGCAAGGCTTTTTCCGGTTACTAGCACAAAAAAGGAACCAAGGGGAGCGTGAGGATTGAATGCCAGGAGCAGGTAAAACCCCAATACCGTCGGGGGCAACACTAAAGGCAAAGCAGTAATCGCTTCCACCACCGCACGTAGGGGGTTTCGTGTTCGTGCAATCCACCATGCCAAAGGTGTTCCTATAACAAGCAGCAGGACCGTAGTAGTTGTGGCTAGTTGTACAGTAAGCCAAATGGCGTCCAAGTTTGCGCTGTTCAATCGAACCGATACCCTTCGCCGCGAATGATTGCCTTGCCTTCCCGACTTGAAAGAAACTCTAGGAATCTCTTTGCGGAATGATTGTTGGATCCCTGCTTGAGCAATACAGCATCTTGTCGTATAGGCCCATGCAATTTGTATGGAATCAAGTAATACTGGTCGTTGTCCACTGAGTCGTTCAGAACCGAAGAAAGCGCAACGATGCCAAAATCAGAGTTTCCCGTTGAAACCATTGCGTAAGCCTGCCCAACATTTTGGGCGGTAATCAATTTTGAAGAGAGCGCTTGCTCCTCGAGCCCCAATTCGGCAAGAACTTCCACTGCGGCCGCCCCGTAGGGCGCCGTTCGTGGATTGGCAATCGCAATTTGCGTGAACAATAATTCATGAAGAATCTTCTTGGGTGACTCGGAATGCTCTCGATTAGGAGAGACCAAGAAGCAGAGCCTGCCCCTCGCATATGTGAATTGGGTATCGGCTAGAGCGAGCTCACTTTCTACTAGCTTGGAGACTCGTTCCTGGTCAGCGGACATGAAGGCATGGAAGGGAGCTCCTTGGGATATTTGAGCGAACAGCTGGCCAGTTGAGCCTCCGACAAGCTTGAGTTCATATTCCTCTTCCAACTCGAACTCTTTGGCCAGCTTCTTGGCCGTGGGCAAGAAATTCGTTGCAACTGCGATTGTGGCGTCTTCAGCGATGGACAACGACGAAGAGGCTATGAGCAGCGAAATCGCGATGAGACGAAAATTAGAGCGCGAGCCACCGTCGATTGGGCAGGAGATAAGCATGAAAGAGGCGAACTACCGAAACGACTCAGCCTCGTCAGTTGGAACAAAACCTATTACGTTTTGAGCGTGCGAGAGATCGCGATAGCCCCATTTGTTCCGAGAAGTTACAAAAAACGTAGCGAAAGACAACTTCGGATTGGCATCGATGCTACAAAGCAATGCATTGACAATGTCTCGCTGGCTGCACCAGATCGCCCAATCTCGTGGACGCGAAGGTCGATTCTTGTCATTCACATAGCCAATCCGGACACAGAGCATCGACAAAGCAGTAGTGTCTGCAATGTGCCTGCACAGAGCTTCGCCCCAAACCTTGGTACCACCATATACACCAGAGGGCCGAGTAGGCGAGTTATGATCGATCAAATTCCAACTTGAAGGCGCGTTTGCGTAGTCGCCACTGACCAAGGACTTGTACGGTTCAATCTGTTCATACCCGGAAACAGTCGCCCCGCTGCTTGCATACACAACGCGTTTGCAACCCGCCTCAACGGCAGCCTTCACGACATTGAATGTTCCCGCTATATTGGTATCAAGAAGTTCGCTCCACGAATATCTCTCGCCAGCTTTGGCAGCTAAGTGCACAACCACATCGATGTCATCGAATGCAGGTCTGATGGCATCGTAGTCCGCTATATCCGCTTGAAAGGTTTCGACTCCCTCCACGGATCTTCGATTCAGCGATCTAATTGAGGAGTAGGACGCAAGCTCTGGGAGGAGGGCACGGCCGATAAGCCCGCTCAATCCTGTTATAAGAATACGGTTGGTCACGGCGTTTAGGGTGCTTTCTCAGCACGAAGATTAGGGTGAAAGAGTATATTCGCGCACACAATACTTCTTCTGCAGCGTTAAGGAACTGAGCAGACCCAAGAGTTTGCCAAGGCGACTATTGATTTCTTTCGGCCATGAAACGTCAAGATTCATTGGAGCAAATTCACGGGATGGAGATAATAGACCCGCAGTTCATGAAACGCAGTGGAGAATCCCAGTAATTGACACGCATATGAGCGATAGCCACATCGCCGAGCTTGTTGCTCGTCACTGTATTGGTAGAAATCACTACGCTCGCGAATATTCTGGACCGCAAGCGTCAAAGGGAATTTGGCCATTCTGCCGATCGGCACGACCGACGAGCGAATGTGCATGAGGAGGACATCGATGAATAGATATCAGTGCATGACATGCGGATTCATTTACGACGAGGAAGAGGGGTTGCCAGAAGAGGGAATTGCCCCCGGCACTCGCTGGGCCGACGTACCGGATGATTGGGTGTGCCCCGAATGTGCAACACCTAAGAGTGACTTCGACATGATCGAAGTTTAGGTGGCACACTGATTGGGGGACCTAGTCTCACTAGTGCCGGTCGAGACTAAGCTCCATTCAATAGATCCACAATTTCTCGGTGGCCTCGCCGACTTGCCCAGGCTATTGGTGCTGCCCAACTAGGTTCGTGAGGTGGATGCTGGTCTCTAAGAGAAGGATCGTGATCGAGCAAGAACTTTGCAAATTCAAACTGTCCTTTTCGTGCAGCCCAACCAAGCGGCGTTGATCGATACTCCTCGTCTACAAGAGTAGGGTCTGCACCAAATTCGAGAAACAGCTTCGCGGCGTCAGTGTTGCCTGTAGCCGCCATGTGGTGGAGTGGTCGCATGAGTTGCCAATTCGGAAGGTTAGGATCCATACCGTTTTGAAGTAGCAGCTCGGCCAGTCGTAGCGAACGCCACAAATAAGTCTGGCATCCCGTTACGTGCGTCGGCAAACGCATTTCACGAGAGAGCAGCAATCGAACGAGATCCTCATCGTCGTTGCTTACTGCAGCGGTGAAGCCGTCCACTATGTCAGTTTCCGAAAATTTCTCTGGACACCGGTCCAACAATGCCGCGATCACATCTAGGTTCTGCTGGTGGTAGTGAGCAGCTAGACCTACACGGCCTCCATAGCGATAGAGTAGATTGCGCATTGGAGTATCTTTGGCTGACTCGGTGGGAGACCCCGACGACTCTACAGGTGCATTGGGATCCGCACCGTGCTCAAGCAGCAACTTCGCCATTTCCATATAGCCAAATCGAGCAGCACTCCATAATGCATAGCCTCTTGGACAATTTGGACCTTCGGGAAGGTTGGGTTGTGCGCCGTGGTCGAGAAGCGTGCGAACCACATGCAAGTGATTTCTCTCAGCAGCGGCAGAGATTGCTCTCTTTCCGCCTGGTTCCTCGTAATTGGGGTCGACGCTTTCACCCACCAAGAGTTCCTGCACACGATCCTCGTCTCCAAAGGCTGCTGCAATCGGCAAGGAGTAGTGCGCGCCATTGTCGATCAGTAATCGTGCTATCTCGTAGCAGTTGCGTTGGCGCCAGTAGGGGTGATGCCATAGAGCCAGTGCGACTGGGCGAAATCCATGCCCTCCTAGTCGATCGTCGCTACTAAACCCCTGAGTATCTACTGTCGCTCCGTGATCGAGTAGCAGCCGTACCAGTTTGGCATCTTCTGTTTCCACTGCGTAGTGCAAAGGTGTTCGTCCCAAAGAACCTGGTGCGTCTGCCAATTGGGCAGACTCTTTGAGTAGCTCTCTTGCCGTTTCTAGGTTTCTTGACTTAATGGCGTCGTGAATTGGCCTATCGCTTGCAAACATCCGGGGGTTCAGTTGCTCGAGATAGTTGGCAACTGAAGAATGCGATCGATCGCGTGCAAAATCGGCAAGGGTCTCGCTGCCGTCCAGAGATCGATGGGTCGTATCCGCGCCCGCTTCGATTAGAACCTTGACAACATCCAAGTTTCCCTCTCGAACTGCTAGGTGCAACGGTGGTGTATACCAATAGTCCGCATCGACGAGAGTCGAGTCTTTAACGAGAAGATCACGAATTCGTTGGGCATCTCCGTCGCGTGCAGCAGACAAGATGCTCCAGACGTCATCCGCACTCCAATGTCCGCGCCAATCACGCTGCCCTGGGCGCAATTCAAAAGGTCTGATCAACGCAGGTTCTTTAGTTTCAGTCATGTGTGCTGATTTTGTGCAGGTGCTTTAGCACGATCGCGTCCCATTTACTTTCTCTTGTACGTGTCAGTATCTCGGTAGGGTCCATCGCGCCACTCGAGCGCAGCCTTGAATCCGTTTTGCATCATCTGGTCTCGCCATTCGTACGCATAGCCAGTAAATTGAGCCATGGCATCGTGCTCAGTGCTGCTTCGAACGGATGAATAGATGCCCATGTTTTCGTAGAACCTGTTCATGTTTAATTTCAAGATAGCCAAGTGGTCTGCCGTCATGTTGGCCAGGCGATCGGCAAACGCGATTGTTCGCTCTTCGAGTTCCTCTTTGGGCCACGCGTAGTTGATCATTCCAATTTCTTCGGCTTCTGTCGCAAGAATATTCTCTCCCGTGTAAGAAAGTTCCTTTGCCTTGCGCATCCCAATGACAAGTGGCCAAATTACGCCATTTCGCGCAACACCCAAGCCTCGGTGGCCTGGATGTCCAATCTGCGTATCGTCTGCGGCAACCACTAAGTCCGCCATCATGGCCAACTCGCATCCCCCTGCGACCGCATAGCCATGCAGGCAGGCGATAGTGACTTTGGCCATATTCCAGAAATACATCTGAATATCGGTTACTTGTTGCATGCTCGTGCGCAGTCCCATTATTAGTGTCCGTCGCTTAGAGTCCGCCGACTTGTAGCGTCGTTTTGGACCGGGGGCTCCTGGGTTGGGCGTAAGATCGTAGCCCGCACAAAACGCACGACCCTCTCCGCGTAGGACAAGAACACGTATGCTGTCGTCGGCCTCCATGTCATGTAAGGCTTCATTGAGTTCGAAGATGAGCTCGCTAGAAAGTGCATTGAGTTTCTCGGGACGATTGAGCGTGATTCGCCCGACGCGCTCATCAGTACCTACTCGATCAATTTTGAGAGTGGAGAATTCTGACATTGGTTTGCCGCCGAAGAGGTATTGCGAAAATTGTATGTGATGGTCAAACGTGACTCAGGAATGCGGCTGGGATTTGCGGTGCCTATACAAGGGTGCACTCGTGCGATTCACTTTTGCCCATAATTGTCATCGAACCAATCGATTATTCGTGAGCTAACGGGGAGTACGAATTTGGTGAAGAAACTAAAGGAATTGAGAGGTCTCGTTCTGACTCTTTGCATTGTTCTCATCATTGGTTTCTTGGTCACTGGCAATTTGGGTTGCATGGTGGCGACACGTCATCCCACGATTGCTCTCGAGGAACTCCAAGAAGAAAGGCGCACTCAGGCAACGCGGGCCGAACAGCTTCTCGTCCAGAGCACCGAACGTGTAGCCACAGCAGCTTGGCCAATTCTGACAAGCAACTTGGAATTGTGTGGAAGCTTTGTCGAATACCGAACAGGCCTTTGGATCGCCCAACAATCCAAGATAGTTCACTCGATGATGGGGTTGGGACAAGACGCCAACACAACACTCGGCAAGGACGCCATCGTTTGGGCTGTGGCCCCAGAGTCTCCTGCGGGTATGGCTAACATCCGTACTGGCGATTTGATAGTGCAAGTGAATGAAAAGCCAGTTACTGACAGCGACAACGCGCGTCGTCTATTACGCAGGGCCATGAAGAGGCAAGCGCCAGGGACGATAGAAGTCGTAGTTAGGCGTGATTCGACAGATCATACAGTAGAACTGACGCCGGTGAAGACCTGCCGGTCACAGATTCTTGTAGTTAGCGACAATTCCGTGAATGCGATGGCGAACGGTCGAACCATTGCCATTCACACAGGATTGCTGCAGCTCATGCCGGACAAGAGGGATCTCCAGCTGGTTCTCGCCCACGAGTTGGCGCACAATGTTGCTAACCATGTTCCTCTAGCTAGAGCGAGAGTGGCGGCTGGTGGTCTGTTGGATGCGGCTCTAGCCAAGTTTGGCAAGATTTGGGCGAACGGAATCTTTGCACGCTTGGGTGCTATCTCATTCTCAAAACGCTACGAGAGAGAAGCTGACTACTTGGCTATGTATTACTTGGCAAATGCGGATATTGACTTGGAGAACGTCGAAGAGATTTGGCGTCGATTGGGCGAGTTGGACGTTCGATTCATTGGTTTTGGTCTGACTCATCCGAGTTCTCCAGAACGCTATATCACTATACGCAAGACGCGAGAAGAGATTCAGGAAAAGCGCGCAAAAGGAATTTCTCTGCTTCCTGAGAAGAAATGAGAGTACCGGGAGCTCGAGATGCTGGCTGACAGCTAGGAAACTACGAGAACTTATCGGATTGGAGAGGAGGATCAGCGATGAAAGCCATTATGGTTATGTACGACTCGCTTAACAGACACATGCTTCCCAACTACGGGTGCGATTGGACGCTTGCGCCAAATTTTCTTCGCCTGGGAGAACGTGCATGCGTATTCGAGAATCACTATATCGGTAGCATGCCCTGCATACCCGCACGTCGCGAACTTCATACTGGGCGGCACAACTTCCTGCATCGCTCTTGGGGCCCATTCGAACCCTTCGACGACTCTACCTTCACGCTATTGCGGCAAAACGGAATTTACTCGCACTTGGTTTCGGATCACTACCACTATTGGGAAGATGGCGGTGCAACCTATCACCATCGCTATTCGAGCTGGGTCAATCTCCGAGGTCAGGAGGGAGATGCTTGGCGTGGAGAAGTCAAAGACCCACCCTACATCGACCACTTGGGTCGAGTCGCCCGACAAGACCAAGTTAACCGCAAGTACATGCAGGAAGAGGGTCTGACGCCTCAGGCACGGACTTTTGCAGAGGGAAAATTGTTTCTGGAAAAGAATTGGAGTGAAGACAATTGGTTTCTTCAGATCGAGACGTTTGATCCGCACGAACCGTTCTTCACTCTAAAGCAGTGGAAGGACAAGTACAACTACGACTGGAACGGCCCACACTTCGACTGGCCGAAGTACCAGCGCGTAACAGAAGATCCCGACGCCGTCGAATACTTGAAGTATCAATACGCCGCATTGCTGACGCAGTGCGACCATTACTTGGGCACCGTGATTGACTTCATGGATGAACACGACATGTGGGACGACACGATGCTCATGGTCATTACGGACCATGGCTTTTTGCTTGGTGAGCACGATTGGTGGGGAAAGGGACGTATGCCTTGGTACAACGAAACTGCCCACATTCCACTTTTCGTCTGGGATCCGCGTGCGGGTAAAGCGGGAGTTAGACGATCGCACTTGACTCAAACTATCGACATTGGTCCAACTCTATTGAGTTGGTTTGGCATTGCTCATCCCGAATCCATGCAGGGCTCAGACCTTCTTGAGTTGATTGACATTGACACTCCTATCCGCGATGTAGCACTCTATGGCATGTTTGGAGCGCATGTAAACATTACAGACGGTCGATATGTCTATATGCGGGGCCCCGTGGGAGAAAACGCTCCACTCAATCACTACACCTTGATGCCGACTCACATGCGCAGTCCTTTTAGCCCAGAAGAGCTTGCAGACATGCAATGGAATGAGCCATTGCCATTTACCAAGGGATGCCCGGTGATGCGGATTCCCTCAGCAGGGGGGCGAGGAGTGGAAGGTCTGTTCAAGACACAACTTTTTGATTTGTCCACAGATCCGGGACAAACAAATCCCATTGTGGATTCGGCTATCGAGGCCAGACTAATGGGCAAGATGATCGACGCCATGAAGTGGAACGATGCGCCAGAGGAGCAATTCGAACGTTTGGGACTAGAAGGTTGACTAAATCAAGCAAGGAATACATCGGAGGATCGATCGAATGGCCACTAATCTCTTACCACCTCCTGCGGTAGCACGCCACGACTATGGAGACGCCGAAGCCGCCATGGTCGAGTACAGAATTGCGGGTACACGTCGCGCACTCGAATTGAAAAATCGAGGTCCGATCAGATTCACCGAGACCAATGAGTTGCATCCCGAAATTCAGGAAGCATATTCACGTTGTGGTTTCTATGTTTTTGAGGGTGTCCTCGGTACCGAAGAGCTTGCTGACATTGAAAGAGACGTAGCGGAGATATTGCGCAATACTCCGGTATCGCGTGGAGCAAAGAAGGATCGGGAGGGACGTCCAGCACTAGGCGTTGATTGCGAGGCACGTACTATCAGTTGGGTAAAGCCACTGTCGGATCCAGTTGGAGGGACCAACGCTGCGCATGGTAGACATCCTTCGCGGATGATCGAACTGGATCCGCCGAACGATGCGCCCAGCGAAATCATCCAAGTGATTTCAGGTGCACTCCAATTCTCCGAAGCGTACTTGCGTGTCTATGGACATCCTGAGCTACTTCGAGTGGCGGAAGCCATACATGGACCGGATTTTACTCCGTTCAACGAAGTGCTTTGGGTGAAGCACCCTGGCCTTGGGGGATCTGTAGCTTGGCACCAGGATGGCTGGACGCACTGGGAAAACGAAGAGCTTGATGAGAATACGCACGGGTTCAATTTCATGGCCCAGCTTTATGGATGCGATGCCGAGAACGGTCTATGGGTAGTACCAGGTTCGCACTCCAAAGGTAAAGCCGATATCAAGGGAATGGTGGAACGAGCAGGCTCGGACAGACTACCCGACGCTGTTCCACTTCTGTGCAATCCCGGCGACGTTGCGATGACAAATCGACAAGCCATTCATGGCTCGTTCGCGAATACAAGCTCAAAGTACAGAGTTACTCTGAACTTCGGATTCCATCGACGCAGCTCGGTTCTCAACGTCAAGAGCGGTGGCGTCCACAATCCTGTAACGGTATATTCGGAAGAATACATTCGTTCGCGATCACGGTTGATTATGTATGGGATCGATGCTCGGCACCAGAGATTCCCCGACGAACCGCGCTACAGTTACAAGCCGCTGCAAGATCGAGAGGACGACTTTCATTGGGACTCAAGCCGTATTGTTGAGTTAAAGGACTACAACCTTCAAGACATAGGCATCTAAACCGAGGTTGAGCGCAAGCCACATAAATGGAAGAGCAGAGTAAGCTGAGTATTGCCTTAGTGGGTTGCGGCAACATTGCGCGTGCTCACTGGTCAGGCATCCGTCGGATTGCAACCAGAATCCAAGTCACCGCTTGTATTGATTCCGAGTTAACAAGGGCGCAGGATATGGCCAGGCAGACTTCCTCTGAAGCGTTTGGCTCACTAGAGGAAGGAATCGATCGAGGAAACTTTGATGCAGTCGATCTTATGTTGCCCCACGATGCCCATGAAGAGGCTTGCAACATTGCTTTCAATGCAGGCAAGCACACCGTTCTCGAAAAACCTATCTCAACTGACATTGCGTCAGCAGAGAGAATCCTGGAAGCGGGACGGAAGGCAGGAATTGTCCTTATGGTTGCCGAACAGGCACAGTATTGGTGGGATGTACACAAAGCACGTGAACTCATAGATTCGGGTGCGATAGGCAAGGTACTCACTGCCCACGCTACGTTCTACGATCCAACAAGAATTGACCCAAACGATCCTGTTCCTTGGAGATTCTTAACGGCAAGGGCCGGTGGCGGAGTTTGCATGGATGGCGGCGCACATTGGATCCGTCCGATGCGAATCATGCTTGGCGAGATTCAGGAGGTCGTGGCGTCGACTGGCAGTCACATCGATGATCGTGAGACCGAATCTTTTGGACTATCGTTGCTACGCTTTGAATCCGGCGTCGTAGCAACTTTCAAGGCAGTCTTGACTACCGGAAGCATTGGTCCCTGCGCCGACTTTCGAATCACCGGATCGGATGGTGAAATTGTTTTGGAAAGAGGTCGTGAAGGACGTCTCATGGTCTACAACCATGAACATCCTTCAGGCTATGCGGTAATGAACTCCTACGACGGAAAAGTCGACAGTTTCGGAGAAGAATTGCGCGACTTCAGCAAAGCGGTACTTGATGGTCAACAGATGGCCGCTACACCTGAATTTGCTATGGGTGAACTCAGGACGGCCTTGGCTATGTATCGGTCTGAGAAGACGAAGACTTGGGAGAAGGTCTGGTAGTAATTGCGAACGAAGCTCCTTGCGACCTCGTCGTCCTTGGCTAGAGTGTCTCCAACAGCTTGCGGAGTCCACTGCCCAATCTACCGATGGCTTGCCTGAAAATGAAACGATCCCATCCGATGCAAAAGTGTCGAACGCCGAGATCGATATAGCGTTTTGCCTGTTCAACTTCTCCGATTTCGATGCGCGGCGACACCCCGTACTCGATCGACTTCCGTATGACCAGTTCTTCGTAATTTCTCATGTCTTCGCCACTGACACCGTTTGGTCCTTTTGAGAACCCAAAATCTGCTGGTCCCCATTGAGTCATATCGAATCTGAGAAGTCGTGCCCGATCCAACACTGCGTCGATGTTATCAACCGTGACACTCTTCTCGATCATGATGACCTTGACGATCGAACTAAGATCCTCGGCATACTGCTCAATGTCGTAACTCATGAGAGCGGGCCGTCGAAGCTTGACGCCCATGTGTCCGTGCACTCCCGGCTGGTCGGGCGCAACCGCTCGGTGGCACATCTCGACATCGTCGGGCGTACGGACATCTGTAAATAGCACGGACTTGAAGCCTGCACCGAGGGCCGCCTGAGCCCAAAACCCTTGCCCTTCCTGGTCCAACTTGATCATGAGTGGCAGGTTTCCGCACTGTGCTGCGCGTGCCAAGTGGTACAGCATTGACATGTCAAACGTCGAGTACTCTCCAACATACTCGGCGTAATCAAACAATCCCGTGTCACCAATCATTTCGGGAATGTCCGGTTCGGCGAAGAGAAAATGTGTGCCCATTGTGGGTTTTCCTTCGTCGAGCGCCGTACGGAATGTGTTCTGCAGGATCATATGACAGGCCTGTAGTGTTGTTTGTCTGGTTACGAATCTTGGAATTCGTAGTGTGCTTTGGGGCAGATTTGCTCACCGCATTGTACGGACACAGCAAGCAATAACGGATGAGCTTAAACGCTGATCACCTTTCGCGCATACCCTTTCCCGCTAGAATCTTAGGTACGAGTCGTTCGATTCTCGCGTTTCGAGTCTTTGCCTGTTTTGCGTTCGAGAAATATAGGTTGTATTCCCGCTGTCGTCCGGGAGTCAGGGCCTCAAAGGCTACCTTCAGTGCAGTGTCGCAGTCAATTCTTTGCTGCAGTTCTGCGGCTAGGATGAGACTTGCAGCTGGACCAACAGTCTTGCCGGCTTTCTCAACCTCTATAGCCTGATTGACATACCTTTTGATCGTTCCTTTCACGCGGTCCACATCCTCTACTGACGTGATCTGAATTCGCCGGGCGGAACGAGAGTTTGGTCCTTGCTCTCTCAAAACATTGTCGTTGTCCTTCAAGAGCGCACCCTTGAAGAACATCAAAGAAAGAAAACTCTTCATTGGCTGGAGAATAACGACATTCTTGCGTCCATGGCAATAGCAAGGTTTGCACCACTTTATGTGCTCTGTCAATCCGCATTTGAGAAATATGGGTCTCACTCGTGCCATCTCGTCCGACCACAATTTCGACTCGCCGATAAATTCGTCTACGTTGAGATTCTTAGCCACAATTAGCTTTCAAGCATCCGGCTTGCTACGCAAGAGGGTTGTACTACAGATTGATCCCAACTTGTGCGATATGACTTGCGTCGCTTCTGTACGAATGGTGGAATTGACTTGAAACACGGTCGAACGCTGCAATTCAAGGTCGCGGTCTAGGTTGGAAGGCTAATGCAATTGGCTGGCAGGCACAAGTCAACGACAATTTGTTTGCACTAAACTGATGCTACTACGCTCGGAAACTGGCCGTGAAGTTCTGTATGAATTCCGCAATTGATCTAAGGACGTGCACATGGACGATTTAAACATACTGACTGGTCTTCGAAAGAACATGCCTGCTGTTGTAGTCATCGATCCATTGACTCGAGGAATTTGGCAATTCCTTGTAATACTGTGCATTTGCGTTGTCTTAGTCGGGGGATTGCCATTTGCTCAGCTAGAAGCCGAAGAAGAGGACGTGCCTGAGGAGGAAATCGAGGAAATTGTCGTAACGGGGTCGCGCATTGGAAGCACCGAACTCGCCGATTCCACTGCAGTGACTCAAGTCTTCCCCGAAGAGAAAGACTATCGAGGAGCAGTGAGAATTGAGGACTTGATGACCACGTTGCCGCAAGTGTGGTCGATGCAGAACACTGGGCACTCCTATGCTGCAACAGGTACCGCAACGATCAATCTCCGTAACTTAGGTTCGTTGCGTACTCTGGTTCTTCTGAATGGAAGAAGAATGCCGGCCGGGTCGCCAGTTGGTGGGGGAACGGCAGGAATTAATGCCGGAGCGGACCTCAATCAAATTCCGTCGGCAATCATCAAGCAGATCGATGTCCTAACAGGCGGAGCGTCAGCAGCCTATGGCTCGGATGCCGTAGCCGGAGTAGTTAACTTTATTGTCGACAACACGTTCGAAGGATTCTCAGTTGAATTGCAGACTAGCATTTACTCGCATTCGAACTCCGACGACGACATTCAGGGAATCGTACGCAATGCAAACTACGAAGTCGCCAAGGGCAGAACCTTCGATGGCCGCATTAGCGATCTCTCTGTAGTACTTGGAAGCAACATCGCTGACGACTCGGGGCACATCATGGCTTATCTGACGTATCGGGACATTGCAGAGGTCACGCAATCGTCTCGCGACTACAGTTCATGCTCGCTTGACAATCTGCTAGCCGGCTGTCAGGGTTCGAGCACCATTGCGGAAGGGAGATTTTCAAATTTTTTGAGTATGGACGATGTTGGATTTGACTACATAGTCGATGGATCCGAATTCGTGCCTCGCAACGGTCGACTCTATAACTACGGGCCGTTGAATTACTTTCAGCGACCCGATGAACGTATTGGTTTTGGCGTGTTCGTAGAACACACTCTAAGTCCACATGCGGAGTTTTTCAGCGAGGTCATGTTCAACGATGATCGCACGGTTGCACAAATTGCACCGTCGGGCGCATTCTTCATTACAAGCACGCTCAACTGTTCCAATCCGTTTTTGTCAGACTCCCAGTATCACATGCTGACTCAAGCCCGTTTGTCTTCGAGTCAAAGGGATGCGCTCGACAGCAAACTTGCAACCATGTCGGATGAGCAACGGATCGATTTTTTTGACGCGGCCTTCTGTGAGAACCGGGAAGACGACGCAATTCAAATGTACATTGGAAGACGCAATGTCGAGGGAGGTCCGCGCCGTCACGAATTGCAGCATCGAAACCTTCGTATCGTGTCAGGATTGCGTGGCAGTCTTTCAGACCAGTGGGACTACGACCTTCACCTTCTTCATTCACGGGTAAATCTCGAGAACACATACCTGAATGACTTGTCGATTACCCGCGTCAAGCGCGCACTTCATGCTGTCGACGATGGCAGCGGCAATGTTGTATGTGATTCGGTAGTGCAGGGAATTGATGTTGCTTGTGTGCCTTGGAACATCTTCCGTACGGGAGGTGCAACACAGGCTGCGATCGACTACATGACTCTGCCTCTCGTGGCGAGAGGGACGACTGAAAGCAACGTCTATTCCGGTTTCATGTTTGGAACACTTGGTTCAGCTTTGCCCATTGAGGTCGCAATTGGCACCGAGATTCGCGAAGTGGGATTGACCTTTAACCCTGACGCCAACTTTCGGGCAGGCGAGGGCGCTGGTCAGGGAGGGGCTACGCTACCAGTAGATGGATCCTACGACGTTGTGGAATTCTTGCTTGAATCGAATCTGCCTGTCCCTGTACTTCAGGGTCCTATCAGTAAATTCAATTTCAACGCAGCATTTAGACACTCTGCTTACTCTACAGGACACGATGCGAGTACGTTTGGGTTGCGCGGATTGGTGAGCTTGTACAAAGTAGCGAGCGTGCGTACGAGCATCCAGCGGGCATTGCGAGTTGCTAGCATCCGTGAGCTCTTCACACCACAAGGGTTCAATCAGTTTGACATGCCTGCCGACCCGTGTGGTGGCCCTGTGACACGATCGTCAAGTGGCGTATTGGAAACGAGCAGTGGATACACTTTTGAACAATGTCAACGCAGCGGCGTCACAGATGCCCAATTTGGAATTATTCAGCACTCTCCTGCTGCGCAGTACAACTTTCTTCAAGGTGGAAATCCAGACGTAGCTCCGGAGCGTTCGACGACTTTAGCGATCGGAGTGGTCTTAGAACCGACGACCAAATCGTTGCAACGTGTTTCCATTGATTGGTACTCCATCGAGATCACTGACGGAATCTCAAACCTGTCGCCGCCATTTGTTCTTCAACAGTGTTTGGAAGGTGCTCAAGATCTATGCGAATTCGTCAAACGAAATCCACAAAGAGGTGACCTCTGGATCGGTCCTGTGGAGCAATCTGGACACATCGTTGCGGTGCAGAACAATCTCTCCGTAGAGAAGGTAACGGGCATTGACATTGAGCTTGCTGCTGGGATGGACTTTCAGAGTCTAGGATCCATCAGGATTCGCAGTCTAGCGTCTATTGTTCAGTCATGGAAGCGTCGTGAGATCGAATCGGCACCCGCTGAGACTTGCGAAGGCTACTGGGGAGGAATCTGTGGCTACCCGACTCCGAGAGTCCAGAATACATTGCGGGTCACATGGCTGTCGCCCATTCGTGGTCTTGAGGTCAGTTCGCTGTGGAGACTTATCGGGTCCTCGGATGCAAAGGTAGCCGGCACTCAGGACATCGAAGCTGTCAATTACATTGATCTAGGATTGGCTTACGAATTTGCTGATAGTCAGCGTGTAGTAGTCGGTTTTTCCAATGTTTTTGATGTAGCGCCTCCGCTGCTTGGAAGTGCGGCAGCTCCGACAATTGGTGGCAATGGAAACGTGTTTCCAGGAATCTACGACGTAATGGGTCAGCACATCTTTGCAAAGGTACAGCTCAATCTCTAGTGGTTAACATACCAATGGAAAATTTCGGTGGTATGTAGTGAATCGGTAAGCCGCAATGTTCGATTGAAACAGGAACAATCCAATATTAGACTTGGCTGTTGCGTGAATTTGCGTTACTCGACGAAATAGAGCTTGTGAATTCGCAGCGACGGTTTCAGGTCGAGTTGTCAACCAACTTTCAGAATTGGTGAGGCGTTAGGGAAAGCTGGCTCCACCTGCTGGGCTCGAACCAGCGACCCGCTGATTAACAGTCAGCTGCTCTACCAACTGAGCTAAGGTGGAATGCGCCATAATTATAGGCTAACACTTGATCGCACGGCTTAGAGCTTGTTGCCCTTGGAAAGTTCTCAAGCAACTGACAATTTCGAGAAAGTAGTGAACGTAAATTCTTGTCAAGACTCAGCAAAACGTCCTCGCATAACTATCGTTACATTTGATGGCACTCGCTATGAAATACAACCAGCGGTAGGTGTTTCGCTCATGCAGGCGATTCTTGATAACGGCATACCGGGAATTGACGCCGATTGTGGTGGTGAATGCTCCTGCGCAACGTGTCATGTGATCTTGCCCGACGAATGGTACGACAAACTTGGTGAGCCCAGCAGCGATGAGGAAGCCATGCTTGGAATGAATCCGGAAATAACGCCAACTTCTCGGCTTTCCTGTCAAATTCCGATAGCCCATGAACTCAATGGATTGTGTGTCGAATTACCGGAATTTCAATTCTAGCCAACGGTATGCTCGTTCGTCCTTCCCAAGGCCATGCGAGTTTCCAATTTCTACTCGGAATCCGTCTTGAGTTAGGATAGCTCCGAATCCGCATTGGAGATTGGTCTATGAGTGCACGAGCTCATTTGATCGTTGGTGGATATCCCGTAGGGTCAAGCGCGGGACACGATATGGACTTTGCGCGACTGCAGTTGTTGCAATCTCTATACACCCACGAATACCAAACAACCGTTGCGCAGGACTTCTCTTCTCTTGCTGAACGTCTTGAGCAAGCTGACCTATTGATCTCCTATGTGGCCGGTCCGTATCCAGATGACGTGCAGACCCAAATCATCAAAGATTGGCTCGAAACTGGCCGCAAGTGGTTCGCACTACACGGTACAAGCGGCGGACGCGCAAAGCGCACATCAAATTCTGGCAACCAACGCCAAATGGTGCGATTGGCACATCACGACTTGCTCGGCGCATATTTCCTTAACCATCCACCCGTTCGAAGATTTCGAGTGAGAGTTGAGTCACCCGCACACCCACTATTGAGAGGTCTACCACAGGAGTTCGAAGTTGAGGACGAGCTGTATCTCGTCGAACCAATTGGTGTAAGTAATACGCTGCTGACCACCGAATTGCCGGAAGATCCGTCGCCTCCAGGCTTCGGTTTCTACTACGAGAATGACACTTCGCTATTAGACGATGGAAAAACCCGTGTATTGGGTCTGGACCGCACAGTTGGAAAGGGAAATGTTTGCTACATTGCCTTAGGGCACACTCATTCTCCAGCAACCAATGCGCAGCCTTTTGTGGATTCAAGCGTCGATAGAGACGGAACTACACCCAAGACCTTTCGCGGAGCGTGGTCAACCCCGCCCTTCAGCCGTCTCTTAGACAACGCATTGGTATGGGCTGCGAACTGAGACCGCTATGGAATCCCAGTCTGAATTGCAATGCTAAGTACTAAGTTAGCAATCGAGGATCTGATTCGAATGAACAATGCAAAACACGTTCGTTCACACTACAGCGCTATCGTGCGGCTAGCAGTAGTAGTAATCGTCTTAATTCCACTCGCTGGGTGCTTTGTTGTTGAGTTGATGATGTCAAAGCAAATTGACCATATTTCGATATCTCCCAGCAGCAACGAGATAGCCTTTCTTCAATTCCCAAATCAAGTCAGAGTAAAAAGCCTGGACAATGACGGTGAAGACAAATGCAAGCTTCGAGTGCCACTAAATACAGAAGAGGTCCACTACACCTCTCACGGAGCAATGTTGGCGGTCGATCAACCTGTCCTTGGCGAAGCATTTGCTGTAGGCGAGGTGAACCGTAGCATCGCAGTCTACGACGTCAGCACTTGTAGACTAACAAGACAATTTGCACTAGCGGGGTTGGAAAAAACAAATGCACTTGCGTTTTCAAGAGACGGTAGCTTCCTTCTTCGCAGTTCGCAGGAGTCAGGTAACCTCGACATGCAATTGGACTTGATAGACGTCGATACTGGGGAATCGATTGAGCGGTGGACCTACCCCAATACTCATCCGATCAGTTTTGCTTTGTCAGGCGACGACTCACTAGTATTGGTGGGAATGGCACAACACAAAGCTCCCGATGATGAGGGCGAAGTGCCTCCTGATCACATTGGAAGAGCTGTGCTAATACGAGCACCAACAGGCGAGGTAATCAGGGAGTGGGTGGAGAGTGAGACATTAGGAATCCGTGCTGTAGCAATTTCCTCAGACGGCACGACTATCGCCTTCAAGCTCTACGATGGGACCATAAAGACCACTCGCCTGGCATCAGGCGAGGTGCAAACTCTACAGACTCCTATGCAGATAGTTGAAGCACATCTCACGACGGTTGACGGCATTAGCTCTTGGGAAAAGCTAATACTCTCGCCAAGTGGCTCACTACTGTTTACATATTCCGTGATACACGCTGACACAGTGTATGCGTTCGATGTGGACTCAGGTGAACAAGTGAAGGAATTTGTCTACGAAGAGGACATTGGCGACTTTGCAATCACTTCCGATGGAAAGCGACTAGTTGTTGGCACAGAGGCAGGGGAGATCGAAATCGAGGACTTGGATCCAATAGAAAAGCGTAGCTAGACTAATCCGCAATCCACGACGATTGCATAGCTTTTGAATTAGCGACATTTCCTCGCTCTAGGTTTGTGGATGCAATGCTGATCCGATCTGGTCCACTTGAAGTTAACCGTATATCGGAACACAATCGGCTATGCTTTAAATCCACTTTTCTTGTTGGATGCGACCATGCCCTACATTGATGGATTTGTAATTGCCGTACCCAAGAACAACAAGCAAGAGTTCATTGACCACGCAAGGTTTATGGACACGATCTTCATGGATCATGGAGCACTGCGTGTAATGGAATGCTGGGAGGACGATGTGAAAGATGGTGTCAACACGGACTTCCGACGTGCGGTTAATGCCAAAACAGATGAATGCATAGTCTTCTCGTGGATCGAATGGGCAGACAAGGAGTCTCGCGAGAGTGCATACCAGCAAATGGAAGAAATCATGAAGACAGACGAGAGATTCGACGAGACCAAGTATCCAGTACCGTATGACGGCGCACGAATGATATACGGAGGGTTTACTCTAGTCTTTAGCCTACCTTAAGCTTGTGACTTACACTATAGGAAGCTCCACTACGATTGAGTTCGACTGTTGCCGCGCAATCTGATTGGGCGTCACGGCGACAATGCCAGCCCTAAACTCTGCGCATACGCAATCAATTGGACTTCATGTTTCTCGTGCCACATTTGCCTACTAGGACTCATACACTTGCCCGCAGTCGATCGCAACCCAGCCAGGCTCCAATCGCCGAGAGAGGGCAATGCTGACAACCTCAATGCGAATTTCTAAGACAGCCGTCGTTTGCGTGATTCTGTTGGTGGTGGCTGGATGCTACGACGACAGCAAATTTAGGAGGGTTGTGCTCTCGGTTGATGTGACGCCGAGCGGGGACCTCGCTGCGGTGCGCTACTTTCGAGATGGTGTGGAGACTATCGAATTGTCATCCAACAAGCAAATGTGCCATTGGTCTACTGGGATCGGAAGCTGGCAATATCGAGGCATAGCCACATTCTCTTCGTCAGGTGAGCTAGTTGCAGTTGGCAAGGAACAAATGGGACCAGCACTTGCCTGGGGCAGCATGCACAGAATACTCTTGTATGATCCGGTAGAGTGCGACAGAGTAAAAGCAATTTCATTGGGAGATTTCTCCGAGGGACACGTCCTACGGTTTTCGCCCGACGACAAATTTATTGCAGTTGCTTCCAAGAGACGGGCGTTTCGCATAGGTGTGAATCTGGCGATCATCGAAGTAGAGTCGGGAAGAACAACTAAGACGTGGACTTACCTGGACGCGGAGGATCCTTCGTTGTCACTTTCTGATGACGGAACGCTATTGGCATTTGCTTTTGTAAGTCTAAACTCGGAAACGGACGATCCTGATGCCAAGACGGACAACGATACGGGCACCGTATTGCTCTTGGAGTTTCCTTCCGGAGACGAAAAGCGTGAATGGCAAGAGGAAGAGGGAAATGGCGTCCGTGCAATCGACATTGCCTTTGACAACGAAACCGTAGCGCTCGGGCTCCATGACGGTACAGTGAAACTGGTTCACTATCCCACAGGCGAAAG
This sequence comes from uncultured Pseudomonadales bacterium, assembly GCA_964572845.1. GTDB lineage: Bacteria > Pseudomonadota > Gammaproteobacteria > Pseudomonadales > Azotimanducaceae > Bin55. The sequence continues at coordinate 192,318 of CAZNFX010000009.1, read as the reverse complement.
TCAAGTGCTGCACAAGTTCGACACGACGGCTTTTGACCTGCAATTCTCTCCCAGCGACGAATTGATTTTCTCGAGCGATAACAAAGCTGATGGCTCACTTGTTTCGCACCGAACTCATACCGGGGAGCCCGTGCACAACTTTGTTGTGCACAGTCCGATTTTTAGCTTCGACCTGACGGATGATGGAAAGTCAGCTGTCATTGGGACTTCAAGTGGCGAGATAAAGACTGTAAATCTTCGTGAATCACCAACGTCCGTGAGGTAGTCGAGCCGAAAAAAGTCCATGCGCAAGTGCTAGTTGAACTAGGTGGATTGGGGAACTGCTACGGAGTCGTTGGCTCAGCGAACCGACATGCTGCACACGCACATTGCGAGAAGAGTGGATTGAATGGGCAAAGGTCTACTGCGTAGACTCTTGTGGTCCTATTAAATTGATGTCTACTTCGTAGTGATCGGCCTCGTTTAGCCTTCGCTTGAGCGGATCAATTCTCCTCCGAACAGACTCTACGACAGGATCGATCTCTTTGTCTGCCAGGGAGTTGGACAGGAATTGAAAAGCCGCCTCTGTACGCGGACCAATGGACCGACCAACGTGATCTTCATCGTAATAGAGTCGATACTCATGGCGTATTTTCTCCTTCCAAAGGACCTGGTGAAGAAACTCCGTTCCCTCATATAGCCAGAATAGGTCAGCATCTCCAGCTTCTATGAAGATTTTGAGACCTGACTTGCGTAAGACTTCGCCGTTGCGCATAGCTATCGTGGCAGGATTGTTGCCGTTCCAATATTCTCGATCAACAGGTTTTCCGAAGATTGACTCCAAGAGCGTATCCGCTCTCCAGAATCTATGTTTTGGACGCAAATCCGCCCAATCATCGATTGGTTCAATCCCGGGTTCTAAGGCGGCCACGGCGCCGAACACGTCAGAATGTTTGAGAGCCATCCGGAGTGCACCCATACCTCCCATGGAAATGCCCGTAAGCAAGGTTCCACGTCGATCTGTGCGTACATTGAAGGCTTCCTGCAAATGGGTAAGAAACGGACCGACCAACAGCGTTTCCCACTTTTGAGACCCATCCTTGTAGTCCATGTAGAAAGAGCGCGGCGCGACACTAGGTGAGACGATAACCATCGACCGCAAATCACCCTCTTGCCACAACTCGGTGAATCTAGGCTGCTGTCGCTTCAACATCTCGCGAGATCCGCCACCACCGTGTAGATTCAATACCAATGGGAACTCTGCCTGCTCATCCGTGTAGTTCGGAGGCAGCAATGCGTAGTATTCAACCTCTTCAGGCACAAGTGGTGACGAAAAACTCCCATCGACAAGCACCGAGACTTCCTCAGCCGTGGCTATCGTCGTCAAACACACTAACGCGGGGTAGCAGACGTGCTGGATTATCCGAGGCAACGGAAATGACATTGGAATCGAGTATGAACCTGTCATTCGGGAAGAGACTCCTTCTGAGGGAATCGGTTAGGGGACTTGTGGATGCAGCTACCAATCTTGGGCTCGGGCTGCTTCCTCTCTAATCACGTCGGGGGACCCTAGCAGCTGACGGTTTAATCCGATTCGTTTGAACCAGTAGTGCAAACCCAGCAGATCCGTGAATCCCATTCCTCCATGAACTTCGGTTGACTTGCGAGCTACAAATTGAGCAACGTCAGATAGATGCGCTTTCGCATGGCATGCGACAACCTGCGTCTCGTCAGGTATTGCTAGTACAGAATGAGCTGCATACCAGACCAGCGACCTGCATGGCTCTAGTTCTGCAGCCATTTCGGCACACATGTGCTTAACTGCTTGGAAAGATCCAATCACACGGTTGAATTGCTTTCTCTCCTTGGCGTATGCTACGGCCTTGTCCAGCATCGATTGTGCGGCACCTAACGAGTCTGCTGCAAGCATGATTCGAGCTACTGCGATACTCCTATCTAAGGCTTCGAAATTGGATGATCCGGGTAGCAATTCGCAGGGAGTGTTAACCATGGTGACTTGGGCTACCGATCGTGTTCGATCTATGGACTGGAGCAATGTTGTTGCTACATCATTGACATCCACCAAGTAAATCTCGGAATTCTGATCTGCAACTAGCAAATGCGAGGCGTCGTTGCCATCAATTACGAATGTAAATTCTCCGTTGATTCGTCCAGAGTCGACAAATGCAAAGCTATCGATTCTGCTACCAATAGTTTCGCTAAACGCAATTCCAATTAGAACACTACCCGATGCGATTTTCGGAAGCCAGTCGGATTTTTGCTGGTCGCTGCCTGTGGCTGATATTGTGAATGGTGCGACTACATTGGGACCTAGGAACGGGACTGGCGCAATTGCCTCACCAAGCGCTTCAACCACCAAAGCCGCGTCCAAGTAGCTCAGTCCAGCTCCGCCAAATTCCTCCGGAACCACGATCCCAGGCAGACCAAGCTCCAGCAAACCGCGGGAAATGTCTGCATCGCAGCTAACAGTATCGCGTATGCATTGACGAACTTTATCCAGAGTGCAATGTTGTCGGAGGAACTCCTTGAGGGTGTCTTGGAGGATGGCCTGTTCTTCACTTAAAGCAAAATCCATTCTTGCTAGACCTGCTGACTGGCTTGCTTCGGTTCTTTGGGCAATCCTAGGGCACGCTCGCCAATTATGTTTTTCTGAATTTGTGCTGTACCCCCTCCGATAATCAGGCCTAAATCCATCATGTAACGTTGCTGCCAACTCCCGTTGGCACGAAGAAGAGGGGAACCGTAGTAGAGAGTCCCCAATTCTCCAAGCACATCAATTGCAAGGTTGGCAATTTGGTGGTTGAGCTCACAACCTTGCAGCTTCACGATCCATCGAGGAAGACCTGGTTCCTCTCCTTTGGACCGACTAGTAAGAACTCTCATACTGTTGAATTTCATGGCGAGAACTCGGCCTTGAAGTTTTTGCAGCCGATCGCGGTATACCGGCCGATCTATCAATCGCTCGCCATCAAGCGTTTCCAGTTGCATCATCGAAATCAACTCAAGCAAGCGGCTTTCGGTCTGATTGGGGTCCCCGAGTCCTTCACGTTCATACTTCAATGTGTTGTTAGCCACAAACCAACCCTCGCCACGTTTACCGATGATTTGCGTCGTTGGGACTCGCGCATCAGTGAAAAACACTTCGTTGAAGAAGGCTTCTCCAGTCATCGTAACCAAAGGTCGAACTTCGATGCCCGGAGTATCCATCGAGAAAATCAGGTAGCTTATCCCTTCGTGTTTGGGTGCGTCCGGCTCCGTGCGTACGAGACAAAACATCATATCGGCACGTTTAGCGCCCGATGTCCAGATTTTTTGGCCGTTGATAACAAACTCGTCTCCGTCCACATAGGCATGCGTTGTCAAGGAGGCAAGATCCGATCCACTTTCTGGTTCGGAGTAGCCTTGGCACCACGTCATTTCTCCTCGAACAGTTGGTGGTACGAGCCATTGCTTCTGTTCTTCGGTTCCTAGTTCGAGTACCGTTGGAACAAGCCTGTTGTCGCCAGAATGCCCCGGCCGCACACGGTGCTTTGCAAACTCCTCCGCGATTATGTGAGACTTCAACGGATCAGGTTTAGCGCCATACCCGCCGTATTCTCGTGGGATGGTTCTGGCGGCATACCCGTGATCAATCAGTAGTTGTTGCCAGTCGCGTGCCGCCTGCGCCCGTTCTTCGCCCGTGAAGGAGGTTGTAACCATATCCGGTGATCTATGCTTGTTTTCCTTAAGGAAACGACGAAGCTCTTCGCGAAACTGCTCGTACTCTTCGCTGTACGCTAGGTCCATAGTGTCCTCCTGCTGTGGCAAGTGGGCGATTTGCCAATCTCCCTACGATACAAATGTTACGACGCGGCAGAGATTATTTCTCTTGCGACGTCCTGTATTCCCTTCCATTCCAGCCAATTGTCGGTCAAGCTATCCACAAAATTGCTTTTGAGATGGTCCGGTCGGTTGTCACTCGTAAGACGAAAATACGCCATGATGCGTGGCTCGTCGGCTTCGCATCGAGTTGCTCCGTGAGGCACAGCATACTGGGTCAGCACCGCATCCCCAAGTTCCATCCTTATAAAATCTGGCTTGGGCCAGCTGCGACCATCATTCGTGCACAAAGCTGAGTCTTGATATTGCTCTCTTACTTGCTCTGGATAGTGTCTCAATCCACAGCCATTTGGTGCTTCGGTGTGAATGCGTTCCCACCCCGGGCCGTCGGGACCAAGGGGACCGCCTTGATCCCTTTGGAATCGAAAAAACTTCTCGACGTGGTGGTGCGCGCCACGTAGTAGTCCCAAGTTTCCTACTCCCTCTCGACTTTGGTTTGAAAGTGGAAATCCAAGCAACGCGGTGAAGTTCGTAAGGTTGGCTCCTGTGCCCGGATAGGTGCGCTTTACACCGTTGGTGCCAGGGTCTTGATTCCATGCCTGCAGTTCTTTCTGCGACATGGCACGTCCAGCATCTTGGTGGGGCGCTCGCGCTCCGTTCCACAACCCGTCCAAGTGTCCGTGCCAACCGTGAAAGGGAATGTCGCAGTCAGGATATCCAGATTCCGCTATGCGACTAGATGGTTCGGTAGGGAATTGTGTTGCAATTTGCGCATACTGAAAGCCACGTATCGGATCACCAATTGCGTCTTCAACTAGCGATCGGATTTCATTGCGATTGGCTACGAGCGCAAGGATATCGGAGTGTCCAGCCAATCGCCTCCAAGCATTTGAAACCTGCTTGGCTCCTGGCGCCGCGCCCAAAGCGCGAAAGAACGTCCTGCGGGCGCGTTTGGCGACTGAAAGCGGGACTACGTTCTTGAGTACCAAATAGCCGTCGCTAACAAACGATTTGATTTGATCAGGGGCTAGTGAGACCAATGAACGATAGAGAAGACAGTGCTAAGAGTTGAGCGTAAAGCGCACCAACAAAGACAATAGGTCAATTGGTCGCCTGCAATCCAAGAACGTCGGCGGGAGTGATGCCGAATGCTGTCGCTACATTGTTAAAAAACGAGATCTCGCGATTGGAGATCTTGTCATCGGACTTGATCACACTTACCAATGCATTCATGATCAGTAAACGCTGATCGAATGAAAGCACTTTGCTAGTGCTTGCCAAATAGCGGTCTAGGGGTGCACTCTCGTAGAGTCTTGAATTGGCTGCCAACCTGACATCGGCTGTCGAAACCTCCTCCCCTGTCGTTTCCTTCACTATAGCCTGCACTGTCTCGACTTCCCTTGTATTGATGTTTGAGTCTGAACTCGTCGCACGCGCCAAAATCATTAACGTTGCTTCATTGAATAGGTCCTCCTGCGACTGCTGAGAACCGAACCGAAACAAGTTGAGAATCGATGTCAGGCTAGATTGGATCATGGAAAAACGGTGCCAAGAAACAGAGGTTTTCTGCGCAAAGTATAGTTCAAAGCGTTAGACAGTCGCTTCAATTTCGGCAAATCTCGATGCGTGCAACTTGCGAAATGCTCAAATGAATTGTTGTGGCAGTACCAACACGTGGGACAACCATTCGCCAAAGCTTGGTATGTCATAATTTGAAGAATTGGATTAGGAACATGTTATGAAGCAATCCAGCGTTTTGGAAAATCGGGAAGCATCAAACGAGAGCTACTCGTCGGCGTTTAAGCCATCGTTCGAGCTAACGAAAGGACAATCCCAGCCCATCGCGGCAAACGGCGGATATTCGTACATGTATCGGGAACGGAATGGCGATGCCGGTACAGTGGCCGCCACTGAAGATGCATTGGCTCAGATTGCTAAAGGAAAAGGGCAGGCAGTCATCGAAATGCTCGAGAACGCGCCACCCGGCCCGGTTCAAACCAAGTGGGGATGGGGGTTCCGTGGCTACGATGAGTGCATGGAGTACATTCAAGAAAACAGCCTAGAAGCGCCTGAGGGCGGGCTTGTCGTACCCTTGCGCTACACCATACACGAAGAACCATCGTACTCAATTGTCTCTTCGAATGCGTTGTGGCGCGATCCAAGTAGAGAAACAGAAGCGCAGGCGTTGCGCAGGAATGAACGGGACAACGGGCGACGTTCTCTCTATTTTCCGCAAGTGCTAAGGGATGCACGAAGAATGGAGGAGTATTACCCGGGACTATCCCCAGCCAGCCCCGAATGCATGGACAGACTGGGCGTCTCGTTGGGCTACTGCGAATCGAAATGCGAGAACTTCTATGATGCTGCTGAGGTAGAACGGGTGTTCTATCCAGAGATGGAAAAGCTACTCTTGGAGTTCTTTCCTGGCGCGACTGATGCCCTAGTCTACAACCACGACGTTTTTGACAAGGACTACCAAGGCGATCGAACCGAGAATCAAGAGAAGAAGATTCCGGGCGTGAATGCAAATTACGCCTACATTGTTCACAACGATTTGAACGATAACAGCGGACGTGTAAGGTGCCGGGAACTGCTCACAAAGAACTTGAGGAATTTTGGCCGCGAGCAGAGCTATACAGAAGAGCAGGCAGACGTAAAGATGTCACGCCGGTTCATGTCCATTAATTTGGCAAAACCCATGGAGACTGTTCGGCAAAACCCATTTGTCCTGTGTGCATGGCCTTCGTTTGCAGACCAGCCCTACATTACGAATTACCGAGTGTATGACGACAGGGTTGGTGAAACGACACGATTTACGTTTCGTCCCGATCACGAGTGGTACTGGTTTCCAAATCAGGAACCCACCGAAGTCTCGATGCTCAAGTGCTACGACTCGGTAACCGATGGATCGGTATCGCGTTGGTCATTCCATACTGCTTGTATAGATCCGACAGCTTCAGAAAACGCCCCGTGTCGGAAGAACGTTGTAGTACGGTCCTTTGTCTTCTTCTAACTTGACGGACGCCAATCGCTTGATGAAAGACTAGTCGAGCAGACGTTTAGAAAGGAATTCGAAGCAGAAGTCGACCTCTTCCGCGGGTACAGCGGGATGGAGTCCCGGGTTGGCATGCAATCGTTTGTCCGTGCTTCCCAGTGAATCGAACAGCTCGAGACAACCATCGCGCGGAAACAATTCGTCCTCCAGCTGCATCACAAAAAACACAGGTGACTCTATCGCTGTTGCATCGTGCTTCAGTCGCTCTGCCAGAGCTACGACGGGACCGCTGGTTCCTAGCAGTCCGAGAGTTGCAACAGTAATGGGTTCATTGTTACGTGCACGCGCCGCCAAGAACGGAATGCCGAAGATTGACCCCATGGACAAGCCAAAATATCCAAACTTCTTGACTTCGAATCCAAGTTTCGACGTTGCTGCATTTATGGCTGCTCGCCAATCCACAATCATGTCTTCGACCATAGTGGGACGCTGCATCTCTTCAGTCAGCGCAAGACGGTCGCCGGACTTGCGTTGCCGTAGTCCGTGAACCGGTCCGTCCATTGCCAGAGACGCAATCCCCTGTTTGGCAAAGCGACGAGCCAAATGGGGAATCGGCATTTGGTATCGGTCGCCGGACGCGCCGTGACCAAACGCCATGAGGATTTGCTCCCTTGTAGGGCCATCGGGAATCCATAGGCAACCTGTTACCTCTCGATGATCAGGCACTCGAGCAATGAACTCTGCGGTAGCGTAACCTTGTGGATCCTGAGCTGGCTTCCAGTCTAAATTCATGGTTGGCGAATCCTATGGGACATTGCCGATTACATCGCGCGCCAATCGTTCAATAGACTGATATCGCGTGTCGAAATTGGGCAAAACCATAACTTGGTGCAGACCGGCTTCGCTCAGCTGACCAAGTTGATCAATGATCTCGTCTCTCGTACCAATCAGACTTGAAGCCTTGAGTACCTCAGGAGTTAGAAACTTCTCCTCTTCCGGAATTACCCAGCAATTGTGCCCTGCATGGATCCGCTGGTGACGACGCTCTTCGGGATAGGATTCGATCATGTCTCGATAGTCTTCCCAAACATAGGCGAGAGCGCCTCCAGGCGTTCTGCCGAAATTCCTTACTTGCTCATACCCAAAGTGTATGGCTGCCATGGCCATGGCTCCGCATTCCGACTTTACACGTGGACTGTCAACCGGTTCACCCGGGTCAAGTACGACGATTGCGGTAAGTGCCGTAGTCAAAAAGTGATCCTTGTCGAGCTCTTCTCGAGTGGAATCGTGTCCTACGTCAAGCATTCTCCAGATGTTAGCCATGATGTTTGCATTGGCGGGCATAGCTAAGACCGCCCCGTCGCCGTGCTTGCCGGCAACGGCGAGCGACTTTGGACCAAATCCCGACACATAGATCGGTATGGGGTTCTCGAAGTTTACGAACCCTTCGTCTGGCATGACATGTCGAATCGGAATCTTGTTACGGACCGGATCTAGATTGCTTTCCTCTCCCTTCAGTAGTGGACGCAGGACTTGGAGGTAGCGATCAAACTCTGCAATGCGTTGTGGCGGCAATCCCATCACCCGCATTGCGGTGTTTCCTGAGCCGACACCCAAGAATGTGCGACCGGGCGCAAGGGCATTGATTGTTGCAATGCTGCTTGCTGTAACCGGTGCCGGCCGAGTGCCTGTAACGGCAACACCGGTTCCCAAATTGATTCTCGACGTCTGTGTTGCGGCTAAAGCCAAGGTGGCATAGCAATCCGACCACAGCATTTGGCTGTCCGCTAGCCACGCAGAGTGAAAACCAAGTTCCTCCGCACGAACAATGTAGTCTATGTCATTGACATGCGATGCAACGCATACGCCAAACTTCATGTGATTCTCAGAGTCCTGTGCGGCGTCCGGGAGCAGGGGGATCTTCGGGTGGACCTGCGAAACACTGCGCAATAGCCATCCACGCTCTGGCTGAATCGCCGCCCACTTGCAGGGTTACATCTGCAATGTTTCGTCCTTGAGTGACTACACGGCCGAAATCGACAGCGCTACCCTTCACATAATCGCTGTCCGACTGATCATTCCATTCCCAAATTGCTCCAGATGGTGCCTCAAGGCGTACGTAGGGAATAGGTGTGGGTGGAGACAGTTTGCGATTTACAAACGTCCATTCAAAAGTTCTGACTCCTATATGGCAGATATTCTTGACTCGATCCGTGTGTTTCCTCTCGACGCCGAGAAGATCATAGACATCCTGCCCGTGCGACCACGTTTCCATTTGCCGCGCAGTTGCCATCATCCGCATGCCCATATCGGGTCCGAACCATGGTGCTCGAAGATTCGGATCGGCATTTCTCATAGCATTACAAAGATTCGACATGTAAGTGAACCACTGTTCGAGCAGGTCTTTGCCTTCAGTGCTTGTATAGTCAAACGACTTGCCGTTAGCCCTCTCTCGCATCCAGTTTCTAAATCCGTCGGGATCGGTTATGGAGTGGTAGGCCCATCGATCCGCATCGTGCAAATGCTGTACGACCCAGTTCACAGTGCGATTCTTGAACGGAGTTTGCATATCCCATTGATGGTCGTCCAACGTGCGAAGAAAATCGTAGAGCGCACGACCCTCGTTGAAGAAATCGTCGATTTGTTGCATATTCCGCAGTCTCCCACACTCTGAATGTATTTTAGCCATGGTGAAACGACGTGATTCGTGCTTCCGCTGAGCATACATATCGCGTTGCTAGTGTTGCTAGAATCTAAGAAATTTCGAGAATAGTGCTATGGTCGACCAACCAGTTTTCTACTTTGACACCTTGCCACCGGACGCAATCTCGAAGGAGTTAGCTCCAACCATCGATGAGTTGAGTTTGCGGGAGAATTGTCGTGAGCTGACCATGAATGGCTGGACCGTTCTGCGTGATGTTGCGAGCGAATCGTTCAATTCAGCATTTCGCGCTCGAATCATCGAGTTGGCACAAGACCAGAAAGCTCACAACATGCTGTTGGCCAGAGACGATCTATTTGCTGAAGCCGTGCTGAATCCAAAACTCTTGGCCATGGCGGAGTTCTCGGTAGGACGTGGATTTTTAATTAGCCAAGTAGCAGCAAGCGTTCGACCGCAAGGATCGAAATCCATAGGATTGCATGCCGATCACAACTGGCTACCAGCTCCGTTTCCCGAGCACAACATGCTTTTGACTGCGTGCTGGGCTTGTGACGAATTCACCAAAGAAAATGGTTCGACCTTGGTAATTCCGGGTAGCCATGTCTTGCGACGTCATCCCAGCGCTCAGGAAATTGCAGAGAAAACCGGTGCAATCGCCGTCGAGTGCCCACCTGGAAGTGTTGCATTGTGGAATGGAAATATTTGGCACAGCAACTGGGAGCGAACGACGGCTGGCGAGAGGGTGGTTTGCCACATCACGTACACGCGCTTGATGATGCGCCCGGTCGAAGACTACGGTGCCCATGCGGAAAGACTTGTTGAAAGACACGGCGACACGATGGCGCAATTGTTAGGCAAGAAGGACTTTCTAAATGGACCCAGCGGCGCAGAGTACGACAAGCTTCTTCAAACCTTCAATAATGCAAAACGGTAGTCCATTGGGTCAGCGACGATCATCCCCATCGTGACTGTTCGTTGTAGCTGATGGTGGTAGTTTGGGCTCATCTCTTGGCCGCGATACTCGCAGCCAGCATCGGAGTTGCAAATTTAGTCCTTGTTAAGGGAACCTTACGTCACAAGGTTCTTGGGTGGATCTGGATTGCCACGATGTTGGTCGTTACTCTTTCGTCTTTCGGAATCCGTGACCTCAACGACGGCAATTTCAGCTGGTTGCACGGACTGACAGCGTGGACTCTGATAAGCATGGTGGTGGCATTAGTTGCAATACGTCTAGGCAAAGTCAGGTTGCACGCGATATCCATGATGGGAACGATGGCTGGATTGCTAATTGCTGGCGCGTTTGCGTTTGCGCCGGGACGATTCATAAGTAGCCTACTTGGCTATTGACTTGACCGACTAACTGGCGGGTCTCTAGCGGAGTTGTGGTTGACATTGGAATCGATGGCACGTTGGCGGGCTGAAAGACTGCGAGATGGTCCGATCATTGATCGGCACTCCGACCCAAGTATTGGCGAGAACATTCAAGGACCATCTGTAATTCGAGTGCCTGCATGGGTTGCTAGCCCACTTGGTCGCTACTACCTCTACTTTGCAGACCACAAAGGCACCTATATTCGGCTAGCCTATGCGAATGATCTGCATGCGGATTGGCACGTGCATGTTCCGGGAAGTCTGCATCTTGAGGAGTCGCGTTTCGCTATAACCCCACCAGCTGCTGACGACGTCAAGCACCTCCCAGCGCTCGCCAAATTGCCCCATAGCCTACACAAGGAAATGAGCACTCCACACATTGCATCGCCGGACGTACTCGTAGACAACCAACGCCGTCGAATCGTGATGTATTTCCATGGATTGGAGTCGTACGGCTATCAAGCCTCTCGAGTGAGCACCTCGAACGATGGCATTGCGTTTGATGTCCAGCCCCCTATTGTTGCCAAGAGTTACTTGCGGGTCTTCTGGTACGGCGGTCACCTGTACGGCATGGCAATGCCCGGTCAGTTTTATCGATCGCTGAATGGAATGGCCATGTTCGAGCATGGGCCAAGACTATTCAATCCGAATATGAGACATGCAGCATTACTGGTGCGAGAAAGCACTTTGTATGTGTTTTGGACCCAAGTAGGCGACGCACCGGAGAGTATCTTGGTATCGGCAATTGATGTCTCACGTCCATTTGAAAATTGGCACGAATCGGAGGCCTACGAACTGCTTCGACCGGAACGAGATTGGGAAGGGGCGAGAGAACCGGTAGAACCGTCGATCCGTAGTGTGGCTTATGGACTCGTCAACCAATTGCGGGACCCTGCAATCCTCGAGGAAGAGGGGCGGGTCTATCTCTTCTATGCGGTTGGTGGGGAAAGCGGCATCGGCCTTGCGGAATTGATTGAGGAGTAGAAAGAGCAGAATGGTGGCCTCAGCACAAACTCCGAAGGTGTGCAATACAGACTTGGTCTACGCGAAAGCGGGAGACTTGGAACTGTTAGCACGGTGCTATACCTCGCAACAATCTATTGGTCACGGAATTGTTGTGGTGCACGGCGGAGCGTGGACGGTGAATGATCGTACAACTCCGTGGTTAGTTTCAGAGTATCTGGCAAGCAAGGGACTCACTGTGCTTTCATTGGATTTTCGATGTGGTCCAGACCACAAGCACCCAGCAGCATCCTGCGACGTTGTTGCTGGCGTCCGCTATCTACGATTGCATGCTGCGGAGTTTGGAATCGACCCGGCAACGATAGGCCTAATTGGAAGTTCGTCCGGCGGGCATCTTGCACTTTTCGCAGGAATGAATTTTCGTCGCGAGGACCACCAAGCCACGAAAATATCGACAGAAGAAGGAGTGTTCAAGCGTGAGTCAGAGATTTCGGCTGCGCCGGCATACATAGTTGCTCTGTGGCCAGTCTCCGATCCGCCCTGCCGCTATCAGTATGCCAAGACCACAGGGCGGAAAGACCTCGTGCAAGCGCACGATGGTTACTTTCAGACTTTGGACTGCATGGTAGATGCTAGTGTGCAACGGACATTGCGGGATGGCGAATCAGATGACCCACCTCCTGTGATGATTGTGCAGCCTGGAAACGATGCGAACGTACCGGAGCCAATGACGATAGACCTCATTGGCGCACTTCAAGACAGAAAGGGCGAGGTCGCCTATAGATACATGCCCGGACTACCACATGCCTTTGCGTATAGTCCGTCTCCTGCCTCTGAGCTCTGCTGTGACTACGTTTGGAACTTCGTGAGCGAGAACATTTCCCGATTCAGCACTAACGAATCAACTAGCTGACATACTCACCGGAAGTAGAGGCGGCGATGAAGTTCTCTTCCAGAATGTCGAAGTTCTGAATGTCGGCATTCACGACATCCATTCCGTGTTCTAGAACAAACGCGTAAGCCTTTTGGAACGGCGAAAACTCAGCATTCTGCATTTTCTCGTTATAAAAGCCATCGTATGCTTGTCGCGCGGCTCGGCCGCCAAACATAGCTCCAGCCATATGGCGGGCAACCTTCATCCCTACCAATGCGATTCCAGCATCTTTTGCTTTGTCAAAGACATTCCTCAATTCCACCATAGGTGGAGAGTCCTCGACAACCTGCCTAGTGTTGTAGTCATACCATCCTGCTGGAGTGATCGCGACCATAGCAAGGTCGTACCATCCGGTTTCCGCTGCGGCTAGGAGAACCTCTTGGGCGTTGTCGTGTGTGCTTAACCCAAAGTATGAGACTTTTCCATCTTTCTTTGCACGTTCGAATTCTTGGTAGAGCTCTTCGTTCTTAACCAAGACTGGACTTTTAGCATCCATTACGTAGTAGGCGTCGACATGGTCCTGACCAAGTTCCTTTAAGCTCGTTTCCATATCAGATCGCCACTGACTAGCAATCTCCTTCGCTCTCTCGACATTCGGTTCCTCGTCCCGTCCCGCATTCAAGAACGACTTGGATATTAGGAACACGCTATCCCGACGTGTCTTAATGAATTCGCCTAGGTGCCGTTCGGCTGCACCGTAGTAGCGACTCGTTCCAACGTCGAACACATTTACTCCTTGGTCAAACGCAGCGGCCAAGGATCTCTCGTCCTTTCGTCGAGAAAGAGCTGCTCCGCAACCGAACACGAGTCGGCTGGCATTGAACTCAGTGCGCCCAAGTTTGGTGTACGTCATTTTTGGCCATCCCTTGATGCGCAATGCATCTGACTCCGTTACGGCAGCGCTAAGCGAGCCAGTGCGGAGCAAGGCGTGGGTACCAACACTTAGGAGAGCTACGTTTCTGATGAACTTTCGACGTGGAGTCATGACAAGACCAATCCCCATTTCCGATGCTTGCATTGTACTCCAGATTGTTCCAGGCTAGCCTGCGCTGTGTTCGGTGAACGCCCATGTGTAGATCCAACCTCAACGCACCTATTGTGTCCTGTATACATAGTGCGGAATGTACGTAAACGATATTCCTTTGGGACCCCGATTGGTGGATGAGAACCTCAAACTTTGTCCAGCACATACTGCAGCCTGAACACATTGACAGGGTACTGCCGGGTGTTGAACTGCATAGGCAACGAAACGCCGCTCAGAAGTGACTCGTTGGAGATTTTTGGCTGCGGTCAGGAAAGGTAGAGCGGCGGAAATTCAAGACTGATCCGAATAGTCACATAAGGTGACCAGATAGATAGTGTCCCTCCTTAATTCAAACTGTTAAGAGGAAACGCCAGCGACTTGTTAGTATTTCAACCTATAGGGTTTGCAAAGACCGAGTTGTTCCTATTGTCTCTATACGCTACTGAATTTATCGAATTACAACGTCTAGCATCGCAATGCTAGCATTTGCGAAACATTACCAATTGAATGCTCAGGCACTATTCAACATTATGTTGAATAAAGTCAACAATAGTGACGAAATCCAATAGGGCGTGTACTGTTTCGACTCCTATTGAATTAATGCGGACGGGAAGCATCAAGACCCAAGATTGAATTTGTTACTTGATGTCACCAAGGAATTCATAACAAGTAGCTCTGAAATTTAGATAATCGCTTGAGATGGTGGTCAAGGTACAGTGGATACTCACAGCAACAGTGAGCAAATGACTGGACTGTAGAATTCTAGAATAGGACACATTAGAGAGTCTTGGGTCGGAAACAGCACTAGATCGATCCACATGTACATTGACCATTCTTGGGATTGCTTACCTCACGGAAGATAGATGTTAGTCAGATATTCTCTCGATTTCTCTGTATGTAACAAATAGGTGTTAACAAGCCCAAATAGATTTGTTATTATCTAGGAAATTTTTGCCAGGAAGGTAACACTATGAGCGTATATGAGCATGAACAGGGATCGTACAAAAGTTATCGAGTCGCTCGTTCCGTAAACGGGAAGCTTCGACAAAAGTACTTTCCCAGATCAGAAGATGGCTTGAATGCTGCTCGAGAACTCGACAAGGAATGGGCCGAAGAGCAAGCTAGAGCCCAAATGAGCTTTAGTGGCATGAAGGCTCGGTGGAGACGAGAACCTGCAGCCGCGCAACCCACGACTGTCGAAAGTAGCGATTCGCAACGACGGTCTAGCGAGGTAGCCTAACAACCGATCAAGATTGTCCTTCGGCGTGTTGCCGGCATAGACCTGTAGGTAACTGCGCCGAACGGGCAGTTTGAATTTGCGACTTTACGCTGGTGCACCATCTGATTGCGCGAAACCTGTGATTGATGTCATTTGTACATCGGGCTAATAGCGGGATCTATTTGCTAACCAGAATTGGCTGCAGAAATCACCCGGGCAACATCAATCTTGCCCATTTGTAGCACTTCGTTGCTGACTCGCTTTACGAGATCCGGGTCCTCAGAACTTAGAAACTCGACTAGCTTCTTTGGAACAATCTGCCAAGACACACCAAACTTGTCGGTAATCCACCCACACTTGCTTTCTTTTCCACCGTTCGAGAGTAGTTTCTGCCAAAGTCGGTCTGTCTCAGACTGGTCCTCTGTGAGAACTGAAATGGACACAGCGGGACTCTGTGGGTATTGGGGGCCACCATTCAAGATCATGAAAGGGATGCCGTTCAGGACGAATTCAACGACTGTTGCTTCATCCATGGACACGGTCCGACTTATTGCTTCAATATAGCTGTTCTCGAGAAGCGAAACGTAGAAAACTGCTGCTTCCTCTATATGACCGTCAAACCAAAGGCAGGTACGTACCTTGCGCTGTATTGGCTGACTTCGCCGCTTCCGTTGCATAAAGTCTCGCGAATTAGCAAGTTCTACAGCGAGCTTATTCAACTGATCAGCCGCCGCATTCCAACCAGCTTCAAATCCCATATCTGAGTGTTGCTGCATGTCTTCAACTGACTTGTGAGACGCGCCCCAGATCATTTTTGTCTGGTCGTGACTAATGCCTTTGAGTTGAACAAACCCCGTCATGAAGGGTTGCTCAACGGGGTTGAATCCTTCTGTGAATGAGTCAGTAAAGACTAAGCTTGACGGCGGACAAATTTCCAGCCAAACTCCGTGAGATTCCTGGCGTTCGCCATTGGGACCTTCCATTACCGTATTCATGCGACCTCCAATCCTAAGATTGAAATCCGCTTTAGTCACTCGCCAAGGCTTTGGACAAAACCATTGAGCAAAGAGCGATGGGTCAGTCCAGCACTGCCAAATTACAGTTGGAGTGGCATCGATAGTTCGTTCTACTTGAAGTGTGTGTCTACGTTCCACATTTTTCTCGATGTTGTTTGAATAGTTCTGCATCGTGATTCTAGATTGATGTGCAGTTACATCGATTCGGCGTCCTGCGAATTGATGCAGGTCGACATTCGATTGCGTCAGAGATTAAGCAACGTCTAGATATGCAAGTCCGGAAGAATTGGCGCAATTGAACGTTCTAGGGGTTATATCTCAAGCGCTTAACACACTTGGGATTGGATCGAGCAGATGTCACCTTTTCATAATTGAGCGTTTGTATCGACCCCTATTGGGCAGTGATCCGATCCAAGAGTGCTTGCCCAAATGAACGAATCGGTTGCTAGTCGAGCAGCAGACGGTGATGCAAGGACGTAGTCAATGCGCCAACCGACATTGTTTTCTCGTGAACCTCCCCATTGGCGCCACCATGTGTAGTGACCGATTTCTCGAGGGTATTGCCTACGAAACAAATCCACCCAACCAGAGCGCATCCAATCGTCCAGTGCCTTTCGTTCGATTGGTAGGAAGCCAGTAGTCTTCTCATTTTGCTTTGGCCGAGCTAGATCGATTGCGGTGTGCGCTGTATTGAAATCGCCTGTCACGTACACAGGACCATACTTTCGCATTCGATCTAGAGTCCTTTTTGCACAATCGTAGAATTCGAGCTTGAAGGGCACACGACTGTTGTCCCGATTCTTCCCCGCCCCGTTCGGAAAGTAAATCGACGCGATAGAGAGCCGCCCGAATCTAGCTACAAGATAGCGTCCTTCGTGATTGAATCTATCGTCCGGAAGCTTCGAGAGAATTTTGCTAGCTGGTTTTCTGCTGTAAATGGCAACGCCTGCATATCCGAGCCGATCGGCGGACGAAAAGTACGAATGCCAGCCATTGGGTTTTCTAACTGCCTCGGTTAGCTGTGATTCGAGCGTTCGTGTTTCCTGAAGAGCGACGACATCTGCATTGCACGACTCCAAGAACTCAAGAAAGACTCCCTTCTTGGCCAGTGCGCGTAGTCCGTTCACATTCCAACTGACAATTCGCATTGAATTCGACCTAGTCAGTCGTATATCAACAAAATCTGCTTAGTAATCCCAACGATCGCTCGTCAGTTAGGATCGACGTGGACCACGTCTAGGATAGCTGCGTTTAAAGACCCTGATCTGAATCCAGCAAGATCCAAAGCTACAAATCGATAGCCACAGGCTTGTACGCGTCTCGAAATTTCCTCACCCTGTTGGAGTGCCGCTGCCATTTCGTCGGAGGTAATTTCTATTCTTGCCACGTCGTCGTGATGGCGAACTCTGAACTGAGTAAATCCAAGTTCTGCCAATTGGTTCTCTGCACGCTCAATCTGATCGAGAATGGATTCGTCGATGCTTGTCCCATAGGGCACGCGGCTGGAGAGGCAGGCTGCTTGGGGTTTTGCGGCATTTTCCAGCTTCAAATGCGATGCTAATTCACGAATATCGGACTTGCGGAAACCAGCGTCGACGAGCGGCGACAGCACGTTGTAGTTGCTGGCGGCAATTAATCCAGGTCGATGATCTCCCAAGTCGTCAACGTTTGTGCCGTTGACTATATGCTCTATTCCTTCCTTTTCGGCTATGTTCGCCAAAAGGTCGTAGAGGGACGTCTTGCAGTAGAAGCACCGGTTTGTCGGATTGCTTCGATAGCCTTCCTTGGTTAGTTCGTCGGTTAGTACGACACGATGGTTTAGTCCCCATTTCTCAGCAAGCTCGTGTGTGAGGCTGAGATCGCTCCGTTTTAGACTCTTCGATCCAGACGTTACAACAAGGGCGTTATTTTTCAGCTCCTCGTTTGCGACGAAAGCAACGAGCGAACTATCCACGCCGCCTGAAAAGGCAACAATCACCTTGTTCATAGCGTGCAATGAAGCTCGAAGTTTCGTGTACTTTTCGCCAACCTCGGCAGACAGGGAAGTCATGGAATCAAAGTCTATTGATGATATTTGCGAGAAATCCCGCACCAAATCCATTGTCAATATTAACAACAGAAACACCTGAAGCACAGGATGTGAGCATTCCTAGCAATGCCGCAATCCCGTTGAACGCTGCTCCGTAGCCAACACTAGTAGGCACAGCAATCACGGGTTTGTCTACCAATCCACCAACGACGCTTGGCAATGCTCCTTCCATTCCTGCGACAACAACAATGACCCTACACGAGCGAATCGAGTCGACTCGCTTCAACAAGCGATGCACACCTGCAACGCCGACGTCAAATATGCGCTCAATCTTGTTGCCATAGAATTCTGCGGTGATTGCTGCTTCTTCCGCAACCGGTAGGTCGCTGGTTCCCGCAGTGACAACCCCGATCGTAGTAGCTGGAACATCAGGAAGTCGATCGGGATGCTCCCAGCACGCAATATGGGCAATGTCATATGCCTTGACATCGTCTATTTCGCGCGACAGAGCTTCCATTGCGTCTGGTTTCACTCGCGTAGCAAGCACACTGTGTCCACTGTCACGTATCGATTTAAAGGCGGACACCACCTGATTGGCCGTCTTGAACTCGCCATAGATGACTTCTGCAGAACCGGTCCGACGATGTCGATCGTGATCGATGGTTGTTGCTTCCGCGGCTAGACGCTCGACTTCGGAAATCCTTTCGACTGTCTTCTCGTAGCTCGCAGACCCATCACGGTAGGCGTCAAGTACCCTTTTCAAATCTGACACGTCATTTAAGCTCCCTTCGAACGTCATCCACAATCTGAACCTGCGCGGTCAGGTAATCGAGCCGTTGACTGAGTGCAATGGATTGAATGTCATCATGTTCGACTTTCCACCGCTTTGAACCATCCGGAAGTAGGCCCACTTTTACATTAACCAAACCAAACCGTGTCTGTATTTCGCGACGCTCGCGAGGAAGCATGTGCTTGGAGACCGAATGGGTTCTCAATCCTAGGGATGTAGTACTCTTCAAGACCAATTCAATTAGGCGTGGTGCAGTTTCTTGGTGTGCTAGAACAGACAGGCGATGAGCTGGTCGCGATTTCTTCATCAGTATCGGCGTAACGAATACATCGAGTGCACCGGCCTCGAACAATCTGTCGTAAAGCGGGCCAATGGCTTCAGGGCTCATGTCGTCGATGTTGCACTCGATTTCTACATTTGTTTCTTTTTCGAACGAAGACTCGACACTTCCAAGAGAAAGCCTTAGAGCATTGGGTACCTCGAAATCTTTGTGTCCTAATCCATAGCCCATGCTCTCACCATGGAAATTTGAGGGGTAATCAAATGAATCTACTATGGTGGCAAGTATTGCAGCGCCCGTTGGTGTCGTCGCTTCGCCCTTGACGCTGCCACGGGTGGTCGGTTTGCCGATGAGGAGCTCGGCCGTGGCGGGAGCTGGGACTGGAAACAATCCATGTTCGCATTGGACCATTCCGGACCCAAGCTCAATGGGACCGCATGCTACATGGTCAGCACTAAGGTATTCCAGTCCAATGGCTGCGCCCACAATGTCCACGATGGCATCGATTGCCCCCACCTCGTGGAAGTGCACTTCGTCAGGGGAAATGTTATGCACCTTGCCTTCTGCTTTGGCAAGTCGGTCGAATATTTGCAGTGAGGTGTCTTTGGTTGATGACGACAACGCGGACGGTTCGATCAAAGCGCAAATGTCGCTTAGTCGCCTGTTCTTATTGGACTTTTGGCACTTTACGCTAGCTTGAGTTCCTGCGATGCCACGCTTCTTGGTACGCGAGAAGTTCAGCTCAAACTGATCGCGCAGGTCAAGATGCGAGAGTTGCTCTCGCAGATGTTTCTCAGGTACGCCGAGATCGATCAACGCACCTAGGTTCATGTCTCCCGCTATGCCACTAAAGCACTCGTATAGCAGCACCCGCATTAGAAGAAATCACTAACCGAGCATGCGGTGTGTTGGAGCACAGAGACTGGCAATGTCTACACCGTAGGTGCAAGCGTTTGCGCATGGGGCGCCGCTGCATGACAAGCATGCTTTGGCATCGACTGCAAACCTCGAGTATTCGTCCCGAGCCATTTCCACATCCTTGTAGTCAACTGCATACATTCTTGTTCGCAATACATCGGCAATTTGCACGTTGTAGGGACAGCTGCTTTCACAATCTGAGCAATTCGGTCGGCAGTACGTGCTGTCGTTAAGCATCGCATATCGTTCGAGCAGCTCTCGATCGCCATAGCTCAATCCCTCATCTCCCGACGCGCCAAGAAATTCGTCTACTTGATCTGTTTGATTCATCGTAATGACTAATGCATCCATCTTGGGATCTGACAACACCCATCTGAATGCCGCCTGGGCGAATGTGGAGCCATTTTTCTCATAGGGCTTCATATCGTTGAGCCTAGCGCCACGCGTAGTCTTCATGGCCACCGTACCGACATCATTGTCTTTTGCCTTCTGCAGTAACTCAGGCAATTTTGGCTGCAGAGCGACCATGTCCATTCTTCGAGTCACATTCGCCATGAAACCTGGGTCTTGACCGAAGTTGTAGGCACAAAGTATGACGTCGCAGAAGTCTTGATCCAAGGAATACTCGAGGCATTCCGCCAATCGCCCAGCATGGCCGGACATTCCAGCAAATCGAATCTTCCCCTGATCTTTTGCCTTTTCTACGAAGTTGTGCCACTCTGGCGACTGCACTCGTCTAACGTCGTTCACCGCGTGGTTCATGTACACGTCTACATAGTCCGTTTGCAAACGGCGTAGAGAACCTTCAAGAGCCTTCATGATGTAGTCGCTTTTTGCGTCGGGCGAGGTATGGAGCTTGGAGACAATGTAGACCTTGTCGCGCATTCCCTTGACTGCATTGCCGATGGTCGTTTCCGATTGCCCACCTGTATAGCTTTCAGCGCTATCTAAATAGTTGATTCCTCGATCAATTGCATACTTGACCAAGTCTTCCTGACCCGACCTCAATCTACTCGACCCAAACGAGATGTCCGAAATCTCGAAGTTTGTTCGTCCTAGTCTCTTGTATTTGCGGACTTCAGGTATTTTGGCTTTCTTTGCTTCGTCTGCAAGGGTGCTCTTCCCTAGGATGGTGCCAGTCAGGCTCGCAGCTGTTCCCCACTTCAGGACTTCACGCCTGTTAGGGTTCAGGGTACTTCGGCCCATTGTGACTCTCCGACTGAGTTTTGCTAAGCATAACGCATACGGCGTAGGGCAATGACTCAAACAGCTAATTCCAAATAAGGACTTCGGCTTGCAGAACTTGCCAAGTGTTGATGAAGGGAACTGAAATGCGGGTTTGCGACGGACCCATTGTGATGCAGTTCACGAGTACAAATGTCGATACAGTCGCAAAACCACGCGTTAGCAGTCGTGAAACACGACGGCAAGAAACACCGAAGGTTCACGCAACAGTTCTTACTGTGGTACATTCTTAAAAGCCTGCATCGGAGCAGGCTCTAGCATTTCAGCATTGGGAGAGTAAGGTGCCTGACTACGATTTTGTATTGACTGAGCGAACGGGAACGGACGACCGTGTGGGGGTCATTATTTTGAACCGTCCAGAGAAATTGAACGCGCTGTCGCAAGAGTTGCTCTTCGATTTCAACGAAGCGCTACATGACATGGAAGCCGACGATTCCATACGCGTGATTATCGTAAGAGGTGCGGGACGTGCGTTCAGCGCTGGCTACGATCTCACTCCTGCGGGAGGTCGTGGTGCTGACGCGGTAGTCCGTAGATTCCGCGGCGCCGATTCGAAAGGACGGCGTTTGGTAATGGGCATCCGAACAGGAATGCAGCAGATTACGGACATTCACATGTATTTCTGGAACATGGCGAAGGTGACTATTGCTCAAGTACATGGGTATGCGATCGCGGGCGGTTGCGAAGTCGCCATGATGGCGGATCTTGTTGTTGCGGCAGACGACGCGCAACTTGGACACCCTGGATGCCGGGGGTTGGGGACCTCGCGCACTGGGGTGATCTGGCCTCTCGTAATTGGCATGCGCAAGGCTAAGGAACTGTACTACACCGGTGAAAACATCACTGGAACAGAGGCAGAGAAGATTGGCATGATCAACTACGCATGGCCAGGCGAAGAACTTGAAGAGCGTACCGTTGCATTTGCCGACCGCTTAGCAAATATGACTGCGGACCATCTTGCTATGCTGAAGCTCAACATGAATCGTTTCTACGAGAACATGGGAATCTACTCGTCTGTGCGAAGCAGCACAGACATGGACGCGGCCGGTCAAAGCACGGGTTCGAGCTACACCTGGCAGGATTACATGCGGGAAGGCGGACTCAAGCATGCACTTGCGTGGCGCGATGGCATGTATAGGGACAATGACTGGTACAAATATCCAAAGAGTAAGGATGCCGAATAAACATTGCGCACAACCAGAAGGTGCGACAGCGGTCTAGGCAATATTGCATCGAGTTACTAGTTCCAAGAATCCTTGGATCAAGCTAGCGATAGAGTTACGCGATAGGCGTACACGAGTCAATCAACAGTTGTTTCTTGTTGAGGGAACGCGCGAACTGAGACGGGCCGCTGAAGCAGAGATTCCAGTTGATTTCTTGATTTTCTGCGAGTCTCGAGCGGAGGACCCTTACTTTACAGCCATCGTGGAAGGTCTGCAACGATACTGTAAGTTCGAATTGATAGGTGTTCCAGAATCCATCATGGAACGAGTCTGCATCAGAGGTACAGATTCCACCGCAATTGCGATTGCCCCGATGTATTCGTTGGAGCTGTCGAAACTTCCTACTCCAAGCAACGGCCTATTTGTAGTAGCCGATGGTTTTGAGAAACCGGGCAACCTAGGTACGGTTCTTCGCTCTGCAGATGCCGCGGGAGCTAGTGGCGTTATCGTGTGCGACGAAGTAACAGATCTCTTTAATCCAAATGTTGTCCGCGCAAGTTTGGGCACAGTGTTTTGCGTTCCTGTTGCACGAACCACACACTCCGAATTGGTCCAGTGGAGCAGGAACCGTGGAATCTCTCTCGTTGTCGCTTCTCCCGAGTCCACTACGCCCTATACACACGTTGACTTCACGACGTCCGTAGGACTGGTTATTGGCAACGAAGCTCGAGGGCTCGGCGACGAGTGGTCGAACAGTGCGAACGAGGTGGTTAGCATCCCACAGATGGGCAAGGCGGACTCGCTAAACGCGGCAATGGCCGCTACGGTTATGTTGTTTGAGGCTAGACGACAACGAGATCATGCTTCAACAAACAACTAACGCGACGATTTAAGCGGAATTCGGCGCGGCTTGCGTTCCTTGTCTAGAGAGTGATCCCAAATGAAGTTCTCATTAATGGAATACACGTAGCGATAGGAGAATGGTCGTTTCCGGAAGATGGCGTTGTCGTTGTCGAGCAATTGAGTACCTAACTCATTGCTAAAAACAGCAACCAATGCATGATGTTCTCGTGCATTCTTGTCATATACGATCATGATTCGTAGATGCTGTGGTTCGAATCCTAACAACTTAAGAAGGGCGTATTTCGATGTTGCATAGTCTTCGCAGTCGCCACCACGTTGAATAAAGTCTAGGAGCGTCGACCACTCCTGGCGTTTGAGGATCTTGTAGTCGTCGTATTCCCGATAGGTTCTTCTATCTCTAGAGTAGCTTCGTCGACGATTGACATATTGGTTTACGAGAGTCAGCTGTTGTTGGGGCGACAGGTCTCGACCACGTAGAATCAGTCTCCGAAGCGGCTTAGTTTTCCGCGTGCAGGCATCCTCCGATTCTAGACAGTTCTCGATTAGTTGGTGCTCGTCGTTGGCTCGCACCATGGTGTTGTGCCAGTCCGGAAGGAGATTCGATGGCCCCACAATTTGTGATTTGTCGTGAAAGTTGAAAGTCGTCTCGGGCTCTGTTACGTAGACTTGGCAGCCAAGTGCGACTGACAGTGTCATTAGACAGACCATCGAGAGTCTCCACCCCATTTGCGCTGATTTCGCAACGAAATCAACGGGAGGTCTAGTTTGCAGGTCGATACCGATTCTCACTCGTGCCCCGCGCAGAAAGTGAGCAACTCTAGCGATCATAAGCCGAGACCATATACCAAGTCGTGTGCAACGCCAGGTTTCGCAGCAAGGGCAAGAATCTCAACCCATGGTCCGATTGACTATCAAGCAGACATCAAAGCGCCTGCAGAGATTGAGGAAATACTTAATTTGGTACCGGCATGAAATTGCCATGCGGTAATTCAACAATGTTGTTTGTATGAGGTAACGACTCTATTATGGATGTAGTCTCTCGGAAGCGCACACTATTTTGGATGTCTAGTCGAACAGTATTTGGTCGATTCGTTAGGCAACCTATGGACTTTCATAAGGCAACGACCAGTGGGGCTTTGAGAGAACTATTGTGAGGAGCACCAACCCATGCGACTGAATTCCGCCACCTACGACGAGAACAATATTTTTGCCAAGATTATTCGGGGTGAGGCACCCGCATACGTCGTAGAGCAAGACGATATGAGCTTGACTATGATGGACATCATGCCTCAAAGTCCTGGACACACTCTAGTCATACCAAAAGAGTCGGCTACTGACGTCTTTGAAATCTCGAGTCAAGCGCTTCAGCACGTCATTGTTCAGACCCAAAGGGTGGCTCGGGCTGTTGATATTGCTTTTGAACCCGATGGTGTCATGATCGCACAGCTGAATCGGTCTGGCGCGGGCCAAAGCGTATTTCACTTGCACTTCCATGTAATTCCACGATGGGGTGGATTACAAATGGCGTTTCATAGTCGCGACGTTGCGGAGAGTGCAGTGCTCAATGACCATGCATCAAAGATTCGTAAAGCACTTGCCGAGCTCTAATAGCCAATCCAGCATATTGCGAAAACGACAGGAACGCCTCTATCGGTTAATTGGTTATTATTTGCGCTCCTATATGGAATGCAACATACACACTTTTGCCAGTGAATGCTGAAATGATCTATGTGACACTGGCGATTGGGTTGAATCGAGGGAGGGATTCATGCAGGAGTCGTTGACGCTTGATCAAAAACGTGATCTTTACAGAGACGGCTACATAATCGTCAAAAGCGCAGTCGCGGAAGAACTCGTGGACGCTGCCCTACACCGCATCAACAATCCAGTGGAAGGAGAGTATGCTGGAACCACCAAGCCCTTGACCGACCTAGTGAATGCCAGCTCGGTTACTCCAATTCTTCACGAGGCAATGGGCTACTTCGATCCGCCCATTGCGTGTCAAGTAGGAGTTCTACCGGTTCGACAACCAGGCAACCACTACAACAATCTTGGATATCCTGATCGGGACATGCCGTACTATGGCGCAGAGTCGCACATGGATGGGTTGTGTACGATTGGAGTACCCCAAAAGCCTATTTCGGGAACTCCCGAGGAACGCTACAACCACTACATTACCTCTGGGCCCAAAGGTGACATAGGACGATCGCCCGAAGTGATGGGGCACAACAGCGTTCCGTTATTCGAGGACCCTGAAATGACGCTTGGAAACGGCAGCTTCACGGCATTCGTCTTTGTATGTCTCAATGATCAAACGCGGGAGGGTTGCGGGCAAACAGCATTGCTTCGAGGTGCGCACCATGAGACGGAAAAGTTCTTTCAATGGCAGCGTGCCCAGGGCAACTGCATGGGACCAGAAGGTCCTGGTTGGCCGCGTCTCAACTACGATGCACCCAATGGTTGCGGGCATGTCTACTTGCCTGAGGCCGTACGCAACAAATTCCTCGACGAGACGTCGGAGTCAACACCCGACGGCGTAAAGTGGCCTAGGCCTACACAAGTCCTCATGGAAAAGGGCGATGCGTGCATAACGCTTTACCACATTCCACATTCTGGCACACGAAACGAAAACGGCACTGAATCTCGCAAGAACATAATTTTTAGAATTCGCAACAAGAAACGCCAGCCAAACATCATGGTGAACGGCATCTCGGATCATCCCGATCGAGGTCAGCGAGGAGAATGGCTGGAGTTCGAAGAGGGCAACAACCCTTGGGAGCGATCCAAAGACATGCTTTGCGACATGTGGGATGAGTGGCAAGGAATGCAAGAGATTGTCGCAGAGCAAAAAGCGAAAGCGCTCGCCTAACCGCTCAACGCAAATCCATCAATTGGGCCATTACTCGACCGAAGTCGTCTAAAAAGCCTAAGATTGAAAATATCGCCAACGGTTGCTAGTGGACAGCTGTAGTCCATTGTTCCCACATCGTGCGTTCGCCCATCATTGAGTTTCAACTGCTACGATGGCTCAAGATTCAACTCCGCTACCAGACAGGCAGGAAGAGATTTTTGGCGTATGGAAACGCACCTCGCCATTAGTAATTCCGCTTTTCGTAGCTCAACATTTCAAGAGCATTGCATCTAGTGCAACGAGCACACTCCTAAACGTCGCGGGTCCCGCGGCACCCGTATTGCTTTTACTACGCGATGTTGGCCTAAATTGGAAATGGCGAGTTCTGTTTGCAATTGTTTTTACATTTCTGTTCCAGATTTGTGCAGCCATAGCCTCGTATTGGTTCTTTAGCTATCGCATTGATCGCGATTCTGTCAGTATCAAATCCGGGATACTGGCCAAACATCAGTCAGATGTCCCTTGGAGCCAGGTTCGTGCCGTGAATGTGACGCGCGGTCCCATCGATCGCCTATTTCGCTTGGGACACGTTTCGTTCGATACTGCTGGATCACAATCAGCCGAGATTGAAATTCCCGGATTGAAGTTGTCGCAAGCTGCAAGGCTTGTAGATCGCGCCAAACTCGCCTCACCAGACGCAGAGAGCGATGACATTCCGTCAATCGACAGAGGTACTCATCTGGAGGGGCCCGTTGAGGCAAATCAAAGTGATGGACAACCAGCGGTTCTCTTTGAATTGACTAGATCTCAATTGTGGAAGGCAGCTTTTTGTCTGGGAGGCGAAGTCAAAGCGGTTGCCAAAGGATTTCTATCCTTGGCAGGCCTCTATGTTAGTTTGCGCATGGGTTTGCATTTCCTCATTGAGGATTGGAACGGTCCGCTTTTCCCATTATTGTTCGGCTGGCTTGTAGACCTTCCTAAGGATTTTCAAGTTGACTTGATGCGTTTGCCGGGGATTACAGAGAGTGTCTTGGGAATTTCGCTGCTGGACTCCCAATCTCTATCAATTACATTCTTTGTGCTGCTAGCACTAATCGTTTCACTGTTTTCCGTGTTAGCTGATCGCTGGCGCTTCATAAAGAAGAACTTTGGGTTAGTAATTAGCCACGACGAAACCCGATTGATCGCCGAGAGCGGTTTGGTTTCCAAGACGCGCATCACGGTCACGAAGGACCGGGTTCAAGAAATCGCATACAGTTGGAACGTAAGAGAGCGTCTACTGAAGCGAGGCAAAGTAACACTCAAGCAATCCGAGAGTGGTACTGAGCATATGCTGAATGTTCCCTTCGTTGATACCGAAACATCCGAACGTCTTGCCGAACTGGCATATGGGAAAGATGCACTTGACACATCACCCCACTTCCACTCAAGCAGGTTCCTCAGAATTTCTCGAGTGAGCTTTCTCATTGATCTAGCAAACGTATTTCTATTTTGGACTCCTATCGTAGTAGCAATTGTTGCCACGTTAGTGCCTTACCTGCGCCAATACTTATGGCCCTACGCGCTACTGGTGCCTCTCTGCGGAGTCTTGAATGCCTGGTTGAGCTGGCGTAAGAGTGGGTACGTTGTTGGTGAACGCTGTGTGACGCGCCGTACAGGGGGTCTGGTTAGTTATAACGTCCGAACCGTGCGCATGGAGAAAGTCCAAAAGATAGCGATCACTCGGTCGATCATACAGAGAATTCGATCCACCTGTGATCTCAACATCAGGTATTCAGTTGGATCTATCAACATTCCCTACTTGGACCTAGATTCCGCCAAGTCGATGCGCACGCGAGTGCTCCATGTTGTAGAGCAGGAAGTGCTCAAGTGGACGTAGGTGGATTGGGTTCCGACTCACCAAGCGCTACTACCGATAGCGTAGAGACATCTGTTGAATGGAATCGATTTCCTACAAGGTTCGTGTTTCGTAGGGTCATTTCGGCATGTCTGTCGGCAACGCTCTTTGGGCTTCCCATACTTGCCGGGTTGGGTTGGGTCGCAGGCTGGTCTTACTCGATTGAACAGGATTTCATGATTAGGATTGTGGTTGGATGTTGGCTGCTTCTTCTGCTTGCAAGAGTGGTAGGAATTTCATTGGTTGTCCCAAAACGATGCTTTGTGCTGCGAAGCCTTGACTTTACGCTTAGAACGGGTTGGCTGGGTCGGGAAGAGCTCATTATTCCGTTTAGTCGAGTGCAAGAGGTCGAGATTCGTTGCAGTATCTTGGATCGACTTTTCCACTTGAATTCCCTAGTCCTAAAGCAGCCAGGAGAAAGCAAAGCAGTAAAAGGTTTTGATCCCAATGTGTGCGCCATCCTGAGGGACTACCTAGCTCGACGGATCCTGGAAATTACCAAACTGGGCGGTAGGGACTCGATTGCGGTAACCGAATTGACCGAGAAATGCTCCCATGTAGATGGAACTCCATGCCAAGACAATGACGTGATCGGGTTGCATGCCCTCCAACAATCTGCAGAACCAACGTGGCGTCCGTTTGGGCACGTCGGAAGAGAAGTCTTTGGTCGTTTGGGTAGTTTGTTGGTGTTGGCACTTCTTGCATTTTGGATCGGGACGGGACTCTATGCGTTGTTTTGGAAAGACGCAAGCTCGTTAACGTTAACCATGATTCTTGCATGGGCATTCTTTTCAGTGCGTACGCTAGTCTATCCTGCATTGGAAGTCCCTAGGCGCGGTTATGCACTGCAGGAGTCAGAAATTCTCATCAAGAGAGGATTGATTGCTACCTCGCGGCTGACCATTCCATTTGAGAGAATTCAGGATGTCTCCTCAAGTAATGGATTCATAGATCGGCGTTTCGGACTAAGCACGGTCCACATTAGCGCAGCAAGCTCAGGCAAAGTGTCAGGTGGCTTTATCACGATTGGTTCTTCCGGTCCAAGTACTTCGTTGGAAGGGTTAGGGTTGGACGAAGCGGAGGTCTTGCGCTCACAGATCTTGGAACGTGTAAGCAACATTGGAGACGCCAAGAAAGTCTCGAAGACAACTACAAAAGACGATTTTCAGCCAGAATAGCTCCAGTGGGTTGAAGTAACATTCTCACCGCGAGTGCTTACAGCAAACCTGCGATTTCGGCCAATCTTGTTGCGAAGCAACCAAACTTGAACATCTCATGACAGGACAGGGAACAGTTTGTACAGCAGTTCTACCGTTTGATTTGAACTAGCTGTTGTACTCGCCGCTAACCGTCAGTAATAGCCGATGTGTGGCTCAGCCAACCTACTTGCGCTGGCCGTAGACATTGACAATGGAAAACATACGAAATATAGCAATTGTTGCCCACGTTGATCATGGGAAGACGACTCTCGTCGACCGGTTGCTACAACAAACTGTAGTGGGCGAACGGGAGACGCTCGAGGATCGTGCGCTTGATACGAACGAGCTAGAGAGAGAGCGCGGAATCACCATTCTCTCCAAAGTCACAGCGGTAGAGTACAAGCATCACCGGATCAACATTGTCGACACACCTGGCCATGCTGACTTTGGCGGGGAGGTCGAACGAGTGTTGTCCATGGTCGATGCCGTGTTGCTCCTCGTAGATGCCGTAGAGGGTCCTATGCCTCAGACGAGATTCGTCACGCGAAAGGCGTTTGACGCCAAACTACAGCCGATTTTGGTGGTAAACAAGATCGATAGACCGGCAGCGCGACCGCACGATGTCTTGGATGAAGTGTTTGAGTTGTTCGACCAGCTTGGTGCGACCAACGAACAACTCGATTTCACAACCGTGTTTACATCTGCAACAGAAGGAACAAGCGGATTGGATCCAGAACGACTCGAACCCAGCATGGATCCGCTTTTGGACGTGTTGCTTGAGCGTGTACCAATGCCCGTCGCGACTGCAGGCCCATTTCAGATGCAGGTCAGTACATTGGATTACTCGCCCTACGTTGGGGTAATTGGAATAGGGCGCATACATCGTGGAGTTGTGCACCCTAGGGATGAAGTCATCGCCATAAATCGCGGAGGGGAGCAGCGGAAGGGCCGAATTCTCGCAATTCACGCAAACCGGGGTCTGGATAGAACCGCACTGGAGCGCGGTGAAGCGGGAGACATTGTCTGCATAACAGGTATCGACGGTATTGAAGTCTCGGATACTCTTTGCGATCCGTTGCAACCAGAGCCCTTGCCTGCGTTGACCGTTGACGAACCAACTGTGACCATGTCGTTTTGCGTCAACACCTCTCCGTTTGTGGGAAGGGCTGGCAAATTCAGGACGAGCCGTCATCTTCGAGAGCGTCTACTTACCGAAGCGTCCCACAACGTTGCGTTGCGTGTCACGACTACTGAAAGCCCCGATAGCTTCGACGTCTCTGGCCGTGGTGAACTACATCTGTCCATACTGATCGAGACTATGCGTCGAGAAGGCTTTGAACTAGCTGTATCAAAGCCCTCCGTGATTCTCAGAGAGACAGAAGGGAAGGTACAGGAACCCTTTGAGCTTGTGGTATTTGATGTTGAACATGGATACGAAGGTGCGATCATTCAAGCGATGGGCGATAGACGAGGCGAGATTGTTGACATGGTGTCAGATGCAGGTGGCCGAGTCCGAATATCGTTTGTCGTTGCTACCCGCCTCTTGTTTGGTTTTCGATCGGAGTTTGCAACTCTTACATCAGGAACAGGAATCATGACCTACTCCACAGCGGGTTATCGAGACGCCTTAACCGGAATAGAGCCTAGTCGTCGCAAGGGTGCTCTTGTCTCAAATGCCAATGGCTCTGCAGTTGCATATGCCTTGTTCAATCTTCAAGAACGAGGCAAACTGCTCGTCTCGCCCGGCACTGACGTCTATCCAGGAATGATTGTCGGAATCAATAGTCGCCGAGAGGACCTAGTTGTTAACCCAACAAAGACCAAGAAGCTGACCAACATCAGAGCTGCGTCGAACGACGAGAACATTCTTCTCTCGCCTCCGCTTCAGTTGACGCTTGAGAGCGCGCTAGAGCTAATCACGGAAGATGAGCTTGTTGAAATTACGCCGGATGCGATCAGGTTGCGAAAAAAGGCCATGGGCACTAAACGAATGACGAAGGAGTTGGGGATGTCGACTCCTGTCGCAAACTGACTAGTCGAACTAGCGAGGAATGGTTATTCCCGAGATGAATCGAGTCCTGGACCGTTAGAAGCTTCGATCTCGTCAGTTGCATCGGCTACTTGGTCGGCCACCCAGCTCAATGAGCGGACATGGCCAAGTCGTTTGCCGCGATACAGTTCCGGCAAATCTACTTCGCTAATGAAGTCCAATCCTGTATCCTGCGGGTCCCCGGGGAAGTAGAGGAACACAGAATCAAGATGTTGCTGGGTCTTCCATTGGGTAATTGTTACGTTGTCGGGCAATTTCTTTGGAAGATCCGGATCGCAGACCGTGAACGCTCCTAGCCCACCAAGTGGCGAAGCAACGACGTGGATGTCAAATTCAATTTCCTCCGGCAGATTCTCAACTACAGATATGGCAACGACGCCCCCACAGCTGTGTGCAACAATCCGCGCGTTTGTGAACGATTTGCCTCGCTGTTCTCTCAATTCAGTCAATTCAGACAAGAACAGCGCTTCTGCACGTTCCGTCCGCCGCGCCCATCCCCAACGGAAAAAGTACGTGTCGAGTTCGGCGTTGTCCATCGTCAGTAACGGATAGACCCACTCAAACCCTCTAGCCGCAAAACCATGTATTGCGATCAAGACTCCGTTATCAGGTGTAATCTCATGATCTAGAAGGTGCAGTCCCTTTCCTAGTTTCATAAGACGACTACCATTCTCCCGAACCTGGCGGTCCCCCCACAGTTTTTCCTCCCAATCGCCAGAATCCAAGGTTGAAATCCATGGGTAATTGTCTGGTTTTTGATCCGTCTCGGCACTACCGAAAATAGTCCACACAATGCAGAGCGCAAGACTGATGTGTGGAATTGGACTGGCCATGGATCGGAGTGGGCTAACGAGTTGCAGTCTATTAGTTCGTAGAATTAGAGTAACAGGTTAGCAGCAACGTTCAGGGTCGGCGTATCAGATGCGGACGGGCACTGGACAGAGATTCTTCTCAATTGATTATGGAACATTCGACAACTCTACCTCAAGAGAAATTCCCCCACGAATTTCTGCCGGAAAACGTGGCGGCATTATCTGACGAGGAATCACAGCTCAAGGATGCCAAGTGGTTTCGTTCGGGCGAACCATTTCGTTCGATGCACAAGAACAATCCTTGGCTGAAGTCTCCTGTTGGAGGCAATGGCGTGCCAGCAATGCGACCAGATGGATCCTTGACTGAACGTTTTCGTTGCCCGTTGTTTGAAGCAGGGCGCAATGAGGAAGGCGGTGGACTAAACGGTACACCGTACTACGACACAACAGTGCCGCGAAAGCACAACTACTGGAAGCAGTTTGATGATCTCCCCTGTGAAACCAAGGACATCAACAAAGCTCGGCGCGACCTGAGCAAATATGGATTTTGCCTGATCGAAGACGCCATGAGCGAGTATCAGTGCTCCTATATGCGCAATCGGCTGGAGAAGCAAGCGGAGGCTGAGCGAGAGTGCGGGCTCGCCGACATGACACCTCACTTTCACATTATGTGGACATTGGTGAACAAGGGAGATTGTTTTGCTAAGTGCATAGAGTTCAATCCGGAGTGGGTGCAAGGCGGAGCACTGATTGAGCAGCTAAATCTCGAGCTTTTGGGACCCGGCCACTACGCATACTCCTTCGCGTCCAATATTGCACGACCTGGGAGCTATCCGCAGAATCTTCACCAAGATTCCGGAGCGGTCCATCCAATACAGACGCCAAAAGCACCAATACTGGTAAACACTGTGTACATCATGCAAGATGTGAACGAAGTCAACGGAGGTACGCTGGTTATTCCGACAAGCCATAGGCTAGTTTCGCAAACGCCTCCAGGAGAAGAGGTGGGTCCATTGCCGCCGGCTGTCAATGTTGAGGCGAAAGGCGGAACGGTAATGCTCATGGACGGCCGACTCCTGCATGGAACAGGAGTCAACCACACCGACGAATGGCGCTACATCATGACAAACTCGAACGTCAAGCCGTGGCTGAGACAGCAGGAAAACTGGCAATTGTCGATAGATCCAGAAGTCTTGGAGAGCGCTTCAGACAAGCTTCTGCAGCGCATGGGGTATTTCTCATCTGGGTTGTTGGAGATCGGTAGCTATTCCGGGCCAAAGACGACCGTTGCCACACGGTTGGCGATGGAGCAAGGAGACTATACGCGCATTAGATCGTTGGATTCTCCCGTCCCGGAAGAGACGAAGGAGAGCTTGCATGTATACAAGATGAAACTTCGCATTGATGCGAGACGACGCGCTAAAGACCAAGCAGATTCAAGTGCACAGAAGCAATCCGCATACTGATAGGAATACGCACACCTTAGGTTGCTGGTCTGGGGCTACGCATGAATTGCTCCTGTAATTCTTGCGACCTCGAATGCATCGGTTCGCGACGAATCCGATAAGAGATTAAGGCAGATAAATCCATGAAGAGAGGAAACGACCCTCGCGCGATCCGTGCCGAAGATGCGCCCCCAAGACCCAGGCGTAACAACTATCCCGAACCGTTCAACACTCGAGTTGGCGAGAGAGACAAGAGACCCCTGGGTGAAGTCTTTGGATTGAAGAACTTTGGAGTGAATCTCACCCGTTTGCCGCCAGATTCGATGTCAGCTCTCATGCATTCACACAGTAAACAAGATGAGCTAGTCTACGTATTGGAAGGCAAACCAACCTTGGTCACTGAGTCCGGAGAGACCGTTCTTGAGCGAGGTGACTGTTGCGGCTTCAGGGCTAATGGCGAAGCGCACCACCTAGTCAATCGAACAGAGCAAGACGTCCTATTTCTGGAAGTTGGAGATAGAACCGCCGATGACGAGGTCCGATATCCTCAAGACGATCTTAGAGCAGGACTCCGAAAGGATGGCACTCGCGGATTCAGCCATACCGACGGAACACCCTACAGTTAGCAATACCTAGCCGCATGAGCCAAGGTGGAAGCTAAGGCGACTGACAGCTCTTGAGCCCGACCAATAGAGCCAAATCCTTCACCTTGCCTAGACAAGTGTCAGATTCTTGCGGCGAGATTCCGCATACCGAGTTTCGGGGACGTGCGGATGTGCAAATCGAAGACTCACTGAGTACGGTTGAGTGATCGTTCGCAGATTCCTTCGTAGGTATCCGGCATTTCTCTATCCAGCATTTCGCAAGTACTGGACTGCTTCCTTTGCGTATGTAGGAGCTACCAACCTGATGATCCTCGGTCAGGGTTGGCTCATCTTTGAATTAACCGGTTCACCTTTGCAACTCGGATACCTCGGAGCGGCCGCTGCGGTGCCAGGGATAGTTGTGAACTTGGTTGGAGGAGTCATCGCTGATCGGTTCGACAAACGAACAATACTGCTATGCACCGGTTCGTGTAACACAGTCCTGCTCGCGCTGCTGGCAGTATTAGATGTTTCCGGATTGGTTGCAGTGTGGCACGTTCTGGCCATAGCCGCATGCTCGTCACTCGTGTCTGGGATCGATTGGCCCGTCCGGGCAGCCATTTACCCGTTGCTGGTAAGACGTCACTCCTATCTGAGTGCTGTAGCACTCAATTCGTTCATTTGGCAGTCGTCCCGCACGACGGTTCCTGCCATCGGTGGGGCAATCCTTTACTTCGGTGGTACCGCTACTGTGTTCGCTATTGGTGCTGCAGGGTTCTTCGCGATGTTGGTCGTAATG
Organism: uncultured Pseudomonadales bacterium; assembly: GCA_964572845.1. Lineage (GTDB taxonomy): Bacteria > Pseudomonadota > Gammaproteobacteria > Pseudomonadales > Azotimanducaceae > Bin55. The sequence goes on along the minus strand of CAZNFX010000009.1, from coordinate 157,389 downwards.
TTCACCATTCGAACTCAGGAGGAAAAACGAGTGGTTTCATCACCCATGAAGGAGCTTGTGGAGGGAGTGCGTTTCATCTATAAGTACGACTTGTTCAAGTGGTTGCTCGCACTGACATTCCTCGGGATGTTCTTTGTCCAATCCTATGTTCAACTCATGCCTTACATTGTCGAATTACTTGGACAGAACGAAGCCGTCTATGGATTGCTTCTTGCAGCTGGGGGTTTGGGATCGATCATTGGGACAGTCATCGTTGGAGGCATGAAGTGGAGTCGCATATCGGGGAATTTCATGCTTGGAGCAGCCATGTTCTCTTCGATTGGAACAATTGTGCTCGCGGTCGTCGTAGTCCGAAATTTGTTGCTTGCGGCGTTCTTGCTGGCACTGGTAAGTGCGATATTCGCCGCCATTTTTCAGATAAATGCAATGGCGACTATGCAGTTGGCAGTTCCGCAAAGACTGCGGGGGAGGGTAATGGGATTCCACACGGTCTGCTACAACCTCATTCCATTGGGCGGTCTGTTCTTGGGATTTCTAACTGAATCCTTAAATATCGTCGTAGCTATGGCAACCGGTTGCCTAGTGTATATCTTTGTAATTGCTTACGTTGGTTCAACCAACTCAACCATACGTAGTATCGGTCGTGAACCGATACGGGAAATGGCAGGCTGAATAAGCTGGCATGACTAGTCATTTTGCACCTTCACCAGGATTGCTACATAGTCAAGATTCCTCTCGGTTCTAACCCGAGCAGCACGCGTCCTGCGTCGGCCATATGGTGGGGTGACACAGTAGTGTGTTGTTGAACAACGCGAATGTCCCGGCCGATTCGATTAAGCGGACTATCCAGAAAATTGGAAGACGTACCTGCAGCTTCGGTAACCCAATCAACACTTTCGATGGCTGCTTTAACAGCGTCGCACGCCAAGGCGTGGGCTAGCGCACGATCTTTATTGCTGAGTTGGGAGTATTGTTGGCATGTATCCCAAACGTGTTGTGCATGTTCGTATATTCCAGCCCTAGCACTTCGCAAACGAGCTTCCGCTTTTGCCACGGCCATGTGAGCTATATGTCGTTCCGTGAGCTTGCGCGACGAGAACCTTGGTGTCTTGCCGTGAGCAAGTGCGCAAAAGGCGTCAATGCCGGATCGTGCGATCCCCAACGCAACGGCAACTTTGTTGAACGTTAAGCGAACGCCCAACGGAATTTGCAACTGCTGAGATTTCATGCTGCCTTTGCCCAAAGTGGGAACTATTCGATTTGCAGGAACGGGAACGTTGTCAAGTCTGACGTCATGCGAGCCCGACCCACATAGACCCGACACCCGCCAGGTGTCAACTATTTCATACTCGCCTCGCGGGATCATCGCATAGTAGAGAGTGTCGCTCTGAGGCTCGCCACTTTGGGTCAAGCGAACTGTTGCACCAAAAACGTCGGCATTATGGATGCCGCTAACAAACTGCCACTGGCCAGAGACCCTGTATCCGGCTTCGGCGATTTCCGCATTTCCGACCGATGCAGTAGATCCAGCCATTATGGAGAAGGGACTCTTAATGAGATCTAGGCATGTTCCCATTGAGGGAGCAACCAGTCCAAAGATCTCCATACCTATCATCAAGTTCCAGCCAGCTGCACCTCCAGCCTGAGAAACGGTTTCAACAACTCGCATTTGAGTGGAGGTATCGGCATCCTGCCCACCGATTTCCAAAGGAGCCGCGATTCGATAGAGACCGAGCTCGGCCATGGATCTTGCGATCGATTGGCTAAGCCTACGATTCGTTTCGGTCGCCTCTGCATCCGCACGAACCATGTCTGCTAATGACTCTGCATTGGCAATGAGCTTCTTCGACTGCATCAATCTCACCTGTATTTATGGAACAACGATTGCATACTTGCTGGGTTTCGAGGAGTCTTGACTAATGGAATCAATGAGAAAACTGCATTATCGCAGTCACCGTTAAGATTCGCTTCACGCCATGTAGAGAGTTTGGTGAGAGATTTGATTGCCTTTCGACTTTTTGGGGGTCAAAAGCAACTTCGTTCCGTTCTGCACTCGCATAGCACCCTATGGAGCATTGATTCTGGTGTGTATCAAGTTCGCGAAACCAAAGGATAGGATTCACATGGTGTTGAACAAAGCCGAATTCTCCTGATTAGACTTGAAGGAAACGCCTCAACGCATCTCCCAATGCATCCAATGGGTTTCAAGAGCTTCATCGATTGAGTCGATAGCGCTTGCTTACAATTGCAAGCATCTTTTGCGCTCTGCGCACATGCCAAAGCGATGGCCACCGAATCCCAAACATCAAGCACACCACGATGTGCAAACTGCGGTGCGGAATTGAATGGCAGTTTCTGCTCCCAGTGCGGCCAAAACGATAAGAACTACGACCGGTCACTGTGGAGGGTAGTCGGCGACCTTCTGCGTGAGCAGTTCGACATTCACTCTCGTATATCGCGAACCCTACAAAAGCTATTCTTGCAACCAGGTGAGCTGGCCGTCGAGTTTAAGCAGAATCGTCGTGCGAGCTACGTGGCTCCCATCCGAATGTATCTCTTTAGCAGTCTACTCTTCTTTTTCCTAGCAACAATAGCACCCGGCGAAGAACCCGAATCCCTTCTGGTGGACTTTAGCTTTGACAACCAAGGAGAAGAGAGCGAACCTCCACTTGCTGAAATCAAGACAGACGAGGACTACGACGGAGCGCTCGAAGCACAAGGCGAGCAGAATGAATCCACAATTGCGGATTCCAAGCTTGGTAATGATCGAGAGAGCGAACTGGGACAGTCGGACGAATGGATGAATGACCTTCGCGAAATCACTAATGATCGAATACACCAAATGGCCAGAGAAGTGCTAATTCGCCCAGAAGAGTCCAATACGAGGGGTTTGCTGAATGTCTTCCTGACTCCCATTCGTGATGGAGAGCAGTTGGATGATTTTTACGTTTGGCTACTTCCGCTCGTCGTTAAGGTGACCTACGACTACGAACAATTGTGGAAGGATGTGCGCAACAATCTGGCTCTGTCGATGGTCGTGCTTTTGCCGTGGCTCTTGCTTACATCGGCGATGTTTCACATCGGCTCAAAAATAAGATTGGTGCATCAGCTCGTCTTTTGCATGCACCTATTCACCCTTGCATTTCTTGTATTGTCGCTAGATATTCTGGTTGTAAGGTTTCTTATGGAGAATATCGAGGGAGCAGGGCGAATTACTTTACTAGTTACCTTAGCACTTCTGGTTCATACGTTTGTGGCGTATCAAAACTTCTATAAGAACGGGCCGATTGCTGGCTTCTTCAAGTTCGTTTCGCTAGTGTTCTTGTATGGGTTTGCGTGGACTATGTCGTTCTTGTTAGTCGTAGCGTACTCGGTTTACACACTCTAAGTCATTGGAGGGCACCGAAAATCTCACCTAGCTTATCGATCATGGCATCTACGGTGCGAAAGCCAGCTTGAAATATTGCAGTCGCATTGATCGATCCCCATCCAAACCCGAGTTCTTGAACGATTTCAATGCGTGCTTTGATGTTGTCCATGTTCTTGTAGAAGGACTTCCCCTCTTCGTCTTGTGGCGGCGAGTCGAGCATCATTTGGAAGCCGAGCGTATCTGGATTCCTGCCGCTACGAACAGCGTGCTCTTTGATGGAATCGACTGCCGATTTCGCCCAGTCTAAATCCACCAACGGCATTGCTAGCCAACCATCTCCCAATTCGCCAACTCGACGTAGTGCCCGTTTGCTCATACCTCCGATCCAAATAGGGATTTTTTCGCCTCGAGGTGGTTTAGGTTCGAAGGCCATACAGTCGGCGACGTAATGCTCAAAACTATAGTCGATCGGATCCTGACCCCAACACGCTCGCAATACTTGGATGGCCTCATCCATCCGCTTGCCACGATCGTGAAAGGACTCGTGAAGCATTTCGAATTCAGATTCTTGCCAGCCAACTCCGACGCCTAGACGCATTCGACTTCCAGAAAGGATATCGAGAGTCGCTACCTGCTTTGCGACTAGTACGGGCTGGCGTTGAGGAAGAACGAGCACCTCGGTACCAATTCCAATCGTTCTTGTGCTTCCAGCAATGAAGGAAAGAGTTGTAAGTGCCTCAAGAATGGGCATGCGGGAAGGGTATCTGGGAGCAGGGCGCATGGGTGTGGGGTAGCCCATGACCACATGGTCGAAAATGTCGATGTGGTCGTAGCCAATTCCCTCAATTGCCTGGGCGAGCTTGAGTACTGCCTCTGGTCCTTCTCGAAAGCTTATGGCAGGGAATTCGACCGAGAGTTTCATCTTTCTCGTGAGACCCCTCTAGTACCCTGCGAACTAGACATCGCTATCTCGTTCGGTGCTGAGTGAGAAGCGTTTAAAGAATATTCAAGGATACAAATGAAAACAGCAGAGCCTGGGTAGGCTCTGCTGTCCAATCATGGGGGTTAGTCTAGCCAACCCCGACTGACTGTAAACATACGACCACCTCCTTTACCAATCACGATTGAATTGATTATACATTCGACAAAGTCCACATAACAATTGACCAACGGAGTTTCCTAGTTCTTCAATTCCACAACAACTGTACCTTCAGCTGTATGCAAACCAGACTGGTTTTCGTTCCAAACCTTGAGCTCTACCAGCTTGCTATCACCACTCATGTATTTTCTTGAGACATTGCCATAAATTGTATTGGTATCGCCAACGACATTAGGGTGCCTTACCCGTGTGTTGAGAGACCGTACGATTGCATCGTCGCCAGCCCAATCAGTCGCAGCTTGGCATAACCAGCAGACCCGCTGCGGTCCCCAGTCAAACTGACCCGGCATGTTTCGGCGTTCCTGTGCATGCTTCTTGTCATATCGTCCACCGCCGCCTAGATCTGACGATTCCTCGGCTTCCAAAGCTTGTCGCGGACTGCGACCCGTACCCACGACTCCGTGAGTGAATAAGAACAATTCGGTTACTGTGTAGGTGCCCTTTGGAAGTGTTGCGATGGCTTCACCTTCAATCACAGCGTCCCACTCCCGTAGATCGGAACCGCGTCGACTGCGTTCGTAAACCAGAGGATCCGGAGGTGTAACGGTTACATTGGTCTTAGTTTCTCTGTCGTATTGCATAGTGCGACCGCCACCTAGGTTCTTGTACCGGGCCATGTTGGTCTTTTTGGTGGCTACAAGTTCATTCCGATTGTTGAAATACTCTACAAGTGCCGTACAGATACAGAAATCACCAATCCGATCGCTGCGTTTTCGCTCTATTCCAACAACTGTTTCCTGCGCTCGTATCCGATCTCCCTGCCAGATTGGACGAATGAATTCGATGTCGCCACCGGCGTAATTCATGGGAAAGTGTGCAGACGAGGTTCTCCGCCAGTTGATGGTGCCATTGATTGCAGCTGAGATGCCCAAGCTGACACCATAGATGAACATGGGAGGTGCGGTAATTGACCCAAATCGGCTATTCGTTGCGTAGGCCACGTCGCGCCACAATGGGTTGTAGTCTCCTACACCATCGCCAAATCTTCGAATATTGTCGAGACTGGCTTCGCGAAATCCACTGGAGGGTAGGGTTGTTCCGATCCCTTTGCTGTATTCCTGTTCGAACTCGTCGAGAGTGGTGATTAGCTCAGGCATTAGCGCATTCTCCGTTTACGAAAAGAAAAAACCGTGTGCTAGACGCGAATTCCGCGTCGTGGAGCGATTCGAGAGTATGTTGGAACAGTATTCGTTGGTCGTCTAGCGAAGTCCGTGCCGTTCCAATACGGCCCAATACGCATTTGGATTGGGAATGGTGAGCATTGTTCGTACATCTTGGACATTCAGTTGCAGCATCTCTTCAAACGGTTGAGCTGGAAGCCAGCTTGCTCTCTTTCCGTCTCGATAGGCGCGCCACAGTGCACGAATGGTTCCCTTTCCATAACCTTGTGCTAACCGTCTGGCCCCAACAATGACAATGAAAGCTGCGCCAGGATTACGCATTTGAGCGTAGGTAAATGCAAGTAGACACGCTTCGCCAAGAGGTTCGCGTCCGTATTGGGTCATTGCATGCCAGAGATCGTGCATGTCTCGGATGCGGTTGGTGTAGCGCAGCAAGTGGGGGTTCTGAATGCTCTCGGTGGCTTCATGACTTGCGTCTACAAGACCATCGGCTGACAGTTGTTCGGTTTGGACGAACTTGAGGTAGAGGGCCGCGAGAGATTCTGGTCCATGCGATGACAGTATTTCCCGGTTCCTAAGGGTATGGAGTAGATCGATGCCCTCACGCAGAATGTGATCGCCCGTTGGGGAAGATCTGAAACGCTCAAATCCGCGTTCAAGCGACTTTCCGCGCATCGCCGTGACTACTCGAAACACTTGCTCTGTGTCGTCGGGATTCTCGATCAGTGCTTTCACTGCAATCCACGCTCTTCTTAAGCGGAAGAGCCGGCCTCTAAGTCCTTGAGACTCACTTGCTGACGTCCCGCCAGATGAAGTTCCTACCGATTCAATATTGTGCTGGGATTCCGAAGAGTCTGCCATGTTTAACCTGTGATATTGGCCAGTGAGACTTGCTGTGTTGCGGTCCGTCCCTCGTCAATGAGCAGAGCAATGCCGCCGGATGTCAATGAGCTGTCGTTCGCTTCTACCATCTTATGATTGTCAAGATACCCAATAAGTGTAGTTCCTTTAACCTCCATTGCAAAGTCGTGGGTACGTCCCAAATCCAACGTGCAAGGTACTTGGTCAAGAATTGTGCTTCCTTCCAGCTCTCGTACCAGCATCAGTTGATTTTCAACCGTTAGGACTAGGGCGTAGTAACGTCTCATACCCTGTACACGACATGCGATCCCCGCTCGTCGAACGAGATGCGGGGTTACGTCTGCGCTCACTCTGTAGTCCCTCCAATCTCGATTGCCATACAGCATCAATCCCGTACCCTTGTTTTGAATCAGGCGGAAACTCTCGCCCCAGTGGTGGCATGCGTCGACGCCGTTGACCCACGCACGTCGCCACATTTGACCTGGTCGCTGGCTCAGTGTGGCAACAGGCGCGCCAGTCCAGTGAAGTCGATCGAGGTAAATGCATCCTTTCGACTTGGGATTGAGAACTTCCAGACCCACACATGAGATAGGAAAGCCGCCAACATCTGGGACTCGCCACTCTAACGTTTTGGATTCTGATGGCTTTAGCTCAATAGGGGTTCCACGCTGGTAGACAACTTCGTCCTTGTCATTGAATACACCAATACACAATGTGACTGTTGCTGGCTCGCACGAGTTTGGGTCATTGGCTACTTTGCTTGAGACCAATTGACCTGAGTTCAGCGTCGGGCTCGCCATCAGTCCGTATCCGCGTCCGCCGAAATACTGTGCAGTCTCGAGTGAGTCAATGAATGTGCAAGTTGTAGCTCGAATCGATTCATCGCCAACAGATTCAAAATCGACCTGTAGTGCAGGGCTCTGCGAGACTGGACTGACGGACTGGTGCACTTTGCAATTCACTCCTGTGAATCCTTGAACTGATCCCGGGTATGAAAAGTGAAATCGCGCTCCATCCTTAGGCGGTATGTCGGTGCATCCATGCATAAGGTTTGTAGTTCTAACAAGGTTTCTTGCTATAGTCGCGACATCTGTTATCCCTCCACCACTATCGGCCGTTGGAACGTAGCAAATGTCGGAGATCGGACCTCGCCAATCGGGACCCGAATCTATTCCATCCAGTCCGTTTCGGATGCCCATCAAGCACCCCAGATTGCCGGAGTTGCAATCCGTATCCCAGCCAGCGGTATTCACGATGTTGAGGGACTTGTGAAAGCTACCATCCCCGTGCAGCAATGCCAGAATGATCAGCCCGTGGTTCGGCACGATGTGGCAGTTCCCTCCGTATTTGTCGTAACCATACCTGGCTTTCAGCCGAGCAAACGTTTTGCGCCAGTCGTCGCTAAATTCTGCATGCCACTCTCGAATGTCTTGGATCATTTGGACTAGGGTAGATTCCTCTGGAACAACGCTTAAGCCCGTATCAATCAATTCGTTCAGGTCCTGTTCCACATATGCCTGCGCTTCCATGGCGGCAAGTATTTGGGCACCAATGATCGCTTCGCCATCATGTGATACCGATGCTGCACGCCGAGCAAAATCGGCGGCACGCTCAGGGTCTCCCGGATTCACCATAGCCCATCCGTCAATGAATATCTGTGCGCCGATTTGTTCGGCAACTACTTTGCCGTTGGTAGCCATAGACCCACTAAGGGGTGCATCGATTCCTGATGTTAGACGCAGATATGCTGTGTGCTCAGTTGAGTTGCCCAAGCCTCCCCACCACAAGACCGATCTGCCATTGATGAGGTAGTTGAGCCACGTTTGACCTATTTGCTTCGGTGTCAACGAAGCATCGAATCCATAGTCCTCAAGAGCTCGGATGAAGGTGAATGTACCCGAGATGTCATCGTCTGTGACGATCAAGCGTACCCCGACTTTCTCGTGAACGTAGTAGTCGATTTCTCCAAGGCGTTTCTCTATCAACTCATTGGTCCACCCTTCGAATGGTCGGCCCAAATAGACACCAATGACTTTGCCCAAGACGCCTGCATATGTGCGAACTTCGTAGTCCGAGGGCATTGAATTCTCGCCTCTTGCATGCTCAGTCGTTTGCGCTGTCTCACTCACCAAATCGATCCTCGCTCCAATTCCCGACAATTTTAGTTGCTTGCATGGGTTGCTAGCGCACACTCGATCGGCTAGTGTGCTTGCTACACCACTGATTTATCGATGCAAGGGTAGAATTGGCTACGACCCAATTGGACACTGAAGGACACTTTGCACATGAGCGATGCGATGCAGGAAGCGTACGAGACTCTAAGCGCCGGGATTGGAAGCAGTTCCGCGCCGACGGAGTGGTTTGAAATTACACAGTCACGCATTAACGACTTTGCTGATGTAACCATGGATCACCAGTGGATTCACATTGACGAGGAAAGAGCGCAAAATGGTCCGTTTGGCACAACAATCGCTCATGGTCATCTGACACTCTCGATTATGGGCCACTTGCCCCGCATGGTCGCGGAGACCGGCCCGCGTCTCAAGGGACACAAGCTCTCCATCAATTATGGGTTTGATCGCGTAAGGTTTCCCGCTCCGGTTCCGGTTGGTTCTCGTATACGAGCTCAAAGTACCTTGAAAAGAGTGGAAATCAAAGGCGGCATGATTGAGACTATGAATGAGGTGGTAGTAGAGGTTGAAGGCCAAGAGAAACCATGTTGTGTTGCCGAAAGCTTGGGGCGATTAGTGTTCTAAAACCTATTTTCTGATCCTAAACATTGACTTCAACTACCTTTTCCAACGTTAGGATTTGGAACGGAATTTCCAGAAACTATTCCGAGTTCGAATCAATCTCGATAGCCGATGGAAAGATTTCCTCGCTTGCGGGCCACGATGCTCGTGCGCGAAGCATGTCCGGGCTCACGGTCATTCCCGGACTGATAGATTCTCACGTTCACATGACATTGGATCCAAAGCTCACTTCACTTGAAGCCCAGCTCTCGCAATCTGATGACGAAATTCGTGCCAAGATGCTGGTTCGAGCACGAGAAATGGTGCATGCCGGTATTACGACTGCACGAGATCTTGGCGGTAGTCGGTGGTTGGAGTTGGAACTCCGGGATCAAATTGCTAGTGGCGAAGTAGCCGGTCCACGACTGCTTTGCGCGGGACAGCCGCTAACAAGCAAAAGCGGACATTGCTATTTTTGGGGTGGAGAGGCGACCAACAACGTCGAGATTGAGGATGTTGTTCGTAGACAACATGCTAACAATGTCGATTTGATCAAGATCATGGCAACAGGTGGAATGTACACCAAACAAAGTCAGCCAGGCAAAGCTCAGTTCAATCAAGACGAACTGAGTCTGGCTGTGAAGATATCCAACGATCTCGGCTATCGTGTAGCCGCCCACTGCCACGGAACGGAGGGAATAACCCGCGCTGCAAACGCTGGCGTTGCAACGATAGAACATTGCTCTTGGTTAGATAAAGGTGGCGCGAGAGAGAACTGCGACAGGGAAATTGCAAACGAAATTGCACGTCGTGGAATTTGGGTGTCGCCAACAATTAATGCCGGTTGGGCCCGCTTTATGGGGGGAAATGGAAATTTTGAAACCCATGTCAACAAACTTTTTGAAGACATGAAGGAGTGCGGCGTGAAGTTTGTAGCCTCCACAGATGCAGGAATTCCCAACGTTGTTCACCACGATTTGGCTCGCGCGCTAAGAGTCTTTGCAACCATGGCATCTCTAAGTCCTTTAGAATGCTTGCTTTCTGCCACAAGCAACGCTGCCCAAGCGCTCGGAATCGAAGAGATTACGGGTACCATCGCAGTTGGCAAAGACGCAGATTTGCTGTTTGTGGAAGGAGACCCCCTCGAGGATCTGGCTGTATTGCAGGAACCGGTCCTAGTTGTAGCGAGGGGTAGCGAACACGGTGATCGGAGTTGACGATGGATTTCAGAGCGGAAACTAGGGCGTGGATTGAGGATAACTGTCCAGCGTCTATTCGGGAGCGCGACAACACACCATCAGGGGAGGAGATTGTTGGATGGCGCAACAAATACTTCGAACGCGGGTGGAGTGCGCCGACATGGCCTTCCAAGTTTGGCGGCGGTGGTCTGGAAGGTGCCGAAGTAAGAATCCTGCAGGAAGAACTGAGACGTGCAAACGCAGGTGTGCCAGTCGGCGGAATGGGATTGACCATGATTGGCCCAGCACTTCTCGAGTTTGGCAGCGAAGAGCAGTGTTACGAACACTTGCCACCAATAGTTCGGCAGGAGATCGTATGGTGCCAAGGCTATAGCGAACCAGGATCGGGTTCGGATTTGGCCGGCCTTCAGACAAAAGCAGTCGAGGATGGCGACGACTACATAATCAATGGTTCCAAGATTTGGACCTCTGGTGCAGACTATGCTGACTGGATGTTTTGCCTCGTTCGAACGGATCAAAACGCACCGAAGCACGAAGGAATTTCCTTCATCCTTTTTAGTATGAAATCACCCGGTGTCACGGTCAAACCGATAAAACTCATTAGCGGCGCATCGCCCTTCTGCGAGACGTTTTTCGACGATGTGCGTGTACCCAAGCGAAATGTGGTCAGCGAAGTCAACAAGGGCTGGACTGTTGCCAAGAGGCTTCTTCAATACGAACGTACTTCAATTGGCGGTATGGGTGGCGGGGGCAGCGTAGCCGCTCGCGGTCGAGTTCGCACGATAGCCGACGTTGCAAAGGAGTGTGTTGGCGAGAGCGAAGGACGCATCGCAGATCCCGATTTGAGAGACCGGCTAGTTTCACATCGAATCAATGATCAAGCATTTTCGCTTACTGCACGCAGGACCGGAGAGGAGGGTCGATCGGGCGTAGCTCCAACCTTCGTCTCGTCGATGCTTAAGTACTACGGTACAGAGCAAAACAAGAGTCGCTACGATCTATTGATGAGCATGAAAGGCGTAAACGGATTGGGTTGGTCTAGCGAGGAATTCGATAGAGGCGATTTGGACATTACCCGCCAATGGTTGAGGTCCAAAGCAAACTCTATCGAAGGTGGTACGTCCGAAGTTCAGCTCAATATCATCGCCAAGCGTATTCTGGGTCTGCCTGACTAGGTGGCAACTAAACCTGTTTTCCAACCGTAGATAAGGTTGTCTCAGGTTGCTGGTTGTAGCTCAGGGACGGAACGGGGTGCGCTCGGTTTGTTGAGCATTTTGATGTTGCAATCTCTTCAGATCTAGAAGTGACCTTTCGCCATCTACCTGTATGTCGTCTATCGTTGACAGCAACTCCAATCCATCGATGAGAAAAACGGGCGTCTTCTCACTCAATTTCCTAGCTGCTTGTGAGAATTGGCCCGAACTCACAATGTAGCCGCCATCTGCGTCTCGAATACTCAATCGATCAAGCATTTTTCTGGCCACCTCCAATCCGAGTTCTTGCGACTTCGATATCTTGCATTGAACAAGGTATTTGTAGCCGTTTTTGCGAACTATCAGATCGATGTCACCGTCACGGCTACGAGTCGAATTTTCGTAGACTCGATATCCACGACGCCTAAATACTTCGCTTGTAAGATATACAAACTGCTCTGAAGTAAATGCTCGCACTCTCTCAAGAGAACTGGCTTCCTCTACGAGACTCTTACGCTTACGCCGATTCATGGCCACCACGAAGGCATAAGTCAGAAATCCAATGAGGATTGTCACTCCGACCACCTGCACAATTAAGTCGTCGAATACTGGATGGTATCTAGAAAGCGCATTTCCCATAACTAGATGCACAAGCCGAGGTCCAAAGATCACAATCGGCACGTACGCGATGATTCCCACGAGAGCAAACAGCCAATAGGGGATCTGTCTCCTTTTCACGACTTGCCATGCGTCAGTGATGCGAGTTCTGAAGTGGGCCAAAGAAGATGCATGCCGTTGCTGCTCTTGCCTTCTAGACTTGGTCTGCAACGCATTGTCCTTTATCGTAGTAAATCATCATGCGGATGTATTTGAGACACTACACAACGACTAGGTTTTGAATGAGATGTTCGCTGTCTACGGCTGGCGAATCTAGCATGGCCAATAAAGGGGTTCTACGGCTATTTTTCTGTTAGAAAGCCTATATCGTGCGTGACCCTAGGATCGCCACATTGTGATCCTTCATAGAGTCCAATATCGTCGAGATTAACAGTAGCCGAATGTTGCGCTAAATCAAATGCAACTCTAGCAGTTATATCTGTTTCATTGACCGTGAAAGTGTGCTGGAAGTCTTGCCATTCAGTTGTTAGTGACGCCGTGAACTGCCCGCCGCTTAAGTTTTGCCAACCATGCATGTTGCGATCGAGGTAGGCGGTAATGTTTCGACTACTGTTGGCCTTTGCCGAATAACAGAGAGTATATTGTTGACCAGATTCGACCGAGACCGTATGGCTTATTTGGGCTCGCCATGGTTGGGTCACGTTTACGACTTGGATGTTGCCCTGCAATGTGCCATCGCTGTGGGTGATGGTATTGCCATTGAGTTCAACCGTATTCCAAAACCGTTGAAGCGGAAATTCAAACCAGGAAAAGTCTCCCCGACTCGCAATTAGGTTTCCTGAAAATATCGGTTTTTCACTGACTTGTGAGTAAAACATCACGTCGTTGCTCAACATGCCATTGGGTGTTTGAATCTGTAGGAAATTGAGACCGTAGCGATTTGGCTCACTAGCCAACTGTATCGTGATGTACTCACTGCTGCAGTTAGGTAACTCTCCTTCTACACAATCAACGGACCCATCGACTCGGTGACCGTTTACAAATACCGTGGATTCAGGCTGAATGTAACGCCCCTTCATGCTTAAGGTTAGCGAGTCGTCGAGATATGTTATTTCGACAGTGGGAGACTGTTGAGCGATTCCGTCAAAGGTATCTTCACCAACGGTCCAATAGGGCCATATGGCCGGATGTGGAGTGTCGAAGCCGACGTTGTGACCCAACCGACCCGTAAAAGTCAGAAGCAGATTGCCGGTTTTTGCGAGGGATATCAGGTCGGCCGATGAGAATTCCTCTTGGTCCTCCCCCTCAGAGTCACGAGCTTTGAATTTCCCATCCTTATATTCGAGGCTAATGCCCTGCACGACTCCGCTGTCCGCATCAAGTATGACTATTCCTTCAGCGTGCAGCACAATAGCCATGTCGTCGGCCGCTTTGACCAGAACATTAAGGATTTTGTTCGTCAGTTCAGTTTCGACTGACAGTTGGCTGAGCGTGACTTGTCGTGCAAAGGTTGCTGAAAACCCCGTGCTGTACTCGAGAACCATGTCCCAATTGGCTTGGGTTCTCGCTCCAGCATGAAACCAGATCTCTTGCTCGGGAAAGTCGCCCCCCAGGTCCATACCAATGCGTTCCAACAAATCAATGACGTTGAATCTTGCTTGGGGCGTGACAATCCATCTATCGTACGCTCCTCGCCAAGTCGGTGCATCCATCCCGTTGAAGGACCCCACGTCTGCGAAAACGTTCTCTGACGAGGGTGTGTTTGTGCTGGTCAGGTAGGGAGGACGGTGACATGCGCCACAAGATTGCGCCCCTGTCGACAGCCCAGAGTCGTTGAGAAAATTGAACTCAAAAATTCCTGTCTTTGCTGAAGCAGATAGCTCGTTGTCGAACGGTCGATTGGGAGCAGGCGGAAACGGCACACTTAGGAGATAACGTGCTAGAGCATCGCGTTCGGCAGCGTCTAGAGCACCGTCTTTGCCTTCATCGTTTTCGGGGCAATGCCCATATAGGCACATCGTAGTTGCAAGGCTACCGTCGATCAGAACTCGAATGCAGGACTCTGGGTCGTTCTCATCACAATTTGGTTCTACAGAGTCCCATAGCGAGCTTGCATTGACTCCGCCAAAGGGATCCCCTGGTATTCCGTCCCAATGATAGGGTTGCGTGTCGCGCAATCCCCGTGCCGGCATAGTGAGTCGAGGGGGAATCTGAGTGCATCCCGGGTGGTCGCATGGAGGCGTCTCCAATACCCAGATTAGCTGGTCAACATTGTTGTCTGGATGGCAACTCTCACACGAAAACGTTCCAGTTGTGGATGCGTTGGCGTCATTGAATGCCATGCGTCCTTGCTTTACGAGATCTGGAGTTGGGTCTACGAGAAGAATGGTCGCTGTGACTTCAGGCGCAGACATTGTTGACAGATCGATTTTGGAAACCGAATTGGCTACGACATTGTGTACCCACGCATGTGACAACGAATCATCGGAGTTGGAAACCAGAACCAAACCTCTGGGCACTTCCTCGACTTCGACCCGACCGATGACGGATCCACTACTTGCATCCATCACGAAAACTATGTCGGAGCCAGCTGCGGTTGCTATTAGCGTGGAATCGTCGTTGCTAATTTGCACTGCAAAGGGTGTTGCAAGGGCCATTCCTACTGCTGGGTGTTCGGGAGGAAGCGGCTCTAAGTCGAAGAATGTGGGAGTTTCACACGGAATTGACGAGCAATCGACCTTGGTAATTTGATTTAGAAAGGCACGGTTATCCATCTCGGCCATGCCGTGTCCTTGTGTCCCCGCCCGCCCATTGTCGACATTTCTAGCATCTGCCTGGGCTACATAGACGTTTCCTTTGCTATCGATTGCTAGTCCGTAGAGCAGAGTTCCGACTCCTTCCACTTCGGCGAGCAATTCATCGGATGATGTATCGAAGATAAAGAGGTCTCGGTCTGGAACCTTTGGATTCTTTACGATGTCAGCGTCATAGTTGAGTGAAAGCACATTGTTGGTGGTGTGAGTTTCCTGCACCGCGTCATAGGTGCATGTATCACCGTCTATGTCGTCTGGGTAGCAACCGGAAAGTTGGCTTCGGTTGCCCGATTCGAAGGCAACAACATACAGCAACCCGTCACGCACAGCGATGGCTCTAGGGTCTTGAGCGTTGATTGAGAGATGATTGATGACAGTTCGCGACTCAACATCGACGACTGCGATGCGATTGGATGGTCCTAACGCAACATACGCCTTGGTGGAGTCTGCAAACGCAATTCCGACCGGTTCGTCGAAGTTGGTTTGTAGAGAGTTTGGGTCAACATCCTGAATGGTTGCAATAACCTGATGATAGAACAGACTTTCGGGATCGGTGTCCACAACACTGATCGTGTCCGAAATGTGGTTTGAGACCCAGATTTCCTTTCCGTCGGGACGCACCGCTAAGGAAACCGGGTCGATTCCAACATTTATTCGAAGAACAACTGCGGCGGTCTCAGCATCGATTACGTCAACCGTATCTGCTGGAGTATTGGCGGCGTAGACTAGGCCCTCTCGCAATACGATTGGATTGGAATGTGGACTTGCAAACGTGGGGTGTCCCAGATCATCGCTAACGTCCAGCTGAATGCCCAATTCGGCATCGGAACCACTTAGCGACGTCGCGACGAACATAAGCATTGCAGCAGATGTCGTCGCTGCGACACGACTGCCAGAACCAATGAACCTGCTACCTAGCAAGTGCAGGTAAGGGCTTGCTTGAGCAATATGCATGTTGTCAAGTCAATCCGCATCTCGCATGGTCGACGGATTGAGAGAATTTAGCGCTCGAGTAATGTTATTCGATTGGCAAATAACTGTGAAGTACCAAGCTAGCTCCAACCCTTAGAGTGCAACGAACTCCTTCTCAATGTTGGTATTGTCGTGGGAGTTCATTGAAGTCATATCTTCGACGCTCGACTGATGGATATGGGATGATCTCGGTAGTTAGTTTAAGAGTTCGGACCAGTGGAAAATAGTCAAAGGCATAATTGGTGGGGTCTGAATCACGTTTTACATAAACAAATGCTGCCATTGCAGAACCTTGTCGTTCTTGATTTGACCATTGCGCGGGCGGGACCTACTGCAGTGCGCCTACTGACCGATTGGGGAGCAAACGTGATCAAGGTAGAAGCGCCGCCACAATCGGCTCGCCCAATTACTGGAACCAGAGACGGTTCAGACGACCAAAACCTACACCGGAACAAGCGCAGCATTTGCATCGATCTCAAAACAGAAGAGGGCTACGAGACATTTCTAACACTCGTATCTCAGGCAGATGTGCTGGTCGAGAATTTTCGCGCTCCTGTGAAGCACAAACTCAGAATTGACTACGAAACTCTACGAAAGGTCAATGATCGAATGATTTATGCCAGCATTTCAGGATTTGGACAGTCTGGACCCTATAGCGACCGTGGCGGAGTCGATCAAATTGTGCAGGGAATGTCTGGTCTTATGTCCATAACAGGACACAAGGATCAGGGACCTGTCCGAGTTGGAATTGCTATTAGTGACACAACCGCAGGTATGTTTCTTGGCCAAGGAATATTGTTAGCGCTCCTGCAACGGGAGCAATCAGGTAAGGGCCAATGGGTCCACACATCGCTATTGGAGAGCATGCTTTGCAAACTAGATTTCCAAGGTGCACGTTACACGATGCTGGGAGAAGTGCCTGAACAGCAAGGAAACAACCATCCTACGATATTTCCCATGGGTACGTTCAAGTGCAAAGATGGCTTTGTAAACATCGCCGCGCCTTCACAGCCGATGTGGGAATCGTTTTTGGATGCGATTGAAGATGGACAATTGCGCGCAAAGGAACACTATCGGTCTTCACGTGGTCGCAACCAACACCGAGAAGAGTTGAAACGCGACATTGACTCAGCGTTGGAAGAGTTCGAAGTTGACCAGCTAGTTGAGAAACTAAATGCAGTAGGTGTACCGTGCGGACCCGTGAATTCGGTACAGGAAGGGTTCGAGAATCCTCAATCCCAACACTTGAAGATGACCAAAACAGCCTCCCACCGACGGCTTGGAGACATCGATCTCATACGGTCTCCCATTGTAATGTCCGCGAATCCGCATGAAGACCGGTTCGCCCGCGCTGCACCAGATCCTGGCGAGCACTCCAGAGAGATTCTCAATGAGTTTGGAGTTGCAGAACAAAAGATTGAACGACTCGTTGAATCAGGGGCCGTAAGGACCTAGCTAGGACGTGAGGGCGTTCACAATGGCTTCAAAGCAAAATTCAGCCTTCGTCTTCATTTCTTTGTCCGATGTTCCCTGAATCGGATGTGGTACGAATACACATTTAGCATCCTCCATACCAAGGGCCTGAGCTTGGGTTTCAGCCGCACTCTTGAACTCCGACGAGGCAATACTGACAGCCGGTGTACCTTGGATTTCAAACCATACCGTGTCATGCAAACTGCACGTGGTACAGGATCCTCAATCCGCTAGAGCTTCAACAACCAAGTCGCAGTCGTTTTGAATTTTCTCCCTCAACTCGGAGGGTGCAGGTTTGGTAAAAGTGGGCTTGGAGTATCGTGATATTTCTAGTGTAGGATGGCGTTCGCTTAGTAGTTCCTCCAGCCTGTCGAGCAAGACATTCCCTCTCGGTTTGGCGATATCTAGCAACGCGATGCGACCAGTGAGCTTATTTGGTCGCGGGGACACCGTGCGAACTACTGGTGTACGTTCATCCGTGGGATCAAGAATAGTCGTCATGGGTGTATTCCTCTGTCAATACCGCTAATCATACATGTTGAACGACAATCAGAACAAGTTAGTCCTCTATTTTCTGGGATGTAGGGATGGACCCCATAGAACCACTTGCCCAACCGTGGAATGCAGCTGTGAACATTCCTGCTTCCGACCCGGCGACCACAATGTGGACATTGTCCGCAGACGCAAATTTTGGAACGGGTTGGTTTAGTTGATCGTCGGTTAGATCTGAGGCCCGGCTACGAGGGATCCCAACAGCGTGCTCATCGTTTTCAATCAGTTCCCGTAGGGGAACGGAGGTTGTAGCTTGGATTTGGTCACGAATCCTCTCCTTAGTCCAAGCATCGTTTTCGAATGTGTCAGCATGTTCAGGGCTGACCACTAGCAGTGCATCGCCGCTTCGATGAGATCTAACGTGATGTTGGGCTCGTAGAGACTGTCCAAAACTATTGGCCAATTGCTTTCCTTGGTGCGAAGACTGGTCCACTATCAGCGTGGGACCGCCTGACATAGCAAACACCGTGACGACCGATTCGTCTGCGTCAAATCCGCGTTCGACATGCAACGGCATCCACGGGCTGCGTTCCTCCCACTCGGCAAAGCACATCGTGATTTTCATTGGACTGCCGAACGTCGATCTCTCCGTACCACCTGGCTGTGCGCCGCCGATATTTCTAACGGCGAGTCTTAATGCACGCCCAATGGCGGCGTTTGCTCGGTTTCCCTGACCCAGAGCGGACATGCCCATCTGCATGTTGAGCTTGTGTCGGATTGGTCCATTTACGATCATAACGGGAGAAGCCCCCATGGTCGTGGCAAAGACACCGTGTCCGTTGAATTCTTCAGAGCAAACTGCTTCAAGAGCAGCTATCACAACTGGCAAATATTCAGATTTACATCCTGCTAGAACGGCATTTATAGCGATTTTCTCAACTGATGCTGGAGCTAGATTTGGAGGTACTGTGGCAACGATCTCTTGAGCGTCGCGCCGTGTGCCTTGAAGCATTCTGAACACTCGTTCCGGTGTAGGAGGAACCACGGGCAGTCCGTCTGTAAAGCCCTGATCAAACATGAACTCGTGCACATCGTCGTGTACGCCAATTTCAATCCGCCTTGCGCGAATAGGACTGTTTTCAGATTCAGCACGAAGACGTTGGCCGATTATTGGGTCTTGAGTTAGAGACCCACATCCAGGCTGCCATTTCGGCATGTCGTCCCATGCGATTTCAATCTCTGGAAAGTGATTTGAAAAGAACTCTTGCCATTCAGCACGATCGAACCCAACTAGCCGATCGGTTTCGATTCCCCCACGGTCGCTCAATATCACGAGTGGCACCGTTTCTACTTCATATGCAAAAGACACTTTGAGTATTGTGTCGTCAAGTATAGTGGCTACGGGATTGTAGCGTTCCTTAAGTATTTGATTACCCTTGAAAGTTTGCCCAAGTGCATACACTCGGGCTGCATTTGAATCTGCTATTGCGTTAATTACAGGAAATACAAGATTGCAAGTCGGGCAGTCTTCCTTTAGGAAGCAAAGCAGAGTCTCATTTCCTGATGGAAACGAGTGTTTGTTGCCGGAAAGATCTTCCAATAGGAAGGCGGGTAGAGCTTGCCGACCCATTTCAGTGGACTTCTGCTTGCTTACCCCATGCACGTTTCAGCGCCTCAAAGTCGAATCCCGGTTGCTGGGACGCCTCTATAACAACACCTTCAACACGTGCAATACGGGCAGCGGCCGCAGGGACATCGCTAGCAGCCTCCAGAGGAATAACGACAGCCCCGTGCTGATCGGCGTGTACCAAATCGCCGTCGCTCACATCCATGCCCGCAACATTAACGCTCTCCGCATATCCAACTACATGTACAAATGCATGCGACGGTCCGATGCGGTCCGCCATCATTTGGAATCCCGCAGCAGCATCCGGCACGTCCCTAACGCTTCCATCGGTGATTACCCCCAAGCAACCTAGTCCAAAGTGAATATTGCTGTTCACTTCTCCCCAAAATGCGCCGTATCCCTTTGATTCATCGTCAAGGTCTTGGATTACAACAATCGAGGGCTTCGGTCCGCCATCTATGTAGGCGTAATACCCTTGACTCATTTGTCTCGCTTCGGCACCCCGAATCGAGGAAGGCTCTCGCGCCCTGATTGTGGCAGTCCTTGCGAATCCCACCATGCTGCCAAGTTCAGGCTTAGTACAGACCAGCGGCTCGGTCGTGTAGCCGAATCCACGTCTATTGGGAGCCACGGCCTCCAAGGCATTGCAGACGGTAGGAGTGTCTAGTTCACGTAGTTGATTCAATAGTGTTTCATCGATTTTCGACATCCGCAACTCGCTCTGATAATTCGGAAAAACGCATATTAGCAATTTGACGGGCGGGAGTATTGACGTCATTGGTCTTTTTGAGAAGCCATGTTGTAGACAGTTGGGAACCAGCGCAATCCATATAATGGTGGTGTAATAGACCTTGAATTCTTGGTTCGAACTTCAGTCCTGTTCCACTGTCTCAGAGGTTCATGGATGGACGAGGTGGCAATCGAGTCGAGTCGAGGAGGGTGTTTAGCTCAGTTCGGGAGAGCGATGGCCTTACAAGCCATAGGTCGTAGGTTCGATCCCTACAACACCCACCACGCATCACTGCATCGCGGAGCGGTAGTTCAGTCGGTTTAGAATACTAGCCTGTCACGCTAGGGGTCGCGGGTTCGAGTCCCGTCCGCTCCGCCATTTCACGTTATTGAGAGTGTGCTCTTAGAGTGATGGATCGATGTCGTCTTCGCTTGACAGCCACTCCAACCATAGCCCGTGTGGCGAAGCTCTTGCCAGTAACTCGCTCTCCACCTTGCGTCCAAGTTGGTAGCGCATCATTGCGAGCTCGTATTGACCACTTCCATTGCTTTCCAGTGTTACCCAATGAATGGGTCGATACTGACTGAATTCTACAATTAGCAGATCTAGCGCATGTCGAGTCGAACTCGGAAACTGGTAGGCTGAAATTGTTGTGTATATGGTTATCGCTTGGTTAGCCGGAGCCCGTCCAATAGCCTCGGGTAACCTCTCAACGACATCCCCAGCAAGAATGGACGCAGGAAATTGCTTGAATTCCGTGATTGCAGCGTCTAGTCGACCGCGGTGCTCGACGTGCTCTGGCCAAACAAGAGCACGAAGCCAATTTACGGAATCGTGATTGTCCAATTCAATAGGCGCTAGGTCAATGCCAACACGGTCACCTAGTTCGATGCTAGCTTTCAAGTGAGGGATGTGATTTCCACGGAGTTCAGTGTTGATACGAACACTTGAACGGTGTTTTCCCCACGTCAATTCCGTATTTCCTTCACGAGTATAGGTATAGCTATATCGATGGAAATTTAGATTTAAGCCCGCACTTGCGCCAAGATCAATCAAGAACAAAGGTGCATTAGCTGTTTCTTGACTGATTTTGGAGAATGCGGGGAGCAGACAAGCACACCGACTAACAACGTTAGATTGGACTCTACGCTTTTGCATCAAGTCGATGATGGCTCCGCGATGCTCCAAGCAGAAATCACGAAACACTGCAGACACCGGTCTATTGTCAAGCTTGTGCTGCGCCAGCATTGGGAAGTAGCTGCGAAGTGGATGCTGAGTCCCCGAAATGAGCAAGAACTGAACTGATGCAAAGAGTAGATTAGGAACTGGTTGCAGATTAGAGCAATGACTAGCAATCTCGAGCAATTCGGACGAGCTCGACACCGTACTGGCTAGTTCTGCATACATGGGCGATGCAAGCTCTGTCGCCTCATATTCCGCAAACTTCTTAAAGACACTGCTTAGCAGCACAAAGTCTCGACTGGTGCACATTTTTTCGTTGTCTTAACGGCCAGGGAGACTAGCCCACTGTCGCATAATATGTTCACTATTGCAGTACAAGGATTGATTATGCATGATTGAAACACTCATTGCAGTGTAATTCAACTCGTTGCGGCACTTTGATTAGTGGACCTCTTAGGCCACGGTTGTGGGACTGCAAGTATCGAGAACGCCTGTTTTTCGTACAAGCTGACAATTGATTCAAGCGACGTGCCGAGGGTCGAGAATTACGGTAAATAGCCCATCGCCACAAAAAATGGCTTACTTCAAGCTTGGATAAACATGAATAATACGTCAAGAGTCATTTGACATATGTAGACCCGAAAGACGATTGACAATCAAGCGACAGTTAACGATTGCAGAATTGATGAACAGTGATTGCGGATTGGATTGGCAATCAACATTCTATGAATAAAATAAACGAATAGTGGAGAACACATGAATAAATCTCCAGTCCAATGTCTTAGACGAGGCTTCTACACGAAACGACGGAGTAGAAGAAACACAACACATTTGGAGTTTCCCCATGAAACGTAAGGAACATCTGCACATTTGCCGCGCTAGTCGCTGGACGAGTGTAGTAGGTTTAGCTGGTGCGTTGCTCCTTGGCATGAATTTGCCAGCAAGTGCACAAGAAAACGCTGAAAGCGCTGACACCGATGAAGAAATCGAAGAGATCATCGTAACTGGGTCGCGGATTCTGCGGAATGATTTGGATAGTTCCAGTCCCTTGGTTCAAATTGAAAGCACCGAGTTCGAGTATCAAGGAACTGTGCGTGTTGAAGACATGCTTCGCAACTTACCCCAAGTATGGTCAAAACAAAATACAGGTCAGTCAAATGGTGCTACCGGCACGGCTACTGTAGATCTTCGCAATCTAGGAAGTGTTCGTACGTTGGTACTCATGAACGGACGCAGAATGCCAGCAGGCTCGCCCATCGGTGGGGGTTCACCGGTGGACATTAACCAGATTCCTGGTGCTTTGATCGATCGTGTCGAGATTCTGACTGGCGGAGCATCTGCCACCTATGGTTCTGATGCTGTTGCGGGCGTCATTAATTTCATACTTAAAGATTGGAACGAAGGCATCGTTTTTGATTTGCAGCAAAGTGCTTACAGTCACGTCAACAACGATGACGGCATACAAGACATCGTTTCTTCGAGCGGATTCGACCTGCCAGGTGATAACGTAACGGATGGTCAAATGACCCAGGCCTCGCTGCTGATGGGCGGAAATATCGACGACGGCCAGGGCAACATCACTCTTTATGCGACGTATCGGGACATTAAGGCAGTCAGACAAGCAAATCGCGACTACAGCGCATGTGCACTCAACAATGAAGCGGATGGTTGCTGGGGATCAAGCACGATACCCGACGGCAGGTTTACCAACTTCGCTGGACCACCAATTGGATTCGACTTTAAGGTTGAGGGGTCGGAGTTCGTTCCTCGAGCAGGGACGCTGTTCAATTACGGTCCTCTGAACTATTTTCAAAGACCTGACGAACGATATGCCTTTGGCGCATTTGGTACATACAGCATTAGCGACCTGTCAGAAGTCTATGTTGAGCTTATGTTCATGGATGATCGATCGGTTTCACAGATTGCGCCATCAGGTGCCTTCTTTGTAACGAGCTCGTTGAGTTGCTCCAATCCTTTCCTGAGCGATCAGCAGTATGAGCTACTAACTCAAGGTCGACTCTCGCCGGAACAGCAAACCGAACTCGACATGGTACTTGCGGGATTGGACAGTGATGCCCAACGGAATGCATATTTGGATTCGGCGTTCTGCCAGAACCGTGTTGACGACTTCATCGATGTCTATATCGGCCGTCGCAATGTCGAAGGTGGTCCACGACGGCAAGACCTGAGGCACACCAACTTTAGGATGATTGCAGGATCTCAAGGCGAAATCAATGAATATTGGAGATACGACGGATTCGTTCAGCGGTCGGTTGTTAGCATGGAAAACACCTACCAAAACGATCTAGGTACGACAAAGATCATACGAGCTCTTGATGCTACTCGGGATGCAAATGGAAACGTGGTGTGTCGGTCCGTCCTGAACGGGCAAGATCCGGGTTGCGTACCGTGGAACATATTTGAGTCTGGCGCTGTGACTCAAGACATGATCGACTACTTGGTATTGCCATTATTTGCCCGTGGAACGACGGAGCAGGAATTGTTCTCTGCCTATGTTCAGGGAGATATGTCGCAGTATGGCTGGCAACTGCCAAGCTCTAGTCGGGGCGTAGACGTGGTATTGGGATTCGAGACACGATCGGAACGCATGACGTTTGACCCTGACGAAGGCTATCGCAATGGTGAAGGCGCAGGACAAGGAGGAGCGACAAATCCAGTTGCTGGCGAGTATGACGTAACTGAGCTGTTCACCGAAGCCAACATCCCACTCATGGAAGGTCGGGACTACATGGATGAAGTAATGCTTGAATCGGCTTACAGATTTTCCGACTATTCAACTGGACACACGACTCATACGTGGGGTTTGCGATTGAGTTGGGCAGTTGACAATCAGCTTCGCTTCAGGGGAAGCGTGCAACGCGCAGTTCGTGCAGCGAACATACGAGAATTGTTCACGCCTCAGGGATTCAATCTGTTCGATATGGATGAAGATCCTTGCGGTGGTCCAGTTACCAACGGTACGACCAATGCCGGACGAACGCTAGCGGAGTGCCAGCGCAGTGGCGTGACTGCTTCCCAATTTGGAAATATCCAGCACTCTCCTGCAGGACAGTACAACTTCCTGCAGGGCGGCAATCCTGATGTCAGTCCTGAAGAGTCCGACACACTGACGATTGGAGTTGTATGGGATCCCGACTTTGAGCCATCGCTAAGCATGGCAATTGACATTTACAACGTCCGAATTGAACAGGGAATTTCTAACTCGACGCCAGAATTCATTCTCAACGAGTGCTTGGACGGAGACGACGGTCAATGCCAATTGGTTAATCGAAGTTCGGCTCGCGGGGATTTGTGGATTGGATCTGACGTGTCTTCGAGCGGGCACATTGTTGCTTTGAACGACAACTTGGCAGTTGAGGAAGTCACGGGAATAGACGCTATTGTGGACTACTCGTTTGAGTGGGAAAGAATTGGGTCCATCGATGTTCACAATGTATTTGGTCTGTTGACGCAGTGGGATCAGCAAGAACTCGCCTCGGCGCCCGTGTCGGATTGCTTGGGCGTATGGGGTGGCGTATGCGGACACCCTGTTCCTAACATACGCAACAACTTGCGCGTTACGGTAGATACCGTGTACGAGCCACTAGTAGTAACGGGCATGTGGCGCTATACCGGCGAAATGGATCAAGAGGGTGGCGGCGTTTCGTTGGATGCGGTGCACTACATTGACTTGGCGGGAGTCTACACGCTCAATGAGACAACAAAGATCCGTGCTGGTATGAATAACATTCTCGATGTCGATCCTCCGATTGCGGGCAACGGGGCTGGACCCTCAATTTCCGGAAACGGGAACGTATTTCCAGGATCCTATGATGCGTTGGGTCGATACTGGTACCTCGCTGTGAAAGTGACTCTATAGTCTCCGAATTCCTGATCTGTAGCGGCGTGGGGCGTTTAGCGTCTCACGCCGTTTTTTATTTTGGATTGTGTCTTGGTCCCCACACCACCTTCACATGTTGCTTCGAAACTCTGCAAATCCGTAAACTAACCTTACTTGATAGGTGAGAGCGGGATTGCGAGATTCCCCATTGACTACTTCATTTGCAACGTCAGCACTTGAACGTGCAAGAGAAATTTATCCTGCTATCGTCAAGAAAGGCGATGACATCGACCAGCAACGAGAATTGCCAGAAGACTTAGCTCAGCAACTTAAGGAACTTGGCATTTTTCGCCTCTTGGTTCCCCAATCTCTTGGGGGCGAGGAGTTAGACTTCCCTGAGTACCTCGATGTAGTCAGATTGATAGCGCACGCAGACGGCAGTACAGGTTGGTGCGTGAATCAGGGCGCAGTTTTTGCCACACATGCGGGTCGTGCACCCCGGGTGCTTGCTGAGGAGGTTTGGGGAAATCCTCATGGAGTTGTTGGCAATGGACCGCCGAGCGGAGCAAAGTATCGCACTGTCAAAGGAGGATTTCGACTGACGGGTCGCTGGAATTTCTCGAGTGGTTGCCGGCATTCAAATTGGCTAGCTGCTGTTGCCGGCGGAGCGGACGGAGAACCGACTCTACTGCACTTTATTCCAAGAAGTGAGCTCAATCTTGTCGATGTTTGGCAGGTCAATGGACTACGGGGCACAGGGAGCTTTAGCTTCGAAGCAAACGAACACATGGTGCCAGCAGACCGTGCAATGCGTCTGGACACTGAACCAGCCGAAAAGGGGCCTCTCTACGTAATACCTCAGGGCCTACTGTTTGCGTGCGGATTCGCTTGCGTGGCACTAGGCGTGGCTCGCTCGGCAATCGATAGCGTAATTGAACTGGCGTTGACCAAGAAAGCACAATTCGCGCGAAATACCTTAGCGGAAGATTCTGTCGTTCAATTGAACATTGGTCGTGCGGAGGGCTTGTGGAATGGTGCTAAAGCCATGCTCTACCAGAGCGTCCATCAGGTCTGGAACAACGTTTGTGATAGTGGGCAGATTTTGCTTGACGATCGGATACGATTGCGATTGGCCGGCACGCACGCGATTCGACAGGCGGCCGACGTAGTAGACATTGTCTACAACCTGAGCGGCTCAACAGCTATATTCGAGTCGACCAGAATTCAGCGCAAGTTCCAAGACGTTCATGTAATAACGCAGCAGGTCCAAGGACGCGAGGCACATTACCAGACGGTGGGCAAGTATCTGCTGGGTCAAGATCCGGCTGGTGGCGTGTTCTAGTTTGGTTTTGTGTATACGTCGTCTATTAGGGTGGTGCTCAGGCGACACTAACTAGTCATAGCTCCTTGGCAAGTTCCTTCTCAACCGATGCAATCACATCGCGCATTCCTTCAAGACGTTTTTCGTCGGTCTCCCAGTGTTTTGCAATCTTTAGGTATATGGACGCTTGTTGATAGTCACCGAGTTGGCGGAATGTCTCACCGAGGTGGAAGTTTACGCGAGCAGACCATGGCGCATGCTTGTGGGCGACCCGGAGGTAATTTAGGGCGTCACCTCCTCTACCCTCGTTCAAGTAAAGAATGCCCAAGCCAAAGGCTGCATCGACGCGTTGATGATCGATTTCCAATGCTCTTCTATATAGCTTCTTTGCGTCGGTCAGCAACGCAACACATGAACTGTCTTGCGACTCCACGCACAGTCGAATAAGTGCGGAAGCCTTGGCGACATTAGTGTCCGCGGCATGTGGATTGAGCTGGTACGCTTGATCCGCATAGGCCTTTGACAGTTCAGCGTCGCCTCTGGTTACCTCGGCTAGAGCGGCTAGCACTGCAAAATTCTTGGGTCGCAGTCGATTGAGTCTAAAAAGTATGTAATGTGCCCGGTCTACATTGAACTCGGCAAGGGAATTTGCGAGCAGCATGTATCGATCGGTTAGGTCCAAGCAGTCGTTTGCCTCTACTGAAATATCACCGCCGTCAAACTCAAACCGAATTTCCGGTTGATCGACGGTAAGGTAGTCATAGAGTGCATTGTTCAACGATTTTTCGTTCATGTTTGCAATGGACATGTAGGCTGCAATGGCGTCTTCTCCCGAATTCACTCGCTGGAGCAACACGTTAATTCGGTCGAAAGGGTGTTCATTGTCGGTTGCTGGGATACCGTGAACTAGGTAATGGACCAATGCCCAGGCTGCGTCATACTGTACGCGTAAATGTTCTGCATCCGAATGGATTGTGTCAAAGTCGAGTATGTCTTCCCAGCTGTTGTGCTTAGTCTCCAAGAACGAAACCAGCACCCGGCGCCGCTCGATGGCACCGGCGCTGGCTTCATGCGGTCCTAGCAATTTCAAAGTAGAGAAGTATTGGGCCAATCCCTCTTCCAACCATCGTGGCGCGGGACGTTCGAGTCGAGACCGTATGATGTAATGCGCATACTCGTGGAATGGCACCTGCGTGTAATTCTTGCGCCGTACATTTGCAGCTAGCAGCAGTTTGTGCTCTTGAAACGACGGCTGCATGATCCCAATAAACTTGGAGAGCTTGAATTCACGAACAAATTCGCGAGAGTTTCGAAACAAAACGATTGTCGTCGATGATCCTTGCAGTGGATTTGGCGCCATAACGACACTAGTTGCATAGTGGAATGACAGCAAGTCTTGCGCTATTAGCAGTGCGTCGCGCCTCTTGAGATCGCTATAGACAGTAAAGTAGGGAGTTTCGTACTCACACCACGTTCTAGAAAGGATTGAGGCGTATGAGGGAAGAGAAGAAAACACTAGCCATACCAACAAGAGGGCTGTTGGCAGGCAGCTTAATTCTGGTACTAACAATCGTGTCCGCATCGAGTAGCGTTGACGAATCCGTGTCGAATTTCCCTGAGCTGGTTTGCGAAGCAGATGCAAAGGTTGGGTTGCATGATGTCCTTGAAGATGCCGCACCCGTCGAATCCTACGAAACCCGAGTCATTGCTACAGCCGGATTTAGGCTATCCGAAAACTTGACATTTCGAGACTTGCTAGGAGACGAGGACGTTGATCTGTACCTGTCGTTTCAAGCTGAAGGTTCGACGGATGTTCACGAGTATACATGCAGGCGGATCAAGGGTCTAGGCAGTCGAAAGGGCTATAGCTGTGTTAACAACCCCCCGTCTGAATTGCTCACACTAGATCCAACGACGTTGCGATTTGCACGGGCGTCTGTAGGCGCATGGACTTTGTACACCGCAGCGGAAACGGGAACGAGTGCGACCTTGTTTGTCGAGAAAGGGATGTGCTTCGTTGCCAATGCGGACGAATCAACTAAGAAAGACTGAGTTCTCTATGAATTCTGTTGCGCTCCGGCCTTCAGCAGGTGCAAGAAGGGGTACACATTCCGTTTTACCTCAGTGGCACTCTCAATGAGATGCTCCGGAACCCTCACAAAAGCTACATTCTCCTACCAATCGAGATTGAACCCCGCAGTCAAACTGCGGACATGAACGCGCCAGCAACCACCAGCTAAGGCTTGGCTACTCTGAAGTCGTCTTGAGCTTTAGCTTGCCCTCTGATTTCGCTGATGTGGCTGTCTTCGGCATCGTGATCTTCTTCTGTCCGCTAAGACCTTTATCGACATTCTTTGTTAGGGTGGATTCGTCGATTTTGGATTGAATTTTGGTTTTTGTAAGAGTCTTTACTTTACCTTCAACCACAGTGGCATCGGCTTCCGCCTCCTCGAGAATCGCAACTATCTCGTCATCAAGACCTTCTGAATTCGAGGAATCAAGTTCCTTCTTGGAAGTTACTTCGATTGTTTCAATGATCTCTATCTTGTCAGTGGCAGAGAGTGTTGGACTTTCGGTTTTGCTTTCCTGAGCCAGTGTTGTAATGCCAGCAAGGCAAACTACACCGATCGCAAGTGGAATAGGTTGGAATCTCTTCATAAGCAAATCTATTGCATAGATTGATATTTCATCGTAGCACAACTTTTGTTAAATCAGACTTTGATCGCGTGGAACGAGCCGCAGAACGCGAAGGCGCAAGAATCTATGCTCGTGTCGGTGACAATTTGTGGTCGAGCAATCGGCGCAAAGCCAGTTCACCACAACGACGGATTTCTGAGTCACCTATCGGATCCGATGCCGTTTTCGACAATACAAGGCTATCAGAGGAGAGCTGAATTCTGTTGCTTGACGCTAGCATCTCAATGCCTCGCGAGAGTTTGTTTGACGCGCGGTAACGAGATCTTGGAGGAAGCACAATGACTCCTACGCGAGCTCGCGTTGCGAGAGACTCATACAACATGGAAACGCTGTCGCACGTTACCCAAATGTCTGAACTTGATGCGACAAGATCAGTTAGGAAATCTGAGCTGGTTTCCCGCCAATGTTTCGTGTCAACATGCTCGAGGGCTCGCAAACGTTGAGTCATTGCAGCTGGTGTGCGACGCGAGTCGCAAATCGTCCATCGTTTGTCTCGATTCTGTCTCACGATGGATTCCACAAGAGCAAATACTTTCTCGCTCTCCCAACAAAAGTGTCGGCTTTCTCCGCCAAGCAGTATTGTTCCAATCGAAGGTTCCGGTTCTCTATGGCTGCCTGGACTTAATACACCTTCTGTGA
This sequence comes from uncultured Pseudomonadales bacterium, assembly GCA_964572845.1. Classification (GTDB taxonomy): domain Bacteria; phylum Pseudomonadota; class Gammaproteobacteria; order Pseudomonadales; family Azotimanducaceae; genus Bin55. The sequence continues at coordinate 127,349 of CAZNFX010000009.1, read as the reverse complement.
AACACACGTTACCGAAACTTGAGCACGTGTCGTGCTGTGGAACAAAGACCAAATCGAACAAACTTGCCGGCAAGGTTGGCTTCATTAAGACGATGCACCTGCCGCCAAAAATCAGACGTGAGCGTAACACCGGTAAATGGGTCGCGTGCCCGGCACCCACAATTAAGTCAGGAGAAGGCAATTGCGATTGCTCTCGTAATTTCGATCGGCTTTGCAGCACATGAACGTCGAACTCAATAGGGGAACTCTTAGTGAGTCCTTGAATCAGGCCTTGAGACTGTTTTTCGTGTCCTTTCTTGCCATCCGTGAAGCACCAGAGCACAACAGAGGTCTTTGTCATCGTCGAGTAGCTTGTCCTATTCGAGCCGTTGCATTTGGACTTGCGCACCCCATTCTAGGGTTTTGACGAACCATTAGAATTCACGCCTGAATCCCACGAACCCCACTTATGGACTTGCCGCTTCTCAATAGGCGTAATGCCGTTTTCGGTGCGGGTGCGCCGCTTTTCTATTCCGAACCACTTCACATCGTTAGTGGAAAAGGAGTGAAGCTGTACGACGTCGAGGGAAAAGAGTACGTCGACATGTACAACAATGTTCCTTGTGTAGGACATTGCCACCCTCATGTAGTTGATGCCATCTGTGGACAGCTAGGACGGCTCAACGTCCACAATCGCTATCTTCACGACGGGATCATAGACTACGGAGAGCGCTTGCTCGAAAAGCACACTGCTCACCTCGAATGCATCGTCTTCTCCTGCACCGGCACGGAAGCCAACGAGGTCGCACTTCAATTGGCAAAAACCACAACAGGCGGCCGCGGGTTCGTTTGCACGGATGCGGCGTATCACGGCAACAGCAACGAAGTACGCAAGTTGCATCGTCCAAGCGACCCACGCGGGGAATATCGATCTATCTCTTTTCCAGAAACGTACCGGTGCGATGCCGAGAGTCCACTCGATTACTTTCTTGATCAGTTGCGTTCAACAATCGATAGCTTCAAGCAAGACGGGATCCCCTTTGCGGGCATGGTGGTGTGCCCAATTCTGGCCAATGAAGGTTTACCGAACATTCCGTCGAAATTCATGCTGGAGGCCACCGACATCGTTCACAAACGGGGCGGGTTGGTTATCGCCGACGAAGTCCAGGCAGGGCTATGTCGAACAGGCGATTGGTGGGGCTATGAATCTGAAGGTTTTCAACCCGACATCGTTTCCATGGGTAAACCCCTCGGCGCGGGAGTGCCGTTAGCAGCGACCGCATCGTCTAGAGACATCGTGGAATCGTTTCGCACTAAAACGCGTTACTTCAACACCTTTGCGTCCAGTCCATTGCAGGCAGCGGCGGGGAATGCGGTAATGGATGTCTTGAATTCAGAAAAACTAGCCGAGAATTCGGCAAATGTTGGCGGCTGGCTCAAAGAACAATTGTCAGCGTTACTTCGTGACCATCCCTCGGTTGGTCAAGTGAGAGGTCGCGGCCTATTCATAGCAATCGAGTGGGTAAAGGATCAGTCTACGAAAGAACCGGACCGCAAGGGTGCTCTTGAATTGGTCGAAAAGCTTAAGCACGAACGCTACCTCATAGGAGCTGCGGGAAAGTTTGGCAATGTACTGAAGCTGCGGCCGCCCTTGGTGTTCAACAAGCAGGATGCAACAGACTTCGTTGCGACTTGCAAGCTGCTCGTATAGTCGCGCTCAACACTCCGCGACAATTTAGGCTATGGATTCGAAATTTCACGCTGCGGCGTGCGCCGCACTGCAAAGTTTTCCTGTAAAGGACCACAAAGTTACCTTTGTTTCCCATTCGGAAAACATCTCATTCCGCGTCGAAGCACGACCTGGGAAGTCGTATGTATTGCGGCTACATCGACCCACATACCACAGCCACGACGAGCTTGTTTCCGAGCAACTTTGGACAGAAGCATTGATCGAGGCAGGATTGGATGTTCCTGTCGCCGTACGTACCAAAACCGGACAACGCTACGCCACAGTCGAGTGTCCAGATGGAGAGAGGTTTGCTGGATTGTTGGAATGGGTAGAGGGCGAGGAGCTCGGCAACGTTTCTCTCGGTGATGGAAAATCGGCTTCTACCATAGATTCCTATCGTCGGCTCGGACGTCTAGTCGCCCAGTTGCATAACCAAGCGGTCAATTGGTCGATTCCAATTGGATTCTCGCGGCATGCACTCGATACGGATGGGTTTGTTGGCGACGAGCCGTTTTGGGGTCGATTCTGGGAATCGAATCAGCTCGACGCGACTCAGCAGAACGAACTTTCCTCAATTCGACAAGCTGTTAGCGAGATTCTGTCTGCCTACGAAAGAACACCCTTCAATTTCAGTCTGATTCATGCAGATCTACACCCACACAACGTTATCGTTCAGGGAACCCGACTACACATAATCGACTTTGACGACTCCGGTTTTGGTTGGCATGCATACGACTTGGCAGTAGCTTTGCATCAAATGAAGGACGATGCGGGCTATGTGGAAGCCAAGTCGTCATTGCTGGAAGGGTATACCGAAATTCGTTCCATTGGTCAACGCGAAATAGACATGATCGAGGTGTTTCATGCTGTGAGGAGTTTGGCATCGATAGGTTGGGCAACTTCACGTCCTGAACTTCATCCAAACACAAGATCACTCTGCCAGTACATATACAAAGAAGCGATCGCAGATTTCGCCAAAGTAAGCGCTTAGAGCAAAAGACGAACTACCCGGCCAAATATGCCAAGACGGTCCACGCGACAGCTGCAAGTACTGCTGCAAAAGTAGCCTGCGGAATCTGAGTCTTGACGTGATCCATCAAATCGCACCCTGTACACATCGAACTCAGCACAGTTGTGTCCGAAATCGGTGAACATTGGTCACCGTAAACGCTCCCATCCATGACGGCAGCAAAGCAGAGAGTCATGAAGAACCACGGGTGGTCGATTCCCTGGCTGTTGGCTACCGCCCAAGCTAGAGGCATCGCAAGCGGAAACGCAACCGCGTAGGTCCCCCAACTGGTACCGGTAGAAAACGCGATGACCATTGTCATGATCTGCAGAAGTACCGGCAGTAAGAACCACGGTATGGCAGACCCCAACTGCTCAACCAAATACGTGCCGCCGCCAGTCTGCTGGCTTATTCCCCCAATGGTAATTGCCAACAACAGAATGATTGAGCCACCAACCACACCGCGAACTCCCGTAGAGAATCCATCGATGAGCTCTCTCAATGTCATTCCTCGCAACAGAGCCATGCCACCCGTCAGTAGTAGTGCAGAACCAAATGCCCAATGAACATTTGGCGAACCAAAGGCAACGAACGTTCCAACCGCAACACCAATGAGAAGAAATAGGGGAAGCACAAATTCGAACACGCTGGCTGAATAGCCAGCCGGGACACTGGGCTCATTCATTTCCGGCAAGGCAAGCGGCGCCGCATCGTCTGCGTCCAACTTTCCAGTCTCACGGGCGCGCTTCATTGCTGCTTTCATTCCCTTTCCCAAGAAAAGTGGCTTCTCGATGCTCAGCAGAAACGTACCCAATACGGCAAAGATGGCATAGAAGCAAAAAGGTACGCTTGCAAAGAAGAAGGCGATGCGATCGGCTTCTGTTGCAAGAAACGTTACGCCAGACACGAAAATGAACGCTTGCACGTATCCTGGCCAGGCATTGAATGCGAGCTGGGAGGCGATCGGCGAAGCTGTCGAATCCACAATGTAGGCTAACTCTTCGTGGCTGATGTTCTCTTTGTCTGCAATGGGTCTTACAGTTGTACCTACTAGAACAGTACTGACGGTTCCTCCTTGAAAAAAGGCGATTCCCAGAAACCAAGCAACCAACTTTGCTGTGCGTGGTCCTCGAACTACGGTGCGAGTAATCCATTCTGCGAAAGCGAGAGCAGCTCCTGACTTGGACCAAATGCCTAGTAATCCTCCAAGCAACCACAAATACAACACCAAGATTCCTGCTACGCTCGTCGTTCCAAGGGCAGGAATCAATACTGCGCCTGTAAGGTCGTATTGACCGAGAACTAGCGCTCCTGACACGATTCCACCTAACAACGCAGTGATTGGCTCTTTGGTTATCCAACAAAGCAACACGGCACAAAGTGCCGGGAGGAGCGACCAGAATCCCCAGTGCTTTTGAGCGCGCAGCCGATAAGTGTTGGTTTCCCCATTCTCGTCTACCTGTGAGACAAATTCTTCGGTTTGTGGTATGTCGCCCACAAGCGAATCCCTATCGGCGTTTGCCAGGAACGACTCTGATGCTGCAATCGGTTCTATGACTACAGGCTTTCCCCTCGACATGTAGTACTGTTCGCCAGCTTCATTGGTTAATACATGGAGCGTTGTTCGTTCCACGGTCCACATGGGTTCTACTGCTAGTCCTATGGCAAACGATAGAAGCATGAGGAATGCGAAGACGCTTAGATTTGTCAGTGCACCACGCGAGAATGGAATTGTTCGGAAGGGCATGTTCGTAAAGCTCGCTACTACGGTCTAGAGAGGCAAAAGTGATTCTCATTGTACGAACCGTCCTTAAAATGGTGTGTACCTTTACATCTAGTACTTTCCAAGGTATGGCTGCATCTGCGAACTTGGCACCAATAGAACCTATTGACAGAATAATTGACGAGTTTAGTGTCGATCAGGACTACGATCATTACACCGAAGAGGATCAGGAAACTTGGCGCATTGCCATGGGCGAGTTAAAGTCTGTGTTGGTCAGCAACACGGCTGTGGACTATGTCCATGCGTTTCGTGCGACGGGAATGTCACCAGACACGATTCCCACGCTTGAATGTGTAAATCAGGCCTTGAACGAAGTCGGATGGAGCGCAATCGTAGTGGACGGCTTCATACCGCCCGATGCATTCATGGCGCTACAAGCCAATTCCATTCTTCCCATCTCACGACCTATACGTGCCCGTAGCCAGTTGGGATATACACCGATTCCAGACATTATTCATGAGGCGGCCGGACACTTACCGATGCTCTCTTGTCCTGAATACCGAGTGTTTCTGCGTCGTCTAGGTGAAATTGGAGCTAGTACGCACTTGAACGAGATTGACATGAATTTGTACCGACTACAGAAACATCTAGCTGAACTGCATGCTGAAGACGGTGTGAGCCCAGAAAGCATCGCGGAAGCCGAACGGGCGGTAGGAGAAGCAGCAGAAGCAGCAAAAGACCAGAATGTTTCGTCCGCCCGTAGGGTAGCGCGCTTTCACTGGTGGACGGTCGAATATGGTTTGATTGGGTCCAACCACGATATCTATGGGGCTGGGCTACTGTCTTCTGTCGCCGAAGCACGCGATTTTCGAGCGGCAGATCACATCAGATTAACTGTGGATTGCTGCAACCAACCGTTCGAGATTGACCACGTTCAACCTCGATACTACGTCGCCGACTCGTGGGATCACCTGCTGGACGAAGTAGAGGCATTGGCAGCGGATGTAGCAAACTGAGCTTGGAGCTGATAGCTCAAGCAGGACTCTGCACAGCTATTGAACAACCACGCGCGTTGCGGTTTGACTAAACACGTGCTTGACAACAGTGTTGTGCACGTATCCGCACTTGTTGCAATAAATTACGAAGAACCAAGGTTCTCTGTTGCGACTTCGCTGTTTGCTTTCGCGGCTGGCAAAGTGCTCAATGCCAGCCACACCACAATTGGGACAGGTTGGTTCTTTTTCATTGCTTAGTGTTTCTTCGGTCATGGTGGGGGCCACTTGTATCGTCTCGAAAATTTCCCCAAAGGGCTATTTCAAGTATAGGCACTGCACGACCGATAAGACTCGACCCTTCCAGTCTCGAAGAGTTTCGCCACCCTTCAATTAGTACCATTGAACTTGCACTGTGGCTGCGCACTAGAACCAGTCCAATCAGTAGGCAAATGGAACAACCGATTTGAGCAATAGAGAATTCAAAGTCATAGGACTTGTCGGTCGTCACGACAAGCCAATGATCGTTGACTCGCTACAAACCGTATTGGATACGCTGCGCGCTGCGCAGCGAACCGTTCGTATCGAAAAGCGAACTGCCGAGTTAATGTCCATTCCTGATGATGGACCCATTGCTCGAAGAGACTTGGGCGAATGCGATCTTGTAGTAGTGGTTGGCGGAGATGGCAGCATTCTGGGGGTTGCTAGAGACTTGGCGCATACAAAGGTCCCAGTACTAGGAGTCAATCGAGGAGGGCTCGGATTTCTCGCGGACATTTCCCCGGACCAAATTGAGTCGAGGCTGCACGATGTATTGAACGGTAATTTTCGACTGGAGGTCCATTTCTTGTTGGACCACACGGTTTACCGAGGCGACAAACCCGTGCATAGTTCACCAGCATTGAACGACATCGTGGTAAATTCAGGGTCTATCACCCGAATGATGGATTTTCAGCTATTTATTGACAGTGAGTTTGTGTATGAGCAAAGATCGGATGGATTGATCATTTCCACTCCGACTGGATCGACAGCCTACGCACTATCAGCTGGTGGTCCGATCATGCATCCCACCTTGGATGCCATTGCCATTGTTCCCATGTTTCCTCACACCTTAACTTCACGACCCCTGGTCGTGGGCGGCGATGCACAAATTTCCATAGTTATGTCATCGGGTAACGACTATCCCTTAGTCAGCGCAGACTCACAAGTCTCCTACATCCTGCATCCGGGAGACGAAGTACGAATACAGAAATTCCCTCATGGGCTGAATATTGCCTATACCTCGACGCACAGTTTCTACGAGGCATGTAGAAGCAAATTGGATTGGGGATCGAGATTGGGAGGCCAGGGGACTTAGAGACTATCGAGGGTCAGTGATGGGGTCTCTCTGCTTAGGCGAGGTTTGCTTACCACTCGAGCTCTATTGTGATAGGACAGTGATCCGAAGGATAGAGCAACTCACGACCTAAATCATCGGTTACGCTCTTCTTGCTGTTCACTGCATAGGTAACCTCTCTAAAACTATTTCTAGACATTCGATCTTGTACAGGTTCACTCAACAAGAAGTGATCCGTGTAGTGTTCTTGCTTGTCTGGCCAACACAACGGCACGTGGTCCCGCATTGCGGACACAATCGGCGCAATATCTTCTAGTTCATCCAGGATCCAATCCCCATCTCGGTCAGTCAGACGCCGATTGAAGTCTCCGAGAATCATGAAGTGGTCAGTCTCTGAAACTGTTTGATCCAACCACTTTGAGAGAATTGAAACTTGCTCCTCTAACTTTGTACAGTCCGTCTTGTTTTCAGTCGAGCCTTCCGATTTCTCGTCAATGCAACCAGACTTGAGGTGTACCGACATGAGCTTTAGCTTTTGACCGCCAATAACAAGCTCAATTTGTGCGCCATACGGAAGTCCTGATGGTGTCGCGAGCTCAACGTAATCAGGCAGAGGCGCGAACTCAACGTTCTTGTGAACCGCAAAACCGGTTCGTTGGGAGGAGTTCCGATCGGAGAGATGAAAGACATAGCTGTCGCCGAAGACCGCTCTTAGCGCTTTCTCATCGGCGACTTCCTGCACGGCAACTACGTCTGCACGAAGGCTGCGAGCATAGCTGGCGAGGACTCTGAAGTCGTCAAAGTTCCTTGGTTGAACTCCTTCCTCATCGCTAGCAAGATTGCTGAGATTCCATGTCCCAAGAATGATTCCGTCCGATTCTGAGAAACCTTCTTCAGATTGGGAAGTGACAGGGAATGTCACGGCGGGAATGACCCATAGGATTAGGCGAACTGTTTGTAGTCGTCGGTTCATGTTGGGGTGGTGTCGACGCTACAGCGACAATTTGGTGCAGACTTTGCATGGTAGCACAGCCCGTCTACACCAATTCCCTTGTGCATGTGACTTCCTAGGCTCCAATGTACACCGTACAAACTCACTTGTACGTCGTGATGCATAACTCAGAATTGGTTGAGTAAGTCTTTGTTCTTGGACGCTTTTGCTGCGAAACTATTCCTTAACGGGATGCAGCATGTCCGGTGTCGACCGGCTATCACAGTACCCTTGTACGGGAACAAAGTGCAGCCCATTCAGAGAGAGTCCACAACCAAAATTCAGCACTTGTCTATTTATTAAAATATATACTCTGATATAATATAATTATATGATGGTTGATAAGTTCAACGAGAGTGCCAACATGCTGAGCAAAGCCGACGAAATCTACGCTACTCAATCACAAAAAACAGCGGCGTTCTTGATAGATGCGTTAACTCGTCCAAGTACGGGTTGGCGACCCGGCTGGGAGTACAACCCGATCAATGTTCTTCCCCATAATGCCGTTACCAACCGACCATACGGTGGTTGGAATCTATTCGTTCTCATGTTGGAGCAGCGCGACCTAGGAACCTGTGAATCAGGTTGGTTGACGAAAAAGCAGGCAGCTCGTCTAAACGTCGATATCTATGATGGAGCTTCGCCGGCGCTGGTCCAATACATTGATATCAACAAACGATGGGCTAGAACCTGGGAAGTCTACAACTTGTCGCAGACAACTGGATTCAAGAGAAGGGACGCTCCAATCCATACATGGAACCCTATCCATAGAGTTGACAAAATCGTTGCCAACTCAAACGCACGCGTACTTCATCATGCACGATGTTCTGTGCCTCACTACACGCCGAAGAATGATCAAATTAGCATGCCTGAGAGGGACGTTTTTCTTGATTCATGCTCTTACTATCGAACTCTCCTGCACGAGCTTGCTCACTGGACTGGCCACATTTCGCGCTGTAACCGATTTCTACACGACCCACCGATGTGCTACGAAGACCGCGCTCGCGAAGAGCTCTATGCAGAAATAGCCAGCATGCTTTTAGGTATGGAGTTTGGGATTGGACATGATCTGGATAACCATGCCGAATACGTCAGGTCATGGGTTCGCATTCTCCGGGACAGCGAGAAAGAAATACATAAAGCCGTCGCAATAGCAACGAAAATCCAAATGTATATCAAACAGTTTGATGTCCGCCCTGAAGATTGTTCGTCCGCGAAGACGTCGGATCAATGGAGCGTTGATGCTCGAATATCGGAATAGTGGGGCTCAACCTAGTTGGACGCCCCAATTTGGACTATTGGATTGGATGATGCAAACTGTGGTGACGATGCAATCCCTCAAACCGACGAAATGACTCTGGCGTGTCTAGATCGATATGGATTCCAGGATCGTCTACGTGCAGGTTGAAGACTTTGGATCCTTGGTCCTCAACAACGTTCTTGGCTCCTTCGTCCCCAGTAAGGGCTTGCAGGCGATCAAAGAAGCAAGAGGGAAACCCAACGGGGTTACCAGGCCTGCCACCGTGTCTTGGTCGAATGATTTGATCTTTCTCTCTGCAAAGCGTGTCACGGATCTCGCACAAGGTTTGCTGTTTCACAAATGGCATATCGGCGAGCGCGATTACTACCCAGGGTTCATTCAAGGCTGATCGAATTCCGGCGATAAGGCTTTGCGACATTCCTTTCCTAGAGTGTTCGGAATATGCCACCTCGTGGGGAACACTCAGAGTGGATTCAACCTTCTGGTCGTCAGGTCTTAGAACGACAATGACTCTGTTGAACACCTCAGAATAGACACGACACACATGGTTCAATAGAGAGTCGGAACCTAGTCGTTCCACGCGCTTGTCTCGGCCGAACCGGTTGGAGTAGCCCGCCGCTAATAGGATTGCCGCTCCTTTAGCGTGCTGCTTTACCATCAGTCAATGAGACGGAACGCTCTGGTATTCGCCATGGCTAGAGCGTGCGTCGGCATAAAGCTCATTGCGGGTCGCGGTAACTTCTGCCACTATGGAAATTGCAATTTCGGGTGGCGTCTTGCTTCCAATGGGAATTCCTATCGGAGCATGCAGACGCGCAAGTTGCTCGCTGCTGATTTCGAGCTCGAGTAGGCGTATTCTCCGCTTTTCTGTAGTACGCGCCGAGCCCATCGCGCCAATGTAGAACGCGGCTGTTTCGAATGCACCCATGAGACCCATATCGTCGATCCTAGGATCATGGGATAGCGCAACGATTGCGGACCGAGAGTCGTTCGCTCGTGCTCGAATTACGTCGTCGGGCATGTCGCATACCTTAATTACACCTCCAACCCTAAAGTCACTCAACCGATCCTCTCGTGGGTCGATTATCGTTACTTGATAGTCAAGGATCTGTGCGAATTCCGCGACGTAATTGGAAACCATTCCAGTACCGACGATGAACAATTGGAAGCGTGGCCCAAAGGTCTGGCAAAGTAAATTTCGCTGACGATCGAATGAAAAAGGCTGATAGTTTTTGGTCGACTCTATAGTCACCTTGTTCGTCGAGAAATCAGTTCGACGTGTTATACATTGTCTGGATGCAAGGTGTTTAGCAATTTCTGAAAACGATCGTGCGTTAGAGTCGTCTGGTTCTATTGGCTCTACAACTATGTCCAAGTGACCACCGCAGGGCAGTCCGAGTTGCTCGGCTTCCTCGGCCGTTTCACCATATCGGAAGAACTGTGGCGTTGATCGTGCAAGCCTGCCTTGGGTCAGTTTCTCCAACAGATCGTCTTCAACGCAGCCGCCTGACAGTGAGCCAACTACCCGTCCTTCTGTATTGCAGGTCATGAGCGAACCTTCAGGTCGTGGTGACGAACCGTAGGTCGCCACAACGGTTGCGAGCCAGCATCGATGGCCTCCACGGAGCCAAGACGCTACCTGCTTCAACACTTCATGGTCGACGGAATGCACAAAAAAACTTTAGGAAATCAATAGTCTCTTCGAATTATAGGCACTGAGTTTGCGGTCGATCACTACACACTGGGTGTTAACAAAATCGCTGACAATCGCTTTGCCACACCAAACTAACATACCCAATATCTGCCTCGTTTGCGTCCAGATAGTCTAGAGATGCGCTGATCAAGCGACGAAATTCTCTCCTACTGCATGTGGATTCATGATTGAACTCCTGAGGGACCACTGTCAGGTGCCATCGGAACAGAAGTCTCGGAAATGTGTCTTTCCTAGTAACTAGTGCAATCTGTTGCTTCTTACCAAGCTCGCGGATTGCGGTTAATGAAAAACTTGGAGAGAGACATGGAGAAGGTGTCAACGCGCAAAACTTTATTTGCATCAGCGATAGTCGCAGTGCTATTGGTCATTGCCGTATGGGCTTTGGCACAAGCTCAGGATGAAGAAAGCTCGGAAGATAGCTGCGAGTGGCAATTTGTTGGAAATCACACCAGTACCGATGCCAAGGGGCACTATTGGAACGAGTGTACCGGAGACCTGTTCTACGTGGTTGGTACAGATGTCTTGAGAGCCAATGTTCCCATGGATTAGCGGATCGTCGCCCTACGATAGTCGTGTAATCCTTTGATAGGCTTGAAGTGGCTTGAGCCCACTACCCATCAACTCCTTGCTTATGGAGGAATGAACTGAACTAGCACAAAATTTGGATCGCGGAATCACATGTTCCATATTCGCTGGAAAGAGCATGTCGAAGGCAATTCATGTAGCGCTCAATTCGTCGCTTGGCATCAGAAATAGGAACTGAGAGTCAAGTGTGCTAATCCATAAAATGTGCTGTCAGTGTGCGCAGCCCAGATTACCTGCGCTCTTGCGCAATGCGATTCCAGGCATTGTGTGTTTTTCGGAGGAGACACCATAGTGAAGGACACTGAGGGAAGCGTAGTTCGCCTAGAGGACTACAAGCCATACGGTTGGCGGTTGGATAGCACCGATCTCTCTTTTGACCTCTACGACATCGAGACTTTTGTCGAGGGCAAGATTCAGTTTGTACGTGACGGATCGGACTCGGCGAACGTTAGGCTGCACGGCGAAGAATTAGAGCTTCTTCATGTATCTATTGATGGTCGGCAGCTTACGAACAATGAATACAGTGTTGATGCTGATGGACTGACCCTTTTCGACGTCCCAGACCAGTTTGAGCTTGGAACAAAGGTCCGAATCCATCCAGAATCAAACACCAAGCTAGAGGGTTTGTACAAGTCCTCGTCGCTCTTTTGCACTCAGTGTGAAGCCGAGAGTTTTCGCAGGATTACCTATTATCCGGATCGTCCTGACGTATCGTCTGTATTTACAACGCAAATTGAAGCTGACAAGAGGAATTTTCCAGAACTCCTATCGAACGGAAATCGCACTGAATACGAAGAGCTGTCGAACGGCCGACATCGAGCGATCTGGCGCGACCCCTTTCGAAAGCCTTCGTACTTGTTCGCCCTTGTTGCAGGAAACCTAAGCTCGTTGGATGACAACTTCACGACGATGTCCGGTCGAGAAGTTCAACTAACCATATTTTCCGAACCCCACAACATTGACAAATGTGCTTGGGCCATGCAATCCCTTAAGCTCGCGATGAGGTGGGACGAAGAGGTCTATGGACGGGAATATGACCTTGAACGATTCATGATCGTCGCAGTAGACGACTTCAATTTTGGCGCGATGGAGAACAAGGGACTCAATGTCTTCAACGTAAGCGCGCTGTTGGCGTCCCCAGACACAGCGACCGATGGTGCTTACCAGCGAATCGCAGGAATAATCGCTCATGAGTATTTCCATAACTGGTCAGGCAATCGCGTTACATGCCGTGACTGGTTTCAACTGAGCCTGAAGGAAGGATTCACAGTATTTCGCGACACCCAGTTCAGCGAATCAATCGAAGGAGAGACTAGTGTTCGAATTGATACGGTCGCTGGGCTCCGAGGCGGGCAGTTTCCTGAAGACGCCGGAAAGTTAGCGCATCCCGTGCGTCCTGATCAATACGCTGCAATTACCAACTTCTACACTGCCACAATCTATGAGAAGGGCGCAGAAGTGCTCCGCATGATGTACACCATGGCAGGCAAAGACAAATGGCGCAAAGCTACGGATCTCTATTTTGAAAGGCACGATGGTCGTGCTGCCACCATCGAGGACTTTGTCGCTGCAGTTGAAGACGCTACAGAATTAGACTTGAGTCAGTTTTTCCGTTGGTATGTTCAGGCAGGAACACCGAGGTTGGCGGTTGAGGAGTCTAGAGACGGCGAGGGCGTAGAGCTTCGGATTTGCCAGTCATGTCCTGCCACTCCCAACCAACCGTCAAAGCAACCGTTCCATATGCCGATTGCCGTTGGCATGATCGGTGCCGATGGTGATGAAATTCTCGGCGCGAAAGGTGCCAGCAACGGGTACGCCGTGGAGTGCAACTCAACCATGAAGGTAGAAAACCCAAATCGCGATGGAACTCTAATCTTGCATCTCCGAGAACCGGAGGAAACGATAAGGTTTGGCGGAGTTCCCCAAGATACGGCCGTTAGCTTTCTCCGCGGATTTTCTGCTCCGGTGTACGCCGACTACTCTCAAGAAGTAGAAAGCCTGACAACCTTGGCTCTTTTCGACACTGACGGCTTTACTCGATGGAATGCCGTTCAATCACTCTACAGTCGGTACCTTGTCGGGCAGGACGATGGTGTTGATTCGCTGACGGAGTTGGTTGAACAGGTATTGGACCGTCTCATTGCTGCTGAAGATGGATCTGAGGAGAAGTCGGTTCTAACTAGTTCTCTAGTATTGCCCTCTCCCCTGACAGTGCTTCAAGCCTATCCCGGTTCTGATTTCGACGCGATCATAGAAAAGCGCGACTCTTTGTCCATGCACTTGTCAAAGAAACTGCTTCGCTTGTGGGAAAAACTATTGGTCCAACATCCGGTAGACCAGGAGTATTCCATAACTACGGAGGCCATGAATCGTCGGAGGGCACGTCACATTGCTCTGGCCAATGTTCGTAGAGCAAACTCCGACGAGCATCCATTGGCGATCGCAAACTTGCTAGCGGACGGCTATCGAGCCGCCGATAACCTAACGGATCGACTTGCAAACGTAGCACAACTTCTCGAACTTCCCACTGAAGTCGCTGAAACCAAACTAGAGGTCTTGACTGATTTCCACGAACGATTCTCAAAAGAGCCTTTGGTTATTGACCAGTGGTTTAGATTGCAAGCTACCTGCACACTGCCAGATACTCTTCAAAGAGTTCAAGAATTGGAGCAACACGTCTCGTTCAATTCCATGAATCCCAATAGGGTGCGGAGTCTATTCGGAGCGTTTGCAATGGGCAATATAAAGAACTTCCACAGTCGTGACGGAAGTGGCTATTCGTACATCGCGGAGAAGGTCGTCCAAATTGAAGCTACAAATCCTCAAGTGGCGTCTAGACTCGCAACTGAGCTAACTCAGTGGATGCGTTTTGGTGAAGACCGGCAATTGCTTATGAAGGAAGCACTACGCTACGTCGAAGCACGAATGAAATCCAGCAGTCTTCGCGATGTGGTAACGCGAGGACTTGCTGACTAAACGGGATTCACACGAATGGAATCGTGGTTGTTTTCATGCTGGCCATAGCTGCGCACCGCCATCGACGCGCAACAATTGGCCGGAAACATACGAAGAGTCAGCAGTGACAAAGAACTCCACAGCTTTGGCAACCTCAATTGGCCAGCCGTAGCGACTCAATGGACCGGAGGTAACTTTCCGTTCCTCTCGCGTAGGTCTGCTCGCAACAAATCGAGGAGTGATGATCTCTCCTGGCGCAATAATGTTTGCGTAAACCCCGTGGGGCCTCAATTGAGCTGCGAGACAACGTGTGTATTCATGTACCGCAGCCTTTGCAGTTCCATAAATCACTTCAGAGCGATGTCCAGTTAACCCCGCAATGCTGCCGATGGTGACAATCCATCCTTCATTACGCTCAATCATGCTGGGAACAGCTGCTTTGCATACCAATATGCAAGTCATGAGATTTCGCTCAAGTATGGTTCTGACATCGTCAAGGGAGATCTCAATGGCATCATTGGTTAGAGGCTTGCCTGCATTGGGGCCGGAGGTTCCAGTTGAACCGATGTCGCCGCCCGCATTGTTGATCAATATGTCGACGTGCCCGAATTTCTTGCAGATTTCTTGATGGTTGGACTCGACTGTTTCCGGATCTGTCAGGTCGCCGCTGACCGCAATAACATCGGTTCCGTTTGCTGCTGCGATTTCATCGGCGACCGACTTTAGCGAATCCGCTTCGTCAAATGCCCGCGTGGAAACCGGCGTTGTTCCGTGTACAGCTACATTTGCCCCTAAGCTAGCAAGGTGGTCTGCAACCACTCGACCGATTCCACGGGAGGAACCTGTAACCCATGCAGTCTTGCCATCTAATCGATTAGTTGTCATGTAAGTTTTCAGATCCTATAGGTCTAAAGATATGAGTCTGCGTTAACAAAATCACACGAGAGTGGCACACACCCCATGGAGTCATGCATTTATTCATCTCGTAGACTGAAGTTGCGATGCTTTTCGTTGACTTCTTCGTTGTTCGCCTCTTGCGAGAAGAATGTCACGGTCTTCATCCCGAATTTCCATGTAGTGGCGGCGCCAATCCTGGCTTTCGTCCCATTGGAAGGGAGAAACCCACGTTGTTCGCGATGCGTCGACGTTCTCAAGCATCGACAGACCCATCTTGAGATTCGTTTCTTGCATTTCTCTGTTGAACGGCTTGCCGATTGGGTTGCCTAGCGGGAAGTCCGTAAACAGGAATCGGGCAACGCCGCACAATTCGACAATGTCTCTTGCTGATCCGATGATCACAGTAGAAATGCCCTCTTGTTCGAGAACCCGGGAAATCAGACTCACGGTCTGATGGCAGACCGGTCACAACGGGACCAGAAGCAAAGCATCCAATTGGTCTTCGGCACAGAGTCGGAGCACAGTTTGTGCATCGACTTCTACTGACTTTCGCTGGCTATATTCAGTTGGCAGGAAATATGATCGGTTCGCCGATTTTCCTATAGTTCCGGCCTGTGCAAGCTCGCCAAGCAGCTTAAAGGGAAAAAACGAACCTAAATCGTCGAGGTGTGTAGCACTTCGGTCCCATTCCAAATCGTCGGCATAGAGCCTATCGGGCAACTTGTCGTTTGAGAGTGCTTCGACATGTCGAGCATCGAACATTTTGCGTGGATAGGTTGCTGCTGTTGACGCCAGACCCACAATCGAATTCTCTAGCGACTTCCCCAGCGGCGAGAAGGGCGCACTCTGGTTGCTTGCCCACCTATACGGGGTCTCAAAGCCTTGAGCAGCATAGTAATTTCTGGTTCGCTCAATATAGGAAACTGGGGAAACGCTCACGGTCTTGCAGTCTCAATTTTTGCTGGGCGCAGAAAGGACTATACGCCAGGAGCAAAGTGAAAGTAGTTTGGTTGCGGCGAGGATTGTGGTGCGGGCACTTCGTGCTTTTCGAGTGTGATTCCTGAGTTTGTTAGCGAGACTAATGCAAAAAAACCTCCACGTGCTGTTGCAAAAGCCTTGACGGGTGACCCCGGATAGCACGCTAAGGTGTCTCCATATTTGTAGTCCTGCCACACATGAACGTGTCCAAGTGCTAGGTAATCGAATCCCGATTCTGCAATTTCACTCTCCGATATGGTCGATGAGACGTAATCCGTCTTGTTTGCCACAACCTGCCCATGGGCAAGCCCAATGTTCCACGGTTGGCTCGATCGGGCCGAGGCACCCACAAGTGGTCGATTTTCCGGGGTGTGCTCAGTCATTGCGCGGCCCCACAGATTGACTCCGAGTTCAGGTAATGCTAGCGATGAGCCGTCTTCCTCAAGTAGTAGGTGGACATTCGCACCAAGATGTGTCGAATCGAATCGCTTCCAAACGGACGTGTCGTCGTGCACGTCGTGATTTCCAGGGATCACCACGATGGGACAATTCAGTTTTTCGAATTGGCTGCATACAAACGTAATGTCATGAGACTTCACTCTTGCATGATCGAACAGATCGCCAACAACTAGAAACAAGTCGCATTGTTGGCTGTGAACCTCGTCTACTACATAGGCAAATGCAGCTTCGGCTACATTTCTATAGCCATCCACAGGATTGGACCTCGCGTTGCCGTCCAAATGCACATCCGAGGTATGCGCAATTTTTACGCTCGGTTTAGCTGCCATACTCTTCAACCAATCAGCTTCAGAAATTCTGCTCTCGTTGCGGGGTCTTCTCGGAATGCCCCTAGCAGAACTGAAGTCTTCATCATCGAATGTTGCTTTTGGATGCCTCTCATCTGCATGCAAAGATGTTGTGCCTCAACGAGTACTCCGACACCACTAGCATTGGTGACTTTCATTATCGTTTGTGCTACATCCTGAGTGAGACGCTCCTGAATCTGCAGTCTGCGCGCAAACATGTCGACAATTCGAGCAATCTTCGACAACCCAAGAACATGCCCGTTGGGAAGATAGCCGACATGACACTTGCCTATGAACGGAAGTATGTGATGTTCGCAAAGCGAGTAGAGTTCTATATCTTTAACGATGACGATTTCATCGATGTCTGACTGGTAGAGAGCATTGTTTACGATCGAGTCGACATCCTCGTGGTAGCCTTTCGTCAAGAACTGAATTGCCTTTGCAGCTCGACGTGGCGTATCGACCAATCCTTCTCGGTCAGGGTCCTCGCCGATTTGGTCAATCAGCTCTCGATAGGCTCTTGTGATTGAATCCATTTCTGCTCGTTCTTACATTGGGCAATGGGTAACCAACTGGCGCTACGTCAAACAGGAACCGGTGCATCTGGGTCTATGAGATCATTCAAACGCAAATCCGACCATAGTTCAGTGGGAATTACACGCTGCAGTAGCTGATGATTCTGTTCGACTTCGTGCGCCGATTTCGCGCCTGGGATGATTGCAGCAACCAACGGATGCGCCAACTGAAACTGCAAAGCAGCGGCAGGCAGCGCAACATTGTACTTACGGCAAATCTCACGTATGGCGTTCGTCTTTCGCTTAATATCGTCCGTTGCGTTGCCATACATGTAACTTCGAGCATGATCGACACTTGCCATCCAACCTCCAGCAAATGGCGTTGCCGCAACGACTCTTATTCCTCGTTCTCTGCAGAGTGGAAAGACCCTACGCATGGCTCGAGTTTCCAAGAGCGTATACCCACCCGCAACAACGAAGAAATCAAGATCTACCAAATCGGCAATCCTTTCACACAGGATTTCGTGTGAATCACTTTCCCAGCTAAAGGCGTTTCGGGATTCAAGATTGCAACCGCATCCTATTGCACGGATGGTCTGTGCGGAGCGCATGTTCTCAAGTGCTTCGGCACCTCCACCGCCATTGCGATCTAGTTGATTAAGAAAGCTCTCGATCTGGGTGGAATCGTGGTAGCCGTAGTCGATGTCGTGTATTGTGAGACTGTCAACAGATGCGTGTCCAAGTCTCTGAAGCGACGACTGGTGTTGTCCGTGAATCGCCTCAGCGGTGTATGCGTAACCAATTCGGAAACCAGTTCTGGGGTCGCGTGGAGTGCGTACGCTTCCGTCAATGCAGTAGGTTTTCTTGGATTCGTCGCGAATAGGTTCTGGAACTAGGGACTTGCCGATCTTGGTATTGATCCAGAACTGGTCTCTCTGCGCATTTATCTCGCCGAGGGCTAGTCCCAAGCGTCGCTCAGAACGTCCAATTCCGTACCACGGTGCAGTATCGAAGAATCTAACGCTGCAATTCCAAGCCGATCTTACGGCCGCAATGCTGTCGTCGGTACCTACCTCAGGGCTGCCAATCGTTCCCCCACCAAAACCAAACGGCGGCAGGTTCTTCAGGCTCAAGTCAATTGAACGAATTGAATCAATGCTCATGTCTTAATGACACAAATCGACACAAGGCAATCTGAACAAGCTGCCGAAAGTGCGGATTTGAAGACTGGGAGTTCAGCGTGAGCTGAACTCCCAGTAGTTTGAAAGCTAGTTGGCTAGACGAAGTACTGAACCAGCTCGAGTGCCGATGTGTTCTCCATCTTCCAGCGTTATTTGCCCATTGACAATAGTTGTCTTATAGCCAATGGATTTTTGAATGTATCTTGGAGCTCCACCGGGAAAGTCATGCACGAGAACGGGTTGTCGCTCTGCAACTCGATCCGCGTCGAAGACATTGACATCAGCTTTCATGCCGACTTCGAGCGAACCACGATCCCTCAATCCTAGAACACGCGCTGGGGCGGACGTAAGCCGACGAATTCCTTCACTTAGTGAGTACAAACCAGATTCGCGTACCCAATAGGCCAGAGTGAAGCTTGGCCATCCCGCATCCATGATTTGAGACACGTGTGCGCCCGCATCGCCGAGACTAGGGAAGCAATGCTCGCTCTTGAACAGATCTCCCAGTTCAGCCAAACTCTGGTTGAACATACGAAGGTTGAAGAGACCTTTTCCTTTACTCTCGCGAGACAGGCGGAGGAAGGTTTCAATCCAATGCTCTCCAGCCGCATCCGCGATAGCACCAATGTTGTTTTCTGGCGGAGTAGTGTAGTCGGGCGTTTCCTCTGCACCTAAGTAGAAGACATTGTTCATTGGGAATCTGCGGTCTGAACTCTTGCCCTCTTCAACCAGCTTTGCGTAGGTCTCTGGATCGTTGATAGCGTTCAAGCGACCCTCGAAGTCCATTCCTCGTAGCTTGTTCCAGGTTTCACCACCCATGGGCAAATTTGATTGAAGTCCAAACATGAAGCCGGATCCTCTGACTTGCGTGATCGCCGTTATGTCGCGATCCTTGCACAACTCCGCAAGACGTTCGGCTGCCTGATTGCCGGAACCGCGTTGTGGTCCTGTTCCATAGCTGAATAGTACGCGTCCATTGGTCGTGTCGGAGATTTGACGCAGTACGTTGAAGTCAGCACCAACAGCTTGCATCAGCCCATTGCGTGGACCGACTTCCTTTGCAATTTCCACCAGTTCCTTGGGATCTGCGAATGTTCCTGGGATCGACCTGCCATCTGGCAGTTTGTGCGGAGGATACCGGTTGGTGGAGAACCCAATTGCGCCACCATCCAGTGAATTGCCAACGACCTCTGCCATTCGCTTTAGCTCGTCTGGTGTCGCCTGTTCTTCAACCGCACGTTCACCCATTACGTAGAAGCGTACGGCACAGTGTCCAACCATTCCGCAAACATTGACAGCTGGTTCTAAGCGTTCAATCGCATCGAGATAGCCTCCATAGTCTTCCCAGTCCCAGGGTAGACCGGTCAGAATTGCATGCTTGGGGATGTCTTCGACTGTTTCCATCATGCCTGCAAGCAGTTCCCGGTCTGTTGGCTTGCACGGGGCAAACGTTACGCCGCAGTTGCCCATCAATGCTGTTGTTACACCATGCCAGCTAACAGGTGTCATAAAGGGATCCCATCCGATCTGGGCATCCAGATGGGTGTGCAAATCAACAAAGCCGGGCGAAACGGTTAAGCCCTGAGCATCGATTTCACGTTTTCCTTGTCCCGTGACTTCGCCGACTTCGGATATCAATCCATCGTCAATTGCTAGATCGCCATTCACGGGTTCGTTGCCCAAACCGTCATGTAGTTGGCCTCCACGAATTACGATATCGTGTGACATGTTTTCCTCCTGTACGTTGACGTACTAACCTGCATGTTAAGGCTCGTCATATTGATGCCATTACATGCTGCATCTCTACTTGAAGGCAGAGACAATTTCCTCTTCGACTCGCTGAAACGCTCCGACATCTCCCGTTTGAATTGCACCGAACATGATCTCGGAAACGCCTTCCTGGTCGAACTCGCCGATTCGATCAATAACAAAATTCCTTGGACCCGCCATTGAGCCGCGTCCGAGCCGACGCTGAAAGCCATCAATCACATTCTTGTCTTCTGTGATGACCAATGGCATAAGCAACGTCTTTTGAATCTCACCTGGATCTCGTCCAACATCGGCGCAATGTCGCTCCAAGACACCCACTTTGTGCTTGTAGATTTCCATCGACATTCCTTGGCCAGCCCAACCATCCAGATTCATAATGTCGCCATGCATAGCGAGTGTGCGCAATGTTCTACGTTCACCAGTACCACCGACCATTATTGGAATATGTGGCTCTTGATAGCACCCTGGCGACAACGGTGCTTGATCTAACGTGTAGTACTTTCCGAAGTAGTCGACCGGACCGTCCGATGTGAACATCTTGCGTATTAATTCGCACGCCTCTTGAAATCGGTCCTGTCGTTCTTTCATTGACGGAAAGTCCCAACCATAGGCTTCGTGTTCACGCTTGAACCACGATGCTCCCAAGGCCAAAGTGAAACGACCTTCAGAGGCCTGATCTAGAGCAGTTGCCATCTTGGCTAACAGCGCAGGATTTCTGTAGGTATTCCCAAGCACCAAGTGGCCCAATCTCAATCGTTTCGTCATTCCTGCTGCGACAGAAATTAGCGTGTATCCTTCAAAGGCAGTTTGGTGTTCGTCTTCGCGTCGACCGGGAGGCAAGAAGTGATCGGCAAACCAAAGACTATCCCACTTGCCTGATTCCATGGTCTCGATAGAGGCTTGAATCGCAGGCCAAGTCGTTCTATAGCAGTTCACCTGTACGCCAAATTTCATTTGAAATTTCCTAATTGATCTGGATTTGTTGGTACATCACCGAAAACCCCTCAATTCGGTGAGACCAATAGCGAGTATGTGGCTGATTCTAGCAGTTTAGCCGAAACGTTTTCGTGCTCGTTAATCGAAATGGGCCCGCTTGTGGATTGGAACTAGTGGTCATGTTAAGGCTGGTGAAAACGCAAGTGAAATGTTTGGTTTGGGGTAGGTCGACCAAGTCCGTGGTACTTTTGACTTCACTCCCTAGGCAGACAAATCTAACTGATATTGGGTTGTCGAAGGTTAGGTGTCAGGCGCGACACCGCTGGTATTGAGTTGGCTCAGTTCAATGAAACTCATCTCTCTCAATCAACCTTTTGTTCAAGCATTTTCAGTAGATTTGAGAGTGTTGAAGCCGATTTGAGCTCACACTCCCAAATCACTATGACATCGAACCCGAGATTGCTCAGTTCCTCAACGTTTCGTCGGTCTCGCTCCTTATTAACCCTGAATTTCTCGACCCAATACTTGGTATTGGACCTAGGTGTCGTTGCATAACGGCAGTTCTCATGTTGGTGCCAGAAGCAGCCGTGGACAAGAATTGCAGTCTGATACTTCCGTAAGACTATGTCTGGAGTACCTGGCAGATTACGGTTATGCAGCCTAAACCGGAACCCGTTGGCGTGCAAGAACCTGCGTACCTGCATCTCTGGTTTTGAATTCTTGCTTCGAATGCGCTGCATAATTTCGCTGCGCTTCTGGGTCGATACGGTATCCAATCTAGACGCTCGTATTGCAGCAAACGGCCTTAGCTATTGTGGAGCGACGATTGGATCATGCAGTGCTCTCACTTGTAGATCTTTGGGATCAAGTTCTGTGTTTCGAACGGTGGGCGATTGTATGTATCGTCCAGAGGTCGTTTAGTCAGGGTTGGAAGTTTCTTGTCTATTTTGCGATAGTCCACCATGCTGAGCAGATGATGGATGCAGTTTAGACGCGCAAGGGGCTTAATGTCGCCGTCTACGACATACCAAGGTGCATCTTTGGTGGAAGTACGTTCAAACATGACGTCTTTGGCCCTTGAGTAGTCGACCCATCGTAAACGCGATTGGATGTCCATGTCGCTCAGCTTCCAGGACTTATGTGGTTCATTCACTCGGTTGCGAAATCGTTTCTCCTGAACCTCGTCGGACACGGAGAACCAATACTTGAGGAGTTGAATCCCAGAACGCACCAACATGCTCTCGAAAAGGGGCACGGTCTGCAGAAACTCCTCATATTCCTCCTGCGTGCAAAATCCCATGACATGTTCGACGCCGGCTCGGTTGTACCAGCTCCGATCAAATATGACGAGTTCCCCTCCTGTGGGCAAGTGTTCTACGTACCTCTGGAAATACCATTGCATGCGCTCCTCTTCAGTCGGAGAGGGGAGTGCTACAACGCGACAATAGCGAGGTCGCAGGTATTCGGTAATACGCTTAATGCAACTGCCCTTGCCAGCCGCATCCCGCCCTTCAAAGATCACGACTATCTTTTTTCTTTGTTGTATGACCCAATCAAGCATGTCGGTCAATTGGACCTGTAGCTTGAGCAACTCCTCCGCATATTGGGCATTGGTCAGTTTTCTGCGTTTCTTGACAGTTCGAGTCCCGGACATGAATCCACACTCCTGCATCCCTCCCTGTTCATTCTACGAGTAGGTAGTCCTAGCGGTTTGAATCAATTTGCGTGGATCGAGTCGAGAAAGTTTGATCGGCAGGAATACGTGATTGAATTGTCGGCGAATAAAATCGACCTAGTGCATAGGGGCTGGGGCTGCGTTGTGCAGCCTTAACCAGAAGAGGTGTTCAAACTGTTGTACATTTGCAGAAATGTGCTTGAGATATCTTGGTTATCTTTTTGATATTCAACGATACTATTCATGTCTTCTTCGATTTTTTTGCGATCTGTCTTGAAGCTATGCGATTCGCGTGCATATCGAGAATTGTTGAGTTCGTTTAGCGTTTTCCGGGTCTCCAAGTTCGATTGCAACAACCCAAGCGCATCCGATTGCGAGACATCCAAATGTTGAGCTAGCCACTCTATCATCCCCGATTTGACCTCTCTAGGATCGTTGCTCGCAAGTTTGCTTCGCAGTGATCTGAGGTCGATCATCGTAGTGGAGGACTTTTGCTTCGGCCGTTTTTCGCGTTGAGTGAAATACAGGTAGCCAAACACTAGAGCAAGCGACCATCCGAGGCCGATTATGACGTTCAACCACCAATCAGGAAGACCTGTCGTAGACAGGCCGCCGCCGTCATTGTGTTTTGAGTTGGCTACGACTTCGTCAGATCCCGATCCAGCTAGAGGATCTGGTGCAACCACCATGTTTCTACCGCCTATGACCGTCTCCACAAGCTTGTCAGTCTCGGTGTTCCACCAATAGATCGGAACATCGGGAACAGTGTACTTGCCTGGTTCCGTAAGAAGCAGAGATGCGGACTGCGTTCGTCTACCGACAATCCGGGAAATCAGAGCTGTATCCTCTAACGTTGGAGAAGTAGGATATTGACGGATCTCGTCGGGTACAGGGAATTCAACCTCCGGTATGCCCGTACTATGGGCATCGGTGGCACTGATAGTCACTTCTCTGATTATCGTGTCTCCTGCGTGGAGCTGTTCTAAGTCAGCCACAGCTAAACTGTCCGAAATTCGAACATCACGTGCCGGAAACCAGTCGTGATTGGCAGGAAACTCGTCGGGAATAGGCAGCACTTCGAGTTTCTCCTGATGTGAAGAGACGGAAAGAGCTAGTTCTCGAGTACCGAGAGAGACACGAACTGGAACTGCCACAGCTGGAATGATTAACTCGCCACTACGCTCAGGGAACAAGACAAAACGTTGCACTAAAACGTTGTAGTTTCGGTCCTCTCTCAAAGCAAAGGTTCTCTCGACTTCCCCCACGATCACAACCAGTGCATTGTCAATGTCAGTCGGTCTCGGAATATCCTGCCTAACAAGTACATTGTTGGAGTAGTAGAGCTTTCTGGTTACATGAACCGCTGCTTGGACATATTGCCTCCGGGAATCAATTGCTGTCTCGAAGAAAACGTTCTCCTTTAATTGTTGCTTTACTTCGTCATCTAATTCTCGAACAATGATCGTAATGGGGTCAGTCTTTTCGCCGCCGATATCAAACGAAGGAATTGTTATAGACCCAATGCGTCTTGGTTCCAATTGGATGGTAAAAGAAGACTTGGATTGAACATTGCCGTTCACGATGTTCAGAATTCTGTTTTCGCCCGGACCATAGGTGCGAAAGTCCTGTTGCAATACGCTCCAATCGGGTGGATCCACGTCTCGCGCCGTGCCTTGCGTTTCCACGGTTAGCGTTATGGCTTGTGTCTCGTCGATATCGGACTTGTCCACCCATGCACGTACTGCAGCGTGCAGCTGAGTCGCAAAACTCAAGGCGATGAGACAACCTAGAACTCTTACCATCGTTGATCGGATTCCCTCAGGACCACTTCGCCAGTACGTAGCTTCTGTATAGATTCATGGCGAAATTTTGCTTTCAAGAGATTGCCAGGTTCATCGGGTATACGTCGAAGCCACCTATCGAATGCGTCTGCCATCTCGCGCTCGTCGCCATTTTGAGCAGCAGATTCTTGCTCGTCTGGGTCAGAAGGCTCCTCACTTGCTTGTTCAGATGATTCGTTTTCAGACGGCTCATTGTTTTCACCTGTTGCAGATTGGTCATCTCGCATTTGGTCTTGGTTTGGGTTGGGAGGTTGCTCCGACTCTCCAGGTTGGTCGGATCCGTCCCCACTTTGCTCTGTAGGCTCCGCTGAGTCGGAGGACTCCTGGTTTAAATCATTTGATCGTTGGGACTGCTCTTCAATCTCGCCCTCGCCGGTACTTTGGGTCTGGCTTTGCTGTTCCCCCGTCCCGGATTGAGCTTGTTGCTGCATTTGTTGAAGTATTTGGGTCAGGAGGTCTCTATTAAACTCGGCATCGTCGTGGTCTGGGTCCTCAGCCAATACTTGGTCGTAGGTTTCGATTGCTTCCTCAATTAGCCCGCTCTTGGCTAGAGCATTGCCAAGATTGAAACGCGAACGTACAGAATCATCGACACCAAAAATTTCAGCTGCTTCTTCGAACTTGCCGTTGCGATACTTTGCAACAGCTTGCCAATCTGGACTTTCAAACAGTTTCTCTGCATCATCGTGTCGACCTTGTTCCAAGGCGGAATGTCCCTGATTGTCTCGACTGACCCAAAGGTCATCCTTCCAGTCGGCTTGGAGATTTGGAGCTATGGCTAGTAATACAACCACAATCGCGCCTCTACGTAGGCCCAGAACCGCTAGGACGGCTATAGGCACGAGTAGTAGATATCCCGAGTCATACCACTGATCAAACTCGCGGTCCGCCACTCGAGTTGATTCATCACGTCCAATCCATCCTCCGTCAAAAAATGAAGCAACATCGGAGTCCCCAAGCGCTATGTCGCTGTAGGTTCCACGTGCAAGTTTGGCAAAACGGCGCATTTTCTCGCGATCCAATCTAACAATGACAATGTTTTCCTCCCTGTCCATGACGTGATTGACTGTTCCATCTTGGTTGATGATTGGTATCGGTCCGCCGTCGTCTGTGCCAATGCCAAGTACATGCACAGGGATGCGATTGAAATCAATGTCACTCAGTTCGTCAGGATCTTCTATATCGTCAGCGAGAAGAAGTATGCGACCATTGCCGGTAGAGCCTTTCTCGAGCAATTCAAGCGCGAGCTCCAACGCGCTGCTTGTCTTACTCCCCGGTATAGGCATCATCGATGGATCCAAGGACGAGACTAGATGCTGAATGGTATTAGTGTCGTTGGTCAAAGGCGTAACGACATGGGCATCTCCGGCATAGGCAACCAATGCAGTGTTTCCTTCATTGCGGCTGCGCAAAATGTCGGTGACCTTCTGCTTGGCACGGACAATTCGAGATGGAGCGATGTCTTCGGAGTACATGCTATAGGAAAGGTCCAACACTATCACCAGATCGTCGTCCTTCCGATCTACCGGTTGCGGCAGTTGCTCCCACGACGGACCTGCCAACGCGACTATCACGAGGATGGAAGAGACTACGGCGAGTATTTCAAACACACGTCGTAATTTTTGAATTGCTGATTTTGGCATCAGCGCCGACAATAACTCGGGCGACAATGCAGCACTCCATCCAGTAGAACTGGACTTGTACCTTCTCTTAAGGAGGTAGATGACTGGCACCAGGAACACACCGAGCAACCACCAAGGCCGTAGAAAGTGAAGGTTCTGAAGAGCTACGCCCCAATCGTTCACGGTCGAATCCACCACAAAAGCAAGAATAGGGCGAACGAACCCGCCAAGGGCCAATGAAACAGCGATTTGACAGGCCGCAGCGTCTCGGGATCAAGCTCGATAGGCTCGATGGATGCAATGTGCGCGTAGATTCTGGATAGAGACTCCGTATCACTTGCTTTGTAGAACATGCCACCGGTTTGCTCTGATATGTTCTTCAGTGCCTCCGTATTCATGGCAGGTCCACGAAACCTAAACATGCGTCTGGTCCCGAATGTTCGAAAGTCCGTGGGATCGGATCCAATGCCTATCGTATGGATGCGGACATTGGCTTCCTTGGCCAATCGTACGGCTTCATCGGGCGAAAGGTTTCCTTCATTGTGAGAGCCATCTGTCATCAGGATCAGAATCCTGTGCTCGATTGGGCGTTCCACCAGCCTCTTTACACCTAGTCCTATGGTGTCACCGATAGCTGTTTGGCCGCCAGCAATGCCGGTTGGTGCATCCTGGAGCAATTCGTTCACTGTCTCCAAGTCGAACGTCAGAGGAACGTAAACATAGGCTGCTGAACCGAACAAAATCAAGCCAAGTCGATCACCTATCCTGGAAAGAATGAATGGTTTGACAACATGCTTTAGTGCTGCCAACCGTGAAACCCGAATGTCTTCTATGTACATGTCGTCAGTCGTCATGCTTCCAGATATGTCAACAGCTAGAAGCATGTCTCGTCCAACAGTGGGTAGGGGCACTGGGTCTCCTGTCCATTGAGGTCGAGCCAATGCTCCAACCAAAGCAACCCACGCCAAGAAAAGCAGGATGAGCTTGAGCCACCTGCGGTTGTCAACCCAAACATCCGATGCCTTGGTTTCAAATTGGAACGCATCCAGGTCTGGAACCGTCAGTGCTGCATGTTGTCCGCTAACACGCAGAGCAGCAATGCGCATGATCGGAAACAGTAGCACCAACCAGAATGCCCAAGGCCACAAGAATTCAAGCATCAGTGATCCTGCGCAATGGAGCTGCTCGTTGCAAGGTGGTCTTTACCAAATCCTGAAGACCCGCATCGGAAAAGGCTTCTTCCATGTAGCGATTGGATCCAAGACAACGACCAGGTCCGTCGACGAATGCTCGATTGTTGAATCGTTCCGCCAGGAAATCGAGCCAACGCGACCCATACAGCTGCGTGGCTTCCTCGTGCCCCTCAATCTTCACTACAAGCTCCTTGAAAAGGAGATTGACTGACATTGCATACTCGAGCGAGTCCAGTGAGCCCGCATTTCTCTGGTCGTTCAGTTGCCGTACGCTTTTACGAATTCTGATATAGGGCTGTCTGCGTCGACGCTCTTGAAGGAGCACCCACGAGCCAAACATCAGAATGGCGAAGGATAGGACTGCAACACCCCACCAGCCTACAGGTATTGGCCAAAGTCCAGGAGCGGCAGGCTCATGGATGTCCCGCAATTGATCTAACACTTCGGACAGTGGGTTAGCCGCCGAAATTGAGGGCTTCCAAGTCATCATCAGTTGAAAATGAAGTAAACATCACGTTGTGTTTCAAACACATAGACCGTAAATTGTCGAGTCGGTTGCCAAATCGTACTGTGTACTCATCGCGCAATTTTCTTCTGCCGCTGTGAAATTCGACGAATTGCGCTCCGTTGGTGACAGCGTACATGTTGGATGGGGGTAGCGTGCGCTCTATTTCGTCATAAACATGTATAACTTGCAGGTCGTTGTGACGTCCTCGATTGAGCATGCTATTAATCGCATCTTGGCTCATACCGACAAAGTCGCTAATGACGAAAATTCGATGGTTGGCAGGAGTAACGTGCTGTAGCTGACTCAATGCCCGTTCCCACAATTCGCCCTTCGTTTGCGACTCAGGTCGTGTAGTTTCTGAATACTTGAGCCTAGTGTTTGCATCGACAATTGCCCGTAGCACTCGTACGACTGCGGTTCCACTGCGGAATGGTTTGATGGTCTCTATATTCCGAATCCCAAGTACCAATCCACCTACGCGGTCTTTTTGGTAGAGCGTTCTCCACGCAAGTCTGGCGGCAATATCGGCCGCTGCAACCGACTTGAGCCTGTTGTTGCTTCCTAGAAACATCGTCATGGACTGATCGACAATCAAAAGAGTGGGGCGTTCGCGTTCTTCGGTATAGACCTTCGTGTGTGGTATACGCTTACGCGCAGTAACGTTCCAATCGATGTTCCGAACATCGTCGCCTGGTTGATAGAGTCGAACCTCTTCAAAGTCCACGCCTCGTCCACGATGCACAGACCTACGTTCGCCAGCAACTCTGGCTTTGCTCTTTCTTCGACGATGCTTGGTATAGACGGCCGACGAAAGCGCAATCAGGTCATTCAAACTAACATATGCGCCGCTTAGCATGGTCCAGCGAGCTTAAGGCACTGGTACCATTTTTAGCGTTTCGTCCACCACAGCATCAGGAGTGACTCCCTGTGCTTCCGCTTCAAACGAGAGAATGATTCTGTGTCGCATGACATCGTGGACGACGTTGTGGACGTCATCGGGTGAAACATACTCCCGGCCATCAAGCCAGGCTACAGTACGTGCACTCTGATCGATGGCGATGGTAGCTCGTGGACTGGCGCCATATTCCACGCCCTGTATCGAAGTGGATCGTGTATAGGCTACAAGTGCAACAATATAGCGTTCAATTGAATCTGCCATATACAACTCAGAAATTTCCTTTCGTGCTCCGAATATTTCTTTTTCGGTCAGCACAAGTGGAGGGAGTGATTCCCTAGCTAAGACTTCGTTTCGGGCAATCTTGAGAATCTCTAGCTCATTGCGAGGTGGCGGATATCCCACCTGGATGTGCATTAGGAATCTGTCCAACTGAGCTTCGGGCAATGGATAGGTTCCCTCTTGTTCGATCGGATTTTGGGTGGCCATTACCAGAAACAATCCAGGCAACTCGAAAGTTTCTCGCCCCTGAGTAACTTGGTGTTCGGCCATCCCCTCGAGCAGCGCTGATTGAACCTTTGCTGGAGCTCGATTCACCTCGTCAGCCAAGAGGAGATTGTGAAAGATCGGACCTTTTTGAAAATAAAAACTACCGTCCTCAGGACGGAAGACCTCAGTGCCGGTTACATCGCTTGGGAGCAAATCAGGCGTGAATTGAATCCTATGGAACTCTCCCTCGACACCTCGAGCCAGTTCTTTTACCACTCGTGTCTTAGCTAATCCTGGGGCGCCTTCAACGAGCAAATGACCGCCGCAGAGAAGTGCGATAATTAAGCGCTGAGTCAATATTGGTTGTCCAACGACTCGTGTGTCGAGCCAGTCGTTCAATTCGCGAACTCTCTGGAGTGTCGTGCTCAAAGTATCTGCACCAGGTGGCTTGTTCAAAACACTTGCGATTGTATTCATGGAAGTTTCAGACATACGATGGCTACTCAATCCTATATTGACAATCCTGGCGACATTTTGATCATTTAGATGCGACTAAGAGGATTTTGGCTACGTATTCCCTCAATATTTAACAGTCTAGCGTGTACTCTCTAGTTCGGCCGATACTCTTTTCCCTGCCCCCAGAATGGGCACATTTGGTTGTTCTAAGGATGTTGTCTTGCTATGGTAGCCTCGCGACCAACAAATCCATAAAGGACACGGTGCGAGTAGGACATCTCAAGTGTGCAAATAGGGTTGGACTAGCTGCTGGATTCGACAAGGACGGCGCAGCAATACAGGGCCTAAATAAACTCGGATTTGGGTTCTTGGAATTTGGTGGAGTCACACCTAGACCGCAACCCGGTAATCGCGCTCCTCGAGTCTTCCGCCTGAAAAAGGATTTGGCTCTCATCAATCGATTGGGATTGAACAACGATGGCGTGGACACGCTCGCAGACAAGCTAAAGCGGGGAATCAATAATGTCCAAATTCCCATTGGTGTCAATATAGGACGAAATTGGAACACTCCAAACTCACGGGCCGCTGCCGATTATGTCTATTGTTTCAACCAAGTAAAATCTGTAGTTGACTTCGTTACGATAAATCTCTCGTCGCCTAACACGCCAAATCTTCGCGACTTGCAGGAGCGGGGACATGTTAAAGCCCTGTTGGATGAAATTGTAAGAGCTAGAGATACGCTAGTCTATACAAACAATATCTATGTCTCCCTGTTCGTGAAGATCTCTCCAGACTTGAATGTGGACGAGACAAAAGCGTTATCTACTTCTGTGAAAAACACCGGATGCGACGGTATCGTCGCAACAAACACGTCCATTGACCGAAGTACACTGTCAGATCGAAACCGTAGAGAGCGGGGAGGGCTAAGCGGCGCACCGCTATTTGCTCGTGCATTGGAACGGGTAGAGTTGGTGCGAGAAGCTGTTGGCCCAGACTTCACAGTCATAGGATGTGGTGGCGTAGGTGATGGAAGCTCCGCTCGCCAAATGGTAGACGCAGGTGCGAACTTAGTGCAAATCTATTCGGCATTGGTCTATCGTGGACCAGGTTGCGTAGCCCAAATGGCCAGAGCATTGGAGGAGTGTGCACGAGAGAGACATGAGACATCCCAAGAATCCAGTAACGCAAGACACGAGCATCAAGGAAATTTCTAACAAGGGTAGGGAGGGAATATGTTGGATCAAGTCAAATCTAGGTGGTGGGTGATTCTAGTAATTGCTCTAGTAGCACCGACTGCACTCGCACAGACATTGGACTCCGGCGATACGGCATGGCTACTCACGTCTACAGCTCTGGTGCTGTTTATGACAATACCTGGACTGTCGTTGTTCTACGCAGGCTTGGTACGCCAGAACAACGTTCTAAGCATATTTATGCAGTGCTTTTCGATTACATGCTTGGTAACGATTCTTTGGTTGCTCGTTGGCTACAGTTTGGCATTCGGCGAAAGCAATGCGGTGGTAGGCGACCTCTCCAACATCCTGTTCAAGAATGTGAGCGAGGAATCTATGGCTGGATCAATACCAGAGTCCAGTTTTGCCATTTTCCAATTGACTTTCGCAATTATCACACCTGCATTGATTGTGGGTGGATTTGCGGAACGAATGCGCTTTTCAGCAATTTTGATCTTTACGACCTTGTGGGTAATCATCGTCTATGCTCCACTTTGTCATTGGGTTTGGGGTGGTGGCTGGCTGAGTTCAGACGGTTGGCTGGGGTCGTTTAGTGGTGGTCTAATGGATTTCGCTGGCGGAACAGTGGTTCACATCTCTGCGGGGACGGCCGCGTTGGTTGCTGCGCTATATTTGGGTCCACGCCGCGGATTTCCCACAACCGCGATGATTCCGCACAACTTGCCCTTTACGGTCGTTGGAGCTGGAATGCTTTGGGTTGGCTGGTTTGGGTTCAATGGTGGTAGCGCGGTTGCGGCGAATGGCGATGCGGCCATGGCAATTGCTGTCACTCACATATCAGCAGCAACTGCAGCGTTCACATGGCTCGTCGTCGAGTGGATTCGATTTGGAAAACCGAGTGTGCTTGGTGCAGTGACTGGCATGGTTGCCGGATTGGGCTCTATTACACCAGCATCGGGCTATGTGGGTCCTGCTGGAGCCTTGGTGATTGGTTTGGTCGCAGGAGTTGTGTGCTTTCTTGCCACGAATTTTCTCAAAAGGTCCCTCAAGATCGACGACTCACTCGACGTCTTTCCAGTGCATGGTGTAGGAGGCATTCTTGGAACGTTGCTTACTGGAATTTTTGCCAGTTCGGCACTCGGGTGGTTTGGCGGGCAGGAAGAAATTGCTATCGGCAGTCAATTGCTGTCTCAGTTCATCGGAGTATTGGCAACGGTAGTCTGGACAGGTGCACTTACCTGGGTGATCCTCAAGGTCACAGACTTGCTTGTAAAGGTTCGCGTAGACGAAGATGTTGAGATTGACGGACTTGACATAGCAACGCACAATGAACGGGGCTACAACCTAAACAACTAGCCTTATACGCCATTACTAGTTGACTCGAGATGCTAAGTCGTCGAGTCGTCGCTAGCTCGGTTGAATGCACTCATGACAAGCTGATAGGCCAATTCAGGAAGATCTAGTCCGTGAACCTTACATGCATCGGGATAGAGGCTGGTCGGTGTCATGCCTGGCATGCTGTTGACTTCCAGCACCCAAAAGTCGCCGGAAGGTTCCAAGACAAAATCGGTACGCGATAAGTCGCGACAATCCAAAGCACGATGTGCTGTGAGCGCTGCTTGCTGCAAGCTCTCATAGCTGTCGGATGCAATCTCAGCTGGAATGACATGCTCGCTCTTTCCGGGCGTATACCTGTTTACAAAGTCATACCATTCGTTCTCTGCAACCAAGATTTCGGTTACGGGCAGCACAATCGGTTCGGAGCCATGTAAATCCAAGACACCGACCGTAATTTCTCTACCACTTGTAAACGGTTCAATCAGAAGCGAACTATCAAACTCAAAGCCGTTTATTAGTGCTTCACGAACATCTCCACCTTCTGGCAATAGTGAAATCCCCAACGCAGATCCTTGAAATCTCGGCTTGCATGCGATGCGGTTACCAAAGCTTGCGCTGATCTGTTCAACGCTTTCTTCAAAGTTCGTCCGCGCTACGGTTATATCCGGCAATACGGGAAGACCAAAAGAACGGAATTGCTGCTTTGCCAAGTACTTGTCCATCGCTAGAACACTAGCGCGTACACCACAGCCCACATAAGGCAATTCGAGGATATCGAGTAACCCCTGCAATGTACCGTCTTCTCCCGGAGACCCGTGGAGTACGGGAAATACAACGTCTGGGCCGAATTCGCACAGGTCCAACGCGATTCGAGGAGTGAGTTCGATGTAGCTAGCGGAGCACTTGCTTTCCAATGCACTTGCTATTTGAGAGGCGGACGACCTGGAAATTTCAGCTTCGTGTGAACTACCTCCTCCGAGTACGGCTACCTTCAGTCCCATGACACATTTGCAACCTTTGCACGTTCAAAGCATTCTGCCGTCAGATCATGCGGATCGATCCCAAAAACTCTGGAGAAAAATACGAGCTCAGACTCTAATGCAACGCTCATGTTTTCAGAGATGCGGAATCCATGGCCTTCGTGCTCGAATAGAAACAGGGCTGTCGCAATCCCCTTAGCCGCAAGCGATTCAAACATCATTTGAGACTGATTCGGCGGGACTATAGCGTCTTCAGTTCCCTGATAGAACACAACAGGACTACTCAGCCGATCAACGTGATGGATAGGTGAACGTGCATCGACTTCTTCCTCTGGAACCAGTGCTTCTATGTAACGCGACTCAAACTTATGAGTGTCGTTGACCAGTGCTCTAACGTCTGCAACGCCGTAGTAGCTCGCGCCAGCATTGAACGTGTTGGTTGTAGTCAGCGCGCGCAATGTCGTGTAGCCACCAGCACTTCCACCTCGTATGGCAACTCTGGCTGGATCGACAAGATCTTGAGCTACAAGATGTCGTACTCCCGCACAGCAGTCCTCAACGTCCACAACACCCCATTGCCCTAGTAGTCTATTGCGATATTTTCTTCCGTAACCTGTACTGCCACCATAGTTGACGTCCAATATCGCCCAACCTCGCGTTGCAAAGTACTGAACGAGGAAACTGAAGTCAGCATTGGATTTTGAGGTAGGGCCGCCATGCGATAGAACGAGCAATGGTGGGCGTTCATCTGTAGGGACTGTCACATCGGGATTGGTTGGGGGATAAAAATGGGCATGTACTACTTGTCCGTGTGCATTGTCGTACTCAATGGAGCGTACAGGAGATACGTAGGACCTTGAAAAGGGAAGCGTACCTTGGGTACATAGGGTGCGAAGTTCGGCCTCTCTCGTCTGAAGTAGAACAATTGAGCTCAAATCGTCGGTCTTTCCAGCTATGAAAGCCACGCCATTTTGAAATTTGGTCACGGATGAGTAGCTCGAAAAGGAATCGTTGCAAGGACTAACAAGCTGTGTTGTAGTATCGACGTAGACAAGCGCTGGTCCACGTTCCGACGATCTCACAGCAAGCAAGATGTTGTCATTCATCGACACAACTGTACGCAATCCAAACACCCAGTGAGGAAATCCATACTCTGCCGGTTCGTCTGCCGCGCAATGTGTGCCTTCAGATCCGTGAACGTATATGTTCCAAAATCCTGATTGATCGGAGACATAGCAAAGCTGGAGATCGTCGATCCAGGTGGGTTGAACGACCGACTCGTCGGTTCCTCCGGCAATCACGGTCACATTTTGAAGTTCATGGGTGTGCGAGAAATCCGCTTTGTAAAGCTGTGTTCCATCCCAAGGCATATTTGGGTGGTCCCAAGCTAGAAATGCAATGCATTTGGAATTAGGAGAGAGCCTAGGTGATGAGTAGAAGTCGTGTCCTTCGTGCAGAACACTAATGGCACCGGTCGATGTGCTTATACGCACTAAGTCGTTACGGGGCTCGCGGCCGTTCTGGTGCGATTCCCGTATGCAAATCAAGCTTCCGGTCGGATCAACGGCAAAGTCTGCAAACCGTTCTTGCCTCCCCGAGTTGGTAATTCTTCGAGTTTCGTTAGATTGGCCTTCTACGATGTGGTAGACATCTTGGTCTTCCTTGTTGACGAAGTAGATGTTGCCATTGGCCACGGTGTACGATCCGCCACCATATTCATGGACCATGGTTCTGACATCAAAGGGATCTGAAGTGACTTCCCTGTGTTCGCCAAGCGGAGAAGCGACCATAAGTGCCGTTCGTCCCCGCTCTGCCGGGCGTGCTTCAAGATAGTAGAGATTCTCGCCATCGGCGCAGAGTTCGCTAAACGACACAAAGCTGGACGCAACCAGTTCCGCAGAGATTGGCGAAGGCCAAGATCCAAATGCTCGTGCTTTCATAGTGTTTAGTTCCTGATCTAGGGACGACTCAGTGAATTGCGCAAGTCCACTAGTGCCCACCGTTCGTGGTCTCGCCATTGGCCGTCTATGAAGAGAAAGTCATTGGCAAGTCCCTCAAAGGAAAATCCACAACGCTGGGCCAGCTTTCGGGACGGCTGATTGTTTGGTTGTATGGCTGCCTCCAACCGATGCAGCCCCAATACTTCAAATGAGAATTTGGCGACCAGATTCAGGGCTTCCGTCATATAGCCTTTGCCTTGGTGGTTTGCATCGACGTAGTATGAGAGGTTCGCGTTGAGGAATGATCCATAGACGATGTCATTGAGATTGACCACCCCGACTATTTCATCGGAGTTTCGTAGACAGCAAACGAATCCTTCGGCATCCTCCCGTTGAATGCGTCTTAGGTACAACCGAAACATATTGGCTGTTTGGGGTGGCGTAATCCAGGGGTGATGAAGATGTTGGCTGGAATTTGCCATGGCAATCAATGCTTGTCTATCGCTACTGCGTACTTTGCGTATATAGATTCTGCCAAGCGTCTGGTTTTCCTCCGAAACTCCGTCGTTAGACTCCGAGGATCTGCGGGAAAACAACGAGCTCATAGGTCTGCCAACCGAAGAATCGCGCGCGGCGTGCACATGGAATCAGCTTGGAGTTCAAGTAGCAATTGCAAAGTCTAATCGAACGGGAAGAAGGTTTTGCAGCATGCACCTATTATCAGCAAGAGAGAAAAAAGGTCGCTAGGAAAGTGACTCGGATGGAAATTTTCCACGACGAAGCGGCGGCACACAGTGGATACAATGAGGCCAATTGGAAGTGGGTATTGAGGTTGGTTGTGCGCCTTTCTGTTCGAACGTTTCCTTGGATTGTTGCGTCTCTGCTGTTCTTCAGTAGTTCTGTGGTCGCTCAAGTGTCTGGAGTCTTCATAGGATTCCATGGTGCAGTCACTCAGTCTGATGCTACCTATAACAAGACAGTAGCCAATACGCTCACCAATACTGCGTCGTCAGTTGAGGGAATGTCTTTCAGCACGGGCAACTCAGGTGATGGCAATCTGGCAAACCTTGGCGCAATTGCTGGGTTTCGGCATGTTTGGGACAATCAATTCGCTAGTGTCCAATTGGAGGCAAGTCTAGGCGCAGGAAGGGTATCTGGCTTTGTGCTTGGGGACGGAGTGTCGCGTGAGCGCGCACAGTACGGTGAGGCTTGGCCTGAAACATTCGAAGTTGGAACCAGTACGGAGTTTGGAATCGTTGGCAAGTGGGGGCGCGAGTTACAAACAACCAACTGGGCTGCCGTCACGGCTTTCTATGGGTTGGCTGGCGTCAAGCAGTCGAGTCTTGAACTCGAGTCTCGTTACGAACTGGGTTGCTTCATGCTGGAGACCTGTGTTGGACCGCAGTTTGAGAGTGGCGAGTTTGAGTACACCGCAAAGGGACAAAAGTTTGTTATTGGTGGAGGGCTCGAACATGCGTTTAGTGATCGGTTCGTTGCCCAGCTTGAGTTGCGGTTCGAATCGGCAATCGAAGATGAGTGGCGTGATTCCTATGAGGAGGGTGCCCTTACAGTTAACCCAACGCTTGAAGTTCAAGACATATCATTTGCACTCAATCTTTCAAGATTTTTTTAGGAAATCACTATAAAGTATTGATTAGAAGTTATTAATTTCGAGCTTGCTATGCAGAATCGTAATTGTCTCGATTCGTGCCGTCATGGCCATGGAAACTAACATGTGGATTGCTGCTAGCACATAGTTGCACTGTGTCCATCACTCTTTATGTAACAAGTGCTTGTTCTCTGTGTGACGAGGCTTTGGATATGTTATTGGCCTCTCAAAATTTAGCGGGAGAGGTATTGGAAGTGGTCGATATCATTACCGACGATGTATTGATTTCGCGATGGTCAGACAAAATACCAGTAGTGGACGTTTGCGGTACGCAATTGGTCTGGCCCTTCGACGATGTTGACGTAGTAGAACTACTGAATAGAGAATAAGCGACGAGCATTGTTCGCCGTGATCTTGCCGATGTGCTCTACGCTTTGGTTACGCACTTCGGCAACGCACTGCGCTACGTAACGCAGGTTCGCTGGCTCATTTCTACGAGACTTGGGTCTTGGCCGTATAGTTCGTGGGGTGAGATAGGGGGCGTCTGTTTCAATCAGAAGACGATCATCTGGAATCAAATGTGCCGCATGCTTTAGTTCATTGCCACGTCGCTCGTCACAGATCCAACCAGTAATACCAATGTATAAACCGAGGTCGAGGTACTTGGTAAGCAGTTCAGCACTACCTGTGAAACAGTGAATGACGGCGGTCAGTTGAGTAAACTCAGCGACAATACTAAGCAGATCCTCGCCAGAATCTCGATCGTGAATGAATGCTGGTAGCTTCAATTCAGTCGCTAAATCCAGTTGCTTGATGAATACCTCTCGCTGGATTGGTCGAGGAGAAAAGTCTCTAAAGTAATCCAACCCCGTTTCACCCAACGCGACTACATACGGTTCGTCCGCGAGTTCTCGAATTGATTCTTCCCACCCACCTGGAGTCGACGAGGCATTGTGCGGGTGTACTCCGACAGTGCAGGAAAGATAGCCTGATTGCTCGTTGCAGATGCGGATAGCTCGGCGGCTGTTTTGTATGTCCGTTCCTGTCACTACGATGTGCTCAACATCGCGTGCCCGAGCCCGCGAAAGCACGTCATTGAAGTCGTTCGAAAAGGATTTGTCGGTCAGGTTCGCACCGATGTCGATCATTTGTAAGACCCGTTCCAGTCGGAATGACGTTCTAGGGAATGGTTCGCTCGTGGTCTTCCAATACAGGCACTGGAATGTCTAGAATCTGACTGTAGACTTGGGTAAATGCAATTACGTTCTTGACGTAGTTGCGAGTTTCTCCAAATGGAATTGTCTCAATCCAAACCCTAGTGTCCATGCCACTTGAATTTTTGATCCATTCTCTTACTCGGTGCGACCCTGCGTTGTACGCTGCGAACGCCAGAACACGATTGTCGTGAAACTCCTCTAACAACTCCACAAAGTGATGTGATCCTAGGTAGATGTTAGTTGCAGGATCAAGCAGTGAGGTTGGAGATGGTCTCCCTGTCCGAATGTTGCTTGCGGTCCGACGCGCTGTAGGAAGCATGAGTTGCATCAGTCCGCGTGCGCCAACGGGCGAAACTGCATTGGCGTTGAAAGCGCTCTCCTGTCGAGTTATTGCTAACAAGACAGGAAGGCTTAAGTTTGTCATGTGGGCATTACGCTTGAAGGCGTCCATATAAAGGATTGGAAAACGCGCGTCGATTAGGTCAAAAGCGTCTGCCGAGAAGGCCGCTTGTATCGCATCGTAGGTCCATCCGATGTTCGCTATTTCATGTGCGATCCACGACTTGGCATCCTGGTCGATCTGAGGGAGTAGCCATCTCCATTCCTTTTTGGCACTTGCTTGGTCCCCAAGAGCATAGAGTTCGAATATCCTTGCGATGCGGGGATCTTGAAGGTATTTCTCGCGTTGCTCCTTAGGATTAGGCCACACAAATCCGTTCAATTGAATAGGCAGACCGAGTTCGTCCGCCGCAAGAAATCCGTAGTAGGTTCGTTCGGTAGCCAAATCCTCGAGTGAACTTTGAGCTTCCTCACGTCCTAGTTTCAATTGGAGAATCGACGACCAGAATCGCCACTTATAGCTTGACTGCTGGGCATCTGGATATTGTTCGAGCCATTGGTGAGCCCAATGCCACTGTTCAAGTGCCATTGCGGCGTCTGCGACTCGTTCAATTGTTTGGGCATCGAACTCTTGATTGATCGGAAGAACAAGCTGACCCTCCCGAGCAGCCCAAAACGCCAAGTGGCTATCTGTTTGCAGTATGGTTTCGTCGTCGAATGAAAACTGTGGGTGGTATTCGTCCCACAGCTCCCGAGACTCTATCCCATTGTCAATGGCAAATTCTCTGAGACCGTGCACAAGGGCCTTACGTCCCCACTCGTCGTCAGAAAAACGACGAATGTTCTTTACCAAACCCGGTCGCACATGCACGTCGTAAAGTAGCTGGGCACGACTTCGTTCAGCTGGAGGAAAGAAGCGCATTAGGTATCTTGCCAGTACGAGGGAGTCTTCCGCAACAGCAAGCTGTAATCGTTGCCAAGCGATTTCGGGCGTAACATTTCCGTTGTTGATCCATGTGCCAAAAATCGGATCACATTCTTTCGGTTGGGAGACGCCGACAATCCATAGTGACGGCACGAGCGACAACGCCAATTCCCTCTGCCCAATTCGATTCAGAGCGTTCAAGTAGCGGCACTGCTCTGCAGCATCAGTTGATGGGATGTAGTAGGTTGTGTAAGTTTGCCACCTGCCAGCTTTGGCTTGAGCATCCAACCATCGTTTGAAAAACTCCTCTGACAAGACCGATTCACTAAGCCTCTCCTTGATTTCAAGTGCTCGGTCAGGCGTATGAGAGGACAGTCTGGCAATCGCCTCGTGGTACTCAAGGTAAACGAAGAGTGGATACTCTCGAAGTTCCTCTTTCAGGCTGCGATACTCCGTGGTCCTGCCCGAGTCTCTTGCTAGCTTGGCCTGCTTGTATTTGCTTCGAAGCTCAACCAAATCGTCAAGCGCATTGGCTGGAGCAACGCATAGCGCCGCCGCTATGATGAACCCTGTGATCGTCAGTACCTTCATATTGGAGAAGCTGAGGCTAATGCGTATGTGTTTCGCCGACTCGTACGGCTAACACGTCGCAGGTAGCTTTCTGAAGTACTCCGTTTAATGTCGATCCAAACAAAATGGCTAATCCATGTCTGCCATGGCTCCCAACAACTATGACATCAATCTCGTTCTCTGTCGCGATTCTGTGAATTTCGGTGTCAGTACGACCAAATGCAAGGTGTTGCCGGTCTTTTGAAATCTTGAACTCTGAGGATAATTCTCGCAAGTAAGACTCAGCTTGATCGTATATGGCTTCATGAAGTGAGGATAGATCCATGGGAATTTCATCGCCATATGCCAAGCTTTGCGGTTCTATAACATGAACAATATGCAGCTGTGCTTCATAAAAATCTGACAGCATCGAGGCTTGCTCCGCGACATGTCTGCAATCCTCGGTCAAATCGACGGCAAGTAGTACTCGGGAATACTTAGACATTGTCAATCAGTGACGCAATCGAAATGCAATGGCGCTAATTATGTACAAATTTACTCGTCAATTATGCAAGCGAGATCCATGCTCTGGATAATGCTAACAACTGCGATGCTGATCATCTTCGGTGGAATGCTCGCGGTCTTGCCATCGAAACGGGAACGGCTCATTGGCCAAATGCGAATTGAAGCCAGGAAGCAAGGTCTCCATATTGGAAGCGAGTCGGTGCGCAATGTGAACGCACCCATGCATGAACGAGTCACTTCAGGTGGTCGAGTCAAGACACCTATGATCCAATGTGTTGTATGGGGAAAGCACTATACGGAGGAATTTGCTGAAATTCCAACTTGGCGTTTGCTCAAGTCTGCAAAGAACAATTCGCCGATTGATGGCTATGTGGCCGATCCACCGTTGCGCGACGTGCAGAACCAGATGGATAGCTCATATTGGAGTGAAATACAGAAAGTGTTGGAGAGTCTACCTGGAAGACTTGTGGCTATTCAATGCACACCACAAACCGTGTCATGGATTGGAAATGAAACCATCGATACAACCGCAGACAGATTCATCGCTCAAATGTCAATAGGTCTGGATCAACTCATGGAGCTCAATATTGCATCCGTTGCAAGGAATGTTCCATAGCGATCTAGTGCACGCTTGAACCGTTCCTCATCTACACACAATTGATCGATGTAGAGACGCATAATCCCCAGAGTGAACTTTTGGCAACGGCGCTGTCTATGAGTCTTGTTTTCGCTGCAATGTAACGTTCCATTGGAA
Organism: uncultured Pseudomonadales bacterium; assembly: GCA_964572845.1. Taxonomy (GTDB): domain Bacteria; phylum Pseudomonadota; class Gammaproteobacteria; order Pseudomonadales; family Azotimanducaceae; genus Bin55. Next base: position 85,944 of record CAZNFX010000009.1, on the reverse strand, counting down.
TCCACCAGCATCGGCCGCAGGGGTTCCAATGTTCGAATTGTGTAAATATATGAATGCACGAGGCACCGGTGCTATGGAATGGAAGGTGCCAGCCTGAAGGAGAGACATGGAAAAGTCACTGGTAATTGTTGAATCGCCGAATAAAGCAAGAACCATCAATAGGTATTTAGGGAAGAACTATGTTGTAAAGTCAAGTCGAGGGCACATTCGAGATTTGCCAAAGAGCAATTCCGAAGTAAGAAGCACAAAACCGAAACGCATTCCGGCAAACCTAAGTCCCGAAGAAAAGCTCAAGGCAAAGGAGAAAAAGGCTCGAGCGGACCACATCCGCCGCATGGGCGTAAATCCAGATCGCAACTGGGAAGCTACCTGGATAGTTTCATCTGAAAAAGCCAACGTTGTGAGGGAATTGCAGCAGGCTGCCGAAAAGTCGCATTTGATCTTCCTGGCTACCGATATGGATCGGGAAGGAGAAGCCATAGCTTGGCATCTGCAGGAACTGATCGGTGGCAACCCTGAACGATATAGACGCGTCGTGTTCAATGAGATTACCCAAAGTGCCATTCAAGATGCGTTTGCGGATCCTGGTCATGTCGACCTCAACAGAGTCAACGCATACAAGACGAGAAGATTTCTCGACCGTGTAGTGGGATTTGAGCTCTCGCCACTGCTCTGGAAAAAAGTTGCACGAGGCTTGTCCGCAGGACGGGTCCAATCTGTCGCCGTTCGTCTCATAGTGGAACGAGAGCGCGAAATCAGAGCGTTTAATGTCGAGGAATACTGGGAACTCTATGCGAATTTAGTTCGCATGGACAAAGTCGACAATCGAAGCGGGGATGTTGAGGAACCTCGTCGATTCAAGGTCGTCAGCTACCAGGGGAGTGCATTTTCGCCCAAGAACGAAAAAGAAGCTGATGATGCGCTGAGCGAATTGAACGAGGAAGAGTTTGTTGTTGCCAAACATGAAAAACGACCTACAGGATCCAAACCTCGGCCTCCGTTCATCACGTCTACCTTGCAGCAGGCGGCGAGCTCACGTCTGGGATTCAGCGTTTCCCGGACCATGCGCATTGCTCAACGGCTCTACGAAAATGGTCTCATCACCTACATGCGCACCGATTCGACTAGCCTTTCGGATGAGGCGGTCACAGGAGTGCGATCGTATGTGAATGAGAGGTTTGGGGCGCTCTACATGCCGGATGCCCCACTGACCTATGTGACGAAGGCGAAAGCCGCACAGGAGGCGCACGAAGCCATTCGACCATCTGATGTTAGAGTCGTATCCGATGACCTAAAGGGACAGGATGAGAGTGAACGTCGCCTCTATGACTTGATATGGAGACGGTTCGTTGCGTGTCAGATGACGAACGCTCGTTATGAGAGTGTGACAACCACAGTGAACGCGGGTGAGTACGAACTGAAGATACAAGGGCGAGTCGTTTTGTTTGATGGTTTTACACGTGTGTGGTCTGCAGCATCTAAGAGCGACGACGACCAGTTGCTTCCTAGCTACAGGGTTGGCGAGGTACTTCACGAGGTTCAAATCGAAAAGACGCAACACTTCACTAAACCACCTGCCAGATATCGTGAGGCGAGTCTTGTACGCGAACTAGAGGAACGAGGAATTGGAAGGCCAAGCACCTACGATTCGATCACGTCTACGATTCAGGAACGTGGTTACGTTTCATTGCGACAAAGACGCTTTTATGCCGAACGAATAGGCGAACTCGTTACGGACCGTCTGCTTGACAACTTCAGCGACCTTATGGACTACGAGTTTACATCTAGATTGGAACAAGACGAACTAGACCGCATTGCATTAGGAAACAAGGAGTGGTTAGAAGTTCTAAACACTTTCTATACCGGATTCGCGAGTCAATTGAGGTCGGCAGAGAAAGACATGCAACGCAACGACCCCATTGCGACAAATATTAGCTGTGGCGAATGTGGCAGAAAAATGCTAATAAGGGTGGCAAAGTCTGGTGCATTCCTTGGTTGTGAGGGATATGAACTGCCTCCAAAAGAGAGATGCAAGCACACGATGAATCTTTCGCTTGTCGAAGAGGAATCGACTGCTGCAAATGACGACGAAGAGAGCAGGGTACTGAGACTGAAACGGAAATGCTCCAAGTGTTCGACGGCAATGGATTGCTTCCTTGTCGATGAGACTAGAAAGCTGCACATTTGCGGCAATCAAGATTGTCTAGGCTATGAAATCGAAGAAGGCAACTTCAGCCAGCCCGGCTACGATGGACCTACTATCGAGTGCGATCGCTGCGGTAGCGAGATGATTAGACGTACTGGTCGATTCGGACCTTACTTTGCATGTTCTAATGAAGCCTGCGGCAATACACGGAAGATCTTAAAGAGCGGACAGGTTGCTCCCCCACGCGCCGACCCGATCCCTATGCCTGAACTTGAATGTGACGGGATTGACGATCACTTTGTATTGCGAGACGGTGCGTCAGGTCTGTTCCTAGCGGCTAGCAAGTTTCCAAAAAATCGTCAGACGCGAGCCCCTTTGGTGTCCGAGATCTTGCCTTACGCGAATAAGCTGGATCCAAAGTTTAGGCACTTGCTCTCGGCACCGGTCGAGGATCCTCAGGGTCGTCCTACTGTGATCAGATTCTCGCGCAAGAGTCAGGAGCACTATGTTCGTACGGACGATAAAGCGAACCCGTGGAGCGCTTTTTTCAAAGATGGCAAATGGGTTGAAGCCGCTCGAACCAAAGCAAAGAGTGGCCGTAGACGTCAGTTGATCGACATTGGTGAACGTGTGGCTAAGCGTTAATCAACGATTCGCTACTCCCGTTAGGTCAAGGTACTAGCTCGAAGATACAGACAAGCGTCAGTCCGAGTGGAATGTTCTAGTCCAAGCGGACCAGTCCGACCTTTATTCCTTCGATTTCGAATCCTTTCGATCCAAGATCGACGACGATGGGTTCGTAGTTTGGATGTTCTGGATGGAGCTCGATTTTGGCAGGATCGTTCCCACGGACAAACCTCTTGACGGTTACTTCGTCGTCGATGCGAGCTACAACAATCTGGTTGTTGCGAACGTCTGTGGTTCGGTGGACGGCAAGCAAATCGCCGTCGAGAATCCCCGCCCGCATCATGCTGTCGCCTTGAACAGTAAGAAAATAGTCGGCTTTCGGCGAGAACAAAGTATGGGGAATGCTCACATGGTTATCGATGTGTTCCTCCGCCAAGATTGGGCTTCCTGCAGCAACACGTCCCACAACTGGAATCGTCCGGTCGTCATACATGCCGCTTACTTGGATTCCTCGAGATGTGTTTCTGTTGACCTTAATGACGCCTTTTCGTTCTAGTGCTTTGAGGTGTTCCTCTGATGCATTGGGCGAACGAAAATTGAAGTGCTCGGCTATGTCTCGGCGCGTTGGGGGATAGCCGGAGTTTGAGATCCAGTTGCGGATCAGATCCAGCACCTCTTGTTGTCGTTCGGTGAGCTTTACAGTCTTGCGTCGTGGCATTGCTGGGCCTCTCTCGTTTACATAGTGTGAATGTATACATATGGATACAAAATGTCAAGTGTTTTTGTTCAGTATTGTACGTATTGACAAGTCTAATCGGGTAGTTTTAGTTAGGAATCACCAGGGATTTGCGCCCGCCCGTGAATAGCCCAATTAACTCTTAATAGAATTATGCGCCTCAATGAACCGATTGCAGCTTTGGTTGCTCAATGTTAGAAGACTTCCAGAATATTTTCGTAAGCCACGGTGGTTGGATGTTGCACGTGTTCCTAATCGTGACGACCACCGCCACGCTGCACCAAGTCCTGAGGATTTCGCTACGGCGGCTAGCAAAACGCGTGGAATCTACCTCGACTGAATGGGACGATGCGCTTTATTTCGCGGCGAGTAAACCCCTAGCCTGGGCGACTTGGGTTGTTGGCTTAACTTGGGCAGGGCAGGTCATTTACGCAGCAACACGAACTGACCCCAACGCGCCTACTCAAGTCTTCCAGCATGTCGGAACCATTCGAGAGGCTTGCATAATCGTCATTCTGGCGTGGTTTGGTTTGCGACTTATCAAATCGTTCGAGCAGCTGGTCAGCAGCTCCAAAACTCGAGATAAGTACGAGCGTTGGGACGTTGCGACTGCAATGGCGGTAGGAAAAGTCTTGCGTGCATCCGTCTCCATCACTGCTCTTCTCGTCTTGCTGCAGGTATTCGGCTTTAGTCTCACCGGCGTCCTCGCGTTTGGAGGAATTGGTGGAATTGCCGTGGGCTTCGCCGCAAAAGATCTCTTGGCGAATTTTTTTGGTGCGCTGATGCTGTTCATCGACAAACCATTTACGGTTGGCGATTGGATTCGGTCTCCTGATCAGGAAATTGAAGGTACGGTTGAAGTGATCGGTTGGCGGGTGACGCTGATCCGTACTTTTGACCAACGACCTCTCTACGTACCGAATGCAACTTTCACGTCCTTGTCAGTAGAAAATCCTTCACGCATGCTAAACCGTCGAATCTATGAAACGTTTGGAGTTCGCTACGACGACTTCTCTGTTGTAAAGGCAATTGTTGATGACATTCGCGCGATGCTGCGCTCGCACGATGCAATCGATTTGGATCGGACCTTGATGGTCAACGTGGTTTCCTTTGGAGACTACGCTGTAGAGTTTTTCGTATACACCTTCACCAAGACGACAGTTTGGACGGAATTTCACGAAATCAAGGAAGATGTCCTACTCAAGATAGGAGAAATCGTTCAAAGCCATGATGCGGATTTTGCGTTTCCAACCCAGACTCTTCATCTCGCGGATCAAATTGGTCCAGAACGACCGTGAACACCTTGCCATCCAATGCAACGCTGCTGTATTCGGAACAGGAAATCGAAAAGGCAATAGATCGATTGGCGGTTCAGTTGAATGTAGAGCTTGAACATGAAGAGCCGGTCTTTGTCTGCGTCTTGAAGGGAGCCGTTCCCATAACTTGGGACCTTATGCGGCGCATGGACGTAGACGTTTCACTTGCCTGCCTGCGCGTTCGCAGATTTCGAGGTACGACAGGAGGCGAGCCTCGCATGTCCGAATTCGACCCCGAGGAGTTTCGCGGCAAGGTCGTAGTTATTGTCGATACAGTGTTGGATGAGGGAGTCACTCTCGAGTTCGTTCAGCAAAAACTGGAGCCTTTAGCCAAGAAGCTCTTAACTGTCGTACTAATCAGGAAGTTGACTGAATACAAGGGTAATGCGAACTTCATAGGATTGACCGCTCCCGATAAGTTCTTAGTTGGGAGGGGCATGGACATGGATGGAAAGTACCGATGCCTACCCGCAATATACACACTGGAAAGCTAAATGTTGGCATTGATCACTGGTACTGCTCTTCACTCCATCCTTCCCAGACCTTTGGCAACGTTCTATCGGAACTCGCCGTTTGGAGCACCGTCGGCACCTGTATGCAAGGTTGAACTAGGCGGTCAGGAAGTACTCTCCCTTACACGCCACGGATTGGAGGGATCGACTGCGGCTCACTTGGTCAACTATCGAGCCAATCTATGGGTTCTCAAGGAACTTGGGGCAACGCGCGTCGTCGCGACTGCAACTGTGGGCGGTATCGATCGCTCACTCCGCGTAGGCGACTTGGTAGTGCCAAGCCAAATAGTTGACTACACCTATGGTCGCGAACAGACGTATGTGGGCTCAATGAAAATCAATCACTTTGATCTAACTTCGCCATTTGACGCAACATTACGGAACGCGCTCTTGCGTGCGCTCCCGTCAAACTGCGGGTCGCCACAGCATCGAACAGGCACATATGCGGTTACTCAGGGACCGCGCTTCGAGACTGCAGCGGAGATCGAACGCTATAGCAATGATGGCTGTACTTTGGTTGGAATGACGCTCATGCCCGAGGCTTCGTTGGCAAGAGAGCTTGATGTTTCCTATGCCGCGGCGTGTCTTGTAGTGAACGCTGCTGCAGGAGTAGTGTCCAGCGTCATTGACATTTCTGAAACTGCGACAGTAACCGAGAAGGCCATTGCAAAGTTGAAGAACTATCTCGAATTAGCTATCGAGTTCTTGCACTAGCGCTACAAGGTTCGGCGGTATCGACAACCGACGTACCTGGATCAGCATTCCAAATTTTGGATGGTCGAAATAATGCGTTTCACCCAAAGCCAAGCGACGACTCTCGTCTAATAGGTAGAACATGAAGCGCGGCGAAGGGGAACGCCGCGAATCTGCTTGTCGAGATTGGGGAATGGATTTCCAGATTTCCAGATCCAGGTGGAGAAATCTAGCAACGCTCAAATCTAACGTACCCTCTATCTCGTAGAGAAGATTTCGTTGAATATTGCCGAATTGCACAAGAGTGCTGTTCGATGATCCGGGTGCTAGCGCATCTTGGTGCCAGGCTACATGCTCAATAACCCTATAGCCTTCGGTTTGAAGCCGATTGGCTGTACGTCTTAGGTTTAGTTGGTCTGATGGAATTCTCCGTCCAACAGATGCAAGGAGCTCGCGTTCATGTAGTGCAAAAGCTTCCTGAACTTGAGACACACTCACCTGTCGCTGGGCTTCACCCTCCTCGATCTGATCGGCAATGTCGAGTTCATAGCTCAGTAGGGTTCGAATATCCTCGTCGCATAGACCAAGTATCCGACCTGTGCGCTGCAATATGGCCTCTGTCGATTCCCAATGATCAGGCAACCAATCCGGGAGGCTAGAGTCTCGCTCAAGTACAGCTGCGAACAGATTGGAACCTGTTGGTTCTACACTAGCTTCTTCTTCGCGATTATTCGGTTCGTCACTTAGTGCGTTGGAGGAATCTTCGCTTGAAGCACTTATATCCGAGTGGAGCCAGCAACCCGATAGCAGCGGAGAAATTGCTTCAGACTCGCCAACGGATGCGAAGGTCTGTTTGAGATCCTCGCTGCGGTATTCGACGGGATTTGCCTGCTCTTTTCTTAGTGCCGCCTGTTCCTCGGCAACACTAAAAGTCAATGAACGGACATTGATGGGAAAAGTCCGTTGAGACACTCCATGCAACAGGTGCTCTGACGATGGTAGTTCGGAATCGGGTTCGAAAACTACAACCTCAAGGACATACCAGTCGTGTTGTAGATAGTCCCTGGGGCTTGAGGCGTCAACTATGGTCGAAGCAAAGCCATCGAAGACCACTAGCAGCGCCAAAAAGCCGGCAGTTCTATGCGCGCGAGGCAGCTGAAGCTGATGTTTGCAATTCATCTATCAATTGTTCTGCAAACTCAAAACGATCCTCGGGTTCTTTCGGAGAGTGCAATACCCGAATGGCTTGGTCTTGTGTGAATTGGAGCTTTGACTCATTGGATTGAAGCAAGGTAGCAATCGCCGCTGGGGCGATACAGTCTTGGTTCAAGAACTCTATACGACCCCCGTCCGCATTGAGAACTATCTTGGATATTCCCAGTTCTTGCGCTCGCAATTTCACTGCCGTCAATTGAAACAGATTGTTAGCCAAGTCCGGCAACGGACCACACCTATCAATTAATTCAACCTTGAGTTCGTCCAATTCACTTTGCGATTCTGCAGCCGCAATTCTCTTGTATGTGACCAACCGGCCGTGAATGTCCGGCAGGTATGTATCCGGAATGAGTGCAGACACATTGAGATTGACTTCGTGCACCATCGGCATTGGATCGTCAAAGTTCGGTATCGTGCCACTTTTCAGGGTTTCCACTGCTCGCTTAAGCATCGAAATGTAAAGCGTGAATCCTATTGTCTCGAGTTGCCCCGATTGCTCACGTCCTAACAACTCTCCTGCACCACGAATCTCAAGGTCGTGCACGGCGAGGGTAAATCCGCTTCCTAATTCATCAGCAGACTCTATGGCATCCAATCTCTTTCGTGCATCCACAGTCATTGCAGACTCTTCGGGAGTAAGCAAGTACGCATACGCTTGCCGAGCCGAACGTCCCACGCGACCGCGTAACTGATGGAGTTGAGCAAGTCCGAACTTGTCCGCACGCTCAATGATTATCGTATTGGCATTTGGAATATCGAGCCCACTTTCGATGATCGTGGAGCAGATCAATACGTTGCACCTACGATGGTAAAAATCGGCCATCACGTGCTCAAGTTCACGCTTAGGCATTTGTCCGTGGCCAATGCCAAGTCGCGCTTCAGGAACCATGCCAGCCAGCCCGTCGTACAACTCCGACATGGACCTAACATCGTTGTGCAGATAGAAAACTTGGCCACCTCTCGCGAGTTCGCGCTTGATAGCGTCTCGTACTACCGTTCTGCTGTAAGGAACGACGAACGTCTTGACGGAGAGTCGCTTCGCAGGGGGAGTTGCGATGATGGACAGGTCTCTCAATCCGCCCATGGACATGTTCAGTGTTCGTGGAATTGGGGTAGCGGTTAGCGAGATCGTGTTCACTTCGGCCCGAAGGTTTCGCAAACGCTCCTTGTCGCGAACGCCGAAACGGTGCTCTTCATCGACGATTAGCAGACCAAGTTTGCTGAAGTCGACGTTAGCGTGTAGTACCTTGTGAGTGCCAATAAGAATGTCGACTTTCCTCTCGTCCACGCGTTGTTCAATAAGCGCCACTTCGCGGGCCGAGCGGAATCTCGACATCAAGTCTACGATTACAGGCCAATCGGCGAATCGGTCCGCAAACGTGTCGAAGTGCTGCTGAGCAAGAATCGTCGTGGGTACAAGTACGACGACTTGGAAACCGGATTGAACAACGTGAAATGCCGCACGCATGGCGACCTCAGTTTTGCCGAATCCGACGTCTCCACATACCAGCCGGTCTGTAGACTTGACCTTGGAAAGGTCCTCCAATATGGCCTCAGTAGCAATGGATTGATCAACGGTTAGTTCGAAATCGCATTGATCACAAAAGCTACGATAGTCTTCATTGACGTCTGGCACAACAACAGAGCGAGAGGCTTCTCGTCTTGCGTAGATGCCCAATAGCTCTGCGGCGACGTCGTAAATTCTCTGGGCCGCCCGAGTTTTGGCTTTAGACCACGCGTCCGATCCAAGTTTGTGCAGCGGTGCGTTTTCGTCGTCAGCTCCCGTGTAACGCGATATAAGGTTTAGAGACGAAACCGGTACATAGAGCTTGTCACCGTCCGCATACTCGAGCGTAACGAATTCCATGAGTTGGGAGCGGATCGATAGAGTTTCCAATCCCACGTACCTGCCGACGCCGTGGTCCAGATGTACAACTGGGGCGCCCGGATGCAATTCTGTGAGGTCGCGAATGACAGATTCGGGATCTACACTTCGTTGTTTCGCTCGGTTCCTCTCGTTCTCCAATCTTGAACCGAGGATTTGGAATTCGGTGATTAGGACGTGCTGATGGTTCCAGAGTCCTCGACTCAAAGAACCTAAGGTCGATGCCACTGTGAGTTGACTATCGAGAAAGTCTTGGTAGGAATCGACTTCCTTTGGAAAGATGCGAGCACGACCCAGCACCTCATGAAGGTGCTGCAACCTTCCGGTGGTCTCTGCGGTTAGGAGGACCGGCATTGAGATGTTATGGATGAATTCCCTAAACCGTCGTGCAGGATCACGCCTGCGAACGTCTAGTGTGATGTCAGGCAGCTCATTTCCTTGCAATGAGATTGCGTGCTTGGTAGGGCCACTGCCTTTGTGAAACCGAATCCTCGAAAAACGATTCCAAAGATGTCGAACTTCATCCAGCCTGTAGTAGATGTCGAACGGTTTCAACAGTGGCCGTTCCAAATCGTCTTTATGGACTTCGAAGCGTTCTTGTACTTCGTCAAAAAACAAGGTTGCCGCTGACTCGACATCGGAGTCAAGAACAACAACCGAATTGTCAGGCAGATACTCAAGCAGCGAATTGGTATGCTCGAAGAACAGGGGCAGGTAGCATTCGATACCCTCAACCGAGATGCCGTCGCTAATGTCTTGGTATGTGGGGCATTGCCAATGGTCTGGAGGAAAGTTCAGATTCCACGAAGTCCGGAACTGAGCGATTCCTCGATCATCCAGTGGATACTCGTGTGCGGGAAGGATTTGAACGCGTTCCGTTCGCTCAATTGTGCGTTGTGTCTCTTGATCGAATATTCGCAAGCTCTCGACGACGTCGTCGAATAGATCAACTCGAAGTGGTCGATCCGTACCAACGGGAAAAAGATCAAGAATCGAGCCTCGAGTTGCGAATTCACCATGTTCAAAGACCGTATCCACCTTCCGATATCCGCCTTCAGTCAATTGGCGTTGGTACTCGGCTAGTTGAAGCTTGTCTCCGACTGCGAGTTGAAATGTCCTAGTCGTCACGTAGTCTCTTGGAGGAAGACGCTGGACTAGAGCCGTCACGGGAACAATCAAGACTCCAGTGGGTGCGTTGGCCAATTCCGCCAGTGTCGTGAGCCGCTCGGCAACTATGTCGGCTTGTGGTGAGAACGAGTCGTAGGGCAGAGTCTCGTAGTCCGGAAAGGACAGTATGCGCAGACTGGCATCGAAGAATGCTAGTTCATTCCTTGCATCGGTGGCGCACTCAGTATTTGCGGTTACCAAGACGTAAAGCCTGGGATATTGTGACACGAGCTTTGCTAGTTCGACGCTCGCAAGACTGCCATGGCAGTCCGTCCATACGTGGACTTGCTTCGTTGGCGGCACTTGAATCGCAGTTCTTTCTGTTAGGGTGGATATAGTCAAGGCAAGCAGGGGCAAGCAGGGGCAAGCAACGTCAACAAATTGGGTCAAAGGAAGCTTCGATTACTCAGGAACTACGAGAGACGTGATTGAAGCCCAACGACATTTTAGCGACCATTTTCGGCATGGCCCATTCACAATTGCAACGAAACTTCGCATGCTGTGGAGTTCATTCGCGTGTTGAGGCGATTTCACCATGATGATGCGATACAAACGATGGGACTTGATCAAGCAGGATTTGCCACTCCGAATTTGCTCTAACAACCTACTTTGCCTGCGTTGCAGACCTCAACTATGCAGATTTCCTGCAGTAATTTGTGAATCGCTCAAATGTGGCCAGCAACACAGTCAATGTGGTATTATTCGTTGGATTACCGTGCGTGGAAGACTTACTGGACACCCACCGTTCCAACCACCCTTGAGCAATAGACCCAACACCTTGTGTTCTAGGACACCGAATACGCTCCCGTGAGTTGACAATTTCTCGCTCAAGGACGAGTGAAATCCATGAAGCCTACCAATATTCACGATCCCAACTACTTTCACAAGGTAGTGGACTGCCAATGGGCATGTCCTGCTCACACGCCCGTGCCCGAGTACATCCGGCTCATTGCACAAGAGCGTTACACAGAAGCGTACATGGTCAATTGGGAGTCCAATGTCTTCCCCGGCATTCTTGGCAGAACCTGTGATCGGCCTTGCGAACCCGCATGCAGGCGTGTGAGAACCGAAGAGAAGCCTGTTGCAATTTGTCGGCTCAAGCGGGTAGCGGCAGACCACAAGGGTGACATTGCTCCCTATCTGCCACATGTGCCAAAACAAAAGAATGGAAAAAGAATCGCTCTCCTGGGAGCTGGTCCGGCATCTCTTGCAGTAGCTCGCGATTTACTTCCACTGGGATACGAGATCGATATGTTCGACAGGGATCCTGGCGGCGGAGGCATGATGCGAAGCCAGATTCCAGCTTTTCGTTTGCCTGCGGACGTTCTTGAAGAAGAGGTTGATCTCATCGTGAACATGGGCATAAACGCCCAATACAACTACGAAATCACGAGCATGAGTGAAATGCTCGACATGAACTACGACGCTTACTTTGTAGGTACGGGTGCACCGCGCGGACGGGACCTCGATCTACCTGGGCGAACTGAAGTTGCAGATCACATCTCAATTGGGATCGACTGGCTGTCGAGCGTTGCCTTTGGCCACACGACATCCATCTCAGGCAAGGTAATCGTCATGGGCGGCGGAAATACGGCTATGGATTGCTGTCGCACATCGAAGCGTTTGGGCGCCGAAAGCGTCACAGTGGTCGTTCGTTCTGCATTCCATGTTATGAAGGCAAGTGAATGGGAGAAGGAAGATGCGATGGCTGAGGGCATTCCGATTCTCAACAATAGGCCGCCAAAGGAATTTGTTCACGAGAATGGACGACTCAAAGGCGTAGTTTTTGAACGTGTAAAACCAGTGGACGGCAACGGGAGATTGAAATACGTCCCAACTGGAGAGCCGGATGTCTTCATGGAGGCGGATCACATCTTGATGGCGATCGGCCAGGAGAACCACTGTCCCTGGATCGAGCGGGACTTGGGCATTGAATTCGACAAGTGGGATTGTCCAATATTGGATGAAGACACGCTCCAGTCAACTCATCCCAAGATTTTTTTCGGTGGCGACTCTGCTTTTGGTCCCGAAAACATCATTTGGGCATCGGCGCATGCACATAAAGCAGCGATTTCGATTCATCTGTACTGCCAAGGCAAGGATCCCAAGAAGGATCGACCACCTGAGGGAGTAAACCTTGTCAGCCAGAAGATGGGAATTCACGAGTGGAGCTATGACGCCGAACACGATCCTTCCCAGAGGTACATTGTTCCGCACGCCAACTTGCGACGATCACTGGACAACATAAAGGTTGAAGTCGAGCTTGGTTTCGACGAGCAGCTTGGATTCAAGGAAGCTCAACGGTGCTTGAATTGCGACGTCCAAACCGTGTTTACAGAGAAGCTCTGCATTGAGTGCGACGCGTGCATGGACATATGTCCTATGGACTGCATATCGTTCACGGAAAATCGAGACGAAGACGAGCTACGAGCTTCATTGTTGGTGCCGGCCGAAAATACCGAACAAGACCTGTATGTGTCCGACTTCCTTGATACAGGTCGGGTGATGGTCAAAGACGAAGACTTGTGTCTTCATTGTGGGCTGTGTGCCGAACGTTGTCCAACAAATGCTTGGGACATGCAGAAGTCCATCGTGCACAACCCTCAATTGAGCTCCTACGCGGAATGACGTCGTTCAACGAATTTGTGATCCGGTTTGCGAATGTCAACGGGTCAGGTTCCGCCAGTGCGAACGGCATGTTTGCCAAAGCTCTGTTTCGAATGGGCATTCCTGTTGCTACCCGCAACATATTTCCATCCAACATACAAGGACTGCCCACATGGTTTGAGGTTCGTGTTTCGGAACGTGGCCATTTTGGCCGACGTGAGGACATCGACATCATGGTCGCCATGAATGCGGAAACATATGAGGAAGATGTTGCGTGCCTCAGGACTGGCGGCTACCTGGTGTACGACAATACAAAGAGTCGTCCGCAGAGTCTGTCGAGAGGCGACATTGTTGACGTGGGAATACCCATTACCAAACTGATTCTTCCAGAATTCAGCGATCCCAAGCAACGCCAACTCTTCAAGAACATCGTATACCTAGGCGCGATGTCTGCATTGCTGAACATCGACTTCAGCATTCTCACAGGAATGGTTTCGTCCCAGTACCGCGGCAAGGACGCACTGATTAAACCCAATATCCACGCAATGGAAATTGGGCGCAATTACGCATACCAATATCTAGATTGCCCGTTCGACATTCAGGTTCGCCATTCGGAACTAGCACAAGGCAAGATCTTCGTGGATGGCAATGAGTCCGCCGCATTGGGAGCAATCTATGGCGGAGCTACCGTGTGTGCGTGGTATCCCATTACACCCTCGACATCCGTAGCAGAAGCATTTGAAAAGCATGCGCTTAAACTTCGTACGAATGAAGATACCGGCCGCAAGAACTTTGCGGTAATACAGGCGGAGGATGAACTGGCCGCGCTTGGCATGGTAATTGGCGCAGGTTGGAACGGTGCGCGAGCGTTCACTGCAACTAGCGGCCCCGGCATTTCCTTGATGAACGAGTTTCTCGGACTTGCCTATTTTGCGGAGATTCCGGCTGTCTTGTTCGATATTCAAAGGGCGGGACCTTCGACGGGCATGCCAACGCGCACTCAGCAATCGGACTTGTTAAGCGTTGCATTCGCATCCCATGGCGACACGCGCCACCCCATGTTGTTTCCATCGACACCAAAGGAGTGCTTTGACTTTGCTGCAGCATCATTCGACATTTCCGAACGCATACAGTCGCCGGTAATTGTGATGAGTGATCTCGATCTAGGAATGAACGAGATGACGTCCGAGCCATTCGATTGGGACGACAGCCGCAGATACGACCGTGGAAAAGTAATGTCCTTCGATGATCTGGAACAGTGCGATGTCTTTGGACGTTATGTGGACACTGACGGCGACGGAATTGGATATCGGACGCTCCCGGGAACACACCCATCCAAGGGTTCGTTCTTTACTCGTGGGACCTCGCGAGACGAATACGCCGTCTATACCGAGGCACCGGAGGCATATAGCGAGAACATGGACCGGCTCGTCCGAAAATGGGAGACGATTCGTTCACTTATGCCACGAAGCGAAGTTGTAGAGGCGAATCGCAGAGCAGGCATTCTGTACTACGGCACCTCGGCAACTCCAATGAAGGAGTCTCTCGACCTTCTTTACGAAGAGGGCGTTGAGCTAGACACGCTTCGAATTCGGTCCTATCCTCTTGGCCATGAAGTGCAAGACTTCATAGACCGACATGCGATCGTATTCTTGGTTGAACAAAACCGCGATGCTCAAATGAAAACACTGATTGTCACCGATCTCAATGTGCATCCTGATCAGATTCAGTCCATTCTCTACTATGGAGGAATGTCGATTTCGGCTGACTTCATCGTAAGTGAAGTGTTGAGGGCCTACGAGCGAGACAAGCTTCCGAGGTTGCGCGAGGTTTCCTCATGACATTTGTTGCGAAGCCCAAGATTCATCATCCGCTTCTCAAGGTCAATGAAATTGGCTTGAAGCGTCGGGACTATGAAGGTCTAGTCTCTACACTTTGTGCTGGCTGTGGACATGATTCTGTGAGCGCGGCACTGATCCAGGCATGCAGTGAGCTCTCGTTGCCGCCGCACAAATTTGCCAAGCTCTCAGGCATTGGGTGTTCCTCAAAAACGCCAAGTTACTTTCTCGGAAGCTCTCATGGGTTCAACTCTGTTCATGGCCGTATGCCTTCAGTTGCAACCGGCGCTAATATCGCCAATCGAGATCTCATTTACATCGGCGTTTCGGGCGATGGAGACAGTGCTTCCATTGGACTTGGACAATTTGCCCATGCGGTGCGTCGCAAAATCAACATGCTGTACATTGTCGACAACAATGGCACTTACGGGCTGACCAAGGGGCAGTTTTCGGCGACGAACGACCGCGGCTCCACCAGCAAGCGTGGCGTTCCGAATCTGTATACGTCGATTGATCTAGTGAGTATGGCACTACAGATTGGTGCTAGTTTTGTTGCAAGGAGCTTTTCCGGCGACAGAAAGCAGCTGGTCCCGCTCATGAAAGCTGCATTGCTGCATAGAGGATTCGCTTTTATCGATGTCATTTCGCCTTGTGTGATGTTCAATAATCACGATGGTTCAACCAAGAGCTATAGCTACATTAGGGACCATTCTGCGCCAGTCGTAGATGCTGACTTCATTGCCCCACAAGAAGAAATAGAAATCGACTACGCGCCCGGTACGGCAGAGACAGTAGCCATGCCAGACGGGTCTACGTTGCGGTTGCGAAAGCTAGCGGATGGCTACAACCCTCGCAATCGGGTCGATGCGCTTGCCTACGTTCAAAGTGCATTGGATGAAGGCGAGGTCGTGACCGGACTGCTCTATGTCGAAGACGACTCAGTGGATTGCCACGAAGTGCTGGAGACTCCGGACGTCCCTCTCAATACGCTAGATGAATCGGAGCTGTGCCCTGGATCTGAACAGCTAGCGACGGTGAACGACAGTTTCCGTTAACAGTACGGACCTCGCTAGCGATCATGAATGCGAACGGTCCCCGCGTTCCCATCCACCGTGAGTCTGTCACCTGTTCTGATCTTTCTCGTCGCGTCACCAATTCCCAGAACTGCGGGAATTCCAAATTCGCGTGCAATGATTGATCCGTGAGCTAGCAATCCTCCAATATCCGTAACGAGGGCAGCTGCCTGCGGAAACAATGAAGTCCATGCGGGATTCGTTGCAGGGCACACTAAAACCGCGCCAGGCTGCATATTGCCGAAATCCCTTGTTTCAAGTATCACACATGCCGTTGCGTCGACAATTCCGGGACTCACCGCCGATCCTTTGAGAATTGCAGAATCGTCGTCACGCCTTTCTACGGGCTTTGGAAAATTTGGATCATACCCAATGCGCATAGGGGGATTCAGGAACTTTTGTGCCTCTCGCTGCAGTCGACGACCGATTGCACGTTCTCGGAGCCTAGAGATCTCATCGTTCTGTGGACTGGCTGATCCTATCGCTAGAGAAATCTCGTTTGTAGTTAGGAAAAAGATGTCATCGGGCACAGAGAGTATTTCATGCTCGACCAAACGACTACCCAACTCCAGCGCCAAGCGACGAAGTGCTGGCCATGCCTGACCAAGGAGTGACAACGCTTCTTCGCGTAGATGATAGTCGCGTTGTATGCGTTTCAATCGACGATGAAATTCCATTCTTCGAAATGGACTGAAATAACTGTTCGTCCGAGTAACCGCGACATCTCTTCGTTGCATGAGTTGTCTGCGTTGAGCATCGAAGTCGTACTCTGCGTCGATTACGAGCGCAAAGAGATTTCTATAGATAGGTGTGGGATCTTCTATGGGTGCAGGTTCAACGAAGTCTAGTGTGAACGCTTGTTTTCCGTAAGTCTGCAGATAGTCGTGCAACCGTTGGAGTATTGCCGCGCTAGCATGGCGCTGCAGTGTTTCTTTGATTCGAGTAGGACCTCCGCGCAGGACGGCGTGAAAGAGCTGCTCCGTCGAGCGGATGGTGCGTGCGATTTCGAACAGTTCGCGTTGAGCATTCAATGCGAGCGAATCAAAGCCGCTTAGTAGCTGGCTGCTAACGAAGCCGGCAGCCTTAGCGTATTTCTCGAAGAACTGGTTGAGTCGAATTTCGTGATTGCGGTTTAATGCAACGCCAAAATAGATTCCATTGAACCAATGGTCGGCCTCGCATCGTGCCAATGCCCATATTCCATCTAATAGCTGCGTGGACTCAAGCTCTGTTGCATCCAGCTCTTCCCACCGGCGTTTGACTTCCAGGTACTCAGGCAGCGCTTGGTTTTTCCAGCGACGAATCCAGCGCTTCCGTGTACCGAGTATTGCCCTCCATATCAATAGTCGTCTGATTAGCGGGTTTCGGGTCGGTTTGGGGGATTCCATTCCAGGTGGAACCTTCGGTGTGCCCACACGCTTGTACGCATAGCCGTTTACCGTTGGATGTACGACAAAGCACCAAGGCGGTTGCGAATGTTCAAACTTGTAGGTTTTGGGATAGTTCTTTGCTAAGTTTCTGCCCCATGCCTCCTGCAATGCAACCTTCAAGTAGGTTTCTTCAAATAGTGTGGATACTGGCCCAGCAATGTGTTCTACCAATTGATGTCTCAAGATGAGTGCATTTTCTGCAGGTGCTTCCCATTTCACATTTTCGATGGGTACCGGTGGCAAGTTGGTAATCGGGCGCGATTGAATGAGGTAGATGTCGTTTTTAGCCATTGCCCATTCGATGTCTTGCGGTTGATTGTCAAACACTTGCTCCACACGAATTGCTAGATCAGTCAATTCCCCTAGAGATTGAATAGACAAGGATGCCTCCTCTTGCCGGTTTGGATCTATCTCAACGCTCGCTATGCCGCCTTGAGACCTAGCTATCGACATGGTTTCCTTTGAGTGAATCTGGCTGGAAACAACCTTGCGTGTGGTTCGATCGACCTCAAATAGATCGGGATCGACTTCGCCGCTAACAATTGCTTCTCCCAAGCCAAGGCTGGAATTAACCAAGATTTTCGAACGGCTCCCTGTCGCTGGATTGGCCGTGAAAGCTATGCCGGACACTTCGCTAGGAATCAACGCTTGAATTACAACGGCCATAGCTAAGTCAGCAGGTGCAATGCCTACGTGATATCGATACGCCATGGCATTTGATGACCACAGGGACATCCAGCAGCTTAGTACCGCTCGATTCAATGCGTCGGGTCCGATTACGTTCAGGTCCGTTCGATGTTGGCCGGCAAAGGAGGTGTGTTCAAGATCTTCGGTCGTTGCCGAGGATCGCACTGCCAATGGCGTTTCGTTACCAAGCACTTGACGTGCTTCATCCAGCCAGTTGATTACTGTTCTCGGGAGACTTGCGTCTTTGAACAATTTGCTGATTTGCTGCTCTGCATGTGCGAACGAAACAGCCCGTCCGCAGATCTGCGGAACACTGTATTGATCAAGTAGCCCTTGAAGTTCATTGGCATGGACGAATTCAGCGTAAGCGTTTGTTGTGAGCACTACACCTGGCGGCACGGGCAAGCCAACTGCCGCCATTCGAGCCAGTGAGCGTGCCTTACCTCCAACAGAGTCAAGGGAGGTGGCATGCCCGTCGAGCGACTCTAACATATGGAATAACGCCTATTTGATGCCGTTCTGGGAATGCGGACCATGGTATAGTCAATCTTGAAGATCAATTACAGTTTCACGCAACGGAACTTTAACAAGGGCATTTGAATGGCATTGTGACTCCTCTTTACTAACAAGCCGTCCATAGCTATCATGCGCGCAAATTCCTCCAACCTACGGTAACCCCCCTTGGCTTTAGAAAGTCTTGATGCCTACTTTCCTGATTGGAAAGAACGTGAAGCTCTCGCGGAAGCAATGATTCCGCTTATTGGTACGTTGTATCGCAAAAACGTGGTCACCTATTGCTTTGGACGCGCACTATACAACCAAAGCGTTACCGACATCATGAGAACGCATCGGTTTGTTCGCCAAGTCGCAGAGAACGAACTCTCTGAGTTTGAAAGCTATCCAATACTCAAGGCAATATCAAACCTAGATCTTGGTCCTGCACATCTGGATCTGGGTCAGCTAACTACAAGACACATGGAATTGTGTGAGAACGGTAACGGAGCCCCCAGCGTTGAAGAATATGTAAGCAATGAGTGCTCCCATGTCGTTGGTCGACACATAAAGCCTCTGGAGCAACCACAGGATGTCGTTCTATATGGTTTTGGCCGTATTGGTCGATTGTTGGCACGATTGCTGATCGAAAAAACGGGAGGCGGGGACCAGCTTCGACTTCGAGCGATAGTCTTGCGAAGCGGACCTGAAGACGACCTAGAAAAACGAGGAAGTTTGCTGCGTCGCGACTCTGTGCACGGACCATTCAAAGGAACCATTCGAATCGACGACGAGAATCAATGTCTCATCGCCAACGGCAACGTGATCCGACTAATCTACTCTGACGACCCAGGAACGATCGACTACGAACAGTATGGAATCCATAACGCGTTGATCATTGACAATACCGGTGTCTGGCGCGACGAGGCTGGTCTTAGCCGGCATTTGCAAAGCAAAGGGGCCGACAGGGTCATAGTTACCGCTCCTGGAAAGGGTTCGGTGCCAAACATTGTGTCCGGTATAAATTCCAACGACTTGTCGCACAATCAGAAAATACTATCGGCGTCCTCGTGCACTACGAATGCAATCGTTCCGGTGCTGAACGTTGTGGACGAGAGATTTCGAATCGCCCACGGACACATCGAAACCGTTCATGCATATACGCCGGACCAGAACCTTACGGACAATTTTCACAGAAAGGACCGCCGTGGACGTAGTGCACCTTTGAATCTCGTTATAACTGAAACTGGGGCATCAAAGGTCGTAGCACACTTCCTTC
The DNA here is from genome assembly GCA_964572845.1 of uncultured Pseudomonadales bacterium. GTDB lineage: Bacteria > Pseudomonadota > Gammaproteobacteria > Pseudomonadales > Azotimanducaceae > Bin55. Next base: position 66,241 of record CAZNFX010000009.1, on the reverse strand, counting down.
CACGCCTTGAAGGCAAGCTAACTAGCAACGCAATTCGAGTGCCAACACCAAACGTTTCACTTGCTTGTTTGAACCTGACCTTGGAAACGGATACAACGAAAGAAGAGCTGAACACGTTCCTGAGAGATGTATCTCTCTTCTCGCCGATGCAGCGTCAGTTGGATTACACCCAAGGTACTGAGGTCGTGTCCTCGGATTTCGTCGGAAATCGTCATGCGTGTATCGTGGACGGGCGTGCGACCATTGTGGATGGTGGCAATCGGGTACAAATCTACGCATGGTATGACAATGAATTTGGCTACTGTTGCCAGGTCATTCGAGTGGTGCAGAAGTGGGCTGGAATCAAGTATCCACTAGTGCCCGTAGATATCGAGGAAATGGGCTTCGCCTAGGGGATTGGCCCGAATTACTGAGTCCATTTCAACTTGTCTGGATTGTTTAGCTCGAAAGCCGTGCCCACATCAGCATTAGCAAACTGGTTCACTTCAAGCGTCAGATCGGACTCGAACTGCTACTTGGCGATCAATTGACTTTTTTGGTTTCTTGAATCGCATTGCATGTTTTCAGGCAAAATTAACTGCTAAGGAAAAACTGACGTTTTAGTTTATAGGACTCTTGGTGGTTGTATCCATAGCTCTACTTGTCGCCGCATTGATCGTTGCGATTTGGATCGTCACTACCCGTGATTCTCGGAAACGCTGGTTGTCCGAGTTGGACCTCTTGGGTACATGGGACCTGGACACATCTGAATCCGATGCTCCAAAAAGCAGTCTACGGTTCAAGGGAGAGATCGAATCCGGGGAGTATTCGTATCAATCCGGTGAAGGAAAGTCCGAAGGAACGTGGAAAATTGAAGGATCCTCTTTGATTCTTACAGACGAAGAACATGGCGACCGTGAGTACGAAGTTCGGATATTTGAACATGGCACCATAGGCATCCACGGGCCAGATCGCGATCGTCAAGTCTTCACGAAACGGGCAGAGAACATCGTTCCACTACGTCGTCGTTCGTGAGGGCAAACTGTCTTGTAGTTCGTCGAATCGATCAATAGAGCTTGTATCCGGTTGAAACGTGGATATCAGGACAAGTGCGCCGCTTGCTAATACAAAGGCAGGCAGGAGCGCGTAGACGTCGAAGACATCGAAGATCCCTCCCTCAAGGTAGTGCCAAACTATCGTTGTTAGTGTGCCAGTCACTATCGCGCCGATTAAGCCCTTGCTCGTAGTTTCTCTATAGAACAAACTGAACAGAATGCACGAGCCAAAACTCGAGCCGATTCCTGCCCATGCGAAAGCGACTACGTCAAATATGCGACTCTCGCGATCCAGCGCAAGTACTGCAGCTATCGTGGCCACGAGAATTACGCTCAGACGACTATAGAGGAGTTGCTTGCTGTCTGGATTGGCAACGTCATTTACCAGTACCGTGGATACAACCATGAGCTGCGAGTCTACCGTGCTCATCACAGCGGCCAGAATTGCCGCAATGACAACTCCTGCAATCCAAGGACTTAGAACGAGATCGCTCAGATAAATCAGTGCCGTCTCGTTGTCCTCCAGTAGAGGAAGTGCGGACATAGCAGCGAACCCGACCGCTACAGCGCCAACGCTCGACAGGATCATCCAAGACATTCCAATAGTGCGGGCTGTAGGAATCGCCTGCGGATCTCGAATGGCCATGAATCTCGCCAAGATATGCGGCTGACCAAAATAGCCCAAGCCCCACGACAGCAGTCCGAGTACTCCCAAAAAAGAATACTCTTCCCAATTCCAAATGTCTCTCGTCGCATCCACTGATTGCTCGGTTGCACTGAGATCCATGTTCAAAGCCAAAGTGGGTACAGCGACGAGCACAACCATCATGAGTAGAGCTTGAAAGGCGTCGGTCCAGCTTACAGCGAGAAATCCTCCAATGGCTGTGTATGTCATGACAATCGCAACGCCAATCGCGAGTCCAAGCAGGTATTCGACACCCAATACCGATTCGAACAGTTTGGCGCTAGCAATGAATCCGGCGGAAACATACACAGTGAAGAAAACGATCAGGACTATGCTCGCTACGATGGCGAGGGTTTTGGTCTTGGCCGCTGTGCGCAGCGCCAGAAACTGAGGAACTGTTATCGCCTCCCCATACAACGTACTTGCAATGCGAAGTCGATTTGCGACGTACGTCCAATTTACCCATGCTCCCGCTACCAGACCAATCAGGATCAGGCCTTCTACCAAGCCAGTCAGGTAAATTGCGCCCGGCAATCCCAAAAGCAGCCAACCGGACATATCACTTGCACCTGCTGAAAGTGCTGTCACTGAGCTCGACAGCGAACGGCCTCCTATGGAATAGTCTTGCATGTTGGATGTCCTGAAGCCCGCGTAGACCGCTATGGCTACGAGGACGATGAGATATCCAATGAATGTGGGAAGCAATTCAAGCATTGATCAATCCTAAGGAGGTATTTGATGTAGGAATTCTAGTTGCAATCCCGTAGTAACGCCATTCGCCATGGGATTGCGTGGTAGTCGGTTTCTCTGCGTAGAATAGCGCTCCTATGAATGAGCGCGTTGTACAGATTCTCGAAAGGGTAGACAAGCTACTTATGAGATTGCAGGGCATGTTGCCTGCGACAGCACCAGTAGATTGGTCAGCAACCCACGCTGCTACATGGAGTAGCCAATATGGCAGTAGCAACTTTCACGCGATAGGAAATCTCGATACCATTCGGCTTGAAGATCTCCTAGAGGTAGATCGTCAGAAAGCGGCGTTGATCCAAAACACTACGCAATTCTGTGCTGGACTTCCAGCGAACAATGTCCTTCTGTGGGGTGCTCGAGGCACTGGAAAGTCGTCTTTGATTCACGCATTGCTGAACTCGTTTGCTGAGCGTGGATTGCGGCTTGTCGAAGTGGATAAACGGTCGCTCTCTGACATAACCATACTCGCCGAACAGTTGCAAAATGAGCCATATCGCTTTGTTGTGGTGTGCGACGACCTCTCCTTTGATGCAACAGATACTGGTTACAAAGAGCTCAAGAGTTCGCTTGAGGGCACAATTTTTGCCACTGTAGAGAACGTCTTGATCTACATTACGTCCAATAGACGGCACTTAATTACTGAGCTTGCACAAGAAAACCAAGAATTGCAAGAGCTACACGCCAGCGAATCGGTAGAAGAAAAAATTTCTCTTTCAGATAGATTTGGACTTTGGCTTGCATTTCACCCCTTTGATCAAGACCAGTACTTGCGTGTAGTTGAGCACTGGATCACACACTACTCAGAGGAATGCGAGTTTGCATGTTCGTTTGACGACGAAGTTCGAACTAATGCATTGCGATGGGCTCTGAAGAGGGGTGTGCGCAGTGGCCGCACAGCTAATCATTTCGCCCGTGCATGGGTAGGGAGCAAATCTTTGGAACAACTATCGAAAGTTAGCGATGGCGAATAATCAAGGCTTTGCGCGATTTGCTTTCTTGTGCACCCTCCTGATCGCAGCCTCGGTTCATTCTGACGAAGTCGTTTTCAAGAACGGTGACCGAATATCGGGAGATTTGCAGAGCGTTGCAGGCGCAACCGTCACCATCAAGACCTCGTATGCCGGAATTGTCTTTCTTAACAAGGGAGAGGTTGAGCACATTGTCACAGATGCTCCCTTCGTTGTTGTTTCCAAACAGGAAGGCGAGAAAATCATTAAGTTGGATAAGACAATTGCTGTTGCCGACCTCGTGCAAGTTCGAGCATCGAACGGCGTCGTAGCTCAGATCGCTTCATCGTGGGCCAAGCAAGTCACCTTTTCGATCGCCGGCACACACGGAAACAGCAAGACTCAAAACTACTCCGTACACGGGCAGTCTAGGCTAGTGCGTTCCCATGGAGAACATCTGCTGCGAATCGACTACTTGCGTGAACAGGTCCTAGACGAGACTCGAAAGAACACTTTAGACGTTAAGTACGGAATCCGCTGGAATCGAGGTAACAAGTGGTTCAACACCGCCAACATGGACTATTTTCGCGACCCACTCAAAGAGGTTTCCTGGCGAGTTCTGGTCGGATTGGGTGGAGGTGCCAAGCTTTTTGATCAACCCCACCAACATCTATCATTTGAAGTCGCAGCGAGCGGTGTCTACGAGACTTTGGAGAGCTTGAGCGAACTTTCTCCTGCATTGCGGGTCGGATCAGATTACCGCAAGTGGCTTTATGGAGGCCGAGTCGAGGCCTATCAAAACAATCGCCTACTTTGGATTACTCAATCGGCGAACGGTGTGATTGATAGTTCAAGTGGGATTAGATTGGCCTTGTCTACACAGTTCAATTTCGATCTTCGGGCAACCATACAGTATGAAACACATCCGGCAGAAGGCGTTCGCAACACAGACTTAACATACTCAGTCGGCATTGGTGTGGTGTTTTGATCTGAAAGTCGTTGACCTTGCATTGCAAAATCGTAAAATGCTCGCCCAACGTCCCCTTCGTCTAGTGGCCCAGGACACTGGGTTTTCATCCCAGCAACAGGGGTTCGACTCCCCTAGGGGACGCCAGCTTCCAAGAGATTCTTCCTTGCCAGGGCTGGCCGAGAAGGACTTCCACAACCCATTGAAGTTATTCGGGCTACTGTGAACGGCCGAATACATCGGATCGGTAATCGGTGAGATGCTAGGAAACCTCTTCAGTTCGTTGGCATTCCTCTGTATCGTTTGCTGTCTAACCTTTGGCTGCAGCCAAGACATTTCTCAACGCCACATTGACCTAAATGATAGGGGCGTTGCTCAAATGGGCCAATTCGAATATGCAGCAGCCCATGAAACGTTTTCTCAGCTGGTTGACGAGCGGTCCCAATGGGTAGTAGCGCGAGTAAACCTAGCGATTGCCACGTTAAATCGACAGGAAGAAGGTGACGAACGCTTGGCTTTAGAAATACTCGCTTCAGTCTTACAGGAACAACCTGACAATGTTCGGGCTCTCTACACGTCGGGCGTCATTTCCTTTCATCTCGGCGAGACCGATAGTGCTCTAGACTATTTCATGCGTACTGTAGAGCTGGATCCTCACGACGCCTATGCGTCTTACTTTCTAGGACAAACATATCTGCAGCTACAGCGGTACCAAGAGGCACAACGATGGTTGTTGCGATCTATCGAACTCGATTCGTACCTAACTAGTGGTTATTGGGCTGCAACCCAAGCATCGAGACGACTAAACCAGAATGAACTGGCCGAAGAGCTGGTCGCCGACTACAACCGCCTCAAGGCAAATCCCGCATCTCGTACTGCATCCATTGCCTACTTGAAAATGGGACCGAAAGCTGAAGCGCAATCCGTGACTTCACAAATCGTGCCTATTCATCCAATACCGACAGGCGCGCTATTTGATGAAACCGTACTTCTTCAAGAACTTCGCACAAAAAAACATGGATTAGTGACATTTATATCTGGAACCTCAAGTTCTAGTGATGTATTTCTTGCTGGGGATTCAACTGTTTCGTGGTACGAAGTAGATTTGCAAGACGCTAACGCGAGATTGCGAAGCGAGATTGCTTTGCAGGGTGTCAGATCAATGTTGATTGGCGACCTGGATAACGATACGCGAACCGATCTAGTGATGTGCGGAACAGAAGGAATCCACTCAATGGGTATCGAGGGAGTTGAACAGGCGTCGCATCTTGTTCCTGAATTGCTTGCCGAGCACCCTTGCCACGCCGCCGTTCTCATCGACGCTGATCATGACGGAGATCTGGATGTCGTGTATTCGCAAGCCCGAGGTGTGCATCAATTGACGAATTTGAGAGATGAAGGCTCAAATTTTTCTGATGTGGTCCTGACAGACACAAGCAGCGAGCCAACCGTCGTTTCAGTTATTGCGTCCGACATGGACTCCGATCGAGACATTGACTTGTTCCTTTTGAACAAAGATCTTGGCACTGCGGGGTTACGAAATGATCGAACTTGGAACTTTACATTTCTAGCTGAATTAAGCGAAGCCATTGCGGAACCGGCAACAGTCGCCATCGCTGGAGACATCGATGCAGACGGTTATTCCGATATCGTTTATTCCTCGCTAGACAATCACATTGCGGCAGTGGCGTTTAACGGAACGAGTTGGGCGAAAAGAGAAATGAGATTTCTGAGTGGTCTGGATGCCAATGCAGAGAATGGCTGGGTTCCTGACGACATAAAGGAAATCGCTCTTGCAGATGTGACAGGAAATGGTCAATTGGAACTCTTGGTTACATCGAATGATGCTATGCACGTCGCAGACCTCAACTCAATGGAGCTGAGAGAAACCATTGCAATCCCAGGTTTAATTTCTGCCATTCCCGTATACGTGGACGAGGGTTCTGGTCCGGGACTTTTGACACTGAGCACAGTGGGCTTGCAGTTTTTGCCACCTGGCCCTGGCAGGTTTGAATTTCTTTCGATTGATCCCGTCGGAGAACGAGATTCAAGTCAAATGCGTAGCAACTCGTCGGGCATCGGAACGAGGGTGAAGTTGCGCAACGGAGGTACGTGGTCAATACAAGATCGCATCGATAGTCACTCGGGACCTCACCAGAGCTTGATGCCGCTAATGTTTGGAGTGAGGGGTCAGAGAGTGGCGAACAACGTAGTCTTGGAGTGGTCGGACGGCGTATTTCAGACGGAAATCGATCTCCAATCCAACGCACTGCATAAACTACATGAGACGGAACGTCAATTGGCGAGCTGTCCCGTAGTATTCGTGTGGAATGGATCTGAGTTCACATTTGTCTCCGACGTTTTGGGAGTAGGGGGATTGGGTTTCTTTGTCTCACCTGGTCGGTATGCGACTCCACGCCCGTTTGAGCGCTACCTGTTGAAGCCTGACTTGCTCCAACCGCGAAGCGGTCGCTATGTGGTCAAGATCGCTGAGCCAATGGAGGAAACGCTCTATTTGGATTCAGCGTCAATAGAGGTCGTAGACCTGCCTAGTGGCTGGAATCTTGCTATCGATGAGCGTATGGCTACTTCCGAACCGAACCCTACTGGCAGATTGATCACATTTCGCAAAGAAAATTTTCCTGATCGAGTGACAGACCACAACGACAACGACGTTACTGACGAGATCCTGAAAAGTGACCGAATCGCCCCTAATCCCGGCATGTTGGACAATCGATTTCTTGGTCGACTGGCTGAAGAGTTTGTTCTTACGTTGTGGTTTGACAATCCAGTACCTGTTAGCAATCAGGTCCTTGTCGCAGATGGTTGGATAGAGTATCCCTATTCGCAGACAGCATTTAGCGCTTGGCAGGCAGGTGCCGAATACAGGCCTCCAACAATCGAAGCACTAGACCAACGAGGAAATTGGACTGTAGTGGCGGATTCGTTTGGCTATCCTGCGGGTATGCCTAGAGCAATGGTCCTACCGTTGCCTGACCTACCAACTGGAACGATTGCTCTTCGAGTGACCACGAATTTGGAAATCTACTGGGACCGACTGCTGTTAGTAACAGAAGAACCGCCACCACGCGATATGTATGTCCAAGAAATAACGCCCACGATTGCGAAGACCCGTCGAAGCGGATTTGCCCGACGTACTACTGCAAAACAGCGATTGCCACACTATGACTATGCTGCTCGCTCAACATATTGGGACGCGAAGTACCAAGAAGGCACTTATACACGCTTTGGAGACGTGTTAGAGCTTGTTAGCACCACAGATGGAGCTGTTGGCATCATTGGTAGCGGCGAGGAAGTACATTTGGAATTTCCGTTAGCAAACGATCGAATCGATGGCCACCAACGTTTCTTCATACTCGACTTTCGAGGGTGGGCACGCGATATGGATCTCTATACGCAACATGGGGAAACGGTCGACCCTCTGCCATGGCTTGAAGATCTTGCTTCCGCCGAACGTCAAGAGATTGAACGAATGCACGATGTCTACAACGTTCGATTTGAACAGGGGCTTTGAACACCCGCTAGGATCAGTTAGCGATTATTAAATTTCTTGGTGCTTACAAAGGTTGTCTGCCGTAGGGCCGAGTAGGCGTCAGGGCAGTGTGTTTCTAGTTGTTCAAATCGATTTACTTAAACTCATCCGAAGAAAGTACGCCATCGTCATTTTTGTCTGCTGCTTTGAATCGCTCTTGAAGTCCCTGCTTCAGCCTCTCCTGAGCTACTTGTTTGGGCGACTCTCCGTCTTCGTCGGCTTGGTTCAATCGACCCTGTAATCGACGCATGAATCCAGCATTGAATTCTTCGGCGCTGACCTCACCGTTGTCGTCAGCATCTAAGGCTTCAAACAGCTTTTCACGACTCATCTTGCTTTCTACATTGGTCTCTTCGCGCGGAGCATTGAACTCTTCCAACGTCCAGACATCATCAGAGTTCGAATCCAATGAGTCAAAACGCTGACCCATAGCAATGCGGAGCCGTTCAGATTCGTCATCAGATATGCCGGTTCCGGACATTCGCCGTTCTCGTCGCGTATCAGCAATGGCATGACTAATGAACTCGCGTCGGCTGACCTGATTGTCGCCGTCCGAGTCCATAGAGGAAAATCTATCCTCTGCGGATTGTCGTTCATCAGGTTTTTGTTCATTTTCTTCAGCGTGTGCGCAAGTCATCAATAGACCAAGTACGGCAACAGATGCGTAAACTGCAAGCTCTTTCACGAATAGGGATCTCAACTAAATCGGGCTTTGATATTGATTTTACGGTACACAATCGCAAGTCTGCTGGCTGTCCCAAATAAAGATTGGAAATGAATGGATGGGTGTAGAGATGAAACTACAGCGCAACGTCCTTGAATTGCCTATGGAGAAGAGAATCCTGTGATGTATAAAGAGTAGACGCGTTTGCAAGAGTGACGAGATGACCAGTAGAGCATTCAACCAACCACTCTCAGGCAACGACATGCCTAGATTTGGCGGCCCGGCAACCTTCATGCGCTTGCCCCAAGGTATTAGTTTTGCTGACGTTGATGCAGCCATTGTCGGTATTCCATTTGATACAGCTACGTCGAATCGGCCTGGTGCTCGATTGGCACCTCGCGAAATACGTGACGAATCCCGATTGCTGAGGCCATACAACATGGCAACGCATGCAATGCCCTTCGATTCAATACAGGTTGCGGACTTTGGCGACGTACCCATCAATACCTACAGTGTTTACAAGAGCATGAAGATTATTGAGCAATACTACATCGACGTATTTCAAAGCAAGTGTGTTCCGTACACCATTGGAGGTGACCACTCCATAGCGCTTCCAATCCTACGGGCGGCAAGACCGCAGTTTGGTCCTGTCGCGCTCGTCCACGTGGATGCTCATGCCGACAGCAACGAAGCAATGTTCGGCGAAAAGTACACACACGGCACCCCGTTTAGACGAGCTGTTGAGGAGGAGTTACTGGATTGCGGAAAAGTTACTCAGATCGGACTACGTGGAACAGGATATGATCCGAGCGACTTCGACTGGTCGCGAGAGCAGGGATTCAAGGTCATTGAGGCATCCGAATGCTGGCATCGTTCGTTGCAGCCAGTCATGAACGAATTGCGTTGTAGAGTCGGATCATCTCCAACCTACATTAGTCTGGACATTGACGGACTGGACCCTTCATGTGCTCCAGGTACCGGTACACCTGAACCAGGTGGCCTTTCTACGATTCAGGCTCTTGAGATAATTCGGGGATGCAAGGGTCTCAACATCATTGGTGCCGATGTTGTAGAGGTAGCACCTCCCTTCGACCTGTCTCGAAACACGTCGCTCTTGGCGGCAAACCTACTGTACGAAATGATTTGCATCCATCCAAAGGTTTGCTATCGCTCCTGACCGCATTGCAGGGCCGTCCCAAACGAAAACGAAGTCCTACAAAATTCGTAAGAGATTATTCCGTATCTTCCTTCGGCTCGAGAAGCTTCAATCGCAATTCGTCAAATCTGGCTTGGAAGACTGCGTGCGCCCACGCTGCCACAGGACTCTGGGACGCTGCCGAAAAGTGTTTCCCAGCTCGCCTGTAGACTTGCAGGCATTCAATTCCGGCACCGCTACAACAGTGCTTGCCTCCGGCATTGGCGGTAGAAAAAAGTGCGAATGACTATCACTAGTCAGGTGCAGTTTCGATTCGAGATGCAATCAAATTGGTGGCAAAAGGAAAGAACAGTATGACCACGGCAAAGCACAACGCGCTGCTGACTATAGTGCTTGTCTCGAGGGTCTCTTTAAACGAGAACCTCGCGATAGATCGGGCTTCTGCCACCGTTAGTCGTTGCTGTTGCAGCGTTGCAATGCCGATCGCGTCAAAGTATTCCCGGAAAAACCTTCGCGCCTGGTTTTGAAACTCAGTAGCGCGTTGAAACCCGGATCCTGAGATTGCTTGAAACATGCGAAATGCTGCTGTCGAAGGAGAGAGAAATTGAAATGCGTCCAATATTCTCAAATCAGCATTCAGTTCGTCTTCATATTGATCAAACAGAACTCCGACGCGTTTGTTGATATTGTCGTTGGATAGATAAGCTCGGCGGTAGTAGCTGGAAAAGTTCTCTATCGATTGGGGAATTTCTGACGCGTGTTGTGCCATAAACGCCTCCGCTCGCTGATCGAGAGATTCAAGGGCTTCGGCCTCAGCAGCTCTAGCTACCGCCATCAGGTGGACTTTCGAGGGCGCTTCCACAACATTGGAGATGGCAAACTGAAGAATCGATGGCAACACTATCGTTAAGCCAATCCACAGCGTAACTGACGACAGCGTGGCACTCAGTGAATTTCGGCAACAGGCAGCAACAAATGCGCAAAGCGATACCCAGAAGATCCAATACAAGGCAAGACAAAGGGACCACCAAAGAAGACGTACGCATGTCTCCAAGTCGACTCCGCTAGCCACAAGTGCACCGATGATCGATGCAAGGAGCAGTACAACCAGAGGGGGCAGGGAGCTAAGAATCGTCCTTGACCACAACAGTGCGCCAGGACTTGCCCCATGTACCAGCATAGTTCGCATGCTTCCTCGCTCGCGGTCGCGCGCAATGTGGTCGTAATTCAACAGGCAAAGAACTAACGGCAGCAATATGACTACGACAAACGTCAAGTCCATTCTGCCGTGCATTAGCGTATTGGGGGCGTCGAGTTCGTAACGCCGAAAAATAAGCGCTTCGTTGTTGAATCCATTGATAGTGCCGGCAGAAGGGTAGAGGTCCTCTCTACTGTAGCCAAATTGCCCTAACACGCCCGGCGGGCGCTGTATTAGTACCGGTAGGTTCATTGGATGAGCCAACGCTGGGGAAACAGTTAGACCCGCCTCTGCGTCCTGCAACGACTTGAACCACGCCGATTGAGTCTCCGCAATTTCTGATTGAGGATTGCTTTGTTCGTCGAATACTCTATGTTTCCATTGAAGTCCACTCACCACAGCGTAGATTGTCACGCAGCCAAAGAGTGTCGTTATGAGCAAGGGCTGGAATGACACGGTGCGCCACCATGACTTCCAACCATACGACGAGTCCGTCATGGCAATTCGCCTCTGAACTGTCGGCCCAGCAAGTGGCATGCAAGTGCGAAGGGCGTCATGAACCAAGCAAGAAGAGAGGCAATCTCAACCCAGTAGTGTTTCAGGACTTGCTTCAATGAAGGTTGTTGAAATTCAAAGTTTTCCACTGTCTGCCACAGTGAACGGTCTGCAACGTACTCGAACGACTTCGATCCTGCGTGGTACATCATGTCTTCATTTAGCTGTTCTATGATTTCGCGTCGATGTTCTTCTGCGGCAACGGCAAACTCCAACTGAGAGCGTGTGTCGGTCCCGCAGATTCCGCGTGAGATTCGCTGCAACGCGAGAATTGGTGAAATCGCCGAAAAAGCGCGCAAAACTCCTTCGTGCTTGGTATGAATGTCGTAGAGCTCACCGTACAGACGATCATAGACTCGATTCGCAAAGCGTTCATGAGATTGCAGAACCAGTGCATCTCGATTCAGATCTAGTGAAGTCCGATCCACAGTCCTATGTTTGGTCAAGATTTCGGCTTCGTATATGGCTACCTCTTCGTACTGCTTAGCACCCAGCCAAAAGGGAGCTTGGGCTTCCTCCTGAATCGCGCTCGCAAAATCTCGCGCACGTGGCGTTGGATGGGCATCCTGTGCAATTTGAGCACCTACCAATGGTATGCAGAACGCCATGAGAACCCACAGCAAAGTAGCTACCCAAAAGGCTTGGTAGCTAGACCTCGCGCAGGTTGAGACGAGCAAAGCAATTCCTGCAATGGCCATGTATCCAACAAGAAACAGACCAATCAAGACAGCAACGCGCGGCCATTCGATCTCCAGTGTTGTTTGGCCAAGAGCTGGCACGAGTGCAATCGCAATGAGTACAACGGAAAGCACAATCGAAACTGCTACTGTTGCAACTCCCTTGCCCATCAGGACTTGCCAAGCTTTGGCGTTGTGAGTGACCAGAACACGAATGGTGCCGCTTTCGCGTTCCGTTGCTATAGATCCGAAGAGCAGCACAATGATCGCCAATGGAACAATTACTGAAAGTACCCAAGATGGTGTTATCGATGCGAATGGATAGGAAACTAGCTTGTTTTCTGCGACGCGAATGGACGGTGGATTTTGAAAATGCGCTTCCATCCACACCGTCGCTCCTGCGAAGTCAAAGACACCGGAGTCAAACGCACCCAGTGGCGGTACAGGACGCAGAGCGTACCTACCAAAATGAGCAGCGTCATGTGGATTTGCTTCTCCTTGTTCTAGCCATGTGTTTTGCTCGATTCGAACGGCATCCGCACGTATTGCGTCCGCATCAAGGACCTGCTGCCAAGCTCCTAGTCCGGCCAAAGTCGTGATCGAAAGAGCAAAAACGCAAAGAATTAGAAACCGTCGATCACTGATGAACGTACTTAGTTCCTTGCGTGTTATGTGAAGAATCACAAACTACCAACTATGAAGGTTGGGACATCCGATCGAGGTAGAGTCGCTCTAGTTCATAGACACTAAGGTCAGAAGACTCGATGAGATCTATGAGCTGGCCACTTCGGAGGAACCCAATTCGGGTAGCGATGCTTGTCACATGAAAGAGGTCATGAGTGGCAAGCATGATTGCGGTTCCGGACTCCTTAAGCCACCGGATTCGAGACACAAAGTCCGACGCAGCACTTGGATCTAGACCTGTTAAGGGTTCGTCGAGCAGGATGGCTTCAGATCCTTTTGCTAGTGCAATGGCAAGCCCAACCTTTTGCGACATTCCCTTGGAGAAGCTTTTGGTTCTCAGATTGTGATGGTGTTCTGGAAGACCAACATCGTGGAGGGCCTGCTTGTATTTCTCTGTGGTTCCGCGGCGCGGTCCAAACGAATTGAAGAAAGCGACGTTCTGGAGAGCTGTGAGTTGCGGATACAGCGCAACTTTTTCCGGGACATAGGAGACCCTTTCTCTGGCTTTGAGTGGGTCGGTTGCTGAATCAGTGCCAAATATTGATGTGCTTCCAGAATCAGGCATCACAAAGCCTAGGAAAACATTGATCAGCGTCGTCTTGCCAGCGCCATTGGGTCCTAGGAGACATACGACCTCTCCCAATTCGACACTTACGCTAACTTCATCAAGAACCTGTACATTGGCGAAGTTCTTGCAAACATTTGTTGCTCGCAGAGCACTGGTGTCATGAGACATTGGATTGGGTAACTCTAGGCTGCCGGTGGTTTTCTGACTCTCTGTGCTTTCGGTTTGACAATATCACACAGAAAAGGATAGAGTTATTGCAGGTTTCATGATAGTGGTTGCATGCAACCAATGGCCGGAAAGAGGTCATGACAAGCGTGGATTTCGGTGCCGTGCTGTCTGTGGTTTGCATCTAATCGGGGGAGAATCAATGTTCCGCATGTTGCGATCCGGAATTCTGCCTCTGGCGTTGCTCGTTCAAGTTGGCCTACTTGCCCAAACGACGACACTAGAGGACATATTCGCTGAGCCTGTCATTGAGAAGATGCTTGTCTCTCCTGACGGCAAGCATTTGGTGGGAATAGGACCCTATGGGTTTCAATTCATGGACGCCGATACCCTTCAAATGACATCCAAACGCATCTCTGTAGATTTGCGGGCTCGAGAGAGCATGAGGGACCTTTTCTGGGTCAATGACGAGCGTGTCGTCTACACCGTGGAAATGATCGTGGGACCTTCGCCATTTCCTTGGTGGCCAAACAACTATTACTCCGTCAATGCAAACGGCAATAGGCATTCCAATCCCTTCAACCGCGGCTCCGATGCTCCTGATATCCACCTGCGCTTTCGCGACATTAACGAGAGTAATCCTCGTACCGTGCTCATGCAGGAAAAGGAATTCCGAAACTGGCAGGAAGTAGGCAATAGCACACCAGCCATCGTCGAGTTGGATATTTATTCAAAAAAGAAGGGCAAACGTACAAATAGGCAAAAGGGACCAGTCTCGTACGGCGATTTGTTTGTAGACCGCGAAGGAATTGCTCGTGTCGCAATCGGCTACCCAAGCGGCACGCCTACTATGCATTTTCGTTCTGACGCTGAAAGCGAATGGAAGAACATCTCAGAGTCGGCGGGAATTGAACAATTTGGTTCTGCGATCACATTCTTGGGATTTGCTCCCGACAACAAGAGCTTCTATGTTCTTGGCAATCACGTAAATGGTCTCACAAATCTCTACCTCTTCGCTCCCGATGAGTCATCTTACGACGTGTTGTATGGCAATGATGAATTCGATATCGACACGTCTGGAGTGAGGTGGACTGCGGATCGCGGTGAGATCTTGGGAGTCACAATAAAGGACCCATTCTCCTCGTTTGTTCCTTTGGCATCCGAAGACCTCTCGGCGCGTTACTGGCTAACTCTAGCTCAAAACGACGCGTTCGCGGGGCATCGACTGGGTATAGTGGGATTGTCGCAGGACGGCAATGTCATGCTGTTAGTGGCAGAAAGCATGACAAATCCAGGCATGTATTACCGATTCAACGCCAAGAAACGCCAGCTCGACCCTGTCACAACCCGAATGCCATCGATAGTTCCAAGTGAAATGTCCAATACTGCCGTTCATCGGGTAAAGACGAAGGATGGGCTAAATCTCTATGTAAACATAACCGTACCCCAGAATTCAGAGGGTCCGGTACCCCTGATCGTGTTACCACACGCTGGCCCCCACGAAGTTTACGACGAGTTTGGATTCAATCCAGTGGTTCAAGCATATGCCTTGCATGGCTATGCCGTTGTACAAGTGAACTACAGAGGCAGTGCGGGTAGAGGTGTGGATTTTGCCACTGCGGGATTTGGCGAATGGGGAGGCGCAATTATTGACGATGTATTGGCGGCGACACGCTATGCCGCTTCGCAAGACTCGATCGATGGCGAGAGAATTTGCATTGCAGGATCCCACTATGGCGCGTTCGTGGCCTTGTCGGCTGCAATTCGAGAGCCGGACATGTTCAAGTGTGCCGTTGGCAATCAGGGACTCTACGACCTCTCACTCATGTGGAACGGGCAGATTCCCGCGTGGCCGATTGCTCCTTGGTTGCTAAGTGCCGCGATAGGCAACGATATGGAAGCTCTTGCTGAAATGTCGCCGACCAATAATGCCGACAAGCTGAAGGTTCCCGTGTTCCTTTCGCACGGCGGCAAGGATGGATTTGCGCCAACGCGGCATCACCAATCCATGGTCAGCGCACTCAGGCGGCAGCAAGTCGAGTTTGAGAATGTCGACGAAATCAGTCGTCAACATGGATTTAGAGATCCGGAGAATCGCGTCAAACTCTATACGCAAATCCTAGAGTTCGTGGAGAAGCACATTTAGGCGACCCCACTCGAGGATCTCGACCTGGCTTAACTGCAACACTGCCAGCTCATCGGTCTGCGAGCGCACAACGGTGCTAAACCGCTGTGCCGCTGGCTTTCTTGTACTATCCGAGTGCCCTGACTGGAAGCCGCAGTGAGTTCAAGACAATTGATGCAACAGGTCGTCACCACTCCTATGCGTCGACTACTGCTAGCAGTGCTAGTTGCTGTAGCAGTTCTCATTGTCAACTCCGTGTATCTGGCGACTGTCTCTTTGATTCAGTGGTGGACCAACGAACCGTTGGAGAACGCCTTCTACCAATCGATGTTTCTGTTCCATCTTGTGTTGGGTCTTGGTGTAGTGCTTCCTGCGTTAGTGTTCATTGGAATGCATTTGCGACGTGCGATTCAACGTCCCAACCGAATTGCAGTTCGGCTTGGTCTTGCCACGTTCATATCCATTCTCATTGTGTTCGTCTCCGGAATTGCGCTCACTCGAGGATTGCCAATGTTCGAGCTACGAGAGCCCACGAGTCGGCAAATCGTGTATTGGCTGCATGTGATCGCTCCAGTCGCCGCAATTTGGTTGTTTCTTCTTCATCGTTTGGTCGGTCCAAAGATTCGCTGGAGGGGTGGCGTAGTAGTCGCAACGGTGAGCGTTCTACTCTCGATCGTAGGTGTACATCTGCTCAGCTCCAACGATATAGAAGCAACGAAGCGTGCAGATTTCTTTCCGGCTCTGGCTAGCACATCTGATGGAGGCTATCTGCCTGCTACTGCACTCATGATGGACGAGTACTGTGCTAGATGCCATGAGGATGTCCATGCACAATGGGCCGTCAGTGCCCACCGTTTCGCATCGTTCAACAATCCGGCGTATGCATTCGCCGTAAATAACACCCGACGCAAGGTCTTGGAGAGAGATGGCAACGTTCATGCTGCGCGGTTCTGTGCAGGGTGCCATGACCCCGTGCCGCTTCTCACAGGTCTATTCGACGACCCCAATTTCGATGTTGTTAATGATCCCACCGCTCATGCTGGAATCACCTGTATTAGTTGCCATGGCATCGACGAAGTAACAAGTCCTAGAGGCAATGCCGCCTATAGGATTTCGCTTCCCCAACACTATCCGTTTGCTAGGTCTAACAATCCCTTCCTGCAGTGGGTCAATGGGATACTGATCAAAGGTAAGCCATCATTTCACAAGCAAACATTTCTCAAACCACTCCACAAGGAGCCTGAATTTTGCGCAAGTTGTCACAAAGTTCACCTTCCAGAAGAACTCAACGCGTACAAATGGCTACGGGGCCAAAACCACTATGACTCGTTTCTACTAAGTGGTGTTTCTGGACATGGGGTCGCCAGCTTTTACTATCCAGCACAAGCGGAGCCAAACTGCAATCGCTGCCATATGAAACCCATCGCTTCCCTCGACTTAGGCGCGAAGATGTATGAGGAACTTGGTGAGCTTGCAGTTCGCGATCACCAATTCGCAGCGGCAAACACAGCCCTGGCATACATGTCGGGCATTCCCATAGAGGCGCTCGATGCACACAGGGATATGCTCAAAGACTCATTACGAGTAGACATCTTCGCCTTGCGAGAAGGAGATCACATGGAACGAGATCCTGTAGCTCCCATAAACGCCGGCAATGTACTCCTGGAGCCCGGAAAGACCTATGTCTTCGACGTTGTACTGCGGACCTTGACCCTTGGGCACAAATTCACGGAAGGCACGTCGGACTCCAATCAGGTGTGGCTTGAGATTGAAGTCTGGAATGATGAGACTTTGCTCGCTTCAAGTGGTCGATTGAACGAACAGGGCGAAGTCGATCCCAACACGCATTTCGTAAATGCATATGTCTTGGACAGATTTGGCAATCGCATTGCGGAACGCAATGCCGAGGACATCTTCACCAAACTCTACGATCATCAGATTGCCCCTGGAAGTGCCAGCGTCGTACACTATCGATTGGATGTACCTGCAGATCTCACAGGCAGCCTAAGAGTTCAAGCGACACTGAATTACAGGAAGTTCGACACGACGTTCTTGCGGGCATTTCAGGATGACCCACATTTGGAAAATGATCTTCCGATAGTAGAAATCGCTCGAGACGAAGTAGTTCTAAGAGTGGAAAAGGAAGGACTACCAACACAATTTGACGAAACCTCTGGTCCAAGCTCCTCAAAGCCAGGCATTGACGAATGGGTACGTTGGAACGACTACGGAATAGGGTGGCTGAACAAGCCGAACAATAGCGCATTGCGCCAAGCGGAGTACGCGTTTCGCCGTGTAGCGGAATTTGGGCGTGGCGAAGGGCATCTGAACATTGGTCGTACGTACTTGCGGGAAGGTCGAATAGATGAAGCTGCTACCGAGTTGCAGCTGGCGGACCAGTTGGGTGCTTACCCATGGTCAATTGCATGGTTTGGCGGATTGATTGATCTGCAATCCGGCCAATTCGACCAGGCAATTCGAAAATTTGAAGCGCTGGTTGAAACACAATTTTCGGATGCACGTTCGAGAGGGTTTGATTTTTCCTTGGATTACCGATTAAGGAACACCTTGGCGAGGACCTATTTCGAGCAGTCGAAACTCAGTGATCGGGAAGTCGACAGAATTCAATGGTTGACGAAAGCGATGGACGAATACAAGGTCTCTTTGAAGATCGATCCAGAGAACGTGACGGCTCACTATGGACTTGTAAACATCTATGCTCAACTGGACGAAGCTGAATTGGAAGAGCAACATCGTCAACATCACCAAAATTACCGTATCGACGACAATGCAAGAGATAGAGCGCTTGCGACTGCCAGGCGAAATGATCCAACTGCCGATCATGCGGCAAATGAAGTTGTGATTTATGACCTTGCTGTGCACTCTGACTTGATGCCAACAAATTGAGCGCAAACTCACCTGAAGTTCGTCTAAAACGAGCACTATGGCTATCACTTGCCGCATGCATTGTGATCGTCGCCGTGGTGTTGATTGTGCTTTTGATCGCAAACGTAGAACGAGGTGATCCAGAAACTGCAGAACTTCACGATGCTGCGCCTGTATTGAAGGATCCTACGGATCCTGTAGTAACGCCTGTGTTTACTGACGTGACGAAGGTGTCCGGCATCGAATTCAAACATGTGAATGGTGCAACTGGCGAGCGATTGCTTCCAGAGACAATGGGTGGAGGCGTCGGTTTCTTGGATGTGGATAACGATGGCGACCAGGATCTCATTTTCGTCAACTCGAAGAATTGGGATTGGAACCCGCCGAACGAAGCTGATGAACGATCACTGCTCTTTTTGAACGACGGAGACGGAACCTTTGAGCAACGCAGCTCACCAAGTCTCGAGAAACCACTGTATGGCATGGGGCTAGCCGTCGGCGACTACGATGGGGATGGGTTTCTCGATGTGTACTTGACAGCAGTAGGAAAAAACCGGCTATTGAGAAATATTGAGGGTCAACGTTATATTGATGTGACGGATGCGATGCAGGTAGGTGGCAGCGAAGACGCTTGGAGCACCGGCGCGACTTTCTTCGACTATGACAATGATGGAGACTTGGATCTCTTTGTCTGCAACTATGTGGAGTGGTCTAGAGATCGCGATCAGGAAGTTGACTACAAGCTAGCGGGTATTGGCAGAGCGTACGGTCCACCGACGGACTTCGCTGGTACCAACTCATACCTGTACCGAAACGATGGCGATAGTTTCACAGATGTATCCAGAAGTGCGGGAATCGAGGTATTCAACGAGTCGACGGGCGATCCGGTGGGAAAGGGTCTTGCCATCGTTGTAGTGGATTTGAATGACGATACCCATTTGGATTTGGTCGTAGCCAACGACACAGTAAGAAACTTCGCGTTCGTAAATCAGGGCGATGGCACGTTCGTTGAATCGGGAATTGAACTAGGGATAGCATTCGACACTTCAGGTCTTGCGACCGGCGCGATGGGCATTGATGCGGCGCACTACGACAACTCGAAACGCATTGCAATAGCAATTGGAAACTTCTCCAACGAAATGTCTTCCTTTTTCGTGCGTCCGGAGGGCCAGTCCGCCTTTAGCGACGACGCTATAGTTTCTGGCATTGGTGCACAAAGCCGACGGGCACTCACGTTTGGTTTAGTGTTCATGGATTTTGACTTGGATGGAAGGACTGACATATTTGCGGCCAATGGCCACGTCGAGCCCGAAATCAATCGCGTCCAATCAAGTCAGCACTACGCGCAGTCTCCCCAAATCTGGTGGAATTGCGGCGAAAATTGCGGTCGTGTATACACAAATGTCGACTCTAGCGGAACTGAGTGGGGACGTCCAATTGCTGCGCGTGGAGCTGCCTATGCAGACATTGATGGAGATGGCGACTTGGACCTAGTTGTAACTCAAGTGGCCGACCGTCCGGTATTGTTACGCAACGATACCGAACGGGCAGGCGACTGGATTCGTATCAGATTGCGTCAGTCTGGTCCAAATGTCTATGCTCTTGGCGCAAAGGTCGTCATGAATACTAGCGCTGGAGTGCAAGTGCGCCACGTATCTCCGACGAAAAGCTATCTGTCGCAAGTTGAACTTCCAGCGACGTTCGGATTGGGACCGCATGAAGAAACCACGGAAATATCGGTACATTGGCCCGACGGGAGCACCGATTCACGAAAGGCATTGGAAGCGAACCGAATACACACGATAGTAAAGAACTAGAGATTTTCTTGCAATCGAGTGCCATTGGAACTCACCTGTTAGTTTCGGTAGCAACTGAGCCATCGCACACCTTTGAATGATGAAGCAGTCCGGCCCATCCAATAGTCGGGGGTGGCAAATCTATTAGGAATCGTGTAAAATACATTTTGAGTTCAGAACCTCGGTAGCGGTTCCGGCACTCGGTCGCATCACTTCAGCCAATCTCGCCGTAATCTGCTAACCGATACCTATTTTGCCGAGTTACATGGGCGGTGGGTTCTCACGAGGTGGTGGCGGTCACGGCCATAGAGCCAGCTTTAGAGGTGCCCCAACTCGAGAACAATCATCCTTTAAACACCTTGGACACTTAAAGAAGCTTCTTCCGTATTGCAAGCGTTACGGCTGGGTGCTTGCCTTTTCGATTGGTGGACTCTTGATCCAACGACTTGGTGGGGCACTGATTCCGCAGTTCATGAGGACTGCGATCGATAGCCTCACTATTCCCGAGATTGAACCCAATTTTCTAATACCTGCCCTGGCGATTTTGGGTGTGACTGGATTGAGCTTTCTAATCTACGTGTGGGCACGCCGGGCACTGCGACGTATATCTATTGCGGTCACCTACGACCTGAGGAAGCGAATATTCGAGAATGTTCAACGCCAAGGTCCTGGGTTCTTCAATAGGTATGGCACTGGCGACCTCATGTCGCGGGCTGTGAATGACGTCAGTCAGGTACGCATGTCGGTTTCCTTCGGTTGGGTCACCGTCGTAATGTTCTTCTTCACAATCACTATGGGATTGTGGTTTATGTTCTCCATGTCGGCTCGCTTGGCCGCCGTTGTCATATTGCCGCTCCCGTTTGTGGCGTTGGTTGGCTACCTAATGTCTCGCAGCATGTATCCATATTTCATAGCGCGACAAGAAGCTATGGCGAACGTGTCGTCGTTCGCCCAAGAGAACCTTAATGGGATTCGAACAATTCAGGCAATGGCGCAAGAAGACAGTGAAATAGAGCGATTCAGGGAAGCAAGCACCCAATACACGAAGAAAGCTTACCGGGCAACTCGCTTCATGCAATTCATGGGGCTGTCGATGAATGGCCTCACAACGATCTCTCCTTTGATCATCTTGGGTTACGGAGGCACCTTGGTTCTGCAAGGTGACCTCACTCTAGGTACGTTTACAGCATTCTCCGCGTATCTCTGGATGGTCACTTCATCAGTTACCCAGATCGGTTGGTCATTGTCGATGTTTACCTCGGCAGCCGCAGGTACGGAGCGAATTTTTGAAGCCATTGAACACGAACCTGAAGTTTCAGACACAACCGACCACGAAGTCGCAGACGATTTCCCAGCTAGCATAGAAATTCGCGGGCTTACATACGCCTACCCAGAAGCTGCCACCCCGTCTCTCGACAACGTAAGCCTCGACGTGGAACCGGGTCAAACAGTTGCACTCTTGGGTCGCATGGGGTCAGGAAAGTCCACGGTTCTGAAAGCTATTGTGCGACTGACAGATACTCCTAGGGAGACAATTTTTCTTGGCGGACAGGATGTATGCAATTTTCCGCTAGATAGACTACGCAAGGAAGTTGCGCTTGTGCCCCAATACGCTTTCTTGTTCTCGGCAACAATTAAGGAAAACGTAACCTACGACGATCCTACCCGTAACGACGAAGCTGTTTGGGACGCAGTTAGCGGAGCAGGTCTGGAGCAAACGATTTCAGAGTTCAACGACGGCATTGCGACGATAGTAGGGGAGCGCGGGGTCACTCTGTCAGGAGGTCAGAAACAGCGCGCAACGTTGGCTAGAGGGCTAATTCGTGACTCCAAAGTCCTGCTACTCGACGACGTTTTTTCAAGTGTCGACACGGAGACTGAAGAACGCATCATCCGAGGATTGAACGAGTTTCGAGCCAATAAGACCACGATCCTCATTTCCCATCGAGTTTCTACTGCACGTCATGCCGATCATATCTATGTCCTTGACAACGGCCATGTTCTTGAGCATGGAACGCATGACGAACTACTTGCTTCAGGGGGCTACTACGCTGATTTGGAAGCCGTACAAAGCAACCAAGATGAGGATCAGTCACGTCGAGCACGCTTAATTCAGACTCTTACTTCACAGCAAGACGACGACGTGGATACGGTGATGGCGAGCTAATGTCCGAAGCCGCTCAAACACCACGTGGCAGTTCGCCTCCCGGACGAAACTACTCCGCATTTGATGCCCAATTGACCCATCAGGCGTTGAACATGCGAATGTTCCTTCGTCTCCTGCAGTGGACCAAGCCCTATCGCATTACCCTTGGGGCCAGCGCAGTCCTCATTGTTGCCTCGGTAGGCTTCACTGCCATCATGCCCATCCTGCAGAACAAGGTGGTCATCGACGAGATTCTCTCGCCATCTACAAACTTTGGCGACGCGCCTGGCTACGGATTGGTCGCGCTTACTGAGTGGATTTCGACAACTTTCAGCATACACATGCTGGCTGCTGCTGTTGTGCTCTACATACTGATGGTGTTTGTGCAGTCATTCATGGGGTTGGTGCAATCGCTGACATTGACAAGCGGCGCTCTAAAAACGTTGAGGGACTTGCGAGTTGATCTATTCGCTTCGTTGGAGCGCAAACCTTCCTCGTTCTACGACCATGTTGCTGTAGGACGAGTCATGACAAGGGTTACCAACGACGTAGAGAATCTCTATAACCTAATCACTTCATTTATCCAATACTCCGCGGACTTTGTCCTCTTTTTCATCGCACTTGCAATCATGCTGCACTTCAGCATGAGCCTCACGGCTGTAGCGCTTGCGATTATTCCCATCGCTGCAATAGCCACGTTCGTATTCCGTATCGCAATGCGTGAGATCTTCCGGCTCATAAGGGATTCCGTGTCTGCGTTAAATCAATACATGCAAGAAGATTTAATGGGTATTGAGGTTGTACAACTTTCTGGACGAGAGGATTACAACATAGGCGAATACAACGAACTGAATCGCGAGAACCGTAAACAGGAATTTCGAGCAATCAACTACGAGGTCGTGTTTGAGACATTCAACATGAACCTTACTAGCGTAGCGACTGCATGCATTATTTGGTATGGCGGCGGCCAAGTCGTTCAAGAGTCACTTTCGCTTGGAACACTGGTTATGTTCAACCACTACGTAAACATGATGGTTGGCCCAATATCCAGCGCAGGCCAGTTGTTCAATGTGCTTTTCCGATCCATGGCGTCTGGCGAACGCGTCTTTCAAGCCTTGGATTGGGACGAGCGACTGCACGAACCTGAAGAACCTGTACAGTTGCCGGATCGGCTACGAGGCGAGGTTGAGTTTCGTAAGGCTAATTTCTCCTATTTGATGGGCGAACAGGTGCTCCACAACGTGTCGTTCAAGATCAAACCTGGCGAGAAACTCGCGATTGTTGGACCAACCGGATCGGGAAAAAGCACGATTATTCGTTTGCTTGCGCGGTTCTACGATTTCGATGACGGCATGATATTTCTGGATGGATTCGACGTAAACAACATTCCCAGCGGGGAGTTACGCAAGAGAATTGGAGTAGTACTTCAAGATTTCCACATCTTTTCAGGCACAGTTTTCGACAACATCTCGCTAAACAGTCCCGATATATCCAGAGAGCGGGCGGAATGGGCTGCTCGCGTAGTCAACGCTGACTACTTCATTCAGAATTTGCCTGATGGGTACGACACCGAACTAGCAGAGCGGGGTCACAATCTGTCGCAGGGTGAGCAGCAGCTACTGGCATTTGCTCGAGTATTAGCGGCAAATCCAGAGATTCTTGTGCTTGACGAGGCAACATCTAGCATCGACACAGCGACAGAATTGATTATTCAGGATGGACTCCATAAGCTGACGGAAGGGCGCACGTCAATCATCATTGCCCACAGACTTCAAACAATCCAAGAGTGTGACCGCATTCTTGTCCTTCATCGAGGTGTCGTGCGAGAACTTGGCACACACGAAGAACTTATCGAGAAACGGGGAATCTACTATACGTTGCACGAATTGCAGTTTCAAGATGTCGATAAGCCAGAGTTCTTCGATACCGAAGCAGAAGAGGCAAGACGTTCGAATCGGCGCCGTTGGACGGAACGCAACGATGACGACCCAATGGGAGGACCGCCAGACGGACAAATAGGCGGATTGGGCGGACCTCAATTTCGGAATCCAGTCTAGCTTGGATTAACGAATAGTCATCCCGCCGAATGCTCGAGTAGGGGATGGCGAATTTCGATAGTGCATTGAAAGCAAAAGGATTTATTGCTTTTGCACACGTAAGGCTCATACGAATTGCAAACTGATTCTAGAGTTTGCAAACGGGTTTGGGTGATGATTCTTGTCTTAGATTAGGAATTGCTAGTTATTTATGACGAAATTTGTTGACTACAGGTCGCGTTTACACCTATGAGGTTCTTGAACAGGCGAAATCGCCCTATCTTCTTCTACCTCTTGGGCTCCGGAACGTGGTTCATGTCGTATGGAATGTCCAACGTCATGTTCTCGTGGCTGGTTGCAATTGTGCTTCAGGAGTCACCCACGATGGTGGGAGTCGCACAAATGGCCATCTTGGTACCGGCGACAATTTTCATGCTTCTTGGAGGCAGTCTCTCAGACCACGTAGGAGCGAGGCGAGTAGCAGTCGTTTCCCAAGGCTTGGCCGTACTTCCACTGCTGATGCTGGCCACTGTCCTTTGGCTTGATTTGCTGAGCTTCGGCTTGATTCTTGTCTACGCAGTGAGCATCGGCACTCTCCAGGCGTTTGTCACACCTGCACGGGATGCCATTCTCAATTCCGTGGCCCGCGGCGACATACAGCGGACGGTTGTGAAATTCACTCTCGTCCAGTTCTCCATGCAAATGATTGGGTTCGTACTGGCTGGATCTGCGCAGATAGTAGGAGGAGCTCCAATCGTTCTGATTCAAGCACTAGTAATTGGCATAGGTGCCTGGTCTCTTAGCCGAGTGCCTCAAGTAGCAAAGAAAAGAGAGAGTCGGTATGTATTGAGCAGAGATGTGGCTTCCTCTATTGTAGAAGGGTGCAAGACAGTACTCCGAGATCCGGCGATGAGAGCTGTAGTACTTCAGAACATATCCGTTGGAATCTGTTTTGTGGGGTCATTCACAGTAACAATTCCTCTACTGATACGTGATGTCTACATGGGATCTTCAGTCGACATCGCCCTCATCTACTTGATCAATTCAACAGGGTTGGTGTGTACGATCGTCATGTTGTTGTTCTCAGAGCGACTGCGTCGACCTGGCCGAGCTCTGTTGATTGCCCACGGATTGGGTGCAGTGGTATTGGGTTTTGCAGGCACAGGCGTTCCATTCATTGGATTCGCAGCTCTGCTGTTCCTTTGGGGCACCTGCGGCGGCATTGCCATGAGCATGGGGCGTACGGTCATGCTCGAGAGCGCTCCGGAAGGGTTGAGAGGACGTGTGATGGGTTTCTACTCCTTCTCATTCATGGGTTCCGGACCCATCGGCGCGTTGCTATGGGGCGTGACTGCCGAGTTCGTTGGACCTGGATTGGCTTTGATCCTTGCTTCATCGCTCATGTTTCTGGTTGTATCAACCATTGGAGTGAGGTCGAGACTGTGGCGAATGACACATCCTAGGATTTCGGAAAGTATCGCTTAATATCAATACTTAATGCGCTTTTATTCCACATGTTTGGATGACCTAACTAGTGCTTGTTTAGAAAATTCAAAGGTAGACCGGCGGGCTCCCACGGCATCTTAACAAGTTGTCCAGTCGACGACAAAGTAATGTAGGCCGTCTTGAGATCCAGTCCTCCAAAGCATATGTTTGTAGTTAACCTGTCGGGCATGGGTACAAATCTTGGTATGTCACCATTCGGCGACAAAACTGTTATTCCTCCATTCATGAGTGTCGCTACGCAAACATTTCCTTCTGCGTCAACGGCGAGCGAATCGAACATGCAATAGGTGTTTCGGCCCGGAACAACGCGCCCACCATCTGGCCGATCCAATCGTTCTCCACGTAGCTTTCCAGGTTCGCTCAGCGGGTACGCCCATAGCCGCGCCGTCGGAGTTTCGGCGACATATAGAACGTCCTCGTTAGGAGACAAACCGACTCCGTTTGGTGCCTCCAAAGGGAAAATCACCTCCTCAATAGCAGAACCATCGGGTTGCGCGTAGAACACGCCTGTACGGTCTCGTTCTCGCATTCGAGTCTTGCCGTGATCGGTGAACCAGAATCCTCCAGTCCTATCGAACACTATGTCGTTTGGTCCTTTCAATGGGACGCCATTGCAGCTTTCATACAGAGTTTCAAATTCGCCTGTGTCGAGATTGACACGTTCTATGCGTCCCGTTGTATAGTCATTGGATTGAACGGTTGGGTAGGTACGGCCACGTGCATGCGTCCACTCGAACCCGCCGTTGTTGCATACATAGCAAAATCCCTCTGGTCCGATCGCTGCGCCGTTTGGACCACCTCCGAGGTGCGCGACGACATCTATAGAGCCGTTTGATTGGACCCGTGACAGTGTGCCGCGCTCTATTTCGACTACAAGAACGGATCCATCAGGCATTGCCACAGGTCCTTCAGGGAATTGAAGTCTGTCGGTTACGACTTCATAATCAGTTGACACTTTGGTTGATCCTTTTCCAATGTTGTTCTTCAATATATTAGAACGGCGCCGTGACCAAAATCGACGCCGCTACGTCTAGCGAATTTCAATACGCATTCAAAGAGGGACCCAATGAATCGAAGGTGAAACGAAATCACCCAGTGAGGGAACCAACGAGACTACGAGCTGAATTGACGGAGTCACCAAAGGGAATACAGCCCGTGTACGAAGAAGAGATGGAGCACCTGACACTTGGTGGAAAGTACCGTTCGTCAATTGACTCTACTTAGAGAAACTCCACTGCCATAGTCCATGCTAAATTGCGCATAATCCGCATTACGTTAAATTATCTATGTGGGGAGACCAGCAATCACGAATTGAACCTGTCACATTTGAACTAAACACAGCAGCCGACACTAGCTGTGCGTCTAGGTTGCCAAGTTACATCTGCAAGCAAGTCAACCTTAGCCACCACCCACATACCAACTTGGTGTTCACCAAATTCGACTACGCCTATCGAACGTCGCTGACGACTGGCTGTTTTCGTAATACCCAAAATACCCAAGCGGATTGATTGGTCGGATTATTCTTCGCTAGTGTTGCCTGAGAATTCAAACGCCACAAAGAAGACGCGAGATTGGATTTCTGTTGGTACTTAGCAAGCTCAACACATAGGCTTGTGCACCTACTACTCCTACCGATTTGGTGCCTTCCGAAAACGCCAGCCATACATCATTCGACCGTAGAAATTGAACCATTTCCTTGCATCACCATCATCAAAGTGGTAGTCGGCTCCCATTTGCCTAGCCGTTACGAGACCTGAAACCAGACACGTTTCCTGACTGTTGATCAGAGTGTGGGCACCACAATGTCGTGTCCCTCTCTTTCCTTGTATAAATCTAAAGAGGTGAACCAGCAGAGCGATGTGGCGTACATCATGAACGACATGCTGGAACCAACGGCGCATGACGATCTTGCTCTTGTCGATGGAGCTGTTTGAGTTGTAGGTTACGAGACACGGCTTGTCTGAACTGTTGGCCCAAGGTTGCTGATTGTGCATGATGTAGGTGATCTCGTAATTGTCAGGCCGAGAACCGTATTGCTCGATGTGATTGCTACGTGTTGCAACAGGAGCGGCAGCGTTGTCAGGCAGAATCGAGTCATCAAAATGGACGATGGCGTGATTATGCAATTCACTCTCATAGCGGATGGAGGACAAAAGCCAACGCTCCATGAAAGTTGGTTTGTCCAGCACCATCAGTGTTTGATTTGCATTGCAAGCGAGAACCACTTCATCAAATGACTCCTTTTCCCCTTTGGCATCCTCGATAACAACGTGAGACCGGTATCGATAGACCTTGCGGACAGGACGATTGAGATAGATTCTGTCCTCAAAAGTCTTTGTCAGCTTCCTATATACGTTTCGAGTTCCTCCCTCCCAGGTTTGCATCGGAGTTGCATTGACGATGTTGAAGAATTCCAGATATCGGCAAAACAAGGAAGCTGGCATGTCGAACACGTTCGTAGCCATCAGGAAGTTGACAAACATCGGTTTGAGCACCTTGTAACGGAAGTCGCCGGAGAATCCGCGAAGATTGAGTACTGTGCGCATGCTCAGGTAGTTGAATGGATTTAAGGCGTTTAGAAACTTCGATCGGGTGTGGTTCAATCGGCCGAACCATTGCAATCGTTTCAGAAGTTGCTGAAACCTCCCGATCTCTGGTTCAAGCTTGCGAGCGATTGAAGTATCGAGATCGTGAGCATAAATCTCATTCTGATAGCGCACGCTGTAGCTGAACTTCGTGGGAACAATCTCAATGTCGTAGATCTTAGCCAGTACCAAAATGTGGTGGTAGACAGAAGGGATGCACGCTGTCACCGATATATCGAACGGAATTGAGCTGCCGTCTTCTTGCGGCATTTCCGCCGTGACAGCGTTTCCTCCGACTTGCGACTCTGCTTCAAATAGACGAAAGTCGAACCTGTCCGAATTCTTGTCTAGCGCCCAAGCCACACCGAGTCCGGCAACGCCTCCTCCAACGATTGCAATCTTTTTTCGAGTCATTGGTCTGTTCCCTTCCCCTACTGTGTCCTACGGCGAGATCAAATCGGACTTGTTGAGTTCACGAGCCACGAGGATAAACCTGCTGAATGACTAAGTCAGATACATATTAGTAATCCAAGGATAGTTTTGGGCCGGACCGGTGAACTTTGCCCAGTCCTGTTTTCAATCCATTGTGCAACATTGGCAACTCTTGCGGAGAATGAAACTGGCCGCTACGAACACGATGGTCCAACACTCACTGATTGCAGGACCACTTTCGCGCATCTTTCTTCTATTGCGCTGAGTATCGACTGCAAGACACATCAGAATTGAGCCTACAATTAGGCTGCTTGTTTACTTGTACCCAATAGATGAGAGTTATTGGCACACTACTAGCGCTTGTCTTGGTCGGCGGTGTATTCGTCTTGACATCCTGCGGCGACAATCCGTCGAGCAGCTTTGTTATCACTGGAGAATACATAGCGGTATTCCCTGAGGAGCTTCAACAGCACGAGCATCCAACAAATACATCGACTGATTTAGCTAATTCGACTATTAGTTTGTACCGTACAAAGGTCGGAGAAGACGGAAACGTCGAAAAGGTTGAAATTGCATCCAAAGCTTTCCGCAATGGGAATGTGACATTCAGAGGACACTTAGACGCACCAGAGAGCATCGAGATTAGTGCAGTCGCGCGCGATGGTTCCCAGGCCCTGTCAACCTTTGCAAGAGTGGGACCAGGCTCTACTGCCTCATTCGCACTTTTGGACTATCCCCATCCAGATCATGTTCCCTCAGATACGCTCGTCCTTCGTGGAAAGTCTCTACTTCTCAAAGAATCCCCATCAAAATTCACTATAACGGGAAACTTGACAACCGAGGTGAGAGACTCGCGAGTGACTACCATGGAAATACGGATGGCTACTTGGGATATATTGGGACGACGAGAGTATGAGCAGTTAGGAACGCTAATGCTTGACAACGGCTCATTTGTCTACGAAGGCGAGATTGCTGAACCGGTCGTTGCAGACATAGTGTTTCGAGGAGAGAACTCTCTGATTTGGGTAGAAGCAATTATCGAACCTGGAGCAAGCCTCTCTATCCATCCTCAGGCTTCTGGGGCGCAAGCAATCGCGACAATGCCGCCTGGATGGTTTCCAATGGAACAAATCGGCGCCCGCGAAGAAACAGGAAGAGGAACCATTTTTGCCACTGCTGAAAGCGGTCGCCATGCCAGACTCATCGATAGCTGGCAACAAAGCTATACGTTTCTTTCTACAGTTGATGCGTACAACGTCGTAGTGGAAAGATACCAATCTCAACAGGCATCAGCAATTAACGAATCTATCGACCGGACTTCGGATCCAGGCAACAGCACACTCGGAGCTTCTCAGGATCGGTCTAGCGGGTTGCCTCGAAATGAGTATGTGCCTACAGTTGGATGTGAACATGTCGATCTCTCATCGGTCGAATTGCAAACCAGCTACTTTCGTTCTCCTAACACTGACGACCCAGAGCATTACAGGCTATCCGATGAAATGTGGAACATTAGACAAGACGCGCTTGTACAAGTAGCGAGACATGGGATAGATCCAATAGACTCCCTACTGGCCTTGGAATTGGGAGCGTTCAGTGTCTCTATATTCGATGAGAGTTTTGAGAAAATTTTGGGGGACAAAATCAAAGTCTATGACAACTTAGGGGCAATGCTTGAATCCGAGATTGTTGCCCGTCGTGTAGAGCCTCCTCGCAGGAATCTGATATCAAGGTTGGAATCGTATCGAAACAATCGACTCCTCGTACCCGGGCAGAAGGCACCTCAAGTTGTACTAGCAAACTTGGAAAAGCAAGAAGTTCCCATATACGATGTGTTTGAACAAAGTGAAATTGTTTATCTGCAGTTTTGGGAGCCGCCCAACGGGAGTTGGAATTTTTCGCGGTTGAGGGAGTTACATGACCTGTATAGCAACAACGGTTTTCAAATTGCTACGGTTTCCGTGCAGCCGGATTGGGACGTTTGGAAGACTGCTAGTGCGACGGAAGACATTCAATGGCTGAATTTGGGAGACCTTAGTGATGATGCGCCCATCGGCTCGGTCTCCAAGACTTACGGAAGCGTCAGTTTCAACGCGAATTTTCTGATAGATACCAAAGGCTGCATTCTTGGAAAGGACCTCTCGCACTATTCGCTTACTGGCTTTCTTGCACAAAAGTACGGAGAAGTCGACGGCGCGAACTGAAACACACTCTGTGCCTCATACCGGACTACCTGTAGGAGAACATGTCATCGGAAATTGCCAATCAAATTCCGCTGTGTTTGTTCGTTCACCAGTTCCGAATTAACCGTACTCTCTATTCTTTAGTTCTTGGTCGACTTCCCGCAAAAGATATCTGCTAGTACGTCCAACTCGCTCCTCCTGCATGCTATCGTTCCTTTGACTTAACGCGACAAAAGCAAGGTAGCTCTCGCCTTGACTTGGATGTGGATTGGTGCCTTTGCTGCCGTGATGTTGTGCGTTTGGCCACGATTTTTCTCCTCGCCATAATGCACCGAATCAACAGTACTGCTGCGTCAAATACTGACAACGGAAATCGGTACCAATGAAGACAGACTGGGAGCGAGTCCCCACCAATCGCAAGAAGTTCAACACTGTCTATGCGCCGACCTTTGGCACACCCTTAGAAACTGGATTGGACATACGTCGTTCTATCTTCGTCATCACTGCCTCGGCCAACGCGGCAAGGAAACACTTACCAAGTGGAACACACAATTAGACTCAATAGACTGATCGATCCAAGTTCAGTGCGAACTTGGTCTCTGAATTGTCAAATGCAGGAGTGTACATGTCGCATTCACGACGCGACATTCCGGTTTCTTCACAAATGCGCCTCCATCTACCTATGATTGTCTGTGCCATGTTGAATGCCATTGAGGCTGCTTTAGACTCATCAATCTCAAAGAGATATGCCGCTTCAATTGCAGCCTCGACGGATGCTGCAAAGCCGCTTGATTCAGTGATGCCGGTCTTGAGCTGAGCGTGACGAAACGGATGAGGACTGATGTCGAAGGCCGGCGACAGCTGCCATCGCTCATTGCCTGAATAAAGAAAACCGTGGTTTTTCAAGTGGTCATCGTTATTGGAAACGAGAATCGTATACAGTATTCTTTGAAACAATTCCTTCAATTCGGCAATAGTTTGCTCGCTATTCCCGCACTGCCGTCTCATTGCGATAGTTAGGTCAGTGTAGTAAGCCGTTTCCTGATCGCTCTGCAATCCTAGAAAGCTCTTCGCAGAGACGTAGTGCACGCGTTTGTCTCCGCGTCGGCAAGTCTACTGATGATTACGACAGGAAAAGCTGAACGGGCCAACTCCCGTCGTGCTCTTGATGCCCTAATCCCAATTTCTCTTGCTAGATTGAGCGTAGCGACTTCTACACGCTCAACTGGCATAGTGTCTCGATCGGAGGTGTATTTCGCAATCGCCAAGTGTTTGCCGTCAAGGAGTGCAGATTTTGGTCTCGCGCCGCCCAAGCTGCCTCCTGTTCCTTGTAGTTGGCGAGCTAGAAAAGCTAAATCTCTTTTACCTCTTTCAAATTCCAGGTTAATGCGTCGTAGATCAGAAAGTGCAACTAACCTTGGTACTGAGTCTTCAAAAGTGGACCTAATTGCACCTGCTTCGTCAATGAACCTCAACGCCCCCATCCTTGTTCGGTCGTTCGTCGCTAAGAGCAGATCAATCTCATTCAGTCGACGGTCGGCTGCAGTCTGAAGTACGTTTCTTCCCCAGTTATCTGGTCCAGCATCAGACAGAGGCCCGGGAAGACATTCGCGTCCTTTTCCACCAAAGTAATGCCATCGGCTAGTCAACTCCATACTCGGCGACAAGGCGAATGAAATAGGGTTTTCCAACCACTCGTTCTCGTATCGGAACGCGGAACTTTGTCGGTTGCCTCTCTCTTCAAAAATGAACTCCCCGACGACATGCTGAGATTCGCTTAAGATGATTCGAACTCTTCTCTAGATCTCCATTAGAAAGAGACTACGTCCTCGGGTACGCCGTTCTCATCGGGTGGGTGATCGCCAGAAGGACCGACCCGTCGAGCTGAACGAATGCGTTTAGGAAGGTGGAAGTGATCAGCAGCGAGTCCTAGTTCATCTTTCGTAGGATCCAGAGCGTCTGAGATTTGACGCTGACATCCAAACATATAGAAGATCGTGACTATGGTTCCTATACCTACCCCAGGGTCTCCGGACTCTACACGTTGCACTGTACCTACCGACACTCCTATCTTGACCGCTAGGTCCTTCTGGGACCATCGTCGCCTGAGACGAGCGACACGTACGTTTTCTCCAAGATTTTTGGTTATACGCTTGACGCTAGGGAATTTCATGGCATTCAATTTTTGTTCAATACACTATAAATTGTATGAAAACGAAAATAACACGCTAAATATTAGGTATTATATGACTTTCAAGACTGCCACACGTTATTGGATTCGCCTGATGTCGTAGGTGTTATTCCTCATTGATATGTGGCAACTCAACAATTCTGTACCCGAGGTGCAAAATAACTAAGTTGGGGGCACATTCGTAGCTGATTTAGCTATAATTTACTTCATTACGACCCATCGAACATCTACCCAGATAGGGATCACAGAGTTCGATTCTAAATACCCCAGGGACGCTTTACGCGTCCCTGAATTTCTATGAGCTTTGCTAGTACAGACGATTTATCCCGTCATACTCCACGCAATCGTGTCAAAGTCTTCGTTGACTTCTGGAACTTCTCGCTCTCGATGCGTGAACTTGACCGAAACTTTCGCACCGACTGGAAACTTATTGGCAAGGTACTTGCGCAAGCTGCAATTGAAGTGGTTGATAACCAAGCTATAGCAGAGTATCAAGGACTGAATTTCTACGGCTCCTACGATCCCAATAGAGATGCGAAGTTGCTCAAATGGGCTACGACGGTGCTAGACATCTTCGCTGGAGTAAACGTCTCAATGGTTCCCCGCCAAAGAAAGAGGTCGCCGCCGGTATGTCCTGCGTGCCACCAAGAAGTAGGTACATGTGCACACTGTGGAGCTGACATGAGAGGGACTGAAGAAAAGAGTGTCGATGTACGAATGGCCACGGACATGATCAGTCTTGCTTGGGCAGACAACTACGACATTGCCGTGCTTGTTTCGTCTGACCGAGACTTTGTACCTGTCGCCGAGTTTCTCGATACAAGAGGCATTAAGGTAATTCATGCCTGTTTTCCCCCTAAAGGTGCACAGTTGACACAGAAGTGCTGGGGGAGCATCGATGTCAGAAATTTTCGATCGAAATTTCGTAGGACCTCAGATTGATGTGAACCCAACCAGGATAAGATAGGCTTGTGCAAACTCAACCTCTCCACGCATTGCTGCTGTATTTCCACTGAGTTGTAAGTTCGTTCCACGCTTGGTTTTTTGGTCGCCCTCCTAACGAAAGACTCCGGAGTGGTAATCGGCGGCGCCTGAGGCAACTTCATACAAATCAAGTGGGACGCCAGCCAGTTCGTTGGGCCTCCGTCTACTTGGCACCAGCACGAGCTTTGAATTCCTCTCCTACCCTGAGACCAGTTACTTGTGTGAACGACTCAACCTTCCTTGCATCTTGTTCATTCAAGTAAGTTCGAACATCGTTGACCTCATCTTCGTCCAAATACCGAGACCACTGGTTAAAGGAAATTAGCTTTAATGCTGCGTACGACTTAATCTCATTTGATGGAAGACTCTCGATAGACGCATAAAGTTCAGTCCCATCACGTGCAGCCCACGAATCCACGATCGATCGATAGTAATCTTGACGCTGTGATTTCGGGAGCTTTTGCGCTAGTCCCCAAACTTGACTGACGTCGTCAATTTGTAACATTGCTCGTCCAATCGAGCTGACCGCATAATTCAATGTGGGACCTTCACGGACTTGGGACAGCAATGCAAGTGCCTTGTCGATATCCTTAAAGGCAACATTGGCAAGCACCTGCCCTTCCATTCCGACTCCATTTTCTCCCAGGGGCTGTTGACGTGCGATGCCAATAGCAATTTGTGAGTCCTTTTCGGCCACCTGATACAGTATGGAAGGAAGTAGAGTGGTTTGCAGGTCTTCAACTTCTGGATTATTGAGAGTCCATTCAAGTGCTGCCTGTGGGTCAGTATTCGCCCATTCACTCAAGACCTCGAATGCTGTTATCAGCCTTTGCTCTGAACCATCCATACTTGCCATGAGATTAGCAGCCTCTTCTGGGGCAGTTTGTGCCAGAGAGGCAATTGCAGAGCTCATCGCTGTATCTTGAGCATATTCTGGTAGCAGATCCAGGCTATCCATCACGTGTCGGGGGTCGGTACTTCCCCAAGTTGAAGCTACGCTGTCTTCCAAGGAACGACGCAAGCTTTTGGACTCCACAGACTGCACTGCCGCTAGGGCCGACTTTGGATCCAGTCGTGCCCATGCCTCTACTACGTTTACGATCAACGTGTTGCGGGTATCGTTCTCCATTGTCCGAACAAAATCGAACACAGCCTGTGCATCAGCCTGCACAAGATTGTGAATGACCGAAGTCAATACCGCGGTCTTTGGTGTCTTGGCCGTGAGCGTGTTACTTATCTTGCCCAAGACGGAGAGTCCGTCCTTTGCAATCCACGCTTCAGCGACTTGAATGAGCGTTCCTGTTTGAGCCGTATCGAGCAAGTCGTCTCCGATGAGTGTGTCCCAAGCCGATTCCGGTTCCTCAGTTGCTTCGGAGGTATTTGACTGATACACCATTTTCCGAGCTACAAGTTCATTGCCAAGTTGGCGGCCGATCTCTATGCGAACAGCATCGGAGAGGTCATCACGAGATTCCAGGATGCCGCGGAGTGCAGCAAGTTTTTGGGGGCCGTCCAGCCGTTTTGCGCCAGCTACGGCGTCGTTGAGGTGCGAAAGTGCCCATTCGCCGAAGACTGTTTCCAAGAAGTCTCTCTGTTGGAGCCTCGGCATGTTCGAAATCTGTTTGACGGCACTCTCAGGATTGAACGAAGCGTACCTGCGAAAGATTGTCTGCTGTACTAGCTGCCTGCGGCTAGTCTGTTTCATCAATTGCGACTCTTCAAAGAGACTCTGGAGCTGTTCTTCGTTAGTGTGTTCCAATGCTTCATGCAGAGCTAGTGAAAGACCAAAATTGCCAAGGTGACTTAATAGATCTTCTAAATGTCCATCGTCACCTGATCTCTTCAATCGGGAGGCATCAACACTATCGGTCTTGCTAAATGCGTCAACTATTTCTCCGTTCGTAGCTACTGAACGTCCATCGTTAAACCAAAGGTCCTTGCCATGGGCAAGGTACAAGCCTCCCAAAATGACTGCGGCCGCGGCTACTCCGCCTACCGCAATGCCCAATAGGAGCTGAAGGGGAAGACGGGATTGTTTAGCTACTTGTGAATCCATACCTGAAAATGCTCCTGAATGGGCTAAGACACCTCGAACGGTGCACTACCTCCGTGATAGTACCTAGGCGTAATCGGGATGGGCATATCTCTAGATGCGCCAATAGTGTCGTCGGCTCTCTTCATCTTGGTCGTTCTCGTAGATTAGCAGCACGGGACCTTGAGTTTCTAGTTGGCACTCTTGCTGTAGCAAGAAGCATAGTAGAAAGAGCCATGAATTTTCTCAATTAAAACAAACTCTCAATTCAAAAATTTTCGAATTCTTGGGCGATGTCGCGGTAGAGAGTTTCGGTCCAAAGGGACTTGCCATTCCTGTGGTGTGTCGGCTGGCATTGGATGCAAGACTCTCCATTACCAAAACTTTGTCACGTCAATATAGTCGGGCAGTAGAGTAATTAGAGAGATAATTGAAACAAGACTCAGGTCTGCCACTGATGCCCAAAAAGGTGTACTGATGGACCTATCTACGATCAAAGTGTGAAATCGTGTTACCACAAGCTGAGAGTACTAGTCCAAGGCGAGTATTCCAACTCATACTACGGTACATCCACAGATCTCATTTACTCACTTAGACCACCCCGCCAGGAGATCGTCTTTCTTCAAGTCAATCATTAAAGCCATAGGACGGTAGAACGCTCTCCAACCAGCACCCAACTCCCTATCGTCCGACTCGGACTTCCATACCCGTGTAAGGATTTCCTGAAGCAACTTGTTGTCGTATTCAACGGCTACCGCGCGACCAAGCGAGTTTCTAATATGATCGGGAAGCTCACGAACGGCTCCAGCTTCAACAACGTCGGTTAGGCAACCTCCGTCCTTGAGTACAGGAGCATTCAAGACAGCTGTGTACAAGGGAGTGTTACCATCGGCATCCGGTCGATTCAGGGACTCTGGGTCTTTTTCACTAATTCTTTGAACTCTTCGCACCTCCCAAGCCCCACTAGATCGCTTGTAGCGAGCACTGGGCCTTGGTCCATAGCTAAGTCGAGCAGCCCGATTCGGTTGTATCCTGACAATGCCCCTGGATAATTCAGAAGCACTGAAAGAGGAGTTTGACCATTTTCGAGTTCATCAAGCAGGAGGCCAGGATAGTGTTTTAGAGTCTCTCCAATGACCCCTACTCCTTCTTTCAAGATGAAATGGCGACGAAACCAGTCTTCGGCGAGCAACTTGGTCGCAATCTCCCACTTTGAGTCGCCGCGAATCAATCCCTCCAGATAGAGAACAAAAAACTCTCTGGGCTGAAGAATTGAAGTTCGATGTATTTCTTGACTGTCTCTGAAAAATATGACGGTAGGCAATTGGGACACATTGAGATTCTTGGCCAACTCGGGAGAATCGTCGGTGTCAACTTTGTACACCTTTGCACGTCCCGACATTTCGGGCATTAGAGACTCAACCACAGGATCGAGAATCCTGCATGGTCCACACCATTCCGCCGTAAAGTCAAGGAGGACGGGCAAGTCAGAATCCAAAACCTCAAAATCGAAGTGTTCGGTCGTGATGTACACAACCTGTTCATTGTCGTCTTGTTCGCGCTCCGATCGATTCGCTTCATCGGTGGCGAGTATATTTCCGGTAGTTAGTAACGCAGAGATACTCAGAATTGGGATCGATCGAAGGCAATTCATGCCAAGTATTTCCCTACACGGCTATCAATGTCGGTCTGCAAGTCAGGCTTGTCCAAGTTTGTCGTCCGCGTGAGTCCAACTTGGCCTGTGAATGTGGATCGGATCAAGGGACTACTGCACCGGTTGGGCTGCGCCTTTAGAACTAGTAACGAATCGATTAGCCAGTAGCTTCTGGAGTTGATCGGGTTCAATGTTCTTCTGAACTACAGAACCGCTTGTGTCGAGAAGATAATTCATTGGAACAAAGAATATCCCATAGGATGTGGGCACACTTTGTGAAAAACCGCCAATATCGGCCAAATTTATCCACGGTAAGTCTTGATCTGCAGAAGAGTTCTTCCAATCTTCATAGGTGTAGTCGATAGATATGGTGACGATTTCAAATCCATTCGCATGGTAATCTTCGTAGATCTCTGATAAATAAGGAAATTTAGCAACGCAAGGTGCGCACCATGATGCCCAAAACTCAACCAGAATCAATTCGTTCTCTCCTAGTGCATCAGACAGTTCGACCTCGTGTCCGTTCATGTTTGGCAGCTTGAATGTGGGTGCCTGCGCGCCCTCTACAAGACTCTGTCTGTTGGCTGCAGCTTGCAGTTGCCGAAAGAGCTCGTCCCTTGCTGGCTTCACCATGCGGGCAACCAAATCGTCATTCAGCTGCAAAGCTAACTCGTCGAAGATTGGCAATGCATCGGAAGCGCGAATGGTGCTCATCTGTAGTGCGAGCAGCCGGTCAAGCGGATCATCAGCGTTTCTAGCCATTGAATTCACGGTTTCTTGGCGGTAGTTCAATAGTTTCTCCCACAATTGCTCCTGTTTTTTGTATACGTCAGTTTCGTAAATTGATCTAAGTGGCGTATCTGGATTCTGGCTCGACAATTTTCGGCGCGCGTCACTCTCGGCGTGCAGCTCCTCTACTGCCAACGTGTACTTATCCACCAAGGCACGGTAGTCTTTACTTAGCAACCAGCTCTCAATGAGCAGCAAGTGTTTACCCGTTCCGGAAGTGGCAAGTAACTGATGTTGTACAAGACCGTCTGGCACAACACCAATGACGGTTTGGGGCTCTACAATGGCATGCGAAAATGCTCCATACCCCACCTCGCCTGTACCAATTTCGATATTTACAACTGTGGGGCCATCGACTTCTCCTTCGATCAGAAAGGTCCCATCATCGAGCAGAACCGTGCCAAACTCCGATACCGTTCCCGCGCCATAGCTAACTACGCTGGCGGTTGTCGCGGACAGATCCTGTTCAACCGAACTTAGATTGCCTAAGACAGTAAATTTTTTCTGTGGATCGCTAACCAAGCTAGTGCTGCCAACCAAGGCCAGTCGATCGCGCTGAAAGGGTTCGGGGTAATCTACGATGGCAACCGACACTACATCTCGTGGAGCTATGACGGACCTTGTAGACAAGAGCAGTTCTTCCCCCGAGACTATAGAAGTCTTCACGAACATTGATTCGTCCGTTTCGCCTGCAATAACAGCTCGTCCATTGTCCAGCTTCTTTGAAGCAATTTGCTTGAGATGAGCAACGCCATTCTCGGTCTCAGTTTCGATTGAAACTACAACTGTTGCCGTGGACAATTTCTTCCGTTGTTCCGAGTCGGGCACAGGTTCATAGCCCATAGAAACCAACCGTGGATCAAGATCTACCTCAATGTAGTCGCAGATTACTGTGTAGCGCTTCGCTGGATCGAGCTCTGTAGGAAGAAGAAGCTGAGTAGTACCGACCAGCAATACAAAGGCGGCTAGTGCTTTCACATATACGTCCCCTTTTGCTTTGCCCCTCGAGAAGACTAGATTGAAGTAATTGGCATACAGTTACACGGGTTGTCCAAATTAAACAGTTTGACAGTTCTCATCGTTTGTAAACCGTAGGAGATATTCAACTTCAATACTACGCGACGAAGTCGGTGGAGATTTTGTTGTCATTTGAGCAAGGGACGGTCGTGACTTCAGTCTGGGCGGAAATTGCTTCTTTTCAAGTCTCTATTCGATTTAGGCCACAACGCAAGAGACATGAAAGTGTCAACGACTGTTTGAACCGTGTTTACATGCGGTTCATTAGTCCTACCTTATTGCCGCTTGGATCAAGTATGAAGGCCAAATACTCGGATTGACCTGCGTCACCGAAGAGACCTGCATCGTCCTTGTATACGCGACGAATGTCCTCAAGAATTTCGACACCGGCTGTTTTTAATTCATGGATCGTCCGCTCCAAGTCATCAAAATATAGGTAGAACAGCGACTGAGAACTCGTCTCGTTGCTCTCCTCGACCATTAATCTCGGTCCCCCCATGTCAAAGAATGCAAGGCGCACTCCAGCGGCAAATCGATGAATCAGCGATAAACCAAGCAAGTCTCTGTAGAACGCTACTGCAGCATCCATGTCGCTAACGGCTATTCCTATTTGATGTAGCTGACGATCAATACTCATAACACTCTTGTGCCCACATGGAACTGAATCGATTCTATTGCATGTGTCGTCGTGAAGTAGGAGTACGACCGTTTTCCTGTCCACACGGTCAATTCATGCTAAAGACCGGACGCGCGGCCACCTGGACCAACGCGCCCAGCCTAAGGGACTCTGATTGAAGTTCTGGGCTACTCAGAATCCTCTTCTTCGCCTTTCTGAATTTCGATACTCTTTATGACTGTGGTTTCTCCACTGACGACGTCACCTATAGCATCTGTGATAGCTGATTCCAGACCACTACCTAAACCCGTGATAGCTGTTTCCAATGCTCTCGTGAGGGCCTCGCCCTGTACGGAAGAAACGTTGTCGGAAGCTGGAATATGAACCATCTCGCCAGGCGTAATGACACGACTAGTCACCATGACGTCTCCATCGCCCAATTGAATGAACGTGTTCCCGCCTAGATGTGCAGTCAGTTCCTTCACCTGGTCGTCGTCTAACACCTTTGCGTGTAGCGCATTTTGGGTAAGCAGATTGATAGCCGCTTGTGTCTTTAGCTCAGGTGAGCTAATGCTTGCGATTGACTCGAACATTTGCTCTGGCTCCTCACGAGCCCACAGGGAAAGTACCGCATTGAAGTAGCTTTTTCGATGGTCTTCGGGCAACCGCTGTCCCAAACTGAGCGCTTGATCGTATTCTGCGTTTAGGACTAACTCCCTTCCGACGGCCCTATAGGCATCGAGCTGTGTATAACCTTCGCGAACGAGATCTAACATTTGCATTGCTCTATTGAGGTCGATCTTTGCGACTTGCTCGATGACGTCAGCCTCCAATCCTCGCTCGAATCCTCTAGCGTTCCTACCCATTGGCTGATTCAACGCAGTCTGAAAAGCTAAGTCTGGGTCTTTGACAGCTAGCTCTGACAACACGATTGAAAGTACATCCATTCGCATCCTCTCGTCGGTGAGTTGTGAGGAAGTTGCCCAATCGAGCGCTTCGTAGACATCAAGCTGTGCCCAATTCATGGCGATCGTCCTAGCAAGTTCGCGCTTTCTCGTCATGTCCTCCATAGTGCTCAGGAATTGAACGGCATCCGCAGGGGTGGAACGGGCTATGGCTAGCATTGCTTGTTCTTCACCTTCTGCCCGCAGTCTCTCCGGCAAGAATTCGAGATTGTCAAATACATCTTGGGGATCATTTTTCGCCCAAGCGGCTATTAGCGATTCTTGCAGACTTGCACGCAGACTGCTCTTGTTGAGGTTGGACACGGCAGCGAAAGCGACCATTGGATCAACTGTCGCCCATACTTCGATGATTGCAGGTAGAGCTAATTCTTGTGCATCCCGATCCAGGAACATAGCTTCCTGAAAGGCTCCTTCGGGATCACGCTGAGCAGCATTGTGCAGGACAGAAAGCAGGATGGCGTTGCGTGTGCTCTTTTCAATGAGAGAGTTGTTGATTTGATTGAGCGCTCTTACTCCCTGTTGATCGATCAACGTCTTGGCGACCTTCAAAAAAGACTCTAGCTGCCCAATGTCTTCGTGGTCGTCCGCTATTAGCGCGTTCCAAGCTTTGTCTGGATCGTCTATAGACTTGGAAACGGCCGCCTCTCCTTTGAGCGAAATGGCATATTGCTCGTTTCCGAGCTGCTTTGCGACCTCACGTTGAAGATCCTCTGACAGGTCATCACGTACCTCCAAAATCCCTTGCAATGCCGCGAGTTTTTGCTGGTCGTTCAACGATTTAGCATAGCCAACAGCATCGTCCAAGTTGGATGACGACCACTCCCCAAACACGGTCGAGGTCAGGACTGTGCGTTGACTGGGTAACAATTCATCAACGTATGACAATGCACTCTTGGGATCAAGAGCGGCCCAACGCCGGACTATAGCTTCGACTGCATATTCACGTTCGTTGGATGAAGCTAGCTCTTCGGCTTGTTCCAATAAATCCAGAAGTTGGGACCTGCCGGCTTGCTGAACCTGATTAAAGAGAGCTGTCTGTCTGGCGAAATGGCTTTCGATTTGGGAAATGCCGATTAGTCCGTCGACTGACGATTGGCTTGCGGTTCCAGAGTTCGCTATGCTTGGTTCATTCTGCTTTGAAGCGAGTATTGAATCAATGCGAGAGAATTGATCTGTAGGTTCTTTCGCGTCATTGTTCAAGAGTACAAACGTTAACAATCCTGCAAACGCCGCTCCGACAACAACACCAAACGAGATCAATCCAATTGAACGAATTCGTCCCTTTGCCAAAGTACTCATGCCTTCCTCCGATACAAAGCACCCTCTA
Source organism: uncultured Pseudomonadales bacterium (assembly GCA_964572845.1). Taxonomy (GTDB): domain Bacteria; phylum Pseudomonadota; class Gammaproteobacteria; order Pseudomonadales; family Azotimanducaceae; genus Bin55. Next base: position 23,371 of record CAZNFX010000009.1, on the reverse strand, counting down.
CTGAAAGCCTAGATGCCCTATCCGTACATATGGTTACTAATTGTGGCGCTCGCCAAGTTCTTTCCGAGCAGCTGGATTTCTTTCTCTCTCGCAGCGACTCCAATCTCGTCGCCATAGGAGAAATTCATGCGAGCAGACTGACTGAACTTAGGCCTGTATATCTAGTCTCACTTAGCTCACCTTTCGCCGCCAGCAATTCTCCACCGACCGAACCGCATTGGAAACACTACTCATGTCTACCGGAAACCATAGCGAAGTCGTGGCGTACTACCGTCGATTGTTGCAACCAATCTACCGAAATCGCAAACTGCTTCATGTCTCAGAAGTAGACGCAGCCGTTTTGCACCTCACGTCTGTCCTTGCGGAGCTAGGAGCTGCGTCACCATTTCTCCTTGTTGGCAATAAAGGAACAACTAAAGCCCGACCGCCCAGCAACGCTGAAGTCTGTTCCTTGTACATACGTGGAGCAACGATCATCGACACAGCACGTCGTTTTGAGAATTTGCTCTCGAACTTGCCGAAAGCTGCACAGGAGAAAATTCAAAAATGGGACCCAGACAACGAGGCACGATGGGTGTGTGCGGCGATGTTGGGGGAACTTTCTCAGATTTTGGGAAGAACCAAGTACGGACGACGCAAGCCAGAATGGACAGCGCTCGAAGACAAGACAACCATTGACAGTTTCTGGGACCATGCGGGAATTGAACATACTGACTCGAGGATCGTCGGCCTCCGAGACTCGGGCTTGGCAGAGACTGCCAACAGTCTTGACTCAGGATTGGGCACCGTCTGGTCAGCAGACAACCGAGAAGGAGTTCACGGAGGGTCGACGGGATTGCGCTGGCTCAAATGTGTGAAAAACGCAGGCGAGTTGGTTAGTGAGATGAGTGAATTTGCCGACAGTGTCCGAATCGCACCGTTTTTGGAAGGAATTCCCATGAGTATCCATGGGGTTGTATTTCCCAATGACATAGCCGTGTTTCGTCCAGTTGAACTCATTACTCTTAGGTTCAAGAACCGAAACCAGTTCCTTTGGGCTGGATGTTCGACCTCATACGATCCCAACAGCCTTGACCGAATCGAGATGAGACGCATAGCTCGAAACGTGGGCAGCGTACTGCGAGAGAGCGTTGACTATAGGGGCCCCTTTTCGATTGACGGAGTCCTCACTAAATCGGGATACCGGCCTACCGAACTCAATCCAAGAATGTCGGGAGGGTTTGGTGCATTGACAAGAGGATTGCCGGATCTTCCATTCATTCCTTTGTGCTGGTCAGTAATGGAAAACGAACCTCTGAATTACAGGCCAAGTCAGCTGGAACAAGCAATCGTTGAAAGTGCTGACTCTAATCGTGTCTTTGGTGGCCATGTCGTAACTTCGCGCAGATTTGACGATACAACGGAAGTTGGGTTAGTGCGGGATGGCAGAGAGTTCCGCGAGGCGAACACCGACGAAACCCCGGTGGTCTATCTAACATGTGGACCCAGCCCTGTTGGTGGCATCATCTTCGTGCGAATAGCCGAATCACAAAAGAGGGTGGGAATGCTGATTGCGCCAGAAATGGTTCGCGCCTTGCGCTACTGCGACCATCGATTTGATACGGGATTCGGTGAGCTCGAGTGTGCCATCGACGAACGAAAAGGTCCCAACATCTAGGAAGAGACTTAGCTAAACTCGCCGGTTTTGTTGCGTCAGGCGATAAAGACCCGAGTAGTTGCTCTAGCGGTCGAAAAAGCCCAATCAATCAAGGTTTCAGAGTTCAGACTCCTATATTGAGGGCACAAGAGCTAACTTTCGGTGCCAGTCGTGGCACATGTCGCATTTGACATCCACAACTGATTTGTTAAACTTAATAAAGAGGACATCTAACATATAACTACGACGCTGACCAAGACCCGCGTGCAATTGGTACCAGTGTTGCATTCCGCGTCCTGCTGCTTGGAACGCGGAACCCCCCGCGAGCCAGAGCAATCGAACGACCCCAAGTAAGTAGACGCGAACGGATTGGTAGGTCGCAACGACGAGCAAAACCCACCGATCGCAACATTGGCCAGTCTGCTCACCGTGAGTTCAGACCCGGCGAAGAGGACTTTCGTCAAGCGTTAAGGGATGTCTTTCTCGTAATACCACGAGTATTCAAATTCCTCTGGGACACCTCGCCTACTCTACTCCTCACAATTGCGACACTAATGCTTGGCGCGGCGTTGATTCCTCCAGCCATAATCTGGATGCAAGGGGCGATTATCGACTCGGCAGAGGCTGCGCTTCGCGCGAATGCTGCATGGACTGCAGTGCTTCCTCTGCTCCTCGTCATATTTGGGCTTTGGACGAGCCAAATGCTCTTTGGAGCGATTAGCGGCGTGTTACAGACTCTGCTGCAAGAACGGGTTCGCCTGAAAGGTCAGAGCATGTTGCTCGAAACAGCCGGCAACTTGGATTTGGCCTTCTTCGAATCGCCACGTTTCTACGATCAACTGCACCACGCACGAGACCAGATGTGGCAGCTCTATTCCAGTTGTTTTGGCACGTTGACCTTGATTCAGCAGTTCCTGCAACTCTCTGTGACTGTCAGTTTGCTACTTGTCCTACATCCTCTTGCAATTCTTGTACTAGTTGTAACGACGCTACCTGACGTAGTTGTACAAGCCAAATACGCCAGACGCTACTACACGTTTGACGCAGACCTAATTCGCAACAATCGAATGTCCTTCTACCTTTCCGACATCGTCACTAACCGTTACAACGCTAAAGAGGTCCGCGTATTTAGCCTAAAGGACTACTTCATACAACAGTTTCACTACTTTCGCAACATTTACATTGAAGGCTATCAGTCGCTGATCATTTCGGAAATGAAGGTGCAGTCAATACTGAGCATCTTGGCCTTAGTCGGGGTTGCAGGCATATGGACGTATGCCGTAATGCAGACAGTCTCAGGTGATATTTCTGCTGGCGACTTGCTGATTGTGTTCATGGCATCTCAACAAAGCAGGCAGCAACTTGCAGGATTGATTCGTGGCGCCGGACGCTTCTACCGCAACTCGTTGTTTGTAACGCGATTCTTTCAGTTCATCGATCTTGATCCCAAGTCCATCGAAGGAGCTCTTGAGCCGCCCCGATCCAAGAATCCCTTGCCGTTCCCCTACAAGATTCGCAAGGGTATTGAATTTAGGGATGTCTGCTTTACCTATCCATTGAATGATGTACAAATACTCAACAAGGTGTCTTTTACCGTGCCCGCAAATGGAAAGATCGCCATTGTCGGGCTAAACGGGGCAGGCAAAACAACGATCATCAAGCTTCTTACTCGACTTTACGATCCAAGCGAAGGCAGTGTGCTAGTAGATGGCATCGATATGCGGGAATACGATCTAAAGCATGTACGCGACAACATTAGTGTTGTTTTCCAAGATTTCTCTAGGTATGACCTTGCTGCCTCTCTCAATATTGGCCTGGGCAATGTATCCCACGTAGATGACTTCGAGAGAATAAAGGACGCCGCTATTCAAGGAGGGAGCCACGAAACAATCGAAGCGCTTCCCGAAGGATACGACACCATCCTTGGGAAACGATTTGACGACGGTGTGGATCTATCCGGAGGGGAATGGCAGCACTTGGCAATTTCCCGCGCGTTCATGAGCCCCGCTCAAGTCTTGATCTTGGATGAGCCGACTGCTGCACTCGATGCCTTAAAGGAGCATCAACTCTACGAAAAGTTCTCTGAGCTGACCAAAGACAAGACCGTTGTGTTCATCTCACATCGATTTTCGACAGTGCGTATGGCCGATATCATCGTTGTAATTGAGAACGGCGAAGCCATAGAAGTCGGCCCACATGAGGAATTGCTAGCCATGAACGGCAAGTATGCGAAGATGTTCCGGACTCAAGCTGCTCGCTACGTCGCGTAAGTCTGAATGTGATCCGTTAGTTAAATCGCAAAGAGTTAACTGCGACGCAATTCAAGCAGACTTGGACTAGTCCAAGTAGTAGATCGTCCATTTGAGCAGCCTCAGTTGCCAATGAAGTAACGATTGGTAGTTTCGTAGAGCCGATTTTAGGCGAGGCGAACGAGACAACCCCTCGTCCTATTCCTTCATTTCCCCATTGGCAAATTCCACTTCCTTGGTGGTGCCATCTTCAAATGTGATCGTCCAGGTTCCCTGCCTTTGGTCGTTCTCGTATGAACCCTTCCACCGTCCGCCACCCGAACCGTGGTGCGGTTCGTCCCAATGTCCTTGGCGCTGGCCGTCTACAAAAGTTCCTTCAGCTGGAACACCATCTGGGCTCTCGAATACCCACTTGCCATGATGTTTGCCATCGACGAGCTTGCCGCTTGCGGTTCCACCGTTGGGAAACTTGAACGACCAGTGGCCTTGCTGTATACCGTTTACGTACTCGCCGTCGTTTCGGCTGCCGTCTACAAACATGGTCGTCCATTTACCGTGCTTCAGACCGTTTGTGTAGGAACCTTCAGACACTGAACCGTCACCGTATTCGATTATCCAGTTCCCATCGCGTCTGCCCAGATTGAAAGCTCCCTTTGATGTGGTACCGTCAGGTTGGACAATGACCCAATCGCCATGGCGCCGATCAAATGAATAGATTCCTTCGTTGCGAGTACCATCAGCAAGCGTGACTATCCATTTTCCATCCCTCATACCGTCCTTGTAATTGCCTTCGTGACGTGACCCATCAGGATGATCTATTGTCCAGTAACCTTGCCTTATCTCCTCAATAAACGGACCCTCGGCGCGAAATCCTGTTGGAAGCGAAATAACGAAGTTCCCGTACATTCGGCCATTTTTGTAGGTTCCTTCCATCCGATGTCCATTCGGATGTTCGGTCTGCCAGTGTCCATGCCGCAAGCCCATTTCGTAGAGTCCTTCTTCGATAACTCCTTGAAAGTCGTTGATTGTTGCAAGTCCGTGAGCTTTCCCTTTATCAAAGGGCACCGTCATCGTATGCATTTGCTCTTCTCCGCTAATGGTGCGGCGAATCGTTAGAGTCCCTGTGCCAGAAATTAAGCCCAGTTTGCACTCATAGTCTCCTTCAAGAGAAGCCGCTTCATTAGTCAGGGGCTTCTCCACGTACCAAAAATGGCAATCAGAATCGTTTTCAAGGGACATCCAACAACCATCGTCAGCGTCGGCATGGTGACAAATGGGTTCAAGCAGAGCTAGTGGAACGTCATCGAGAGTTGCACATCCCGATAGTGCAAGACAGACAATAATCGAGAGAACCAAGCCAATCTTGCCCGACTTTGAGACCAATTGCTGCAAGAACGTCTTTTCCATTGGCGAAGAACTCCCAAGAAGAACACTAAGAGTTGACTCGATTAGTTGTGTAGGTGGGTAGAAACCCGTCCTGCAGAATCAAATCTACTGATGAGTGTATTGGTAATCGGATTGCCATCTCCACCGGTCGCGTACTCAGGGACTATCTACAGCTTTGAAGTTTCCCTGTATTTGCCGTTTAGTTCACGCTGTCAGAGTCAAGTCGGTGAGCTCGTGTTCCGTGCAATCCAGATCGGCCATGCCATCCCACTCGCTCCAATGGTCGCACATACGCTCGATCGAGGTGGCAAATGGATCGTATTGCAGTGGATACTCCAGAAAGTCTCCATTCAAAGCCCGATCAGGATGGTCCGACACTCCCCACCCTACTACTCGATCCCCTTCGTAGGGATTTTGAGGTCGAAACCTACGAATCCTGAAGTACACATTCATCCGCGGTTCACCGCTTATGTTGGGAGTTGCGGTATGCGGCAGCGAATGCAATGCGATCACAGCATCTCCTCTCTTCATGCGAACGGGAGTAAGTTCCGGCCATGGCCAACCCTCCATTTCGAATCGGGTTTGCGGGTAGGACTCGACCATGGATGGAGGCATGATTCCTGCAAAGGCGTTGTCTTCACCCACTGCTTGAAGTCTCGGCCAATTCGGACCTCCTCCCCCAATTGGTCCACCTTTATCTCTCTGATAGCAAAAGAACTGTTCCACTGCTTCGTGAGCACCTCGGCGAACAGCAAATTGACCTTGTGCTGGGGCGAGTTGGTCGTTAAGACAGACCCCGACCAATGCTGTGTAGGTTCCAAGAGCCAGTCTACGTTGCTGGTCTTGCCAAAGCGGTGCTCCTCCTGCAGGTCCCATAGACTTGGGATCTCCGTCCTGACCCCAAGTGGCCAATGTCTGGCCAGAGGCAAGTATTTCACTAGTCTTCATAGGGCAAAGACCGGCCCAACCACCATCTACATGTGCTTGCGGATGCATCGTGCTGGAAACCTTTCGTCTAACGACAGCGTCGGCAAAATTGGGCAATGTCACCGCAACTTGGGCGTTAACAGGTGCTGTGTGCTCACCCATTAGATCCAGCATGAGTTCACGGAGACAAGACTTGTTGTAGAGGTCGTTGATCGCTGGATTGTCTCCATGAACAATCCGAGTTGGCTCGCGGTCTATGAGTTCCGTAGCACGATTTGCAATATCCGGATCAATGGCATCTTCCACAATCACATACCCATCGCGTTTCAGCAATCGTTTTTGCTCTACCGAAATGGAACGTAAGTTCATGCTAGATGTATCGTGGCTCTTAATCTGGTGTGATATCGCTACTAGCCCCTGCGGACAACAAGACGCACTTCGACCAGACCGGGACTTTCCCTCAATCGAGTAATCCTTGCCTGAGTGATCACAATGCCTTCGGATTCCTGCAGGGAGAACATCCAGCTGACGACGCTATCAAAGGACTGCCGAGTGATTTCGATGTTGACACCATCGCCTAGCGGCTGTATACGCTGCAGTTCAATGTCGTGCAGGTCGGCACTCTGGGACAGAGTTGACAATTGAATTTCGCCGCCACTGCTCGCAATCTGACTTGAATGCTCGGCTGAACGAGCGGAATCCTCATATGCTTGCATCCACTGCATATCTGCCAGCGAAGTCTGATACTTGGCTACATTTGAGTCCCGATAATCTTGAGCCGCAGACAAGAGCCAAAGCAAGAGCAGGCCCAAAACAAAAATTAGTCCTCCGGAAACGAGCAGCTTCTCACGATTGGAAAGCGTGTTGAACCATCTCGCGGGCACTGAGTTCGTCAATTGGTTAGTGATAGCGTTCATTGTTTTAGCGTCAAGGTGAGATTTACACGCGCGCCAAACCCTACTTGTTCAAAGTTTCCAACTTCGACGTCGATAGGTCCTCTTTCCAGCGCTTTTTCAAATCCATCGAGAGCCGTGAGCGAAGAGAGTTCCAAGACTGTCGCTAACGACTCTTGGGAGTCACGATAGATGAGACTCTCGATTACGACTCTTGACTGCGTCGCGTCCACGACTTTCGCGAATTCTCCTAGTAGGGTCTCGAGAGTGCCCGTTTGCGTTGATGCCGTGCCCAAGTTTCGCCGCATGCGGGAAACTGGATCCCGTATCCCCGGAGTCTGTCCGTAGATGGATTCGTAGAGCTTCTTTGCTTCGTCTTCAAGACTGCTTGCGCTCATTCCTGCCCAAATGCCCTGTCCAAAGATGGCAGCAATATAAACAAGCAGCGATGCCGCGGCTATCGCGCCATTTCGCATCCATGCCTTGGTGTTCAGCACTTGAGAATCTCTAGCAGAATACTCGCCTTGCAGCAAATTGATCCCAGTTTCCTCGTCAAAATGCTGTGCAACATGTACCAAGAGAGGTTCTGAGATCTCTTGAATGTCAACGAACGGCGATCGGCCGACTTCACGCGACAGTTCTGTAGAGGAGGAAAAGGTCTTTACGACTACTCTTGTCTCCATGTCGTCGGATGTTTGCGTTACTGCAGTCAAAGCATCGCTCGCCACTGACACATCCATGACAGCAAGCTGGTCTTCGGTACGCACCCAAACGCTATCCCTGTCTGCGATAGCACCCACCATTCCTTCCTCAATGGATATTTGCATGCCAATAGTTGAACAGTAGATAGGCTCAAAACCAGAGTTCGTAAACAGATTGATTATTGAGCTCATCTTTGACTTTTCGATAGTCAAGCAATCCACGGGTGAGCCGCGTCGAACGGACCCTCGAGCAATGTGCATTTCCTCAATATCAGAGGAAACGTAACTCTCGACGGCGTACGGAAGTGCCTTGACCATCTGAGAGCTGGTCTTTCCTGGAACCTCGGCCTGGAGGAAGAGAGTCATCGCATCGGAGAGAAACAGCACAGATTGCTCGATCGCGTCAGTACCGAAAGCTTCTTCAATCTCTGATTGCAGTCTTGCGAAGGTGGACGAACCGCTCCCAATCACCTCGTCTTCGTCATCTAGAGCCACCCATTCGCAATCCATAAGTTCAGCATCGAGTTGTTCAACCACCTCGTCGTCTTCGGTCCTTGCGGGCACTTCAATGTGGTCGTTAAGCAATCTAACAAATAATGTGGTCATTGGTAGTTACCTAGTCCATCTAGCGACACATCTTCCTCGCCTTCCCAATCGTGACGACGTGCCAAATCGCGCTTGTACACCGTTACGTCGCCTCCAAAAGGTGAACGGTAAAACGTACTGGTCATGTCCAGCCTAGTACGGTCGCCCATGAGTACAGTCACATGGAGTTCAAAATAATCGCTTTTGACACGCAAGTAGTCTTCAATTGCAACCAACGGCGCCACGATGCTTGAAGCACTTTGCACGCTGTCGAACGATCGCTCCTCCTCGGTAAACGCCTCAATGTAGGGGGCACTTGTATGTGCATCGGGCAACAATGCGATTAGCACCGTCGCTGGCGCAGTGTTGAGATTGACAGCCAGCGTGGGAGTCGGAAGAACTGTAATGTGTTTTTCGAGTTCTTCTTTGGCATCCCTATACATAGGCGCAAAGAACGATACTTCTGTTATGTCGGTGGCAAATTGATTTGCCGTTCGAAAGGGAGTGTCCAATATCGCATACTCCCAATCTTCGCCACCGTTCGGCAGGGTGTTGGTATCTGCATCGACCCAATCTTGGAATTTTGGTGCTACCGTAGCGTCGAAGTCCAGTTCGGCACATAGCCTTTGCATACTTTGGTGCGCCACGGTGTTTTCCGGATCCGAAAGCGAGTTTGCATTAAATCGAGACATCAGATCGATTACTCGCAACTGCATTGATCCATTGGGAATTTCAAAGGGTATTTCCAAATTGGCCCAGTCGTCAGTCAGAGCATCATAGGCCTCGCCTGTAGCGTCTTCAACAAGCTTTTCTGCGACGAACGTCTCCACTCCCAATGCGTAGGACAGTGCATTTTCTTGGCTAATCGACAACTCCGAATGTGAAATAGTAAGCGACTGCATAGTAATGATGTGATACGCCAGAATACTAGTGATTCCAGCGATGGCCACCACACTCAACAGGGCAACACCCGCATTGCGTCGTCCAAGTCTCACAGTCGTCGCTCCCACTGTGCTGAGGTGCCAAATATCGGTAGCCCACCTCCAGGTCCTCCTCCCGGCAGGCCATCGCGTTCGATGCTCTCGACGATCTCAGGAAATTGAAGAAGCAACCAAAGTCTGCTTACTTCGCCAAATGGTTCGACATTCATGGTGAGTTGAATGGCCACGGGTACAGGTTCCGATCCATCAATGTTGTCCAAAAGAGGCGGCCAAGATATGTGCTCTAGATTGTTGACATCAATCAGTTCGAACTCAAGCTCTTCGATTTCGGTGAGGAGTTCCTGGTCGATGGGTTCTGTGGATTCTGTTCGATCAAGCACGGGCCAATAGCGACGAGTAAGCACTCCGTCCGTTAGTAAATACTCAACTCGCTGCAGAGTTGAGCGAGGTCGGTTCAGAAGGTTGGACCAGCCCATACGGGTGAATTTGAGGACGCCGAATTGATCCAAGACAACGTGTCCCGAGGTATCTCCGAATTCGTCGCGCACGGTGCGAGTAACAATCTGCTGGAAGTCCCGCGACATGACGTTCATGGCACGCTGTACCTCTACCAACCGATCGCCCCGGTCCATGAGGACCTCGGAAACATCGATCGTTTGCCGAAGCAGCTGGCTGGATAGAACTCCGATTACGGCAAAAATTCCCAATGCAACCAGCATTTCCATGAGTGTGAATCCGCGTTGACGACTCATTCGCTGGATTCCTGCTTGCTAACGTAGGTAACAGCACGATTAATGGGTTCGTCCTGCACTCTGCCGTTCAACACTCTGTAGACGGAGAATTCGAGCATTTCCACGTAGGTATTCTCGATTGGCACTTCATCCATATGGACCTCGAATTCGTGACCAGCCTGCATCACTAGGGTTTGCCGTCGCCTGCTAGTCACCGGATCTTCGACAATCGATTCAAGATGGTGCTTCGCAATTTGATCCATCAAGACCCAATGCCCAATGGTGATCTGCTCCAAAGCCTCTTGTTGCTGCAAAGCACTGCTATTGCTTTGGAATATTGCAATCGCAGTCACAGCCATAACTGCTATGGCCACCATCATTTCCAAGAGAGTGAATCCCCTGGGGGATCTTCCGTGTCGCGGAGTGCCGGTTCTAGTTGGGAGTTTCATAGTCGTCGCTGAACCGCACTTGCTTCAGACCGTCGGTGCCAATGCTTGTCGTTACCAGACTAGCGTCGTGATAGACATCTACTTGGAAGGGAGTGATTTCTCCAGTCGGTTCAATGACAATCTGCGGCATTGGACCTTCGTCTTCGGCACCCTCATTGTGAATCGCGTCAGGTATGGTGTACCGAAGCAGATAGTCTTCCTTTAGAACCATTCCAGAATATGGTCTGCGATCAATTGGCAACCACTCATCCGACTTGAAGTCGTACTGCATGAATTCATACTGGTTCGTATCAAGCATCACCCCCCAGAGTTCATTGCGCAAGGTAGCCTCTCTTCTCGCTATTTCTATAGTTCGAACCATGCGATTGGCTTCATGACGGACAATGCTCTTGTGATCGGATCCCACAATTGACACGACGACAATGCTTGCCACAACTCCAATGATGAAGAGTACAACAAGCAGTTCAAGTAGTGTGAACCCGGCGTTTCTGCGACGTTGAATCAGCACAATAGCTCTAGCTATTACGACTACGCAACCGCGCAGAACCCAACTTACAGTTCCGACAATTTGATGTCGGCGTTGTGGCCCTTTCCTCCGTCTTCGCCATCGGCACCACGAGAGTAGATTTCGATGTCGGTACCGTCGTTAGTGTAGATGTACTCGTTGCCCCATGGATCCACTGGAACTTTCTTCAAATAAGGCTCCGGGCCCCAGTTTCTGGGCTCTGGAAATCCGCTTGGTTCGGTCACCAGGGCTTCCAAGCCCTGATCAGTCGAGGGGAAGTGCGTGTTGTCCAAGTGATAAAACGTCAGCACTTCCTCAAGTCTCTGGATATCAACTTTCGTTGCGATGACATTTGCTTTCTGGTGCTGCCCAAGAAGATTGGGAACTACAAGTGCAGCGATCAATCCGATAATGAGAATGACAATCAGGATTTCCAACAAGGTAAATCCCTTTGTTCTACCACTTTTCCTGTGTTTTCGGATACTTGTGAGCATGTTAGGATAACCCCATTTGGTTCATGTTAAGGATTGGAAGTAGGATGGCGACCATAATAAGCAATACGATGCCGGCCATTATCAACAGCATGAGAGGTCTAAATAATTCTACCATCGTAGCAATCAATCTTTCTAAGTCTTTTTGCTGATATTCCGACGATTTTTCGAGCATGAGATCCAGCGTGCCGCTCTGCTCGCCACTAGCGACCATGTGTACAAATATAGGTGGAAACTGCTTTGTCGCTTCTAGGGCACGATTGAGACTTGTGCCTTCACTGACCTGTTCCGCGGCACCGTCCAATTGCCTCTTTATCCATTGATTGCTTACAACTGCGGATGCAATCGCCATACCGTCGACCAGAGGCACCCCGCTCGACCCAAGAATCGACAATGTATTGGCGTAACGCGTGGCATTCATGCTTCTTGAGAACCAACCAATGACTGGAACTCCTAGCTTGATTCGGTGCCACCAAAGGCGAATTGGCGGAATGGTTAGAGCGTAGCGAATCACTATCAAACTAACCACAGTAATCACGAGAATGAGCCATGTCCAGGTACGCAAGAAATCACTCGTGGCAATGAGCAAAGCTGTTGTCATGGGCAATTCCTGACCTGTCTGGTCGAACACTTCAACAATGGTAGGCACGACGGTAGTCATCAGTCCGCCTACGATAAGTACTGCACAGGTAAACAGGAGAATGGGATAGTAGAGCGACGACTCCACATTCCGTCTCGAGTCGTAGCTCTTCTCGAGAAAATTGGAAAGATTTTCGAGGACTATGTCGAGTTTGCCGGACTGCTCTCCCGCGGCTACGGATGAGCGATACAGATCATCGAAAGTGCTTGAGTACTCGGTCATACTCGTTGTAAGCGTATGCCCTTCCATGACTCGGCTACGTACCGACATGAAGATCGAACGTGCTTTGCGACGATTCGTTTGCTGAGCCACCGTGGAAAGCGCTTGTTCAACAGGCAATCCTGCATTGATCAATGTTGCCAGCTGTCGTGTGAAGATCACCAAGTCCATGGGACGCAGCTTCCCAAACATTCGCAGAAAGGAAAACTGCTTGGCTTCCTTTTGAACCGATGCAGTAATCTCGACACCCATGGGCGTCAAACCGGAGTCTCGAAGCAACTGTCGTACGTGCTTCAGGCTGTCGCCTTCAAGAACTCCCTTCTTCTTGCGACCGTTCTGGTCGAGTGCAACATATTCGAACGCAGGCATGGCTATTCGCTTAGAGTGACTCTCATGACTTCCTCAACGGTAGTAATACCGGCTCGGACCTTTTCGCGTCCATCTTGCTGGATGGTCGGGAAACGGTTATGGGCCAACCTAGCAAGTTCTTGCTCGGAAACGCGGTCGTGCACACGTTGCCGGATGTCGTCGTCAAGCAGGAGAATTTCGTAGATGCCAGTTCTGCCGCGATAGCCTGTGTTGCCGCAAATATCGCACCCCTTGGCGGAATAGAACGGAATATCTCCATTGTTCATGAAATCAATTTCGTACTGCAATGGTTCTCTTTCAAATCTGCAACTTCTGCACAGAACCCGGACTAGTCGCTGCGACAATACACCGATCAAGCTCGTTGCCAGCAGATAGGGCTCTACGCCCATGTCGACAAGTCGAACAACCGTTCCAACGGCAGTGTTGGTATGAAGCGTAGACAACACAAGATGCCCGGTGAGACTTGCCTGAATGGCGATCTGTGCGGTCTCAAGGTCCCGGATTTCCCCAACCATCACGATATTGGGATCCTGCCGCAGCATGGCTCGAAGACCTCGCGCAAAGGTCATTCCAGTGCGTGTATTTACCTGAGTTTGTCCAATTCCTCGAAGGTTGTACTCAATGGGGTCTTCAACAGTAAGAATGTTCACATATTCCGTGTTGATTTCAGATAGCGAGGCATAGAGAGTTGTCGTCTTGCCCTCGCCAGTTGGACCTGTAACAAGGAAAATCCCGTGCGGAGACGCAATTACATCCCTTATCCGTTGGACATCCGTGTCGTTCATTCCCAACGCAGTCAGCTTCATGCGGCTGACTTCCTTGTCCAGCAGACGAAGCACGACTCTCTCTCCGTCTGCGGTCGGCAAGACAGAAACACGAACATCCAATTCACGTCCTGCGATGCGCAGGGAGGTGCGACCGTCTTGAGGTACTCGCTTCTCAGCGATGTCTAGTTTCGCCATAACCTTGATACGCGAAACCAACAGTGGAGACAGCGTGCGTTGCAAGCGGACGATTTCTCTAAGTACTCCATCGATGCGAAACCTCACAACAACCGATTCTTGAAAAGTCTCAATGTGTATGTCTGAGGCAAGCTCTCTAATTGCTTCTGCCAGCAATGCGTTGATCAGTCGGATAACTGGCGCATCACCCTCCTGTTCGAGCAAGTCTTCAGTTTGCGGGATGTTCTCCGCAAGACTCGCCAAGTTGATGGAGTCATCGATGTCCTGCACCATTTGACGCGTTTCCGTCGAGTCGCGTTCGTAGGCTTTTTGAAGAAGTTCGTTAAATTCGCCGTCTTTGACTTTTATGAACTTGGTAGGACGTCCCGTGTAGCGTCGTACCTCCGCAATGGTGCGAAGTTCTGGGATCTTGGTACAGTAGACCGGCATTTGTTCACTCGATTCGGACTCTTCTCCGGTCAGCAGTACCCCGTTGCGTATTGCAAACGTAAAGGGGAGCAACCTTCTTCCATTGCCGTTGTCTGTATTCGTTGCGACCTGGGTTGTTTCGCTCACTCTAATATCCGATGAATTGCTGTGTGATGAGTGCGACTGAATCTGAAAGTGAGACATCGCTAATTGATTTTAGTTGTTTAGCCCGGTGTACTGGAATTTTCGCTGCCAACATGCGCCATGAGGCAAACTGGTACCAAATCCAATAGATGCAACGATGTCAGGATTCGTTACGGCTGCCATGGAACGCGTTGTTTCTATCAGTGAATAGAACCAAGAATTTGACAACAAGTACACTAGTCGCTCAACTCAGGTGACTTGACCCCTATTTAACTGGATTTCAGGCACCCTTAGCGTAATTGTGGAATACAGCTAGTGGACTTTGTCGGCGAACACATACTCTCTGTAGACCAGTTTGAGAGAACTGATGTTGATAGGGTCTTTGAAGTTGCAGACATGATGGAGCCATACGCTCATCGGGACAAAGTAACCCGTGTACTGCAAGGTGCCATTTTGTCCAACATGTTCTTCGAACCGAGCACAAGAACTAGGGTTTCCTTTGGATGTGCATTCAACTTACTCGGCGGAGATGTGCGGGAAACTACTGAAATTGGTAGCTCCGCAATCGCCAAAGGAGAATCTCTTAAGGACTTCGCACGAGTCATTTCCGGCTATAGTGATGTGATCGCAATGCGACACCCTGAACCAGGCTCTGTGGCGGAGTTTGCAAGCGCTTCAAGAGCTCCCGTAATCAATGGCGGCGACGGTGCCAATGAACACCCGAGCCAAGCTCTACTTGACCTCTACACTATGCAGAAAGAGCTCTGGTCTCGACGCAAGACCATCGATGGGCTACGAATCGCTGTTATCGGAGATTTGAAATTTGGTCGCGCAGTTCATTCGTTGCTCAAGCTGCTAGCAGTGTTCGATTCTGTAAGCGTCCATCTTGTCGCACCTCCGGATCTCACAATACCTCCGGAAATCGTGAAGTTCCTGCAGTCAAGAGGACATAGTGTCAAGACGTTCGATCGACTTGAGGAAGGCATTCAGGCTGTAGACATTCTCTATGTAACGCGTACTCAAGAGGAGCGATTTTCGTCCCAACAAGAAGCTGACCGGTATCGTGGCCTGTTTAGACTGAACCAGCTTGTTTACACCAAACACTGCGAGCCCAATACGGTGATCATGCATCCATTGCCTAGGGACTCGAGAAAGTCGGCACAGGAACTCAGCGACGATCTCGATTCGAATCCAAATCTCGCTATCTTTCGTCAGACCGACAACGGAATCCTGATTCGCATGGCTCTGTTTGCGCTTGTACTCGATATTGTTGACCGCGTTGAGGAACACGCGGCGGCGGTTGCGTGGAATACCCGAAAACGCACATTCGGATCAGTATAGTTCTTTGAAATTAAGCACCGTTTACTCGGATCCAATTTCTTAGCCAAGCCATTTCTTGCACTCATTGGAGCAGGAGCATAGCGTCACTCTAGTGCTTAGTTCAACTCGCTGCTTCAGAATTTCCTTTGGATAGTCCTTGTAGGTTTCCCGACCCGTCTCAATGTGGCGACACGACAATGGAGTACTGTCGGTATGGCCCTTTTTCATTGTGTAGATTCCAGCAGCGGCTCGTTTTACTCGATCGATTCCCCTTCTGGGCACGTCTGATTGACTTAGCTTTCTGCGTCTTTCCAGGAAACTAATGATTGGGGCTTTGAAATCAGACTAACCATTTCTGGGTCACCTAATTGCCAAGTTCTATGTCCGGAGTTTCCCTATCAATTCTGGATTCAAAAGGCGTGACGTTGGGAACAAACAGCTGACGAACGATCTCAACAAACTGCACAACCGCACGGTGCCTCTCTTGGATATTTGCGCCGATTTCGGATTCGCTAAAGTGTCCGTAGTCTGCTTGTGTTCGGCGCTGCTCTAAGTTAGCTAGTTCACGGCTCCAATTGGAGTCCATTAGCCCTTTTTGTACAACCTCCTGATGGAACAGAGCTCGTAGCCCGCGATGTGTACGTGGCATGTTGTCTGTATCCATATCCAAATGTGCCATGACTGCAAGTGCCGCCTCACGTGCCGCGTAGTAGAGGCGGTTTATTACATCCTCAGGCGAGTCATCGTTCGCTATGAGCGTTTCAGCCGCGTGGAGCCGTTTGTGCGCTCTACCTAGGTAGTAGCTTGGCTCGTTCACCTAATAATTCCAGGAAATCCCATCAGCGAGAATGTTGCGATAGAACGCTGGATTGCTAGATAACGCAGGAAATCCTAATACATCGGACCAAATAACAGTAGGCGACACCATGAACCCGAATTGTGCCTCTATTGCGTAAGTCTCTTTTCGGAGTTCCTCAAGAATTTGCAAAGCGCGGCCATCCTCTCGACCCTTGAGGACTATAGCTAGATCGGCATCGCTTTCAATTGTGTGATCTCCTCGCGCACGACTGCCATACAGCACAACCCCCACTAGTGGAGGGACATTCATCGATTGAAGAGCGTCAACCACAACGGCAACATATGCGTCAACCGCTTCCGTCGTGAAATGGTCGATGTCTTCTCTACTACTCGAGTTCTTTTTCGTTTCTAAGCCCAAATCTAGCACCGAGGCACTCTGTTCTTCTGTCAAATAACGGACCATGGATTCCTACTGTAGCATATACGGACTTGCTACGTTTCGACCTTGTCTCACCTGTCGAGTTCTCGAACGGCGTAACTCTCCAATACTCTTTTCTCCACCTCCATACCTCACTCATTTCACGGCGGGGGAAGTATTCATGCAGCACTAAGAAAGTCAAATCTGCAGTACTGAGTTCTTTGCAATTTTCTTAATTGGTACGTTGCAAATCTTAGGAGTATGTGTTTTGCCAAATCAAATGCTGGGGATTTTTCGCTCTAGAGTAAATTCGTCGTTCATGGCTATGCATCCATGGTTTCACGAATGTCGTCCTTCAGTTCCTGAATGTGGCCCTAGCGCATCCCTGCCATTTCGGAACGACTCTGGTCAAACCGTCTTAGAACGCGCCTGCAGTTGCTCGCGTTCCGATGGACTCGGAGCACAGTGCGAACGAACCCATGAGTAGCGTTCCCGAAATTCGTCGAGACATTGCCGGGAATGCTGCGGTCCGTCGTACAACTGCCAATACACCCCTCCTGTCTTAGTGTCATGTGGTACGACGTTAGATGGCACGCCAGCAGGTAGTGCATACAATAGTCGACCACACTCACCATGTACCACCAGCGCGCATGGGGCAGGTGGCCTTAAGTCGCATTCATCTGCCATAGGATGTTGAGTGTTAGCAAAAAGAAGTGTCGCACTTCTGACACTACGCGGCCTAGACCCTCCTTGGGTCGACGATTCCATGTCAAGACCAGCATCAGCACCTAGGTCACACCAAGCCCTTCAATCCAGCTGTCCATCCGCTCGCGATTTCCGTCCCGAAGCTCCTCCGTCACGCGGACACGCCCAAGGTTTTTTGGCACTCTCTAGACCACGGTCATTTCGCCGATCACCTGGTCGCACGCCAGCTCCGACGCCATGCTTTCCTTATGAGGCTAATCAGCCTTGAGCGACGCAGTGAACTCAGGTACCGCCTGGAATAAGTCTGCAACTAGTCCATAATCGGCAATCTGAAAAATCGGTGCGTCGGGGTCCTTGTTAATCGCGACAATGACCTTGGAGTCTTTCATGCCTGCCAGGTGCTGGATGGCTCCAGATATACCAACGGCGATATAGAGTTCGGGGGCAACGATTTTGCCTGTCTGACCAACTTGCATGTCGTTGGGTACGTACCCGGCATCAACTGCCGCTCTTGATGCGCCCACTGCCGCACCCAATAAGTCCGCGACCTCCTCTAAAATGGAAAAACTCTCGCCACTGCCCATTCCTCGACCGCCGGAAATCACGATGCCGGCCGAGGTCAATTCGGGTCTCTCTGACTTTGCCAATTCATCTCGTACATGAGAGGACATTGCCGAGTCGTGGACAACCGAGACCTCCTGTATCGCAGCTGAGCCGCCATCTTCTTCGACGGGGTCGAATCCCGTACCACGTACGGAAATTACCTTTTTGCTGTCGTTGGACTTGACTGTGGCAATAGCATTGCCTGCATATATTGGTCGCTTGAACGTGTTGGATGACTCGACTGCGATGATGTCCGAAATCATCTGCACGTCAAGTGCCGCAGCAACACGAGGAAGAAAGTTCTTGCCCGTTGTTGTATGAGCCGTAAGGATGAATTCGTACTCCTGGCTTAGCTCGACAACGAGGGGAGCGATATTCTCCGCCAAAGCATGCTCGTAAGCGTCGTTCTGAGCCAGCAATACATTGCGTACGCCGCCAATATTGGATGCCTGTTCTGCAACGGAGTGACAATCGTTTCCGGCTACCAGAAGGTCGATTTCCTGGCTGAGTTCGCGAGCGGCGGCCAGGGTACATCGAGTAACGGGCTTAAGAACCGCATTGTCGTGATCAGCTACAACTAATGTACTCATTCGATCACCTTTGCTTCATTGCGTAACTTGTCGACCAACTCCTCTACAGAATCGACTTTTATTCCAGCCTGCCTACCGGGCGGGCTTGCAACATGCAGTATCTCGGTATGCCGCTCCACAGATACCCCAAGTTCATCCGGCGTCAGTGTGTCAATTGTCTTGCTCCGCGATTTCATGATGTTAGGCAGCGTCGCAAATCGAGGAGTATTGAGTCGAAGGTCTGTGGTCAGAACCATTGGAAGAGAGACCTTGACTGTTTGCAACCCGCCATCGACTTCTCGCGTAATTTCGGCCGAATTTCCGTCTATCGTCAAGTTGGAGGCAAAGGTGCCCTGAGGCAAACCTGCTAGCTCCGCGAACATTTGGCCGGTCTGACCATTGTCACCATCGATGCTCTGTTTCCCGAAGATAACAATTTCTGGGTTTTCTCTCTTGTAGACTGCATGGAGCAACTTGGCAATCCCCAGCGGCTCGATATTATCGTCGGTTGTGATCTGTATTCCTCTGTCCGCACCGAGAGCGAAACAAACACGTAGCTGCTCTTGAGTCTTTTCGCTACCAACGGCAACTGCGACAACTTCAGTTGCTACTCCGCTCTCTCGCAGTTGAAGCGCTTGTTCGATTCCGATTTCGCAAAACGGATTAACTGCCATCTTTACGTTGGCTAGATCGACGCCGCTTCCATCGCCCTTAACGACAATGTTGACGTTTGCGTCGACCACACGCTTAATGGCACAAAGTATCTTCATGAGTCTTCCATATGGAAATTAGCGATGTCGAGTGTCAAGCAATGACGGCATTTGACTACCAAAATGGTGTCCGCCCGTACTTGGACCGCTGCGTATTTTCGCACAATCACCCATCTATAATTTTTGACCCCCGATACTTGGATGCAGCGCGATGGAAGAAGCCCGTGAATCAATGGAATTTGACGTCGTTATCGTTGGGGGAGGTCCATCCGGCCTTGCGGCAGCCATTCGCCTAATGCAACTAGCTGCGGAATCTGGTCGCGAAACAACGGTTTGCGTAGTTGAGAAAGGCAGCGAAATCGGGGCACACATTCTCTCAGGAGCCATCATGTATCCCCGCGCCTTGGATGAATTGCTTCCGGATTGGCGGGAATCCGATGCACCAGCATCCAAGGTTGCGTCAGACAAAGCCTTCTGCATGCTCAACGGGAAACAATCTCTACGCCTGCCCGCCGGACTAATCCCAAAGCCGCTTCACAATCTCGAGAACTATGCGGTTTCTCTTGGGAACATGTGCAGGTGGCTTGGTCAGCAAGCAGAATCCATGGGTGTGATGTTGTTTCCAGGATTCGCAGCTACCGAAATGCTCTGCAACGACGACGGCAGTGTTTGTGGTGTAGCAACGGGCGACATGGGAGTAGATAGAAATGGCGAACCAAAACCATCATTCCAAGCTGGATACGAACTTCGTGCAAGCTATACATTGCTCGCCGAGGGCTGCCGAGGCCACCTTGGCAAGCAGCTCATAGCCAAGTTCAATCTCGACAAAGAGAAATCGCCACAACACTATGCCATTGGGCTAAAGGAGCTATGGGAAATCCCTCCCGAACAGCACCAATTGGGAAACGTCGTTCACACTTTGGGATGGCCGCTGGGATTGTTTCGAGGCACGACAGGCGGCGGATTCTTGTACCACGTTGATGCAAATCAGATCTCGCTTGGATTGATTGTCGACCTAGCCTATTCCAATCCGTACTTGAGTCCATTTGATGAATTTCAGCGTTGGAAGACTCATCCGCTAATCAAACGTCAGTTGGAGGGTGGGCGTCGAGTCTCCTATGGTGCCCGTGCAATCGTCAAGGGAGGTTACAACTCGCTGCCCACACTAGCGGTACCAGGAGCGGCACTAATCGGAGACGACGCAGGATTTCTGAATACGCTCAAGGTCAAGGGTTCCCATACAGCAATAAAGTCCGGAATGTTGGGAGCTGAAGCCACGTTCGAAGCGCTGAGAGCTGGAACAAGCCATTCCACTGTAGATCTTCAGAGACACTTCGAGGACTCCTGGCTATTTGATGAACTCTACGGGTCTCGCAACGCAGGTCCTGCATGGCACAAGTTTGGCATGATTTTCGGTTCGGCATGGTCGTTTGTTGAACAGAACATTTTGCGTGGCAGGAATGGTGTCACATTGACAGATGATGTACCAGATCACAAGAAACTCAAGCCTGCGAACAAGTGCAAACCGATCTCCTACCCTAAGCCAGACGGAGTCTTCTCCTTCGACAAGCTGTCAAGCGTGTTCATCTCCAATACGAACCACGAAGAAGACCAACCCTGTCACCTAAAGCTTCAAGATGAGTCGATTCCCATAGAGCAGAACCTTCCAATCTATGACGAACCTGCCCAGCGCTACTGCCCTGCCGGTGTGTACGAGGTTGTTGAGGAAAACGGGTCAAAGCGGTTTCACATAAATGCCCAAAACTGTGTCCATTGCAAGACCTGCGACATCAAGGATCCCGCTCAAAACATCACTTGGGTTGCTCCTGAAGGCAGCGGAGGACCGAACTACCCCAATATGTGATGACGAAGTGGCGTTTCGGCAATTGTCGAACGCTTCAAATGTTCCAAGATCGCCACATATTTTGAGTGACAGGTAGGTCTTCCCTAAAGAGTTTGGTGTCTTTGAACCACTCGTACTGGCCCAACTCTCTGTGTTCCTCGTCAGACAAGACTGGGCGATCTTGAGAAAAATCGGCAAAGACCGCCCATCGAATCTTGCTACCTGTGTGGATGCCGGCCGAATGAATCGATCTTCCGTGCCAGAACATGACGTCTCCCGCGTTTCCTGAAAATTCGTAGGGTTGGATCTCCTCAGCTACCTTATGCACAAAATCTCTAAAGTTTGGAAGTGGAGACCAATTCGCCTCAAACTTATGGGCAAAATGCATGACCCGATGACTGCCGGGATACACCGTGAAGCCGCCGTTTCGTGCGGGTACATCGTCTAGGTATGCACACACATTCAACTGTTGACAGACCCGATCGGAGTGAGGACCTAGTTTGTTGATTGGTGGTTCGCTAGGGAAATTTACGTAGACGCCCCGAGTGCGTCGGCTTTCCCGCAGCGGTCCACCCATCAGGGCCTCGGCAATCGAGCGGACCCATTCGCAATTGGGAATCAAGTCCACAAGGAATTTTGCACTGCCAAAGTCATGCAATTTCACTGTTGAACCCTGATAGACGGTTCGTTGTCGGCCCTCGTAGAATCCACTCTTGTCCGGTGGTGGCATTGCTTCCCATTTTGGGTTCACCCAAGTTTGACTGTCATCGCGACAGAGTCTAGAGCCTGCGACTACCGGCACGTTCTCGAGCAAATACGCCCAAGTTCGTTGCAAAGCATCGAAAACCAACGATGGATCTAGAAGCCTCTTCTTGACTAAGAAACCATACTTTTTGAAGGACTCGACCTCCTGGTCGGACACGTTAGAACTCTCACTGTGATTGGCCTGGGGAGATACAGACCGTGCTGCTTTGCCGGTTCTATCAATGTCGTTCATCTGATTGATATATCTATCAATATTGATGATTTATGAAAGAAACTTAATGTGACACATGAAAGTTTATTTCGATGAAGCGGACTGACAGTCTACGTTGCTGAATTCATCGCGACGAGCTTCTTCAGAGTTCTCTTTCGAGCAAAGTGTCGAAAGCTCTTCACTATCAATTCTCGTACCAAATCGTCATTCTCAGCAAAATTGGTTTGGCATAGCATCCATCCGTTATGTCCAGTGTACTTTGGTACCGCAAATCTACTGTCGGAATGGTATTGGACCTGTGCTTCTTTCCCAACCCAAATCTCAACACATGGTTCATCATTAAGAAACCCTGTCCAGAGAAAAGTCTTTTTTCCCGTCTTAAACACCGGTCTTCCAAAATGGGTTGTCTCTTGGACATCGGGCAATTGTTCTAAGAAGCTGCGAAGTCGTCTCATCACATCTCGCATGTTAGTTGCGTCAAATGGATCGATCTCAGTCGCGTCCAATGCATCTGTTGGTGGTTCCACACTCAATTCGGTCCCGCTATCACGAGACCTTCCCGACACATACTCATAGGCTACAAGCACAATGGCAAATACTTCATCCCACTTGGTGGACATTGACAGATCGATTCCAACCCAACCTTGCTTGCCTAGGTAGGGTGGGAGGAAAAACATGCTGTCACCGAGCTCCAATAAGGTCTCTTGAAGTGCAGGTGGAATCTTGAGCCAAAGGGCGACCCTACCATCTCCATGATGGTTTATTACGTAGTGTGCCAGCGGCTTTTCCCCAATTGTGAATTTCGCCGAGCGATCGTGGTTCTTCTTTTTCTCGACTTGGGCTAGTTGTCCAAACAGTTCATCAACGACATGCGAAATTGTCCGTCTTTTCTTTCTACCATGGACAATTGAACCTACTCAATTTTTCTAATGATATGGGCAGACGTGCTAGCGGGAGAGAATGCTGCAAGATTTGTTTTGGTGAGGATTGGGTTGTTCGGACTAACTTCCAAGCCATGCCCTAGGAACAACATCCCTGTGGTTGCTATTCGGATTCCTTTGCCCTTCCTAACACAAACTCTACCCCGCAGCTCCACAGCACGAGCCTGTCACGGGCATCTTGAACTACCAGGTCGCTAGCTAACCGGTAATAGACGCTTCTTGCGATAGTGGCATTCAAACCTGATCGTATGT
>CAZNFX010000008.1:102482-243774 GCA_964572845.1 uncultured Pseudomonadales bacterium | reverse complement strand
GAGCGGCGGTCTCCAAAACCGCAGGTTGGGGGTTCGATGCCCTCCTGGCCTGCCAACGAACGATCACAGCAACCCAGTTTCGTAAATACATTCTCTGAGGACTTTGTCGCAGGTGGCAACACAAGCAGGTAAACAACCGGGCAACGAGACATCGTTGTTTGATCGCGTCAAATGGTTCACGGCGGTGGCCATAGTGATCGCAGGAATCGCGGGCAACTGGTGGTTTGACGCAGTTCCAGTCTATATCCGTGCTCTTGCGCTGGTGGGCATGGGCGTCGTGGCGGGATTTATTCTCTTTCAGACGGAGCGGGGCCGCAATCTTTGGGTATTGATGCGCGATGCGCGATCTGAAGTCCGTCGAGTCATTTGGCCTACTCGACAAGAAACCTTGCAGACAACAGTCATTGTCGTGATCTTGATTCTGGTCTTTGCGCTTATCTTGTGGGGATTGGACTCTTTCCTGTCTTGGATCGTGCAAATGCTTTTGAGGTGATCGAATGGTAGAAACCGCACAAGAAACATCCACGTCCACGCCTGAGAGAAACTGGTATGTAGTCAACGCGTATTCCGGGTACGAAAAGAAGATTGCCAAGGCGATCGAGGAACGTATTCAAATGTCCGACTACACAGATCACTTCGGCGAAGTTCTGGTTCCGTCGGAGGAGGTCGTCGAGATGCGCGGTGGTCAAAAAAGACGAAGCGAACGCAAGTTTTTCCCAGGCTACATCTTGGTTCACATGGCTATGAATGAGCATACTTGGCAAATTGTGAAATCGACGCCGCGCGTGAAAGGGTTCGTTGGTGGTACAATAAGCAGTCCGGTTCCCATATCGGATGAAGAAGCTCAACTAATACTTGACCGAGTCAAGGAGGGCAACGACAAGGATACCCCGAAGACGCTGTTTGGGGCGGGGGAACTTGTACGCGTAATTGATGGGCCGTTTGTAGACTTCAACGGCATCGTCGAGGAAGTCAACTACGAGAAGAGTCGCCTTGTTGTGTCGGTCACGATTTTTGGACGTTCCACACCAGTTGAACTTGACTTCTCCCAAGTCGAGAAAGGATAACGAAACATAGCATCCGCACTGTGCCCTGCGCCAGTCCTCGGATTGACGTAGGTTACTGACGCGTTGGTAATCCATGGCTAAGAAAGTACTGACATACATCAAGCTGCAGGTTCCTGCAGGACAGGCAACACCCGCGCCTCCGGTAGGACCAGCGCTTGGTCAGCATGGAATAAACATCGTTGAGTTTACAAAGTCGTTCAATGCCCAAACACAAAACGTGGAGCCAGGGCTGCCGATTCCCTGCGTCATCACGGTGTATGCAGACCGCAGTTTCACCTACATTACAAAAAGCCCTCCTGCCTCTGTGCTCATTCGCAAGGCCGCCAAGATCGAGAAGGGTAGTGGAACACCGAACACCGAAAAAGTTGGAACAGTGACGCGCTTGCAACTTGAAGAAATTGCCAAGATAAAGGACCCGGATCTTACCGCTGCAGATATGGATGCAGCCGTTAGAACGCTTGCAGGAAGTGCGAGAAGCGCCGGCGTCGAAGTGGAGGGCCTCTAACATGGCGAAACTCACTAGGCGACAGAAAATCGTAAACGAGAAGATCGATCCAGCACGGCACTACGACGTGGTTGATGCCGTAAAGATATTGACAGAACTAGCTCAGAAGACGAAATTCAAGGAGTCCTTGGATATTGCTGTGAACCTCGGCTTGGACACACGCAAGCAGGACCAGATGGTTAGGGGATCGACGACGTTGCCACATGGTGTGGGAAAGGAAGTCAAGGTTGCAGTTTTTGCGTCAGGCGATCAAGCGGACGCAGCGAAGGAGGCGGGAGCTGACGTTGTCGGTTTGGATGATTTGGCTGAACAGGTCAAAGCCGGAGACTACGATTTCGATGTCGTCTTGGCCACGCCTGACAGTATGCGTGTTCTTGGACCATTGGGAAGGATCCTGGGTCCGCGAGGCCTCATGCCCAACCCAAAGTCGGGGACAGTTACCAACGACATGGCTAGCGCGGTCAAGAACGCAAAGTCGGGGCAGGTTCAATTTCGCGCGGACCGCGGCGGCGTGATTCACGGATGCGTGGGTCAAGTCGGGCAAGACGCGAATCAAATCAAAGACAACATTGTTGCGCTTCTAGACGACCTTCGAAAGGCCAGGCCGGCATCCACCAAGGGTACCTACCTTAAGAAGGTGACCCTTTCGTCGACCATGGGTCCAGGCGTACAAATAGAACAATCATCGTTAGAAGTCTGAAGACTTCAATACAGCAGTTGCGAGATAGCCAATGACGCTTGCGTTGGAAGACAAGAAGCGAATCGTTGAGGACACACGTGCTTCAGCGGAGGCCGCTATATCGGCCATTGTTGCGGACTATCGGGGAATGTCCGTTTCCCAGGTAACAGAAATGCGCAAGCAGGCACGAGAGACAGGAGTTCACCTCCAGGTCGTGCGCAACACCTTGGCCCGCTTGGCATTCGAGGGAACGGTGCACGAATGTCTTCGAGAATCGTTCAAGGGACCGACGTTGGTGGCCTACTCGAACAACGACCCCGGTGCGGGCGCCCGGCTCATCAAATCCCTTCGCGGTACCGGAGTGGGATTGGATGTTCGGGCGATCTCGATTGCAGGTACTTTGCGTACAGGCGAGGACCTCAATGCAGTGGCTGCACTACCGACGAGGGATGAGGCGATCTCGAAACTGATGTCCGTCATGCTCGGACCTGTAACAAAGTTTGCGCAGACCATTCAAGCAGTACCAACGAAATTCGTACGGACACTTGTTGCCGTGCGACAAGCAAAAGAAGCCGACGGTTAGCTTCGTCGGCCTATTTGAGCAACTTCGATATAGTTTAGGAGAAACTCACATGAGCCTATCAAAAGACGAAATTCTCGACGCCATCGCCGACATGTCGGTCATGGAAGTGGTCGAGCTAGTCGATGCGATGGAACAGAAGTTTGGAGTTACCGCTGCTGCGGCGGCTCCAGTAACTGTCGCGGCTGGAGCCGACGGCGGTACAGACGGTGCGCAAGAGGACGAACAAACCGAGTTCGATGTCAGGCTTGTAGGTGTACCTGAAAAGAAACTCACCGTGATCAAAGCTGTCCGCGAAATCACGGGACTGGGTCTGAAGGAAGCCAAAGCACTCGTTGACGAAATGCCCTCCGACGTCAAGACTCAAGTAACCAAGGAAGAAGCTGACGAGATCAAATCAAAGATCGAGGATGCTGGTGGAACGGTAGAAGTAAAGTAGGGTTGCAGCGGCCTTCCCCATCTCGTCCTGTCAAGGACGAAATAGCACTTCATTCACCGCGGATTGAATCAGCTCAATCCGCTCTTTCTGCATGGAAAAATTAGATGCCGTACTCATTCACTGAAAAGAAACGAATTCGCAAAGACTTTAGTCGTCTTTCCGACCCCATAGAACTACACAATCTTCTTGCGATTCAACGGGATTCCTACCTAAAGTTTCTGCAGGCGGACGTGCCCCCGAAGCAACGGCAGGAGATTGGATTGCACGCTGCGTTCCAATCCGTATTCCCTATAGAGAACGCATCGCAGACGGCGTACTTGGAATACGTCGACTATCGAATTGATAGACCGAGTTTCGATGTAAAGGACTGCATCACGCGCGGCACGACATATGCAGCACCTCTGCACATGACCGTGCGACTGATCATCTACAGTCGAGAGACGAATGACATCAAGCTCGTAAAGGAGCAAGAAGTGTTCCTCGGCGACATTCCACTGATGACGCCATCGGGAAGCTTCATTATCAACGGCTCAGAACGCGTCGTGGTTTCTCAGCTTCACCGTTCTCCAGGCGTACTGTTCAGCCATGACAAAGGCAAAGGACATTCGTCCGGAAGATTCCTGTACAACGCCCGTGTGATTCCCTATCGGGGTTCGTGGCTCGACTTTGAGTTCGGCTACGAGTCAAAAGAGCAGAAGGAATACATCTACGCACGCATTGACCGAAAGAAGAAACTGCCGGTTACGCAGTTTCTCCGTGCAATGTGGTATGTCGATGAAGACTATGACTTCACCGACGAGAACATTCTGGCGACGTTCTTCGAAACCAACGACTTCCAAATTCGCAATAACAGCAAGATACGGTGGGAGATTGTTCCCAGCCGACTCGTGGGCGAACGGGCATTGTTCGACATCGAAGTGGGCGGTCGAATAATTGCGAAAACCGACGACTTAATTACACAGCGCCATGCACGGCAGTTGAGCGAGTCTCGCAAGAAATACCTCGACGTCCCCAAGCAATATCTGATCGACAAGACGGCCGCGCGGGACGTTGTGGATCCTGAGACTGGTGAAGTGATCGTAGCCTGCAATGAAATGCTAACGGAGGAGCTAGTCGACACGGTCCTGGACTCAGGCGTCGAATCCCTGTCGACCATTTACACAAACGATCTAGATCAACGCGCCTACATGTCTGACACGTTGCGCAAGGATCAAGCGACCAGTCGATTGCGCTCGCTCTACGAGATCTACAACGTCATGCGTCCAGGAGAGGCGTTGACCGAGGATAACTGCTCGCGCTTTTTCAGAGGGCTTTTCTTTGAATCCGATCGCTACGATCTCTCCGATGTGGGCCGAATGAAATTCAACAAGAGACTGCAACGATCGGAGAATGCGGACTCGAACATTCTGCATCCTGACGACATCATCGCTGTGCTCAAGATGCTGATCGATATTCGTGGAGGACGCGGCTCGGTAGACGACGTCGACAACTTGGGCAACCGTCGTGTGCGTTCAGTAGGCGAAATGGCGGAAAATCAGTTTCGAATAGGTCTTTCCCGCGTCGATCGCGCTGTGCGCGACAGGCTGTCGCTTGCCGAGAGCGAGGGGCTCATGCCGCAAGACTTGATCAATGCAAAGCCCATTGTTTCGGCAGTTCGTGAATTCTTTGGATCGCATCAGCTGTCGCAGATGATGGACGACGACAACCCACTGTCGGAAGTAACCAACAAGCGAAGAGTTTCTGCATTGGGTCCGGGAGGTCTTACGCGTGAGCATGCAGGCTTTGAAGTTCGCGATGTGCACCCCACGCACTATGGGCGCATTTGCCCCATCGAAACTCCGGAAGGACCAACTATTGGTCTGATCAACAGTATTGCAACCTATGCGCGAATCAATGACTACGGTTTTATTGAAACGCCCTATCGCAAGGTCTTGAACGGGAAAGTATCCAAGCAGATTGAATATCTATCTGCCATCGACGAGAGCGCGTATCGCATCGCTCCAGCAAGTTCCAATCTGAGCGACAAGGGAGAGTTCGTCGATGAGATCGTAGATGTGCGATTCAACAATGAATTCACTAAAGCAGACCCGCGAGACGTGCAGTACATGGACGTTTCGCCCAAGCAGATCGTCTCGATCTCCGCTGCGCTGATCCCCTTCCTTGAGCACGACGAAGCAAATCGAGGATTGATGGGATCCAACATGCAACGTCAGGCGGTTCCGACCATCAGTACGGAGGCGCCGTTGGTCGGCACGGGGATTGAAAGACAGGTAGCTCGCGATTCGGGCACCTGCATTATTGCCGAACGCGCCGGGGTCGTTGAGTTGGTGGACGCTCGCAGAGTCGTTGTCCGCACATCCTTGGCACAACGGTCGGAAGACGACGCTGGCATTGACATCTACAACCTGACCAAGTTCACGCGATCCAATCAGGACACGTGCATCAATCAGCGTCCCATTGTGAAGCCTGGAGATCGGATTCAAGCTGGCGACATTCTCGCTGACGGTCCGTCCATTGACTTGGGCGAACTCGCGCTGGGACAAAACATACGCATAGCGTTCATGGTGTGGAACGGCTACAACTACGAGGACTCGATCCTCATATCCGAACGGATCGTTCGTGAAGACCGTTTCACCAGCGTGCACATCAAGGAGCTTGAATGCACCGCGCGTGAAACCAAGATGGGTCCTGAGGAGATTACGGCTGACATTCCCAATGTAAGCGAATCCGCTCTGTCCAAACTGGACGGATCCGGGATTGTCTACATCGGTGCTGAAGTCGCGGCTGGCGACATTCTCGTCGGCAAGGTGACACCCAAGGGAGAGACGCAGCTAAGTCCTGAAGAAAAGCTACTTCGTGCGATATTTGGCGAGAAGGCTTCTGATGTCAAGGACACTTCATTACGTGTCAAGTCCGACGTGCAAGGAACGGTCGTCGACGTTCGAATCTTCACTCGCGAAGGCAAGGAAAAGGACGAGCGAACCAAGGCGATCGAAGAAGACGAACTCAATTCGATTCGCCAAGATCTCAATGATCAATATCGTATTTTCGAAAATGCGACTTATGAACAGTTGTTGAATTCGTTGCGTGGAAAGGTCGTTACGCAGGCTCCTGAACTAAAGGCGAAGGAAAAGCTAACGACAGCGTACCTGAGAAAGCTGGACCGTTCCGAATGGCGCAACATTCGCGTCGAGGACGATGACCTCAATCGAACGATCGAAATGACGTTCAAGACACTTGACGATCGGAAGCAGGAACTTGACCGAGAGTTCGAACGAGAAGAAAAGAAGATCACGCGTCCACACGATTTGGCGCCGGGCGTACTCAAGCATGTCAAGGTATATGTTGCAACGAAACGCCGCATTCAGCCAGGGGACAAGATGGCGGGCAGGCATGGCAACAAGGGCGTGATTTCAGTAGTCATGCCAGTGGAAGACATGCCCTACGATGAACATGGCGAGCCCGTAGACATCGTGCTCAATCCGTTAGGTGTGCCCTCGAGGATGAACATTGGACAGGTGCTCGAAACACATTTGGGCTGGGCGGCTAAAGGGATTGGCGACCAATTGTCCCAATTGATCGAAAAGCAATCCAAGGTGGAGGAAGTACGCAGCTATCTGGAGAGCGTGTATGACCAGATGGAAGGCAAGCCCGTAAGTTTGAATTCACTCAAGGATTCGGAGTTGCTGGAATTGGCGAAGGCCTACAGCAACGGGATTCCCGTTTCGACTCCTGTATTCGACGGTGCACGTGAAACAGACATCAAGAAGCTGCTGAGTCTAGCCGGTTTGCCCGAGAGCGGGCAAACCTATCTCTACGATGGGCGAACTGGTCGAAGGTTCGACCGTCCAGTAACCATGGGGTACATGTACATGCTCAAGCTCAATCACTTGGTTGACGAGAAAATGCATGCCCGCTCTACAGGATCCTACAGTCTTGTCACTCAACAACCCCTTGGCGGCAAGGCGCAGTTGGGAGGCCAGCGCTTTGGAGAGATGGAGGTGTGGGCTCTGGAGGCATACGGTGCTGCCTACACGTTGCAGGAAATGCTCACCGTGAAGTCGGACGATGTCGAAGGTCGGGCGAAGATCTTCAAGAACATCGTGGATGGCGACTATCGGATTGAGCCTGGCATGCCGGAGTCCTTCAACGTATTGTCGCGAGAGGTCAAGTCCTTGGGAATTGACTTGTCGTTTGGGTCGGACTAAGGGGAGGAAAGACATGGTGGATTTCTTTAGATATCGAAGACTGAACACTTCCTCCGTAGAGGACTTTGATTCGCTTCAAATTGGCCTGGCGTCGCCGGAGCTGGTTCGTTCATGGTCGCATGGGGAGGTTAAGAAGCCGGAAACCATCAACTATCGAACGTTGAAACCGGAACGCGACGGATTGTTCTGCGCCAAGATTTTCGGTCCGATGAAGGATAACGAATGCTTGTGCGGCAAGTACAAGCGCATGAAGCACCGGGGCGTAGTTTGCGAGAAATGTGGCGTGGAAGTAACCGCCAAGAAAGTACGCCGCGAGAGAATGGGACACATCGAGCTTGCTGCACCGGTTGCCCATATTTGGTTTCTGAAGTCGCTGCCTTCGCGCATCGGATTGATGTTGGACATGACGCTGCGGGAAATAGAGCGCGTCTTGTACTTCGATTCCTACATAGTCATCGATCCGGGTCGTACTGAATTGGAGACGTGTCAGCTCCTGACGGGAGAGGAATACACGGAAGCCTATGAGAAGTACGGCAACGATTTCGTAGCGAAGATGGGTGCCGAAGCGATCCTTGAGATATTGGAGAGCATCGATTTGGAATCGGAGGCGGAGATCCTTCGCGAGGAGATTGATCAAACCAATTCCGAGTCAAAGATCAAGAAATTGTCGAAGCGGCTCAAGCTCGTCGAGGCGTTTCTGAAGTCGGGTAACAAGCCCAGTTGGATGATTCTGCGCAATTTGCCGGTGCTTCCGCCTGATCTGAGGCCCCTGGTGCCAATGGAAGGCGGCAGGTTTGCCACATCGGATCTGAATGATTTGTATCGTCGCGTGATCAATCGCAACAATAGACTCCGCAAGCTCAACGAGCTGCGGGCGCCAGATCTCATCATCCACAACGAAATGCGCATGTTGCAGGAAGCAGTGGACGCGCTCCTTGACAACGGACGTCGTGGTCGAGCAATAACAGGATCCAACAAGCGACCCTTGAAGTCGCTGTCCGACATGATCAAGGGGAAGCAAGGCAGATTCCGGCAGAACTTGCTGGGCAAGCGCGTCGACTTCTCCGGTCGATCTGTGATCGTGGTTGGCCCAACTCTGAAACTACATGAATGCGGCCTGCCCAAGAAGATGGCTCTGGAGTTGTTCCGGCCCTTCATTCTCGGCAAGCTGCAACGCGAGGGGCTCGCCGAGACCATAAAGCACGCCAAGCGCATGGTCGATGAAGAGCATCCGCAGGTGTGGGACATTTTGGCAGACGTGATCCGGGAGCATCCTGTGCTCCTCAACCGTGCCCCCACGTTGCATAGGCTGGGCATTCAGGCGTTCGAGCCAGTTCTGGTAGAGGGCAAGGCAATTCAGCTGCACCCCCTTGTCTGTGTGGCCTACAACGCCGACTTCGACGGCGATCAGATGGCGGTTCACGTGCCGTTGACGCTGGAAGCGCAATTGGAAGCACGGGCACTCATGATGTCCACCAACAACATTCTGTCGCCCGCTAGCGGCGATCCGATCATCGTTCCGAATCAGGACGTAGTGCTTGGACTGTACTACTTGACCCGCGACCGCATCAACGCCAAGGGCGAGGGCATGGTCTTCGCTGACACCGCCGAGGTGGAGCGAGCGTACTTCAACGATGTTGTTGACCTGCATGCGCGGATACGTCTGCGGCTGACCGAGACAGACGCCAGTGGCAACCAGAACACTCAGGTCGTCGACACTACGGTCGGACGGGCCATGTTGGCCGATTTGCTGCCACCGGGTCTCAACTATTCATATGTAAACAAAGTGCTCAAGAGAAGCGCGATTTCCGAGCTCGTGGACGTCTGCTACCGCCGTGTAGGCCTGAAGGAGACCGTTGTATTCGCTGATCAGCTGATGTACGCCGGGTTCAAGTATTCAACTTTGTCCGGATGCTCCATCGGAGTGGACGACTTTGTCATTCCGGACGAGAAGTCGGGGATCATTGGAGAAGCGTTCACGGAAATTACAGAACTTGAACGCCAGTTCCGCGACAACCTTCTGTCGCCTACGGAGAAGTACAACAAGGCCGTGGACATTTGGACACGGTCCAGCGAACTCATCGGTGGGCGAATGATGGACGGCATATCCAAGGAACGCGTGACGAATCGTGAAGGAGATGAGGAGGAACAGGACTCGTTCAACTCCGTGTACATATACGCAGATTCGAAGGCGAGAGGCTCACCCGCACAGATTCGGCAGCTGGCAGGAATGCGGGGATTGATGGCCCGTCCGGATGGGACGATCATCGAGACTCCAATCATTTCCAACTTCCGCGAAGGTCTGACGGTCAACGAGTACTTCATATCGACGCACGGTTCGCGAAAGGGACTGGCTGACACCGCGCTCAAGACCGCAAATGCCGGCTACTTGACGCGACGGTTGGTGGATGTGTCGCAAGACCTCGTGATTACCGAATACGATTGTGGGACTGAGCACGGCCTGCGAGTCACCGCACAAATCGAAGGCGTTGAAGTTGTTGAACCGTTGTCCGTACGCGTTTTGGGTCGTGTTCTCGCTCGAGACATCCTCAATGACGACGGCGAAGTCGTCATTAAGTCGGGCACCATGGTCGACGAGGAGTGGGTTGATGTCATTGAAACCCTTGGCATCGATGAAATCTATGTGCGGTCTCCCATCACATGCGAGACTAGGTATGGATTGTGCGCCAAATGCTATGGGCGAGACTTGGCACGTGGCCAGCTGGTCAATGTAGGGGAAGCCGTCGGCGTCATTGCGGCGCAATCGATCGGCGAACCTGGCACACAGTTGACTCTGCGCACGTTCCATATAGGAGGTGCGGCATCTCGGGCAACTGCGGACGACAGCGTGCAGGTGAAGAACGGCGGGATTGTGCGTTTCCGCAATTTCAATCGCGTCAGGAACGCAGAGGGCAACTCAGTTGCCGTCACGCGATCTGGCAAGGTCGAGATCTTTGATGAGAGCGGTCGCGAGAGGGAGCGATATCCCTTGCCTTACGGTGCAACGCTGACCGTAGAAGACGGCGACACCGTTGACGCCGGACAAGTAATTGCTACGTGGGATCCCCACTATCACCCCATCGTCTCGGAAGTAAATGGCTACGCGACGTATGTCGAAATGGAAGAAGGGCGATCCGTTCGAACCCAAGTGGATGAAGAGACGGGTCTCTCGATTCTGAGCGTGATCCCTGACTCGGAGCGACCCGAGGCCGGACTGCAGCTGCGACCTGGAATCGCTGTTACCAAGACTAAAGCCAAGAGTTCCGAGGTGCTGGTTCATTTCTCGTTACCCGGCGGAGCCAGCGTGCTGCTTGAGTCTGGAGCACGTGTCAAAGAAGGCGAGGTAGTGGCCAAGGTTCCGCAGGAAAGCAAGAAGACCGACGACATTGTTGGCGGACTGCCGCGGGTCATAGAGCTATTTGAAGCTCGCCGGCCCAAGGAGAACGCGGTTCTTGCAGAGGCATCGGGCACGGTGGCCCTGGGCAAGGACACGCTAACCAAGGTCCGACTCATCATAGAGCCCAAGCATGCGGAAGATTCCGAGCCGTCGGATCCAGTGGAGATGCTCATTCCAAAGACTCGCAACATAACCGTGGTTGCCGGTGAGGAAGTCACAAAGGGCGACGTGATATGCGACGGAGCATACGATCCGCACGACATTCTGCGATTGCGAGGCATAGCCGAACTCGCTGAGTACATCATCAATGGCATACAGGATGTATACCGCTTGCAGGGAGTCGTCATCAACGACAAGCACATCGAAGTGATCGTGCGCCAAATGCTGCGCAAGGCGGAGATTGTGTCGAGCGGAGACTCGACCTTTGTACGAGGCGAGCAAGTGGAGCACTCGGAGATCGTTGAGGAAAACAAGAGGCTAGCCGAAGACGGCAAGGAACCGATCAAGTTCAATAGAGTGCTGCTCGGCATAACACGTGGATCGTTAGCCACCGATTCGTTCATTTCGGCAGCTTCGTTCCAAGAGACCACGCGTGTGCTCACCGAAGCGGCCGTTACTGGCAAACGAGACGCATTGCGCGGCTTGAAGGAAAACGTTGTAGTGGGACGGTTGATTCCAGCCGGAACGGGATTGTCCTATCACCGGAACCGCAAGCAGCGCCGCGCCGAGGAGCTTACGGTTCGAGAGGCGAAAATCCGCGAAGCCACGCCCGAGGAAATTGAACGCTCACTGGCGGAGATGCTTTCGGAGCAGGATCGGGAATAGCGAAACTCATACTGAACAGCACTTGCGACAAGGGCGCGGAGCAAATACAATTCCGCGCCCAACGCATGATGTGAATGCCTAAGGGCACATAAACGAAGAGGGCAAGTCCTTGACGACCATCAATCAACTCATACGCAAGCCGCGGAAGCGAAAGGTAAAGAAGAGTCCCTCCATTGCGTTGGAGGGGAATCCGCAAAAGCGCGGTGTATGCATTCGCGTCTATACGACCACGCCGAGAAAGCCGAATTCGGCTATGCGCAAGGTGTGTCGCGTACGACTCATGAACGGCTACGAGGTCAATGCCTACATCCCTGGGGAGCGCCATACCCTGCAGGAACATAGCACCGTGTTGATTCGAGGTGGCCGAGTGAAGGACCTGCCGGGCGTGCGCTACCACACCATTCGGGGAACGCTCGACGCAACCGGTGTAGAAGATCGACGCCAAGGCCGATCGAAGTATGGAACTAAACGTCCAAATTAGTATTGGATAGGAGTATTCGGCAGAATGTCGCGTAGACGTGTCAGTACCAAGCGGGTGATATTGCCCGACCCCAAGTACCACAACGAGATGGTAGCGAAGTTCGTCAACCATGTGATGGTCAACGGGAAGAAGTCGGTTGCAGAACGCATCGTCTATGGTGCATTGGAAATTGTTGAGAATCGTGAACACACCGACCCGGTTGAAATTTTCGACAAGGCCTTGGAGGAGGTCGCGCCGACTCTGGAAGTGAAGTCGCGTCGTGTAGGAAGTTCCAATTTGCCGGTTCCCGTCGAGGTGCGTCCATCGCGACGGACTGCTTTGGCCATGCGTTGGATTGTTGATTCGGCGCGTGCACGTGGCGAAAAGACGATGGCATCTCGCTTGGCTGGTGAACTGGTCGACGCCGCCAACGGTCGCGGTGCAGCAATTAGAAAACGTACTGACGTCCATCGTCAAGCAGAGGCCAACAGAGCCTTTGCACACTATCGCTATTAGAACGACAGACGACGAATAGCCCGTAGCCAACGGACGATTATTGGCGTTCGTTTGAATTCTTGCATGGAGTAGAGGAATGGCTCGTAGCACGCCAATTGGTCGCTACAGGAACATAGGCATAGTTGCTCACGTTGACGCTGGAAAGACGACAACGACCGAGCGCGTGCTGTTCTACACCGGAATTTCTCACAAGATGGGTGAGGTGCACGATGGTGCGGCCGTCATGGACTGGATGGAGCAGGAGCAGGAGCGCGGGATTACGATCACGTCCGCTGCCACTACTTGCTTTTGGTCGGGAACGTCGAGTCAATTTCCCGAACATCGCGTCAACATCATCGACACGCCCGGACATGTGGATTTCACGATAGAAGTTGAGCGGAGTCTGCGGGTTCTTGATGGCGCAGTTGTCGTTTTTTGCGGAACTGCGGGCGTCGAGCCACAATCCGAGACTGTTTGGAGACAGGCAGACAGATACGGGGTACCTCGCATCGTATTTGTCAACAAGATGGATCGAGCGGGTGCAGACTTTCTGAGGGTTGTTGACCAGATCCAGGAGCGTTTAGGAGCAAATCCCGTACCCATTCAGCTGGCGATAGGCGCAGAGGAAAACTTTAGCGGCATTGTCGATTTGGTAACCATGAAAGCTCTCTACTGGGACATGTCGGATCTTGGCGTCAACACCATCTGCAAGGAAGTGCCAGAGTCCCTGGTCGATCAAGCCAACGAGCTTCGCGACTCGCTGATTGAGCAAGTTGCTGAGTCAAGCGAGGAGCTGATGGAAAAATATCTGGAGGGAGAGACTCTCACAGAGGACGAGATCAAGAGCGGTTTGCGTCAACGCACATTGGCCAACGAGATTGTGCCTGCGCTTTGTGGCACGGCCTTTCGGAACAAGGGTGTTCAGCCAATGCTGGATGCAGTGGTCGACTACTTGCCTGCCCCGAATGAAGTCTCTGCCATTGAAGGTGTAGGCGCGGACGGCTCAACTCCGACCGTGCGGAAGTCCAGCGACGACGAACCGTTCTCAGCGTTGGCTTTCAAGATCGCCACCGACCCCTATGTGGGAACTCTTACGTTCTTTCGAATGTACTCCGGTCGGCTCGCTACGGGTGATCGCATCTACAACGCAACGAGATCGCGCCGAGAAAGGTTGGGCCGCATGGTTCAGATGCATGCAAATAGTCGTAAGGAGATTAGCGAGGTTTTCGCAGGCGACATTGCAGCCGCAGTTGGATTGAAGGACGTTACGACTGGGGACACTCTCTGCAGTGAAAAGGACGTGGTCACTTTGGAACGAATGGTGTTCCCCGAACCTGTGATCCACGTAGCTGTCGAACCTCGGTCGGTTGCGGATCAAGAGAAGTTGACGATAGCCCTGAGCAAGCTTGCGCAGGAGGATCCGTCATTTCGGGTGCGAACTGACGAAGAAACGGGTCAAACGATCATCGCGGGGATGGGTGAGCTACATCTGGACATCATCATTGATCGGATGCGGCGCGAGTTCAGTGTTGAAGCCAACGTCGGCAAGCCGCAGGTGGCTTACCGAGAGACAATCCGCTCGACGGTTGAAATGGAAGCTCGACACGTTCGACAAACAGGCGGACGCGGTCAATTCGCACATGTCGCCGTTCGATTCGAGCCGATGGAGAATGGCAAGGAAAGCTACGAGTTCATTGATCAGATCGTAGGTGGAGCCATTCCTCGCGAGTACATCCCAGCTGTAAATCGCGGGATTCAGGAACAGATGACGAATGGCGTGCTTGCGGGATTTCCCCTAATCAACGTCAAGGCTACGCTCTACGATGGCTCGTTCCATGAGGTCGACTCAAGTGAAATCGCCTTCAAGATTGCCGGATCCACAGCGATGCGTGAAGGCGCCAAGCAAGCTGATCCGGTCCTTTTGGAACCGGTAATGTCGGTTGAAGTGGTCACACCAGAGAACTTTCTTGGAGACGTTGTAGGCGACTTGAATCGCAGGCGAGGCATGATTGAAGGCATGGATGAGAATCCGGCGGGTAAAATTGTGCACGCTTCGATACCTCTTGGCGAGATGTTTGGCTACGCGACCGATTTGCGATCAGCGACGCAAGGCCGTGCGACCTTCACGATGGAGTTCGACAGATACGAAGAGGTCCCGGAGAACATCGCGGAGGCGATCAGGGCTCGATAGCTGAACGCTGTGAAGTAACCCGATGCGTGCCCGCATCGGATAAGTGAAACTGTATGGAGAATTAACCAATGGCTAAGGAGAAGTTTGAGCGTACCAAGCCACACGTGAACGTAGGGACGATCGGTCACGTGGACCATGGCAAGACGACATTGACGGCCGCCATGACGATGATTTGTGCCGCTGACATTGGCACGGGCGACATCAAAAATTTCGACGAGATCGACAATGCGCCCGAAGAAAGAGAGCGCGGGATCACGATCGCTACAACGCACGTGGAGTACGAGTCGGCCAACCGGCATTATGCCCACGTGGACTGTCCAGGGCACGCGGACTACGTAAAGAACATGATCACTGGTGCTGCCCAGATGGACGGCGCGATCCTTGTCGTGTCAGCCGTCGACGGCCCGATGCCTCAAACCCGAGAGCATATTCTGCTTGCGCGACAAGTGGGAGTACCCCGGATCATTGTCTACTTGAACAAGGTAGACATGCTGGATGACGACGAGCGAGACGATTTCGTTGAGTTGGTCACGATGGACATTCAGGAATTGCTGGAGTCCTACGAATTCGATCCCGATTCTCCGATTGTCGTTGGCAGTGCGCTGAAGGCAATGGAAGGTGACACCGGCGACGATGCAGCAGGTAGCGTACGTGAACTCATCGAGCGGTTGGACGACTTCATCCCAGAGCCAGAGCGACCCATCGATGCGCCCTTCCTAATGCCCATCGAGGACGTATTCTCGATATCCGGGCGAGGCACGGTTGTCACGGGTCGCGTAGACCGAGGAGTGGTCAAGGTAGGCGACGAAGTTGAGATCGTGGGTATTCGAGATACTCAGACGACGACATGTACCGGCGTTGAAATGTTCCGCAAGTTGCTCGACGAGGGTCGTGCAGGCGAGAATATTGGCGTGTTGCTGCGTGGTGTCAAGCGGCAGGAGGTCGAACGCGGCCAGGTGCTAGCAATTCCAGGTTCGATTACGCCACACACGAAGTTCTCGGCTCAAGTCTATGTGCTGTCGAAGGACGAAGGCGGTAGGCATTCTCCATTCCAAAGTCACTATCGGCCTCAGTTCTATTTTCGAACGACGGACGTAACCGGCGAAGTTACGCTCAATGAGGGTGTAGAAATGGTCATGCCGGGCGACAACGTCGAGCTGAATGTGGACCTGATCAGTCCGATCGCCATGGACGAGGGATTGCGCTTCGCCATCAGGGAAGGCGGCAGAACTGTCGGCGCGGGAGTTGTTACCAGCATTATTGAGTAATCCCCGAAAGCACTTTCATTGGTACAAGAGCCTCGGCTTGCTAGCATGCCGAGGCTCTTTTGCATTTGAGAGATTGGCGTTGCAAGATCCAGTTGAGGGAGTTGCGCACGCTCAAGCCAGATTCACGAATGGATTCTTACTGCTGCTCCACATCACAATAGTCCTGTTCTCTTTGCTTTCGATGTCTGGTTGCATCAGTTCGACCACATCATTGGACGTGGAGCATTTGAAGGTATTCCATCAGACTGAACCAGTTGGTAGGTCGAACGAATCGACGAATGTGCTACTCGTTGAACGCGAGGATGGCCGTCTCCTTGTGATCACGGACAGGCAAATAGCAATCTACGATCACGATTTCAATCTGGAAAGCAAGGACGAATTCAAGCACAAGTACTACGGATTTGGTCTCATTCAAGGACCGGACGGACTATGGTTCGCTGGTTACGAATGGGGAAGTTGGATGTTTGGAGTGCTGCACGGCATGAACTTTGATGTGCATGCAATGCCGCTGGGCAATGCTGAACCTACGTTTACGTGGCCGTGCAAGAACTGCTCGGACTTGCGAGTGCAACGCTTTGTCGAACCGA
Source organism: uncultured Pseudomonadales bacterium (assembly GCA_964572845.1). Taxonomy (GTDB): domain Bacteria; phylum Pseudomonadota; class Gammaproteobacteria; order Pseudomonadales; family Azotimanducaceae; genus Bin55. The sequence goes on along the minus strand of CAZNFX010000008.1, from coordinate 227,073 downwards.
TGCGAGATTATCTGTTCGCCGCTTCTGTGCGGCAGGCTCCTGCCTGGATTGGGTTTGATGTGGACTCAGGCGAAAGATTTGGCGCTGGCACACAAGTCGAATTGGTTGAAACGTTAGTTGCCAATCGAATTGACAAGCCCTCAAGCGCACTTCAACGTGAAGAGGTGAGGGGAGAATACGCTTACGCAAGCCGCAATTGGTGGCGTAACGCCTACGCAACTTGCGACACGGGATCGAGGGTCCTATGGGGGATGCGTGGCGGGAGCACTCGGAATTGTGTTTGGCACCCCCAAAGATCGAATAGCGACGCGGAGTTCACTGTAGGTGTGGACGGTACATTCAACCGGCTCGTATTGACCGACAACGACACAAACGAAACAATCGATTCATGGGACTTGAGTGGGTTAGTCGACGTAGAGGGGTTCTCCAACGTCATAGGCTGGTTTCGATTTCCCGATGCCCAGTGCGAAGAGGCTAGTGCTGGAAGTAGGTTGGACGAATGTGCGAGAACCATAGCAGTTGTAAGTGGCACGTGGGAGAACTGTTACGAGAAATCTCGATGCGAAGAGGTCACTGGCGTATTCGACCTGGAGGATGGAGGTCACGCGCGTCTGATCAAGTTGATTCAAGCGCCTTCACGTGCGGCGTTAAGGTTGTCCGATGGACGAATTGTCGTTTCCGTCGGCCACAACCTCGTGCTAATTGATCCTCCCAGAGCAACGCTTGTGGATTCCTCTTCTTGAATCATCGAACAGAACGCTTGCAGGTCCATGCACGTATACTTAAATGCGCGTATCGCAAAACAGGGTTGAACATTGTCTGAATCACCGTTGCCCGTTGTCGACTACCTGAAGCTCTCGGAGAGTGGTGAACCGTTCCTAGAGGGACATCGGTGCCAGAACTGCGGTGCAGTTTTTATTGGGTCCCGCGATCACTGCTCCAAGTGTGGCGCACGCGACAGTATGAAACCATTTCGCCTTGGGAATCAGGGCAAGTTGTATGCCTACTCCATAGTTCACCGGTCGTTTCCCGGCGTCGATGTGCCTTACATATCGGCGATCGTCGATGTGAATGGAGGAGGAACGTTGAAAGGAAATCTCATAGATGTCGAACCTGATCCGAGTGCGATTGAGTTTGATATGCCCGTGGAGATAGTGTTTGGCGACGCCTTGGGTCGCAAGGACAGCGAAGGCAATAGTTACATTGCTTTCTTCTTTCGACCTGTAAACGGATCACATTAGGAGGATCAATATGGACGCATACATCGTTGGCGTCGACATGATTAAATTCGGCCGCTTTCCAGAGAAAAGCGTTCCCCAGTTGGGTGCGGAAGCAGCACTGCTCGCTCTTGACGACGCGGGATTGACAATACAGGACATGCAAGCGCTGTATTGTGGCAATCTGAACCAAGCCGGAGGCATGGTCGGACAACGCGTTCTGCAGCAGATTGGACAAACGGGCATTCCCGTTGTGAACGTAGCCAATGCATGCGCTACGGGTGCGACAGCTTTCCGTGAAGCTTGGACCTCGGTAAAGGCTGAACTCTACGATCTCGTATTGGCTGTCGGCGTGGAACAGATGGGAAGAGGCCTACTTGGTGGGGGCGGATCTCGAGGGATCTCCAAGGAAGGCCTGCTGGGTTCAGGAACCATGCCCTCGGTCTTTGCTGAAGCCGGATTGGAGCATACTCGACAATACGGAACTACGTTTGAGCAGTTCGCTAAAGTCAGTGTGAAGAACCACCATCACTCAACCATGAATCCAAAGGCGATGTACCAGATCGAGACGCCGTTGGAGACCGTAATGAATTCGGAAATGATTTCTTACCCCAATACCAAGCTGATGTGTTCAGTCAACGTCGATGGCGCAGCGGCTGCGGTGATTGCGTCGGAGTCCAAGGCGAGAGAGCTTGGATTGATGTCAAGGGCCGTGAAGGTGCGCGCGTCGGTGCTGACGTCGGACCCCTGGCAGGAACGAGATCTTGTGATGCCTGATGTCAACACGTGCACACGCAAAGCATCCAAGGCAGCCTACGAAATGGCTGGCGTGGGTCCCGAAGACATTGATCTGGTCGAACTTCACGATTGTTTTGCTACGGCAGAAATTCTGCATTACGAGAATTTGGGCCTCTGCGACGATGGGGAAGCAGGTCGTCTGATTGATGACGGCGATGTGGAACTAGGCGGACGAGTACCCGTCAATGTTTCTGGAGGACTGCTTTCTAAAGGACACCCTCTCGGCGCTACCGGGATTGCAAACATCTATGAAGTGTCGACGCACCTCAGAGGTGAAGCTGGACAACGGCAGGTCGAAAACGCACGCATTGGATTGACTCACGTCATTGGATTGGGAAGTGCTTGCGGGATACACATCTTGGAGAGTGCGCAAGCGTAGCTTCGATTAAAGACCAAGTTCGATTAGGCGAGTCTTGGAAGGGTAGTCTGCCATCCCTTAGGGGACAATCGAGGATAAATCCTGCTTCGAAGCACTGAAGCCAATAAGCTCTCGGCAGTGCGCCTTGCCGAAGCTACTGCACGCCGTCTTCGTGAAGCCTCGATGTCGCAACTTAGCGGGTGTCGAAGGCGGCATGGCGTCGAATACTCAACGAATTGCACGCCCATAGGGCCTTAACTGCGACAATTTCGACCTGATCGTGTAGAAAAGGTTTACACAAGCGGAAGGGATTAGTACAATCCTCATCCCTTTGCTGGGACTGAGCGCTTATTCGCAAGAATGCGTTCAAGTGCTCGATGCTACGTCCCAGGTTTTAGCAATTGTGGCGGATGGCTTGGTGGCCGAAGAGAACAGGATACAAATACGCCTGAAGGCATACGATCATCGGCTGATCGATCAGTCTGCCGAGGAAATTATGTCGGCAACAAAGCAGACCGGTGCACGTGTGCTCGGTCCCATTCCGTTGCCTACGAAGTTCGAGCGGTATACCGTTTTGATTTCGCCACATGTGAACAAGGATGCTCGAGACCAGTATGAAATTCGAACGCATAAGCGTTTGATGTATATCGTCGATCCTCCGGAGCGGACGATAGATGCATTGATGAAACTCGAGCTCGCTGCAGGAGTGGACGTAGACCTAAAGATTGATACCAAGTAAAGAACACCGAGGTTAGACTGAAATTGCGTCCAATGGGACGCTTTCCGTACAGTTGAGGCCCGGTATCGAATCGCGGCGCATTTGCGTCGCATCGTTTGAAACCTATTTGTCATATGAGAGGGACAGGGGTTCCTATAACCCTTTTGTATGTGTTGAAGGTGTATTGAACAAGCAAGACATGACGATCGGAATCATAGGCGTAAAGAGTGGAATGACCAGGGTATTTGAGACCGATGGTCCTTCGGTTCCCGTGACTGTTGTTCATGCTGAACCAAACAGAGTGGTACAGATCAAGTCGTTGGAATCCGATCGCTACCAGGCCGTACAGGTTGTGCACGGCGAGACGAACGCCAAGCACGTGTCTAAACCGATGCAAGGACATTTTGGCAAGAGCGAAGTTTCTCCGGGAACCTGCGTTCGTGAATTCAGACTGGACGGAGAAGCTGTCGCCGATGAGGAACGAGATCTGAAACCCGGAGATGAGCTATCTGTGGAACAGTTCTTCGAAGGACAAGCTGTGGACGTTACTGGGGTGTCGAAAGGCAAAGGATTTGCAGGCGTCATCAAGAGGTGGAATTTCCAACGTCAGGACATGTCCCACGGAAATTCGCTGGCACATCGTGCACCCGGTTCCATTGGGCAATGTCAAACGCCGGGGAAGGTGTTCAAGGGCAAGAAGATGGCTGGACAAATGGGGAACGTGCAGAAGACAGTCCAGAACTTGGAGGTTGTAAGGCTCATTCCCGATCGGAACCTGATCCTCATTAAAGGCGCAATACCCGGTCCAACCGGCGGCAGCGTCGTTGTGCGTCCATCGGTCAAGGCTGGGAAGCCGTCGGCTTCTCCCGAAACTCAGGAGAATTGAACTTGGACATCGCGCTGACAGGTGGCGAGACCATAGCACTCAGCGATTCGGTCTTTTCGGCTGAATTCAATCGTGCACTTGTCAGTCAGGTAGTCCAGGCCTATCTATCCAACGGACATAAAGGCACCAAGGCTCACAAGTCGAGATCGGACGTTCAGGGCGGGGGTCACAAACCATGGCGCCAGAAGGGCACCGGTCGCGCCCGAGCAGGAACGTCTCGAAGTCCAATTTGGCGGGGCGGCGGTGTTACCTTTGCGGCACGACCGACGAAGCGTTACCAAAAGGTGAACCGCAAGATGTATCGGAGAGCCATGTGTTGCATCTTGTCCGAGCTTGTTCGTCAGCAACGACTAGTCGCGACATCGGAATTTGACATCGACTCCCCCAAGACCTCCAATCTCAAGAACTCCCTCAGCACCCTCGACATTTCCAACTGCCTAATCATCCTCTCCAACCCTTCAGAGAACCTACAGCGGGCAGCATCCAATCTCAAGCACGTTTCAGTACTTTCTCCTTCACGAGTAAACCCTGTCGATCTGCTCAATTCCGACAAGGTTCTTGTGGATGCGCAGATATTGCGTCAGTTGGAGGAAAAACTGTCATGAATATTGAACGTCTATACAGTATTTTGCACGGACCTCATGTCACTGAGAAAGTGACGGACATTGGCGACGAATCGAATCAATACGCATTCAAGGTCGATATGAGTGCGACGAAGAAGGAGATCAAACAAGCTGTAGAGCGCATTTATGACGTTAGAGTCGAAAACGTGACTACTTTGCGGGTCAAGGGAAAGCGAACGCGACGCTTGACGCGCGCGATTTCGGAAGGTCGGCAAAAGCACTGGAAAAAAGCTTATGTTCGACTGAAGGCCGATGATCGGATTGACTTTACTTTGGAAATTAGCTGATGGCTGTGGTGAGAGCAAAGCCGACATCGGCAGGTCGACGATTTGTCGCACGCGTTGTCGACGATTCCTTGCACAAGGGTTCGCCCTACAAGCCGCTTGTCGAGCCCATGTCCAAGAAAGCCGGACGCAACAACAAGGGCCGCATTACCACTCGCCATCGGGGAGGAGGTCACAAGAGGCACTATCGCCTAATCGACTTCAAGCGAGACAAGGATGGCATTCCCGCAATTGTCGAAAGATTGGAGTACGACCCGAATCGAAGTTCAAACATCGCGCTATTGAAGTATCGCGATGGCGAACGACGATACATCATAGCCCCTCGGGGTCTGAGAGTCGGCGACGAGGTGAGATCAGGGTCCACTGCGCCAATAAGAGCTGGCAACGCCATGCCCATGCGCAACATTCCGCTTGGCAGCCTGATCCATTGTGTGGAGCTCAAACCTGGGAAAGGCGCACAATTGGCACGAAGTGCCGGTACTTCCGTTAAGTTGCTTGCGAGGGAGGGTGCACATGCCACCTTGCGGTTGCGCTCTGGTGAAATGCGTCGTGTACTCAGCGAGTGCAAAGCTGTGCTGGGCGAAGTCGGCAACAGCGAGCACAATTTGAGATCTCTTGGCAAAGCCGGCGCTAACCGATGGCGTGGGCGCCGACCTACGGTAAGAGGTGTTGCCATGAATCCTGTGGACCACCCGCATGGCGGAGGGGAGGGCAAGTCGTCAGGAGGACGGCATCCCGTATCTCCAACGGGAGTTCCAACGAAGGGGCACCGCACGCGTCGCAAGAAGCCCAGCGACGCTATGATCATTCGAAGAAGAGGCAAGGAAAGATAGCAATGCCGCGAGCACTACGCAAAGGCCCATTCGTAGACACTCACCTGTTAACGAAAGTAGAGCGGGCGCAGGAGACGAATGATCGAAGACCGATACGTACCTGGTCCCGGAGATCCATGATCGTGCCCGAGATGGTGGGCTTGACAATCATGGTGCACAACGGGCGCCAGCATGTCCCCGTCTTCATAACTGAAGAACTGGTGGGGCATAAGCTAGGCGAGTTTGCTCCAACCCGAACTTTCAAAGGGCACGCGGGGGATCGCAAGACCACTCGCGAATAGGGTGTGAAGACGAGTCATGAGAGTACACGCCATATCCAAGCATTTGCGAGTCTCGCCGCAGAAGGTGCGGCTCGTCGCGAACCAGATCCGAGGCAAGAATGTCGCCGAAGCTTTCGACATTCTTGAGTATGACATCCAAAAGAGTGCGCCAATGGTTAGAAAAGTGTTGGATTCCGCCGTGTCCAACGCAGAGACGAAATGGGGTGCCGATGTCGATGAACTCAAGGTAGCGGAAGTGTACGTGAACGAAGGCAAGCGACTCAAGCGATATAGGGCACGAGCTAGGGGACGCGGGTCGCGGATCATCAAGAGAATGAGCCATGTCACCGTTACGGTATCTGACAATCGGGACGATTAGGAAACAGCACCTGACAGGACAACAAACTATAGGAAAACTATGGGTCAAAAGGTAAACCCTAACGGATTTAGGTTGGGCATCGTACGAGACCACACTTCGGTGTGGTATGCGGGAAAGGAGAAGTATGTCGAATACTTGCAGAACGACTTGGAGATACGCGACTTTCTCTCCAAGAGGCTAGCGCAGGCGTTCGTAAGCCGAATCGACATTGAGAGACCATCGCAAGATGCTCGAATTACGATCCACACTGCGCGTCCAGGCATGGTCATTGGACAACGTGGCGCGGACGTCGAAAGGTTGCGTGGGGAGTTGACTAGGCTTGTTGGTGCCCCCGTCGTGGTGAACGTCGAGGAAATTCGCAAGCCGGAACTGGATGCGCTGCTGGTTGCACACAACGTAGCACAGCAGCTGGAACGTCGAGTTCAGTTTAGGAGGGCCGCGCGTAGAGCACTGCAGAACGCCATGCGCTTAGGTGCCGAAGGAGTCAAGATTAGGGTTTCGGGGCGGCTCGATGGCAAGGAACTCGCCCGTTCGGAAGCCTATTCAGAGGGTCGGGTGCCCCTTCATACGTTGAGGGCCGACATAGATTACGCCGTTGCTGAGTCCTTTACGACCTATGGCGTGATTGGCGTCAAGGTATGGGTTTTTAAGGGCGAGGTCATTGAAGGAACGGAAAGCGCAGACAGCCGCGGTCCAGCCACTGCTTCTGCTCGTTAGATTTTGACATGTTGCAGCCTACAAGAACTAAGTTCAGAAAACAGCAAAAGGGACGTAATCGTGGTTTGGCACAGCGGTCGAACCGCGTGTGTTTTGGGCAGTATGGCCTAAAGGCGATTGGACGAGGCCGAATGACGGCTCGACAAATTGAAGCGGCCCGTCGTGCGATGACCCGTCAGATGCGAAGAGGGGGCAAGGTCTGGATTCGTGTATTTCCGGACAAGCCGATTACCAAGAAACCTTTGGAAGTGAGGCAGGGCAAAGGAAAGGGGTCCGTGGAGTATTGGGTAGCGCAAGTACAACCGGGACGAATGTTGTACGAGGTGGCAGGAGTATCTGAAGAGGATGCTCGGCAAGCGTTTAGGCTTGCCTCCAGCAAGTTGCCATTCGCGACTTCTGTTGTGGCCAGAAGGACAGTCTGATGGATGCAAGCGATCTCAGGGAAATGACTGGCGAGGAACTCAGCGAGGAATTGGAGAAGGCTCTTAAGGAGCAGTTCAACATGAGGTTTCAGCGAGCGACGGATCAGCTTCCGCAGACGCATTTGCTGACGCAATCCAGACGAAACATCGCCAGAATCAAGACCATTATTCGGGAAAAGCAAAATGGGTGATTCCGCCTCCAAGCTGACACGAACTTTGAGCGGCGTGGTTGTTGCCGACAGATCGGACAAGACCATCGCAGTTCGTGTTGATCGACGCGTGCGTCATCCGCTCTATCAGAAAATAATTGGCAGGTCCTCCAAATTGCAGGTTCACGACGAAAACAACGAAGCCAAGATTGGCGACCGAGTCATGATCGAGGAATGCAGGCCGTTGTCCAAGACCAAATCGTGGCGTCTCGCCGCTGTGGAAGAGAGCGCTTGAGAGGAGAGAACGGTGATTCAAACCGAGACGATGCTTGATGTTGCCGACAACAGCGGTGCGAGGCGAGTGCAGTGCATTAAGGTGCTGGGTGGGTCGCGACGGCGCTACGCGGGAATAGGAGACACCATTCGTGTGACCGTGAAGGAAGCCATTCCACGCAGCAGAGTTCGCAAGGGTCAGATCATGCGAGCGGTCGTCGTACGAACTCGCAAAGGGGTGCGACGCCAGGACGGTTCACTCATTCGATTCGATCAAAACGCGGCGGTGTTGGTGAATGAGAGCCAGGAACCCATAGGGACTCGGATCTTTGGTCCGGTCACGCGTGAACTCCGAACACGCCAATATATGCGAATTGTTTCGTTAGCACCGGAGGTCCTCTGATAGTGAATCGCATTCGAAAGGAAGATCAGGTCATAGTTCTCGCTGGAAAGGACAAAGGACGAGTTGGCGATGTGGTGCGTTTTGTGGGGAATGAACGAGTAATTGTGTCGACAGTCAATATGGTGCAGAGACACACTCGTGCGACGCAGCCTGGAGCCCGACAGGGGATTATTGCGCAAGAAGCGCCGTTGCACCTCTCGAACGTGGCGATCTACAACCCCAACACGGAAAAGGCGGACAAGGTTGGTATTCGACAAGAAGACGGCGACAAGATTAGGTTCTACCGGTCCACGGGCGAGCGAATCGATGACTGAAGACAGGATTGTTAGGCAATGAGCAATCTACAACAGAAGTACGTAGAGGAGATTCGACCTCAATTGATGGATGAGTATGGCTACTCCTCGCTGATGCGCGTACCCAAGCTCGTCAAGGTTACCCTGAATATGGGAGTTGGCCAGGCGGCGGGCGATCGCAAGCTCTTGGATAGTGCGTTTGACGACTTGATGAAGATCGCTGGGCAGCGTCCCAAGATCACCCGTGCCAGAAAGTCGGAAGCCGCATTCAAGATTCGAACTGGCTATCCAATTGGCTGCATGGTCACGCTTCGGCGAACGATCATGTACGAATTCGTAGAACGATTGATTGGAATTGCGATACCGCGTATGCGCGACTTTCGCGGTCTCAATCCACGAGCCTTCGATGGCCGCGGCAACTATTCCATAGGAATAACCGAACAAATCATTTTCCCAGAAATCAATTACGACGAAATCGATTCGATTCGCGGTTTGGATGCGGCGATTACGACAACCGCACGCGACGATGCTGAAGGTTTGGCACTGCTGCAAGCCTTCAATTTTCCCTTTAGGAGTTAGGTTTGGCGAAGCAGTCTGTACTGGAACGCGAGAAGAAGCGCGAAAAAGCGGTCTCAAAATATCGCGAAAAGCGGGCACGATTGAAGGCGGTCATCAATGACCGTTCCCTGTCTGCTGAGGAAAGGTGGGATGCCCAATTGCAGCTTCAAGCGCTGCCACGCAACGCAAGCCCCATCCGGTTGCGTCGCCGCTGTTGCATCACCGGGCGACCACGTGGCGTGTACCGCAGGTTTGGATTGGGTAGAAACAAACTTCGAGAAGCTGCCATGCGTGGCGACGTACCTGGGTTGAAGAAGTCGAGTTGGTAGATCTATGAGCATGCAGGATCCCATAGCAGACTTCTTGACCCGCATTCGCAACGCTTGTGCGGTCTCCATGCTGACCGTGTCGATGCCAAGTTCCAGGATGAAGTTGGCAATCTGCAAGGTGCTAGAGGACGAAGGCTACATACTTGGCTATTCGGTCGAGGGCACGGACAAGCCCCAACTTACAGTGCAGCTCAAGTATCTCGATGGAGTCTCCGTGATTGAAGAGTTGCGTCGCGTGAGTCGTCCCGGTCTTAGGGTGTATCGAACGAGACAAGAGCTGCCTAGAGTCAATGGTGGATTGGGCATTGCGATCATGAGTACGAATCAAGGCTTGATGACCGACCATGCCGCACGCCGAGCAGGGCTGGGCGGTGAGGTGCTCTGCACGGTCTTTTGAGGTAGATTGGAATGTCGCGGCTAACCGAACGATCAGTTGAAATACCTAGTGGTGTCGATGTACGAATATCCGAGCACGATGTGTCCGTCAAGGGTCCGCATGGGGCGCTTGCGATGCCGCTTGCTGAAGGAGTAGCCACCAATCGAGATGGCGATGTCGTTTCGATTCGTACTGTTGGCGCAACTACTCAAGCCCGAGCAATGACTGGCACTTTTCAAGCTCTTTTGCTCAACATGATCAAGGGAGTTACTCAAAAGTGGGAGAAACGTTTGCAGCTGCAAGGGGTGGGATATAGGGCACAAGTTCAAGGCAAGAAGCTTGTACTGCAATTGGGCTACTCGCATCCCGTAGAGTTCCTACCTCCGGACGGCATCGACGTTGAGACGCCATCGGCAACGGAGATCGTTGTTACAGGCATTGACAGACAGTTAGTGGGGCAGGTCGCAGCCAACATACGGAGCAAGCGTCCACCAGAACCTTACAAGGGGAAGGGCGTGCGTTATGTCGGCGAATACGTTAAACGGAAAGAGTCGAAGAAATAGTCTGAATTGTCATGAAGAGCAAACGAATGGCTCGCCTGCGTCGTGCTCGAAGAGCGAGATTGAAGATGCGCGAACTGAATGTGATTCGGTTGACGGTGCACCGTACATCCAAGCACATGTATGCGCAGCTCATCGACGCGCAGGGAGACCGAATACTCACACAGGCATCGACGCTGGATAGCACCTTGCGCAGCGACGCGACCAGCAATGTGGATGCGGCCAAGCGGGTGGGCGCATTGATTGCCGCGCGTGCTTCGGAAGCAGGTGTAAAGAAAGTTGCCTTCGACAGATCGGGCTACAAATATCACGGTCGTGTCAAGGCGTTGGCAGAGGCGGCTCGGGAAGGAGGATTGGAGTTCTAGATGGCTTATGCGGAAGAGATCAAGCAGGAAGGCTTGGTTGAGAAGCTTGTTGCCTCGTCGAGAGTAGCAAAGACGGTCAAGGGAGGGCGCCAAATCTCGCATACGGCCTTGACTGTTGTTGGCGACGGCGCCGGTCGCGTGGGGTTTGGTCGCGGCAAGGCGCGCGAGCGAGTACAAGCGATAGAAAAGTCTGGCGAGGTCGCCCGTCGCAACATGTTTGACATTGAACTCAATGGTGTGACCCTGTGGTATCCCATCGTTGAGAAGCATGGGGCTTCGCGCATATTCATGCAACCGGCTTCGGAAGGCACAGGCATCATCGCGGGCGGCACTATGAGGGCTGTATTGGAGGCGGCTGGTGTCCGGGACGTGCTCGCCAAGTGTTACGGTTCAACCAATCCTACCAACGTGGTTCGTGCCACGATCAAGGGGTTGGTCAACATGCGCTCGCCACGAGCGGTCGCGGCGAAACGCGACAAGTCGGAAGCTGAGGTGCGCGGATTTGGCAAGTAGGAAGGCAAAGACGCTTAGCGTCAAACTGATCAAGAGTCCGTCTGGAAGTCTCAAGAAGCACAAAGCTTGCGTCCGTGGCCTTGGGCTACGCAGGATTGGGCATGAGGTAGAGGTAGAGGATACGCCGTCAGTTCGAGGAATGATCAATCAAGTGAACTATATGGTCCAAGTGAAAAAAGGTGCGTCCACGTGAGACTCAACGAGCTACACACACCTCCAGGTAGCCGCAAACAGCGGCGCCGCGTGGGACGGGGGATCGCGGCCGGTCAGGGAAAGACTTGTGGACGTGGCAATAAGGGCCAGAAGTCTCGGTCCGGAAGTTCGTTGCCGGCGTCATTTGAAGGCGGTCAGCTGCCACTGCAGCAACGCATTCCCACCTTCGGTTTCAGGTCGCGCATAGGTAGGGTCACCGATGAGATCCGACTGCACGAGTTGGAGTTGATAGAGGGCGAAGTGGCCAACATGGAGAGTCTGCGCCAAGCCGGCTTGATCAAATCAACTGTAAAGAGAGTTAGAGTCATTCAATCAGGCAAGCTTGGTCGGTCGATAGTCGTTAAAGGACTGAAAGTAACCAAGGGAGCCCGCGATGCCATTGAGGCCGCGGGCGGAAGAGTCGAGGAATAGCGAAGCGATGGCGACTGCTGCGCCTGCATTGGCTGGAGTTCAAACGGGGCTGTCGGAGCTGCGGAAACGACTGTTCTTCGTGTTGTTCGCCTTGCTTGTGTATCGCATAGGTACACACATTCCCGTACCAGGCATCAATCCTGACGCATTGCAAAGGTTGTTTGAGCAGAATCAAGGAGGCATTCTCGATCTGTTCAATATGTTCTCAGGCGGCGCATTGGAACGCATGAGCATCTTGGCATTGGGTGTCATGCCTTACATTACATCGAGCATCATCATGAATCTTGTAACGATGATGTACCCTGCTCTCAATCAGCTTCGCAAGGAAGGTGAGGCTGGTAGACGAAAGATAACCAAGTACACCCGCTATGGCACTTTGCTGATTTCCCTGGTGCAGGGCACAGCGCTGACGGGCACGCTGGTGGCTCAAGGACTGCCTTTCGACCCCGGATTTGGCTTTTTCTTCATTTCCGTTGTAACTTTGGTTACAGGCGCGTTGTTCATGATGTGGCTCGGCGAGAAGATCACCGAGCACGGGGTGGGCAATGGAATTTCACTATTGATATTCGCTGGAATTGTGTCCGGCTTTCCTGCGGCCATTGGACAAGGCGTTGAAGCAGCCCGACAAGGCGAAGTCAATCTTGCAATTTTGTTGCTGATCGGCGTATTCGCCCTTGCCGTTGTTGGCTTCGTCGTGTTCATCGAACGAGGCGAACGACGGATAACCATCAACTATGCAAAGCGACAGCAGGGACGGCGGATGGTTCAGGCTCAATCAAGCCATTTGCCGCTGAAGGTAAACATGGCCGGCGTCATTCCAGCGATATTCGCCTCTAGCTTGCTACTCGCACCTGCCTCAATGGCTCAGTGGTTTGGGCAAGGCCCGGGCATGGGTTGGTTGCAGGAGGTGTCGCTGATCTTGAGCCCTGGACAGCCACTGTATATCATATTGTTTGCCGCCGGAATCATTTTCTTCAGCTTTTTCTACACGGCGATCGTGCGCGATCCAACGGAAATGGCTGACAACCTCAAGAGACAAGGCGCATATATACCGGGAATTCGTCCTGGTAAGCAGACGGCGGACTACATCGACGACGTTACCACAAAGCTAACCATATTTGGTTCCTTGTACGTAACTCTGGTCTGCCTGCTCCCTGAATTGATGCGTCTACTTGGATATTCCATGATGCAGCTCGGAGGCACCGCATTGCTCATTGTTGTTGTAGTTTCGATGGATTTCATGGCGCAGGTGCAAGCACATTTGATGTCTAGCCAATATGCGAAATTGATGGAGAAATCAAACCTGCGCAACTACAGCAGGCGACCACGTTTCTAGGATAGGGTTTAGGTTACTCATGAAAGTACGAGCATCGGTAAAGAAAATGTGTCGCAACTGCAAGATCGTGCGCAGAAAGCGCACGATCTATGTGATTTGCAAAGCTGAGCCCAGACACAAGCAAAGGCAAGGATAGATCATGGCACGAATTGCAGGGGTGATGATCCCCGACAACAAGCACGCTGGCGTTTCTCTGACGTACATCTACGGTATAGGTCGGACAACGGCGATAAGCATTTGCGAATCCGCTAATGTGGATCCGGACGTGCGCATTCAGGATCTTTCAGAAGATCGGCTCGATGCGCTGAGGGCTGAGATTCAGAGATTGACCGTTGAGGGGGATCTTCGGCGCGTAAATTCGATGAATGTGAAGCGTCTCATGGACCTGCGCTGCTATAGGGGATTGCGACATAGGCGCGGCATGCCAGTACGCGGACAGCGCACGCAAACGAATGCCCGCACGCGCAAGGGACCACCCAAGATCATCAGGAAATAGCAATGCCAGGACGTCGCACACGTGGGGAATCGACCCGTAGACGAGGACGAAGAGTCGTCACTGATGGACTAGCACATGTTCATGCTTCGTACAACAACACAATCATTACGATCACCGACCGGCACGGTCGCACCTTGGGTTGGGCCACAGCAGGGGGTTCCGGATTTCGTGGTGCACGCAAGAGCACGGCCTATGCGGCGCAAACTGCTGCTGAGAATGTCACCTCAACGGTGATGGAGAACCATGGTCTAAAGAGCGTCGACGTGTTCGTCAAGGGTCCCGGACCTGGACGAGACTCCGCAGTACGTGCACTGAATGCGGGTGGATTGCGCATCAACAGCATCTCCGATGTAACGCCCATACCCCACAATGGTTGCCGACCACCCAAGAGACGTCGTCCATAGAGGAATTTGTCAATGGCTAGGTATTTGGGTCCAAAGCTAAAGCTTTCCCGGAGGGAAGGAACCGATCTGTATTTGAAGAGTGGCGCACGAGCCCTCGAGGACAAGTGCAAGGAAGGTCGTTTGCCAGGCGAACCTGGCACGCGTCGCACACCGCCCCGATTGAGCGATTTCGCCATACAGTTGCGGGAGAAGCAGAAGGTGCGTCGACTCTATGGCATCTTGGAGAGGCAGTTCAGGAATTACTACAAGAAAGCTGATCGTCAGCAAGGCGCAACGGGACTCAATCTGCTTAGGCTTCTGGAGAGTCGACTTGACAACGTTGTATATCGATCAGGCTTCGGCTGCACTCGTGCTGAGTCGCGTCAGCTGGTGTCGCATAAGGCAATCCGCGTGAACGGTCAAAAGGTGAACGTCCCGTCCTATCACGTTCGGCCAGGCGACGAAATCAGTGTTGGTGAGAAACAGAAGACGCAAGGCAGAATTGGAATGGCGCTTGAGCTGGCCGATCAAAGAGGCTTTGTGAGCTGGATTGAGGTGGATCCCGACCAGCGGAGTTCAGTCTTCACACGATTGCCGGATCGAGAGGAACTGCCGTTGGAAATTCAAGAAAACCTAATCGTCGAACTCTATTCCAAGTAGCAATGCGAATGCTGGCTAGCGCCAGAGGGAAAACAAATCTATGAGTACGGTAGACACTGATCTATTGCGTGTAACACCCATTGAGGTGGAGAGCATTAGCGACACACGAGCACGTGTCGTCCTGACGCCTCTCGAACGAGGGTATGGCCACACGCTGGGCAATGCGTTGCGACGCGTTTTGCTGTCGTCCATGCCAGGAGCGGCCATCACCGAAGTCACGATCGATGGTGCGCTGCACGAGTTCTCGACGCTGCCGGGCGTTCGCGAAGATTTGCTGAACATTAGCCTGAATCTGAAGGGCGTTGCAGTTCGGCTCGTTGCGGGCGAGGAAAGCACAATGCGACTCGTTGCCAATGGACCCGGCGAGGTGACCGCCAACGACTTCATTACCACACAAGAAGTGGAAATCGCGAATCCAGATCATCACATTTGCACGCTGAATGACGATGGGTCCATCCATTTGGAGGCAATCGTGTCGCGGGGTCGCGGTTACCAACCTGCAGATCAGCAGTTAATCGCGGAACATGATCGCGTGATTGGTCGGTTGCGCATTGACGCTTCCTACAGTCCCATGCGCAGTGTGGACTACACGGTGGAAAATACTCGCGTCGAGCAGCGTACGGACATGGACAAGCTGATCATCACTATGGAATCCAACGGAACCATTAGACCCGAAGAAGCCGTACGTCGCGCAGCAACCATCCTTACACAGCAACTTGCGCCCTTTGTCGATCTCAAGTTGATCGAGGAAGTCGAGAAGGAAAAACAGGCTCATGCGATCGATCCTTTCCTCTTTGAGTCCATAGACCTGCTGGACTTGCCAGTGCGTTCAGCAAATTGCTTGCGCGGCGAGGAGGTCGGCACCGTTGGAGAGCTTGTTCAAAAGACGGAAAAGGATCTCTTGGCCACCCCGAATTTGGGAAAGAAATCACTCACTGAGATCAAGGAAGCACTTGCAACGCGCGGTCTTCGCCTTGGAATGACCATTCCTGGCTGGGACGAGCAGTTCGGCATTTGATTCGACGCGCCATTGCAAGATAAGAGAGCGGCAGGACACTGAGAACATGAGACATCAAAAGAGCGGCAGACACCTCAATCGCACGTCGTCTCATCGCAAGAGAATGTTCTCCAACATGTGTGCATCTCTTATTCAGCATGAGGTCATCAAGACGACTGTGCCGAAAGCGAAGGAGCTGCGTCGATACATCGAACCGATGATTACGAGAGCCGCCACGGACTCGGTCGCAAACCGACGACATGCCTTTTCATTTTTGCGAAGCAAGTCGGCGGTGGGCAAGCTCTTCGATGAATTAGGACCGAGATATCAAGATCGTCCGGGCGGCTATACGCGCATTTTGAAGTCGGGTTTTCGGAATGGGGACTCAGCCATGGTCTGCTACATCGAGCTTGTTGACAGATCGGGCTTTGAACGGGTCGACGAAGGCGTCGAGTCCGACGCAGCCGAATCTGAGGAAAGCTAGTCGAGCAGCAATTCGCGCTGCATAACAATCGCTACGCCTTGACTGCTACCCAGCAGCTGTCCTCAAGAGCTCCTCTCCCGTTGATTCATGCAACACTCGGTGCAGATAGCGGCCAGTATGCGAGTCGTGGATCTGGGCCACATTTTCCGGTGTGTCGTTGGCTACGATGCATCCTCCTGCATCGCCACCCTCTGGTCCCATATCGATGATCCAGTCGGCAGTCTTGATGACGTCGAGGTTGTGCTCAATGACTACGACAGTATTACCGTTGTCTCGCAATTGGATCAGCACTCCTAACAGCATCTTGATGTCCTGAAAGTGCAATCCCGTAGTGGGTTCGTCAAGAATGTAGAGGTTGTGTCCCGTATCCTTCTTTGAGAGCTCACGGGACAGCTTCACTCGTTGCGCTTCGCCACCCGAGAGAGTCGTGGCACTTTGTCCAAGCCGGATGTAAGACAGCCCCACATCCATGAGGGTTTGCAGCTTGTTCTTGAGTGCTGGGATTGCCTTGAAGAAGTCGTACGCTTCTTCAACTGTCATTTCGAGCACTTCGTGAATGTTCTTGTCCTTATAGCGCACTTGCAGTGTTTCGCGGTTGTATCTTGTGCCCCGACACGCATCGCAAGCAACGTAGACATCGGGAAGGAAGTGCATTTCGACCTTAATCAAACCGTCACCACGGCACGCTTCACATCTTCCCCCCTTAACGTTGAAGCTAAATCGTCCCGGTTTGTAGCCTCGGATTCGTGCTTCCTGCGTCCTGGCGAAGAGATCCCTGATGGGTGTGAAGAGACCCGTGTAGGTCGCAGGATTGGATCTTGGAGTACGACCGATAGGACTTTGGTCGATGTCCACCACTTTTTGGAGGTGTTGCAGCCCGGAAATCTGCTTGTGTGCAAAAGGAACCTTCGTAGTGGATCCGTTCAGGTTGCGTGCGGCCAGCGGATATAGCGTGTAGTTCACCAGTGTTGACTTGCCAGACCCGGATACACCAGTCACGCATGTGAACAGTCCAACCGGTATGGACACGTCCACATCCTTGAGATTGTTGCCGCTCGCTCCTTCAATCACGATTTGCTTTACAGGATTGTTTGGTGTGCGGACGCGGGGAACCTCTATTTGCAGCCTTCTAGAAAGGTATTGGACGGTTAGTGAGCGTTTGGAGTCCATGATGGTCGGCAGTGAACCCTGAGCGACGATGGTGCCTCCATGAACTCCAGGACCAGGACCAATGTCGATCACGTGGTCTGCGGTGCGAATGGCTTCCTCGTCGTGTTCGACCACGATCACAGTATTGCCGAGGTCGCGCAAATGAGTCAGCGTCGATAGAAGGCGTCCGTTGTCTCTTTGGTGCAATCCAATGGATGGTTCGTCGAGTATGTACATGACGCCTACCAGACCTGCTCCTATCTGGCTGGCAAGTCTTATGCGCTGTGCTTCTCCGCCTGACAAGGTTCCTGCGCTTCTGTCCAGAGTCAGATAGTTGAGCCCCACGTTTACGAGAAATTTCAAGCGCGCCTGGATCTCCTTCAGAAGCTTCTCCGCGATGATCGCTTGTTTCCCTGTTAGACTCAGCCCCTCGAAGTATGCAAGAGCTTCTTCGATCGACAGTGCAGTAATGTTGGCTATTGTTGCATCTGTGATGAAAACGTTGCGCGATTCCTCTCTTAGTCGGGAGCCGTCGCACACTTGGCAGTTCTTGTCGCTCATGAACATGTGCAACTGCTCTCGAATGTAGGCCGAGGAGGTCTTTCTGTAGCGACGTTCCATGATCGGGATGATGCCATTGAATTTGAGCTTGCGGGTGATCTTGTTCTTGCCGTAGCGCCACGTCACGGAAATCGGTTCTGGGATACCAAAGAGAACAGCATTCTGCCTTTTCTTCGACAGCCGCTTGAAGCGCGTGCTGATGGAGAAACCCATGTGATCTGCCACGGCTTGCATCATCGTGAATTGCCAGCGAGTCGTTTGATCCCAGCCGGGTATCGCGCCTTCGGCAAGGCTGAGGGATGTATCGGCAACGACCAAATCAGGATCAAATTTGTGCTCGGTTCCCAATCCGTCGCAGGAAGGACAAGCCCCTGCTGGATTGTTGAAGGAGAACATGCGAGGCTCAAGCTCGCTGATGCTATAGCTGCATACCGGGCACCCGAATTTCGAAGAAAACGTCAGTTCTTCGAAACCATCCTCCATCGGTGCAACGACTGCCAGGCCCTCCGATTGGTGCAACGCTGTCTCGAAGGACTCGGCAAGTCTTTGCTCTATTCCTTCTCGTACAACCAGTCGATCGACAACGGCTTCGATTGAATGCTTCTTGTTCTTGTCAAGTGGCGGCGGATGTTCCAGCTCGGTAACAATGCCATCAATTCGGGCGCGAATGAATCCATTGGCTGTAAGGTCGGCAATGACGTGTTGGTGTTCTCCCTTGCGTTGCACTACGACTGGCGCTAGCAGAATGATGCGACTCTCTTCAGGCAATTGCATTGCCGTATCAACCATGTCTGTAACTGTTTGTGCAGCAAGTGGCAGTCCGTGGTGCGGACATCTGGGTTCGCCAACTCGTGCGAACAACAATCGCAGGTAGTCGTAGATTTCTGTGATCGTTCCTACCGTGGAACGAGGATTGCGGGATGTGGACTTCTGTTCGATTGATATGGCGGGGGACAGTCCCTCAATGTGGTCTACATCAGGTTTGTCCATCATCGAAAGGAATTGGCGAGCGTATGCGGACAACGACTCCACGTACCTTCTCTGACCTTCAGCATAAAGCGTGTCAAATGCTAGGGAGGACTTGCCGGAACCTGACAATCCTGTGATAACAACTAGCTTGTCGCGCGGAATGTCAAGGTCGATGTTCCGAAGATTGTGGGTCCGTGCGCCTCGAATCGAGATCGTTGATGCGGAATGGGTCAATGCGGTGCAGCAAGTGCAGGGTAAACGTAGCGTATGTTAGCCGTGACTGTGTAGGTTTTCAATTGTGTGTCAAACAGCACAAGCTATGTTCAGTTCTCGAGCTGAGGCGTGGTGTAACGTGCTTCAAGCACATTGCGCAATTCTGGATACGTCAAATCCCTTTGGATTATGCACCCGTGCGAGTCCAATAGGTAGTTCTTCGCTAATCCTGGCCACGCTCCATAGGAATAGGCGACAGATGTGGTACGCTCATTGCCAATATCACCAAGATTCGGCCATGAAATGTCAAGTTCTTCGCTAGCATTATGCCACTTGTCTGAATCAGTCGAGTCCGTTGAGTGGATAACAGATACAATCTCAAATCCATTCCCGGTATACTGTGCGTGAAGGTCTTCCAGCCTGCGAAATCTCATTTTCACGAAGTCCACGTCCACCTCAGCGGGTCGCCAGAAAATGAGCAACAGGGTGTCATTTTCTTGTACGAGGTTGCTCAAAGCCACCGATTTCCCCTTTAGGTTGGGAAGTGAGAATTCGGGTGCCTTCTGACCTGGCACAAACTTCCATGCGTTCTCCTCCGCTTCAATTAGACTAGTCAGCATTGTCCGTCGGGGTGCTATGAGACGTGCGACCAACTCCTCGTCGAGTTGGGAATCTAGGTCGTCAAGCCGAGCGAGCACTCTCTTGCCTAGTGTCAATTCATCTAGGCCTCCTCCGCCCAAGCCCATTTCCAACGCCAGCAGCGAATCAATTGGGTCCATGGAGTTGAAAGCAATTTCCGTCAACCTGTCCGTGCGCAGTTCGTATAGTTCAGACCTGATTTGAGCGTGAGGGGGCAATTTGAACGATGCGACCCGTTCACGGTATTTCCCAAAGGGTCGCACGGCTAGCAAATCTACGTGTTCACATCCAACTGCGGGCGCGATGCCCAGTTCAGGCGGCGACCAAGATGGAGATTCGATACCGGGCGGACTTCCATCAGTTGCGTCGTTTGCACTGGATTGATTGTTTTCCCAGGTTCGAATGTTGCGTGTTCCTTCTGGTTGATCGAGCCACTCCTGCAGGGCCGCATCGAATTCGTTCAATTTCGCACGATACTCAAAACTCCCTTGCCAGCTCTCAACTAACCTTGCATGTCGTCCAGTTCCTGCGGTTGCCAACAGTATGCTTGCTGACGCTTGTCGCTCTGTTGCCTGTTGGTCATGTTCGAGATCAAACCAACCTGCTGGCATTGTTGCAGCAGCCTGAGAATTGGATCCGGGTGCGGTTATTGTGATGTTTACTTTGGGTTCGATTATTGCTGGTGTATAGGCGTACGAAAGGGAAGATGTATCAATGACAACCTCGACAGGCATGGGTTCGTCGACTTGGCCTTCGATTAGAAAGTACCCCCCATTGTCAAGTACAACATTGGCAAGTTCGATGTAGTGTGCGTCGTTGTTGATGTCCCATTTCCACGTTTCTACGCTGACAATGGCAAATTTAGAATCCTTTGCAAGCTGGTTCAAATTTCCCGAGATTGAGTACTTCTTTTCCTCATCTTCAACTAGGGATGACGTTCCGACTAAGGCGAGTCGATATGGTCTGTATTGCCGATTTATATTGATAAACGCAAACTCTTGCTCCGTGCCGGGAGCGATACTTGCTCGCGAAACAAGCTCTTCCTCTTGGCCTTCGAGCTTCGCAGCGATCTTGAATGTCGTTGGTTCGTGGATTCGACCTGTAAACTGCACCTTCCCATCATGAAATACTTTAGACCCAATTTCAGTGGTAACCACCTCGCCGGCTTCAGTCTCGGTCTCGATGGAAAGCGTGATTGTGGCAGTCGACGGATCCAACGTCTGCTCGCCTGTTGGTTCGTTAGGCGTGTCGTTCGTCAGATACCGACCCGTGATCGTGTAGGAATTCGCTGGACCTCCTCCGCTGCAGGCGGTCAAAGCGAATGCTGTGCTCAGCAAAGCTAATAGTGCCGTTAGGGGCATCAATCGCATGGAGTATTCGCTACAACCAGAGGGTGAGATTTGTTTGCGAGATTTTAATTGGAATTCGAATCCATTTGATAGGCAGACCAGCGCTTTCGGCCCAATCTGACGGCAGGGGTTGGAGCAATTCGCGTAAGATAGTGTCGCACACAGCAGGTTCACTCTGAAATGCTACGTTCAAATGTCGGGTACGTGCAGCTACCACGGC
Source organism: uncultured Pseudomonadales bacterium (assembly GCA_964572845.1). GTDB lineage: Bacteria > Pseudomonadota > Gammaproteobacteria > Pseudomonadales > Azotimanducaceae > Bin55. The sequence goes on along the minus strand of CAZNFX010000008.1, from coordinate 205,679 downwards.
TTTTTGCGCGGTCAACCAGGATCGTAGTTTTAGCTTACTTGCGAGTTCTTGCTAGGCAATTTGCATGCAATGCGAGGTCCAATGCGCGAGTCGCCGACATGATTTCCCATTTGCAGGTTTATGTGTTCGGGCCCGCCAACTCTTCGCGTAGTTCCTGCAGGTCAGGGATCGCATTGTTCGCAAGGGAATCGCGTATTGCTCTATTCAGGTCATGAATCTCGTCGACGAGCGTTGGGTACCAGTCAAAGTCAGGCAAGAGTTCTCCGTCGTCGTCATAGCAACAATCTTCTGCGGCAGTCTGTTTGTTTGCCAATACCGAAAGCTGTTCATTGAACGCGTCGATTCGTTGCTCCAATGCTTCCAACTGTGGACTGCCTTGGATAATTCCATCGATTGTTTGACGGTTCAACGACTCAAAGTTTCGGCTATCAAATGCGGCTGTCACCACCGTTCGAGGAGCTACAAAGTACAAAGGGCGTGTCGGAATGGCAGGCTGCTCGCCAGCCCGAATTTTCTCTACCGTGCTCAGGTGAACGAGTAGATTTCTCTCTTCCTCGACGAGGTAGTAGATCACCATGCTGAACTCGGAAACCAGACTGTCGAAGAATTTCACACGAATGTCGCGTTTCTCGAGTTCGTCCTCAAATTCCGTAAGCTGAAACGCAAGGTATACGCCGACGAACACGATTGCCAACTCGAAAAAGTAGCGCGGCACGTTTGTTAGCACCGTACCGATGATTGCTCTAAGTTTTGCCAAAAATCGGGGTTTCTCTTGAGTTTTGTCGGATTCGGTCATTGGTCTGACTCCCTAAGGAATGCAATGTCGCAGGAAGGTGCGAATGAGTTAGGTTTACTGCAACACGGGCGACTTTTGGCTGCGGAACACAATATACAGTAGTGGAATTGCAGGCTCAGTTTCAGTTGCCGAGGAATTGACGACATCCGAATCGGCCCTTGCACATACTCGACACTTGTTTAAGCAGCTTCGCTGCCGTTTTTGGTAGGATATGTTTGATTGAATTCTAATGCCAATAAATGCCTCGAAAACCGACTGCTACTGCAGCATCTATGCGCAAGACCCGCGAAGAGCTCGAGCGCGACATGAAGGTCTTTCTTGCAAAAGGCGAGAAAATCGTCAAAGTGCCCCCGGGCGCAACCGGTCAGGATGAGAAAAACCGCAGCAAGCACATTGTCATATCCAGGAAGCAACAGCCTCCTCGAAAGAAACCCAATCCCTAGAGTCTCCCACTCGAAAAGCCCTTTGCCTAGCCCGTACGAAGTGGTCGATGGACCAAGCAAAGAGTAACGTAGCCATAGTTGCAGCAACCGGCAACAAGGCGAGGAGCTTTGATGACCATGCCACGAGTCACTCGACGATATGCGATTAAGCTGTCAACTGGCGCTCTCGTTGCCGCGGCAGCGTACCCATACGTGACACAAGTTGTTGCAGGAGAGGAACCTGTGGGGTGGGAGGACTTTCTGGTTCTGCTGCGAGAGCTCTCCAATGCACAGTTTGATGATTCTTGGGATCAGGAAAGTTACACGGCAAAGGTCGCGTCATTGATCTCCCGACTTCGAAGGGACGACGAAGACATTGTCGAATTTACTGAGCGTTACAAGAATAGGTCATCAAACTTCCCCGAGATTCGCCGATTGCATCGCGAGACGCAGTTCGGGGTGTCACTAGTTGAGTTTGAAGAAGGCGAGGAAATCCCACTGCATGACCACCCCGATATGACAGGCGTGATACTGTGCACACAGGGTCGAGTTAAGGTGGACCACTACGATAGGCTGCCTGAAGTCAGCGAGCGCAATCGTCCGCTGCTGGCAGAAGAACGATCGCTGGATATGAAACCCGGTGATATCGCTGCATTGACAGTCAAGCAAGGCAACATTCATACGCTTCGTGCGCTTGAATTCACTCGGATGATCGATGTATTCACGCCCCCGTATAACCTCGACAGGGTTAGTCGTAGCAAGTATTTCAAAATCGGCAGCGAACCCTATCAGGAACGGCAGGGAGTCTTTGAAGCACAGGAATCTTCCAGCCCTCGTTTTACTGATTGAAGCCTCATGTCAATTGTCCTGATTGGCTCGGAGTATCTTGCGTTCTCAACGTCAGCCGAAAACCTCGAGACGCCCCTGCAAGTTGGATAGCTGAGGCGCATACAATGGGTGAACCAAAGTACCGTCCGGTCGCCTAGTTTGTATTACAGCGTTGTCGATAGTCCAGTAGGTGATCTGCTCCTTGCCGGCACAAATGGGAGCCTGAGCCAACTCTCTTTTCTTGTAGGTCGAGAGCTGAACGACTTTGTGGACCCACGATGGACGAACAACTCCAAGCCCTTCTCGAACATTGCTACTCAGCTTGAGGAGTATTTTGGCGGTACGAGACGCGTGTTCGAATATCCGATCGAGATAACGGGGTCTGCAAGCGAGTTCTATAGAAGCGTTTGGAACGCACTGCGTGAAATACCCTATGGCACTACCCGAAGCTATCGAGAAATAGCTGAGCGAATTGGTAGGCCACGAGCCTATCGAGCAGTCGGGCAGGCCAACCACCAAAACCCCGTTGCAATCATGATTCCCTGCCACCGGGTGATAGGAAGCGATGGCACGCTCACGGGTTTTGGAGGAGGTCTAGAGGTCAAGGAGTATCTTCTCCAATTGGAGAAGTCTTACGGTCACGAGCCAATTGTGAACTCTCCGAACTGAATAACAGCGCTTGAGATTGAATCCGAAGCACTTCACACGAATCCGGTTGCAAACTTTCCAACGAAACTGAGGCACTTGCTTGGACACGACACTTAGCACTCAGCAGTGGCTGCGGTTTGCGACCTTTACCGCTTTCTACTTTGCGCAGGGAATTCCTATTGGATTGTTCTCCGTTGCAATTCCAGCTTTCTTGGCGGCCGAAGGGGCAACGGGAGGCGAAATGGGAATCTATGCCGGCACGATCAGCCTGCCGTGGGCATGGAAGTTTCTCGTGGGTCCCTTCATGGACAGATTCACGTTCTTGCCAATGGGATTTCGCCGCCCATGGGTGATCATCGCGCAAACAGGTCTTATCTGCTCGTTGGTCGTGTTGGGCTTGTACAGTTTTGGCGGCGATCCGTCCGTATTGGCTCTAACAGTTTTTGGATTTGCCTGCAATGTCTTTTCCGCTTCCCAAGACGTCGCAACGGATGGCATGGCGATCGACTTGCTGCATGAAAACGAACGCGGTCGTGCCAACGCATTCATGGCATGTGGACAGACATTGGGTTTTTCGGCATTCGGAGCGTTGAGCGGTTACTTGCTTGTTGCGTATGACATGCAAACCGTTGCCTTTGTCGCAGCGTCGGCCATTGGATTGATTTGGTTGCTGGCAGTGGTCGTTCGTGAGCGACCAGGAGAGCGGAAGTTGCCCTGGACCGAGGGTGAAGCGGCGCATGTCGAGCATAGGCGGGAAGCTTCACTGTTTGAAAATCTTTGGGATCTTCTGCGAACCTTTGTTCTACCGATGAGCCTAGTGCTTGTTGTAATGGAGTTTCTGAATCGAGCAAACGACGGAATTGCACTTGTGTTGTATCCCGTGTATGCAACTCAAGTATTGGGTTTCGAGCCGCAAGTCTATACCGCGTTTGTTTCGGTAATTGGAATTGTTGCCGCTTTGGTCGGGGTGGCTTTTGGACCCGTGATTGACCGAATCGGTGCCAAGCGCGTTCTTATATTTGTGCTGCTAGTAGGCGCAGCACTTCGCATGTGGGCGTGGATTGGTGTTACGTACTACAGCATGTCGACGACTGAGTTGATCTACCTTTACGTCGCGGCGTCCATCGTGGGCCAGTGGATCTTTGTTGCCACGATAGCGATATTCATGACCATCTGTCTGACACGAATCTCTGCGACTCAATTTTCCGTCTACATGTCTCTGGCAAATCTCAGTCGCTCTATTGGTTCGTATTGCTATGGAATTGTGTCAGCTCGCATTCTCATGCATGATGGTTTCCTGGCAATGGCCATCCTGTTGCTGTTCAGTGCTCTAGTGACAATGTTGTTCTTCCCCGACGTGCAAAAGCGCGCACTCGAGAGGATTGAGCAAGAGTAGAACAGCTAGTCTTGGTACATAGTCTTTAGCGCAACGCGCTCGGGATGCAGGTAGGGGGGCGCAGGATTAAGTCCGCTCAAGAACTCGTCGAGGCCGGAGCTCACTGTCCGCAACGGCTTGTAGCCCGGACGTTCCAATTGAATCGCACCGTTGGTGTTGTTGATTGCAAGGAACAACTCGGACCCCGGTTCTGTGCACGCAAAGAAAATGCTCAATGGCGACTTGCTTCTTCGTTGTGCGATAGCGTGCCCAATTAGGTTCTCTAGCAGTCGGTCACGGTCGTCAATGTTCCAGAGCAGGATTAGACTTACATGACCTTGTTCGGCTTCGGCTTCCAAGCAGCCTGACCAGTATCCGCCGAAGTATTCCTTTACGGAGGGATGTATCTCAGATTCAAAAGCACGTTCTAGTCCTTGAAAGTCGTCTGCTCCGTGGCGCGCGATGGGGCGCCAAGGGACCACAAGAGCTTCGTTGTGCTCTACCGGTTCTCCCACTTCACAAGGCGATCGCCAATGAGGATCGTAGAAGCTCCACATGGTGGGAAAGTCTTCGATCGTTCTCTGCACAAAGCGATCGAGTTCGACCATATCAGAGGTTGAGTGCTATTCTCGGCGTTCGCGACTAGGCGTGTTCTGCCTGTTGCGCTGACCGCTCTCTACTCTCCGCCACTCGCGTCGTGCGGAGTCCACCATCTGGTGGCGTTCGTCAAAAGTCAGCTGTTCTGTAAGAATAAGAAAGACTCGATCTGTGTTCTCGCGAGCTTCACAATACACGTTTCCGTATTGAGAGGAGGACGTCCGCAACTCTTCGATGTCAAACGGTTCCGCCAGAAAGTCCTCGTACATCGCAGACTGAGCACGAACTACCTTTCGGTAGTTTGTCCGCAATTCTCTGCGCTCTTCTTCAATACTGGCCATCAACTCTCTGACCCGCTCTTCTGGCAACGCGCGCAGCAACCGGGGAAATCCATAGCTAGGATCCATGCTAAGCGCAGGATTTGCAGCTTGCGTCTCACGGCCAACGATGTATCCCGCTAGGAGCAGGTTCACAAAGATGGACCCGCAAAGTGCAACGATCCAAAGTTGTCGCTTATTCATCAGCAATTGCCAATAGGTCGCTGTGGTCGTCGAATTGAGCTATGGTCAATTCATTCTCTACGACGAGCGACGAGTCGGTCGCGGCCAAACCAACAATGAACCCCACGAGCAAGGGTAGCGCGACGAGCGCGGGTCTCAAAATCCATTGCGCAACCGCACCAGTCCACCAATTCTCGTTCTCGGAATGAACTGCTTGGAGGATTCTTGCTTCCAATCCAATCGGTTCCCGCACCTGCAAGGCCGTTTCCAGCAAGCCATGGAGATCTTGAGTCTCATGGAGAACTCTACGCGCATATTCCGATTCTCTCAAGAGCTCGTTTACTCGATTCGTTTCATCGCTGGCAGGCCACTTGGAGGGGTCCGAGCCGTGGCGATCCAGAAATGTCTTAAAAGCTTCAGTTTCCATAGTTACGCTATTTTTCGAGTTCAGACGTAGTGAGTTTCGTGCGAAGAGTTCGTCGAGCCCTCGCCAGCAGAGATTCGACCGCCTCCACTGAGACGTTCAGGAGAGTTGCGACTTCAGCTTGGGACCAACCTTGAAGCTGACAGAGAACTAAGGCGGTCCGCTGACGCTCAGGTAGTTGGTGTACTACCTGTCTCAACGCTAGGATGAGTTCTCGATTCTCGTTGGACGAACCGTCCGGCAGCAGGTCCAAATCGATGCTTGCGTCTATTTCCGCGTAGTGTTTTCTAAATCGATCGATGCACAGATTGCGTGTTATCTGGTAGAGCCAAGTGGTGAATTTGACTCGATTGGGAATCCATGTCTTGGCGCGCGACCACACTCTCAAGAAGGTGTCCTGTACGATTTCCTCGGCCTCGGCGGTACTTTGACACAATCTGTAGGCATACGAATGCAAGGGCCTAACGTGGCGACGCATTAACTGCTCGAAAGCATCTCCGTCCTGTTCTTGCACTCTTAACATTAGTGCTGCATCAACATCGCTATCTTTCACCGAACATGTCTGTTAGCTGAATAGCTCGGTCATGTTCAAGAAAGCTCCCAACTACCGTCGACTGCGCCAACTGCGCATTCGCGGTCCCCAACGTGACGATGCCATCCACCGGGAATATCCCGGCACGCGATTGGCCTCTCGCCAGAAATCTCTATCTACTTCCGATCTGCCGAGTATTCCGTCTTCATTCTTATCCCATTCGGCAAGTCTATCAACTCTGGAGTTGAATTCGGAGAGATCCACCTTGCCATTTTCGTCAGCATCGATTGAATGAAATGCCAGCTCCAAACTGCGAGCCCGTACACTCCTCGCCCGTTCCTCATACTCTGTCCTGGATAGGGCACCGTCGCCATCAGTATCACTCGCCTCGAATACGTCAATACGCGTATTGGTGGGTGGAAAGCCCGCACGTATTGCATTCGAGCGACGCATCGCCTGGTTTCTGTTCAATTCTTCAGGCGGCTGCAATAGCTCCTCGATCGTCACCTCTCCATTGCTGTCGCCATCTACCAGGTCAAATATTGCAGAAGATGACTTACGTATGCGATCAATGCTTATTCCGTCACTGCTTCCCTTCTCTTGCGAAGCCTGAGAGTCGGAGGATGTACTGGGTTCGGTTGCTTCCTGCGCTACGAGAGCACTGGAAAGTACGTACAGCAGCGCGACGGAAATCAGCTTCCTGTATGTGGCAATTGCCATTTCGTACCCATGCAAATATGATTGTCGTACTTTTGGTTACGAGAGCCCCTTAACAATCCGTCGAACTTGTGGATCGCTTGACCGTAGCAATAAACACTACCATAGGCTTGCAGGTTCCAAAGACAAGGTGTAATGAGCGAAACTTCGCAGTTTGGGTTGCTGACCAAGAAGCGATTGCTGCCGTTGTTCGTCACGCAATTCTTCGGCGCTTTCAATGACAACGTCTTCAAAGCGGCGCTATCGCTGATTTTTGGCTACAGTGGCATCGTAGCCAAGCAGAACGAAAACCTATATATCAACCTTGCGGTTGCACTGTTGATTCTGCCTCTCTTCCTATTCTCCGCAACCGCCGGCACGCTTGCTGACCACTACGAGAAGTCAAGGCTCATTCGAATTGTCAAGACCGCGGAGGTAGCCATTGCCTGCTTGATTGCAGTCGCTTTGTACTTCCGTCAGGTGTGGATGTTGCTTGCGGTGTTGTTTCTTCTTGGCGCCCAATCGGCTTTCTTCAGTCCGTTGAAATTCTCCGTTCTTCCCCAACACTTGAGAGAGACAGAGTTGATTGGGGGAAATGCTGTAGTTGGAATGGGAACATTTGTGGCCATTCTCATCGGCACAATCGTCGGTGGCATTCTGGGCGGAATGGACGATCAGTCCACAGTTGCCATTGGTCTTGCTACATTGGTGATTGGGGCATCGCTGATAGGCTTGGGGGCTTCATTTGGAATTCCCTCCGCACCTTCGGTATACAAGGGCAATCCAGGTTGGAATCCGGTAGTAGAGACGTTGAAACTCGTCCGGATTGCCAGAGAGAAGGAAGCCGTCTTCAAATCGATTCTGGGTGTTGCGTGGTTCTGGACTTTGGGATCTGTGTACATAACTCAGTTTCCAAAACTGACGGAGGGACACTTGCTTGGCGAGTCCGGTGTAGTGCCGATGCTACTGGCAATCATCACCATATCCATTGCGCTCGGATCCCTGACCTGCGAGTGGCTGTCCGGCCGGCGTATTGAGATTGGTCTTGTACCAGTTGGCGCTTTTGGTGCCAGCGTTTTCGGAATCGACTTCTTCTTTGCCGTGGAAGCCATCGCTGCAAGCGAACTGCGGGGAGTCGTTGAATTCCTACAGGCACAAGGGACGCTCCGAGTATTGATAGACATGGCATTGATTGGTTTCTTTCTCGGGTTGTATGTTGTGCCCCTGCAAAGCTTGATTCAAGCACGAACACCTCTCGACAGAAGAGCCAGAGTCATTGCTGCCAACAACATCATCAATTCGCTTTGCATCGTACTAGGTACAGCATTGTCGATCGTGTGGCTTACTGTGTTCCACTTCAGCATTCCAACGTTGCTGCTTGTGATGGTCATAGCGAACATCTGCGTCTGCGTCTACATCTTCATTCAGGTGCCGGAATTTACGTTGCGCTTCGTTGTCTGGCTCTTGTCGCATTCGTTGTACCGCATTAGGCATTCAGGCATCAACAACGTACCCGACCGAGGGGCTGCACTGATCGTTTGCAATCATGTGAGCTATCTAGATGCCTTGGTGTTAGCCGGGGCAGTACGTAGGCCCATCAGATTCATAATGGCAAAGGACATCTACGAGACTCCAGTATTGAACTACCTGTTCAAGACTGCCAAAACAATACCCATCTACCCGAAGTCAAAAGATCCGGAAGCCTATGAACGCGCATTTGTTCAAATCAGTGAAGCATTGGAGGACGGAGATCTGCTGTGTATCTTCCCGGAAGGCAACCTAACGCATGATGGGGAAATAGCTGAGTTTCGCACGGGCGTGTTGAAAATTCTTGAGAACACGCCCGTACCGGTAATTCCATCAGCATTGAAGGGAATGTGGGGTTCTTGCTTCACTCACAGCGGCAAGGGATTGTGGAAAGGTTCGATGCGACTCTGGTCGAAGATCGATGTTGTCATTGACGAAGCAACTGAGCCGGACGGTGTATCTGCTGAGGGTTTGCGCAGATCTGTAGCGACCTTGCGGGGAGCCGTGCAGTGACCCGGCCGCAACCAACAGTAGATGAAGTGGTCTTGAATTGAATGCTGAATCCACGACGCAATCAGTGTAGGTTCACAGTTTGCTTTCCAAGGAGTTAAAAGACGAGCGTCCAAGCCATCCTCGGGGCTACCCAGTATTCCGACCGCGTTGGGACGAGAGGCCTGACAACCTTCTTTGCTGCAAGTTCGAAAGGGAAGAGGAACTAGATTGGGTTCGAATTGCAAAGCATGGGGATGTTGTTGTAGCGGCCTACAAGATCGAAGTCTTGGGCTCCAGCACATACGCCATCTCATCGCTGGCAGTTGATGAAGATTACCGACTCCGTGGATTGGGACGTTGGATGCTGCTTCATGCGCTCGGACTCATTGAATCCAAGGGTGGCCAAATTGTCTATGCGAATTGGGACCGCAAGCTGTCGCTATTGCAGCGGGTGGGATTCAATCGGACAAGTGATGCCCGATACCGAATGAACCTTGAAAGAGAGTAGATGCTATGGCTCAGGAACGTGTTGACATCAGAGACCTACCGATGATCCCGGATGCGAGAGTGGCAATTCTGCGTTCGAAATGGTATCCAGATATCGTGGGTGCAATGCATTCAAAGTGCGAACAACTACTGCTCAAGCGAGGCGCGGTGGTTGAGACTCACGTTCTACCAGGTACATTGGAGTTTCCTTATGCCGCCCAGGTGCTGGCTGAGAACGACTTTGACCTGGAAGCGATCATTTGCTTGAGTGTAGTGGTAAAGGGGGAGACGAAACACTTCGATATGATCGTTGAGTCGTGTGTTCAAGGGTTAACTCGTGTGGCACAGAACTCGCTCATAGTTGTCATCAATGAAATATTGCCCGTTACAGACATTCGGCATGCCCAAGCACGAGCTTCCGACGACCAATTCAATAAAGGAATTGAGGCAGCCGCCGCCGCCATCGAAATGATTGACTGGACGCGACGCTACGCACCGGGGATTAGCGACGACACAGTGGACTTTCACTAATTCTTGCACGGTACATTTGGATACCGCAGAGCAACTCGCGATTTAGGCAATTATGGAAGACCTGCTTCTACCACTTCCGAGGTCTTTCGAATACAGGGGCGGGCGCACATCAGTCACCAACTCAGGTTGTAGAGTCGATACGTGCAGTTCGGAACGGGTACGACGATTGGTTTCCAACTTAGACTTGGGAGGGTATACATTTTCGTGCCACACCGAGTGCGTGGAATTCCAAGCGTTTCCAGCATACGACGACGACTATAGCTACGAGCTTGTCATAGACGCACCTTCGATTCGATTAGCTGCTTATTCCGAATGGGGCGCCATAACGGGATGTAGCACGTTGGCCCAACTTTCCGCGTACGGCTCGCTGCCTAATTGCACGATTCGCGATGAACCTCAATATGGGTGGCGCGGACTCTTGGTGGATGTGAGCAGGCACTTCATGGCGCTCGATACTCTGCGGTCTGTGATTGACCTTATGCATCACTTCAAAATGAATGTGTTGCACCTGCACCTAACGGACGACCAGGCATTTCGCTTTCCAGTTGCAACGTATCCCAAGTTGGCGTCTTCTGACCACTATTCCAAACAGGATCTCGCATCTTTAGTCGAATATGCCTCAGATCGCGCGATACGCGTAGTCCCCGAGATCGACATGCCTGGGCATGTAACCAGCTGGTTGGTAGCCTACCCTGAGTGGGGTACGGAAATCGTCGATGCAGCCTCGCTGTCGAGCTTCGGTCCACATGCTGGTTGTCTCGACCCATCGAATGAAGCGGCCGTTCAAGGAGCTATCACGATACTTGAGGAAGCTATCGGAGTCTTTCCCGATAAATATGTGCATATAGGAGGAGACGAAGTTGATTCCACATGGTGGAACAGGTCGGAGCGTGTGGAGGAGTGGGCAGCTCAGCGAGGGTTAGAAAGTTTTCAAGACATTCAGGCGTACTTTACAAAGCGAATAGTCCAAGAGCTGGAAGACAGGGGGCGAAAGGTCATTGTTTGGGACGAAGCTCTGCACAAGGCGTTGCCGTCCAGCGTACTCGTTCAAGCTTGGCGCGGCATGCGAGCGCGGGATGTTTCGGTAGGAAGTGGCTTTCAAACTCTTGTCTCGTCTCCCTACTACTTGGACTTGAACTATCCCGTTGACTTGCACTATGCGTACACACCTTCGATGCGCGAGAACGACTGGCGTTCGCATGATGCGAAGATGCTGGATCGCCCGGAGCTTGAGCACGTTAAGGATGGCTTGAAGTGGCACCAGTCGTTTGGAAAATTTCCATCGCTTCCGACAAGGCAACGAGGAACAATTGTCGGCGGGGAAGCTTGCATGTGGTCGGAGCTCGTAGCGGACAACCTGCTGCTCAAACGCATTTGGACGCGTCTGCCCGCGATCGCAGAGCGACTCTGGGGAACTCCTTCAATGTCGTGTGTCGTAGACATCTACGATCGGCTTGAGGCATCGTTGGATCGCCTTACAGCGTTGAGATTGCCTGATGTACTTGCCTGTCCACCGGTCCATGAGTGCAGCGATCTGTCGCCACTCTTTGAAATGCTTGAGCCGGTCAAGTGGTATTCGCGTACGCTAGCTGCGACCGGCACAGAATCTCGCGTTCGCAATGAGACTGTAGAAGTGGACGATAGGCCCTACAACGCAACGACGCCGCTGAACCGGGTTGTCGACAGATTGCCAGCGGAGAGCTTGTCTGCGCGCAAATGTCGGGCGGATGTGCTTGCAGGTCGCCGATTGACTGGGTGGATTGCCGGTTGGCGCGAACAAAACAGAAACTTCGATCGTGCGTGCTCAGAGTTTCCGGATTTGTTAGAACTCAAAGAAGCCTCTCAAGCTCTTTGTAGGCTGGCGGACGTTGCGGAAGGAATCTTGCCTGCAGATGTCCGTTTGGCTGGTCCTTTTGGGGAATACCTGCTGCCCATAGCATTTGCATTCTGTTCTCGCAATGATCCCTGACCATTTGATTGCTCGGTGGGGTCTGAGCGGACCGATTTCTCGCATCGAGAGCGGCCGCATAAACGACACTTACCAGGTCGACCAGAAATTCGTCATCCAGCGAATCAATGCAAGGGTTTTTCGCGACCCCGTTGTTGTCATCCGCAACTATCGTGCCGTGCACGACTGTGTATTCGATCTGATCGCGCCACTCGTTCCAACCATCGATGGGAAGGACTTTGTCGTAGATTTCGACGGACATCTCTGGCGTACGTTCGTATATTTCGAAGCACGAACCTTTCGTGAGCTTCCGGATGCGTTGTGTCGTGCAGCTGGCGAGGCGTTCGGGTTGTTTCTCGACCGACTAGAGAACTGCAAGAACCCGATCCAATCTGCAATATTAGGATTTCATCAGCTGAATGGCTACTTGGATCAGCTAAGGCATGCTGGAACACCGACTGGACTTGAGACAGACATGGAGTTGCTTGAATCGTTGCTTGAAAATCGGGTGGAATTTGACGCTCGGCGACAAGTCATTCACGGCGACTGCAAAGTTTCGAATTTGCTATTCCACCCAACTGAACCACGAGTCTTGAGAATTGTCGACTTGGATACTGTGATGTTTGGGCATCCGGCATTGGATTTTGGAGATCTGGTGCGCTCTCTAACAACAGGAATGGACTTCGTTTCCTTGGATAGCACTCGTGTTCGACGACGCATCGAAGAGCTCTGCAAGGGGTTCTTCAAGCATGTTCGTTTGAAAAGCGACGCTGCAGTTTGTCAGTATGCAGGGGCTCCCGCGCACATGGCGTTAATGCTTGGTGTTCGATACTTGGCGGACCATCTTCTCGGGGATAAGTACTTCAAGGTGAATGCACGTGGCGAGAATCTTGCTCGCGCTCGGAGGCAATTCGAGATGTCAGCTCGACTCAGGTCGATGCAATCGGATCTTGAAGACTACATTGCAAACGTTGGGGTTCCATAGCGAAGTCGTTCCATCAAGGATTGCACTTCGCGAATCGAAGCCGAGTTGAGGTCGATTCAGGGTTGAACAAAACCAATTTGCTGTGACTGCATCAGACCTTCGGGTCGCCCAAACCACTGCCATCCTGAAACCGTTCCCAACGTGCCCAGGAGCACTTCATGAGTCAATACGACACCCTCAATCTTGGGGAGCTTTTGAACCGCAACTGTACTTTCGTCGAATCCTGCCATCTTGACGAACTTTAGCTCTCGACCAAGACCCCACGCGACATGCTGCCGCGGAATTTCCCGATAGATTTTGTCGAATAGCTGCCGGACTTCCAGAAAATTGGCGAAGTAATAGTCGCCAGAACCTTTGGCGATCAGATCAGCTGAAGCGTCGATTATGACGTCAAGGTCGTGATCGATGTACTGGAAATGTAGTTTTGCCTTGCCAGGAAATTCAACCTCATAACCTGGCGTTTCAAGCCTGACATGAAGAATAGCAAGTAGGCCTCTCCGTACCTCCCTTGGGTCGTCAGCATCAAATCCTGCCTCTTTTAGATCCTCATACACCAGGGCTAGAGGCTTACCAATCAAAAAACTCACAAATCCAGGCAGGAAATCGTTTAGGGGATCAGCTAGACCTGATGTCTTGCTCAATGTCTTTGCAATTGCCTGGTCTTCCTCATTCAACAGCGAGACAACGGGATACCACTCCTTTGAATCCGCAAGGTGATTTCCAATGAACTTAGGGTAGAAGCCTGCCTCTATGAATTTAGGATTCGAGATCATCACCCACTCGCCCTCGACTTCCTGAGGTTGGGGGAAATGTGGTTTTGGTCTCGGAAGGTTTCTTATGGACTCGCTGCTCTTTTGGAAACTAACGGTGCTGAATTGTCCTTCCACCTCCGAGGGAAGCAGCAGGATTGTGATAGAAATCACGACTATCGAGTGCACAAGAGTGCTGGTAAAGAGCTTCATTTGAGATGTCCTGCGAGATTGCCATTGGGTTTGAGGTTGTCGAATCTTTTTTCCCATTTACGCTTCAAACGAACAAGGATCGCACTCGAGTCTAGTAGCCCAATAGTCGGCATCGAACGACTGGTCTCCAATGAGCTTGCGCCAGAACCGGATCCGCTGAATGTACTCTATTCGGCCGGTGTCGTTCTCAAACCAAGGCAAGGGTCGAGTCAGTATTGATGCAACGTCATCTGGATCTGGCCTTTTCTTCACAAAAAAGATTGGTCGTTGTTGGTGCTGCGTGTCACCTAGGTCGGTTGTGTCCCACAAGCGAACTTGCGGTTCGGTAGGATTCAAGCGAAGCTTGTAGAGGAAACGTGTGAGATTGGTGCGATTTACCTCGCCGCCGTGCCAAATCCCGTGATGCATGAAGTAAATCGTGCCAGCTGGGCAGGCAATGTGTCGTTGGCCGAGAATGTTTTGGTAACGGGCAACCGCAGATTCGCTAACAATGCGCAAATGAGTTCCTGGAATAAACCTCGTACCACCCATTTCTTCGGTTACTTCATGCGGGAAGTAGAAGAGCTGAATGTCGAAGGTAAAGGTGCGCGGATCGATGGTGGAATCCTGATGAAGGTGCTGGGAGATCTGAGGGTTATCACCGTATGCACGTGGACCATTGGCGACGTGCACAAAGTGGTGATCCAGCAGACACTGTGAGCCAACGAGACTCTCTATGGCGCCCCGTACCCTTGGCAGGCGAACAATGTCCCCAAGTGCGGTTCCGTCCTCAAGTGCATCATAGAGAGGTGTTCCCGCGGGCACAGCTTGGAGGTCGCTCTCGACGATCAACCGACCCAACTGCGAGAGCCGTGCCAATTTCGCTGGGGATTCATCCTCGCGTCTGTCGTCAGCGTTCATGGCATTGAGGAAATCGCGGTTCAAGTAATCAGGTACGACTGAAGTCAACTCAATGAAGCCGTTTGCAGCAAAAAACGCTACCTGGGTAGTTGTCAATCGAATGGGTTCAGTCACAGTCCACCAATTTTTCGAAGAAGAATTCGTACTTCAGATAGCCAAGTCGGAACTCGTCGCCTCGATGATGGTCAACAAGCGGCGATGCTTGAAATAGTCGCCACCCATCCTTGAGAGCTTCCAACCCATTTGGATAGGGCGGTTCGTCAGCATCGCCAGGCATGTGTCGCGTGCGGCTCGTTCCGTCGAACATGGACCAGCCCACCGTTCGTGCGTCCAAGGAGGAATTGGCCAAATAGAGCACCATAACTTGCTGCCGCAAATGCTTGCCGGTCATATTCCTAGCTCTGTGGTGCTAACATTCACGCGATGAGAAGATTCATTCTAGTTGTGGCCGTTGTCAGCGGTCTTTTGCTGCTAAGCGGGTGCGTCTCTACAGAATATCAGCGCATCTCATTGGTACAGAGTGGCGATCTGATCTTTCCGGAAGCAGCTCGGTCCGCGGGTATCACCTCCGGCGTAGTCATCATTAAGTATGACGTACGAGTTGACGGTTCGGTAGCCAATGCTGAAGTGGTAAGTTCGGATCCACCGGGCTACTTTGACGAAGAAGCGCTTCGCTTTGTTGAAACGTGGTGGTTTCGACCAGCTCATGAGAATGGTGAACCTGTTGAAGTACGCGGCGTCGAGAGTAGCATTGGATTCGAACTGGACGAAAGTGGTCAATAGAGGTTTTCATTTTCTGGAACTCTACTTTGAAGCACGTTCCAGACCCGTCGCGATGTCAGTCATGTCGGAATTGCACTGCTTCCAAGTCCAATGAAACCACGTTAGTGTTATGTAAGCCACCAGAGGCCCAATCAACATTCGAAAAATTACCGCGATGTAGAAGAGTGGTTCAGCCGAGTCTTGGATTGCGGTGAATAACCTAAAGGAAGTAGTACCAAGGTAGCCTGCCGAAAATAGAACCACTAGCCAAAAGATCACCCGAGCATACACAGCGAAGGTAAACGAACCGGTGACTTGGGTGTCCCCATTGACATCGCTAATCTTCACGTAAAGAATGGGTTTACCGATGTGCAGAAATGGCACGCGCAATCTAAACAGCACGGCGTTGTTCTTAAAGACGAATGCAACTATACCGTTAGTCTTTCGAAAGACTGCACGCATGAACGAAAGTCTCTTTAGTTCTCTGAGTAGACTGCGAGAATCTTTTTTCGTGGCATATTGAAATTTGACTCCGCGAGCGGCGAACTTGAATGTGTTGAAAATCATGAATTGGTCTGGTCGCTAGACTTCTGCCTCTAACAATGGCGGATATAGTGCTTGAAAGTTCGTTACTGTCTCCATGGCTTTCGCCACCTTTAGCAAGAAGTGGTCTTGACGAATGGGTGCGATGACCTGTAATCCTACGGGCAAACCAGAATGGAATCCTGCCGGGAGCGACAATGTAGGAAGGCCCGTGATCGAAATCAGACTGCACGATTCCATCCACTCAATGTAGTTCGACATTCGTCTGCCATCGACTTCTCGAACCCAATCGACCTCTACAGGAAATGGCATAACCTGTGTCGTGGGACCAATCCAGACATCGTAGCTGCCAAAGAACTCAACGATCCGGCTGATTAATTTAAAGCGTGCGGCCATTGCCCATTCCAAGTCTTCGAGTCGCAGTGCATTGCCAACGTCAATGTTCCAACGGATGGTCTGTTTGAGTTCCTTGAAGTCACTTGTCGTCAAGTTGAGAAATCTTCTTCGGAACCCAATGCCTCTCAAGACGTGGAAAATTCGGCGGCCATCCTCTAGATTTGGTGTATCAGTCACTACATGGGCACCTTCACGTTCCAGAATGGCAGCAAACGAGGCGAGGGTGTCACGGACAGGTTTCTCAACCGGAAGCCCGCCAAAGTCCTCAGAGTAAGCAACTCTTAGCCCCTTGAGACTGACTGGGGGCACATCCTTGAATACCGAACCAGGTGTATCAAGTGCTCGTTGCGCCCTAGGATCGGGTCCAGCAAGAACGGCAAACAGGAGAGCAACATCGTCAATCGTGCGCGCCATGGGGCCCAATTGGCTCAGGTCGGTCCACGAATCGGCATTGGGACCCTGTGGTATGCGACCGGCGGAAGGCCGGAATCCGACCACGTTGCAAAATGCAGCAGGATTACGAAGTGATCCTCCGGTATCGCCGCCGTCGGCAATGGGTACCATTCTGGAACAGAGAGCAGCGGCTGCGCCGCCACTGCTTCCTCCGACACTGCGAGCTAGGTCATAGGGGTTCCTAGTTGCGCCAAAAACCCGGTTGAATGTGTGAGACCCTGCTCCGAATTCAGGTACGTTAGATTTTCCTACCATTACGGCCCCAGCATTTTTCATGCGAGAAACAATCCAAGCATCGTGTTTTGGAACAAAATCTGCTAGGGGCGGAAATCCGTAAGTGGTGCGAACGTTCTTGGTAGACAAGAGGTCCTTGTGTGCAATGGGCAGGCCGAACAATGCCTTGTCGCTACTGTTCTGTTCGTCGAGTTGAGACGCCAAATCCATAGCCGACTCGAAAGTGCTAGTTACGATTGCATTAATCTTGGGATTAAATTGTTCAATCTGCGCTATGTGTGCTTCCAGCAGTTCACGGCAGGACACTTCCCGTTGTCGCAACAGCGCTAGCATTTCCGTAGCTGAGAGGCGGCAGAGACTATTCAAGAAAATTTGGCGTGGACGACGTTGCTAGTTGGAGGAGTCGCTTGATTAGCGTGACAATGATAGACGTGGATACCTATCGTGTGGACATAGAGGGATCAATGAATGCTACCGTAGAGGCACGCATGACAAAGGAGAGCTATCTCATGTTGTCCGGTGGTCGGTTTACTCATGAGTGGACCATAGTTCAAGTCTGCCGTGAGCTCATATCTACGGACACATTCGACTGGTCGCAGCTGAAATTTAGCATTGACTCGCTGCTTCAGTCTCATCCCGATGTCATACACAATGCAAAGGAACGCCTGTTGGGTTAGATTTGAATCTCAGTTCAGTCAAGCTGTAGAGACAAACTTATTCCAATAGGAAAAATTTTCGATTGGTTTGCGCACGGCGCGTTTGAATGATGTGCCAATGGTCCATGCGACAGGAAGCAAGGCCACTTGTGATACGTCTTCGGGAATGTCTAGTAGGTGAGCTGCTTCCTCTGCGGATCCCAAGTGCAGGGTGGTCAAACACGAACCCAGTCCTCGCGCTCGTAGTGCAAGCTGGAAATTCCATACCGCAGGATAGATTGACGCGAAGAATCCCGCGCTCATTGGTCCGTTCTGAGCGCGGCCAAGGATGCAAGGGATAACGTGAATAGGCACCTCGTGCAAGTGGTTCATTAGGTAGAGCGCAGATTCAAACACTCTCTTTGTTTGGCCTTCGGGTACATTGGATACTGCTGTCGTAAGGTAGGGTTCGGCGTTTTTTCGGTACAGGTCAGCAAGCTTGTGTCGAAGATCTGAATCGTCAACGATGATCCATCGCCACGTTTGTGAGTTGGATCCTGTTGGCGCTTGAATCGCGAGGCGCAGGCACTCGTCAATAGCACTTCGAGGAACGGTCCGGTTAAGGTCGAGTCGCTTGCGTACACTCCGAGTTGTACCTAGCAATTCGTCGCACATTTCTACGTCTAGTTTCATTTGAAGCCTCCAGTTTCAAGTTGAAATCGCCAATTGTTGGACTGATTCTATTCGTGCCCTCAGTAGCGAATAACAATCAATTGAATACGCATCGCAAATTGAACCGCTGAACGCGTTTGCTCCCACGAACTCAAGAGTATGTGGATCCGTGTTACAAACGTTTCTAACAAGCTTGCCCTAAGGTTTGCGTTCACACATATTGGCTATTGTTCCAGCTTAGGACAGTAGAAGCGAGCTTGTCCTGCAGGATTTAGATCATGATTCCGGTTGCGAAAATTTTGCATCTCTAACAAGACACATGCCCAACGTAGAATCAAATGTCATATTTCAGAAGCACATGTTATTGGATGAATCTGATTTTATGCGATGTAAATCCTAACAAACAATCATAGTTATTTCATTGCAAGACTAGCAAATTTTCAATAATTATCTGATACTATACTTGGGCATTTCGTGCTTTTTGCCGTTTGATCGAACCGGAATCGTTTCAGCGACGTGTAGAAAATCGAGTGTCACACGGATTCAACAGTGCTGCAAATAGAGAAAAGGAACTTTTATGGACTTTGCCGAATACATCGCAAGTGAGCGCATGCGAATTAGTGCAAGAAAACGCGAGATTGAAAAGCAAATCACTCAACTCCATGCTCAAGACGCCGAGTTAGACGGAGAGCTCGTTGCCATTCAGGCCTACGAGAACGCGAAAAGAGGAAAGCGCAAGATTGGCGAAATGAGGCGGGAAGGAGTAATTGACGCCATTCGCTCGACGCCTGGGATCCAGCGTGCTGGAATTTGCGATCGGCTCGGCGCTCGTACGGACAGCCAAAAGCAAGCTATTAGTGGTACGTTGACCGCCCTCATCAAAGAAGGGGTAATTCGTCGCGAAGGAACTCGGTCTTACTACATCAATTAGCATCTGTTGGAAATTGTTTCGAACTAGAGCTTGAAACTTTTCGGTTAGCGACAGATTCTGGGAAAAGGCGGTAAGCTGATGATCCAGTATTGACATCACTTCAATAGCCTAATTGGCCGAACAGAAGCGTTTGCAATCTGGAAATCTTCAATCTTTTCGTATTTGGAAAGTTGGAGTGTAAGCGACTAGTTCAACTCTGCGGATAGCCGGGCACCAATTGGCGTGAGGGTGCCACGATGTTCAATACATTTCCAATAGAGTATTTTTTTACGATGCCGGGGTTGGATGCTTGCCGTTTGAATGCATCGATACTAATGTCAAACTCTAGCCTGCGATACCTGTCCTTCTGAGGTTGCTTTCGGCGACTGGCGATGATCTTTCTTGCCTGCCTGCCTGCCTCAAGTCACTTGCTCGTCAAGAGCGGAGGATCTGTTGCACGCCCATAGAGTTAGACTCGAAACACTCTAGCGCACGACTACCCATGCCGTATTTCCTTGCACGAAGGATAGCTTTCATTGGAGAGCTTCCTGCATTATTGGCATAAACTAGCTCAATATCGTGCAGAGAGAGCGAGACAGAATGGACTCCCGCCATGTTTGATCGAAAGAGAGTCCGGCAACTAGTTGCAGGAATGGGGCTTGGCATTGCATTGGGCGCAGTGTGCTTCGTGTCATACGGGCTCTTGAGTGGCTTGTTCAACGGTGGGAATTCAAACGGCTCCTCGGGCAGCTCCTACTCTTTGGTTAGTGAATTCGCGGAACTGAATGATCAGAATGCCTGGTTGAATGAATTGATCGCTCCCTATGTCGGGGGGCAATTGCGCAATCTATCGGACCTTGGCCAATTCAAGACTCAGTTTGCAAAAAGACTGATGCTGCACAAGCTGGTCGCAGTTGCGAACAAAAAAACGTTGCTGAATTTGCTGACGCAGTCTTCTCAGATCGCATCAACAATAGAACGCCATGAGGTCCAAGCCGTCATTGCACAACGACTTGCGATGCTCGATCCAGAGGCTGCGCTTGCACACACGATCAAATTTCCGCTTAGTCCTCAGCCCGAATTGACCCGTGCGGTTTTTCAAGAGTGGTCCATGTACGGGTTGGATCAGGCCATCTCTCACGCCAAAGGTCTCCACGAGGTACATAGACAGTCTGCGCTGGAAGGAATACTTGACTCGCGCGACGATCTGCCCGTACAGGCTCTTCGCAACCTTTTTGGCGAGCTGAATATGGAACAAGCGGCGACAGACCTCTTCGCAGCTGCAATGGCTCGGGACCCGATTGAGGATCCCGACGAAGCGTGGACCGCATTTCTCAACGTTCGGCGAGAGATTGACAAATCGATTCACGGGCCGCATCTTCTCATATTTCAGAACATTGCGTCAGCGCTGTTGGAGAAGTACGGGATCGAAGAAGCTTTCGATCTGGTTGACCGGTCGCTTGCGGAAGTACCTGCACGCAGCTACATGTTAGGGGCTTTTCTTGACCATGTCGCAAGGGATGAACCCCACTTTGCGTTTGACTTGGCAGTCCGTGCGCAGCAAGATCAAGATGACATGATTGCAGAATCGAGAGTGCTCAAGTGGGCCGGGACCGATTCACAGGAAGCGCTGCAAACGATGTTGACATTCACGGATCCAGACCTGAGAGAAAATTTTATATGGTCATTCAGCATGTCAGGTCTGGCACTTGAGGATCCGCGCCAGTGGCTCGACAGCCTGGCGCCCTATTCGGATGAAGCCGTTGATTTCCTCAGGGTCAAGGGGGTCTATTTCCTTGCTAGGAAATCTCCTGAACATGCAGCAGGGCATCTAGCACAGATAGGCGACTTTCGCGACAAGCTGGAAGTGGCAAGGGAGATAGCCGCACTATGGGTGCGCCGAGATGCGAATTCAGCGCTGCAATGGGCGACTGCCGACGAAAGTCTCCAGGACATGCGACCTCAAGTCATGTCGATCGTACTGCCCGAGCTTGTCCATACCGATCCGCAACTTGCGTTGCAGTCAGCGCTTGAACAAGAACCAGCCGAGACTGAACTAGGACTTGAAGCGAATGTTCTCAATGAACTGGCGAACGTTGACGTGGACATGGCAATAGACATGCTGCCGAGAGTTCGCAACGCGCAGACTAAGCATGTTGCCGCCCTTGGCATAGGCAAGGTTCTCATTCGCAATGGGAACGCTGAGGCAGCCTTGGATCTTTCCAAGCAGTTCGACGAATCGGGCAGCTTGGACTATCTGGGGTCGCTGTTCGCAGATTGGGCACAAAGTGATCCGTACGGTCTGTACTTGAAATTTGAACATCTAGCAGATTCTGAACGTGGTATGGCTGCAAGCTCTCTCCTCACGCAAGAGCCGATCGCGAACACAAGGCTCCTAACCGAACCAGAGCTTGACGAAATTGAATCCCGCCTCGAATCACTCATGTCCAACTGACTGTTAGCTCCGCGCAAGTAGTGTGCTTTGACAAATCATGCCGACAGGGGAACCGCTGATGTCATTCGCGCTCGAAGGAACTGGATACTTCCACGCCACAGCCATCCAATGCTCAATGCACCTCAATCGGAGGCCCATTCTTGCATCGATCGGAGGACTGATTTGACTCTATATTCCGAGTCGACTGCATTGGTCAGACTGGGAAGATTGTGGAAGTGCTCGTGCAGATTGAAGGTCCGATGAACGTGCCAAGAAAACGATATTGCTTGGTATGCCACCGCCTTGAAGTATTGCTGAATTCCAATCGAAGAAGTGAATTGGAGATGGAGATACTTTGGACGGCTAGGCCTCTAGTCTAGGGAACTCTCAACGGTGTCGGCAAGAAGCGACTCAAGCGTTCTCACCTGTTCGGGTCTAAGATTCTCCCTGTCTCGCGCTATCAATGCTTTAGCTGCCGATGACTTGATCGCTTGCGACGGGAGCTGATCGATTCGATTGTAGAGGTCCCTTGGATTGACGGAACCCCATACTGGAAGTATTGACTCAAGATACTGTGTGCGATCCTCCTCAGATTCCAGCTCTTCAGCCAACTCTAGCGCTCTATCGACACCGTCCCCATCGTAACCGTAGTATCGTATGAGTTGAGCACCAATGTGGTGCAAACCAGCCAGCTTCGTCTCCGCGTTTCTCGAACGGGGCAAGAGTTCAAGCGCCCCATCGATGTCTCGGCGCGCGACGGTACGGATGACTTCGGCTTCAAAACCCACATTCGAGTCCTTGCGGGACAATGACAAAGCCGTTTCCAAAGCCAACGCGCGATTTGTGCGGGCCGCTTCTCGCAGCGACGTCGACAACAATTGATCGCGCAGGTCTTCAACCTCCGGGTCAGACAGAACCCAATCCAGTGCTGCTGCGGGGTCCTTCTGCGCCCACGTTGTCGCAATAGACTGTGCGATTCTCTCCTTTCTCGTGGGATCCGCAATTTCTCGCATCCAGACGACCGATTGCTCGGGAGAAGTTCGAGCGAATGTCGAAATTGCCATTGACTCTGCGCGATCGCGCATGTCTTGCGGAAGCCGATTCATGCTAGTAAGCACTGCAAGGGGACCCTCTGAATCAATCCACCCCCGGAGCGCAATTGCCGTGTAGTCGACACGATTGCTGTATGCTGCCTTCGCAAGGTGATCGAGAGCTGCATGAGGGTCGCTTTCTGCCCATTCGCCGATTACCAAGCCGACCAATAGCCGCTTATCTCGAGTTTGACCCATCGCGAATTCCAATGCGGCTTCAGGGTCGTCGCGAGCAATTCTCCTGAGGATCTTAGGAAGAATTACGTTCTTGTCGTCGTAATTTGGGGTTGACTTGTCAATTGCATCCAATGCGTCCAGTCCATGCTGTTCCACATAGGTGTCTGCAATCTTCTCAAGCAGCTCAGCTTGATCACCAATTAGGAATGTCAAGCTATTGCGATGCTCTTCCATGAACGTTTCCCATGCAGATTCTGCATCCAGAATGGGATTTTCGATCATTTCCGTGTCGAGGATCTCAGCCATGTAGGATGCGATCTCTAGTTCCTGGGCAATCGCCAGCAGCTCCTTTCTCGCGAGATCTCTGCGTGACTGAACGATAGCTTCGCCGACAGCTTGCCTAGCCGGCAGATCCAAATTCTGCTGGGCGTATTCAATGGCAGCGTCTGCACCCGACTGGCACCACTCGCTGTAGACAATTCGAACCAACTCGATATGGCGAACTTCGGGAATGCCTTGGATTTGGTTAAGCGCATTCCTCGGACTGATGGTCGCCCATTTTCTGATTAGGATCTCTTCGATTTGATGCCGTAGACTGCTCGGATCGATTTCGCTTGAGTGTCTGAACAGTTCTCGAAGCGTTTCCTCATTCGCTCCCGCAGTCAAGGCATACAGCACGTACTGTCGCAGGAAGCGGCTATCCAACTTGCGCAGTTGCCGGAGATCAAAGTTGCGAATTTGATCATCGTCGGCCACTGGCGAAATGCTGTTTGTACCTGAAACATCCAGGTCATGCTCAGCCGTGTCATTCGCCAGTATGTTTGACTTCTCGAACGTGTCCGAGTACTTTCGATTGAGAACAGCAACCAAGACCAGAGAAACCGCGATTGCGACTGCTAGTCCCAGTGCGACGCCAACAAGGAATGACTTCATTCGTTGCATCTATCTGAGGTTGTTGTAGATTTTGGGAGGGCAGATTGCAGAATGAGGCCGTGTTCGAAGAACTAATTACTGCTTGGCATCCTGTTTTCTCTTAGGATTTCGTTTTTTCGGTCGGCTGTTGCCATTGGTACCACGAACTATCTTTCCACGACGTGTACGAATGTCTCCTTTACCCAATTGTCACTCCCTTGTTTGATTTGACTATAGCTGGGATTCTAAAGGCCCCAGCATTCCAAGTCGTCTGGAAAAATTATAGTTCCGTCGTATTCCTTTTCGACTTCGTCACGAGTTCGCGGCTCACGTCCCAATGTACGCCAGCCTCTTCCACCCATCACGATGAACCGTGCGTCAGCCGCAGCGGAAATCGCTCCTATTTCCCCGGGTAGCAAGAACTTCTCGGTCGGAGGTCCGACGGTTCCTACGGGCAATGTATGTGAAAAAACGATCACGTCAGCATCGGCGGCAAATTTGGCAAGTACGCCCTTTCGATTGCTTAGACTCAGTGCGAACACCAATGCACTGTCGCCAATATCAATCCGCCAAGCCAGAGCTGGCGTGGTGCCATGGTGGACCGGCATCGCAGACAGAATGAATTCGTCAGTACCGAATTCGGCCCATCGCCTGTAACCCTTGGCCATGACATCTCTTGTTCGCAACTGATAGCCGTTTGGACTCCGGGTGGACATTAGAGGCGCAAGAGAAGGAAACGGACCGTCCTCACTTGTCAGCCTGGAAACAAACTCTGTTGTGGAGAGATGGCTTTCGTCGCCGGTTGGTCCTAGGATTGTGAGCGGCTCTTCGCGGTACGCTCGCCGGGAACCTACCAACAGGGCAGGCAAATCAGACGTTTGATTAACTGAGGTCTGTGTTAGTACGATCGCTTCCAGATCCTTGAAATCCGCATTGCTTTGATCAAATCGCACGGCGGTTCCAGACCCAGCGTTGACGAGAAGTATCGCCCTTTGGTCCATCCAGACCAAGTAACTCTCCGCTCCTCGATCATTGTGAAGATCGAGATCGCCTGACCCTAAGATTTGTACCCAAATTCCTTCTTCTCCACAATAACTTTGATTGATCAGTTGAGCTGCATTTGGGAACGCTATGGTTAGTAGCAGCGCGCCGGCAAATGTACGGACACACATAAGGACGTTAGAAATCACGAATTGACTCCAAGAGTTGAAGACCATGCGCTTCGTCGGGCATACGCCAATCACCTCGGGGAGAGAGGTTGACCGTTCCTACCTTTGGACCTGCCGGCAGAACAGTGCGCTTGAATTGGTTCTTGCAAAACCGCTCCCAGAAAATTTCCAAGAACTTTTTGATCTCGTCGTCGTCGTATTTCCCCGCAAATGCAATCTTTGCGATTGCATAGAGTTTGTGCAAACCTGCCCCGGTTCGAAGGAAGTGGTAGAGGAAGAAGTCATGCGCTTCGTAGGGCCCAAGTATCTCTTCCGTATGTTGAGCAACTTCTCCTGGCAGTGCCGGAACGAGTTCGGGCGAGATTGGAGTAGCGACAATTCGGTTCAGAACTTCGGCAAGATCATTGGGAGCTCGATTTTCGGCATACCAATTCACTACATGGGCCACAAGTGTCTTGGGTACGCTGACATTGACGTTGTATGAACTCATATGGTCGCCGTTAAACGTGCACCAGCCCAATGCTAATTCCGATAGGTCGCCAGTTCCCACAACGAGGCCGTTGTGCATGTTCGCCAAGTTGAACAGTATTTTGGTGCGCTCACGCGCTTGCGCATTCTCCAATGTTATGTCGACTCCGCCGTCGTGCTCCAACATTCCAAGATGGGTTTCGACGGCATTTCGAATGTCAATCTCCAAGAGTTGCGCTCCCGTTGCACCAGCTAATAGACGCACGGACTCCAGCGTGTGCTCAGATGTGGCAAGACCTGGCATAGTGACGGGAATCAAGCTTGTATTGCTCCTGTCGAGTCGCGCGCACGCGTCTAAACAGACAAGAAAGGCGAGAGTAGAATCCAATCCGCCAGAGAGACCGATCACCAACGACTGAGCACTCGCGGAGACGACCCTTCGCACCAGTCCCGAACTTTGGATTCGCAGCACCTCAGCAGTTCGGGCAGAAAGTTCGTCACCCTCCGACGGGACAAAGGGATGTGACATGTAGGTGCGATTCGTCGAGGCCAGAGGAGCCTGCGAACAACAAGGGACAACGGTCAGACTAGACTCCGTCGACGCCATTTTGTAGGTGGAAATTCGACGTCGTTCATAGCGTAGTTTGTCGACATCAAAGTCCACGACTAATGTCGTGTCGTCCATGCAAAACCGGTCGGATTCACCGAGCATTGTCCCGTTTTCGGACGCCAGCAGGTGGCCACTGAAGACAGTGTCCTTTGTAGATTCGAATACGCCGCAACTTGCATAAAGGTAGGCACAAATGCATTTGGCACTCTGAGTGTTGACGAGTGCTCTGCGATAGTCGGGTTTTGCAACGAGTTCGTTGCTCGCCGAAAGGTTGAGCACTATCAGAGCTCCGTTCAAACAGTGTTCAATAGACGGCGAATTGGGTACCCAAAGATCCTCGCACAGCTCGATGGCAAACGCGGACCCACTAACTTTGAACCCCTGATCGCGACACAAGCTGAAACTGTGGCCGCCAATCTCTACGTCTTCGAGTACGCGATTTCCCGACTCAAACCATCGGTATTCGTAGAATTCGTTGTGGTTGGGTATTGCGCATTTCGGAACAGCACCCACGATTGTTCCATTCGCACAAACTACCGCACAGTTGTACATTTTTCCGCTTGGAAAATGGATGGGAGCTCCCACGACCAATGCGGAACAGCTGGATTGCTGTGCTAACCAATCCAGTGCCTCGTAGCATTCCTCAAGCAAGTCGTCGCTGTAGAACAAGTCCTCGCAGCTATAGCCAGTTATGGAGAGTTCGGGAGTTAGCACGATGCTGCAGCCATCCGCGCTAAGTCTCTCGTATATTCCTGCAATTCGCTTGGCATTCCGCATGGGGTTCGCCAATTCAACAACTGGCGCAACGGCTGCTACTCGAATGAACCCAAATTCCTGATAGTTCATGCGTCAAGTCTATATCACCGGGTAAAATCCAAGCCCAAACCAGCTGCACCCGAGAAAGTAGGAGGCCCCTTGAATTTCGAGTTTTCGCAGGAACAGAATCTATTGCGGGAACAGGCAAGAGGATTTCTCGACGAAAACTGCTCACCAGGGGCTGTTCGCAAGATCTTGGAAGGTTCCGACTCGTATGATCGAAACTTGTGGCAACGAATTGCAGAGCTAGGTTGGCTATCAACGGTAATTCCCCAGGATCACGGCGGCTTAGGGATGAGCTACTACGAACTGTCAGTTATAGCGGAAGAATTGGGTCGAGCTCTGGCACCTGTTCCCTTTTCGAGTTCGGTGTACCTCGCTACGGAGGCATTACTGTTGGCTGGTTCGACTGCGCAGCGACAGAAGTGGTTGCCGAAACTTGCAAGCGGCGAGTCAATTGGTACGTTTGCGTTGATCGAACGCGCAGGTCGGCCCACGCCCAGAGCGCTGACAACCTCAGTTGACAATAGCGCAATTACAGGAAAAAAGAACGCAGTACCGGATGGAGACATTGCCGATTTCGCCGTGGTTGTGGCCAAAAGCAATGTTGGAGACGGTGCTACTGCATATCTTGTGGAACTTGGCGAAGTTGTCCGTCGGCAAGTGGCGGTCATTGACCCCACCAGATCGCATGCGGAGCTTACGTTTGAAGGAAACAGTGCGGAGTTGCTGGGCAGTGAAGGAACCGGTTGGTCGTTAGTCAACAACTTGCTCGACCGGGCTGCAGTGCTCTTTGCGTGGGAGCAGGTTGGCGGATCCCAAGCTGCATTGGACCAGGCCAAGGAATACGCGTTGAACCGGTATGCCTTTGGTCGTCCAATTGGTGGGTTTCAAGCAATCAAGCACAAGTTGGCGAACGTCTATGTGAAGAACACATTGGCCAGGTCAAACTGCTACTACGGGACATGGGCCCTGGCCGAAGCAGAGTCGGACTTGCCGCTGGCAGCCGCCACGGCTCGAGTGAGCGCCACTCAGGCCTACTACTTCGCATCCAAAGAGAACATCCAGACCCATGGAGGAATGGGATTCACATGGGAATTCGACTGTCAACTGTTCTATCGGCGTGCAAAGCTGCTATCTGTAGGCCTTGGTAGCGAGATGTGGTGGCAAGATCGGTTGATACAGGCATACGAACAAACCAATCGAACCGCATCTGCAGCTTCAGCATAGGAGGAATTTTCCCCAATGGACTTTAACGATACGCCTCAGGAATCTGAATTTCGCGCAGAAGTTGCCGAGTGGCTGAGAGACAACGTACCAACACGCGAAGAACTCGCGGGTCTTGGAGAAATCGAACGGAGCAAGCTTTGGCAAAAGCGCAAGTACGATGCTGGATGGGCTTGCATACGATGGCCTAAGGAATACGGCGGCCGTGGTGCATCGGCGATTCAGAGCGTCATCTGGGGTCAGGAGGAGTCCAAATTCCCCGTACCGACGGGGATATTCCAAATTGGTCAAGGCATGGCGGCGCCAACCATGATGAGTTGGGCGACCGAAGAACAAAAGCGGTTTCACTTGCCACCGCTGGCATCGGGTGAGCACGTGTGGTGTCAGTTGTTCAGCGAGCCCGCTGCGGGATCTGACTTGGCTGGGATCCGTACCCGTGCTGAACGAGATGGCAACGACTGGGTTATCAACGGCCAGAAAATCTGGACTTCAGGGGCTCACTACAGCGACTATGGAATCCTAGTGGTTCGCACGGATCCAACGGTGCCGAAGCACAAGGGACTGACCTATTTCTTCCTGGATATGAAATCGCCCGGCATAGAAATTAAGCCGATTAAGCAGATTTCCGGTGGTGCGAACTTCAATGAGGTGTTTTTCACGGACGTCCGCATTCCTGATGAGCAGCGATTGGGCGCGGTGGGACAAGGTTGGCAAGTGTCGCTGACGACTTTGATGAACGAGAGGGCCGCAATTGGAGGCGGTGGCGGGGGAGTGGGATTCGACAGGGTGTTCCGCCTCGCACACGATCTATCTATCGATGATCGTCCTGCCATCGAAAACGGGCAGGTTCGATCAGCACTAGCGAATTGGTATTGCCAGGAGTCTGGACTAAAGTACACGGGCTATCGATCGCTGACTGCACTGTCCCGGGGAGAAACACCGGGTCCCGAGAACTCTATTGGAAAGTACGTGGGCGCTTCCAAGTCGCAGGACATGGCGTCGTTTGCCATAGATTTGCTGGAAATGGCCGGAATACTGGAAGACCACGAAACGGCGGAAGGTAGAGGCATCTATACAGGCACCTACATGAATGCACCCGGCATTCGCATAGCAGGCGGATCGGACGAGATCATGCTGAACATCTTGGCGGAACGAGTACTGGGATTGCCGCAGGACATTCGAGTCGACAAAGGAGTCCCCTTCAATGAGGTGCCGTCGGGCTCCAGCAATTGAGGAATCCTTCTCAATTTCAATCAGTTGGTGAATGCACTAATTTTTTGCCGTCGATTGCCGAATCACTTCAAGGGCGCAGCGTTAGCACGGTTTCTCAAGTCGTACATATAGGGCATTTTCAAACCGTGCCATTTGACATAATGTAATCGTCAATACTTTGAATATAGGCGATTAGCGAAGTGAACCCTTGGCCATTGATCATCGCAGGAGTTATCCTTCTGCTAGCCTTAGTTGTCATTCTTCGATCGATTCGAGTCGTACCGCAAGGGTATCACTGGACCGTAGAAAGATTTGGCAAGTACACACGCACCATTACTCCGGGCCTGAACCTGCTAACTCCCATCGTAGAAACTGTGGGCAGGAAATTCAATATGATGGAGCAAGTGCTGGACATTCCCGCACAGGACGTAATCTCTTCCGATAACGCGCTTGTCACCTGCGATGCTATTTGCTTCTACCAAGTCCTGGACGCCGCAAAAGCCGCGTACCAAATCAACGACTTGAAGCTGGCAGCTAGAAACCTCGTTATGACCAACATACGTGCCGTGCTTGGCTCGATGGAACTCGACGAAATACTCTCGAATCGTGATCGTATCAATGTAGAGTTGCTGAAAAAGGTGGACTTGGCTACGGACCCATGGGGAACAAAGGTCACCCGAATAGAAATTCGAGATGTAACTCCACCGCAAGACTTAGTCAATGCCATGGCGCAGCAGATGAAGGCAGAACGAGAGAAACGTGCACAGATACTCGAAGCAGAAGGCGAGCGTGAAGCAGCGATAAAGGTAGCGGAAGGCCAAAAGCAAGCAGAAATTCTGAAAGCCGAAGGTGAGTTGCAGGCGTCGATTCGTGAAGCTGAAGCACGGGAGAGACTAGCACAGGCCGAAGCGGAAGCGACAACTATGGTGTCGAACGCCATAGCAGAGGGTGACAGTCGCGCTATCAACTATTTCGTTGCGCAAAAATATGTAGAAGCATTAGGTCAACTTGCAGAGTCAAACAACAACAAAGTCATGATGATTCCACTAGAAGCATCGAGCGTGATTGGTTCGATCGCCGGAATTGGTGAAATCGCTAAAGATTTTGTAGGCAAGGACTCAGGTAAGTCTCGGAGTTAGCCATGGATGTTTCACCCGCATTAATTTGGCTGGGAGTCGGTGTCGTATTGGGAATCATAGAAGTTCTCGGCGCAAGTGGGTTTCTTTTGGGGGCGGCGATTGCAGCAATTGGAATGGCTGCGGTAACTTGGTTGTTTCCTACACTCGGCATCGTTCCTCAAATCATTGTCTTTGCAGTTGCGGCAACTGTTGCGACCTACGTCTATTTTCGATTCTTTAGGTCGACAGATCCTCAATCGGGCGTGGATTTGCACGATAAGATAGGTGCTATGGTTGGCCAGCAGTTTGTACTTAAAGATCCATTGAGTGCAAACAACGAAACCAAGACTTTGATTGGCGACACATTGTGGACCGTCCGTTCGAGTGCGGACCTAGAGGAAGGCACACGAGTGCGAATCATCGGCGGTACCATTCGTGCCATTGAGGTAGAACCGGTGGGCTAAGATCATCGGTGTCAATCTACCGACCCAAAACGGACCTCGAAACAGGGTTGCTGTTTAAAGTCCGAAAATCGATGCTGGGTGTTGGGATTACCCCCTCAGTACGTTGAGTCCCCATCCCAACCCTAGCTCGGGGCGAGCATGGATTTGTCGTTTCTTGCCTTAACCTTCAAAGTACTTGAGCCCTTCCGACAGTCGATTCATGTTTAGCTGTTCCTCAAGTAAGAGCAACGAATCATTCCCTGTTCTCGCGACGTGTCTGGGTCTCTGTTCGGGTGGCGAGGGCGTAGTAGTAGCTATGCGAGCGAGTCGAGGGCGCTACTTGAATAAACGATTCCAGTTCAATGCGCGCATATTGTCCATAGCGCTCTTAAATCTCCAACAAAAAGATTGTCGAAGCGCGATTCGCGCAACCCAACTACCATGCTTGGTTTGAGACAGAGCTTTCCAATCGACTAGCGTTCAGGTCGAAACAACGAGAGTAGAGCACTGGATCTTATTCAAGTATCGATTCCAAGACTCACTCGATGTGGTTCGTTTCGTGTTGCAATTGCACTCGCCCGCGCACAATCTGGCTGCAGTTGAGACAGTTTTTTGGTCGAAGGAACCAGTTGACAACTGTCTATCCGTACATAGGTTCCACGTGGAACCTTATTGACTCAATCGCATTCGTACTGCAAAGCTGATTGTCTATTGGAACGTTTCGGATGGCTGATCCGGTGCGGCTCAAACGCCCGACTTGCAATCCAAGAAAATGTCCCTAAATCAATGAACGTCATTAATTGGAAAGCTGTCAAATGCGATTCGAGCAACTAACAAGCGGGTATCAACGAGCATTGCAAGACGCCCATAGTCTTGCAATTAAACACGAGCATCAAGTCGTAGAGCCGGCTCACGTCCTAATGGCAATGACCAATCAATCGGACGGCACTATTCCGAACGTACTCGCGTCAGCGGGTGGAGACATCGAGAAAATTCGCAACGGACTGCAAACCAAAGTCAATTCCCTGCCGCAAGTTACCGGCACGGATGGACAGCTACTGCAAAGTCGAGAACTGCAAAAGACTCTCAATGCGTCTGACAAACTCGCACAGCAGAAGGGGGACACCTACATTGCAAGCGAGCTTTTTGTAATTGCCCTGTTTGACGTTCGAGACTCACTGACCGACCTGCTAACCAGCAACGGTGTTACCCGCGAGTCTCTAGACTCAGCCGTAGCAAGAATTAGAAAGGGTGCTCAAGTCGATGACCCAAGCGCAGAGGAGAATCGCGGTGCTTTGGAGAAATACACCGTTGACCTGACTGAACGTGCGGAAAACGGAAAGCTCGATCCTGTCATCGGGCGAGATGACGAAATTCGGCGAACCCTTCAAGTCTTGCAACGACGTACCAAGAACAATCCCGTGCTAATTGGCGAACCAGGCGTTGGAAAAACGGCAGTTGTGGAAGGGTTGGCGCAACGCATCGTAAATAGAACAGTTCCCGAGAGCATGAAAGACATGCGAGTGCTTGCTCTCGATATGGGCGCCATGGTCGCAGGGGCCAAGTATCGTGGGGAATTCGAGGAGCGCATGAAAGCGTTGCTTGACGATCTTTCGCATGAGAACGGTCGAATAATTCTGTTCGTTGATGAGCTTCATACGGTTGTGGGAGCAGGTTCTGCCGAAGGATCTTTGGATGCGGGCAACATGCTGAAGCCCGCTTTGGCGCGGGGAGAGCTTCGTTGTGTTGGTGCAACTACTCTCAACGAATACCGCAAGTACATTGAAAAGGATGCGGCGCTGGAACGGAGATTTCAGCGTGTTCAGTTGGATGAACCGTCTGTCGAGGACACAGTAGCGATACTGCGAGGACTAAATGAACGGTATGAAGTACACCATGGAGTGGAAATAACCGATCCTGCCCTGGTGGCAGCTGCAACTCTCTCGCATAGGTACATTTCGGATAGGCAGCTGCCAGACAAAGCAATCGACCTTGTGGATGAGGCAGCCAGTCGGATTCGCATGGAGATCGACTCGAAACCAGAAACAATAGATAGGCTAGACCGTAGATTGATTCAGTTGAAGATGGAACGGGAGTCACTAAAGAACGAAAAGGATGAAGCATCTACGTTGCGGCTCCAGGACCTGGACACATCCATCGCTGAAGCTGAGAAAGAATTGACCAATCTCAACAAAGTACTTCAATCAGAGAAGAACTTGGTTGAAAGTACCCACCATGTGAAGGAGCAATTGGAAGCAGCACGAATGGAATATGAAGCTGCTGAACGCCGCGGAGATTTGGGTCGTATGTCAGAGTTGCGTTACGGTCGTATTCCTGAATTGGAAAAAGCCGCTGCAGCGTCGGGTGATTCCGAGGCATCAGAGGAGACCTTGAAATTGCTCCGCACGAAAGTTACGGCTGACGAGATTGCCGCTGTTGTGTCGGCGTGGACCGGAATACCTGTGGCGCGAATGCTGCAAAGTGAACGTGAAAAACTCCTTCATCTGGAAGAAGTGTTGCATCAACGAGTTGTCGGTCAGGACGAAGCGGTTGCCGTCGTATCGGATGCCATCCGTCGTAGCAGGGCTGGACTTTCCGAAGAGAATCGTCCGAATGGGTCCTTCCTGTTTCTTGGGCCAACTGGCGTTGGCAAGACGGAGCTCTGCAAGGCCTTGGCGGAATTCCTGTTCGATTCAGAGTCGGCATTTGTTCGACTGGACATGTCGGAGTTCATGGAAAAGCACTCGGTTGCTCGAATGATCGGAGCTCCTCCGGGATACGTTGGCTACGACGAAGGAGGCTATCTAACGGAGAGAGTTCGGCGCAAACCCTACTCGGTGTTGTTGTTGGATGAAATCGAAAAGGCGCATCCAGACGTCTTCAATATCCTGCTTCAGGTTCTAGAGGATGGACGCTTGACCGATGGTCAAGGACGGACGGTCGACTTTAGGAACACTGTTATTGTCATGACTTCCAATTTGGGATCGGATGTGATTCAGGAAAATGCGAGCCAGCACTACGACGCTATGAAGGACAAGGTCATGAATATCGTGCAACGACACTTCAGGCCGGAATTCATCAATAGAATCGATGAGGTCGTTGTTTTTCACACGCTTCGAAATGAGCATATTCGTCGAATCGCGGAAATCCAGGTTCAATACCTAAGCAATCGAGTTAAAGCACAAGGACTTGAGCTTGAAGTTACAGGTTCCGCAATTGAGCTGCTTGGAAAAGCGGGATTCGACTTGATTTACGGGGCGCGTCCGTTGAAGCGTACCATTCAGCAACGCATAGAGAATCCCTTGGCCAAGAGGCTACTTGCGGGAGAATTTCTGCCCGGAAGCAAGATTGTTGTTGACGTAGTTGATGGTGAGTTCACCTTTCAAGCGGACTGGGAGGAGACAGCAGGTGATCGGCCACCAGAAAGCGCATCGCAGGAACTGGTGTAGCAGTTAGTCCAGCAGCTTCTTCTTGCCAAACGTAACTGTTGTTGCTGACTCATGTCCAATTGCCACATCCTCGATGTGCGACTCAGTGGCCGGATCCCAGTACCCCCACTCATAGTCCCGTCGCTTTGGTGGCGCAACTACAAGCGTCCAAGCACTTCCTTTGGGCAAATCTCGTATGGCGTGATACTGCGATGTTCCCCTGAATAGATTGAATCTGCGTATGTGCTGCTTAGAGTGTTGGCGGCTGCTGGAATCAAACGTCTCCTGCCAGTAGGAGCCAGAGATCACAAGCGACAGGAACCAAGTCCACGGATGATTGTGCAGCCAACGAAATTCGTCAACCTTGTGCATGTGATGGAGGTACACCTCAAAGGTGGATCCAGATCCGTTGCCAAGAAGGTAGTAGCGCGTGAGATAGGGTTTGTCATAGACAAAGATGATCTTGCCGCTGACGCTGCGAAGAAGTCGCCTAAAGATCGAATTTCTCGGTTCAGTAGATGTATCGCTTGGGTCGGAAGGGCGATCGAGCGCACTTCGAATTAGGAATTGGCTCATAGGTGATTACGGCTGGTTAGTTAAATTATTTAACGAATCCACTTTAGTGGAAACTGCAGGTTTAGCGATTGGTTAGTAGACCTTCGCCGTTGGCGAGGGCATATTGCTATTTTACTAGACGCGAAAGACTCCTAACCGTGCTGACGAGAGATTGGAGTGGTGTTTAGCGTGTAGCCCAGAGCATGCCTCGTTTCATGATTTCCTTGGCTTCCGACACATTGAAGTCGGATGCAACGTGCCCCAATGAACTGTAGAACACCTTGCCGCGTCCGTAGCGTTTCTTCCAACACACAGGCATTTTCACTCCAGAAACCCAATCGATACCCCATTGGTCGCCCGCAAAAGTAGTTGTAGCCAATACCTCGTTCGAGGGATCCACATGCATGAAGTATTGTTCAGACTTCATCGAAAAGTCACTTAGTCCAGCGACGATTGCATCGTCGCTAACAATGTTGACCTCGTAGTCGATGATTCCGCCCGGATGACAGATGAACTGGCCTCCGACCATGAATTGATACTCCACATTGGCACGAAATGAGTCGGCCATGCCACCGTGCCATCCCGCGCATCCGGTTCCTTGGCGAATCGCCGTCAATAGGCCCGATTCTTGCTCTCGGCTTATGGTGGACATCGTCCAAACCGGTACAACGAGGTCTTGAGACTCAATGAATTGTGGATCTGCAAGAGGTGACAACGAGTCTGAGACCGTAACCTCAAATCCTTCGTTTTTCAATATTTCAGCAAAAATGGCGGAAGTTTGTTCCGGTTCGTGACCACTCCAGCCGCCCCAGGTCACAAAAGCTCTCTTTTCCATCTCATTTCCTAATCCAATTCACCATGCGCCAGTCCCTGTGGAAACGGCGCTGGGCGTTCCACCCTCGACTCAATCTCGACGTGAGACTGCTCAGCGCTGGATTTGTCGAATGCTGCCATGACTTCCAACACGTGCAGTGCTAGGTCTCCGCTAGCACGGTGATCCCGGCCTGTACGAAGCCCCATGCACATGTCTGCCAATCCAATGCTACGCATGTTCTGGAGATACCCGTGCGTGTGAGTCTTCTCATGCCACTTTCCCCGTTCTCCCGACACGAGAACCGTGCCTCCAAATCCGTTTGGGTCGGGAACTTGCATGGATGCCAAGGTGCCATGGATTTCAATATTTGGATGTCGATGTGACCAAACGTCGAAGCTCATGCATAGCGTGGCTAACGCGCCGCTTGCGAATTCGAGAGAGGCCGTCGCATGGGTAGCCACATCAACCTGGATTGTAGTTCCCGCTTTCGGCATTGAACTGACCGTACGCTCTTCGAATGCTCTTCCGGTTATCGCCGATACACGTTTTACTGCACCCAAAGAGTTTACGAGTGCGGTTATGTAGTACGGACCCATATCGAAGACTGGTCCGCCTCCCTGCTGGTAGTAGAACTCCGGTGAGGGATGCCAAGTCTCCACGCCATGGCTCATCATGAACGCCGTCGCTGCAACTGGCTTGCCGATTGCACCATCATCAATATGTTTGCGCACAGTTTGATGGCCGCCTCCCAAGAACGTGTCAGGCGCACAACCAACTCGCAGCCCTTTCGCGTTGGCCATTTCGATCACTCGGACGCCGTCGTCCACATCCAAGGCAAATGGCTTTTCACAATACACATGCTTGTCGGCTTCGAGGGCGTTGGAGTTCACCTCGGCATGAGCTGTGGGTATTGTTAGATTCAATATGGCTTCCACTTCGGAGTTGGCCAGCAGTTGGTCCACGCTTTCCGATGGAATCCCAAACTTCTGACTGCATGCAGCGGATGCATCAGGGTTTATGTCTGCACAGGCGACAAAGTCTAAGACCGGAAAGGTCTTTGCCGCACTTAAGTAAGCCGGACTGATAGTGCCGCAGCCCACTAGTCCGATGCGAACGGGTTCTACCATTCAATTCCTCCGTGTTAGCGCTCTTGATTGAACTACAAGTGCGAAACTAGCCAAGCATGCGATGTAAGTGCACTTCGTCCTTGGATTTTGGTCGGCCACTTGAGAACCCCACAGGAGTGTGTCCGAATTTGTCATCTCCTGCCGTCTATTTGCTATGTCCACGTCCGCGCCAAAGCAAGTATGTACAAAAGACTATCAAGCAAGCAAGTATGAGACCTATGGCTTCGTTGAGCTCAACGAATTGTGGCTGATCCGTCAATAGGTGGTCGATTCGCATGGCAACAAGAGATACTAGGGTGAAGAGAAGCGCGTTTGCTGCATTGAGGGCAGGCACCAGACGGATGCAGATCGTTGCCAATAATCCAACTATCGCTACGAACAACCCAAGACAGATTAAGGTGTAGACGATTCCAGGGGCTGTAGGTTGGACAAACGGCAGCAGACCAAGACAAATGTCGAGCAGGAATGGGGTTAGAACAGCGCAAAGTACTATCAGCCCAACCCCTTGTAGCTTGCCGAGTGTCACCTGTGTTCCCTGAGTTTGACTCGATCGTAGATTGCTGTGATATTTTCGAACGAAATCACTAGTGAGTGCGAAACGTTTGCATCGGGATCATGCAGGTGATACTTGAACCGAGTTTGCTTTTCTCCTTGGAGGTAGGCATCGTAGTCCCTTGTGAACTCCCGTACATCGCTGACGAATTCCTTTCCCCACGTGGCGGGGAATGGCCCCAGAATGGCCCCTCCAGCCAGCGCTACAGTGATTTCGTGATTCGTAAGCCCTTTGTCTTTTGCCATATTGATTCAACTCCGCCAATTGCACTCAATGAATCGAACACCCATCTGATAATATGCCGACCCTCTCCCAACTGAAAGTATGCAAGCGAGTTCAATGACTATTCAGTCCTTCGATCATCTAGTACTTAGGGTCGCTGATTTGGATGCCGGAATAAAGACGTATCGAGACACACTGGGATTGAAACTTGATCGCACTTCCGAAAGCGAAGCTCTAGGAATCAAGCAAGCTTTCTTCAATCTGCCAGGTGGTGGATTCATTGAGATAGTCGCTCCCACCAATCCCGAATCCGCAGTCGGAAGAGCCCTTGAGAGCCGTGGGGAGGGAGTGCACACGATCGCATTTGAGGTTGACGATCTTGAAGCCACATGCGATTCGTTGAAAGCTGGCGGTGCCCGGCTGATCGGCGAAAACGGACCGCAGGTCTTTGTGCATCCAAAGTCAGCTTGTGGGTTGTTGCTTCAACTCTCCGAACGCTCGTAGTCGCCGGAAAGCTCCTACTTTTCCTTCGATTTTCCAAACAATGGCCTTTCTTGGGATCGAGTGTAGCTCTTGATCTCCGTGAACCAATGGTGCGATTGCGGCAGAAATAATAGGACGGATGCTAGCAGGGCTATAGTCTTGCTGAGTTGATCGCCTAGACCCATAGCCAGGACCATATTCATGGGCTGCTTGGAGTTCAAGATTTCACACAAGAACACCAAAAGAGTCACGACAATCGCGTAACGTACCCAGCTCATCCCACGAAATATGGCTATTGCAACAGAAAACCACAAGATCATGAAGAACAACTGAGCACCATTGCTCTCCACTTGCTGAGGGACAGCGATCCACCATGCAAGGAGCACGAACGTATTCAGCAACAGCAATGTCGAGGCAATCTGGACTGCTCGGGGACGACGACCTGCAAAATTTGGCACTTCAAGCGTATTGTTCAATACTTCTACTCGAGGAAGTTCGAAAGTTGATTGAGGCAAAACTCGATCTGGACATCTATGGTAGTCAATCGTCTTGTCCAGCATTCCTGTTCAATCGTAAACACTCTGTAATGGAGTGATGTGTGAGCGCCGATCAGCATGTTAGGCTTGAAGTATTACTTGCGTTCCTGTATCGTATAGCGCACTCAACCGCTTCCTTCACTATTTTCCCATAGCACGGAAAGCCTTCGGTTGAATGGGTACTACTGTTAAGGGATCATGTCCGAGCACAACGACATACTGCCGTTTCTGCTGTATGCCGCGTGTGTGGGAGTCATTCTTGCAATAACTCTTCTTGCTTCGTGGTTTGCCGGTTCCAAATCACGCCATGGAAGAGCCCAAGACATTCCCTATGAATCGGGTATTGTTCCTGTGGGCGATGCCGAAGACATGAGGTTGTCGATCGAGTTTTATCTAGTGGCAATCTTTTTTGTCATTTTCGATTTGGAGACCATTTTCATCGTCGCTTGGGCCGTGGTTGCCAAGGATGTTCACTGGCCAGGCTATGCGGCAATTTCCGTATTCATCGTCATATTGTTGATCGCCTTGCTTTACGAGTGGCGAACTGGAGCCTTGGACTGGGGCGTCAAGTCGCGACACACGACACCCAGTGCTTATTCGAGAAAGGAAGCCGCTTAATGGAATGGCGATTGGTTAGAGCAACGCCGGACGAGCCTATGGAAAGCGCTGACGATGTCTACAACGAAGAGGCGTCGAAGAGCTTCCTGACCGCTCGATTGGAAGATCTGGTCGCGTGGGGGCGAGCCAATTCGATCTGGCCATTCAATTTCGGCCTTTCCTGCTGCTACGTTGAAA
The DNA here is from genome assembly GCA_964572845.1 of uncultured Pseudomonadales bacterium. Taxonomy (GTDB): domain Bacteria; phylum Pseudomonadota; class Gammaproteobacteria; order Pseudomonadales; family Azotimanducaceae; genus Bin55. Next base: position 166,235 of record CAZNFX010000008.1, on the reverse strand, counting down.
TGGCGACAAGCTTTACGTCCCGCCACGATATTTCCCGGTTTGGTGCAGAAGTCATTCGAGCAACGCCGCGTCAAGCGGACCTCATCGTCGTGTCAGGGACTGTCTTCAGAAAAATGGCCCCGGTGCTTCAACACCTCTACGAGCAGTTGTTGGAGCCTAGATGGGTGATATCCATGGGGTCATGCGCCAATTCTGGAGGAATGTTCGACATCTACAGTGTTGTGCAAGGAGTGGACAAGTTTCTGCCTGTTGATGTGTACGTTCCTGGGTGTCCGCCTCGTCCGGAAGCTTTCATGCAGGGTCTGAATCTGCTGCAGGAGTCGGTGAAGAATACACGGCGTCCGTTGACTTGGGTGATAGGAGACGCGGGTCAAGTCAGCAAGTATGACCCTAGTCAGCGAGATCTTCGCAACGCTGAGCGAATGAAGGTTTCCGATCTTGAAGAGCCCACAACCGTAGGAGACGCTCCACTCTCCAAGGACTTGCTGGGTAAGAAACGCACGTCGTGACCCAAAGTCCCCAATTGGAACTTTCCGATCATCTCGCACAGCCAGGAGTGGTTAGCGATTTGATTGCAAGATTTGGTGAAGACTGCACCTACCAGCAGACTACTGACGGCATACCTAACGTTTGGACTTCCCGCGAGAACCTAGCCGGGGTTCTACGTTTCCTGCGGCACGACGCAGAGTACCCCTATGAGTTGCTCTTTGATCTCTCCGCGATCGACGAACGATCAAGAAAGAACAGAGATGGACAGCCACGATCCGATTTCACCGTGTTCTACCACCTGATGTCACTCTCCGGCGACAAAGACATTCGCATCAAAGTGCCGCTTCAGGACGAAGATTCGTCGATCAAGAGTGTCGAATCGATCTATCCCGTTGCCAATTGGTACGAACGTGAAGCGTATGACATGTTTGGCATCAACTTTGAGGGACATCCGAACCTGAAGCGCATACTGACACCCCCGCTTTGGGAAGGGCATCCTCTGCGCAAGGAACATCCAGCGCGGGCAACGGAAATGGACCCTTACCGAATGTCGGACGAATTCAAGGACGCGCAGCAGGAGGCATTGAAGTTTGTGCCCGAAGAGTGGGGAATGGCTCGCTCCACGCCGCACACTGACTTCATGTTCTTGAACTTGGGGCCAAACCATCCCAGCGTGCATGGTGTGTTTAGGATTGCGCTTCAGCTAGATGGCGAAGTTATCGTTCAGGCCGTTCCAGACATCGGATACCACCATCGAGGGCAAGAAAAGATGGCGGAACGGCAGTCGTGGCACACCTACATTCCGTATACGGACCGAATCGACTACTTGGGCGGGGTGATGAACAACCTTCCCTACGTGCTCAACGTTGAGAAGATGGCTGGAATCGAAGTTCCCGATCGCGCGCAGGTCATTCGTGTAATGCTCTCGGAGATGTTTCGCATTGCGAGCCACCTGTTGTTCTATGGGACGTTTGCACAAGATGTGGGCCAAATGTCTCCGGTCTTCTACATGTTTGCTGATCGCGAGAGACTGTTCTCGATCATTGAAGCAATTACAGGCGGCCGCATGCACCCAAGCTGGTTCCGAATTGGAGGGGTTTGTCAAGATCTTCCAGAAGGATGGCATCAGATGGTGGTCGACTTTTGTGACTACATGCCGAAGCGGCTGGATCACTATCAAACCATGGCCCTGCAAAACAAAATCCTGAAGCGTCGTTCCATTGGCATTGGTGCCTACAACACAGAAGAAGGACTGGATTGGGGAATCACCGGTCCCTCGCTTCGGGCCACCGGCCACGATTGGGATCTTCGCAAACGCCGACCCTACAGCTCCTACGAGCAGTTTGAGTTCGACATTCCTACGGCTCAGAATGGCGACTGCTACGATCGCTGCGTCGTTCGAGAACAAGAGATCCGCCAGAGCTTGCGCATCATTCGGCAGTGTGCCGACAACATGCCGGAAGGTTCCTACAAGGCTGAACACCGCCTTGCGACGCCGCCACCGAAGGAGCGCACCATGGAGCACATAGAGACGCTAATCCACCACTTCTTGAACGTGAGTTGGGGTCCCGTCGTGCCTCCCTGCGAGTCCGCAACCACGGTTGAAGCGACAAAAGGCTGGAATAGTTTCTACTCCATTTCGGACGGTGGAACAATGGCTTATCGAACTCGAGTACGAACTCCATCTTTCCCTGCCTTGCAGCAAATCCCCTACATCAGCAATGGATTCATGATTCCCGATCTGATTGCCATCATTGCGAGCATTGACTTTGTCATGGCGGATGTGGATCGATGAGCGAAACATCGCTGGTTCCGGCGTTGAGTCCGGAAGAAATTTCTGAAATCGAGGATGAAATTTCACATCTGCCAGACAGAGAATCAGCTGCGATAGATGCGTTGATGATCATTCAAAGGCACCGTGGCTGGGTTTCGGACGAGAGTCTGCGTTTAGCGGCGGAATTGCTACAGATGTCTTCAGCCGAACTGGACAGCATCGCAACTTTCTACAACCTGATCTATCGACAACCTGTGGGTAGGCATGTCGTCATGGTTTGCGACAGCGTTTCCTGTTACGTCATGGATGCCGACAAACTCGCTGGGGAAGTCCAAGAGAGGCTCGGTGTGAAATTTGGGCAAACAACTCCTGACAATCGATTCACCCTATTGCCGATTGTGTGTCTGGGGGCATGCGACAGGGCGCCCGCGATCATGATCGATAAGGACCTACACGGTCCTGTAACTGCCGCTGAGCTTGAAGCAATCTTTGCGGAGTACAAGTAGTGTCGCTGCAAGAAACCAAGCCAATGACTGGCCGAGTAGAAGAAGTGGGTGGCCGAGTGTCGCTCGCGGATTACGAAACGGGAGGCGGCTATGCGGGCGCACGGCGGGCATTAAGGGAAATGTCGCCTGAAGAAGTCATTGAATTGGTGAGGGAATCGGATCTCAAAGGTAGAGGCGGTGCGGGATTTCCCACAGGAATGAAGTGGAGTTTTGCAAAGGACGAACCCCCTACTCCAGGTTCGAAGTACCTTGTCTGCAACGCGGACGAGATGGAACCGGGAACATTCAAGGATCGGTATCTACTTGAATACAACCCGCATTTGTTGATTGAAGGAATGATTATCGGCGCGTACGCGATACAAGCTGATAAAGCCTATGTTTTCTTGCGCGGCGAGTACCACGAGCCGTACAAGCACCTTACGCAAGCCATTCAGGATGCACACCGCAAAGGCTACCTAGGGTCTTCAATATTCAGCACTGGCTACAGCCTAGACTTGCGGGTCCATCTGTCTGGCGGCAGATACATATGTGGGGAAGAAACAGCGCTTCTCAACGCTCTTGAAGGAAAGAGGGCGCAACCGCGGTCAAAGCCGCCATACCCGCCCGCCAGCGGCGCTTGGGGAAGACCCACCATCGTGAACAATGTCGAGACCTTCTGCAACGTTCCATCGATTCTGCGCAATGGTGCTCAGTGGTATAAGAACTTGGGCGTGACGGAAGATGCCGGCACGAAATTGTATGGAGTTTCAGGTCGCGTCAACAAGCCCGGACTATGGGAACTACCTATGGGCACTCCGATCAGGGAAATCATAGACATCCATGCCCAAGGGATGCGTGAAGGCTACCAACTCAGGGGAGTGTTGCCCGGAGGAGCTTCAACTGACTTCTTGGTAGAGGAGCACTTCGACTTGCCCATGGACTACAAGACCATTCAATCGGCTGGTAGTCGTATGGGAACGGGAACAATGATCTTGATGGACGATTCGATTTGTCCAGTCGACATGTGCAGGAATCTGGAACATTTTTTTGCCCAAGAGTCATGTGGATTCTGCACTCCTTGTCGAGAGGGCATACCGTGGGTCGAAGAGTTGCTGACAGAAATCGAAAGCGGCAATGGAAAGGAAGGAGACTTGGAAATCTTGGATCAACAAGCAGCGTACATTGGGGGACCTGGCAACACTTTCTGCCTTCATGCGCCTGGTGCTATGGAGCCGCTGCAGTCTGCGCTCAAGTACTTTCGCGAAGACTTTGTGGAGCACATTCGGACAGGGAAGTGCCCATATCGTAAGGGCAGGGATTAGCGGAATGCAAATGACCGAAAGGAGCGGCTACTGATGGCAACACTCTCGATCGACGGCGTCGAGTATGAAGTGGAGGAAGGTGTAAATCTTCTCCATGCCGTGCTTTCTCAAAGACTTGATTTGCCCTACTTTTGTTGGCACCCCTCACTAGGATCCGTTGGTGCCTGTCGCCAATGTGCCGTTATTGAGTATGCGGGACCGGACGATGATCGTGGCAGGCTGCAAATGGCCTGCATGACCAGCGTCAGCGACGGAATGCAAGTTTCGGTGAATGCTCCTCAAGCAGCGGACTTTCGATCATCGGTAATCGAGTGGCTCATGGAGAACCATCCCCACGACTGCCCTGTATGTGAAGAGGGTGGGGAGTGCCATCTGCAAGACATGACGGTCATGACAGGTCATTCGGAACGTCGGTTTCGAGGTCGCAAGCGCACATGGCGTAATCAGAATCTCGGTCCGTTCATTGGTCACGAGATGAACAGGTGCATCACTTGCTATCGATGCGTGCGCTTCTATGGAGACTATGCTGGCGGCAATGACCTAGCCGCCTTCGGGTCGCGAGGTCGCATGTTCTTTGGACGTTTCGAGGACGGAACGCTTGAAAGCGAATTCTCTGGAAATCTGGTCGAAGTCTGTCCAACGGGAGTGTTTACCGATAAACCATTTTCGAGTCTGTATACGCGCAAGTGGGACTTGCAAACCGCGCCGTCGATATGCCCAGGGTGCGCGGTGGGATGCAACACTTTTCCCTCAGAGAGATACGGCAAGCTGAGACGAATAACCAATCGTTACCACGGCGAACTCAATGGATACTTTTTGTGTGATCGGGGACGTTTCGGCTCGCATTTCGTCAATCACGAGGATCGGATCCAACATGTCGGCATTGCCGGCAACGACGGCGTATTCGAGTATGGCGACCAAAACAAAGCGATAGCTTGCGTTGCCAAGGAGCTTGGTGCGGGCGCGAATCTCATAGGGATTGGATCACCCAGAGCAAGTTTTGAAGCGAATTTTGCATTGCGCGAGCTAGTCGGTAGGGAGAACTATTGTGCTGGAATCAAGGACAGTGAACTTGACACCCTCGCGGAATCAATAGAGGTATTGCGTCAGGGCGGATTCGCGGTTCCATCTCTTGATCAAGTAGAGAAATGCGATGCCATACTGGTTCTCGGAGAGGACATCTCCAACACTGCGCCTAGGTTCGCGTTAGCAGTTCGACAAGCGACACGGATCGTTTCGTTTGAACTGGCCGGCGACGCTGGAATTCCAGTGTGGCAAGATGCGGGAGTCCGTGGGCACGCCCAACACACCAGAAATCCTCTGTTCATCGCAACTCCAGCTACCACACGACTGGACGACATTGCTTCGCGGCTCATGAGCGGATCAGTTTCGCACCTGGTGGAATTGGCGCATACCATTGCGGAAGTTATCGAATCCGATCCTGCTGGCGACGAGTTCGCTAACTCCGCTGCACGGTCCCTGCGCGATGCAAAAGCTCCCTTGATTGTCACGGGAAGTTCATTGGAGTCCCCAGACTTGGTAAGAGGCGCGGCAAGAATAGCCCGAGCTTTGCAACGCGTCGGTTGCGAGAGTCATTTGGCAATCATTCCTCCCGAAGTCAACAGCTTCGGTTCAACTCTCCTTGATGGGGGCATATTGCTTTCAGAAGCGCTGTCACGAATGGCTGCTGGTGGCAGTGCAATTGTGCTTGAGAATGACTTGTACCGGAGAGCAGGATCTGACTTAGTGGACGAAGCCCTCGCAGCGGGCAATTGCTTCACGATCGACAGTTTGGCCACAACGACGATGTCCAAGTCGGAATGCGTGTTTCCGGCAGCAGCGTACGTTGAACAGACAGGAACTTTCGTCAATTACGAACTGCGAGCCCAGAGGTTTTTCCAAGTCTTCCAACCAACCGGCGAAATCCAACCGTCTTGGATGTGGTTGAGCGCAATTGCTCGAGCGAGCGGTCGAAGTGAAATGGCGTGGAGTTCGCTAGGAGCACTTGTACAAGCTTGCGCTAAGACTACGTTTCACACAATAGCAAGCGTGGCGCCAACAGCTGAATTCCGGCTTGAAGATGGCTCCAAGATCCCACGGCAAACACACCGCTATAGCGGACGAACCGCAATGCACGCAGATGTCAACGTACATGAACCCAAGACTAGCGTGGACACTGAGACTCCGTTTTCCTATTCGATGGAGGGGCTGAATCCAGGAAACCAGAATGGAGCGACCATTCCCTACTCCTGGTCGCCGGGCTGGAATTCGAACCAATCCGTGTTCAAGTTCCAACAAGAGGTGGGGGGCCACTTGGCAGGAGGCGACCCGGGAGTGAAATTGATTGAAGTGCCCCGTTCTTGCTCCGAGGATGCCGATGCCGAACGACCACAAGGCTTCCCTAGCTCGACGGTCGACAACGCTTCGTTCGCACTAGTGCCCATTCACCTTGTGTTCGGATCCGATGAATTGTCAAACTACTCGTGGCCCATAGCCAAGCGAACGCCAGTACCTTTTGTGCTACTAAGCCAAATTGACGCCCAAAGGCTAGGATTGCAGGCTGGCATGGGCGTCAAAGTGGCAGGTGGAAAGGAGAGTGTCGAAGTAGGCATTGATGCCAGACTTGCCCCTGGTTTGCTGGGGGTTCCCACGGGAATAGTTGACTGGATCGAAACGCAGGAAACGCAAGTTGAGTTGGAACACGACGTTGATTTCGTTTCAACTTCCAAATCGGACTCCGACGTGATTGCAAAGGGTTGAGCGCTTTGTTTGGCATCGATTGGTCCTATCTCTTGATTCTTCCCGTAAGCGTGGGAGCGCTAGTCGCCGCACTATTCCTCGTTTGGTGGGAACGAAGGGTTCTTGGCTGGTTTCAAGATCGCCTAGGACCCAATAGAGTGGGTTGGTTTGGCATATTGCAAGCAGTTGCCGACGGAATCAAGCTACTTACCAAGGATGATTGGGTGCCTCCGTTTGGCGATCGGGTCTTGTTCATTCTTGCGCCGATCGTAGTTGCAGGCGCCATGCTGATGTCGTTTGTGGTCGTGCCGCTCGATGCGCATTTGATCATTGCCGATACAAACATCGCGTTGCTGTGGTTTCTGGCAATGTCCTCGCTTGCCGTCTACGGCGTCCTGCTTGCCGGTTTAGCAAGCAACAACAAGTATGCGCTCCTTGGCGGATTGCGTTCGGCCGCGCAGATGGTTACCTACGAAGTATTCATGGGGCTGTCCCTGTTGGGTGTTGTAATGCTCGCCGGTTCGTTCAGCTTGAAGGATGTCGTAGAAGCACAGGAGAAGATTTGGTTTTGCATCCCGCAATGTGTCGGATTGTTTATTTTCATTTTTGCTGGACTTGCCGAGACTCACCGTTTGCCTTTTGATCTGCCCGAAGCAGAACACGAACTTACAGCAGGATTTCATACCGAGTACTCGGGCATGAAGTTTGGCTTGATCATGGCGGGGGAATACTTGGCATTGATCTTGATTTCCTGCCTAATCGTAGTGCTGTTCTTCGGCGGATGGCTTGGCCCTGGATTCTTGCCAGGCATTGTCTGGTTCGGGATCAAGGTTGTTCTGGTAATTAACTTCTTCATCCTGCTTAGAGCCGCAATTCCGCGTCCGCGCTACGACCAGCTCATGTCATTGGGATGGAAGATTCTTCTGCCGCTATCGTTGCTCAACATTCTGGTTAGCGGAGCCGTGATTCTTTGGGTGGCTTCGTAGGGAGTTCGCATGCTTAGTCAGATCAAGACCCTTTGGACTGTAGTTTCGCACCTGTTCAAGCGCAATGAAACAGTCAAGTATCCCGAAGAGATGCCCTACCAAGCCCCGCGCTACAGAGGTCGCATCGTGTTGACTCGAGACCCGGATGGGGAGGAAAGATGCGTTGCCTGCAATTTGTGTGCTGTGGCCTGTCCAGTAGATTGCATTGCACTGCAGAAGACGGAAAAGGAAGAAGACGGTAGGTGGTACCCGGAGTTCTTCCGGATAAACTTCTCGCGCTGCATCATGTGTGGAATGTGCGAAGAAGCCTGTCCGACATACGCGATCCAGCTAACTCCCGACTTCGAACTGTGCGAGTTCAACCGTGACAACATGGTCTACGAGAAGGAGCATCTGCTCATCAGCGGCACAGGAAAGTACCCGGGCTACAGCTTCTGGCACGTAGCTGGCAAGACCATCGAGGGCAAGGACAAGGGGGCGGCACAGAATGAAGACGAACCAACCGATGTCAGAAGTCTTCTTCCCTAGGCAAGTTTGGGGACAGATCTAATGGGTTACTGGCTGTTCTGGATTGCTGGAGGAATCGCGATTCTGTCGGCCTTTGCAGCGATTACGCGCATGAATGCATCTCATGCGTTGATTTACTTAGTGATAACACTGCTTTCCATTGCAGTGATTTTCTTCTTGCTGGGTGCTCCCTTCGCAGCGGCATTGGAAATAGTTATTTATGCCGGCGCTATTGTGGTTCTGTTTCTCTTCGTTGTGATGATGCTCAATCTTGGGCGACGCTCCGTCGAACGGGAGCGCCAATGGCTGCTTCCTGGAATCTGGGTGATACCTGCAATCATGGCTGGTGGACTTTTTGTCGTGCTTGGCATCGCACTGAGCGGAACGGAGCATGAGGCAGTCATAAAGGGAACGATGGTGGGACCCAAAGAAGTGGGTCGATCGCTTCTCGGACCCTACATCCTTGGCGTGGAGTTGGCCGCTATGTTGTTGTTGGCCGCCTTGGTGGGAGCCTTTCACCTAGGACGACGCTACATCGAGGAACGTCGGGAGAAATGATGGAAGGTCCGCTCGGCATACCACTGGAACACGTCCTTTACCTAGCCATTACGCTGTTCCTGATCGGTGTCGTTGGCATATTGATCAGACGCAATGTCATATTCATCCTGCTGTCTCTGGAACTTATGATGAATGCTTGTGCCCTTGCGTTTGTTGCAGCGGGGGCATATTGGCAAGAAGCGGATGGGCAAGTGATGTTCATGTTCATTCTTGCACTCGCGGCAGCCGAGGTTGCCGTGGCGCTGGGTCTGGTTGTACAGCTTTCTCGTCGATTCAAGACTCTTGACATTGATGCCGCTAGCGAGATGACCGGCTGATGGATATGCTGTGGTTAGTTCCAGCACTTCCCCTTGCGGGATTTTTGATCCTCTTTGTAACCGAGGGCAAACTTCCTAAAGTCGCAGTGGCCTGCATTGGGGCGGGGAGCGTTGGTCTATCCGCCGTTCTGGCAGCCATGGTCGGGTGGGAGTTCCTGTCGAGCGGCACAGACGCTCAATCCCAGGTGCTTTGGACATGGATGGCGGTTGCCGAGTTCGATGTCGGCGTAACACTCTACATGGACCGTCTGGCTCTCGTGATGGTCGGGGTCATAACCGGCGTAGGCTTTCTTATACACCTCTACGCAACGGGTTACATGTGGGAAGAGGAAGGCTACAGCAGATTCTTCGCGTACATGAACCTGTTCGTCTTCGCCATGTTGCTGTTGGTGCTGGGCGACAGTCTGCTGCTTCTGTTCTTGGGGTGGGAAGGTGTTGGCTTGTGCAGCTACCTGCTCATCGGATTCTTCCACAAGGATCCAGCCAATGGCTATGCAGCCCGCAAAGCCTTTGTCGTTACACGAATTGGCGACACTGCACTAATACTGGGACTGCTTCTTCTGTTCAGGGAAGTGGGCACTCTTGGAATCCAAGAATCTCTCGATGCGGCCCGAACCATCTGGCCTGACGGTTCGATGATGAACACGGCGATAGCCCTGCTACTTCTCGGCGGCGCAGTCGGGAAGTCTGCCCAAGTTCCTCTGCAAACATGGCTGCCCGACGCGATGGCTGGACCCACTCCGGTATCGGCTCTGATTCACGCAGCAACCATGGTTACAGCAGGCGTCTACCTAATCGCACGCATGCAAGGAATTTATCTACTCTCGGATTTTGCGATGCTGTGCGTCGCGATTGTCGGTCTAGTAACTCTTTTCATTGCATCTTTTACGGCACTAGTTCAATCCGACATAAAGCGCGTGCTTGCATTCTCCACCATGAGCCAGATCGGCTACATGTTCTTGGCCTTGGGTGTGGGCGCTTGGTCCGCAGCGATTTTTCACTTAATGACGCATGCCTTCTTCAAGGCTTTGTTGTTCCTTGCAAGCGGTTCTGTGATTCTGTCTTTGCACCATGAGCAGGACATGTACAAGATGGGCGGCTTGTGGCGCAAGCTACCCGTTCCGTTCTGGTCGATGGTCGTGGGATCGATAGCCTTGGCTGCTTTGCCGTTCACATCCGGTTTTGTCAGCAAGGACGCAATTCTTCTCACAGCTGCAGACTCGCCAGAGCTAGGCATGCTGTTCTGGGGCGGTGCTATTGCGGCTGCCTTCATGACGTCGCTTTACACGACGCGCATGATGGTTCTCACGTTCTTCGGTGAAACCAAGATGGAACCCCACGATCCTAGCAGAGCCAACATGTGGCTGCCGTTGCTCGTGCTTGGTGCTCTGTCTTTGGGCGGAGGCTGGTTTGGGTTTACCGTGCTTGATTCGCTATTCCACGACCACGGCGTTCATTTCGGATTGCATTTGGACAGCCCAATCGCAATTGCGACCATGGGCATTCCGCTCTTGGGGCTAGCCGCTGGAATCTTGATCTTTTACGCCAATGTGCTTGACCGGCGAAAAGTTGCGGAGTCGGGAGTGGGCAAAGTAGTAGGAAGATTTTGGTTCGCAGGGTGGGGGTTTGATCGCATTTACGACACGTTGGTCGTGAATCCCTTCCGGTGGCTTGCCCGATTGAACAAAGGCGATTTCGTCGACTTGATATTTCGATTCACCGCCTTGGTTGCGCGAATATTGAACAACCTGTTCAGCATTTCACAGAACGGGCGCTTGCGGTGGTATGCGCTGACTATGTTTGGTGGGCTCCTCCTAGCGATTGTGTTCGTGGCGTTGGTTTGACGTGAACGCATTGCTTCTCATTTCATTGCTGATGGCCGCTGGCGTGGTGGCATGGGCATCTGAACGCATACGTCCCAACCTGCCGAATTGGGTGGCGCTGACAACCTTCGTGTTGGCAACCTTGTGGGTGGTGTTTGCATGGCTTAGTGGACCACATGAAGGCGGACTGTATGCGGAACAGTCCTACCCCTGGATTCCTAGATTTGGCATCAGCGTCATCTTGAAGGTCGATGGACTCTCTCTGATGCTGATTGGACTGACCATGCTGCTGGGCGCAGTCGCTGTAGTTTCTTCGTGGACGGAAACCAGCACTCGACGTGGTTTCTTTCAGTTCAACATCCTTTGGGTGATGGCCGGGGTCGTTGGTGTGTTTTCGGCATTCGACCTCTTCCTATTTTTCTTCTTCTGGGAAGTCATGCTGATTCCAATGTACTTCCTGATTGCCATCTGGGGGCACGAAGACAGATCCTATGCGTCCATGAAATTCTTCCTGTTCACGCAGATCAGCGGACTGTTGATGCTGGTGGCAATTGTCGCCTTGGTCTGGATCCACTACAGCACCCATGGAGTGCTGAGTTTCGACTACAACACCTTGCTGGGCGCTGAACTCGACGGTCCCGTAGCTCGATTGCTAATGTTGGGGTTCTTCGTGGCGTTCATTACAAAGCTTCCCAGCGTTCCGCTCCACACATGGTTGCCCGACGCACACACTCAAGCTCCCACTGCGGGATCCGTGATTTTGGCGGGAATCATGCTGAAGACAGGTGCATACGGGATCATCAGATTTGTCGTGACGTTGTTTCCGGAAGCTTCGCGGGACTTCTGGATCTACGGCATGGCACTTGGCGTAGCGAGCATACTCTACGGCGGCTTCATGGCCTACAGCCAATCAGACTTCAAACGCCTCGTAGCCTACAGCTCAATCGCACACATGGGCTTCGTGTTGGTTGGAGTTTATTCATTCAACGAGCTTGGGATGCAAGGTGCGATAGTGACGATGATCGCCCACGGCTTCTCTACTGCCGCACTCTTCATGATGGCAGGTGCGTTGCAAGAACGACTGCACACTAGAGAAATGTCCAAAATGGGAGGGCTTTGGGTAAGAGCGCCTCGCATGGGAGCCATCACAATGTTCTTCGTGATTGCGTCCGTCGGAATGCCTGGACTTGGAAATTTCATTGGTGAGTTCTTGGTATTGCTAGGTGCATTTCAAAAGAATGTATTCCTTACCGTGTGTGCAGCGCTAGGCATTGTCGTTGCAGCCGTGTATGGACTGTCGCTCATGCAGCGATCGTTTCAGGGCACTCCCAATCCTGATGTGCCCGAAATGCGCGATTTCGCGTTCCGTGAGATGAGCGTCATGATTGTCCTAATGGTCGCTTTGGTGTGGCTGGGAATCTATCCCCAGCACGTGCTGTCCATGACCGATGCGCTTCTTCCAATACTGGGGGTTGCTCCATGACTATGCAAGGTGCAATGCTTGCAGGTCTGCCCTACATCGTACTTGCAAGTGGTTTACTTGTCGTGATGATTGGAGTGGCCATTCGCCGTACGCACTTCGTAGCCTGGTCGCTAACACTATTGACTTTGCTCGCCACTCTAGTCTGCCACCTCCCAGGCTATGAAGCGTTGGGCGAGGGTACAGCATTAACCATGTTGTTTCATGTTGATGGGGTGTCGTATGTCTTCAATGTAATGTTTGTGCTTGCCGCAATCTTCACAGTGGTGATTTCCTACCAATACGTACAAGAACGTATTCGCTTCAAGGAGGAGTTCTATTTGCTCTTGCTTGCAGCGACATTCGGCGGCATGGTGCTGCCAGCAGCTACGCACTTTGCATCGCTGATCCTGGGATTGGAGATTTTGTCGATTTCTCTCTACGCAATGGTCGCGTATCCAGAAAAGGCGCGAGGACCTTTGGAAGCTGGATTGAAATACATGATCCTCTCTGGAGTGGGATCTACAACGATTCTTTTCGGTATGGCGCTGATTTACGCAGCTAGCGGGTCAATGGAGTTTGCGAGTGTTGGCCCGGTCACTGGGAGCGTTGAAGGCGACACCTTTTACTTAATCGGACATGCTTTTTTCTGGAGCGGCATCGCCTTCAAACTCTCACTCGTTCCATTTCACATTTGGACTCCCGATGTGTATCAGGGAGCTCCTGCAATTGTTACGGGATTTGTTGCCACTGTGTCCAAAGGAGCGGTTTTCGTCGTTGTCATGAGATATGTCATGGATAGCGACGTGTTTACATCGGAGGCAATTACCTACGTCGTGTTTCTCATTGCTTCGGTATCCATGATTGTTGGCAACATTCTTGCACTACAGCAAAAGAATTTGAAGAGACTACTTGCATACTCCTCGATCGCGCACATGGGCTACCTAGTCATAGCGCTGTTCTTAGTTGCGTCTCAGCCCGCAGTAGGATTCGAGACGGCGATTGTGTACCTTGCCGGCTACTTTGTCATGACACTTGCTGCGTTTGGCGTGATCTCAGTGCTTTCCTTCGACTCGGAGCGCGAGCTGGCGACAATTGACGATATAACTGGCCTTCTTTGGCGTCGACCCATCCTTGCTGCAACGCTAATTGCAGCAGCTCTTTCGTTGGCTGGAATTCCTCTCACCATGGGATTCATCGCCAAGTTCTACCTGTTCGCTGCTGGCGTCGAGGGCAAGATGTGGACGTTAGTGGGTCTATTGGTGTTGGGCAGTGCTATTGGCATTTACTACTACTTGAGAATTATTTTTGCGGTGACTTCCAAGCCCGAAGGGGAAATCGACAGGTCTACAAGCTCATCGTGGACAGGAATCGGCGCAGTGGCGGTTCTGGGTGTCGCGACGATAGTCTTGGGGGTGTATCCCACTCCTCTAGTCGACCTAGTGCAAGCATTGCTCCAGGCATCGGGCTTTTAGTTGGATGTCCTAGCGAATTGATTTGGAACTATGAGCATCAATATTCTGTGGCCCCATCATCGAGTTGACAGGGACAACTCGGTGGAAATTGAAGCCATTGGAAAAGGGATAACTCCAATCTTCGGTGGCGGCATGAGAAACGTCACCGCAGAACAATGGGCCGGCTGCGATGGAATCGTGGGCTCTCAGCCTCCCCCGGAATGCATGCAGAAGCTCAAACGTTGCAAGATCTTTGTGAAGACTGCGGTTGGGTATGACGATGTAGATCTGGATTCCTGGTCTTCACGAGGGATTCCGGTGTGCAATGTACCAGACTACGGGACCCGGGAGGTGGCCGATCACGCTATAGCCCTCATGATGACCTTGACGAAGAGTATCGCGTTTCACGACGAGTCGCTGCGAGCAGATCCTCGTGCCAATTGGCGTCCCGCTTTGAATCCATTTGGCAGAAGGATGTCGGATTGCACGTTTGGATTGGTTGGGCTGGGGCGGATTGGCACCGCAACCGCCCGCAGAGCGAAAGCCTTCGACATGGATGTCTCGTTTTTCGACCCATACCAGCCAAGCGGAGTGGAACTCGCATTGGGAATTCGTCGTGCAGATTCCCTGAAGGAGCTTGTTGGCGAATCCGACGTAATTAGCGTGCACGCTCCGCTGAATGGAGAAACCCACAATTTGCTGGATCAGGAGATCTTCGCCGTCGCAAAGCGAGGTTGCATCGTCATCAATACCGCTCGCGGACCCATCGTGGATATAGATGCCCTTTACGATGCAATGAAGAAAGGTACTGTCCTGGCTGCAGGATTGGACGTCTTGCCGGAAGAGCCTGCAAACGTGGAACGACCTTTGATCAGGGCTTGGCTGAATGATGAGGAAGGTATGAAGCACAGACTTGTAATCACGCCTCATTCAGCATTCTTTACACCCGAAAGCATCCGTGACATTCGAGCGTTCGCTGCTCGGACAGCAGCTCGGTTCTTGCGCGACGGGCGCTTGGAGAACTGTGTGAATTTGGCAGATATCAACCCAGCCCACTAGGAAGAAAAACTTCCTGCAACGTGGACTGTTCCTGCTGCAAGGTCTTCACTTCCCAGCCAACCGTGCTAGACCCTGTGCTACCATCAAGTTCCCATGAGCTCGTTTAGAACTACTGGATCGGAAAAGACGTGAAACTAGCGAGAAATATGTGGGACATGTTGGTCCCTGCACTAGTCGCTGGACTAGTTATTGGCGCACTCTTGTTTGCCACGCCCGAATTAGATGCTGAAATTGACGAAATCATCGTCACAGCGCGAAAGCGGTCGGAGAGCATGCAGGACACTTCGGTTACCGTCCAGGTTATGGAGGAGTTGGACCTTGACGACCAACGAATAGACAGCTTTGCAGACTATGTTCTCTATCTGCCAAGCATAAGTTCGGGTGGCCGTGGTCCGGGACAGAACGAAGTCTATATCCGCGGTGCCGCAGTCGACGCGATTAACATTTCGGTTGCGGAAGCTCAAGGATCTGCGCCCAACGTGGCGCTTTATTTGGATGAACAGCCCGTAACAGCCGGAGGACGCAACCTGGACGTCTACGTAACAGACATTTCCAGAATAGAAGTGTTGCCTGGCCCTCAAGGGACACTTTACGGTTCAAGTTCACAAGCGGGAACCGTCAGGCTCATTACAAACAAACCCGTGCTGAACGAGTTTGAAGTGGGGTTCAAGGCCGGCAGCTCGATTACCGAGGGGGGCGCACCTTCCACCAAGGTTGAAGGCGTAGTCAACCTACCTCTGATGGACGATCGCCTTGCCATCCGCGCTGCTCTGTTCAGCAGTCAACTTGGCGGCTACATCGACAACGTACCGGCCATACACCTGCCAGATCCGCTCAAAAACCCCAGATTGCCCTCGTCAAGCGGCATTCAATTCG
Source organism: uncultured Pseudomonadales bacterium (assembly GCA_964572845.1). GTDB lineage: Bacteria > Pseudomonadota > Gammaproteobacteria > Pseudomonadales > Azotimanducaceae > Bin55. The sequence goes on along the minus strand of CAZNFX010000008.1, from coordinate 150,387 downwards.
TACCGGCAGACGGCGATCCACAAAGCCATGAATTTGCCGATGGGTCGTTTGCAGTTCCAGGCAAAGTCTATCCCGTAGATTACACGCCAGCATCCAATGAAGCATTTGTGGAGAACGACTTCAATCAGTCGAGTTACCAGGGATTTCGCCTTGGAGCAAAGTGGGAGATCGACGAGAACTGGGATTTGGTCGTGCAGCACCATCAGCAAACGATCGAAGCGGAAGGTGTTTTCGACTACGATCCTGAATTCGGCGACCTAAACGTCGCGCGTTTCAGTCCTGATACCTTAGAGGACACATTCGGGCAGACGAGCTGGACGCTGGAAGGTCGATTGAACAGGCTCGACCTAATCTACACTGGGGCTTATCTCAGCAGGGATGTGGACCATGTCTTCGACTACTCAGAATATATCAATGTTGGAGGATACATTCCTGGCTACATTTGCGAATACAACACACCGGGCTATCACGGTGGCGGCGGCGTAGGCTATACGTACGATCCCACATTGTCGGGCGATCCGGGAGTCATCGAGTGCACCAGCGGAGCAGCGTACACAGACGTATTCAACAAGAATACAAGATGGACACACGAATTTCGGTTCAATACTGACTTAAGCGAGAAAGTGGGATTGACGGCTGGAATGTTCTTTCAAGACCGACTCCCGCGACATTCCGGAGACTTCGTATATCAAGGCACGCAGCATTGGCCGCTACTGGACGTGAACCGAATCTCAACTGGACCAGCATTCAACCTGTCAGAACGCAGCCCATCAACGCATTTCGTCAATGACATCATAAGGTCTGAAACGGAATTGGCCTTCTTCGGCGAGCTTACCTGGAGGATCAATCCTGTATTGGAAGCTGTATTCGGACTGCGCCATTACAATCTGGAAATCGGGTTTGAAGGCTATTCTGCGTTTCGCTATGGCTCGCGACCCGTACCCAATCTAGCAGGAGAACCGGGTGCAGTAGTCAACCCGATGGGTGTCGGTGGGCGCGATTACCAAGTCAATCTTGAGGGGTTTCAGCCTCTCCAAGTAGACGACTTGATTTCCAAGTTCTCCCTCGCGTGGCACGCACTAGAGGACTTGCTGATCTATGGAACCATTTCTCAGGGATACCGTCCAGCTGGTTTCAACAGAGCAGCCGCGGCAGGAGTTGCAGCTCCGGGAGGTGTTGCAGCGAGAGGAAACGACGGACCTGGAGGATTTCCCGACTATTTCATCCCTGTAATCTTCAAGTCTGACAGCACCGACAATCTTGAAATCGGATGGAAATCGGTATTGCTTGACCGAAAAGCACGGTTCAACGGCGCGATTTACCGGATTGATTGGAAGGACATTCAGGTTTCGCACTTCGACTCACAAAACATTTCAATTTTCACCATCGTCGACAATGGTGGCGACGCATTGATAAATGGGCTTGAAGCCACCTTGGAATATCTCCCAAATTCAAGATGGGCGTTGTCTGCAGCAATCTCCTACAACAAGACTGAGCTCGTGAGCGTTAATCCGACGTTTGACTTCGTCGTGGCAGATCCGGGAAGCCAGCTCCCTCTCACTCCAGAGATTCAGTTTTCTGGTCGAGTGCGCTATGAGAAAGAACTGAGTCGGGGCAGTCTCTACTTTCAAGTGGCAGGCAATTTTGCCGGAGAGAGTTTCAATTCCATGGTCGACATACCGGTTGTAGACCCTCGACTCGTTCAGGATGCGTGGTCGGTATTGGACGTGACGGTTGGAATAAGCGACATTGAAGGTTGGGTGTTTGAGGTCTTTGTAGACAACTTGATGGACACTCGAGCGCAATTGCACATTAACCGTCAGGATCATCGAGAGAGGATCACGACCAACCGTCCGCGGACGCTTGGTTTTACTACAAGATTCAGCATGTAATCGAGTAGTTTGCCGCAAGAAAGTCCCGCAGAGTTCAAGCAGCGACTTCTCTCGAGTGTCGTTGGCTTAATTACCGAAGGAAAGCATTCGGAAGCATCGCAGCTTTTGCATTCGGTGCTTCCCGAGTCGCGCAACGATCCCGACATACTCTATCCCTTGGCGACGTGCCAACGACAGATAGGGGAACTCAAGCAGGCTCTAGAGACTCTTACGCGCTTGGAAGAGTTTAGACCGAATTTTGCTGGCGTATTCTTGGAGCGAGGGCGCACTCTCTTAGCGATGGGGCGGCGTGAAGACGCTCTTGCTGCATTCGAGCATTGTGTTCGCATCAACCCCACCTACTTAGGCGGGTGGTCGGGACTGCTCAATCTCGCAAACTCTCTCGGTCGGAGTGACCTTCACAGCCAGGCGAGAGAACAAATGCGCTACTTTGAGTCTATGGACCAAGCGCTCGTACAGGTCTTACGAGCATTCCATGACGGCGAAACCTTCAAAGCAGAACGCATGTGCCGGATCTTCTTGAAGGAGCATCCCAAGAATGTTGAAGCGATGTGCGTTCTGGCCCGCATAGGTTCGGAGTTTGGAATCCTTGATGATGCCGAGTTTATTTTGGAGAGTGCTTGTGAATTCGAACCGTATAACTATCGTGCTCGGTTGCAATATATAGACGTCCTTCACAAACGACAGAATTACGCAAAGGCACTCGATCATGCCAATCAATTGGTTCGGTCGCAACCAAGAAATCAATTGTTCCGACTTGCTTATGCGAACCAGCTCATGGCAACCGGCGATGTCGACGGAGCGCTGGCTGTCTACAACAGGATCCTCGAGAAGCCAGAAGACAGATCGTTGGCCAGTCCACGATTGGTCTTGACTCGGGGGCATGCTCATAAGACGATCGGGCAGATCGACGCAGCAATTCTCGACTACCGGATGGCATACGAAATGCGGCCTGATTTTGGAGACTCGTACTGGAGTCTGGCCAACTTGAAGACCTACCGCTTTACACCTCAAGAACTGAATCAGATGCAGGGGTTCGTGGATTCCACGCATACTTCTGTCGAGGATAGGGTTCACCTGGCGTTTGCTCTGGGTAAGGCATACGAAGACTTAGAGAACTTTGAAACTGCGTTCCTGAATTACAAACGGGGCAACGAGCTCAACAAGCAGCGAATTCGCTTTGACGCGCAGGAAATGTCGAAGAGGCTGATGGCACAGGAGGAAGTGTGCACAGACAAGTTCTTTGCGAAGCGCGTGGGGTTTGGATGTAGTGCGGCCGATCCAATTTTCGTTGTCGGTCTGCCCCGTGCCGGATCGACGTTGTTGGAACAGATACTAGCTTCTCACTCTCAAATTGAGGGGACCCTTGAACTGCATCACATCGGTGCATATGCCCAGAAAATGGATGGCAGGCGACGGCGAAGGGACCCATTGCGCTATCCCTATGTGTTGCGAAACTTAAGCTCACATCTCGCACGGGAACTGGGTCAACGCTACATTGAGGAAACCCGCATCCATCGAACGAACAAGCCGTTCTTCATTGACAAGATGCCAAACAACTTCAGGCATGTGGGGTTGATTAGTCTCATTCTCCCCAATGCCAAGATCATCGATGCGCGTCGCCATCCGATGTCCTGCTGCTTCAGCTGCTACAAGCAATTGTTCGCATCGGGACAGGAATTCACCTACGGGCAAGAGGAAGTCGCAACCTACTACAACGACTATGTCCGCCTAATGGACCATTGGAACAACGTGCTACCCGGAAAGGTCTTGACGGTGTATTACGAGGATGTTGTTGCCGATTTGGAACTGCAAGTGCGACGCATGTTGGACTACTGCGGACTGCCGTTTGAGGAAGCCTGTCTCAACTACCACCAGACCAAGAGGTCAATTCGAACTCCTAGCGCCGAGCAGGTTAGGCAGCCCATCTATCGCGATGGCTTGGATCAGTGGCGAAGCTTTGAACCGTGGCTGGGTCCAATGAGAGCCACACTTGGCCCTACACTCGACAGCTATCTTGTTGCGCGGGGTGCGAATTGACTTCGTGCATGGCGACCTCGCTCTCTCAAATGAGCGAATTGGCCCTGGTTAGGATGAATTCGAGTAGGGGACTAGGGACTACTTGTCGCTTGTTTCCAGTGCCAGCCCGCTAGGGCTCTGATTGGCATATTGAAGCAACAAATATTCCCGTTCGTGAGAATCCAGACCCGCAAGCTGTTGGTGGAACTCTTGCCGAACCCGTCCAGGAGTGAGCCGACTAGATTCGACCGATTTGTGAAGAAGGTCGTGAGCTTCGAGATACGTGGGAAAGGGAACCATGCCACGCTTGACTTCTTCGTTGATTCTTGACGCCAATTCGCTTGCATCGCTGTAAGACCCCTCAATGCGTTTCGCAAACTTTATGTGCACTCGTCCCTTGAACCCCTTTATGCTTTGCGAGATGCTGCGAAAATCCTCGCCAAATTCCTTTGTGTACTCACCGACCGTATCTTTGACATAGAGTTCATGTGCTTTCATTGGAGCGCAAGGGTCAATTTCATATGACAAGGAGACTGGAATAAGATTGATACGGGCCAACCATTCGTCCAGCGTCGTCTTGTCATCGCGGTATGCAAGCAGAAACATTTTGATTATCGCTGGATCGGTCAGATCGGTACCATCCTTTGATCGTCCAGCGCGTTGCGCAATCCACACCGACTCTCCTGTTTGCAGGGTGTTGCGGATGTATTTGGAGGTCTTTAGCAGCGCTTGGTAATAGGCACGAGCGGTTTTTGCACTTCTAACGACTGTAAACGAACGGTTCACGCGCATGAGTTCATTTCCCAGCCCGCCCTGAAGGAGATTCTCGCCTACGGCATTCTGGGTGGCTGGGACTCCACTTAGCCATAGAGCATAGTTGACGAAGATTGAATCAAGCACTATGTCCCGATGGTTCGAAATATACAAGCAAGGCTCGTTCTTGGGTAGTTCCTCGGTTCCGGAGTGCGAGAATCCGTTAGTTGTGGTCCGCACCATCCGTTCAACGTAGCGAGTGAGCAGTGTGTGGAGATCTTGGATATTTCCAATTTCCCGTGAGCGATGCCTAAGGGCTGTACCCACGATCAAGCGAGCTAGCAACGGCGCCAGCCGATAGAGAAGCGGCGTTTGCAGCCTGCAGGCCATGCGCACCAAGTCGGGATCGCGTACGAGCGTTGCGATGCGTTGCGGCAGCTCGTCGTCCCGGTATGGCCGAATGTCGTCGAACTCTTCTAGCGAATCAGTTGCGCTCACCCTAGATAGCTCCCATGCTCGCTGCCGACTTGGCTGAATGATCCCTCATCGCACCATGCTAAACCAACCCTGTTGATTGGTCTACACTTCGAAAAAAGCTCAATTGGCACATTACTAGCTCTTCATACTGTTGGGCAGCCAAAGCACTATGTCGGGAAACAGGAGTAGAACAACAACTGTCAACACATCCGCTACAAAAAATGGACCAATTCCTCGATAGACATCTTGCAATGGAATGGCTAGGGACGCACCGGTTCGGGAGGTCAATTCCCGCGAAACGCCAGATACTACAAAGCAATTGAGACCGATGGGTGGGGTAATCAAACAAATCTCTGCCATTTTCACAACGATGACGCCAAACCAAATCGGGTCGTATCCAAGCGCGATCACCGCCGGAAAGACTACAGGCAACGTCAAGATCAGCATACCTATGGCGTCCATAAACATGCCTAGTACCGCGTAGGCAAGCAGGATGCAGATCATGATCAGCAATGGAGGCACATCAAGAGTCACTACCCATTCCGCAAACGCTGATGGGAGCTGTGCGTAACCCAGAAACCGCACGAACACGAAGACGCCCCAGATGAGTGTGAATATCATCACGGTAAGCTTGGCGGTTTCCATCAGCGCTTCGCGAAAGTCCTTGAGACCTTTGCGGAGCGCACCACGAGAGATTGCCCGAACCAGAAACACCGCAAACACCACGGCTGCACCGATTGCTCCTGCCTGTGTAGGGGTTGCAGTGCCCGTGTAGAGTGCACCAAATATGATTGCTACGACCAAGAATATGGGAAGAGCGCCCGGCACGCTTTTGAATCGGTCTAGCCAGGAAAACCCGGATATGGCTTGGCCCAACTCAGGCCGCATTGAGCACATGGAGACGATCAAAGTCACGTAGATCAATACAGACACCGCTCCAGGAACCAACCCCGCAAGCAGCAGCTTTCCTACAGACTGCTCGACGATGATTGCGTAGACAACCAAGATGGCGGACGGGGGAATCAATGAAGCCAGCGTGCCTCCTGCAGCTATCACTCCCGCCGTCAGTCTTGGTTTGTAACCGTTCTCTGCCATATCGGGTATAGCAATGCGAGAGAAAACTGCCGCAGTGGCTGTGGATGCGCCAGACACCGCAGCGAACCCTGCACTTGCAAAGACGGTTGCGACGGCTAGCCCACCGGGAACCCATCCAACCCAGCGGCGCGCTGCTTCGAACAGCTTGCCGGTCAGTCCTGCATGAAAGGCGAAAAAGCCAATCATGATGAATAGAGGCAATACAGAAAGCGTATAGAAAACTGTCTTGGAGTGCGGAACCGTTCCTACGATAGCAACTGCAACGTTCCAGCCTTCTAGACACACCAAGCCCAAGAAGCCCGTAATAGCAGCAGCAACGAACACCCTTACTCCCAGTACCACCAGGAGAACGAGCAGAACGACTCCAACTATGCCGATCGTCAACTCGTCCATGGGTTACTGTTCAATTTGAACCGTGTACGTTTCAGGCCGGAATTAGCCCGAGAGGTCCCGTGCCATGTCGATCTCCTCCTTTGCTCGTTCAGCGGAACTCGCCACGATCGGTATGCCCACCCGAGTCAAGCGGGGATTCCACAACATACGCGTGTAACCCACAAACTGCAGCACCACACGCAGCAATAGAACGGACAGTGCCACAGGTACCACCAGCTTTGCGGGCCAAGTGACGAGTTCGATGTCCATGGTGCTGTCTCCGAATTCAAACGCACGCTCGAAGTGGGCGTATGAGCCAGGAATCAACACAAACACAAGTGCTGCAGTAAGCGCGGAACCAATCATTTCGGCGGCCCACAGCATTCGTCCTTTCAACGCGGAAACCACCAGCTCCATGCGCACATGCCCGCCAAGGCGTTGCACGTACGCAATGGATAGGATCGTGAATCCCACCATACCCACTTCAATAATGTCGATGTGCCCAAAAATTGCAGCGTCAATCCATGGCATGCGCAGCACAACTTGGAGAAGCTCTAGCAGCATCAAGCCGAAAATGAGACTGCCAGCGATTAAGTTGGTGGCATTCTCGATGCTGGAAAGTAATCTGTCCGCGTAGTGGAGCGCACGACCCAATGGATCGGTGCACACGGGTTCTCGGGAGGACATTCGACTAGGGAGCGTTTGGAGAGCGATATTCCATGTCAACGGCCGAAAACACGGCTTCGACCAGGCCTCGCGCGTCGAATTTCTGCTGGTTTTCCGCTATCCACTCTTCGATAACGAGACTCCCAAAACGCGTACGGAAGTCGTCGAGTTCGGCTTCGCTGTAGCGGACTTCTTGCAATTGCTCTTGAAGCATGGGTAGGTTGGTCTTGTCGATCTCCGCATACGCCAAGCGTTGATCTTCCAATACAGATTCCCTTATCGAGTCAAGCACGTCTTTGTACTGCTGCGGCAACTGCTCATAGGCTTCGATCGAAAACACGACAGGGCAGTCAGAAGTTCCTGGGGCCAAGTTGCTGGTGTACCAATCGGAGACTTCATGCAGTCTGTAGGCAACATGAGCATAGGTAAATGGGAAGGCAGCTGCATCCATGGTTCCAAGCTGAATTCCGGTGTACACTTCGGTCGCTGTTGTGCTGGTCGGCACTGCACCAAGTTTTTCCATTACCGCGCCTATACCGCCTCCCGCTCTTACATTCAGGCCCTGCCAGTCCTCCAAGGTCAGCGGAGGTTTGCCGCGTCCCATGATCTCGTAATTTGGAAGAATCGACGAACTATAGATCATGGCACCCCATCGTTCCATTTCCTTTTTGACTTGCGGGTGGGCGTACACGGCTTCCCGAACAGCAAGCCCGTCTTCCCAATCTTCTATAGGCAGAAATGGCAATGACAGGACCATCAGACCAGGATTCTTTTGCGGGTGGTAGAAGTTGCATACCAATGCTGCTTCGAACGCGCCCACCGAAATTCCATCGAGGTTTTCGCGAGCCTTTGAGAGTGCTTCGCCGTAGTGCACGACCAATTTCCACCGTCCGTCCGTAGCTTCGGCGATTCGTTCGGAGATGGAGTCGACGATGCGGGTGCCTGGTCGCGGCGTGCCCCAAATGGAAAGATCCCATGTGAGCATTTGCGACTCTTCGGAAGTGGTCCCCTGATCGGATTCAGGTGGGGATTGTTGACAACCAAGCTGAATGCAGAGCAGTACAGCGAAGAGACACACTGAGATCGATGGTTTTGTTTGCATAGTGCTAATAGGATCCGTGGCAGGAATTCGTTCAGTTCTCAGAGTCGTTGGGGACTGACAAGATAAACGCAGGGATGGGAACTTTGAACCTTGAGCCTCTGTCATCCTCAAATTCATAGTGGCCCTCCATGGTTCCAAAGGGCGTCTCAAGAATCGTTCCGCTTGTGTACTCAAAGGACTCCCCGGGTGGAATCGTTGGTGTCTTGCCGATTACACCGGGACCATCAACTGTCTCTTGGGATCCTTCTCCATTGGTAATCAGCCAATGGCGATTAATGAGACGTTGCATTGTGTAGCCTCTGTTCATTATCGTAACTGTGTAGGCGAATACGTACCTCAGATCGGATGGGTCCGATTCGTGCCACAGGAAGTGCGTCTGAACACTAACGTCGATGTTGTCGGCAGCAGTCATGTGTCTTGGCATGTCTCAAGGTCAGGTAGGGTCTAAGAGAGGTGTGCTGGGTCTGGCATGCGGTCGGGACTAGCGCACAAAGCGATTCGATCACCCTATTTTAGAAGGTGCACCGAAGCGTAATGGACGTCACGTGGGGGTCTCCGGTTGCCGTGTTGGAAACTCGGCCATATATTGAGGAGACTACTCGTAGCGGCACTTTGCCAATTCTCTTCAGGCTCTTTCGCTTGGGCGCCCCTTGCAGTTTGAAGAGCGCAAGCAGGCAACAATGGCATTGATTTCGCCGACAGCTGAGAATTGCTTCCCATCTGCGGTTCTTGCTTTGTTCAGCGTTTCGACTTCCAAGAAGTTGCCTCGGCGCAATTGAGTTGTACTCTAGTGTCTTAGCACGAGAGCATGGAGAATTGCGACGTTGTTGCCCTACCGACCACCTATACGCGACACGCTCTTCATATACCGAGACGTGTTTCAGTTGAATGACGACTGGATATCCTGGAGCCAGCCCGATGGGTTGGATTTGGGATTAGCCGAGGCCATTCTCACTGAGAGCGGAAAATTAGCTAGCGAAGTAATGGCCCCGCTGTCCCGCACTGGAGACGAAGAAGGAGCCCATTGGCAAGACGGAAACGTGCTTGCTCCACAAGGATTCCATGAGGCAATGCAAGACATTGCGGCGGGAGGCTGGCTGGGGCTAGGCGGAAATCCCGATTGGGGCGGCCAGGGAATGCCTAAAGCCATCGGGTGCGCTGTTGAAGAGTTTTTTTGGGGATCCAATACGAGCCTTTGGCTATACGCATCTTTGACGCTTGGCGCGACACATTGCATCGAAGCGCATGGAACCCGAGAAATCAAGGAAGGCTATCTGAAACCCATGTACGAAGGACGTTGGACTGGCGCGATGGCATTGACGGAACCACACGCCGGTACGGACCTTGGCATGATCCGAACGCGTGCTGAGCCTCTGGACGACGGTACCTATCGGCTTGAAGGGATGAAGATTTTCATTACGAGCGGTGAACACGACTTATCAGAAAACATCATTCATCTTGTCTTGGCGCGATTGACGGATGCACCAGCCGGAACAAAGGGCATATCACTGTTTCTGGTTCCCAAATTCCTGCTGGATTCGGAAGGTCTACCTAGTCGTCGCAACGGCTTTTCCAGCATTTCCATCGAAGAAAAGATGGGCATACATGGAAGCGCGACATCCACGATCGTGTACGACAAAGCGATCGGCTACATGGTGGGAGAACCGAACCGGGGGTTGTCTTGCATGTTCACAATGATGAATTTCGCTCGACTGTCAGTTGGATTGCAAGGCTTAGGTTTGGCCGAACGAGGCTACCAATTGGCGGTCGAATACGCAAAGGAACGACTGCAAGGACGTGCGATAGCGGGCCCCGTAAACATCGATGGACCGGCGGACCCTCTTATCGAGCATGCTGACATACGTCGTATGCTGCTGACGCAGCGTGTTTACACAGAGGGAAGCCGTGCATTGGCTGTCTTTGCTGCGCACCAGCTCGATCTGACCCATCATGCACAAGAGTCTGAAGACAGAGAGAGGGCGCAGAGATTCGTGGACTTACTGACTCCTATCGCCAAAGCATTCATGACTGACCGGGCAATGGAATGTGTCTTGTTGGCCCAGCAGTGTTTTGGGGGACATGGCTACATCAGAGAGACCGGCATCGAGCAAATAGTACGAGACACCCGAATATCTCAAATCTACGAAGGTACAAATGGCATTCAGGCGTTAGATCTGATTGGTCGAAAGGTTGTTCTAAATGCCGGAGCTTATGTAATGGAATTTGCTGATCACATGCGGAATTCAGTTTCTCCGGGAGCTTTTGATGGAGAAGTGCAAAGCACAATTGACGATTGGATCAAAGTTACACAGAACGTCTGCAACCACTCTACGCGACAACCAGAGTATGCATCGGCCGTTGCGGTTGACTACCTGGATTTTTCAGGTCATGTGATATACGCCTGGCTATGGAAGCGCATGGCAGATTGCGACGATGGCACCTATGGAAAGAAGCAACTCGCGCGGTTCTACTTCGAGAAAATACTGCCGATTGCCAATGCTCAGCTCGCACGCATCAACGCAGGTCCGGATGCGATTACGAACCTTGACTCCTCGTGGTTCTAGATTTGTCAACGTATCGCAACAGGGTTGATCACCGCTTGCACGGACCCTTCAAATCTTGGTTGTCCGAGTACGAACATGAACTCCCAGCCTTCGTCCTTTGCCAACTCGCGCACATCCATGTTTTCGAGGATGTATATGCCATGCTTGGCAAGAAGCAGTGGATGGACAGGAAATACCTCCTCGACGTTTTCTGCGGGAACCACTTCCAGTCCCCAAGTGTCTGAGCCTACAGCAACGATTCCTTGTTCCGCGAGAAATCTCGCGCCGTCCATTCCAAGACCTGGCGCGCCGGACATCAGCCTAGTGTTGTCCACTCCCTGCAAATTCATCCATCCCGTGTAGAACAGTACGACGTCTCCTTTCTCAATTTCAATGCCCTGAGCGTCAGCCTGCTCCTTGATCTCCTTGCTGTTGTAGGCCGTGCCGGCTTCCAACATTTCGGTTTCGTAGTACCTGGTCATGTCGATGAGCACCCCTCTGCAGACTATTGGGGGAAGTTTGTCGACCGACAACTCTCTCATGCCCTTAGGTGAAACAATGTCCTCGGCTTTCAACCCGTTGTAGTAGACGTGATCGATTCCCATGTGTCCCAGACCGTCGATCTGGCTCCCAATGCCAACCCACGTAAACATAAGGTCGTCGTTTCCGGTAGCCCTGTTGGAACCGACTGGAGTTCCAGTGCCGTCTCCTCCTTGCAACACAGTTATTGAGTAGGTTCGAGGAGGATATGCGGGAGTGTCCCACCCGGTGACTACACCGAGAGGATAGGTCTTGCCTAGTTTGACAAGCTGGGCTGCTTTCAAAACCCCTTCAGCTGAGAGATTGTTGATAGCGCCTAGAGTGTCGTTTTTTCCATACTTTGATGGATACCAAGACTCTTCGTCGCCAAACGTGGCGAGCGATAGAAAGAGAAGAACGATGAATGTCGCGCGGTGCATAGTAAACCTCGATTGGAACCCACTGAGATTGCTGGACGGCGACTTTTTGAGGGTTTAGCTCTGTTGAAACTGTTTGGAAATTAGTCGAAAGAGCCCGTCAAATCCGCCGTTGCTCATTATTACAACATGAGTTGGTTTAGTTCTCGGATTGCAAATGTAGCGTACGACGTCTTCTACGTTCGTATGGATGGTAGTGGGGATAGCACTATCGGTTGCAAGTTCATCGAGATCCCATTTGATGCTGCGATTTCTATACCAGAGGACTTCGTCTGCAGCTAGGCAGCACTCCTTTAGAGAATTACGGTGAATTCCTAAGGACATTGTGTGTGTTCGTGGTTCTATGACTGCGACGATGTGATCGGAACCGACGTGACGTCTGAGTGCATTCAAAGTAGTGCGAATGGCGGTAGGGTGGTGGGCGAAGTCGCTATAAATGATCGTGTTGCCCTGCTCCGCAATTGTCTCCATGCGGCGTCGCACTCCCTTGAAATCGGGTAGGTAGCCGATGGATTCCTCGGGATCTATACCGGCGTGTTCCGCTGCGAGGATCGCGCACATTGCATTGGAGACATTGTGTAGTCCGATAAATGACCAATTAACTGTCCCGACCTTGGATTTTCCTCGAAACACATCAAACGCTCTGCCATCTTGGCTTATGTTGGTGGCCGTGTAGTCAACATTGCCATCTTCAGACGCTTGGGAGCCAACGTGAAAACTCACGACAGGAGTCCAGCAACCCATCCGAAGCAGTTCCTGAATTTCTTGATGGTGGTAAGGTGCCACAATTCGGCCATTTCCCGGCACCTCTCTGATCAAGTGGTGAAATTGATACTTGATCTGCTCCAGATCGTCGAAAATGTCGGCGTGGTCAAACTCCAGGTTGCCGACGGTCAATGTCTTTGGCCGATAGTGCCGAAATTTGGAGCGTCTATCAAAGTAGGAGGTGTCGTACTCGTCAGCTTCAACGACAAAGTGTGGACCATTGCCAAGCGCTGCGGCCTGGTCGAAGTTTTGCGCGGCTCCTCCAATCAAGTAACCCGGTTGTTTTCCAGCTTGGTGCAATATCCATGCAACCATAGCTGTCGTTGTAGTCTTACCGTGGGTGCCGGAGATGGCGATTGTGTGGCGCGAACGCAAAATGGTGCTTCCCAACCACTCTGCTCCGGATTGATAGGGCAGTCCATTGTTCAGTACGAATTCCAGTGCGGGAGCGCCGCGTGGCATGGCAGCGTTTCCTACAACTACGGTGTCTGGCCGAGGACTTAAATGGGACGGGTCGAAGCATTCATGTGCAACGATACCTGCTTTAGAAAGTTGGTCGCTCATCGGCGGATAGATCTTGCCATCGTAACCGCTCACGTCGTATCCTGCTTGCTTGGCGAGGATCGCAAGATTGCCCATGAGCGTGCCGCCAATGCCCAAGAAATATATGCTTGGCGGTTTCGACTTCAGAGAATCTGACAATGGCCTAAGGTGAAGTGCATTGAGTTGCTGCAGATGTTACGACTCAACACCAACGATTGGAAACGGCAAAATCATTAGGACTATGAACGCACTGATCACACTGAATCCAAAAGCTAGAAGCAAGCCAATCAACAACGAGACATCCAAAGAATGCCTGAGTATCGAGCCAAAAACTGCGATTCTCCACAATGCCAACAGTCCTTCGATAAAGGTAGATAGTTCATTTCGAGCAGCTAGCCAGAAGGCTAGCAAGGTCAGGATGTCGGCAATGGCGAGTGTGCCCAAATATGCGGAGAGAGTCTTGCGGAATCTATTGGTCAGGCCTCGTACTCTCAACGCTATGTAGACTGCGGTTAGCACAAGCAGCGCAAGAAGAGCACGCATACCGAAAAACAGCAGCTTGTTTTCACCACCGATAGAGACTGATTGAACGACAACAATTGCAAGAATCGTTGCCACTAGGATTGCCAACTCTCGGTTTTGAGCTGGTACCTGTGCAGGACTGCCTCTGAAGATGCAGAGGTTCCAATACGCGGCGAATGCATTGATCATTGCTAAATTCTCTCATACGAGCGGAACGCTGTTCCAAGTCGACGGAACGAGCCGCTTTCGGGTGTGGTCAAATTGACGAATTGCATGGCGATCCTGCACGGCATATAGGAAAGAGACGCGAATGGTAGCTAGGAATGCGATCTACGCACAGTCTGGGGGCGTAACGTCGGTAATCAACGCAACTGCCTGCGCAGTCATCAAGACATCAAGAAAATTCCCACAGGCAATTTCAAACTTGTATGCGGCAAGAAACGGCATCGTCGGAATCTTGCGTGAAGAGTTGTACGACACCGGCAATGAGACATCTGAAGCTGTCGATCGGCTTCGCCATTTGCCCGGCGGTGTCTTCGGTTCCTGTAGATTCAAACTTGGAACGCCCGACGGCAAGGACCCGCACGCACGCAGGCTGTTCGAGGTATTGAAGTCGCACGACATCGGGATTCTGTTCTACAACGGAGGGGGAGACTCACAAGACACCTGCAAGAAAGTTGCCGAATTGAGCAGGCTCTTCGGCTATCCGATTCAATGTATAGGAATCCCAAAGACAGTAGACAATGACCTAGCCCTGACAGACAACTGTCCAGGGTTTGGATCAGTTGCCAAGTATGTTGCCGTTTCGACCAAGGAGGCGGCGTTGGACGTTCAATCAATGTGTGAGACCTCTACGAAAGTGTTCATTTTGGAGGTCATGGGGCGTCATGCCGGGTGGATAGCAGCTGCTGGAGGTTTAGCCGGCCAAGGTCCAAAAGAGCCGCCGCACATCATTCTTTTTCCTGAGGTAGCATTCGACCGTCAGGCATTCCTTGAGCAGGTCAAGCGCACGGTTGAATCGGTCGGATATTGCGTGATTGTCGCGTCGGAAGGAACAAGAGATGCGGATGGAGTATTCCTAGCCGACGCAGGCACAAAGGACGCATTCGGCCATGTTCAATTGGGTGGCGCGGGATCAACACTTGCACGAATGGTCAGTGATGATCTTGGATACAAGCACCATGTTGCTATAGCCGACTACCTACAAAGATCTGCACGGCACATTTCCTCTCAAACCGATGTTGACCAGGCCTATGCGGTTGGTGAAGCTGCTGTCGACGCTGCGGTCGCAGGCGAATCAGAGGTGATGGTGTTGATTGAGCGTCTACAGGACGCCCCGTATCGGTGGAAGACGGCTACGACACCGATCACGCGAGTGGCCAATGTTGAGCGCAAGGTGCCGAAGTCGTTTATCACCAAGAACGGATTTGGAATTACCGCGCGAGCAAGACGCTACCTAACCCCACTGATTCAAGGCGAAGCCTATCCTCCATACGAAGAGGGGCTACCGCTTTATAGAGAGCTTCGCAGAACTCCTGTGCCGAAGAAACTTCAACCTTATAGACAGCTCTAGCACGACTCAAGGGGAACCGTGGCTTTCCTCAGTTTGTCATCAAGAGCCGCTTTTCTAGGCGATTACTGGTGCTATTACCAGGCTGACGATTGCCATGACATTGATAAGAATGTTCATGCTGGGTCCAGATGTGTCCTTGAACGGGTCGCCTACGGTATCGCCAACGACAGTGGCCGCGTGGGTTTCAGATCCCTTCAGATGACCCTCGCCCAACGCGCCTTTCTCAACATGCTTCTTGGCGTTGTCCCATGCTCCGCCCGCATTTGCCATGGTCAGGGCTAGAAGTACACATCCAACCAATCCACCTCCCAATACTCCGCCGAGCGCTTGCGGTCCTAGCGTGAATCCTACGAGAGGAGGCAGGAATACTGCAATGGCACCTGGTAGGACCATGCGCGTCAACGCGGCGTTGGTGGCAATCTGAATGCACTTCTCGTTGTCGGGCTTGGCAGTACCTTCGCGCAAGCCAGAGATTTCTCGGAATTGGCGACGGATCTCTTCGATCATTTTCTCGGCTGCATCGCCCACTGCGGCCATTGTGATGGACGCAATGAGAAATGCTGTAAGACCGCCAACAAACAGGCCGATCAGAACTTTCGGATTTCCAATATGCAAGGACAGGGGTTCGCCCGAAAAGTGTGAGATGGCTTCCACGTATGCAGCAATGATTGCGAGGGCTGCGAGGGCGGCTGCACCGATCGCAAACCCCTTTCCCATGGCGGCTGTTGTATTGCCAAGTTCGTCCAATGAGTCAGTTATTTTTCGGACTTCCTCGCCCAAGCCGCCCATTTCTGCAATTCCGCCGGCGTTATCCGCGACAGGACCGTAGGCATCTACTGCCATCGTCATCCCTACTGTGGCAAGTAAGCCCACAGCAGCAATCGCTACGCCATATAGACCAGCCAAGGTTGTCGATACAAAAATGATCAAGCAGATGCTCAAGATTGGAATTACGACGGACTGCATGCCTGTGGCCAATCCAGAAATTAGTACCGTTGCCGGTCCCGTCTTGCCTTGCTCAGCAATTGTGCGAATCGGCCGGCCGGAAGTGTAGTACTCAGTGATCAAGCCAATGATGATCCCACCGATCGCACCTGCTAGCACGCAATACCACACATCAAGGTGCATTGCTGAGACTTGGGAGATCAGAAAGTAGGCTGCAACGATGAACAGCACTGGGGTTACAGTCATGCCCAGACGCAGCGCAAGTGCTGGATTTCTGTTTGATTGCGTTCGAACGAGAACAATTCCAAGAATGGAGCAAATCAGACCTGTAGATGCAAGAGCCAATGGAAGAAACATTAGCGTGCCACGACCGTCTTCGGTGGGGATGGCAGCTGCAAAGAGTTCGCCGACTCTCTCGTCTGCAAGCGTTGCAGCAATGGCAATGCTAGCGATCATTGAACCGCAATAGGACTCGAAGATGTCGGAGCCCATTCCAGCCACGTCACCGACGTTGTCGCCGACGTTGTCCGCAATCACACCAGGATTTCTAGGATCATCTTCAGGGATATTCTCTTCTGTTTTCCCAACTAGATCTGCTCCGACGTCAGCGCTCTTTGTGTAGATTCCTCCTCCGACCCGGGAGAACAGCGCAACAGTGGAGGCTCCCATTCCAAATCCATGAATGTGGTGGGCAGTGTGTGGGTCGCCGCCGAAGAAGTAGTAAACCACGCCCAACCCGAGCAGGCCGAGGGAAGCTACAGCTAAACCCATAATTGAACCGCCGAAAAACGCAGCAGAGAGTGCTGCTGCTGCGCCGCTCTGTTGAGCTGCGGTAGTTGTACGCACGTTGGCCTTGGTGGCGGCGTACATGCCAATCCAACCGGCTCCGGCCGAAGCTAGCGCTCCTGCTACAAACGCAAGAGCAGTCTGGTAGCCAAGATGCTTAGTTTCGAGCAGCAGCAATATGAAAAGCACGAGGGCAAATGCGGCAAGCAAGGAATACTCTCGGCGCATGAACACCATGGCTCCGCGATGAATTTGCTCTGCAATTTCCTTTACTGTCGCTTCCCCATCCGGATAGCGCTTAACAAGCAAATACACCACTGCGGCGGCAACCAATCCAACTACGCCAAGGATTGGTGGAACTAGCGTAATGTCCATGAAGTCTCCAAAGTCTGAGGCTCAACGTAAGGTTGTCGATGTGCGTTTTCGACGGTCATATGATAAGGAGAGGGAGCTATCGAAGCATGCGTAGCACTTGCTATGGAACAACGAGCTTGAGCTGCCCGGCACAGATCACATGGTTCGGTCTTCAACTACGAAGTCGTGAGCAACGCTGGTGCCGTCGCCAAAAACGAATTCGATTTGATAGGCAGCAGATCCGTTTCTTTCCACATCGAACAGCATCAAGTGTTTCCCGCCAGGCTCCAAGAGTAACTTTTTTCCTGCGGGAATCTGCAATTGGTCGAGCCTTATCATGCGATGCATTTCGTCTTGGTAGGTGGACTCGTGGAATTCGATCGCTCCCACTTGCTCCGCATGGGCGGCTACGATCACTACGTCTTCATCCATCTGATTGGAGATGGTGCAATATGCTGCCGTCATCGAACCTGAAGTCAAGAATGAGCGCACCCAGGCATCGCTTATCTCAACGCTCTTCTCTGACTGATGGGTCTGCAATGCAATGAAGACACAAATCACTACCAATAGCAGCGCTAACAAGCAAATACGCAGGGATGCCTTAAAGCTGATTTTCATCTCAGCAACATGTCGGCACGCCAAAGTTGAAACACGACAGCGGACATCCGTAAGTGGCAAATAGAATAAGTCGCTGCATCGGCAACAAACTGATGATCAATGAATAGTCCTACTTCACAGATTGACTCTTCTCGGTCCATACATCTGATAAATGGGCCGAATCTAAACCTACTTGGCGAAAGAGAAACATCAATCTACGGATCGACATCGCTCGCTGACATAGTTTCGGAATTGGAATCCGAAGCGCATGCCAAAGGATTCAACCTAAGCGCAGTTCAATCAAACTCCGAGGGCGAAATTGTAAACTCGATTCAGCAGGCACGGCATAGCGCTTCCTTCTTACTGATCAATGCGGGCGCGTATACCCACACAAGCATTGCAATTCGAGATGCCTTGCTGGCCGCAGCGCTTCCATTTGTGGAAATTCACCTCTCAAACGTCCACTCCCGGGAGCACTTTCGCCACCGGTCTTATTTGGCAGATATTGCGATTGGACAGATCTCTGGATTTGGACCATACAGCTATACGCTTGCTTTGTATGCCGCCATCAAGCACCTTCAATCGCACGAGGGCTAGACATGTCTATGAACGTTGAAGAAATCAAACGACTGATCGATGTCGTCAAAGAAACTGGTATCTCAGAACTTGAAGTGCGTGAAGGTGAGTCGCTAATTCGCATCAAGGCGGCGGAGGCAGAAAGCCTTGATTTAACGAAGGCTCGATCCAGTGATGTTCAACAAGAAAAACGTACGACGCCTCCAAAGATCTCTTCCACTGCGCTTACGATTGAGTCTCCGATGGCTGGAACGTTCTACCGCTCTCCGGCGCCCGAATTGCCTCCGTTTGTGGAGGTGGGACAGCGCGTGGAGATTGGAGATGTTCTTTGCATCATCGAGAGCATGAAGATGATGAATGAGATTAAGTCGGAACGTATCGGAACTATCGTTGATGCGCCCATACAGAATGGGCAGGCGATAGCGTCGGGAACTCCTATTTTCTATATCAATTGAGTGCCAATAGCCTTGTAAGTTCTTGCCCCCGACGCATCGATGGACGTCGGTTCACTCGCCGCGCCGCTTTCAGTGTCGAAGAGACATGGCTTATTTGGGTAGTGGTGGCCAGGGGCAGAATTGAACTGCCGACACGAGGATTTTCAGTCCACTGCTCTACCGACTGAGCTACCTGGCCAATGGCACAAATGTGGGAGTGCGCCGAGGCGACGCAATTGTATAGTACGGATGCTTTGAACTGAGCATGAACGAAAGATTCCCCGAGTCAGCTCAATCAATAGCTGCATTTGTGTTGCATCTCGCACACCAAGGTTCATGCTGCACCGCGATCGGTGTTCATGTGCCTGCTCGTCGAAACAATCGGCCAAAGCCGAAACATTCGTGAGTATTGAAGAGGTCCGTCCAGAGGTAGAAACCTACAGAGCTTGCTGCTGCGGAGGTACAGATGCGAGAATTCGCAATAGCGCTGGATCTTAGTCGGTGGCTAAGTTTGAAATTACAATTTTCCCTATGGGCCATGGCATTGCGCTGAGACTGGACTAGTAATGAATTCATGTGTGTACGTAGGAACTGTTGGATCCGGAATTTGGTCCAGTATTGACTTGGGCGAGTCGTGGAGTCCTACATTTGGAGGAGCCGAACACGTGGACGGCGCATGGTCGCTCTCGTGGCATCCTGACTGCCCTGAAGTTGTTTGGGCAGGTACTGCGGCAGGAATAGTTCGTCAGGAAGGTGGCAAGCTGCGAAGAGTTGCGTCGCCCTTTGACAATCGACAGGTGTGGGCATTGGCGCAATCTTCCCAAGACCCTGATTTGATGCTGGCTGGAACCCGACCCGGTGCCATATTCAAGACTCAAGACGGTGGATTGTCGTGGGAGGACCTCTCTGTGAATGTGGCACAGGAGTGCGTAATTGGAATGACGCGCATCACGCGAATCAGGTTCGATCCCATTGACGAAGGAACCTATTGGATAGCCGTAGAAGTTGATGGTGTGCACGTAACCCGGGACCACGGGCGGAATTGGCAACGATTGGTCAACGGTTTTGAGTTTCCGGACATTCATGATTTGGCCATTGTCAATAATGGAGGTGACAGAAAGCTATTGGCGGCAACAGCGGTGGGACTTTACATTTCTAACGACGACGGACAGTCTTGGGAACGACAGGACCTAGACTCACCGTGGCAGTACACTCGGGGATTGGAATTGGGAACAGATAACTGCGGCACGGTTTTTCTGGGCAATGGCGACGGTCCACCCGGTTCGTCGGGCAGACTACTAAGAAGCGACGACATGGGAGAGTCTTGGGCGGATTCCAATGTACCGGGACTTACGAACTCCACAATGTGGAACATCGCAGTCAATGTGAAGAATCCCTCACTAGTGTTTGCAAGCACAATTCTCGGACAGGTTTATCGAAGTTCAGACTGCGGAGTTAGTTGGATGCAGACATCGGGCGAATTCGAGCAAATCCGATCACTGCTCTGGCATCCTCGCTTTTGATTGCTACAGGACACCCTTATGCCGGAAACGCGGCGGCCTATGTTCTCAAAAGCTCAAGCTCGAAAAGCCGATTGGAGGCACTTCTACACTACAGAAGTTATTAGATTCCACTCGTTGACGCACAGTCCCGCATGCTAGTAAATTGTCTTTGGCGCATTTCGATTTAGACTTTTCAAGCAATTGCTGCTTTCACGCATAACTCTAAATGGGCCGTTACATTCATCCCATATTCGTCGCTTGCGCTTGCATGCTTTTCACAGCATGCGGGGGTGGGGATGGCAACCCCGCTGTTTCGATTGCTGCATCCCAAAAGGGCGAAAGTACGAATGCAACATCGACATCGTCATATGAATTGGATCTGAGCCATTGCTTGGACACGACCTCCGATACCTTCTTCAATTCTGTGGGAGAGTCGCTTGGCCTTTGCTATCGGACGGAAGACGCCGTTCACTTCTTCGATGCATCAAATCCAGTCGATCGAGATCTGTTCGATTTCTCTGGGGGACTTGCCTATGCGGACATTGACAACAACGGCACGATCGAACTGTACGTTACGCATGGCGGAGGCAAACCGAGCCGATTGTTTGTCTACGAGGGTGGCGCGTTTCAACAGATTTTGGACAAGAGAGGAATCCATCCAAGCACTGCGGAATTTGGCGGGTATTTTGTTGATCTGAACGGCGACTCTTGGGTCGATTTTATCTCAGTACAACATGGGGGCGTTGAAATCTTTGTAAATAAGAACGGTCGATTCATAGAGAGCACGGATGCTTCACGAATCTATCACAGCAGAGCGACGCTCTCGGCGGCGGCGTCTGATTTTGATCTTGATGGTGACATCGATCTCGCATTTGCCCACTGGGGAACAGGGTGGCGTGGCGAAAAGCCACTTTCCGAGTACCTCTGGATGAACGATGGTTCTGGTCGCTTTCGAGATCGGAGCCCACATCTCCCAATCGTGCCAACGCAAGGTTCGGAGCACGCTTTCACGCCAACTTTTGCAGACATTGATTCTGATGGATATCCCGATCTCTTAATGGCAGGAGATTTCGTGTCGAGCCAAGTATTTCGCAATGTGGAAGGTCGTTGGTTCGAAGACATCACTACGTCGCAAATTACGGACAAGAATGGAATGGGAGGCGCAGTAGGGGACTATGACCGAGATGGAGACTTGGACTGGTTTGTCTCTAGCATTTGGGGCGACCCGCAACTCTATGGCGACCTGTATGACGGCAATCGGTTGTATGCCAATGCCAATGGTACGGGTGGGTTTGTAGATGTCACTCGAAGAGCGAATGTCAGATACGGCGGGTGGGGTTGGGGCAGTTGCTTTGCGGACTTCGACAATGACGGATGGCTAGATCTATTCCACACCAATGGATCGGAGCTTTTTCCAGACGATCGGTCAGTGTTGTTCATGGGCAATTCTAGTGGTACTTTCATCGAATCGTCGAAAAGGCTCGGCATCGTTCATTCCGACCAAGGTCGAGGAGTATTGTGCGTCGACTACAACGACGACGGAAAGATTGACATTTTTGTCGCCAACAATCGGAAATCGCCCTCCCTTTACAGGAACGACAGCGAAACCGGAAACCACTACTTGAAAGTCAAGCTGATTGGCTTGCGAGGAAATATACAGGCAATAGGCGCACGGGTAGTTGTCAATTCCGCCAGTGGAACTCAAACACACGAGACGCAACTAGGCACGGGCTACCTCGCCCAGTCCTCGACGATTGCGCATTTCGGTCTGGGCTCCGACGAAGTCGTTGAGTCGTTAGAAGTCATCTGGCCAGATCATGTTCGTTCGAGAACTAAGCTGAGCAATGTCGAGGCTGACCAAACATTGGTAGTCGTACAGCCCGAGCACCACGAGTTGGTTCTAAATGTTGTGGATGGCAATGGCACTGGCATCTACGACGCTGACGAAGTCGTTCTCCTAGAGTCGGAACCTCCCGATACGGGCTACGTGTTTTCACATTGGACATCAAACGGTGGAAGCTTTGAAGATGCCAAATCTCCGCGCACCTATTTCACTATGCCGGATGGTTCGGTAACCGTAACTGCGAACTACCTTCCGGTAACGTCTACCGGCTCCGATGTATCAGTTGCACGCCTGTGGATAGAAGTGCTACTTGAAGCCATTCGCAACGACTACGCCCGGCCTACGGTTCATGCACGCAATCTCTTTCATGCTTCCACAGCCATGTACGATGCTTGGGCAGCTTACGCCGATGTGGAAGCTCGTTGGCTGCTTGGCAGAGAGCGGGTCGGAAGTAGGTGTGAGTTTGTGATGGAAGGTACTTCCGATGGCATTGAGTCAGCTCGGGCCGAAGCGATCAGCTTTGCCGCGTATCGGCTGATTCTGCATCGGTTTTCCCGTTCTCCGGGTCGCGCGACTATCGTGCGGGATGCGGACGTTCTCATGGACTTTCTCGGGTACGACGCCTCGATCGTCGCTCGGAGCTCCAGTTCTGCTGAACCTGCGTTGCTTGGCAACCACATAGCGCACTGCTACATCACATTGGGGTTCGGCGATGGTGCCAACGAGTCAAACGACTACGCGAACAGAAGCTATCGACCGGTGAATCAACCCCTCAAACCTGAACTTGCCGGCAATCCCGACATAACCAACCTCAACCGATGGCAACCCCTGTCTCTCATTGAGTTCATCGACCAGGCCGGCAACCCTAGTTCTTCCGAACCTGCATTCATTGGTGCAGAGTGGGGTGGCGTCTACCCCTTTGCATTAGATGAAGAGGATCTCACCGTCTATGTGCGCGACGAGCAGGAGTATTGGGTCTACGGTGATCCTGGTCCGCCGCCCTTTATAGACGGCTCCCGCGCCAACTGGTATCGTTGGGGGTTTGAAGTCGTGTCGATATGGTCGGCCCAGCTCGATCCCACGGATGGCATCGAAATCGATACATCTCCCGCCAGATTAGGAAATCTGTCCAAGTACCCCAATACGTTTGAGGAATATCAGTCTTTCTACAGCGACGTATTCACGAATGAGCTCAATCAGGGACACGCAGTCAATCCCTCAACCGGTACGCCTTACGCGCCGAATGTGGTGAATCGTGGCGACTATACACGCGCGCTCGCTGAATTTTGGGCGGATGGCCCTGATTCCGAAACTCCTCCAGGGCACTGGTTTGTGATTCTGAACACCGTCCTGGACCATCCTGAACTCGTACGGAGAATTGGAGGTCAGGGACCGACTCTGGGAGACTTGGAGTGGGATATCAAGGCATACCTCACGCTGGGAGGCGCTATGCACGATGCTGCCATTGTCGCTTGGGGAATCAAGGGTTGGTACGACTACGTCCGGCCAATCTCGGCGATTCGTGCGATGGCGGACCGAGGACAGAGCTCCGATATGGAACAGGAGTCCTACCACCCGGATGGAATCAGGTTGCGCAAAGGATTCATCGAGCTCATTGAATCTAGCGACCCATTGGTAGGAGAAGCGGAAGAACACTTGGGCAAGATAAAACTCAAAGCCTGGCGTGGCCCGGAATTTGTAACAAATCCTAAGTCGGATGTCGCAGGAGTTGGCTGGATTCGCGCAGAACACTGGTGGCCATATCAACGACCCTCATTTGTCACACCTCCATTTGCTGGGTACGTCTCCGGCCATTCCACATACTCGGCTGCCGCGGCAGAAGTTCTTGCACTGTTCACAGGAAGCAACTACTTTCCTGGTGGTCTGGGTAGCTTCGAAATACCGGCAGATGTCTTTCTGAAGTTCGAACGAGGACCGAGCGAGGAGATGTCGCTGCAATGGGCGACCTACAAGGATGCGGCCGATCAGTGTTCACTATCGAGAATCTGGGGTGGCATCCATCCGCCACAGGATGATATTCCTGGGCGACTGTTAGGTGCAGAGGTAGGCAAGGATGCCTACACGAAAGCCGAACTTCTGTTTTCAGGAACCGCCGTCGACTAGATGCTTGCTTAATGCGCGTCTCGATTGCGTGCAGACTAATGCGCTGACACAACGCGATACTGACCCTGTTTAGATTCGACCAGACAAACTGTGTCGAGGCTAAAGTCCATACCTATCGGTATAGCAGGTACTTTCACAGGACGTTGGCGTGCGTAGCCTACAGTCACATGAGGTTGGAAGCTGGAATCACCGATTAGCGATTCGAGACAGCCTTGGGTATCGATACGTACTATGACCACCCGTGCTCGATTACGGCTAGGAAACCCATCCAATACCGTGGCGCTGCACATCAACGGGAATCCTCTCGAGTAAACCCTTACCTCGTCAATAGTTGACGGTACTTCCTCAGAGCTCAAGTCTGCGAAGAATTTCAGTGTTATGTGAAAGCGTTCGGGGCGGGTCCAGCGAACACCAGGCAGTTCAGGACGCAGATCTCGTATTGACGCTTGAATATTGCATGGAAGGAACGCACCAATGAAGCAGCGCATGTCATGCAGACGCCACTTCGACCATTTCCTCGAGTTCCTCGAGGGTACAGTAGTGTCCAGCCTTGCCGGACAGGGCCGCACGATGGCCAACTGTTTGAACTACGCGATTGGCAGGCGTGGGAATGCCATGCATTCGACCCAGTTGAACGATTTCCCCATTAAGGAAGTCTGCTTCGATGTTGCCGGTGTTGCGCATGACGCTTTGCAGCGAGGAACCGCCGTGACGAGCGAATCCTTCGACAGAAGTACGGCTTATGTCCGATCGACGTTTGCGCGACTCATCTGACGTTGCACAATCAATTCCGGCGGCTGCGTAGCACGCAAGAGCTTCGTTCCTGAGCCGCGATGAAAGATTGCTCGACCCCGCCCCGCATGCGGCTTGAACCGCATTGTTTAGGTTACCCAACAACTTGACATACTTGTGCCTCATCACGGTGTCATCAGCTATCGAACTGAATCCAGCTCTGCGTAGTGTTGCTGCGATGGTTTGCGCCGTCTCATCCATACCTGCGGGAAATTTTCCCACGTCCAAGGATCCTGCTGTTGCTTCAGCGAAATTGACCACGATACCGGGTTCAAGGTGTTCTGCCGGAAGCAGTACGCACATCGCATAGACATTCTCGAATCGACGCAGTGCAGCTCGTTCGTTTGCGACACCATTCTGACAACAGACAACCCGTGTAGTGTCAGGCGTGAATTTTTGCAAATCAACAAGTGCAGCTTCCGTGTGCTGACCCTTCATGCAGAGAAAGACTATGTCATTCGGGCTGGAATTCAGTTCTGAGGGATGGCTGATGGTCGGTATGTGCAGAACCAAATCGTGGCGTGGTGACACAAATCTCAGTCCGTGCTTGTGCAGAGCATTGAAATGGTCTCCGCGCGCAATGAGTACCACCTCTTGACCTGCCAAGTGCAGACGAGCACCAATGGTCGCACCAATTCCTCCTGCCCCGTAGATGATGAATCTCACTAGTTTTTCCTGTCCCATGACGATCTAATTCAGCGTGCACCTACTAGGACCACCAAGCTCCGATTCCAATCAAATCTGCAATGCTGCGTTTAGTTCCGCCGTCCAATAATCCGGTGAGTCTCCACAGGCAAAGAACGACGGATTGAGCAAACTCTGCTTTTGGTTGTAGAGTAGGGGAGCTCCAGAAAGCATGCGCAAATTTCCTCCCGCCGCATGTAGTACTGCATGTGCAGCCGCCAAATCCCACTCCGAAGTTGGTCCGCACCGAAGGTAGAAGTCAGCGCTACCCTCAGCGACTCGGCATATTTTCAAACTGCTACCGGCGCTCTCTCTGACAACCCTTTTTCCTTTCCGTCTAAGGTGATCGGCGAAAAGGTCATTGCCGCGCGACGCATTGTGCCGGCTCTCAACGAGGACAAGCTCATGCGAATCGTTCGTTCTCGACGATATCGAAAGTTGTCCGGTGGAGTTGCGCACGAAGGCTTTACTGTTGATGCAATCTCCAACATATACGCATCCTCTAGTGGGGACATTTACTATTCCCAGCGCCGGCCTGTCGCCCTGAATCAATGCAATGTTCACCGTGAACTCGCCATTTCGCTCAACAAAGTCGCGAGTGCCATCCAACGGATCTACCAGCCAATATTCTTTCCATTGTTGTCTGGTCGAAAAGTCAGGAAACGTGCCTTCCTCTGAGACGATTGGAATAGCGACATCAAGCATTGCCAATTCTCGGACGATGGTCTCATGTGCTCTCAGGTCGGCTTGTGTAACAGGCGAGTCGTCAGTCTTCGTTCTAACAGCGAAGTCCGAGTTGTAGACTTCGAGGATGTCTCGGCTGGCCTGATTGGAAATTCTTACAAGCTCGTCAATCACTTTGATTGCGCAATTCCATGTGGGCCAAGGTCAGTGCCGCGATTGATCGAGCTTCGGTGAGTTGTTCCGACTTGAACAAGCTCTCCAAGTCATCCATCGGCCAGGGCACGACCTCCAAGGGCTCAGGTTCGTCTCCCTGCAGTGTTTCTGAATAGAGGTCTGTAGCCAATAACGCATGAATCGAAAAACCCATGTGGCTGGGAGCAATGGTCATTTCTTGCAAGTATTGCCACCGCCGGGCACCAAGTCCAGCCTCTTCTTTGAGCTCACGATTGGCAGCTTCGTCAAAGGTCTCTTCAAGCTCCACTCGGCCTTTCGGAAGAACAAGCTCGTAGCGATGCGTGCCTGCTTGGTATTCACGCACTAAAATACACTCATGCTTGTCATTGACGGCACAGACTATGATTCCTTCGAATCCTCTCTTGGGAAGACGCTCGAACGTTCTCCTTGCGCCGTTAGAGAAGCATAGATCGATTTGCTCAATGCTGAACAATCGGCTGCTTGCTACAACACGCGACTGACTGATTTTGGGGAGCACGTCGTTTTCCTACCGCTTGGTTGGCGGCTAAGTATAGGTGTACATCGATTGTTCAATCACGTTTGCGGGTAACGGAGACCGGAGCAATGAGTATTCCGGCCATGAACAGGGAAGAGACAAGAGTTCGGGTTGACAAGTGGTTGTGGGCGGCACGCTTCTTCAAGACCAGAACCCGTGCCAAAGAAGCGGTGGTTGGAGGCAAAGTTCACATAGATGGCGAGAGGGTCAAACCTGCACGAAGTATTCATCGTGGACAGACGTTGACGATTACGCTCCCTTCGCATCAGGTAGTAGTCGTTGTTACGGAACTTTTGGATCAGCGTGGGTCTGCTAAAGTCGCGCAGACCATGTACGAGGAAACAGAAAACTCAATTGCTAAGCGTACGGAACAAGCAGAACAGCGCAAAGCAGCGCGATCGGGGATCGTGTTTTCACAGCGGAAGCCCGGCCGCGCCGATCGTCGTAAGTTGGCGCAGCTCAAGCAACGTGGATACCAAGACTGAAGTCTATACCGATGTTGGCAAGCTGAGGTTCGCCCAATTCAGAGTGCTTGGTTTACTAACATTTTTCATTTGATACTCAACATACGGCGGTAGCGGCAATCGAAGCTCTTCAGGAACCCAAACGGTACAACGGACTCCCTACAGCCATCCTTGCCGAGCATGTCGTTAGCAATGGGGAAGGCATCCTAGTTTCCAACGGATCGATTGCTGTACGTACCGGAAGACGGACAGGCCGATCTCCCAGAGATCGGTTCATCGTCGACGACGACAGAACGTCAGGAACAATCGACTGGGGCGCAGTCAATCAGCCTTTCGACACTCGCCGGTTTTCGCAATTGTGGAAGAGAGTCAGTGCCTTCGTAGACTCGCGGGAAAGCTATGCTGGACTCATGCACGTCGGCGCGCATAGTGCGCACTATCAACCGGTCCATGTCTGTACTCAATATGCGTGGCACCAGATGTTCGCTCGCACTCTTTTTATTGTTCCCGAAGCATTCAATCCCTTAAACAAGCCCGTATGGCAAATATTGAACGCACCAGACTTCGAGTGTGTTCCCGAGCGTGACGGAACCAACAGCGATGGTGTTGTGGTAGTGAGCTTTGCCGAACGGAAAGTATTGATTGCCGGCATGCACTACGCGGGCGAAATGAAAAAGGCGATGTTCGCAGCGATGAACTTTCTCCTACCAGAGGAGGACATATTGCCAATGCATTGCTCCGCCAACGTGGAT
This sequence comes from uncultured Pseudomonadales bacterium, assembly GCA_964572845.1. Lineage (GTDB taxonomy): Bacteria > Pseudomonadota > Gammaproteobacteria > Pseudomonadales > Azotimanducaceae > Bin55. The sequence continues at coordinate 121,842 of CAZNFX010000008.1, read as the reverse complement.
TCCAGTGGAAAGGTAGCCCTGTTTTTTGGATTGTCCGGCACGGGCAAGACCACGCTCTCTTCTGACCCTGACTGTCTGTTGATTGGGGACGACGAGCATGGATGGGGAACCGGAACCGTGTTCAATTTCGAGGGGGGTTGCTATGCGAAGTGCATAGACCTCCAACGGGAGACCGAACCGGTGATCTTCGATGCAATTCGATTTGGTGCAATTATTGAGAACGTTGTGGTGAATCTAGACACTAGAGTGCCCGACTATAGTGACTCGTCGCTGACGGAAAACACTCGTGCCTGCTATCCGCGAAGCAACGTTGCCGCGTGCGAACCCAACAATAGTGGCGATGAGCCCGAGACAATAATATTTCTCACGTGCGACGTCAGCGGTGTGTTGCCGCCGGTTTCTGTGCTTTCTAGGCAAGCTGCGGCTTACCACTTCCTCTCCGGCTACACGGCACAGATTGGATCGACCGTTGTTGGTTCTTCGGAACCCTATGCTGCAACTTTTTCGGCAGGGTTCGGGGCGGCCTTTCTGCCTAGGCCTCCGAATGTGTACGCCGATCTACTCATGCGTCGTCTCGGGTCGTTTGATTCACAAGTCTATTTGATCAATACCGGATGGATCGGAGGCACGTATGGGCGCGGACAACGGATTGGAATACCGGAGACTCGGACGATCATTCGAGCCGCTCGCTCAGGTATCTTGCAAAATGGTCCGCTAATGCATCTACCCGAGCTGAACCTTACTGTTCCAACGCACTTGGAGGGATTGAACGCACAAATGCTAAATCCACGAGAGGCATGGTTCAGCAAAACCGACTACGACGCCGCTCGCAACTCGCTAATTGCCAAATTCAAAGACAATTTCGCACAATTCAATGTGGGTAGAGAAATTGTCGAAGCGGGTCCTCATTAGGCGGTGCTACAACCCACTCTGTGCATTTGCGACTAGCTGATTGGCGATGTTGCCTGACTTGAGCAACTAGATTGAGTGCTTTGCTAGAGTCCCGGCTAAAGAGCGTTCTTGGTTCAGCCGGGCATTTTCAAGTAAATCATGGCATTGAGAAGGAAGCTCTTCGCATTTCCCGCGACGGCTACCTTTCCCGAAAACCACATCCTGCGGAATTGGGCGCTGCGCTCACACACGAATCGATCACCACAGATTTCTCAGAATCACAGCTTGAGTTCGTCACACGTGTGCACACGAGCATTGACGGTTGCCTTTCGGAACTCGACGACATTCATCGCTTTGTATATGGAGTCATTGAGGAGGAACGTCTTTGGCCCGCAAGCATGCCGTGTATGTTGCGTGGCGACGCATCCATTCCAATTGCAGACTACGGGCACTCCAATCTTGGAAGAGTAAAGAGCATCTATCGAACAGGGCTTGCCTACAGGTATGGACGCTACATGCAGTCGATCTCTGGTTTGCACTACAACTTTTCCATTCCCGACTATCTTTGGCAAGCACTTGCCGAGTTTGAAGGTGAGAGTGACTCGAGGGAATTCAGAGATGCAGGCTACATGAGCTTGATTCGTAACTTCCGGCGGCTGGCTTGGCTCCCTATCTATTTGTTTGGATCGTCGCCAGCTGTGTGCGGGTCGTTTATCTCCACAGGAGACCACGGACTGCAGGAATTGGACGGCGAATCGTTCTACCTTCCCTATGCAACATCTTTGCGCATGGGTCCCTTGGGCTATCAGAGTTCGGCTCAAACTTCCCATTACATCTCGTATAACTCGCTTGCTGAATACTTGCAGAACATGCTTTCGGCACTAAGCCAGCCACACCAGCCATACGAGAAGATAGGCCTTAGAAAGCCGAATGGGGAATACAAGCAACTATCGACGGCACTCTTGCAGACTGAAGCTGAATCCTACGGAACGATTCGGCCGAAGCCCTTGTCTCAGAGCGGGTTCAGACCCATTGAGTCCCTCAGTGCGAACGGAATCGAGTACCTGGAGGTGCGCTGTTTGGATCTAAATCCCTTTGATCGAACAGGCATTGACAGCAAAACAGCTCAGTTTTTGGATGCAATGTTGATCTATTGCTGGCTACACCCCAGTGAGTTCGACACGCGAGCTTCGTGGCGTGAAATTCAAGAGAACCAGCTTGCAACGGTTCAAAGAGGAAGAGACCCGACAGTATCGTTGCTCTCCGGTGGCAAACAGAGAGAAATGCACGCATGGGCGTTGGAAGTACTGGCCGATGTTGAGAAGGTTTGCAACTGCATCGGCACCCTCGCAGGAACTGCAGCGTACATGAATTCTTGGGAATTGCAGCGACAGAAGGTATTGGATCCTGCGGCGACCCCATCCGCTCAGGTACTTGCCCAAATGACGGATAGAAGTATGTCGTACTACCGATTGATCGACTCATTGGCCAACCAGCATCAGCAAGAGTACTTGCAAAACCCTCTCAGCGTCCAGCGCAAGACAACTTTCGATGAGACGACCCGCAAGTCGTTGCTACTTCAGAAGGAGCTGGAGAGTTCAGAAACTCAACCCTTCGATCAATATTTGGACGCCTATATGCGATTGGATTTAGGTGGGTGAATTTTCTGGCTCACAGCTGGCTGGCAAGGCAGGATGAAGCTCACATTGCTGGCGCATTCCTTGGGGACTTCGTCAAGGGTCCCATTCCCTCGTCGTACCCACCTGAAGTGCAGAGCGGGATTCGCTTGCACAGGCATATTGATTCTGAGAGCAATAGGATGGATGAAATGCGGGCGACATATTGGCGTTTCGGCACTCAGCTGAGACGTGTAGCACCAGTCTTGCTGGACTTGGTCGCCGACCACTTGTTAGCGGTTCATTGGAAAGCACACGGCGAAGGTGACTTGAACGAGTTCACCAACTATTGCTACAACGTATTGTCGAAGTTTGACATGCCGAGCTCGGCGGCCAGATTTCTTGAACGTTCAGTAGAGCTGGACCTCTGGGCTTCATATCGGGACTTTGACGTGATCTTGGGGATCATGCGTAGAATCTTGCATCGTTTGAAGAAGAACGAGCATGTCGCAGCTCTGTCTGTTATAGGGAGAGACATCGATGTCTTCTACGATGACTTTAGGGGTTATTTTCCTTTGATTGAAGAGCGTGCCGCTATCTGGCGAGCCAATAATGCGCCTAGTAAGAGTAGTGCTTACATGGCCCATGAGCCCGGAAGCTCCTAGATTTTGATTGTGTATGCGATGGTATACGTGGAGGTGTCCGTTGAAACTCGAACTTGACTACAAGCACAGTGAATTTTGGGCCGTCCTAGTTGTTGTGGGCGGTGGTGGTGCATTAGCATTGACTCTAGCATTGGAGCATGTCTTCAATCTTGAGCCGTGCTCGTTGTGTCTGTCTCAACGTTACATGTTGTTTCTTGGAGTGCTGGTCGCCATCATTGGTCTGGCGACGGACTCGAGGCTTGGGATTCTGCCATTGCTTTCCTCACTGTTCTTCGTAGGTGGAATTGGGTTCGCACTTTGGCACCTGTATGTAATTTTCGGTCCCGATAACAGCATTTCGTGCCTTGCTGGAGCGAATGCACTGATCAGAGACGGCTATCCGTTCGCAGATATTATTGAAGCTCTATTTGCAGGTTCTCCGGACTGTGCTCAGAGTGCTCCTGCAATCCCTCTACTGGCTCTTGTTGCGTTCGTTGTTCTAATAGGATCGACGATCCGGCAATTTCAACTGGGGCCGCGCTCTACCTATTGATTAGGAGCAAGCTCTGCTTCAATTCAACAAGGTGTGCTTCAAGTATGGAGACACGCCTCTCTTCGAAGATTTATCCTTCACCGTTCATGCTGGTCACAACGTCGGATTAGTTGGAAGAAACGGCATTGGCAAGACCACGCTGTTTGCGCTGATTCGGCAACAGCTGCAGCCTGAGGACGGTAGTGTTGAGTATCCATCGACGTGGCGAGTCTCTTGGCTTTCTCAGAATGTACCCCCTACCAATCGAAGTGCAATAGATTTCGTAATGGATGGCGATACAGCACTTCGCCAGCTACAGCGTGAAATTGAGCACGCTCAGCAGTCGTTAGGCGGGGTGGAGGTTGCGCGTGCTTTTGCCGAATTTGAAGATCGAGGAGGATACTCGTTCGAGAGTAGAGCAGCCACTATTTTGTCTGGACTTGGGTTTGCAGCTGAAGACCATGCAAAGCCCCATGAGGAATTTTCGGGAGGTTGGAGAATACGCCTGAATCTTGCACAGACTCTCATGTGCCCTGCCGATCTCATGTTGCTGGATGAACCCACAAATCACTTGGATCTAGAGGCAATGGTGTGGTTTCAAAAGTGGCTAGCCAAGTATGAAGGAACCGTACTCTTGATTGCCCACGATCGAGAGCTATTGGATCAAGCCGTGGACACAATAGTGCACATTGACCAGCTCCAGGCTTTCACATATCGAGGCGGCTACTCGTCGTTCGAAGAGCAAAGGGCTCAAATGCTCATTCAGCAGGAAACGATGCTGAAACGTCAAGCGCAAGAGCGTGAACGAATTCAAAGATTCGTAGATCGATTTCGTGCCAAGGCAAGCAAGGCACGCCAAGTTCAAAGCCGAATCAAAATGCTTGAACGCATGACACAGGTAGCTGTATTACGTACACAATTGCCGTATCGGTTTTCGTTTCAATCTCCGGTTCGACTTGACGAGCCTATGGTTGCAGTCGACAACTGCTATTTGGGCTACGATGAGACCGACGTAATTGCCGATGCAACAGAACGTATTTACCCCGGCGACCGGATCGGAGTTCTCGGGCTGAATGGCGCCGGCAAGTCAACCTTGTTGAAAGCGCTGGCCGGGGCAATCCAGCCCAGGCTGGGAAGCATTGGCTTCAGCACCCACACGACAATTGGCTACTTCGCCCAGCATCAATTGGAAATCTTGGATGGCGAACGCAATGCACGAGACCATGTTCTGGACCATAGGGAGTTCAGCGAGCAGCAAGTCCGAGACTTTCTCGGAGCCTGGGGTTTTGGCGGCACGGACATATTTCGACCCGTCAGACAGTTCAGCGGGGGTGAAAAAGCTCGGCTGGTACTGGCAAAGATCGCTTTGGAGAGACCTGCACTGTTGGTGCTAGACGAACCGACCAACCATTTGGACATGGATATGCGTGCTGCCCTTTCGCATGCGCTCGACTCGTTTCAGGGCGCAGTGGTCGTCGTTGCGCACGATCAGCACTTGCTGAAACAGTGCGTGAACGAGTTTTGGCTTGTCAAGGGTGGTCGAGTGACCACATTCCAAGGAAATCTAGATGACTACGAGGCGGCCATTGGCGAATCGAAGCAAGTGGGCAAGCCCTCCAAGTCGTCGTCGAAGTTACTTAGAAAAAGCCGTGCAGATGCACGAAATCAAGAGCGAGACCTAGTTGCTCGGAAACGTCAAATAGAGTCGATGCTGAGTCAGCTAGAATTGAAGGTACAAGACCTAAACGAGAAGCTTGTCGACCCGCAGTCATTTTCCGAAGCCAATCGCAGCGAATTGCAGGATTGGATCAGAAAGCACGGAAAGGCTAGGAAGACTATTGAGGAGCTGGAAAACGAGTGGATGTCGATAGAAGAGAGACTCGACAAGAGTTGACTTCTAGGGAGGAACCTATCGACATCCACACGTTGGGTTCAGGTTAGTGCTCAAGCAAAGGCACGAACGCGGTGCGGCTTTTGTCTATATCGAGTGTAGTCTGCTTGCCGCGTCGTCGAACTGTTATTTCCGTAGTCATAGTGTCACTCCGCTCGCGGATGTAGCGGTTTGCATGGGAAAACGAACGCACGGAGTTCTCGCCGATTTTTAGGAGAACGTCGCCTGGTTTCAGAACTTCATGCTTGTCTGAGACGCTGAGCACCAATACACCGAAGTCGACGCCAAAGTAGTGCCCCAGCTCCTCTTCTACCTCAAGCAAAGAGACGATGTCTACCGCATTCGATGCATCGCTTCGAGTGCCCAACCAGCCTGAGAGGGAGCTTCTTACATAAGGGTTTAGCGTATTTATTGCATATCTGCGTTCGCCTTCTCTGGTGGAATACACAAACGTCTCAGGTGAACCGGCAGTGACCTGCCAAGTTCTACCTAGCATAGAGTGTCCAACTTTGATTGGAATTTCGACTTGCTGTTCATCTCGTACGATGCCGAGTCGTAACGTGTCGCCATGCGACAAGTTGGAGATGAGCCTATTGGCCGTAATTTCTGGGTCGTCGGCTTCCGCGATCTTGAGACCGTCAATGGTGACGACCCGATCGTCTTGCTGTAGACCTGCGTCTATTGCAGGACTCCAGTCCTGAATGGCAACAACTGTCAGGTTCTTGTCGGGCGTGGTTGATAGCGTAACTCCAATTTGCCCCAGCTGAATTGCCTCGCCAATTTCGCTCAAGAAACTAAGCAGCATGTCGGTAAGTGACTCGACTCCAGGCTCCATGGACTGTACTAGCGGAGCAAGTTCTCTCACAATTAACTCGCTCTCAAGTTCGGCTAACGCTTGCACTGCAGCATCAAGTTGCTCACGAGCTTCCAAATAGTCCTTTTCTTGTTGATTTTCCTTCTCTTGCGCTCCTACGGAGGCCACAGCCACCAGAGCCATTGCTACGTAGAGCGAGCATCGTGAAAAAATGTTCATTACTGTCTCCTAGATAACTTTGGGAATAGGTTTACAAGTGTCAGTAGTTGCCAACCTAGCTGCGTCATCAATTACTGTTAGGCACCCCCTGCTTGAGTTATGTATAGATCACTTGACATGAAATCGAATTTCTGTTCCCTACCTCTACGCTTTACTACTACGGATGCGGCTTTTTCGGAATTGGAGAAAAATCGTTTTGCGTGAGAGAAGGATCGAACCGGTTTGTCGTTAATTCGCAGCAAGACATCCCCTTTCTTTAATTCGCGACCCTCGGGGGCATCGATGACCAATACGCCGAATTCCTCACCGAAGTAGTGTCCAAGATCGCTCTCAAACTCGACCAGCACGAGAGTGCGAAGATCTCTCAACTCTCCTAGTTCGCTACCAAATTGATTTAAGAGGGTATACGTTCCGAGCTCGTTCAACCTAGAGCCCCAAATTTCTGGGTATTGGCGGCGTGCAACCGTGGTAAGCGTCTTGTTCAGATTCTTCCTGTTCCTGATGATCCCAAGATCGATGGTCGTACCGGGTTCAACAACGCTAATCAACGCAGAGAGCGCACGTTCGGGATCATCCGCTTCCTTGATCTGCACCCCATCGACCGAGGCAACTACATCGCCTTCTTTCAATCCGCTTTCCTCGGCAGGTGTGCCCTCAATGACCTTGTCGATCAATACTCCTTGATCGGTAGTCTCGCCCATTTGAATGCCGATGAATCCCATTCCAGTCTTGGTCTGAATGGCGTGGGTGAGATTGTTCGAGAGCAATTCCAGTTGGGGCGTAAGAGCGGACACATATGGAGCAATTCGAGAGATCGCCTCGGCATGCCCTTCGGCTGCGGCCATAGCGTCCACTGCTTCTTCAAATTGCCTTTTCGCGCGTTCGATGTTGTGCCGCTGCAGTCGATTGTGAGCATCTATAGTTGATTCCACCGCGTCCATTTCGGCAATGATTGTGACTTCGGTTGCGGTTGCGTCACCTTCGTCAGGTTCTTGGGCAAGCGCAGTAATTGCCAGGAAGCAACCAATCGAGAGAATTGAGGTCAGAAATGATTTCATAGTTTCCTCCATGCGGGTCTACAAGACTTTGTTATTGCTGTAGTTGGCTAAAGTTATGGGAGGGGATTGAGACTTTAGTAGACGGTACGATCTCTTGAGAGCATCCTTTTGTCTCAAGAGTTCCTCGCGTCGCGAGGCATTCCCGTCTTCTAGCCTAGAGAGTTCTGTGTTAATGTCAGCCACTCGAACAATGATTGCCGATTGCTCAATCGTTGCAGCGGAAAACTCTGTGAGCAAATCCTGCTGTGATGGGTGCAGTAGTTCAGTGGGCGTCTCTTCTTCAGGAGAGGTAGTTGCCACAATCGGATCGACGCGGTTCATAGGTGGTTGATTCCACAGTACCAACCCAACTACGGCCAGAGCAACACACGACACTCCGCCAAATTGCTTGAACTGCTGGTTACGGGCCTTTCGTCGCCGAATCTTGTCCTGCACTTGCTCTAGCATGCCACCTGGGGGCGACACATCCGGCAGTTGATTCAGTCCTTCCGTGAGTTCGGTTAACGAGTTCACTGACATGTCATTGTGTTCCATTGATTTGAATAGGCAGTTCCAGCATTTGACTGGCTTGCTTCATCATCTAGTCTTGATTTTTCCATGTTTTGGTTCAGGCGGGAAATGATTACTTTGGAGTAGCTGGTGCTGCGTTTGAGCAATTTACCAATTTCCTCATGTGTATATCCTTCCACGCAATACATCCACACTACTAAGCGAGTCTTCGAATCCATACTCGCGAGGGCGCGTTCTACGTCGATCAAGTCTGACGTGCCATCCTCAGCACCTGTTGCTACAGGCTCGTAGTTCACCCGTCTCCGGTGCCACGGCGACCGTAGCCTCATGTAGCATCGATTGACGGCCAACGTCCTAACCCACCCAACAAAATGAGAAGGTTCTCTGATCGTGTGCGCTTTTGTTAGGACGTCCATGAAAGTATCTTGAGCGACATCCTCGGCAGCGTGAGAATCACCCAGTATTCGAAGCGCCATCGAGTAGACAGGACTAGACAATGCCTTGAAAACTTGCTCTTGCGCTTGTGGATCGCCTTGCATCAGTCGTTCAACGACTTCAACTGCAATCTGAACGCCACCAATGTTCGCCATACATCCTTAGATGCAGTTGCGGCAGAAAGGGTCACAACAATGTAACGCAATCCTACAGGATTGCGTTTGGACCGTGCTTGAGGTTCGAGCTAATTCAGTAGCTCAATGCTATTTTGAATTCATCGATGGCTAGGTTGTGCACCCGCCATCCCGATGTCGTCTAGTTCGTCAAGCTCCGGCCGCCTGAGCCGTTGGCCCGTCGTAAATCGATTTCTCCTTCTTTGAGTCCTCACTTACGCGTCTACCTAAGGACATGAAGGATGGGATTTCGTCGTCCGACAGTTCCCGCATCTTGATCTTGCGTTCCATGGCGGCGTCTAGGTAAGGCTTGAGTTCCTGGAGCTTCTTTTCTTCGCGAGCTGGGTCGCGTTCCTTGAATTCACCCATGACATCCTTAGCGAAGATTTCCAAGGACTCGCAGATGTCTTCGTGGCGATTGTTTCCTGCTTGCTGAATGAAGGTAACTTGATCGACTCCACACTTTTCAAACTTTAGCAAGTGCTCCCTGAGATCGTCAGGAGTGCCAATTCCTCCCCGGCTCCCACTCAATGCGTTGGTAATGTCTACGGGATTCTCCTTTCGCTGGGCATCGCGCATCTGAATGTATTGGTTCCAAAGATTCGTTCGACCGGGCTTGTGTGTGCCGAATGCGTATAGGCTGCCCAGTGCGAAGGCGAAGAACTCGAATCCGTCCAGTCCTCGCCGTACAGCGAGTTCACGATCATAGTGGCACGAAAAGCTGGACACCATGCAGATGTTGGGATTGATGGAGTGTCCAATAGGTACACAAGCTTCAGATTTGATGATGCTGTAGTACTCCTCCACCCACTCCGTTGCTTCCGCCGGATCTACAAATGCGAAAGTAAGGGCTCCAATACCCAACCGGGCTGCCATGCGAATGGTCTCGCGTTGAGAGCAGGCGACCCAAAGAGGAGGATGGGGTCGTTGTAGCGGTTTGGGAACGATGTTCCGGCAGGGCATATCGAAGTATTGACCCTTGTAACCAGGATAGGGATCCATGGCAAGCATATTGGCTATTTGTTCAGTAGCTTCCAAATAGATTTTGCGTTTTCGTGCGACAGGGATTTTGAACCCTCCTAGTTCAAGCTCCGCCGACGACTCGCCTGTCCCAAACTCGACGCGCCCATTGGAGACGAGATCTAGGGTAGCAATGACCTCTGCTGTGCGCGCTGGATGGTTGTATTGAGGTATAACCTGGCGAATTCCATGACCTAGCCTTATGTTCTTCGTGCGTTGAGAACATGCAGCGAGAAACACTTCTGGAGCTGACGAGTGAGAGTATTCCTCCAAAAAATGATGCTCGACTTCCCAGGCGAAGTCTATGCCTAGCTTGTCGGCTACCTCCACTTGCTCAAGTGCATCTTGAAATAACTTGTGCTCTTCCCCATGACTCCAAGGTCTAGGTAGCTGATGTTCGTAGAAAATGCCGAATTTCATGCGTTCAGGATGAATGTTAGGAGTGGCTAAGTTTAATGAATTGCATAGTTGATGTGTCGGAAGCAAGTTCAGCACGCTTCTGCCCATTCCCAATTGGGATAGGTTGAGGCCTTTGCGCTAGGCCCGTTGCGTCGAAGATCGTTGCCCAAGTCGGGACAATAGGGACTTCTAAATGGTCGTGCCTGAAGCAAAGGCTAGCCAGGCTCCCGAATTGAGTTCAGAAAGTGGCCGGGAAGGGAGATTGGGTAATTCTTGAGCGTGAATCGGATTGGCAACAAACGGACGCTGCATACATTAATATGGCGTATTGTCAATGTCCAACAGACCATATCCAATGAGTGTCGGAAAGCTTATTCGGCGAGCCATGATCCTTTTCCTGACTCAGTCGTGTTTTGTAATGTCAATAGCGGAGGAGGATGCTGGCACAGAGGCGGAGGAGACGATCCTGGATTCCCTGAAATCACTAGGATTGGATGTTGCGGACGTGGCAGCGACACCTCTCTCAGACATATACGAGGTTGAGACCAACGACGGAAATTTCTTTTATACGTCGGGCGATGGGAAGTATGTTCTTCTCGGGGAATTGCATAGCATTGACAGTTCCGGCACGACAAACCTGACGGAGATTAGTAGAAGCGCCAAGCGAAAAGAACTACTGGCGACAGTCTCGTTGGATGACAGCTTGAATTTTTCTCCCAAAGGTGAGACGGAGCACATCGTCTATGTTTTTACCGATGTGGATTGTGGGTATTGCCGATTGTTTCACGAAAACATTGATGGCTACAAGAGACGGGGCATCGAAATTCGTTATCTTGCCTATCCACGCGCGGGGAAGGATTCTGCTACTTACAACAAAATGGTTGCAGCCTGGTGTTCAGATGATCCAAACACAGCGATTGGCGAGTTGAAGAGAGGGGAGTACGTTGAGAACAAGAAATGTGCGAATCCAATTGACGAACAGTATGAGCTGGGTGGGAAGATGAACATTCGCGGCACGCCAACTTTGGTGCTTGAAAGCGGAAAGGTGATACCGGGTTATGTCACTCCTGAGCAACTTAAGGCGGAATTGTCGGACCAGCCATCGTCTTAGAGTTCACATGATCCCAATGCCAGCCAATTCTCCTGCTCTGGTCTGCGAACTGATTCGACTTTGAACAAATCGGTTCCGCTGAGCCTCCTTGCGACTCTAGCTGGTGGAGTTGGATACGAACTCCGACTGTAAACGTTGTTCTAAAGTAATAAAATACTCGGCTAATAAAAGTTGCGATTCCGTATCTATTTGAACTCGGTCTCGTCGCGGCGAATGAGGTAAGTACTTGGAATCTGTCGATTCGAACCGACCTCGCGCCGACATTCCCTATTTCCGTTCGGTTCGCGGAAAGCTCACGTTGTTCCTGATTGGCATCCTGTTGCTGAGCCTTGCATGCTTCACTGCGATGAATGTTGCCTACATGAGAGCAACCATCCGCGATGAAATCCGCTACGAACTGGACTTGGATAGCCAGATTTTTGGCGCTGAATTACTTGCTTATATTGAATTGGAGGAGCGACTCCTAAATTCGCTCGCGACGACAGTCTCCAACCAAGATCTGTTTAACCAACGCGACCAAGCTGTGCTTGACGATGCCATGCTGCACAAGCGGCTACAAGTGGTCGTGGACGACGCATTGTCAACCAACCAGCAATATGTCCGTGTTCGGATAGCTGATGCAACGGGAACGATCCTCGGGTCCACAGACGCAAGTGAAATTGGGCGATTGGTGCATGACGAGGACTTTTTCCTGGATGGCATGCGGGGACCATTCGTCGAGTTTGCCAACGGCCAAGGCATAGGGGAGTCTATTTCGATGAGCGTTCCCGTTATTGACACGCAGGATCAGGTTGTTGGCGTTGCGAGCGCAGATGTCAGCAGCTCGAATCTGGTTGAGTTGCTGGATTCGTTCAGGTCGCGCCATCAGACGATCCAGGTACGTTGCGCGAAGCTCACGCAAGACAACATGGTGCACTACTTGTTTTCGAGCGGCGATTTTGAGCTCTTCCAGCAGGACATTGTTGAAATTGACGAAGCTATGTCGTTGGCGTTAGCGGGAGAGAATGGATTCACAGAGAATGCTGTGGACCATCGAGGCGTCAGAGTGCTGACGGTATATAGACCCGTTGGCTACGCTGGATGGGGTCTTGTCGTTCAGGTAGACCAGGCTGACGCATTTCGACCGCTGCAACGAATCTTGGTTGTCGTAGTTTGTATTGGTTTGCTCATTGCTTTCATTGCCGGAGCGATGGCAACTACCGTTGTGCAGAGCTCATTGGGACCAATTCGACGATTGGCGCGAGCCACGCGACGCATGGCGGATGGAGACTATTCGACTCGAATCAAAGTGGAGACTGAGGATGAGCTCGGGGAATTGGGGCGGGACTTCAACACGATGTCGGAAACTGTCGAGCAACACACCTTTCATCTGGAAGAGAGCGTTAAGAAACGGACAGCACAACTCGAGAAATCAAAAGATCAGCTTCGATCGCTAGTGATTGCGCTCGAACACAATGCGGCACTAATGGACAGGGATCTTGAGCAAGCTGAAGTCATCCAGCGGTCTCTGTTGCCTCGCAATCCGCCTAAGGTTCCTGGCTACTCATTCAGTGGACTATACGTTCCGGGGAAAAACGTCGGAGGTGACGTCTACGATGTTTTCAGAATAGACGAAAGGCATCTTGGCCTCGTCTTGGCGGACTCCACTGGACATGGCGTCAGTGCGGCCATGCTTACAGTTCTCTTCAAGAACAGACTCGACATAATAGAACAGGACGACGATGCATTTCGGTCGGACCAGCCTTCGCCGAGTGCTAGTGAGGCTCTGGGACTCCCCATACAGAGCCATAGCGCAATTCCAGTCTTTGCTCGAGTGAACGAGGAGCTCATATCGGATGTTGTGGGTTCAAGCATGTTTGTCACAGCAATGTTCTGCATACTCGACACTCACAGTGGCAAGTTCTCCGTTGCAAGCGCTGGACATCCTCCGCTCCTGGTATTGCGGGCATCTGGAGAAGTCCAAAGGGTCTCATCATCCGGGCCTGCATTAGGTCTCTATCCAAACGCAAAGTTTGACGAGGAAAGCCTCGTACTCGAATCGGGTGATCGAGTCCTGATGTATACAGATGGGATTTTTAATCTTAGTGGCCAAGAGCCCTTTTCATTGGATGAAGTTGCCGTTCATCTTCGAGACATTCCACGGGGCAAGACTGCAATGCGAGACCTTCTCCATCGAATCACGCACGGTTCGTATTCGGCTGATAGAGACGACGTGACAATGCTGATGATCGACGTAAGCGAGGGTGAGAACAGTTTTGATCATCCATCAGCCGCAATCTTCCAGGACAAGATTGAAGCGGACATGTCCAGCAACCATGTGTCCCAAATCGAATACGCAGAGGACGACGAGTCGCTTTACCTTTCCTACCACGGTCGCATTACCTGGATGCACGGTCAGTCGCTATCCATGACCGTGAAGGACGCAGCCACTGACAACAAGCGCGTGATTATCGACATGACGCACTGCGAGTATCTTGACAGTGCCATGCTTGGAACTCTGCACGAGACCGCTGAGTTCTGCACGTCGTTGGGGGGCAAGTTGCACATTCAAAACGTTGGTAGTGATATCCACGAAACTTTTGTAGAACTTGGGATGCGAGATGTGTTGGATTGCATCAGCGGCATTTCCCTCGCGATTCCACATGAGCGTGAACAATTGCTGGGTGGATCTACGGATACACAAACGCAACAAAAGTGGTTGCTGCGGGCGCACGAAGCGTTGGCCTCATTGAATGAATCGAATTTGGCTGAGTTCAAGGATGTAATTGAGGAACTTAGAGAAGACATTGCAAATTCACCCTAGTAGCATCTTCTAGATCACCAGTTGTGGTCGCCTTTTCCGGATCGAACGGGCGGCAAAGCCCGAACACATGCGTTCATGCTGTTCGAAGTCGCATCTATTTATCGCAACGGTACAATTTACTGTGCTCAATTGGTTCCGCCGTCGCTGCGGGCAGTTCAATTCGTCACCAAGGCTCGTTTCACGAGTTGGAACTAGGGATGGTCAGGCACGACGAATCGCATTGGATTCCGGCACGGAAGTGTATACGGCGGACAGAAATTCAAACTTAACAAATACGGAGAAAGAACAGGTGAGCAATCGAACGAAGTTTTACATAGGCGGCGAGTGGGTGGATCCAGCGTCCAACGCCACGCTAGAAGTAGTCAATCCGGCTACCGAACAGTCGATTGGGGTCGTTGCCCTAGGTACTGCCGAAGACGTGGACAGAGCAGTAGCGGCGGCTGTCGGGGCATTTGATTCCTACTCGCAAACAACGCGAGAGGAACGTGTGGATTTGCTCGAGCGAATTGTGGCGTGCTATCAGCAACACTTAGATGATGTGGCAGCAACCATCAGTGAGGAAATGGGCGCGCCGTCGGGGTTGGCGAAGGCTGCTCAAGCTCCCGCGGGACTGGGACACTTTATGACGACACTGAGCGTTTTGAAGGAGTATGAGTTTGAAGAGTCGCTAGGGTCGGTTCGGGTCATTAAGGAACCAGCTGGTGTCTGTGGATTCATCACGCCTTGGAATTGGCCTATCAATCAGATCGCATGCAAGGTTGCACCAGCGCTTGCAGCAGGTTGCACCATGGTTTTGAAGCCTTCGGAAGTCGCTCCATTCAACGCCGTTCTGTTTGCCGAGATTCTCGATGAAGCCGGTGTTCCACCAGGCGTATTCAATCTTGTGAACGGAGACGGACCTACAGTTGGGGTAGCGATTGCCTCGCATCCGGATGTCGATATGGTTTCTTTCACGGGATCGACACGTGCCGGGATAGAAGTTGCAAAAAACGCGGCTCCTACGGTCAAGCGAGTTGCGCAGGAACTCGGTGGCAAATCTGCCAACATCATCCTGGACGACGCAGACTTCGAGCAGACAATTTCTCGCGACGTCTTTCAAATGTGCACCAATTCCGGTCAATCGTGCAATGCACCGACACGCATGCTGGTACCGACATCGCGAATGGAGGAAGCGGCTGAGATTGCGAAGTCAGCGGCACAGAAGGTCAAGGTTGGTGATCCCAATGAACCTGGTACAACGATTGGACCGGTAGTTTCTGCCGTACAGTATGAACGAATTCAAGATTTGATTCAGAAAGGCATCGATGAAGGCGCAAGACTCGAGGTCGGCGGCTTAGGTCGACCTGACGGTCTAAACGCTGGTTACTATGTGAAACCAACAGTTTTTTCTCATGTAACCAATGACATGAGCATTGCTCAGCAGGAAATTTTCGGTCCTGTGCTCTCGCTGATTGGATACGAAAACGACGACGATGCTGTACGAATTGCCAACGATACGATCTACGGATTGTCAGGCTACGTTTCTGGTGGCGACCCAGAACGGGCTCGCAACATCGCTCGAAAAATACGTACAGGAAATGTTCACTTGAACGGCGCGCCCGTAAACAACAAAGCTCCATTTGGAGGCTACAAGCAATCGGGCAATGGCCGTGAGTGGGGGTTATACGGATTCGAGGAGTTCTTGGAGACCAAAGCCATCATGGGCTACGGGAGATAGTTGCTGAAGGTCGGTGGTTGATCGGTATTTCCCAGTGAGTGGCGAGGCTCGGCATACGGAGCCTCGCCGTTCGCACATGTCGGACGTTCCGATGCAGCGCCATGCGAAGGTGAGAGCGGACTACAATCCGTTCGATCCGGACCATGCCTACGGAGCAATACGTTTCATGCATGGCATGAAGATGGATTCGGGCCACAATCGGCGCATGCTGAATCTCCTCGCTCGACAATTGCGTTCTGTTGCATCCGAAATGTCATTCCGCGATTCATCATCGGAAATCGGAAACGTAGCCGACTCATGTTTGACACGGTCTTAGGATTGGCTTGAACCGTGTGCGGGGAAACTTGCACTCACGGTTCTAAGGGGTGGAAAGATCAGTAATGATCTTTCCTCACCCTCTTAACTGCAGAGGCGTGTTAAAGAAAATGGCGGTCTGCATTTCATTGGGATTGAAATTCATTTGATCGTGAGCGAATGAATCGTCGAAGGTACTGAGAGGCTTAGGTGCTCTGGGCTCTGGCCATGGGGATACTTGCACGAATTCAGCTACTAAAGTTTCAATACTAATTCGCAGTCATTCGCTTCAGCTTGCTGCATAGTTGAACTGGTCGGTTAGCAGAGCCTTCAAGGTCAGATTGAGGAGGTCTCGCCACCTGCTTCTCCAACCACAAATCTGATTTGACATACTGCGAGAAATCCAGGCGTTGGAATCACGCGCAATCACTACACTGACATGTACACTATTGTGTTTGACCATCGCCACTCCTCATTCAGAATTCAATCCATGACAACCTCGAAAGCAGTCCGGGAAACTCGAACTGTTGCCCCGACGGAGCTCAATGATCAACGTCGGAAAATCACTAGTTTCTTCGGCTCTAGAGTGTGGGTCATTGCATGGTTATTTTTCTTGCCCAGCTTGGCAGCTGACGAACCCTCTACCCAAGAGATCGAGCAACCCTCCGAACCCACAGTCGAAGTTGATAGTTTCCAAGGTCCTAGATTGTTAGCACCCGTTGTTAAGCCCGTCTATCCTCATGGCCGATTGATTGCAGGTGAGGAAAGTTGGGTGGAGCTCAATTTCATGGTTGATTCCGAAGGAAAACCATACGAAATTGTCGCAACAGACTCAATTGGGGACAGTGCGTTCAAAAGTGCCGCTATTCGGGCGGTGAGAAAATGGAGATACCGACCGGCAAGTTACAACGGAAAGAACATTGACGCAGGAGCCCGCTACAAGGTTATTTTTCAAATTGAAGATCAACCTAAAGCTGTGACAAGAAAGTTCGCAAGAATTCAAAGTGAATTGCGAAAAGCTATAACTGGGGACGACAAGGATAAAGCCGATGAGTACATGAGAATGTTGGACCGAGAAAGGAAACTCACCCTCTATGAGGATGCAGCATTCAATTTATCCAAGTATGAATATCTGAGCAAGTGGGGTTCCGAACAGGAGCAACTCGAAGCGTTAGATCGAGCGATAGCCAACGAAAGGGTTGCCAAATTCTTGCCCACCGAAGCGTTTGTGTTTGCATTGGGCAGACAATTGCCTCTCTTGCTTAAGAAAAGGGACTATCAGCGAGCATATCGAACATACCAGAAGCTGATCAGACAAGACCTCGATGAAGAGGCAAAGTCATGGCTCGCCGGTGTCGCTGAAGCACTAGACGAGCTAAAGAACAACCAACAATCTTACGATGTAGCTGCTACGATTCCTGACTCCTCAAGCTGGAGTATTGAGTTATTCAAGGACGAGTTTTGGCTAGAGGATATTGAAGGTCGAGTTGTCGAGCTGAAGCTTCGATGCTTTGGCGATTTGAGAATAATCAGATTTGAGCCGGGAATTAAGTACAAGGTCGAGAAACCGTACGGGTTTTGTAATCTAGAGGTCTTGGGCGACAAGGAATCGACCTTCAAGTTGTTCCAATCCTAGATGCCCTTCCCAATTTGCACATTCTTCTGGAAACTACAGAGGACACCTTACTCCTCTTGACGGAATAACGGGGAAAGCGTCCCGTGCTCGCCGAGAGGGTGAACGAATGGTTGCCGAAGGTGCACACCTCCATCAAGACCCTCAAGTGCTTTCTTGTCGGCAACTTTCACGGAAGGTCCATTCCCAATGTGCAGAAATACCTCGACGAGTTCGTGGATGGCTAAAACCGGAGATTCTGGCAGTGCCCCAAATTTCGCAGAGCCTCCCGATGACGTGCACAAACCATCTTCCGAATCTATCGAGAATCCCGGTCGCCGAAAGCGGGTTGTAATAGCCACAGAAGCGTGATGTGGGATTGTCTGCAGCCCGAGCGAGTTGGCCACGATTGGTATAAAGGTCGTGACTCTCGGATCTAAGACACGAACTCTAGGAGTGCGTGACAAATTGAAGAGTACGATTGAGTTGATAGGATTCAAACCTCACCTTTAGAAGTTTGATCTAGAGGAGGACTCACCCACCAAAGGGAGGACTAAGTATTTCGAATGGCTGATGGTTACAACGACACGCCTTTCTTGCCAGGTTGCAGGTGGAGGATTCATGATCGCGACAGACCTGCTCCTCCAATCGTCAGCCCAGGCTCGTTCTCTACGCAGAGTGAACCTGGTGCACCTCCAAGCGACGCGCATGTATTGTTCGACGGTTCAAATTTGGACGAATGGTTGTCCGTACGGGGAGGGAGTGCCGGATGGAAAATTGTCGACGGCAATGCGATGGAATCTGTAGGTGGGACTGGCGATATATGCAGCAAGCGGGAGTTTGGGTCCTGCCAGCTGCATGTAGAGTGGAGAACTCCAACTGCAATCTCTGCAAGTGGTCAGGGCCGAGGCAATAGCGGGGTATTCCTTCTCGGCTTGTATGAAGTGCAAGTCTTGGATAGCTATGCAAACCCGACCTATGCTGACGGTCTTGCTGGGGCTATCTATGGACAGTTTCCACCCTTAGCCAACGCTTGCATGCCACCTGGTTCGTGGCAGACTTTTGATATTGTGTTTGAGACGCCTCAATTTGGGTCAGAGTCTCTGCAGCGTCCAGCCACAATGACACTGTTTCACAATGGGGTGCTTGCACATCTTCGCCAAACCATGCATGGCCCTACGAAACACCGTGAGCTGGCCAGCTACCAAATTCCCCATGATCCTAGAGGACCTTTGGTCTTGCAGGACCACGGCGACCCTGTACAGTTTCGGAACATCTGGATTCGTGAACTTGGAGGAGTCCAAGCCGAATAAACTGCGAACCTACCGAATTTTCCTGGCTAGCACTCGTGCGACAGCAGATCGTCGACCATCAGTGTCGGTGATCAAGCCCTCGAACTTCTTGAATATTTGCATGTGGGAGATGTGCGCTTGCACCTCGCCTGACTCAGCTCGATATCTATTCGATCGAGGCCCTGCAAGTGACTCCGTGCAGTCGAATCTCAAGTGTTGCTCAATTAGCAAGCAGCCATTGATGTGCAGGTGCTGATCGATGCAGGAGATTAGCTGCCAGTCCAGAAACCGGACAATCACGATCAAGTCGAATTTTCCCGGCAGAGGAA
>CAZNFX010000008.1:0-102472 GCA_964572845.1 uncultured Pseudomonadales bacterium | reverse complement strand
CACGATCCAAGTCGTGAACGAGGTACTCGACTTCTTGACCAGCTGCTTCGCCTAGTTCTCGAGCACGTCGAATTGCAACATCTGAAATGTCCAAGCCGACGGTCTCATACCCATTTGCGCTAAGAAATCTTGCATTTCTTCCGGCACCACATGCAACGTCCAGTGCTCTACCTGGAGGACAAAAACTGAGCCAATCCTTCAAGATTTCACTTGGGGAAGTTCGCTCTGCGTAAGCTCCCTGCAAGTAGCGTTTGTTCCAGATATCCCGATCTTCCTCAGTCACGTAATTCGGCACCAGGGCGGCATTGCGGACTGAGATCTAGCGCCGTGTTGGCTCTAAATTCCTCCGCCATCAATACCGCCATCGAATCCACCACCTAAGTCTATGGGTGGATCTAAGTCCTTTTTGTTCGAATCCCCCTTGGCCGCTACTGGGACTGCTGGCGCGACCGCAACAGGAGTTGCCTCTGTCGCAATGCGTCCTTGAGTGTCGCGTGAACCCTTAGCCGAGCTTTGGTCAATCTCGTCTTGCTTCTGCATGAGTTTCCGAACAAGAACCCACGCAGCGAGCAGAAATCCAGCGCCATAAAGGATCCCAAAGGCGACAAATACCATCGACGTGTACGAAGAGTAGCTATTCATTTTGTGCTCTGCATTGCGTCCCGAAAAATATTTGTTTTGCGGTCTGCTTCAGCATTCAAGAAAATCAGTGTATTGCAATATTATTATGACTTCTCGATCCTAGCCAATCAGGTCGTTTCGCACTACGATCGTTTTGCAATTGCCTGTTCCATCGGAGAGTTGGCAGAATCAAATCCAACTTGTGACTACGCGTGGTTAAAGGACAGTTCCGTTTACATGGGAAAGCGTGTAGCCACTGAAAGTTCTCGAGGAGTATCGCAGATTGCTTGACGAGCAAACGTTTAGGCGAGACGAGGGAATTGGCTGTGGTCACCAAGTTCGAAGCGGTTCTAACAGATGAACAATTGGAACCGGTCAAGACTCTTTGAATGGATAACACAGCGAGCGTGTAGAGTTCAGGGAGATGATGAAGTCTGGATTCGCTTGGCGGCTTGAGATGTACGAAACTTCAATCTGTGTACGCAGCGGCTCAATTTGTTTGCATTAAACGAACAAGAGCCGATTCCAACCGTTTACGTTCCCGAATGGCCAATGGGGCTCTTAGTACTTCCTCAAGACGTGTCTTCGTCGGCTTAGGTTCGTAATAGAGTCTAAAGAGATCGACGACAGAAACAAAGGGTTCTCGACCATGTGGTTTGTGAACTACTGTGGAACCTGCGAGGAGCTCCCCCTCGTGTATGACGCGGCAATAGAAACCAGGCCGTTCAGCTTTCCTGAAGAGTACAGGAAAGTGTTTGTCTTGCATACGCTCGCCTAAGGTCGCACAAGGAATTCGTGGCGCGGTAACTTCCAGTTCAACATCTCCAGCTATCACAAGTCGATCACCAATATGGACTGCTCGGCTGGACAGATTGGATATCGTTAAGTTGTCGCCAAACGTACCAGGTTCAAGCTCTCTGCCGAGCTCCTTCTTCCACCACTGATAATCTTCGCCCCCATAGACATAAACAGCTTGATCGGGTCCCCCATGGTGTCGAGAATCGCTGACTATGTCTCCGTTGATGCCGGTCTTCGTCAGTCGGTGAGCACCAGGCAATGAGTGCTTGTAGATGCCGGAAACACTGTTTCCGACCATGCGTTCCGATCCTACATTGACACTAGTGAGATTCAACACGCGGTAGTCCAATTAGCAGGGTTGACCAGACATGCACACCGTGACTGATTGTCAACTCGATGGTGTGTGAGCGTGCAGAAACGATTGCACTTGCTCGATCGTATTGTCCGAGGAGGGACTCTTCCATTTCTCGATCAACCTGACATTGGGGGCCAAGTCCGCAATTTCCCGTGAAACACTCTCAGGATGATAGGGGTCGGAGCCCATCAGCACCAGAAGCGGCGTCTTGCACTCCCGGACAAAGTCGCGTGAGGTGTTGTAGAGAAACCTCTGATTGAACATATTTCCGCGGAAGCTGTCCCAGTCGAGTTGAGATGCTTCTGGGTGGTCTGCCTTTATTGCATCAGCCCACGCATCAAACATTGAATAGAACAGATCGCGGTTGTTCTCCTCTCCGATTGGTTGTTGGAGAACAGCCGAGCATACTCGCTCCGGTGCGGCTTGTATGACTCCGAAGCAATAGGGTCCACCAATGCACCCGCCCAACAAATGGGTTTTCTCTATTTCTAGGTGGTCTAGCAAAGCAATGTGGTCATTTGTATAGTCGGACCAGCCATTGCTCGCGCTGACGGGCGCTTTCGACGAACCTGCATTTCGCTGATCCATAGCAATGACTTTGAAGTTCGGTTTCAATGCATCTATGGGGTTCCATTCGCTGCCCTGCCAAAACGAAATGGCGGATCTCATTCCTCCTGGAGCAAATAAAAGAATGGGGAATCCATCTCCATAGATCTCGTAGTGAATAGATACCTTGTCAAAATTTAGTGTTGGCATTGCATTTCCTATTGCCGGCTACATTGAGACTTCTGACAGCGCTCGCGAATTGGACTGTCACAGGAGAGACGTCAAGTCGATGGTGGGACGTAGCCGCTCGGTTTATCGACCTCCTCATTTTGGAAGAACTTCTTCATTTGATCCATCAGATATCGTCTAGCGCTCAAGTCCTGAAGTGATAGATGATGCTCATTGATCAACATCTTCTGCAGTTCTTGCCACTCTGTCCAAGCTTGAATGGACACATGGTCGTAGATGTCCTGACCTAATGGACCTGGAATCGGAGGAGTGTCAAAACCTGGCAATTCCTTGCCAAATTTGCGACAGAATACTGTCCGAGTCACTGTTCCTCCGGTTTCCCTTTTGCCAAGTCTATTCGTTTTTTCGTCTTGACCGACATAGCAAGCGGAGTTTGAGTGTCGTTCTTGTACCAGCAAGCCTTCGTTGTTGCCCCCAGTTCGCCTGCCTCAACACAATATTGGGCTAGCGTTGTTTTCTCCGTAATACGTTGATTTGAAATCCTGTACGGCTCTAGGTTAGCGCAATTGCGGATATCTACACAATCAAGTGGCAGTCCAAGGTTCTCAAGCACTAATTCGCTACTCGAATCTTCGGACAGAGTTGGGGTATCCCACAATCTTGCATAGGTGCCCGATTCGTCTAGCTGTTGTAGAAGGCAAGAACCTTCGACGTCGAGAATCACCAATGGTCGCTTCATCACCTCAACTTGTTTGGCCATTGAGCGATTGGGGAACAGATGCACTTCTTGGTTCAGGAAAGCTGCACATCGCTGCTGCAAGGGACAGCTGTCGCAGTCCGGCGCAGAACGCACACACTGTCTCGACCCAAAATCCATGATCGCCTGCGTATAGCGTGCCGCGCTGCAGCTAGGTGTGTGCTGGATTGCCAAGTTCCACAGATGGGAATCGGGAATCTTGGTGTCTGGTGGACCGTTCACAGCATGGAATCTAGACAAGATGCGTCGTACATTCGCATCCAGTATTGGTGCGGAAATGTCGAAAGCGCAGGAGAGAATTGCTCCTGCCGTCGACCGACCTATGCCAGGAAGCGAGCACAGACCATCCAGAGAGTTGGGGACTTCACCTTCAAATCGTTCGACGACATGCTTCGCGGCTTGATGCAAGCGCAATGCTCGTCGGTAATAGCCTAAGCCAGCCCAAGCGTGAAGGACATCGTTCTCCGCTGAAGCGGCTAGGTCCGGAATTGACGGAAACCGCTGAAGGAACCGATCGTAGTGGGAGGCAACTGTACTGACCTGAGTCTGTTGCAGCATGACTTCGGCCACCCACACACGATACGGAGTGCGATTGGATTGCCAGGGCAAGTGCGTGCGACCGTGGATTCGTGCCCAGTTCAACAGTTTAGAGGCTAGCCAGTCCAATCTACTTTGTAGTTCGTGTGCAATACTGGAGTGTAGGATAGCCAATGCACCAAGCAGAGCTCGACTAGGAGCATTCATCTATGACGGACGTAGAACAGTGGGACCCTCGTTCAGTTTCCCTAGGAGACGATCATCGCGACATATTAGTCAACGCCTGGCAACAGCGGAAGGGTAGCAAGCTACAGTTGTCACAAGAGGATCAGGCGATTCTTCGTGCAGCACTCATTGCTAAACCAGCGGATTGGAAGCAGTTCGTCGAAATGGTTGACGATGCAACCATAGTCAATTGGATCAAAGTGCTAGCTTTGTGTGAGGAGCAGTACTCAGGATTCGATTGTGGCGCGAAGTCTCCTGTCATCCCGTTGGTGAGTGTCCTTCGTGCACGTGGAAGCTTCTGTCAGGAATTGACTAGCTGGATTAGAGAACACTCCACAAATCGTTTTCTGCCATATGGAAGTCTGCTCGACAGACTCTAGTGCTTCCAAGACTGGATTGTCTGCAACTGTCCTACACCTTCGTTAGATGTCGCAATATACAATCGGCGAACCTGGCTATTGGATTGTGAGCGTGTCTGGCGAGAGGGCTAGTTCTATAAACCGCCAAACTCTGGAAACGGAAGTAACCGTTGACATCGACGTAGATGGATCGGGACAGTCCGATTGTTCGACTGGGCTGCCGTTCTTCGATCACATGCTGGACCAATTCGCACGCCATGGCATGCTTGACTTGTCCGTGCAGGCGCGGGGAGACTTGGAAGTCGATGCTCACCACACCGTCGAAGATGTTGGAATTTCTATTGGACAAGCACTTGCTCAAGCACTTGGCGACAAGAAAGGATTGACACGGTTCGGTCACGCCTATGTGCCGCTGGACGAATCTCTTTCAAGGGTAGTTGTCGACTTCTGTGGTCGCCCTTCTTTGACCTACAACGTCCAATACACGCGTCCTCGAATTGGCGATTTCGATGTCGACCTGTTGCGCGAGTTCTTTCAGGGATTCGTCAACCACAGTTATGTTGGCTTGCACATCGACAATTTGCGCGGACGCAATGCGCACCACCAAGCAGAATCCATATTTAAGGCGTTTGGCCGCGCGATTCGTAAAGCTCTAGTCGTTGATCAAGGAATACCTGGAGTTCCATCCACCAAAGGTGTTCTTTAGCACTAGATCGCACTTGCTACTCCTACATGCAACTGATTCCTGCCATTGACTTGCACAACGGGAGTTGTGTACGTCTCAAGAAAGGTGTATTGGAAACAGCTACAGTCTACGGAAGCGAACCTGCCGAAATAGCAAAGCATTGGATTGAGTGTGGTGCCCGTCGATTGCATGTTGTTGATTTGGATGGTGCAATCGGTGGCATGAGTGTCAACAGGGACGCTGTTCACTCAATACTGTCAGTGAGCGGAGACGTACCGGTTCAGCTAGGTGGCGGAATCCGTAGCGAAGAGGATGTCGAACTTTGGCTTGAGCAAGGGATTGCACAGGTAGTTGTGGGTACATTTGCGCTGGAGCAACGCACCCGGTTCCTCAAGATTGCCCTAGCGCACCCAGGAAGGCTTGCATTGGCACTCGACATACGCGGCGACAAAGTGCTAATCCACGGTTGGAATCGTGTTGCAGACGCCACGATGGCCGAAACTATTGAGGAATTCCTAGCAACCCCGCTCTTCGCAATCGTTTGTACCGATGTGGAACGAGATGGCATGCAAGTAGGTGTCAATTTGGATTCGATACTTAGTGTGATTCGAGGCTCCAAGGTTTCGGTAATTGCGTCCGGAGGAGTGCGCGGTGCGAGCGATCTGGAAGCTCTTGCTCGAATTTCGGCGAATTTCCCGCAGCTGATCGGAGTCATTTGCGGCACCGCACTCTATGAGGGCACTATCGACTGCCGCCAAGCCATCGCAATACTTGAAGCCCAACTCGCACACTAGCAACTATCGCCAAGATTCGATTCACACTTCTGGATAACAAGACTGCTGTAGCAGGTCGTGAACTAGGGATCCTCTCCTTCTAGCCAATCGATGGGATCGATCGACTTGCCTTTGGAACGCACTTCGAAATAAAGTCCGGGAACCGTTTGGCCTCCACTCTGACCAACGGTTGCGATCGTCTCACCCGCTTCCACATTGTCTCCGAAACTTGCGAGTAGAGTGTCGCAATAGCCGTAGACCGACATTAGCTCATTACCGTGATCAACGACAATCATCATTCCAAATCCGCGCAACCAGTCCGCGAAGACTACCTTTCCCGGAACTACTGCTACCACGTCTGAACCGGTTTCCGAGGAGATGTGCACACCTTGCCACTTAAGGCGACCGTCCGCCCTAGAGTCGCCAAAGTCAACCAGTACTCTCCCTTGGGTTGGCCATGGCAATTTGGAGGGATCGATCGATGCGATTTGTTCATCGGAGTCGTTGAGTGGAGACTCGGATGCGAGCTCGATTTCGGCAAGTAGGCTCTCTAACCGTTGCCGGTCTTCGAGGAGTTTGTCCAGCTCTTGCTGTGCATCGGTAATTTCGGAATTAAGTTTTGCAATCTGAACTCTCCGCGACTCGCTTTGTTCGTTGTAGTGAGCTCTTTGGTTTGCCCATTGTGCTTCGTGAGCTCCTAGCGTTTCGTGGTCGTTGCGCAACCCAACGATGACCGCTTGAAGCTCATTTAGCAGTTTCGAAAAATCTTGAATGGAATCGGTCTTTGAGTTCGCGAAGTATCGGTGGTAGCGGATGTAACGATCATTCTTCTCTACGCTTTCCTGTTCGAAGAAAGCTCTCAACCAATGTTTGCGCTGCAATCGATAGGCGAGATTTATATGCCACTTGACAGACGAGGTCAAAGACGCCAACTTATCCCTAAACTCAATGGCTTGCGTTTCTTGGTCTTCAATACGGCGTTCCAATTTGGAAATGTTTTCCTGCAGTTCAGCTATCCGCAAACCAGCATCGGCTACCTCTTTATCGGATACTCGTACGGACTCTTGCAGGTCACGCACCCTGCGGTCGGCTTGTCCAATCCAATCTTGCTTAGAGTTAAGCTCCTCTAGGACCTCCGTTAGGCGGTCCTGCACGTTCTTGTCCTGACTTTGCGCCAACGGCTGGGGCAGGAGAATCAGCAGGATCGCGAGTAGCGCAAGTCGATACGTTTGGGAACTCTCCGATCGAGCGAGCATTCGAATTCTCAACTCATTTAGCAATGTTTTTTCTGCAGGCTAGTGACTTACCAGTCATTTCTTTCGGAATGGGGAGGGACATCAGGTCCAACATGGTCGGTGCAATGTCGATGAGAGAACCAGGTCCCGATAGTTCTATGTCTTTGGAACCCACATACAGGAGAGGTACGAGGTTGTTCGTGTGAGCAGTGTCGGGCTGATCACTCTCGTGGCTATACATGCTTTCCACATTGCCATGATCGGCTGTTACGAAGCAATCTGAGCCAGTTTGTCCGCAAGCATCCAGAACTCTTCCCAAGCATTCGTCTATGCATTCGACAGCTGCAACGGCAGCTGCGAAATTTCCTGTGTGTCCAACCATGTCGCCATTCGCAAAGTTGCAGATCACGACCGAAAATTCGTCTGCTGCCAAGGATTTGACGATTTCGTCGGTTATGGCGTCGGCACTCATTCTTGGGTCTAAGTCATAGGTGGAGACTCGTGGCGAGTCCAAGATACGCCGGCACTCCCCCTTGAACTCATGCTCGACTCCGCCTGAAAAGAAATAGGTTACGTGTGCCGATTTTTCCGATTCGGCGATGCGCAGTTGCGTTAGATCGGCATTGGCCACGCATTCCCCTAACGTGTTGTGCAGCTGTGGCGTTTGAAACAAAGTTGCTACCGGCACGGATGAGTCGCCAGAGTTGATGTCCTTTGCATACGTAGTCAATGTGACGAACTGGCTCAATGCTGGTCTGCCGGACCTGACGAAGTCTTGAAAGTCATCGAGCACGAACGCTCTTGAAAGTTGCCGCGCACGATCAGCACGAAAATTCATGAATACCACGATGTCCCCATCCTGTATCGGCGCAAACCGATCCGTATGGGTAGGCTGCACAAATTCATCGGTT
Source organism: uncultured Pseudomonadales bacterium (assembly GCA_964572845.1). Lineage (GTDB taxonomy): Bacteria > Pseudomonadota > Gammaproteobacteria > Pseudomonadales > Azotimanducaceae > Bin55. The sequence goes on along the minus strand of CAZNFX010000008.1, from coordinate 94,481 downwards.
TCGCCGCGTTCGTATGCAGCTTCAAGTGCAGCGATGGAATCTTTGGCTTTAAACACGCCCGCCGACCCAAGCAGCATGTCGAAGGCGCACTTGGTTCGGAGCCATCTCTCGTCTCGGTCCATGGCGTAGTAGCGACCGCAGATCGATGCTATTCCAGCGTTTGGGTGTTCGGCAAACTCAGCTTCAAACGATGCGAGCGACTGCAATGCGCATTGAGGTGGTGTATCTCGTCCGTCCAGAAATGCATGAAGCGATGTAGGTACCGAGGAAGCCGCTAGATGCTCGACAAGCGACCGGATTTGATCTTGGTGACTGTGAACGCCTCCAGGAGACAGCAGACCCAAGACGTGGACATGTCCGCCGACCCCTGCCTTTGCTAAGGTTTTAGTCAAAACCGGATTTGTGAAGAATGTACGAGCATCTATGGACTTGTCGATACGCGTCAAGTCCTGGTCAACAACGCGTCCTGCTCCGATAGCCATATGACCAACTTCGGAGTTGCCCATCTGGCCCGCGGGTAATCCGACATCAGCTCCGGAACAAGCCAGAAGGGTGTGTGGAGAATTGGCCCAGTGGTGATCCCATACAGGAGTCTTGGCCACGCTGATCGCGTTGAAGGGTCCTGGCTCTCCGTGGCCCCATCCGTCCAAGACTATTAGAAGCGTTGTTGTCAAGTAGCAGCGAATGCAGTATGTAGAACCCGATTTTAGATAATTCGCCAATAAGGCTTTCTATAATTGCGATAGTTAAAGCTACCTGATTTTTTTCGCTTGTCTGAGCTTGTTACTTTCATTGGAAACCATCCGTTGCTGGTTGGGACTTTCCTCGTTTTAATCGTGCTTTTCGTCCGCAACGAGGTTAAGCGAGGAGGCAAGACCGTGACATCGCAGGAGCTGGTCAACCTAATGAACCGAGAGAGTGCAGTCGTTCTGGATATTCGAGATACGAAGGAGTACTCGGAAGGTCACATTCCTAAAGCAATGAACATCCCAATCGCGTCGCTGCAATCGCGTCTAAAGGAATTGGAGAAGTACAAGACATCGCCAGTCATTGTGGCCTGCAAAATGGGCCAGCATTCAAGCTTGGCCGGAACAATGTTGAAGAAGGCTGGATTCGAAAAAGTAGCCAAGTTGCGCGGTGGACTCTTGGAGTGGCGCAACGAGAACATGCCTGTCGAAAAGGGTTAGAAAGTTGGCTGGGACGAGTATCAAATCCGACTATACAGTCGAACGCATTTACCTACGCAAACTTAGTTTCGAGCCAGGCGATGTTCCAGAGCTCTTCGAGTTGAAATGGAAGCCGCAAGTCAAGCTCGAGATCGAAGTAAGTCACAGAAAATTAGACGATCCCAGGTTTGAAGTGGTCATGAAATTGAACCTGCGGGCTGAACTTGGGGCCCGCACAGCATGCAAGATATCTGTCGAGCAAGCTGGTGTATTCGCCGTTGCTGATGGAGTTGATAGGAACCGCATCCTTACTGTGGAATGTCCCAATCTGTTGTTTCCCTATGCGCGTGAAGCCATCGACAGCGTGGCTGTCAAAGGTACCTTTCCCGCGTTTGCGGTAGCTCCGGTAAATCTCGAAAACTTGATTCAGCAGGCGATGCACGAGCGTCAGCTCGGACTGTCAAAGTCGCCGCCTCTCGATGAGGTACTCAACTAAATCCGTCGTAGTGGATTTGGCGCCACGCTTCATACACGGCAACTGCCACAGAATTCGACAAGTTCATGCTCCGTGAATTCGGAAGCATGGGGATGCGTACACACCGATTTTTGAACCTCTCCCTGACATGGGATGGCAGTCCTCGGGTCTCAGGTCCAAACAGCAAGACATCGTTTTCTTGATAATCAATGTCGGAGTAGATTCGTCTTGCTTTCGTGGTAAAGGCAAACACTCGACTCAAATTTGCGGACTTCAATGCAGTGTCGAGTGAGTCGCACACCTTCACATCTGCCCACTCTCGATAGTCGAGTCCTGCGCGCTTGAGTTTGGCGTCAGCGAGTTCAAAACCTAACGGAGCAACCAATGTGAGAGTCGAACCGGTGTTGGCAGCCAATCGAATTACGTTCCCTGTGTTTGGAGGAATTTCCGGCTGATACAAAATGATGTGAAGGGGCACGTGAATCCCGTACTGTCAGGAAGATCTATTTATGCAATGCCAGTGCATCTCCGACGACAGTGTTGCAAGTCAAGCCGATTCTGTAGTTGAAGTCCGAATCACCATGTGAATCACATGGCATTTCTCGCTCGTTGCGACTAGCTCGTGCCCATGCATGCGACACCATGCTGGGATGTCTTGGTACACGCCGGGATCGCTGGCCAGCAATGTGAATTTGTCTCCCGGCTCGACTCCGCGCGCAAAGTCTTGAGCACGAATCAGAGGTATCGGACACAACGTGCCAGTGGCGTCGACTTCCTTCAGTAGAACCTATGCCCCCACATGCCACGTGTCGGGAATTTCGTGCGGTTCAAAGGGAATCACTGTCAGGTCCTCTGATACTCCATCAATGTAATTCACATTGACAACTGCGGTGGAATCGTCGCGTCGTTTGCTGTAGCGCCCGACAATTCGAGCTGCAAGAGCGATATCCGTTGAATCTGGTTCTCCATCGATCAGTGCCAACGGTCCTCGGCGGTCAGCGACGCGGAGGCTGACAAATGTCTTGCGATAGCCCTCAAGGAATCGGCTCTCGCCCTCATCGCGGGCCACCATCAACTTAAACTGGGGCTTGGGTCGAATGTGCCTGCCAACTTTAAGCAGAACAATGTCGTCAAGTTCATAGTCTCTATCGCTACGAGCTGCCCAGAGGTCGTCCAACTTGTTGGAGTATTTTTCGTCAGTAAGGAAACAGCAGCCGCCAGCGGGTTGTGCGTAGTCCTTGAAACCGAGTTTCGCTGCTAGCTCCATCTGAGGTTTGCGAGAACGGCCGCTCATGGCATACAGTTCCGCGCGATTGACCCATCCTTCTCGCTCCGGCAGAGTCTCAGGCAGATTCTTGGCACACAATGGTCGAAGAAGTCGTTCTCCTGCCTGGGATTCCCTAGCGATAACTGGCATGGTCTCCTTTCGTTGGGATTTTGGACGTTGCCCAATTACTTCGCCAGTTATCGCGAAGTCGAAGCCACTGCCGTGGAATCCAACCATTTCGATGGCACGCCCTACCATGAAGATCTTGCAATCCAAGCACGGATTCAGGTTCTTGCCGTAACCGTACTTGGGGTTTAGAACAACGTCCTTGTAGGAGTCGACAACGTCCACCACGTGTAGCTTTATTCCCAGTTGTTCGGCTACCCACAGTGCGTTGTTGCGCTTGGGTTTTGCCTTGTCCCGGTTTCGGATAGCATGAGTGTGCCCCTCTACGCAAAATCCTGTATAAAAGTTCACGCCTTCGACATCTACGCCCTGATCCATTACAACCTTGGCGGCAAGCATGGAGTCCAGGCCGCCAGATATTAGGGCGATGGCTTTTGGATTACTGACGCTTGGCATGGGCAATGGATTCGGATGGAGGAATATGACGTGAAAGCGCTATTGCAACGAGTGTCTTCAGCGCAGGTGGAAGTTGGTGAGACCTTGGTTTCGTCTATTGGTTCCGGTATCTTGGTCTTCTTGGCTGTCACTCGCGGCGACCAAGAGGAACACGCTAGCTGGCTGGCCAAAAAGATTGTAAATCATAGGATATTTCCTAGCAATGGTCGTCCGCTGGATCTTTCTGTTGCAGATATTTCAGGCGAAATTTTGATCGTATCCCAATTTACGTTAGCGGCTTCGACGTCCCGTGGCAATCGTCCTGACTTCACCAATGCAGAACAACAGGGTCGGGCGAAGTACATCTACCAATACTTTGTGCAGCAGGTATGTGGCTTCCACCAGTCCGACAAAGTCTCGGAAGGGGAATTCGGTGCACACATGCAGGTTTCTCTAGTCAACGACGGGCCAGTTACGATTCTCCTGAGTCGCGACGGATCACCCTAGCGAAGATTAGTCCGAGTTCGAAGAGAATCCATGCAGGTACGGCAAGAAGTACTTGGGATATTACATCTGGCGGCGTAAGAAGCATTCCAATAATGAAGCAACCTACAAATATGTAGGGCCGCCCTTTCTTGAGTGTCTTGAGCTGGACTAGACCGGTGGCGGTCAAGAGCAAGATGGCAATGGGTATCTCGAATACGATTCCAAACGCAAAGAACATCTTGATTACAAACGATAAGTAACTATTGATGTCCGTCATCCACAGTACATTCTCTGGAGTTACGCCCGCGAAGAAAGCGAACACCAGTGGAAAGACGAGAAAATAGGCAAATGCCATGCCCATGTAGAACAAGGTAATGCTCGAGATCAGCAGTGGCAATGCGAATCGCTTTTCCCGCATGTAGAGACCTGGAGAGACAAAAGACCAAAGTTGGTGTAATACATACGGCATGGCGGTGCACAGGGCAAGAAAGATTGCGAGCTTGAGCGGCACAAAGAACGGCGCCGCGACATCCGTAGAAATCAGGTGACCAGTAACTTGCAGAATAGAAGTTCCTGTGTCGTCAGGCTCTGGAGCAAGATTTTCGAGTATAGGTAGTGCAACCAGCTTAAAGAGCTGCTTGCTGAAGATAGCGTAGGGAACAAATACCACGCCAATTGCAATGAGCGACCGAATTAGGCTCTTTCGCAATGCAACAAGGTGAGCCAACAATGGCTGCTCGTTGCCGTCGACAGCTTTGTCGTGTTCCTGTTCTCGAGATTCCTGTTGGGAAATGGATTCCTCAGCCATTATGACGACTGACCGGCCTTGTCGTCTTGCGAGTCTGACGACCCGGTCAGACCTGATTGGCCCGAAGGTGGTTTTTTCACAGTCTGGATTGTGTCATCTAGAGTGGACTTAGTATCCGAAAGAATAGTATTGGTTTCTCGTTCAACGGCTTTCATCTCGGCCATTATTTGCTCGTTGTGCAATTGGCGACGTATGTCATCCATGCCAACTTCTCGGTCAATTTCAAGCTTGAAGCTGTTGTACATGCGCCGTAGTCTGCCGACCCACAGACCTAGGGAACGGGCAACTTCTGGAAGTCGCGAAGGGCCTAGAACGACAAGTGCTAATGCAAGAATGACGAGCAGCTCAATCCAGCTTACTTCAAGCATTCTTGCGCTTGGACGATTTCGACTTGCTGCTGTCTGAGGACTTCGCGTCGGCTTCGCTAGTCTCCTCTTCGCTATCGGGATCCTCTTTTACCGCACTGCGAAAGCCTTTGATTGCGCTTCCGAGATCGCTACCAATGTTCTTGAGACGGCTGGCGCCAAATATAACCAATACGATTACCAGAATGACGATGATTTCCGTTGGTCCGCCAAACACAATAAACACTCCTTAGAAAGCGCTACTGAAATAATATTACATGTCGATTGCTAACTTATGGTGAAATTCCGGTAGTGGCAGTGAATTGATCGATTCAGGGCGATGGAGCACTAGCAATGCCCTTTAGCCCCTGAGCTACATGTTTGCATCGTCTGCACTTCTGTAGTTGCGGAGATATTTCACTTCAAATAATTGTTGCTTTAGTCGACATCGTTGTTGTCGTTGCTCGGGGCATCCGCGACAACTATGAACTATTGACGCAACTAAATCTTTGAAATACCAATGAATTAAGTCGAGCACACAATGCAGTTGCCGATTTACAGTTGTCCTTTGGCAGCTTTTTGTGGGATTGACAATCAACGACTTTCATGTAAATATTAAAAACACGAGACAATCTCGATCGACATATGAATAGTCATAGCCATCAAGATCCGCCCAGTTCTAGCAACGACGGACCAAGTCAGCTTACGAATTTGGGCAGCGATGCAGAGTCGAAGAGCGGCGGCGACTGGTTTGGGTCAGATAGGATTCTTTTTGAAAACTTGCCGGATGACACTCTTGAGACGGCGCTGGACCGACTGCTCAAGTCGATTCTCACTAACTACTCGGCTACCCATCTAGACGCGTTGGGATCCCGTTTGGGATGGAATGGCACAGATCCGATCACGTTGCAGCGTGCGGGTCGTCTGGCAAATATCACTCGTGAACGGGTAAGGCAGATAGAGGCGCGCGTAAAGCGTATAGCTAGATCGAACATACCCGATGTGGTCCACAGAATGGCTGCCCAATTGCCCAAGTATGAACCCGAACTTTGGTCGACGATAGCTAGAAGACTTTGTGACCGAGGCATTACGGGTACCGAATGGTCGGCAAAATCCATCAAATCAGTATTGGACCAATGCGGACTTGCGAATTGGATATTCGTTGAGGGTGCAAGGGATAGTCTAGTAGGACCTAGGGACAATGAGATGTTGACCCAATTGAACGAAATCGTCGGAGTTGCTCGACGCGCGTGCCGTGCGTCTGGTTCTGTGTCGTTGGACTATGTATCCAAGTGTTTGCCAACACCTGTCCCAATGGGTATTTTGCGCGACATGCTGCACTGTGCAAAGGACATTGAGTTTATCAGCCCTGACTACTGCTGGGTGCCTCGCACTCCGGCCAAGCGCGTTCGCATTCAGAACGTAACCAAAAAGATGCTCTCCATCAATCGACCCTTGAAGATTGGAGAGATTCGAGAGGGACTGAATCGAAAATTCTCATTTCGCAACAAGACGGGAAGCGCAAAGTATGAAGGAGTGGTACCACCATCCCATATCTTGATATCTCTTTTCAGGATGTATCCGCAGTTTCGAGTGGTTGGTGATGACACCGTGGATTTCATCGGAGAATTGCACCAACAGAATGAGCTTACACGTCCGGAACGAGCGATCGTGAACGCCTTCAAGCATTGTGGTACCGACGCGCTAGACCGACAAACCATCAAGGAATACGGAGACGACCGTGGAATCAACATGAGCAGCTTGGAGGTCGAAATGACCTATAGCCCCATCGTTGTACAGGTCAAACAGAACGTGTGGAGACTAGTCGGCAGCGATGTCTCAGCTGAATCCGTTGTATCAGTTCATGAGCGAGTGCGGAACAAAGGATTTCAACGTCGTTTGATAGACAAGGGACGAATGCCGAACGGCGATTTTCGCATCGTCTTCAGGTTACCGCGTTTCGTGCACAATTTTGTTGCTAGTGTTCCATCGGAAATTGGTGGACTGCAGCTCGACGAGACCTTTCGAACCCCAGAGGGAGTGACGCTTCGCTGCAAGAACGGTGCAATCTTTGGTTTTGGGAAATTTCTCTCTAAATCGGACTGCAAGGAAGGAGACTATCTGATCATCGATCTAAACCTCAGAGATCGCCTGTTCAATTGGGATCACAGTCTGGACGAACCACCAAAAATTGAAAGGCTGTTCTGACGCTCGAATCAAAAGCATGGGTCGTTGCCGTTCGAACTATGAACGGTTGAACAGTAGGACGAGCCCGCAAACTCCGACGATAGATCCAATCGCGATTGAGTTTGTTAGTACATTTTCTGGAATCAGCCCGGCAATCAAAATTCCAGCATACAGACACAGCATCAACCCACCTATCTGCCGCAGTAGCAAGAATTTTCTTCTTTTCCTTTTGGTCTCTTCTAGCTTTGCCAGTTGGGATTGGTGGTTGCGTAGTGCGCTGTCTAAACGATTGAGCTTTCTTCGTGCCGTTACAAGAAGTTCGGGTAAGAGCGGCAATTCGAGTGCGATTTCCGGAGCACGCTCCAATGTGGCTTCGACGGTCGCAAGGAAACCGTACTTAGACTTCATCCATTCCTCCATGAATGGCTTCGCGGTCGCCCACAAATCCAAATTGGGGTCGAGTTGTCGTCCCAATCCTTCGATATTCAACAGCGTTTTCTGCAGCAGCACCAGCTGAGGCTGAACTTCCATATGAAAGTCGCGGGCGGCTGTAAACAGGTCGAGCAAAAATTGGCCGAATGATATCTCTGAGAGCGGTTTTTGAAACAACGGCTCGCAAAGCCCTGCAATTACACTTTCAAATGCCTCCGTGTTGGCATCGTCGGGAATCCATCCGGACTCCACATGCAAACGAGCGATTTCTGCAAAGTCGCGGTTGAAGAATGCCACAATGTTGCGGGCAATAAAAGTTTGATCTTCCGGCGTCAACCGGCCGATAATGGCGCAGTCAACTGCAACGTAGGACGGCTCCTGCGGATTGGTAACGTCCACGAAAATGTTGCCTGGATGCATATCGGCGTGAAAGAAATTGTGTGTAAACACTTGGGTAAAGAACGTCTCGACCCCACGTCTCGCTAGCAGTTCCAAGTTGGTGCCATGCTTCTTAAGTTCGTCTACCGCGGAAATTGGTATGCCTTCGATACGTTCCATTACGAGAACATTTTTCGTTGTGAGTTCGGTGTACACTCGCGGAGCATAAAGTAGTGGAGACCCTGCGAAGTTCATTCTGAGTTGCTGGGTATTCCTTGCTTCGAGCTCTAGGTCAAGCTCGCCCATGATTGTTCTCTCGTAGTCCTCGATGACCTCCACCAGATGAAGTCGCCGAGCGATGTGAGAGATCCCCTCCAACAGCCGAGAGACGCTCTTGAGAAGTTGAATGTCTCGGACAATAGAATCTTCGACGTCTGGACGGATCACTTTGACCACGACGTGCGACCCATCCGCGATCATTGCACCATGTACCTGTGCCAAGGAAGCTGATGCTAGTGGCTCGTTGTCGAACTTCGGGAATAGCGAGCTTAGGTCGCCATCAAGCTCCGATTCGATTAAGGCGATCGCTTCTCTAGCGTCAAAAGGAGGAACACGATCCTGCAACTTGGCAAGTTCGTCCGCGAATTCGATAGGGAGCAAATCCCTACGTGTTGACAATGCTTGCCCAAACTTTACATGGATCGGTCCGAGTTTGATCAATGCCTCCCGAAGTCGAACCGCCGACGTCGTTTTCGGTTTTGGCAGATATGTGGCGGGCAGGAACCACTTTAGCCAGTGTTGTGCTAACAGTTCCGCTAATGTAGTGTCAAGTCGATAGCGTGTTCCTATGTAGAGGATGCGGAGAAGATGTCCGAGCGGTATCACCGATCCTCAAGGGCCTTGATACGGTCCTCCAAGTCGCCGACCGATGCCCGAAGTTCGGCCAATTGCCTTGCAAGTTCGGCAATTTGGGCTTGGTCCGACTTGTTTGTTGTGAGCTCGCTCGCGAGCCCTTCCAATGCGGACCGAGCAGTGGCTACACCATATTCCGCCGTAGCCCTTGCTTTGTCCGCAACGTCTTGTGTATCAAGACTTGGCTTGAAAATTCGATGTAGGGCATTTAGTAGAGTTTCATCCCCTTCAATCTCAACTGTAGCAGAGTTGTTGCTTAGCAGTAGCTTACCGATGTCGACAACAGATCCCTTGAGAGTGAGATCAGGAGTAGCGTCAGTTCTGCTCGATACCCGTGCCTGATCGCCTTCAAACAAGATGACCATGCGGGAGTCGTCGACGCATAATTCCACGGCTTTGCCATCCAAGCTTTGCACCATGTTTCTGGCTTGGGGATCAATGGCAATTCGAGCCCGAATTGCAGCTTCGAGAGCGCTAGCAGCGGTTGTTTGCACAATGGTCATCGTGTTCCTTGATGGATGGCGACAATACCCCCTAGAAGATTCTCGAATTTTAAGCCCTTGAATCCTGCGGCTTCGAGGAGGTGGAGCATTGCCTCTTGGTTTGGGTGCTGATCGATGGATTCAACAAGGTATTTGTACGGTTCGGGCGATCCTACGACGAAGTGCCCAGCTATGGGCCAGGTTCTTCGAAATACGCTAAAAAGTGCATCGAGTCTGCGTGACTGAGGCTTGGAGAATTCCAGAATTGCCAATCGTCCGTTGGGCTTTAGTACACGATGACATTCAATCAGTGCTTTCTCCTTGTGGGTGACATTGCGGATTCCAAAAGCAATCGTGATTGCATCAAACGATTGATCGTTCATAGGAATCTGTTCGGCATCAGCAACGACGAAATTCACCGCGGCAATCCCTAGATCGAGAAGCCTGTCGCGACCTGCACGCACCATGGACTCATTGACATCGAGAACGGTCACTTGACCGTCTGGACCAACAATTGGAGCAAGAAACTTGGCAATATCTCCAGTCCCCCCAGCCACGTCCAATAGCTTGTGTCCTCGACGTAGTCCCACTGAATCGCAGAATACGCGCTTCAATAGTCTGTGAGATCCAAATGACATCAGGTCGTTCATCAGGTCGTAGCGGCTGGCTACCTGGTCGAACACCTCGGCAACACGACGTCGCTTGTCGGTTGCAGAGTACTCAGCGTTTCCGGTGTCGGTATTGCTCTGAGGCCGGCTCACTCTGAGGGACTCCAATGTCCCAAGGGAATCTTGGGAAGTCTTGATGCGTTCGCCTTTGAAAGATCGTGTAAGTATCTGCTCCAATATTCGTCAGCATGCTCCGCTAGTTCTGTTAGATAGTCCCACGAGTAGATTCCCGTGTCATGCCCGTCGTCGAATACGATGCGAATTGCATAGTTGCCGATGGGATCAATTGACTGAATTCCCACATCTTTCTTGCCCGTCTGAAGCACCCGCTGTTCATCGGAGTGACCGCGTACTTCGGCCGAAGGCGAAAACACCCTTAGAAGCTCTGCACTAAGGGTAACCGCTTTACCATCGCTATAGTGCAGCTCGACACTGCGTGTGTCGCGGTTGTATGTGATGCTGCTGGGTTGCATGCGCTGAGTTGCAAGATCACAGAATGTAGCGAGAAAGATCCTGGTCGCGCACGAGGTCTTGAAGCTGCGAGTCGACATATTCGCCGTCGATATGCAACGATTGTTTAGTGTCTCCACCACAGAACGAAATGTCATCCATTAGGCGCTCTAAGATCGTATGCAAGCGCCTTGCGCCAATGTTCTCCGTGTTTTCGTTTACTTCGCAGGCGAGTTCGGCAATCCTGCTGATGGCGTCATCCCCGAAAGTCAATGCCACTCCGTCTATAGCGAGCAACTCCCGATACTGCTCCGTCAGAGATGCATCGGGTTCGACCAATATACGCTTGAATTCCTCAGCCGATAGTGCGTTGAGTTCCACGCGGATTGGCAAGCGGCCTTGAAGTTCCGGAATGAGATCGGCGGGCTTGGAAAGATGAAACGCTCCCGATGCAATGAACAGAATGTGATCGGTTTTCACCATGCCATAGCGAGTAGAAATCGTACATCCCTCTATCAGCGGCAAGAGATCTCTTTGAACTCCTTCGCGAGATACATCCACTCCGTACTCGCTGCGCTTTGCCACTTTGTCGATTTCATCCAAGAACACAATGCCTGTCTGTTCTACCGCATCCACCGCACCAGCTTTAATTTCCTCGTCGTTTACGAGTTTGTTCGCTTCCTCGTCCCTCAGTCGGCGCCTTGCATCGCCGACTTTGAACTTTGATCGCTTCGTTTTTGTGTTTCCTAAATTCTGAAACATGTCGCGAAGATTGTGTGCCATGTCTTCGAGTCCAGGCGGTGCGAGAAACTCCACGCCAATTCCCGAGTCTGCACCAGAGACTTCCACCTCAATCTCCTGATCGTCAAGTTTGCCTTCACGCAAGTACTTTCGCATTGCCTGTCGATTGCTATCGGATTCATAGCTGCCTGCTGGAGTACCTGAGCGGTCGGCCATATTGCTGCGGAGAGCATTCAAGATGCGTTCTTCAGCTGCGTCTTCTGCACGGTCCCTTACGCGATCAAGTGCTTGCTCACGCAGCATCTTGTAGGCCGCGTCCGCAAGGTCACGAATAATGGACTCGACATCACGTCCGACATAACCCACTTCAGTGAACTTGGTTGCCTCAACCTTTATGAACGGAGCTTTTGCAAGTCGAGCGAGCCGGCGGGCAATTTCCGTCTTTCCCACCCCTGTGGGTCCAATCATCAGAATATTCTTTGGCGTAACCTCGTCGCGGATGCTCTCATCCAGCTGCATTCTGCGCCATCGATTGCGCAGAGCGATAGCAACGGCACGTTTGGCTTGGTCCTGACCAATGATGTGCTTGTTCAGTTCGCCGACGATTTCACGGGGAGTCATGATGCTCATGCATTCAGTACCAGAGTAGTCCTGTTTTCGTTCGTGTAAATGCAGATTTCCGCCGCAATTTGAAGCGCATGGTTCACGATCTCCTCAGCGTTTTTTTGAGTATTGTTCATCAATGCCTTGGCAGCTGCTTGAGCGTACGGACCACCAGAACCAATGGCGATGAGATCGTCGTCGGGATCAACCACGTCCCCCGTGCCGCTGATTAGCAACGACGTAGCGCCGTCTGCCACGACCAACAGCGCTTCGAGCCGCCTCAATGCACGATCAGATCGCCACTGCTTTGCCAACTCGACCGCAGACCGAGTCAGATTGCCTTGGTATTTGTCAAGCATTTCCTCAAACCGTTCAAACAGAGTAAACGCATCTGCAGTGCCTCCAGCGAACCCCGCAAGCACAGTGTTGTTGTGCAGTTTTCTTACTTTCGATGCTCCTTGTTTGAGAATGGTGTTGCCTAGAGACACTTGTCCATCGCCACCCATCGCAACCATCCCATCGCGCCGAACGCAGACTACAGTTGTGGAACGAATCCGTGTCATTGTTTTCCTTGCTCCAGGTGAAGGTACTTCTTGCACACTTTCAAGGGGACTCTTCGGTCATTGGTACCAGGAACGCGGAAATGTTGCTTTGCCGCAAGCGAGATACATCCTCCGCACTATCTTGTTTAGTCTCGTAGGGTCCAATAATCACCCGAAAGCGCGCAACTTCAGACTCGTCAGGATGCTCTTTTGTATAGGCTTCATAGCCTTCTAGCAAAAGAGTTGCTCGGAATGCATCAGCAGCACGACGCTGACTGAAGGCACCGGCTTGCAGTACGTAACCGGTTATTTCTGTCCCATCACTTGCTACGCTGTCTTGCATGGATTGATCGTCGACTGTTGTCGAGTGGTCGCGGCCGTCTTGAGACACTACGTCGGATAGCTGTCGATCACTGGCACTTGGGTCGAATCTACCAGATTCCCGTGCGAACGATGGTGGTCCGCCGACGCGCTCAGGGTCTGTAGTCTCAAGTTTGTCGGGAAACTCGAATCGCGTGTTTGGGAAGACCTTGTCAATGTCCGGGAAAGTCTTGAGAAACTCTGTGTCCAGAACCAGAGATCGATTACCCAGAGATGCAATCAATACGGATATCACAAGTCCAAAGGTGAGCCCGATTAGAAACGAAGGTGTACTGAAGTGGGAAAGAATGCTCTGCTTTGAGTTCTTCTTTCGTGTTCTTGGAGGCACTTGAGTCGGTTCTTTCGTACTGCTTGACAGTAATTACATAATAAAGGTATAGGCTGAACTTCCTCAATTCAACTCGCTTCCTCCAGAATTGCTCGGATTAAGCCGGAATCTGAGATGTACTGGACAAACGTATCCCCAAGTTCTCGAGCGATAACGAAGCGAAGTCGCGAGTCTGTCGCCTTCTTGTCATGCCCCATAGCATTTTCGATTTGCTCTATGCCGATGCCTTGAGGCAGGCGAGTAGGCAGACACAGCGATTGGAGCAATCGCTCAACTCGATCGGCCGTCTGTCGAGTACATATTCCGAGCCTAACCGCTAGCTCCAGCTCGAGCGCCATGCCGATGGCCACTGCCTCACCATGCAGTATTTCTCCGTACCCGGCTGCATTCTCGATTCCGTGACCGTATGTATGTCCAAAATTGAGGAGCATTCGAGTGCTGGACTCCATTTCATCCAGCTCCACAATCTTAGCTTTGATTTGGCAGGAACGTGTCACGGCATGCACCAAGGCGCTTTGTTCCCGAGCCAAGAGCGATTCTACATTGCGTTCCAACCAACAAAGGAACTCGACATCGTCGATGACGCCGTATTTGACGACTTCGGCAAGACCTTCGACGTAGACGCGCTGTGGTAGTGATTCGAGAGTCTGGGTATCGATGACGACGAATTCAGGTTGGTGAAATGCACCAATTAGGTTCTTGCCACGAACGTGATTGACCGCGGTTTTTCCGCCAACGGATGAGTCTACCTGAGCCAGCAATGTCGTTGGCAATTGAATCAGACGTACGCCGCGCAGGTACGTCGCGGCCACGAAACCCGCTAGATCCCCGATGACCCCTCCTCCAAGCGCAATAATCGTGGAGTTTCGCTTGTATTGGTGAAGGATCAACTTGTCGATGAGTGCTGAATGGGATTCTAGAGTCTTGTACTTTTCCCCGTCTTCCACTTTGAACACGTCCGCTTGAATTGGCAGGGCGCTCTGCAGTTGTTCGCCATAAAATTTCCAAACTGTAGGGTTTGTGATTGCAGCAAGTTGCGTGGTGTCGGACAGAAACGACCATGTGCAATGATCGGCGAGAATACCTCGACCGATGTGAACGGTCGAATTTACACATGAAGCGAAGTTGATCGTCAGTTTTTCTTGTTTCATAAAGCCTGCTTTGTGTACCACGCCACTATGTCTTGAGCTACTGCCTGCCTGCTATGACCGTAAGTCTCGATTGACATGTCGGCCACGCTGTCATAGAGCGGACTGCGCTCCGACTGCATTCTCAACAGTGCCTTTTCAACGGTTTCTTCACGCTGCAAGACTGGGCGAGTGCGAGCGTTTCCAATACGTTCAATCAAGCCGTCAATAGGTGCTGTCAGGCATATGACTAGACCTCGATTGCGTATCTGCGCTCGGTTTGATTCGCGCAGCACGATTCCGCCACCTGTAGCAAGCACAATGCGACTTCGATTAGTTAGATCCTCCAACACCTCAGACTCGCGTTCACGGAACTTGCTTTCGCCCTCTAGTTCAAAAATCCATGAAATTTGGACACCGGTACGTCTCTCAATTTCGGCGTCGGTATCGAAGAACTCGTACTCGAGCTTATTCGCGACTAATCGGCCAATGGTCGATTTGCCGGTGCCCGACATGCCTATAAGGATTAGATTGCTACGGTTGATATTCAATCCACTTCTCAAGCTTTTTGTTCCAGTGAGCGACGAATTTGACATGCAATTGATTGAACTAAACAATTGACACTGTCCATGCACGCACGTGAGCAAGATCATAGTGCATCACGTAGATTACTAACTGAGAAATGAAGAAGCTCCGATTCGGGCTCGCCGGTCAACCTGTCAATAGACCAATAGC
Organism: uncultured Pseudomonadales bacterium; assembly: GCA_964572845.1. Lineage (GTDB taxonomy): Bacteria > Pseudomonadota > Gammaproteobacteria > Pseudomonadales > Azotimanducaceae > Bin55. Next base: position 79,408 of record CAZNFX010000008.1, on the reverse strand, counting down.
AAAGTTGGGCTTCGCGTTCTTGTGGGTGTCGGGGTGCGGATTCCTTTCGGTTGTGCTGGGGATTGCGGGCATGTATTTGTACCTGGATCCTAAAAATCCGGATGCGGAATCGTATCGCAATTATCAATTGGAAACGCCTATGCGCATTTTCTCTTCCGAGGGTGCGCTCATAGCGGAATTTGGCGAACGGCGTCTCATACCAGTAGCCATTGAGGATGTTCCACAGTTGTATTTGGACGCGGTTGTGTCTACGGAAGACAAACGTTTTTTCCAACACCAAGGAATCGATTGGATTTCTCTTGCGAATGACGCCATCGATCTCCTGCTTAGCGATGGTGTAAAGAGGGGTGCCTCCACCATCACCATGCAATTGCCGAGAAATATAGCCGACCTTTCACGAGAGCAAACTCTAATCCGCAAGTTTCGTGAGATGCTGCTTGCAATCAAGATTGAACGAGAACTCACCAAAGAGGAAATACTAGAGCTCTACGTCAACGTTGTACCGTTTGGCAAGCACTCCTACGGCGTACAGGCGGCTTCGTACACCTACTACGGGAAACCGGTCGGTCAACTCAATCTGGCGCAACTGGCAATGCTGGCCGGACTGCCAAAGAGACCAGAGGCTGGCAACCCAATCAACGGTCCGAATTGGGCACTGCAGCGCAGGAACCTGGTACTGCGGCGGATGCGCGATACAGGGGCGATTACGCTGGATCAATACGATGTGGCGTCCTCCGCGCCAATCACTGCACGAGTTCACCGTCGAGAGTTAGATTTGTACGCGCCATATCCGGCAGAAATAGTGCGCCAGGAAGTTATCGCACGGTTTGGCCAGGAGGCATATACGGGTTTCTCCGTATACACGACTATCGATTTGGAACAGCAAGCCGCGGCACAACAGGCAATACGCAAAGAACTTGAAGCATTCGACCGACGCCACGGTTACCGCGGTCCAGAACGTCGCATCACGGCTCCCACAACGGAAGAGGACCGTGTTCGTTCATTTGTCAACGAACTCAAGAACGAGACAACGGTCAATGCGCTTCTTCCTGTGGTAGTGTTGAACATAGATGCTCAGGCGGTTGATGTTGTAGCTCCCGACGGGACGATTATTGCGGTTGGTTGGGAGGGACTCAAGTGGGCACGGCGTTCGCTTGGCGAAGCGGGAGTTGCTAGGAGTCCTAGATCCGCAGACGAAATCGTGGATGTTGGCGACTTGGTTCGGCTCAAACCCGTAGCGAACGGATGGGAGTTGTCGCAAATACCAGAAATTCAGGGATCGATAGTTGCGATGGAGCCCAGATCTGGAGCCACAACGGCGATGGTCGGCGGGTATAGTTTTGACGTCAATCAATACAACCATGCGACGCAGTCTCAGCGGCAACCCGGCTCGGGGTTCAAGCCGTTTGTCTATACAGCTGCCTTGGCAAACGGAGTCACCCCTGCATCGATTTTCTTGGACGCACCGTTGGTCTATGACGATGAAAACCTAGCATCAGCCTATCGACCGAGAAATTTCAGTGGAACCTACAACGGACCCACTCGAGTTCGTGAAGCGCTCTATCGATCCATCAACCTTGTTTCGATTCGGGTTTTGGAACATGTGGGATCTACACTCGCGCGGGACTTTGTAACAAGATTTGGATTCACCAAGGACGACTTGCCAAACAACACGCAGCTCGCTATTGGTGGCGGAACAATTTCGGTTTCACCAGCGAAAATGGCTAGCGCATATTCGGTGATTGCCAATGGGGGCTTTCTTGTACAACCCCACTTGATCGAGCGTATAGTCACTCCTGACGGAGAGATCGTATATCAACCCCTCCATCCGACCGTTTGCGACGAGTGTGGGTACTACGACAACGGTTTCAGTGCGATGCGATGGCGTGATTCCGACACGCATCAGGTCGATCACCCGCCAACCAGTGCCAATGTGACTCTCGTCGCTGAGCGGGTACTCGACGAGAGACTAGTGTTTCTGATCGACTCGATGCTTCGCGACGTCGTTAGGATGGGAACAGGTCGCGGCGCACTTGTACTCGACAGGAACGACCTAGCTGGTAAGACGGGCACGACAGACCTTGCGGTAGACACATGGTTCAATGGCTATCAACAAAATCTTGTTGCCACATCATGGGTTGGCTACACAAATCATCGGCCATTGGGAGAGGGAGAATTTGGATCAGGAAGACCACTATCAATTTGGGTGGAATTCATGCGTCAAGCCCTGGCTGATGTTCCGGAATACACACCCGAACCTCCCAATGGAATAGTTAGTGTAAAGATCGATCCCATTACAGGTCAAGTTGCGCAGGCTAGTCAGGACAATGCCATAGCAGAGTACTTTCTAGCCGAGTCTGCGCCCCAGGCGGGACCCGTTCGTTCGGCTGGAGATGCTGAAGTTCTCGTGCCGGAGGAACTCTTCTAAACCTGAGGTCCCCTCGTGCTTTTGCTATTTCTTCCGTGGACTTTTGCTACTTGGAGTCGCCGCCTGAAGGTATTTGACTTGCGATACTACTGGCAAGCCTGGAAAATGGCATTGTTTGCAGCCAGACCGATCCTGCACCCGAGAGTGTTGCCAGAAACAAGCCTTCGCCCCCAAAGAGCATTGATTTCATCCCTCCAGCCGCTTGAATGTCGTAGTCTATGGTCTTCTCGAATGCAACGACGCACCCTGTATCGATTCTCAGTGTTTCACCATGTAGTTCATGCTTGATCAGAGAACCGCCAGCGTGAACGAAGGCTAACCCGTCACCCTCTAGTCGCGCTAGTACAAAGCCTTCGCCGCCAAAAAAACCAGCGCCGAGCCGGCGTGTAAATTCCACTTCAATCTTCGTACCACTGGCGGCTGCTAGAAAAGCGTTTCGTTGGCAAACGATTTGCCCGCCTAGCCTAGATAGGTCCATGGCGACAATCTCTCCTGGATGGGGAGCTGCCAAAGCCACATGCTGCTTGCCATTGCCAGAGTTGGTAAAGTGGGTGAGAAAGATGGATTCGCCAGCAAGCGCTCGCTTGGCTGCACCCAGTAGGGAACCCATTACACCTTGGCTTGAGCCGTCCCCCATCTTTGCTTCGAATGTGATACCGGAGGTCATGTAGACCATGGCTCCTGCTTCTGCAATTGCAGTCTCCCCCGGATCAAGTTCGACGAGGGCGTATTGTGCGCCTCCAGAACCGAGAATCTTGCAGTCGATTGCGTCAGCCATAGTTCGTCTCTAGATGCAACAAGCTGTATCGTTTATTGAACGATCTTGATGTAGTCTCCAGCACGGGGTTCTCCATTGGGGTGATGGCCGTTGAGCACGCGTAGCGTATCTTCAGCGTACCTTCTCAAAGAGCTTTGTTGGGCAAGTTTTTCGTAGGTGTCACCAGGTTTGGCTACGACAACGCGAATTCGTTGAGTGTGGGAGGTTTGGAGATCACTGACCTTCAAATTTCGTATACCCTTGATTACGTTCTTTGTTTTCTCTACAAGATCTTCAGCATCTCCTCGTGTGCCTGCTTCTCCTCTAATGACGTAGCGGTCTGACCCTCTGTCGCGTATCGCCAGGATAGAGATCTTCTTGTTAGTCTGTTCCACTGACTGTTCTACCCAATAGACATCGCAACACCCCTCCAATTCAATCTCAGACTCGCTTACAGCGTCCAATATTCTCAATTTGCTCGTCACGAAATCTGCGGGATCCTCATCGCCGTTCGGGGACATCTTTGTGATACTTATCAGTCCTTCATCTCGCCCAGAGGGCGCACGCGCGACAATCTGCTGTCGGTTGTGAGTCACGTTCCAATCTTTGGGAAATTCGATGGCAAGGCGTTGAGACTTGTCGTAGTAGACATTGTCCGCATTGACTCCGCTTGGCGCGTCCGATCCGTAACTCAGTCCATCCATCAGTTCCCAGAATTTGCTTTCGTCTACGTCTGTAGTTTCAGGCAGCATAGTGAGTGCATAGGACACAGCATCGTGTAATCGCTTGTCGTTTTGCGGGTGTGTGGCAAAAAGCCCGTGGTAATTGCGTGGTTGATTGGTCACCTCGCGAGAATACAGTTCTCTATCCTTTAGGATATGCACCGCGTCGATTACAGCCAGCGGGTTGTAACCTGCACGTGCGATGATCTCTGCACCGATGCGGTCCGCTTCAAGTTCCATGTCGCGCCCGTAGCCTGCAATCAGTGCCTGAGTTGCCATGTCCGCTGCCTCATAGGTCTCCATCCTGCCGGTCAGTAGCATTGCAGCGAGCCCGGCACCAGTTCCCAGGAGGTTTGTTGTACGTCGTTTGGCAGGATGCCTAGCTACAACATGGGCGATCTCGTGGCCGATCACTGCCGCAAGCTGTTCTTCAGATGCCATGTAGGCGACGAGGCCCCTATTGATGTAGATGTATGCATCCGCAGTTGCAAACGCGTTTACGTCAGGACTATCAAGCATGAAGAAGTAGTACTCTCGACCCTTATCAGCTGAGTGCTTGACAAGCTTTTGGCCAAGCATGTCCACGTATTCCTGCCACTCCTCGTCCGGATACATGGCATCGCTGTCCATGAATTCGTTGTAGAGTTCAGCTCCTGTACCGGCAAACGCCAGTCCTGGTAAGAGCAAAAGTGGAAAGAGAAGGGACTTTGAAAAACTCATCGAAATCGACATGCCGCTGTTGACATTCTCAGGTCATAGAGTATTGGATACTCTACCACCTATAAAGTGCCCAAACTCTAAGAAGGTTTTTAGGATCGCCTTGCAGTTGTAGTTAAGCGACCGAACCGGCTCTTGAAACGTTCCACTCTTCCGGCAGAATCGACAATCTTCTGCTGTCCGGTGTAAAAGGGATGGCACCGGGAGCACACTTCCAAATGGATGTCTTCGCACAATGTCGATCGCGTTTTGAATACATTTCCGCAGCTGCAGGTTGCAGTGATTTCCTTGTATTCCGGGTGGATGCCTTTCTTCATTGAATGCATGCAAAGGGGGAAGTGACCGCATATTTTAGAGCAGACCACACCGAAGAACAACAAAACGGATTTGAATCGACGCGCTTGGTGCACTGAACGGAAGCGGGGCGACCGTGAAATTTCAACAAACAGGTGTTCATTTGTATAATAGTAAGAAGTGTTGGCGATGGGTGTGACCGTTGCCAATTGATCCGTTAGTAAGCACTTATCGTGAGTGAAATAGTTAGAGTAGCCATACCTCGACCCGTGTGGCAAGAGTACGACTATTTAGTGCCGATGGATGCTTTGCGTCCAGTCGTCGGTGGCAGAGTGAGGGTGCCATTTGGTCATTCTGTCGCCACGGGAATTGTCGTAGGATTCAAAAAGGGATCGCAACACGACTCCAAGCTGAAGCCGATCGATCGTACTATCGATCTTGTTCGCGTACTTCCCGATGATCTGCTTCAGTTGGCAACGTGGATGTCCGAATACTACCACTTTCCGTTTGGGTCGGTATTCGAAACGATGTTACCCCGCGAAGCGCTTCGCGGACGCAAAGTAGATATTGAGCCGGAGAAGCAGTGGTGCGCGGTCCGTGGCGCGGCGCACCCATCATTCAAGAATGCCCACCGGCAGGCTAGATTGTGGAAACTGCTCAAGGAAGGTGCTCCGATTCTTGAGAGCGATTTCAAAGAACTCGGCATCGACAGGAAGGTGATTGAAGCTCTCCAACGCAAAGCTTTGGTTCGATGGGATTATGTAGAGGTCGACTACAACTATCGCTCAACCAACATCGTGCTAACGGATGAGCAAAACAGGGCAGTTGACTCAATTGTTCCAAAACTCGGACAGTTTGGAGTCCACGTTCTTGATGGGGTTACAGGCAGCGGAAAGACGGAAGTTTACATTCAAGTCATTCGCCACGTATTGAGCATGGGTCAGCAAGTCTTGGTGTTGGTTCCAGAGATTTCATTGACCCCTCAAACTGCGGAGACCTTTCAGTCTCGATTCGGCAATGTTGCAGTCCTGCATTCGATGAAGACCAACATTCAACGTTTCAATGTTTGGTCTAGGGTGGGTAGTGGTGAGCATCGACTTGTGATCGGAACCCGGTCGGCAGTGTTTGCTCCGTTTCATAACCTTGGGCTGGTTGTAGTGGACGAGGAGCACGACACTTCGTACAAGCAAATGGAGTCTTTGCGCTACTCGGCCCGTGATGTAGCAATCGTACGGGCCAACCTTTTGAAGATCCCCTGTATTCTGGGTAGTGCAACATTGTCATTGGAGACTCTGCATAACGTTAGGCGCGGTCGCTACTCGGCGTCTCGATTGTCACATCGCCCAGGTACCGCACGGATGCCTGAATTCAATGTGCTTGACATTCGGGGCCATCGGCTTAATGGAGGCATGAGCCCAATACTCATAGGCAAGATTCGTCAGCATCTTGATGCAGATGCACAAGTATTGATTTTGATAAATCGGCGGGGCTACGCGAAGTCAGTAATTTGCTCGGATTGCGGATGGACTGCAACCTGCGACAGTTGCGATGTGAAGCTGACACTGCACGAGGTGCCCGTCTCACAGCTAATCTGCCACCAATGCGAGAGCAAGTCTCCTGTTCCTGAGGCATGCCCAATGTGCGAGTCGAGTCGTGTACGTTCGATGGGAGTCGCAACCCAGCGCATCGAAGAGTCGATTAAGGCAATTTTCGATGATGTGCCGGTGTATCGGGTTGACAGTGATGCGGCGAGTACAAGCAACAAGCTCGAACAATTACTCAAGGAGCTCCACTCAACACGAAGATGCATTCTCGTTGGCACGCAGATGCTGGCTAAGGGCCATCATTTCCCAAACGTGACTCTTGTAGCTGTAATTGGAGCTGATGCAGGTTTTCTTAGTCCAGATTTTCGCGCACCAGAACGAACGGCCCAATTGATCGTTCAAGTCGCGGGACGCGCTGGTCGCGCGGAACGACGAGGAGAGGTCTGCATACAGAGCAATGATCCATTCAATCCCAACATGCGGTCGTTGGTTGAAGAGGGATATAGTGGCTTTGTGGCCAGGGAACAGCAGACTCGCGAAGCGGCTGCAATGCCTCCTGTTACGCACCTGGCTCTTTTGCGTGCGGAGGGTGCAAACGCGATTGAGCAAGAACAGTTCTTGGAGGACCGATTAAACGACGTGAGCGATTCATCCGTCGAAACTCTGGGCCCTGTACCTGCGCCTATTGCTCGTATCTCCTCACGATGGCGATATCACGCAGCGTTGGTGTCTCACAATCGCAAGCAGTTGCACGAAGCGCTTAGAGCCATTGAGCGCGTGTCGGTGCCGCGCAGCAAAGTTCGATGGTCCATCGATGTGGACCCTGTGGATATGGCGTAGCAGCGCATACGATTCTGGATGGAATCTCTGCGCCCTAAAGTAGGGTGCCTCACGTATATTCCTGACGTTGTAGCGGAACGAAGAGGCGACGCAATCACAGCGTTAGGTGCGTTCTACAGGAAGAACGGAAGCCTAGAGTAGCTTGACTTGCCGCAACTTTTTCTTCTTGCGCCGCGTCAGCGCTGCGGCGGCGTCCAGTAGCCAGGAAGCTTTCCCGGTTCCCAGACGTGTTCGGCGGCAACTTCTTCATTGAGATCGGCTCCCCAGCCAGATCCTGTGGGCATTACAACGCAACCCTGATCGAACTGAAGCGGCTTGGTAACGAGCTCGTCCTTCCAGGGAACGTCGTCGATGTCGATCTCACAGATTCGAATGTTTGGGGAGATGTTGCAGAGATGCAATGAGTGCAAGGTGGAGAGGTGACTGTAGTAATTGTGTGGGGCACAGTTAATCTCAAACGTTTCTGCCATTTCAACAACTCGTCGCGAATTGGCAAATCCGTTCCATGGGACATCAACCATGCATACATCCATAGATCGTGCTTCAAAGTAGCGCCTGTAGTCCCTTGATGTGAATAGGTTTTCTCCGGAGCAGACAGGAACCGCAACGGCATCCCGTATTTCACGAAGTGCGTGTGGTTCGTACATGTCGATTTCCACCCACATCATCCTCATGTCCTCAAGTGCGTGGCAAATGCGAGTTGCCGCTTCTTGGCGAAAATTGAAGTTCAGGTCGAGTGCAATGTCAACGTAGGGACCGACAGCATCACGAAATGTTCCAATCAATTTTCTGATGTGGTCTAGCATAAGGTTGGTGACGTTTCCGTCTGTGGTGCCTTCGCCTCCTCCGAAACCACCTCTGTAGGTATGGGCATTCTCGCCCGGAAAGATGATGTTTGTCTTTAGAGCCGTGAAACCGCGTTGGACGACTTCCTTGCCCAGGTCAGTGATGTCCTGCCATGTGCGGATTGGTGGAGAGCCGATGACCTTGAAGTTTCCTGCACGGGAACTTCCACAGTGAGACCAGTAGACCCTCTGCCGAGTGCGCATGGGTCCGCCGAAGAGTTCGAATACGGGGATATTCAGTGCTTTCGCTTTGATGTCCCAAAGTGCGAGTTCGATGCCGGCAATGGCTTTGGCGGCAATTCCTCCTGGGCTTTGCCGTGCCATCCTGTACATGTCCCAATAACGTGCTTCCACCGCTCGCGGATCTTGCCCTACAAGTATGGCTTCGAATTCCTTAGCGGTGGAAACGACACTGTAGGGCATTCGACCATCTGAACACTCTCCGTAGCCGGTTAGCCCTTCCTCCGTGCGCACGGCCACGAATTGCCAAGGCCGCCAACCCGCATCCACGACAAACGTGTCAATCTTCGAAATCTTCATAGTGAGTGATCGTAGGCTCTCTTAGTTCGCGGATGTTGTAACACAGACCCAACGGGTACTGTATTCTTGCTTGCTGTGTCGCAATTGGTTTCTTGTCGCCGCACAGAACCGTGACGTCTATTCCCTGCTTGGAGAACGCAATGACTACGAACTTTGGATTGTTGCCCGATCACCGGAACATTCGTCCTAAGGAAATCGAAGCCGGTGTGGCACGCTTGCTCAGGGAAAACAGACTCGAATTGGACGCGATTCTTGACTCCTCAGCAAACCAGGTCACCTGGGAGAACCTTGTAGATCCGATTGAAGAGCTCGAGGTGCGTCTAAGCAATTTCTGGGCACCCATTTCCCACCTGAATGCCGTGGTGAACACAGACGAAATGCGGAGCGCACACGACTCCTCTCTGGAGGAGTTGACACTCTATGAGACCGAACTGTTGCAATCGAAGCCGTTGTACGAAAGGTTCAATGCGATAGCGCAGGCAAGGAACTATGGACAGCTGGATCTGGCACGCCAAAGACTTCTAACCGAGCGGGTCAAAGCGTTTGAACGAAGCGGAGTCTCCTTGCCTGAGAAGGAACGAAATCGATTCAAGACCTTGTCAAGCGAATTGAGTCAACTTGCCAGCGAATTCAACAACAACGTGCTTGACGCAACCGATGCGTGGTCCAAGCACATTCAGGACGAGTTGGAAGTTGCAGGCTTGCCGGAAGCGAACTTCGAGATCGCACGCAACTTGGCACGTGAGAAGGGATTGGAGGGCTTGATTTTGACTCTGGACATGCCCTGTTACATGAATGTCATGACTCACTGTCGCAATAGAGCACTGCGCGAGGAAGTGTATAGGGCCAATATTTCTCGAGCGTCCGACGTTGGCCCCCATGGAGGCAAATACGACAACACGAAGATTATCGAATCCGTAATCGCCAAACGCCATGAAATAGCACAGCTCGTGGGATTTGCCAACTATGCCGACTACTCCATTGACGTGAAAATGGTTGATAGCGCTGACCATGCAAAAGGATTTCTGGAGGACCTGCTGGGTCGTGCTTTGCCACAGGCCAAGCGAGAGCTTAGTGCAATGAAAGAATTTGCTCGATCGGAGTTTGAGTATGGGGATCTTGAACCTTGGGACAGCATGTTCGTTGCAGAAAGATTGAGAGAGCACTCCTTTAGTGTTTCCGATGAGGAGCTTCGACCCTACTTTCCCATTGAGAGAGTGATTGCGGGCATGTTTGAAATCGTGTCCCAACTCTTTGGCATCCAGATCGAGTCGGTCGAACCTGTCTCGTCATGGCACAAAGATGTGAGAATGTATGAAATATGCAAAGAAAACGAACGAGTCGCCCTTTTCTATCTCGATCCCTTTGCACGTTCACGAAAGAGGGGTGGTGCTTGGATGGCGGATTGCCGCAATCGGCGGCAGATCGGCAATCAGCTACAACTACCGGTCGCATACCTAACTTGTAACTTCACGCCTCCCACCGAGAATAAGCCGTCGTTGCTGACTCACTCGGAAGTCGTTACCTTGTTCCATGAATTTGGTCACGGATTGCATCACATGCTGACTAAACAGCGATTCGCTGCCATATCTGGCATTAACGGGGTGGAGTGGGATGCCGTTGAGTTGCCCAGCCAATTCATGGAGAACTGGTGCTGGCAGCCGCGGTCGGTAGCAGAGATATCCGGACACTATGAGACGGGCAAGGCATTGCCGCAGGAGCTGCTAGTGAAATTGATTGCAGGAAAAAATTTCAATTCGGCGTTGCAAACTGTGCGGCAATTGGAATTCGGACTGTTTGATTTGGAACTACACATCAGACAACCACATGACGCTGATCCGGGACTCATATGGAAGGAAGTTAAGACCCGAACTGGAATCTTTCCAGCGAAGGAATACGATCGGTTTCCGTGGGGATTTAGCCACATATTTGCGGGCGGCTACGCAGCTGGCTACTACAGTTATCTTTGGGCCGGGGTGTTGTCCGCTGACGCATTTGAAGCGTTTGAAGAAGAGGGGCTTGAGTCGAAGGAAACTGGAGAGCGATTTCTGAAGTGCATTCTGGAGGCGGGCGGCTCTCGACCAGCGGCAGAACTCTTCGAAAGTTTTAGGGGCCGAAAGCCCAGGCTCGATGCGTTGCTACGACATTCGGGAATTCAGCCAATTAATTGCTGAACGCAGCTCACCCGCTGAGTGCGGTCCAACCCATCATGTAGCGATCAATTTCTCTGGCGGCTTCTCTTCCTTCGTTGATGGCATTTACAACCAGCGATTGCCCGCGCCGGCAATCGCCAGCCGCGAACACATTCGCTACGTTTGTCTGATAGTTACCTTTCGTGGCTCGGTAGTTGGAACGGGAATCGAGTTTTACAGCAAGTGGTTTGGCTATGTAGTGCTCGGGACCACTAAATCCGAGGGCTAGTAGAACTAGATCGAATTTCCAGTCACGTTCCGTATTGGATAGCTCTTGTACTTTGCCGTTTTTGAGACGTACCTCCACCGTTGACACTCCTGCCACATTTCCGCTGCCGTCATCAAGAAAGGACTTAGTGCTGATACTGAAGATTCGTGGATCGTTGCCGAATCGACCCTCCGCTTCTGCGTGCCCGTAGTCGACTCTGAAAAGCAGAGGAAATTCAGGCCAAGGGTTTTGTTCTGATCGCTGGTTGGGATGGGCAGGAAAAAGCTCAAAATTCACAAGAGACTTGCATCCCTGTCGAACCGCCGTGGCAATACAGTCTGTACCAGTATCCCCGCCACCGATTACAAGTACATCTCTATTCTTTGCGTCGATGTAGCTAGAGTCGCCTGCACTAGCATTGAGAAGATGCTTTGTGCTTGCTGATAAAAAATCCATGGCAAAGTGAATGCCGTTCAATTCTCTTCCTGGCACCTGCAGATCATTGGGAGAGGTTGCTCCTGTTGCTAACAATACGGCATCATAGCTCTCTACAATCGAGGAGATGGAAATCGAACTGTTTGTCCCGTCGGCTACATCTGAGTTCAGCTGGAATTCAATGCCTTCTTCGCGCAATAGGTTGATCCGTCGTTCGACGACCAATGTCTTGTCAAGCTTCATATTGGGAATGCCATAGGTCAGCAATCCGCCAACGCGATCCTCACGTTCAAACACATTGACCGAGTGGCCGGCCCTATTGAGCTGCGCTGCCGCTGCCAGTCCTGTCGGACCGGATCCAACCACGGCTACATGTTTACCTGTTCGGCTATCGGGGGGATCAGGCACTATCCATCCCTTTTCGAAACCGTAGTCAACAATCGCCATTTCTATGTTCTTGATCGTTACTGGTGGATCCGTAATACCAAGAACGCAACTGCCCTCGCAGGGTGCGGGGCATACACGACCAGTGAACTCGGGAAAATTGTTAGTTGCATGTAGACTGACAAGTGCGTCGTGCCAATGACCGCGATAGACCAAGTCGTTCCAGTCAGGGATTCGGTTGTGAATCGGGCAACCGGCTCTGCCGATGCGGTGTGCCGACTCGGTGCCGGATTGGCAGAAGGGTACTCCGCAGTCCATGCATCTTGAGCCTTGAACAGCTAGACGCTGAGGGTCATGAGGCGTGTAGATCTCCTCGTAGTCTCCCACTCGTGAGAGAACGTTCCTGTAGGGGGCGGCGTGACGAGCATGCCGAAGAAATCCGTTCGTCGCGCCCACAGTCAGATGGCCGCTGTCTGTTGGATGAGGACTTCGCTAGCTTCCAATTGCGATTCGAGAATGCGCTTGTAGTCAATGGGCATTACCTTCAAGAACTGCTGAAGGCTTGTTTCCCAATTGTCGAGTATGTGACTCGCTACAGTTGATCGGGTATAGCAAGCATGGTTTTCCACGAGAGACTTCAATTCCTTTTCGTCGCAGCTCTTCTCAAGTTGCTCCAATTCGATCATGTCCATATTGCAACGATTCGAGAATTCGCTCAATGGGTCCCATACATAGGCAATGCCGCCACTCATACCAGCCGCAAAGTTCTTGCCGGTCTGCCCCAGTACAACGACCCGTCCTCCAGTCATGTATTCGCATCCGTGATCGCCGACACCTTCAATCACGGCCTGTGCGCCGCTGTTTCGCACACAAAAACGTTCAGCCGCTTTGCCGCGAAAGTAGGCTTCGCCGCTTGTTGCACCGTAGAGCACCACGTTGCCGACAAGAATCTGGTCTTCTGGTCTAAATGGACTCGACTTGGGTGGATAGACGATGACCCGACCTCCAGATAGGCCCTTGCCCACATAGTCGTTGGCGTCACCTTCCACCTCCAATGTAATGCCCCGAGCTAGCCAAGCGCCGAAACTCTGACCAGCCGTACCAGTGAACTTGAAACGAATGCTGTCGTCAGGAAGCATGTTGGGACCAATCTGTCGAATTACCTGATTCGACAACATTCCACCTACAACCCGGTTTGAATTCCGTATGGGCAACTCGGCGCGAACCTTCTTTCCTTCTTCTAACGCAGGCTTTGCCATCTGGATTAATTCATGGTCGAGAGCTGATTCGAGACCATGGTCTTGCTGGTGTTTGCAGTACGCTCCAAGGAAATTCTTTGGAATAGGGGGTCGTGCAAGTATGTGCGTTAGATCGAGAGTGTGTGCTTTCCAGTGTTCAGATGCGGGGTCTTCCTTTAGCGCATCCACTCTACCGACGACCTCGTTGATCGAACGGAAACCGAGCTGGGACATAATCTGACGTGCTTCTTTGGCAACTAGGAAGAAGTAATTGATTACGTGCTCGGGCATACCCGTGAATTTCGTTCTGAGCTTTGGGTCTTGCGTTGCAATACCTACTGGACAGGTATTTAGGTGGCATTTGCGCATCATGATGCAGCCCATAGTGATCAATGGGGCAGTCGAAAAGCCAAATTCCTCTGCGCCTAGACATGCTGCAATCATCACGTCCCGTCCCGTCTTGAGTTGACCATCTACCTGGAGTACGACTCGAGAACGTAAATTGTTTGCTACAAGAGTCTGGTGAGTCTCAGATAGTCCGAGTTCCCAAGGAACGCCGGCGTGCTTGATCGAAGTCAACGGTGATGCCCCTGTACCACCTGTGTCACCCGCAATGACCAAGTGGTCTGATCGAGCCTTGGTCACCCCGGCCGCTACTGCTCCAACGCCAATTGCCGACCCTAGCTTGACGCTTATGCGTGCATATGGATTGGCGTTCTTAAGGTCGTGGATTAATTGGGAGATGTCTTCAATCGAGTAGATGTCGTGATGGGGTGGCGGGCTAATTAGCCCGACACCGGGAGTCGAATGTCGGATCTGAGCGATGTACTCATCAACCTTCGGTCCGGGAAGTTCGCCGCCTTCTCCTGGCTTTGCGCCCTGCACAATCTTGATCTGCAATTCGTCCGCATTGCTGAGATAGTTGATTGTTACTCCGAAACGGCCGCTTGCCACTTGCTTGATGGCTGATCGTTTTGAATCTCCGTTCGAGAGCGGCTGGAATCTGTTGGCATCTTCTCCCCCTTCGCCCGTATTTGATCGTCCTCCGATTCGATTCATTGCAATGGCCAACGACTCATGCGCTTCTTTTGAGATCGAGCCGAAGCTCATCGCGCCTGTGGTAAAGCGCTTGACGATTTCAGCTTCTGACTCGACGTCGTCGACATCTATGGGTCCGCCGTTGACCTCATTGTTGAAATCCAACAACCCTCGCAAGTTTGCGGCACGAGTGGTTTGCTGGTTGGCATGCTCAGCGAATTGTTGGTAGGTTTCCCAGTTGTTGTAGCGCGTCGCAAGTTGGAGATCGGCTATCGACTCCGGATCCCACATATGTCGATCTCCGTCGACGCGCCAATGGAAATCTCCCGGATTGGAAAGTACCCGAGCTTCGGGGGCACTTCCACTTGGATATCCGGCTGCATGGCGTCGTTGCATTTCGGCTACCAGTACGTCAAAACCTATTCCCGCTACTCGGCTTGCCGTCCCAGCAAACGCTCGTTCTACAACTTCTTTGGCGAGCCCCACAATTTCAAAAATTTGTGCACCTTTGTACGATTGAAGGGTGGAAATGCCCATCTTTGCCATTACTTTTAGGATGCCTTTGCCAATCCCTGTCTTGTAGGCATTTACGATGTCTTCATCGGTCTGAATGTGCTCGACATCCGCTAAGTAGCCTCCATTTCGTGCATCCCAAAGGGCTTCAAAAGCAAGATAGGGATTTATGGCATCGGCTCCATAGCCTACAAGCAAGCAGTGATGATGGACTTCACGGGCTTCGCCAGTTTCTACAACTATGCCGATCTTGGTGCGAGAATGTGATCGAACAAGGTGGTGGTGTACCGTGCCGACGGCAAGAAGCGCGCTGATTGGCGTACGAAGCCGATCTACTGCACGGTCCGACAGTACTATGAGCCGGTAGCCTTCCTCTATTGCGGTTGTTGCGTCGTGGCATATCCGGTCCATAGCCCGCAATAGGCCAGCACGTCCTGAATTCGTTTCGAAAGTCATGTCGATGACACGAGCTTTCCATCCTCGATGATCTATTGCCGCAAGAGAGGCGAGTTCCTCGTTCGACAGGATCGGGTGCTCTATTCGAAGCCGATTGGCATGGTTTTCGGTCTCGTCGAGAAGGTTCAGCTCTGGACCGACATAGCATTCGAGTGCCATTACGACCTGCTCGCGGATTGAATCGATCGCAGGATTCGTAACTTGCGCGAAGAGTTGCTTGAAATAGTCGTACAACATTCGCGGTTTATCCGACATTACGGCGAGCGCTGCATCGTTTCCCATAGAACCGAGTGGGTCGCGCAATTCGGTTACCAATGGCAGAAGCATGAATTGCAGCGTCTCGGTTGTATAGCCAAAGGCTTGCATGCGTTGCAGCAACGTATTGGGACTCAAGTGGGGCACTATTTCAGCTCTTGGAAGTTCCTTCAACTCGAGGCGTTGTCGTCGCACCCAATCGCCCCATGGTTGTTCTTGTGCCCACACTTCCTTTATTTCCTCATCCGGAACCATGCGTCCCTGGTCGAAATCGATGAGAAACATCTTGCCGGGTTGAAGACGCCCTTTCTGTACAACGTGCTCAGGGTTTATGTCCAGCACTCCTACTTCGGACGCCATGATGCATCGGTCGTCAATGGTTACGTAGTACCTTGAAGGTCGCAATCCGTTGCGGTCCAACACCGCCCCGATATAAGTTCCATCCGTAAATGTGATGGACGCTGGCCCGTCCCACGGTTCCATGAGGCACGAAAAGTACTCGTAGAAGCCTCGCTTTTCCGGTGACATCAATTGGTCGTGCTGCCACGCTTCAGGAATCATCATCAAAACCGATTCCTGCAATGTTCGACCAGTCAACAGCAAGAATTCCAACACGTTGTCGAATGTACCGGAATCCGAACAATCGGGTTCAACGATGGGGTAGAGGTCATTTAGCTTGTTGCCAAAGAGTTCCGACTTGGCTTGTCCTTGACGAGCGTTCATCCAGTTCTTGTTCCCAAGCAAGGTGTTGATTTCCCCGTTATGCGCCATGAACCGGTTCGGTTGAGCACGATCCCATGACGGAAAGGTATTTGTCGAGAAGCGTGAATGCACCATTGCCAAGTGAGATTCGTAATCTGGATCCTGCAGGTCGACATAGAAGGGGAACAACTGGTTTGGGGTGAGCATTCCCTTGTAGACGATCACTCGAGCCGATAGGCTACAAACGTAGAAAAGAGAACCTTGCGATAGTGTGGTATCGGAACGCACACGCTTTGAAACTAGTTTCCTAATCAAATAGAGTGCTCTCTCCAGGGTATTGGAATCCTTTAGGGTAGGCGCGGATATGAACACTTGCTCGATGTGTGGCATGGCTGTCTGCGCCGAATCACCGAGCGAAGCGCCAACCGGGTCGATGGGTACGCGGCGCCAGCAAAGTAAGTTTTGGCCTACTTGTCGAATGCACTCCTCAAAGTACCTTTTGCAAGTCTCGTACTCAGAAGGATCCTTCGGGAAAAACACTACGCCAGCACCGTATTGACCGGCTGGTGGCAGTTCCACGTCTTCAGGGGTCAGGCGGATCTTGCGGAAAAAGCGATCAGGAATGCTAGTTAGTATTCCTGCTCCGTCACCTGAGTTTTTTTCATAGCCTAATCCTCCCCGATGTTCCATGCTGCAGTTCATTCGGTTTGCATCATCGAGTATGGATCGACTCTTTCTGCCTTTGATGTCGCACACAAATCCAACACCGCAAGAGTCGCGTTCTTGTTCGGGATGGTAAAGTCCGGATGCGGGAGGATGACCCAGTCGAGGGGAATTCGTGTTGGTTAGGTCGTTGCCCTGCATCGGTCTGCAGCTAGGTCTGCCAAAGCGATTCCGTGTGATTCGCCACTTTGTTGGCGTACCCGCCCCGATTAGAAAACCGCATAGCTTAGCAAAGAGGCACTGAAGCTGGCGGAATCGTGCCTAGTCGAATGCTAGGCTGCTTGTGGCTTTCACTCTACACGTTCGGTGGCGTCACTTGAGATTGGGATGAAAGTGAAAGTGTCAGTTATACGTTGGTTAAGTTGTGGTGACTCAAGCACACCTGATGACGAATGTGCAGAAAATCAAGCAATTGCAAACGCATGCAATGTGAATGCTCTAATCGCAGCGACACATTAATCGCTCAAGTCCCTACCCATGCCGGCGTTCAAAATTTACCTTCTGCCGATCTCCTGCATGATGGTATGCAGCGTGCCGAGTACCCAACGGTCCAGATTGATTCAGAACTCGTTGTGGAGTTGGCTAAGCATGGACTGCACAGAGTTTGAGAAAGAACTCTTTCTGGTCCTTACTCATAGCGGCAAAGTTGGGAACTCCCATTTCTGTCACGGGTAGTTCGGCAAATTCGGGGGAAGGTGCTTGAAGCGTGGCTGCGATGTTGTGCAGTCCTCCACCTTGCTCGGAGCCCTTACCCAATGCCGAGGCAATTTCCTTGGGCCAAACTGCCGGACTGCCACCTCGCTTCAGGCCAAGCGGATTTTCTTTTCCGGTGTATTCTGCAATTGATTGAAACATGACACGCTCGTCAGCCGAACGTCGCTGTTGTCCTTCGCGTCCGTACAGCGAACGGGATTGGTTGCAAATCGAAGCCCATTGAATCTCGACGTGGAACCCCGGTAGTTCAAGGCACTCGGGTGGGATTCCATCGCCTCCACTGATCTCTCCGCCTTTGACCATGATGAAGTAGCCTGAGAGTGTGCGTCCGTTTACGATGAGTCGTTGTGGAGGATGCGTGTAATTCTCGGTGAAACCCCATTCCAGATGCGAGGGAAGGTCAGCGTTTTCAAGCAGCTGAACTCCATACGCCGCGACCAATTCGCACCATGCCTTGGAACCGAACTCTCCCACCGGCTTGAGTTCATTTACGTTGATTTCTGTCATGTAGATCCTCGTTATTCGCTTCGCTACGTTGACTTTGGACAATTGAGAGTAACACTGCGATCTCAGGTGTCACTCAAGTAGAGTTGCAAGTTCCATCAACCAATAGTGGTTTGGAAATTCCTCGAGAGTTGCGTTCAAGGTCTCGACCGCTCGTTCGTCATTGCCGAGATTCATGAGATAGACGACTTCGTAGCCTAGGATTCGAGCGCGTCCCCACGTGGGTGGATGGGAGAACCGGGACTTGTCATTTAATGGAGCCGAGCCAATTGAAGCTTTCTCGAGTGCGTTCGCAATGATTTCTTCAGGATCGGTTGCCCCACCGAAGCCTGGAATGTCTATCACCGAGTGCATGACGTTTGCCAATTGAACGCGTAGATTTTCATTGTCTAGTTCCATTGCAGTTGAAATCTGGTTGCGTACCTGCGTTACCAATTCGAACGTCTCTCCAGGCGCAAACCTGATTTTTTCCTGAGTGAGTATGGCAAGAAGCGCACGTACCTCGGCGTTCATGGAGTCCATGCTTCGCAGTGAATTGAGAGCTTGTTCGAGCAGTAGTTTGCTTTGGTTGGGATTACCCAGTATCGCTTCCAATTGCACCAGATTAAAGTCAGCGAATGCAAGCCAATACTCCTGTGCCTCCTGTTGGTCAGCTGTCACATCCCACGTGAGTATTTCTCGTTTGAGGGCGTATAAGTCGGCTGCGTCGCTGTCCATATAGCATTGATTCGATGCAGCCAAGATGCGGCTTTCGATATCCCGAAGAAGGTCCTCATGAGTACTTTGCCCTTCGCCTGGAGTCTCGAGAGTCGTACAAGCCGCAAGCACAATGCAAGCAACGACTGTTGATTGGAGTATGCTGAAACGTACCAGATTGCGACTCTTCGCATGCATGAGGCGAGGACTTGGCAACAACAACGAACGTATGCTATTACGAAACAAACGAAAGCGGAATTCTTCTCGTTGCCCATTTCTGACGACCTCGGCTTCCCGTTCAGATTCCTAGTCCAATACGCTCATCAATGACAACCGAACGAAGATCGGTATTTCCTCTCGTGGTTCACACAATTGTGCGAAACACGCAGGGAGAGTTGCTACTCTTGGAGCGAATGAACACCGGCTACAAGGATGGCTGCTACTCCTTGCCGGGAGGACATGTGGAAGCAGGCGAGTCGGTCTCTCGGGCAGCAATTCGCGAAGTATTTGAAGAGACGCAAATAGTGATTGAACACGTGTGTCCTAGGGTTGTAATGCCATTCCAAGATGGTGTCGACTTCATTTTTGAAGCCTCATGTTGGGAAGGTGTGCCCAAAGTGGGTGAACCTGAAAGCTGTGCACGAGTAAGTTGGTTTGATCAAGACTCATTGCCGCCGAATGTTGTGTCGTTCGTACCGAAAGCGCTCGATTTGATCGAGAGTGGAGTTTGGTTTTGGGAATTCCAGGAATAGCCATTGGCAGCGCTCATAGTTACTATTCAATCTCTCTGTGTATAGTTGTTGCCGGCCTCCATACCTCGCAAAGGAAAATCGGATATGAAGCAAACCATGCGAATTGCGGTCACGGGTGCCGCTGGACAGATCGGCTATTCATTGCTGTTTCGTATTGCGGCGGGCGAAATGCTGGGGCACGACCAGCCATTGCAGCTTCAGTTGCTGGAAATTCCACCGGCAATGGATGCCTTGAATGGCGTCGTAATGGAGTTGGAGGACTGTGCGTTTCCCTTGGTTGAGAAAATCGTCGCAACGGACTCGCCAGAGAAAGCATTTGCCGACGTCGACTTGGCAATCCTTGTGGGTTCGCGCCCTCGTTCTCCAGGCATGGAACGAAAGGATCTGCTTGAAGCCAATGGAGCAATCTTTACCGTGCAGGGGAAGGCGCTGAATGAATGTGCTCGAAAGCATGTCAAAGTGCTCGTCGTAGGCAATCCGGCGAATACAAACTGTCTGATTGCGCTAAGCAACGCGCCGGATTTGAGCCCCCTGCAATTTGGCGCGATGACACGGCTTGACCACAATCGTGCTACCGCCCAACTAGCGCAGAAAGTGGGATGCAAGGTCGATGCGATAGCGGGCCTTGCAATATGGGGCAATCATTCCGCGACTATGTTTCCCGAACTTGGGTCAGCGACTATAGAGGGATCCCCCGTCTTGGACGTGGTCGACATGGATTGGTACGAGTCGGAGTTCATTCCTTCCATCCAGCAGCGAGGTGCGGCGATTCTCAATGCTCGCGGCCTGTCAAGCGCGGCATCTGCGGCCAATGCGGCCATTGAGCAAATGCGAGATTGGCATCTAGGCACTGACAACGTAACCAGCATGGGGATTTACGGCAACCGTAGTTATGGCATTTCGGATGAAATCGTGTTTTCCTATCCCGTTGTGTGCGATCAGGAGGGGTTTCATGTAGTTGAGGGTCGGGAGTTGGACGACTTCAGCCGATCGAAGGTGGCAATTACCGAACGCGAACTGCTGGAAGAGCGGAGTGCCATATTGCATTTGATCTGAGTTTGGACCGGCGGCAAATTGGCTCAGTAGCAATGGTTTGTAAAATTTATGGCTAATCGAACTATCTGTGGAACTCGTGGCAATGGCGATACTGTCTACCGGTCAGAGACTTAAGAGCGGTGTGTGCACCACGGAAATAATGGTCATCAGTGCACCGCAGGAAGAATTGGAATTGACATGTGGCGGCGCCCCAATGACTGTCAACGGCGAAAAGCACAATGCTCCTGTTGACCCAGATCATGCAGATGGCACTACGATTGGCAAACGGTACGTCAATGCTGACGGTAAGCTTGAAGTGCTTTGCGTGAAGCCTGGCAACGGATCCCTAGCAATCAATGGTGATTCGCTCAAGCTCAAGGATTCAAAGAAACTCCCCAAGACAGACTAGCGTTTGTTCCTTCGCCGTTCCGGCCGGATTTCTCGGCTCAATATTCTGCCTTCGAAAGGATCTTAGTCGGTGAACATCATGATGCTGCTTGAGATGGCGGCTTCAGCCTATCCCGACCGCACTGCATTCTTCGATCCTGCGGAAGATGCATCGATTTCGTATGGCCAATTGCTTGCAAGTGCACGCACGAGCTCTCAGGTGCTGAAGGAGTCTGGCGCAAGTCGCTGCGTGTTGTTGGATACATCGAACCTGAGCATTCCTATAGCTCTATTCAGCAGTTCCTGGGCTGGAATTCCCTATGTTCCCATCAACTATAGACTGACGGATGATGAAATTGACGCACTGTTCGAGCGTGTGCAGCCAGCTTATCTAATCACTGACGAGAAACTTGTCGGCAAGTATGTTGGACGAAGACAAATGCAGGTGGTTGGTCGCAGAGAGTTTCGATCGGCAACTCCAGGCAACGCCGCAGATGACTTTCACTGGTCCATGGAACCGAGTGAAGTTTCGGTGCTTCTCTTTACTAGTGGTACGACAGGAGTGCCAAAGGCCGCCATCATGCGACAGCGCCATTTGGTTTCTTACATTTTGAGCAGTGTGGAGTTTATGTCCGCAAGCCAGGAAGAATCAACCCTAGTTTCCGTGCCTCCCTATCACATTGCTGGCATCGGAGCGATATTGAGCTCAGTCTACGCAGGCAGAAGGGTTGTACAAATGGCACAATTTGACCCCCATGAATGGCTTCGACTAGCCAACGAGCAAAACGTTACAACAGCGTTTGTCGTGCCAACCATGCTGACTCGAATAGTGAACGCTTTGGACGAACAGGATCTCGCAGAACCGCCCCACTTGCAGTCCATTGCCTATGGCGGAGGGAAAATGCCACGTCGAGTCGTTGAACGAGCCCTGCAAAAATTTCCGAATACAGAGTTCACCAATGCCTATGGTCTAACCGAAACCAGCTCCACGATTACCGTTCTGGGTCCACAGGAGCACCGGGATGCCCTCAATAGCAACGAACCTGACAAGAGGCGACGCTTGGCATCGGCTGGTGTGCCTCTGCCAGGCGTCGAGCTGGATATTAGAGATTCGAGCGGATGCTCACTGCCGGAAGGAAGCCATGGCGAAATCTATGTGAGGGGAGAGCAGGTTTCTGGTGAGTATGAGGGACGTGGCAGTCTGCTCGACGAGCAAGGTTGGTTTTGCACGCGTGACGCGGGATACATCGACAACGGTTATCTGTTTCTTGAAGGACGTTCGGATGATGTAATAGTTCGTGGAGGCGAAAACTTGTCGCCCGGAGAGATTGAGGATGTTCTCCTGGATCACGAGTGCGTGGAGGATGCGGCAGTGATTGGAGTGGCTAGCGAGGAGTGGGGCGAAGCGGTTGCTGCTGTTGTTGTCGTGAACCAAGATGTCTCGGTCGCCGAACTTCAGATGTGGGTACGCGAGCATATGCGTTCGTCTCGCGTGCCAGAATCGATCGAATTTTGGAAGGAGCTGCCATACAACGAGACCGGTAAATTGCTTCGACGGATAATTCGAAGCCAGTTGATCGCGTCCAGCAATTAGTTTGTGTGAAACGATTGTCTAGATCGTCTTCGGTTCACAAAGTCTTTTGCAATGCGCTAACAAAACGGATAGTATTGCGACACAACGTTCGTGCACCGCTCAGCAATCGATTCAACTCAAGGAAGAGTTATGTATTGTCCTTTCAAAGCGCGAATTCTGCGCCTTGCATCAGCAATTCTTGTAGCCATCTGTTCAGCTGTACAGTTGTCAGCTGGAGGGATCTACCTAGGTAGTGGAATCGGCTTAGAGGACGTAAAGACTAGGTATGACAATCGTGGTGACACCCGACTGTTTCCGACTCTCTCACTCTCAGATCTTGTTTTTTCAGAAGACAAGAGCGGCGACGGCACGCCTTATACTCTAAGCGCTTTCTTGGGCTATCGACTAGACCTGCAACGTCAAGGAACGTGGGTGGCACTGGAAGCAAGTGCTCTGTTGAGAGGGGACACAATTGAAGGTTCCTTGTCCGCGACCGGCTTCACCCTGGATGGATCACAGCTGCCCAATCTATTGGTAGAGGATTGGAAATTCCGTGCAGAGAGCGACAGGTCGTTGGTTGCAAAGCTTGGAACGTACATCACTCTCTTTGGGTTTTTTGATTTGTCCGTGTACATGCTTGGGGGAAAGCGCGAGGTTGGCGTTGCGTTCGAAAGAAACTTCGAGGTATGCACGAACGTTCAAGGCTGTACTGCTCCGGATCAACGATCCCAAGCCACGGAAACAAGGGAGCCTGTACTTGAACAGTGGGTAGGTGGCGTGGGCATCGAGAAGTTCATAGGTGATCGATCGGCAATTCAATTGGAATTGCGCCTCAATGACGAAGGCTCGAATTCGTGGAAGGACAATGAACGCAGTTTGGAGATTCCCAAAGAGCTTACAAGAGAAAGCTACGATCTATCGCTACGTCTCTTGCTTCAGTTCTAAACGACCAACAGATTGGTGCCGACAAAGGTATGCAAGGTTGGACGACAACGTCTAGGCATAGTGGCCTTTCAGGAATGTAGAGGTGTCAAGCGTATTGATGAGACGCGTCGGTCAGCTGTCAACTCGTCAGCTGCGTCGCTTCAATTCGATCCCAAAAATGGCATGCGACGCTTCCTCCCCCCTTTAGATTGGTAGCTATGGGCACCTCTTCCTCGCATCGCGTCTGAGCATGCATGCAGCGTGTTCGGAACCTGCAGCCACTTGGGGGATCGATGGGAGAAGGTACGTCTCCTTCCAGAATGATCCTATCGCTTTGAACGGTTGGGTCGGGTTTGGGTATAGCCGAGATCAGTGCTTGGGTATACGGGTGCCTTGGTGAGGAGTAGATGTCTCTTGCAGTCCTTTCTTCAACCACCTGACCAAGGTACATAACAGCAATTTGGTCCGACACATGCTTGACAACGGCAAGGTCATGGGCGATGAAGATTAGTGCTAGGTGCATTTCCTGCTGGAGATCGAGCAAGAGATTGATTATTTGGGACTGCACCGACACATCCAAAGCGGACACGGCTTCGTCGCAGACGATGAGTTGAGGTCGCAGTGCAATGGCCCGAGCTATGCCAATTCTCTGGCGTTGTCCCCCCGAGAATTCGTGTGGAAATCGACTTGCCGCGGACTCATCCAAACCGACGCGATGAAGCAATTCTGAAACACGTTCCCTGCGTTCGGCCAATGTGCCAATGCGGTGAATCACAAACGGCTCTGACAATATCTTCCCAACCGTGTGACGGGCATTTAGAGACTCAAATGGGTCCTGAAAGATGATTTGGATGTGTCTCCTGAGTGCACGCAATTCTCTTCGCTTCATCGTCGTGATATCCACGCCGTTGAAGCGAACACTTCCTTTGGTTGGTTTCTCCAGTCGAAGCAAGGTCTTGCCCACCGTGCTTTTTCCGCAGCCAGACTCGCCTACGAGACCAAGCGTCTCACCCTTGCGCAACGTAAAGGAAACCTCGTCGACGGCATGAACGTGCCCAACTGTCTTTGGAATCACACCTGCTCGCACAGGATAGTGTTTCGTCAGTCCCGTGACTTCAATGAGCGGCGATTCGTTTGTGTCGCTCACGTTTGCTGCTCGAGTTGCTTGTGCCAATAGTGGCAAGCCACGGAGTGGGTTGTTCCTTCTTTGCGAAACTTGGGTATCTCGTCAGCACACAGAGCCTGCGCATACGAACATCGATTGCGAAAACGACAACCCGATGGCATGTCTTGAAAGCTGGGAACCAATCCCGGAATCGTAGCCAACTGAGTCTTTGGCGTTCCCTCCAATTTCGGTATCGAATTCAACAAACCCCTTGTATAGGGGTGCATTGGGCTTTCAAACAATTCGGGAGCCGTTGATTCTTCAACAATCCGTCCCGCATACATTACGCACACTCGATCCGCGATCTCAGCAATTACCGCAAGATCGTGGGTGATGAAAATCACAGACATGCCGTTGACCTTTTGCAGTTCAGCGATGAGTTCCAAGATTTGAGCCTGAATTGTCACATCCAATGCCGTTGTTGGTTCATCGGCGATGAGAATGTCGGGAACGTGAATCAATGCCATGGCAATCATCACACGCTGTCTCATGCCGCCCGACAGTTGATGGGGATATTCAGATAGGCGTTGACTCGGGTCGGGAATGCCGACTTGTTCAAGGATCTTGATGCATTCGCCATAGCCTTCGTCCTTGTCAGCTTCAGGCCTGTGCAAACGAATGGATTCCATCAACTGATTGCCGATTCGTTGCACTGGATTCAACGCCGTCATCGGTTCTTGAAAAATCATGGAAATGCGTCGACCACGCACACTGCGCCTTTCCTGCTCGGAAATTCCAAGAAGGTCTTGGCCTCCAAGAGTGATTGTGCCGCTGGAAATTCGTCCTGATGGTTGTGGAAGCAATCCCATCAATGCCAATGCGGTAACGCTTTTGCCGCATCCGGATTCTCCGACCAGACCCAGTGTTTCGCCTTGGTCCAACTCAAGCGCGACGCGATCGACGACATCTACCACGCCCTCGTCGGTTGCGAAGGCGATCGAGAGGTCCTGTACGCTCAGCAATGGCATTGGTGTGCTTGAGACAAACTAGAGGCGGTAGGTTTGGTCGATAACTTCCAACACGGGAAACGTGTCGCCGTTCTTCTTAGCATTTAGTATTTCTGTCTTGCGTTCCTCGTTGATCCAGAACAGTCCGCCGCCGGAATACATTCCGGAGGGTGGCTGGCTGTTGAACAACGATGTGCTCCTTCTTGTTCCACGCCATTCTGGAAGTTCTATCCATCGCCAAGCCGCGTCGCGGTTGAACGGAGCTTTCGTACGGGGAATCATTACGGCGGAGTCATGAACCATCTGCTCGAGCTGGTGAGCAAGACGAATGCGCTCTGAGCGGTCCGCGGAAGTTCGAAACTGGATGATGAGCTTGTCCATTTCTGGATTGGCATGGTTGGTAATGTTGTTGGTTTGCGTCACGTTGGCATTCACGGAATGGAAGTGCTCCCAATATCGGGGCGCGACTCCAGACGATGCCCAACCCATCCAAGCAATCTGGTGCTTCTTTTCCAACATTTGCTTGAACGAGGCAGCACTGTCCAACAGCTGCAGCTGCAATTCAAGCCCCGCTTTCTTGGCTTCCTCTTTCAATACCACGAGTCGGTCCGTGTGTTCTGGACGGCCGTAGGTGACGCGGAAAGCCAGTCTGGTTACATGCCCATTCTCTTCCTGGCGAACACGAATCCCTCGTGCGTCCCGTTCATCGAATCCCGCTGCTTCAAAGTACTCCTTGGCCTTTTTCAGGTCAAACTCTCTGGGTTCGATCGAGGTATTGTCGTAGGCACCAAATCCCAGTTGAAATGTCTCCATTCGCTCGTAGTCACCGCGAAGTATGGTCTCTATTAGGCGACTGAAATTTAGCGAATGTGCAATACCCAATCGAATGTTCCTGTCGGACAGAAGCGGATCCGCGGAGTTGAGATACACGCCGGTCGATGCTAGGGGCAACTGGTTGTAGAACCAATATTTCCCGACATAACCGTTGTCAAACACTTCGTGCTGAGTCTTGTCGTGCCAGTATTCAGGTATTGTGATGTTGAACGTGTCAATTTCGCCTTTGAGAAAGTGTTGCCACGCTGCGTTGACGTCGCGAATCACCCTGATGCGAACGGTGTCAGGATTGAATCTATGGCGCAGATAGCGCATGTCATCGCCCCACCAATCCTCGGTTCGGTCAAGATCGATGAAATTTCCCTTATCCACTTCTCCGATGTGGTAGGGTCCTGTTGTGGGCTGGGGCTTCCAGTTGTATTCGCTGACCCAGTTGTTGCTCATCTTGTGGAAGTGTGCCGGTTTGGGACCAATACCGTAGAAATAGTGCATTTCCTCTTGTGGTTTGGCGTCGGCTCCTTGAACGCCATAGGTGAGCGTGTCGTACTTCCTGACATCGCGAATCCGTTCGGTGTAGTAGTTGTTGTACCAAGGAGCCACTATTTGTTCTGATCTATGGAACTGAATCGAAAAGACAAAGTCGTCGGCAGTTACGGGAAATCCATCAGACCAACGTGCATTGGGATTGATTCGGTAGAAAATGGTTCGTCCATCCTCACCAAATGCCCAATGAGTCGCAAGCATCGGAATTGGTCTGCCGGTTTGCGGGTGGTGAGATACAGGTCCCAATTGATTGGCACGGGTGAATCCGGCAAAACTGCCATTTGAATCGGGCCCCACCAATCGCAAGGTCAAGGGGAAACTCAGAATCCAGGTACGGAACACACCACCTCGGATAGCATTGGGAGAGGCATATTCAGGATCTTCATTGTTGGTTAGCCACACTAGGTCGGGCGGCAGTTCGAGGGGCAACCCATCGCCTTCTTTGACAGAAATTGGTGGCAACTCAACATAGGTGGTATCTGTAATCTCCTCGGTCTCTTCGGTCTCGTCTGTCACCGCGGGCCCATCAACTTCAGCGACCTCTCTGTCATGGCTATCGCCACTGCAACCTCCCAAGAAAACGAGGAACAGACCGAAGACGGCTATGGGTCGGAACGAAGGATTCGAAAGTTTCATGGTTTTAGTTGCCTATTCGTAGTATGTGAATTTCTTAGGGTCGAATGCCTCTCGAATCGCTTCACCAATGTAAGTAACCATCAACAACACGGCGACGATGGCGATTCCTACTGAGCTTACGATCCAAACTGACTCAAGGTTCTCGGTGCCTTGAGATAGCAATTCACCCCAACTTGGCGTCGGAGGCGGAAGTCCAAATCCCAAATAGTCCAATGCCGTTAGTGAGGCAATGCCACTGGCGATGGAAAACGGGATGAATGTAACGATCACGGAAATCGTGTTTGGCAGTATGTGAATTCCAATCACACGTGAGTTGTTCGCACCCAGAGCCCTCGCCGCATTGACGTATTCCCTAGCCTTTTCCTTGTAGGTGGATGTGCGCATGTTCCAAGTCATGGTCGTCCAGCCGAAAATCACCATGACGGTGACCAGAGTCCAGAATGTTGGAATGACGACGCTCGCGACGATCATGATGACATATAGAAAAGGGATCGTATTCCAGATTTCAATCAATCGCTGGAACAGCAAATCGAACACACCTCCCCAATACCCCATGGCGCACCCGACAAGTATTCCTGCAGCGTAGCTGCAGACAAGCAGCACAGCTGCAAATCCCATGGCGATCCTGAACCCATAGACTAAACGCGCAGCGATGTCCCGTCCTGTTGAGTCAGTCCCAAGATAGTGTCGTGTTTCGAGGGAAGGGGGATAGGGCGGAAACGTGTCCGTGCGCAGGTCATTCTCGAATGGATTGAACGGGACGAGGGGCATCAGCACCCAATTTCCAGTTGCTTCCTCATTGAATTTCTGCTGCAACTCTCGATAGTTGGTCTCGTAGTCGTAGTCAAGTCCAAAGGTCTCTCCGGGAATTATTCGGCCATACGTTGGGAAGTGCCAGTTACCCTCGTAGGAAACAACTAATGCTCTACTGTTTACGAGGAGTTCAGCAACCATGCTTAGAGCGACCAGCGTAAACAGCACAATGGCGGACCAATAACCGCGTTTGATCGAGCGAAATCTCTTCCATTGCTTGACAGTTTGAGGATCGAGCATCACTTGAGTTTGTTACTGATTGGACCCATCGGCTCCAAACTTGACCCGCGGGTCAACGATTGCCACGCATATGTCGGAAAGTATGTTGCCAATGACGAACAGGAGAGAGGAAATTACGAGTATTCCCATGACGACGGGGTAATCCCGTTCGACAAGAGACTCGAATCCGAGTAGACCGAAACCATCGATGTTGAAGATTTTTTCGATTAGGAATGAGCCTGTGATGATCAGCGAGATGTTGTTGCCAAAGGATGTTGCAATGGGGATAAGGCTGTTTCTTAGTGCGTGGCGGAACACGGCCGACCGAAAGTTCAGCCCCTTGGCGATAGCCGTTCTCACGTAGTCCGCGGCTAGATTGTCCATTAGCGAATTCTTCATCAGCATCGTTGTAAACGCGAAGCTACCTGCAACGTAGGCGACGAGTGGCAGCGCTGCATGCCAGAACACATCCGCGACTTTGCCAACCGGCGACAATTCGTCGAAGTTTTCGCTAACAAATCCACTCAGTGGAAACCACTCTAGATTTGCTGCAAAGATGGTTAACAGACCGATCGCGACGACGTAATTTGGGATGGCGTACCCGAGAAACACGAGCGCAGAACTCACATTGTCGAATGCGGTCCGGTGTTTTATCGCCTTCGCAATGCCGAGAGGAATGCAGACCCCATAGGTGAGAATTAACGTAGCTATTCCGTAGAACATTGAAATCGGCAAGCGTGAACGAATGATGTCCCACACTGGCTCCGTGTAACGTGTGGATGTCCCCAAGTCCAAGACAATTACCCGGCTAAGCCAATGACCGTAGCTAACGAGAATGGGTTTGTCGAATCCGTAGTACCGGCGCAGCACTTCCATTTGTTCTTCCGACAAAGTACTGCCGCCTTGTCCGCCATACTCCGTTGATATTGACGTTGCGCCTTCTGAACCGGCCAGGGCAGCTTCGTTCAACATGCGTTCAATGGGTCCACCTGGTACCAGTCGCGTCAACGTGAAGACCAGAATTGTCACTCCGATGAAAGTTGGAATGATCAACAGGAATCGTCTGATGAAGTAGGTTGTCACAGAACGTCAAGCCACATTGTCGAACATCCGAACACTACACGTATCCTCATGAGAGAGACTACATGGACGTGCTGGGCGGTCGAGACGAGCCCAAGCTGATTGAGTCGAGGTTTGAAATATGCTTATGGTCCTGCCATGAGTTACGGGCTTCCCTCGTCAAAGCCGTGGGTACCCGGTTGGCGCAATTCACGAGACTGTCGCGATCTAGCATAGACGATGGCTGACTGTGTCTTGCGTATCGGCTCGAGTCGTTGAAGATTTTTCAAGCCATGTTCCGCAGCAAGCACTAACGAACTTGCGGTCTAGTTTGCTTCGCCGTTGAAATATCGCATCGCATGCTCAAGCGACTTCTTACCTATGCTTGTGCCAATGATCCTGCCCGGAATGTCATCGGCTGGGGGATGAATGCCTCCCCAGATCCTTGATAAGCTGCATTGGTCAGACGCGTCGTAATACTTTGCCCACTGCAGAGTCATGTCCACTGACGGTCCTTCTTCGAAAACTAGAAACTCATTGGCTTTGATCTCGAATTGGCTCATTCCTCCTGGAAAGTACTCCGAACCTGTCAATCCCGTTAGCACCTCTGCTGCCGCACGGGAGTAAGTGGAATGGCCTGAAACAAACCCCGCAAACGGTGGCGTTACAAATGTAGGCCGTTGGTAGGGCCACCAATTCTCGGCAAGAATCCATCCCACGCCCGCGGCGTCAACGGCTGGATCGTCGATATAGTCGGGACCACGCCAAGCAAATAGCTTGATCTTGTCTACATGCTCGTTTTCCTCACCAGCCAGGTCGTCTCCGGAGGATACGAGCTCAATGAACCCATCTACAAGTGGAATTCCCCCTGTATCGTAGTTTGCGCTGTCCGCATCCGAACTTTGGCCCCGGTCTGCCATTGCGCGAATTGCTGAAATGGGCCGAATGTAGTCGTACCATCCCTTTATGCCCCACGCTGCAATCGCCACGTCGTGCATCGTTCCGCCGAGGGTGAAATACACCTTGACGTCCCATTCAAGGTCATCAAGGATGGGTCCTGTACCGCCTAATCTCTTTTCAAGCAGTGTATGGTCGTTGACCTCATTGGCTATTGTGAACCAATGACCCGGTGGTGTCTCCGAATCGGGACCGTCAGCCCAGAACTCTGCCAGAACACGCGTGTAGTCACCGCGCGGTACCATTTGGGGCTCGTAGGGTTCTCCGGTGACTGGATTGCTGCTATAGCCTTGGCTTGGATCTCCGCCGTTTTCGAGATCGTAGAAAGTCTCGTAGCTGTCATACTCGGAGCTGATAGGAAATTCCTGGATATTTCCAAGTGACGCAGGAGATATGTCCCACATGACCTCGTCATCCAAACCCAAATGTGCGGACCAAATAGACACAAGAGAAAATCCCCATTGGTAGGCATCCGCCGATAGCGATGATTCTCCTGCCAATGGTGGTCCGCTGGGGTCGTGGTAGACCCAATACTCGAAGCCATCACGTACGTATTTCGTAAGGTCTTCGTCATCCAAGGAAAATGGCCAGACGACTCCCCACTCGGGGCTAAGAAAGTCAGGCTGGTTGTTGGTAGCCGGGTTGCCTGCTTGGTCCACGAACGTTTCCAGAGCCAACGGCTGCCACCGATTGAGATCCACGATGTTGGGATTGCCGGGACGATGTGGTTCCAATGCAGGATTTACGGGCTGATACGAGAGGTTTGCATAGTCGTTCGCTTCGTTCGCTCCGTCGCTACTACCAAAATCGATATAGCAACCGCCAATGTGGTTACCCAACGCAGCAGGCGAGTCGCTCTCCCAATCCGTAGATTCGTTGGTTAGGTCGTAACCAAAGAATCCCATAAGTGAGTCCGCATCTGTCCGAATTTGGCTTGCTCGCGGCGAGAGCTGGAAGCGATGGCGAATGATGCGATACACGGCATGGCTGATTGCTTCATTGCGCATTTCTTCGATGGCTTGGTCATCGGCGTCGGTGGAGCGACCGTCCCAAGCACAGCTAAAGTTGCGTTGTTGCTGGCCGAGCAGCCATGTGCTCTCACGTTCCGATCGGGTTGAGTAGGCAACCCATGCGTCGTACATGGCTGCGGAGGTGTGGAAGAGATTTCTAGCGTGAACCGTTGGGCGAGCCCAATCATTGCGTATGGATTGAAGCAGCACTTCGTTCCAGCGTCGAGCCACAGAAACATCTTCGTCTGGAGAGACTCCCGGAATATAGTGCGCAACAACAGTTACCGCTTCGTCTGGCATGGAGAAAGTGGTAGTGGATGAATTTACATCGGCAAACGCACCGCCGCCGCTGCTGGTCCAATGAGAGAAAAAGTACCCGTGATCCGCCGGGCGAGCGTTGATTTCGATCGAATCTCCTTCGTCGTAGGTGCCAGTTCCTTCGCCTTGTACGACAGTTAGCCGCAGTGCGACTTGCGTGGCCTGGATCGACAGCACTTGGTTCACGGCAACTGCCTCCAAAGACGACGTCGTTTGATCTGGCCACAGTACATTGACGTCCGCAGAAGTTGCAGTTCCTAGACCAAAATGTGCCTCTAGGGGATTGTGCGAAACGTAGTTGTTGCTTCCACCCAAGTCACGGATCTGAGATCCTGCTTCAGTCGTTACCGTAATCCTGGCGCCAACTCCAAATCGATTGCGATTCAGTCCCTCTAGCTCGACTATTAGGTAGTTGTTTCCGTTGTCTGTTTGGTTGCGATAGTAGACGATGTGGTCTTCGCTGTTGTTTACCAGAATTACGTCCTGATCACCATCCCCGTCGGAATCGAAGCACACGAGACCTCTGCCCTGGCCATCGTTGGTCATTCCAACAATCTCGCCCATCTCGCGAAACTCAAGACCCGTTCCAAGATTGCGCCAAAAGCGCAAAGGTCGATCCCGGTAGTCCTTGCCGACAAGCGCCCAACCGTTGACCATCATGAGGTCTATATAGCCATCCTGGTCGAAGTCCGCTGCGCATGCTCCCCAACCCCAGTCTCCATTGGCGGTTACGGATTCATCCGTGGCATCCTCATAGCTTCCATCGCCGAGATTGCGATAGAGACGATTGCCAAATCGTGATCCTTGGGGAAAGTCGATGTCGTATATGGAGGTTATGAACCAATCCATATCTCCGTCATTGTCGAAATCGGCCACCGCTGCGCCCATGCCAGACTGGTCTACAAGTACATTTCGATCGGTGGCTCGAATGAAGGTGCCGTCGCCATTGTTTACAAATATCTCGCTTGTTACAAAGTCAGAGGCCAGCAGGAAGTCTGCATCTCCGTCGCCGTCAATATCCGTCATGTTTGGGGTAAAGCTCCAATCGAATTCCTTTTCGACAAATGCGACGCGCGCTTGAAGGCTGACACTGCTAAAGGTCCTATCGCCGTTGTTGCGCCATATGTACTCGGTATCCAAGCCGGGTGACCACCGGGATCCCCAGTGGGTTGTGAATAGGTCAATGTTGCCGTCCAAATCGTAGTCGTAGAACATTGCAGAAACCGTATTGTCGGCTCTCATCTGTATGAGAGTCGAGGAGGTAATGTCGACAAAGCTACCCTCGCTCTCGTTAATCCGGTTTTCGAACAAATAGATGGGATCACCTTCGACCGCACCGACAAACAAATCGAGGTCGCCGTCACCATCGATATCGCCGAACGCGGGCCCACTGCCCCAATGTCGCTTGTTCACTCCAAGCGCTTCACCCACTTCCCGAAATGTGCCGTCTCCTTGGTTTTCATATAAATGGTTTGGATCAGTGACCCGTCCAACGATATAGAGGTCGGAATCTCCGTCTTGGTCGTAGTCGCCAGCAGCAACTCCAGTACTGAACGACTGGGGATCTGAAAACTCGTCGGCCGATCCGACGATGCGACGGGTCAAACCAGACTCAGTGTCATGAACGAAGGTGATACCTGTTTCGTTCAAGACGGGCTCAAGCGGAGTATCGTCGTCAGTGTCGATCGGTTCGTCAGGATCTTGGTTGCCGCCGCCGCCTCCACCGCCGCAACCGGCGAGTAGGACAAGCGCACATGTCAGAACACAACCTAGAAAAGGTCGTGCTATTGTCATGTCGGCTACTGCGAGAGCACCAATACAGTGCTTCATGTCAAGCTCCGGTGACTCCTCATGAAGTAGGAGGACTAGTCGCAGGGTATATTGCTACTGCATGCACAATCAGAGCACCCAATGTCCATGCTTGGTTCCCTCAATTGTTCTATTGTGCAAAACTATTCAACTTTCTTCTAGTGATACACCCAAGTACCCATTGGTTAGCTGTAACAGCATCTCCTGTGTCTTTGTGCCTAGGCTAGGGCTAGCATTGCTCATCATCAAGAATGAAACCAAAGGCATTAATTGAGCAGTAAATACATTCCGGCAATCAAGCAATGTTCGTTGGCATTGGAAATTGAAACTTAGTATGAAAGGCATTTTGGCCAAGTGTTTTGTCTCTAGACACTCTCGGTGCTTTGTTAGCGCAGAAATGGAATCGGAAGTGGATTGCTGTTTCGCGCCTCTAGAGCCA
Source organism: uncultured Pseudomonadales bacterium (assembly GCA_964572845.1). GTDB lineage: Bacteria > Pseudomonadota > Gammaproteobacteria > Pseudomonadales > Azotimanducaceae > Bin55. The sequence goes on along the minus strand of CAZNFX010000008.1, from coordinate 45,243 downwards.
CAAACGCACCATCGTTTCTTTGTGTAAGTTCGCGCATCAGAACGCCGAAACTTTCCGGCGCAGCGACACTTGCTCGATTCCAGAATCCAATCGCGTGTATGCGCAGCTCTCCCTCTTTGATAGATCTAGATTGGACCTTTCGGTCGATTTGGTCCAGCACTCCCTGGAAGCTTGCCCCTTGGTAGTCGTCGCCGACTACAACTATCGCCATCTTGATTCCATCACGGTACAAATCGTCTACAGCTTGAATTATTCCTTCAACAGGGCTGCTGTTTGAGAAGCCCAACCAGATTCTTGTACGACGCAAAGCCCTTTTTCGAGCGCTCGTCGAATCCGGAATCCAACGTCCTTTCGTGTGCCTGTAGAGGTAGCTTCCATTGTCGTTCATCACCTGGAAGCCCTTAATTTCGGGATAGAGCAGCCAGAAGCGCTCAATTTCCTTGAGGACTACATCCCAAATGGTTTGCATGCTTCCAGAAGTGTCGATTACAAAAGCCAAGTATTCTGAATCTACAGGAATCCCTGCAAGTTCAGTTTCAACTTGCTCTGTAGAGGGTCCCTGAGGCTGAATGTTCTCGAGAATGGATCGAGTCGTTGCCAATGCTGAACGCCTTGCCTCCACATCAGCTGTTTGCTCCACTGCGTCGTTTACCGCATTCGAAATCAGTTTGGTCGCATCTGATATTGTTGCGGATTCAGCTTGGATGCTGGCCAAGAGCGTTTCACTAGATTCGATTTGTGCTTGCAACGACGAGATTTCTTCTTGCGTCGTGTCAATTAGAAATAAGATTCGGCCCATGGACGCTACCGAGACGGGTTCGGTTTCGGAGACAGTTTGTCTTCCTATAGGGAGAATGAGCACGAGGATCACTATAGCTCCGAATGCGCAAGCGATAACATCCAGAAAGCTCAGGGATGTGGGTTCATTTCTCTCGTTTTTTGGATGCGACATTCAAGTAATCGTCAAACTATGCAGTGTCTACCAAGGCCATCCCTTAGCAGGAGTGAGTACCCTTCCTCCTGTCGTCGCAGCAAGATTCCAATAGGCGAACATGGCCTGTGCATCGCCATCGAGCGGGAGTAGAACTACGTGCATTTCGGTGGAACGGAAGGTTCTGTAAAACTTAGCAACCGCTCGATCAAAGATGCCTTTACGGCAGCGAGGAGACAGAATAGGTGTGCTGGTTCCACGTGGAGTGGGACATCCGCGAATTCGCCCGAGTGCAATGCCTTCAGGTACGGTAGGGAGTCCATCCGTTATCAAGACAACCTGATTTGGTCGAGGCCGCAAACTGGATATCGCTTCAAACGCCAGTTCCAGATTCGTAGGTCCATCCGCTTGTAAGCCTGCAAGTGTCGATCGAATGTCCGAGAGCTTAATCCCCTTTGCTCCCTTCTCCAACCAATTGGTAGTTTGCGTTGGGTCGATGACATTGTTTGCAATGTCAGTGACAGAGTTGCTGAATGACAGGAGTTGGAACTGTCCCTGATCTTGAACTTGCTTGTATACCCACTCAGCGGTCTTTCGTGCTGTAGACCACTTTTCGGCTGCTAGTTTGGTATTGGAATCGGCAACACGCAGCCGCACGATCTCTACTAGCGAGCGGTCTAGCATGCTCGCTGATTTATCCAAGAGTATCACCACGCGGGATTGGGCTATCGCTAAGCCGCCAAGATGTCCCGTAGATCCTGTCTGAGGTTCTGGTTGCTCCGTAGGTACGGCCTGTAGTTCCTTTAGTTCGTCGTTCGCAGATTGCAACTCGGCCTGAGCAGCACTTAGCGCTGCAAGTTGACTCCGCAACTCCTTTATAGTTTGATCTTGGGATTGAGCTAATGCTGCTTTTGCGCCGACTGCTTGCTCTATGCCTTGTACGGCGTCCTGCAGTTTTTCGTCTAGGTGAGATTTGCGCTCAAGCAGATCGTCCAATTCCTGTTGAATCCTTGTGGTTTGAGTCGCAACGTAGGCCTCGGTGTCAATGGGCACATCAGTTGTACCGTGCTTGACAACGAGCAATAGCAATATTGCGGCTCCGAGGCCGCAACTCAGTACGTCAAGGAAGGAGAGTGAAAAACCTACCGCATCGTTGCTGCGGACCTTATTGCTCAATGGACGTAGGTGCCGATGGATCTCTCGTAATCGACCCTTCGGTCAAACGAGTGCTCAACACCGGAATGAATGTCGAGGAAACGAAGTGTTTGAACCGCGCGACAAGCCGTTCCTCCCTACCTTGTAGCGCGTTGGAGATCAACATCAGCAATAAGCTCAGAAATAATGCCACATACGTGGAATTGAATGCCACTCCAAGACTTGCACCAATTCCAGATATGTCGCCTGCCATGGCTTCATGCGCTTTTGACAGCGCTTCGCTGATGCCGCGTACAGTCCCGAGAAATCCAATGGAAGGAATTGCCCAGAGGATGTACTTGGATATCGACAGTCTTGAATTCAGCAACTCCAGATGCAAATCGCAGGCTTCAACTGCGACATCGTTGGCTTCGTGAAAATTTTGGTTCAGTCGAATTCGTTGAACTGCAAGATCGAGCGCCTCAATTAGCTGGGACCCTTGCATCGATGCCCGGAGTTGCTGCACACGCGTATCTACGAAATCCAACAAAGGCGTGTCTTCATGATCGGCTTCTGCATCCAACCGGTCGAGTCTCAGAATATCCAGTTCCAGTAGGTAGCTCTCACTTTGAAACAAGCGATAGCGGAAGAACCACAGCCAAATGCACCAAAGCGTGAGGATTAGGCACATCTCCTGTTCGAGGTCCTTGAAGACTACCGCAAGCGTGCGATCCGGTACGGTTCCAGCACTTTCGGCTAGCGCAATTGCCTGATCTGCAGCTGGGCCAATGAAGACGACGTAGAGCATATGTACGACGACGAAGCTTAGAAACAATCCAACTAAGTCTATGGAGAGTCCGTAGCGAGCTACAAATCTCCTCAAACCGCGAGTGGTCACATTTCGTGAGTTGTTTGTGGACATATACGAAATCTAGATGTCTTGGGGCAAGTCTACATTTTGATTGGGGCCCATACGTCCTTGTAGGGGGAGCCGTTTGTAGGGGACGTTCTCACCCTCGTCGGAATCTTCACTTTCGGCCTGTTCCGGTTCTGAAGCAGTCTGTTCTGGTTCCGCATCCGCGTTCTCAGGTTGGTCGGTGTCAGCATTGTCCTGTTCATGCTCCTTTGGCGCCGGATCCGTTGATTCTTCGTCTTGCGCAATCACAATAGGACTAGCCAGCAGGATTAGGAGACCTGTAGCCAGTAGCCTCGAGATGTCTCCTACCATAGCCATCTAGCCACCCTAAACCCTACAGTTTCGTCTTTGTAACCAACGATTCTTCGTGCATTTACTTGCATTTCGCTGATGTCGTGTGAGCGAAAATTTCCCCCTTTGACCATGCGGTCCATTCCTGACTCAGGGCCAAGCGGATCTACCAGAGGTTGGTTGTAGCCGCTTGCAGTGCTCTCGTAGTAGTCTTGAACCCACTCTGAGACGTTTCCTGCTAGATCGTGGAAACCGTTCTGATTGCGTCGATAGGAGCCGACGGGAGCTAATCCCACATGATTGTCCAGGTGACTCTCAAGAAAAGGATGCATGTCGTGCCGCGACTCCCGGCCAGAGAAGTTTCCCGAGCCGCTGCTCGGCTCTTCTCCAGTACCCCAAGGATAAACTCCGATCACTCCGCCGCTTTCGGTGCTGTATTGTGATGCGGCTTCCCACTCGGCTTCCGTTGGCAGTCTGTAGCCTAGGGCATTGGTGTCAATCTGCACGGTTCCATCGCTCAAGAACACATAGACTGGATCCAATCCATCCTCGGCACTAAGCCAATTGCAGAACTTCGCCGCGTCAGTCCACGAAATATCGGTGACAGGAAGCTCTTCCTCGTCCTTATTGACCGCTGAAGTCCCATCAAAAAGAGCGTACTCCTTCCGTCGAATTTCATGGATGCTCAAGTAGTATGCCCTCGTAAGTTCGATTTCGCGAGTAGCTGCCTCACTCAATCCCGACGCACTGGGTCGCAGTGAGACTTGAAATGCGAGAGGTGGCATTTTTCGTAGAGCAATTGATTCGCTGACAGTAGTCTGAGTGGGAGCTTTGTCATACCGGTCCTGCAACTCGTCAATCAACACCACTGACAAGTCTTTCTTGGGGTAATCGGCAGAACTAACGGTGAAGCTCTGTGTTGCGAATCCATCCTTCGTCACTCTTAACACGTCATTGACCTCAGCGTCCAATGTCAAGGGGGAGTTTCCGATCTTGCTTTCGTTCAACCAGACGCTAGCTTGCGGAGTAGATGAAACGTTTACTTGAATGAAAAGGGGATTCAGGTTGAACGATTGCTGGTCAACTTGACCTGGTTCGAACCGAAGTGTCGCAGTTTGAGTCTCAAAGTTTGATTTGCGAACAGTGATTTCAACGTCCATATTGGCTTCAACAGTTATCGATGTGGGTGTACTGCCTACGAACTCTCCATCTACAAGTATCAGAGCGTCCTTTGGGGAGCTACTTATGCTGACAGTTGCCGGTTTGGGACGGAGCGTTACAGTGCCGAGATTCACTTCTTGGTTTGCGGCAATTGCTATGGTGTTTTCGTAACTAAAGTAGTTGGTATCCGCCACTCGGATTTGAAGCTCGCCCGTCGGTACGCGACCACCAAAAGCCCCTTGGCCAACGAGTTCTCCATTAAGTTCAATCAAAGCCGTTTCCGGTTGGGTTTGAATTGTGAGCGAACTCAAGCTCGGTTCTGTGACTAGGGTAATTTCTTGAGTCTCTCCGAAGCCAGCAACTTGAAACTCTTGCCTAAGAGGGGCTATTTCGCGACCACTAACTTCAGCGATGTACACTCCCGATTGCAACTCAAGCGTCAGCGGCACTGTTCCGGCCACGTCTTCGTTGTTGACCTTGAGGAACACCTCCGAATCCGCGTGAATTTGGAAGGTGACCTTGCCCGGTAGCGGTGCTAATGCAAGCTCGAGTATGCGGGACTGCTGACTTCGGTCGATTCGGGTCTCCTGAGGATGGAAACCTGATGCATCCACTACAAGCGTGGCGGATTGTCCAAAGAGTAGTACCCGATTGCCAACCACGACAGTCAATCCATCGATGGCCGACATGCGAGCGTTGTTTTGTGCCCGTTCAGGACTGACTTTTACGTGAAAGGCTGTTGTGCCGAACAGTACGACAGGTACTGCCACAATCACTATGAGGACCGCGACAAGGACCAAGGCTCGAGCGCGTCTCTCTTTACCGATCCTGTTAAGGTCGATCCCAGTGTCGCTGTGTTCTCGATCAGAATCTGACATCGCAAACAACGCGAATTTCTATAGGTTTGGAGCCCGGTTCAATTGAGATGGACTGCCGTGCTTCACGAAAACCTTTTCTAATGCCGATAAGCTCGTAGGAACCCGGATATACAGAGATCACTTTCTTGGAAAACGTTCCAAGTTTGCGCCCAGGTCGAATTGATACTTGCGTCTTTCGGTCCGAGACTAGCGTGACGGAGACAGGTGTAGTAAAGCGCTCGAATTCTTTGGCTAAGGCCGTCCGTTTTTCTGCTATTCGTGCATGTTCGATATGCTCGCTTGATTCATCCAGTAGCTCGCGGATGCCGTCACGTGTTTGCTTGTTCATGGTGTTTGACACACCGTCAAGTGCTTCAGCAAGTCGTTTGTCCATGTTCAAGAGAGATTCAATTTCTGCCCCAGTGTCGGCAGACCCGTGGTCTTCGGGATCCATCTGATTCATCTTGACAATAATGGGAAGCATGGATTCCCATCGTTCCAATGTACGGAGAGTCGCGAGCTCTTCAGTTAGAAGTTGGAAATTGTGATGCGCGAGCCGACTTTCAGCATCAGCCAGCGCTTCCTTTGCTGCAATAGAGTCCGGTGACAAGCTGAGAGCTTTGGCAAAGTGCTGTTTGGCTTGCAACCAACGACCGCCGTCGAGGTTACTCAGCCCCTCCGACATCATTGAGTTGAACGATTGTGTGTGTCGATGTTGAGTGATCCTGCCTTTGGCATCGGCGATTCGTTTGGTCCAATAGCCCTCTGGAAACTTACTTAGTTCCAGATCGGCTTCGTCGATCGATCCACCTTCTACGAGTTCGTCAATCCGGTCAACCAATGTGGCCAATTGGGTCCCGGTTTCTGCTCGATGGAGTCCATCGGCGACTTCATTCGACTGGGGTACCCAAGTCGCAAGTTGTTCAAAGTGAGATAGTGCGTAGGCATAGTCTTCGTTGTCCAAGAATGCAAAGGCATCTGCAAACAGTCGCGACGATGCCGTTTCAAATTCCTCTTTGATGCCCAGCAGTGCCGTTACAACTCCCTCGAACTTGGATGCTGCATCGCCGAAGAATTGCTCTTGATATTGCGTCTGGCCCTTCTCAAAGTCAGCCATTGCTGTTTCATAAATTGCGCTATCCCAAGGAGGATTGGCGACGATTGGCAATTCTTCCAGCAAGGCTTCGACGCGTGCCCTAGTTTCTATGGCTTTCTCTCGTTCCTTGCACAGTGGGGAGTCGGCCCACTCTCCCTCGCAGTCAATGGCTTCGACTTCTTGTGCAATAGAGCTTTGGGGTGATATAAGCAGAAGCACCCAAGCAAGTAGGCAGGCTACGTACACTGGATCGCGTAGCGAAAACTGCACCGTCTTACTCCGACGTAACGTTTTCTTCCTGTCCGAGAATCTGTACCGACTCAATATCTTGTTCGGAGGACTCGTACATTTCCGTAAGCATGGTTCGCCATTGTGTGAACTGGTCATGAACGGTCCCTGAAAGAGTCACTATTTTGCCGTTGAGATCCACTCGAGTCGGTCTCAAGGAATTGTGGAGGCTGCCGCCCAGCTCATTGATTTCCGCTACCGCTACTTTGCGACGCTCGTTATTCACAAAGCTGGAAACGAGGAGAGAACCGCCCAACGCTGCACCCACTCTGGTGCCCAATTGTGCCGACCCATCGCCTTCGGCTGCAGCGCCGTCTCTCTCAGCCGCTACAGAAGCTACAACCAACGCGGCGCCAGCGATTCCCTGCAATGTCCTGTTTCTCTTCGCAATGCGTAGCTCACGCGCTATGGGAAATGAATCCCTTTGCCATTGCGCGTACTCCTCCTTGATGGTATTGGCGAACTCTGCGTAGTACCTCTCGATTACGTTGGCAAAGTCATCTTCCCGCACTTGTATGCTTCCAATTCGCGCCCAATCGCTGCCTTCGGTTTGCGGCAAGTATTGAATCTCGTACCTGCCGTTTGTTGCTACCAGTGCGTCTCCGAATTCACGAGGAGAAAGAAATCGGGCAAACGCCAGGTCGCGAGTCACAGCAATTCGCTCCAAGTCGGTAAGCCGGCGTTCTTCTTGGTCACTTCTGCGTGACTCACGCTCAAGTTTTTCTACGTGTGCTTTTCCGCGATCCTTTAGTGCCTCATACACAGTTTCGGCGATTTCGTTGTAAAGTGGATCAAATGGATCTTGGCCGGTCCCCTCGTGTCGCTGATGCCATCCAATTTCGACTCTGTGGGAATCGGACATGTCAGGAAGCCACACATCCCCAGTTGCATCGACAACCTGGTAGTTGATGCGCATGGTTTCGCCGTCGGATCTCTCGATTCGTCCTATGAAGTAGACATCTGCGCTCACAGACGCGTCCGCGGATACGACTATGGAATCAAACTGGTTATAGCGGTGTATCCACTCCTTCAGTTTGAAAGCTGCCCAAACCGATTCGCTTTTTCGAAGTTCCGGCCAAATGCCTTGATTGGTTTGTTCTTCGGTACTCTGCGGGATGCCTGGATCCAGTACAGGAATTGCCAGCCGCAGGGAAGGAATATTCATTCGAGTCTTTAGAAATCCTTCAGACTCGTAGACGTCCACATTCGAAGGTTTTTGAGGGATAGGTTGTGGTCCAACTCGTACACCTTGTGCGTGCAGACAAGAGCTTAGCCCGATAGCTAGGACGAGAGGGAGTACTAGTCTGCGCATCATCTGATTAACGCTTCTTGCGATTGTCCAAGTATTCATAGTATTGGTCCCACAGCGCTTCTTTCGTTCGTGGATTGGATTCCTTTTCAGCGGCTTCTCTCAGTTGCTTGAGTAATTGGTCTTCATCTTCCGGATCTGCTGGTTGTCGATTGGGTTCAGCGTGTCGACCCTCTTGTGTGGGTTCTCCTCCCTTGAGCACTGAATTACCGTCGTTGTCCGAGGCACCTTGGGATGAGACCTCTATGTCAGAGCTTTGTTCCGAATTGTCAAGGTGTGTCGCCAGCTGTGAAGGATCGTTTGCTGTACTTGCTTCTTTGCCGGAATTGGGCTGCTGAGTGGACTTTTGATCCATGGACGTTAGTTCTATTTCTTGACCGTCCAAGTGCCGATCCAACTCGACCAGACTTGAAGCCAAGTCACCCGAATCACCCGTTTGCGTGGCTGCCATTTCACCAGAATCGAGCGAGTCAAGTGCGGAATTTTCGATTGAGTTTGTACCCGCTCCATTTCCGATGGTTGAGTTGCCATATAGCAATGTTTCTAAGCACTCGTCCAGTTTCTTGATCGAGAGGTCGAGGCTCTGGGCTGTATCCTCGTTTTCAGAATTTTCTCCACCGTCTACCACAACAAGCAGATCGTCGCAGGGATCTTTGCTTTCTTTGGACTCTTGTTGGTCAGTCAGTGCGGGTCCCAGAGGGAATAGTGCGACAAGTATCAATGCCGTTCTGAAAGCAGGTGTTAGCGAGCGTCGCATTATGAGGGAGTAACCTCTGTGCGTTGTCGTAGATTTCGCTCGATTCGAAATACGACTAGCACCATGCAGGTAGTAAAGAAGATTGAGGCAGCGAAAAGCAATAGCCATCGTAGAGTGACCAATAGTGATGTCTTGGTGGTCTCTGCCTGGGAACTCTTGGTCAATGCGAGATGGACTGATGTGTCCAACCCGTACAAGTACTCAGTGTGATACTCGTTTATGGCATCCAGAATTACGGAAGTTCGTGCTGAAGTGTCGGCAATACGGGAGAGTACCGCGTCATTGCTTAGATCGGAAGCAAAGTCCTGAAGGGACTCTAGGTAGTGATCCATGACGCCGTCGTTGCTGTGGAATTCCTTAAGGTCAGACTCAATCAGCAACGCCTCCAGCCTTTGTGGGCTATAGCTGTCAGAAAACTTTCGTTCCTCTCGACCTGCAAGATTGTATTGCTGGTCGAGAGTTTCCGTAACTGTCCGCAGACGTGCTTCAAAAGGCGAATCGGACACTTGTGGGTTTGCTGTTGCGTCAAGGGTCGTATCGTTCAATGATTGGTTTGCTACGGGTAGAACGCGACCTCGCAATTCCATGTATGTGGGTGCGCTCAGAAACTCGCTGATTTCAGCGTCGGTCGATCGTAGAGCGGCGAAGCCGGCCCAGAGTACCAGGACAATTGCGGCTAAGGCTGTGATACCGCCCGTAAATACAAGCAGTATGCGAACCGTGTCGATCACGTAATTCTCGACTTTGTACAACCACTTCATACGGCTTTGTATTGCTGCGGGGGTTCGGCTACCAGCGCACTAATCACTCTGATCGTTCCTCTGCCTGAGGTGGTAGTGTGGGACCTTTTCCTGACTCAAGCTGATAGCGACAATCTTCATAGCCGACGGACTCAAGAAATCCAGAGACCGCTGTTCCTTCGACACGGATATCTTTGGTTGGTTTCCAGTGGTAGTAGTCGCGACCGAGATGATCTACATGGTCCAGAGTCTGACTCTCGATAGATTCGGAGAGGTACTCCAGCACACGTTTTGCAACGTCTGCGTCTTCACGCAATCCGGCGCAGTGAATAGTCAAATATGTGTCCTGTGTGTTGTCCTTGTCGGCGAAGGGTAGAGTGTCTGGGGTGACCTGCACATTTGTAGTGAGCTTTAAAGGAACGGGGAGTCCAACGTCAAAAGTAAATTCAACGAACCATGCAGTCCACCCATGTTCCTCTGGAATTAGGACTGCGTGGAAATCGAGACCACTGTCCGTTGTAGGTTCCAATGAACGTTCCGAGTAAGTGGGTCCTCTAGGTAGCTCGTTCCTATCGCCGGAGGGAAGTAACCTAAAGTCACGACTATTCGCGTTGTGAGCAGACCATACCTTGGCATCAACTGGTTTTTGGGTTGCTCGCACGGCAATGTTGTTCGCGCCTTCTCTGGTCCATTCAATGTTTGGAATGTCTTGCTGTCGAGTAGCGAGAGCTAGGAACGCCGCAATGCTCTCTACAGCGTCAGACCCATCAAGACTATGATCAGTGTTTGGGATATACCGCAAGTACTTTGGAGCGGAGAGTCCATCCCAATAGAACTGTGATGAATCAGGAAGGAAGAATTGGTCGCCAGCCGAGTTCACAAGGAACTTTGGCATGTTCAATCTCTGGCGATACACGTAGGGGTCGACGAATTCAATGAGTTCGTCCAGCTCTTCCGATTGCAGCTTTTGCATGATTCCATGGTTCACGTAGTCTCCAATGGAGACTGACCAGAATCCATAGGATTCGAAGTGGTGACGCATAGATGGGCGAGTGTTTAGAGCGTCAAAGACAAGAGGAACGATTGCCTTCACTCGGGGATCAACAGCGGCTGTCAACCAAGTTGTCCATCCTCGTTTTGAACCACCACCGATAACGAACTCTTCGACGGAGATTTGCCCGGCACGCTCGGTTGCCAATACCTCGGTTACCGAGTCCATTGCTCGTACAGCACTCTTAACCATTGCATTTTGAGCAATCCACTGCGTTTCTTTTGTCTTGAGGAACTGCACCCAAGAAAATGCGATCAAGTCGTCCTCAGTACGTCCTTGACCATCCTTCATGAACGTTAGCGGCTGATTGGGAACCTGAGCTAGTTTTACCACCACATTTCCAGTTGTTTGTGCAATCTGCATCAGAGTGGAATCCGGTTGGCTCGGAGTGCCTGAAGCGTTGCTGCCTCCAGTAATGAAGAGAAATGCAACGTTGGACGCGAGTTCGTCTGGAATGTACAACTCCATCCAATGCTGCCACTCGACTCGATCGACCTGCTCTAGTGTCAGCCAGGACTGCGAAGTGAGGCGCACAACGATGAAGCGGAAGTCCTCAATCATACGATCTGAGGAAATCGTCCAATCATAGCTGTCGTCGGAAATCTGCATGTAGGTGCCTATCCCTTCCTTGTTTTCCTCCGCTTGTAAGTCAGAAAGCCCACAATAGAGGAGCAGAGTTGTAGCGATCAAATGTGGTTGGAATATTCTTGCAGTCTTCTTCATGTTGTGCTCCGCATCGTGATGGCATTGAAGTAGATCAGTGTCTGATTGTCACCGTGGAGGGTGGTCGAAAATTGTCCGTTCCTCATACAAGCTTCTGACTTGCTCTTCTGACATGCCCAACCACTCAGAAAGCACTTTCCTATTGTCGTTCCCCAGTCGAGGACATGGAGTCCAGTCGTGTGAGGTAATGCCTTGCATCTTAATGGGATTACCGGGCATGGGAGTTCGTTCTTCTAATGGAACAAAGAACCCCCGCGCTTGAACTTGCTCGTCAGCGAGCATGTCCGGTGTCCTGCGAACGTGGCCCACAGGCACATTCCTGTCCTGCAGTCTTTTTTCGACATCGCCATGGTCGTGAAGCAACGTCCAATTCTCGATATTTTGGTCGATTTCTTGACGTTTCTCTTGGCGCTCAGGTAAGCTCAATCCGCTATCGTCCAGTAGGTCAATGCAATCACAAAGTGCCCTCCAATCGTCATCGTTGCGACAGGCAATTACAACCCATTGGTCTTCGCCGCGGCACCTATAAATACCATGGGGTGCCATTGCTGGGTGTGCGTTTCCTGCTCGTGCAAGTTCGGCTCCCAACTGATGATCCACCAACCATGCGCCATTGGACGATACAGCCGATTCATGCAACGACAATTCAACGAGAGATCCCTCGCCTGTCTCGTCTCGTTGTCGTAGAGACGCAAGGACAGCGCAGACAGAATGCACTGCCGCAATTGGGTCGGGCAATGCTATGGCAGTTGATCGTGGCTCGCTATGGGAATAGCCCATGACATGCGTTAATCCCGACATGGGTTCAACTGTAGGTCCAAAAGCTACTCGGTCCCTATAGGGGCCGGTCAATCCGAATCCTGGCATGGCGACATGAATGATTCTTGGATTCGCTTTGCGAAGGCGCTTGTAGTCCAATCCAAGTCCTGACATTGCCCTTGCGCTGAAGTTCTCAATTACAACGTCGGCTACCGCGACGAGATTCAAGAATGTCCTTCGTCCCATATCGCTCTTCAAATCAATGGCGACGCTTTTCTTGTTTCTTTGCAATTTCACGAACGCTGCGTTCTTGTTGTAGGGTTCGTTCCCGCCATGTCCTCCGATGAATCCTGCGATTGGCATACCGGGATAGACGTTTGGTCCACGGCTCATTGGCGCTTCTACTTTAACAACCTCGGCTCCCAAATCTGCCAAGATTCGCGTAGCCAACGGTCCCGCCCATACATGAGTCAGATCGAGAATGCGTACGTTGTTCAGAGGTCCGGCGACCATTTCAACTGTCGCCTTCGGACATGTCGTCTGTGGGAGAGAAGTCGTGAATTAGCCAGGGAATGCGAGGCACTTTCAAAGCCTTCTCACCTTCAAGCAGGCATTCCGACCACATTTCCCTCGCGGCAAGGTGCTCATCATCGAGCACCTCTTCGAACGTAAGAATCGATCCCAGAGGTATACGACACTCCACAGCCCGCATTTGGGCCTCGTCTCGAGTAAGGCTACAAAGTACACGCTGTGTTACTTCGTGCAGCGCTTCACGATTGCGCATTCTGCGAGTGTTTGTGATGAAACGCTCATCGAGCACTAGCTCTGGCAAGTCGAGAAACGCAACAAAAGGATCCCAAAATCCTGGAACGATATTGATGTAGACCCAGCCATCCTTGCACCTGAACATGTTTGTTGGCACGACGGACCAAAAGTCATTCCCGTGTCTTGAACGAACGATGTTTGCGCAGTGCCACATCACAGTCGTGAATTGACTTAGCGCCATGACTACTTCCAACTTGCTGATGTCGATTGAATTTGACATTGACCCAAGCCGACAGGCCTGAGCTGCCGAAAAAGCAAATGCCCCTGCCTGAAATTCCACAAAATGGCCTGGCAACGTGAGTGGTTCCCGATCGGGATCGCCCATTAGGAACGTGAAGCCTCCCATCGCAAGAAGTGTTGAGGGGGTTGCTTGCCGATTGCGTTGCGGCCCAGTTCGACCAAACGGAGTAATAGCGACTTTGACGGTACTTTGCCACTCATCGAAGCGCCAATCGTCGATAGCATCTGCACAATCTGCGTCGACTACCACAATGTCGGCTTTCTCGACCAACTGCCCAACCAGTGTCACACTGTTTGTTGCGACGATTTGTTTGCCGGCATGTAGAAATGCACTCATTGCATCCTGCGAGACATACGCGGGATCTTGAACTCCGGTCTCCACCCGGGCAACCTTGTGTCCTGTTTGAGCGAAGAGTCGACCGCAATAGCCGGCCGCATACCCCCCGATTTCCACTATTCTGTCCATTTCTTGGTGTAGAAACGAGTTACTTGCTAGCGCGCCAATAGACTATCGAATCGTTTCCTTCCACAATCGAGTACGTCCAAGAGCTGTTCATCGTCCGTTTGATACCTCGAGGTGGAATAACGCAGATATCGATTGAGTTTTGGGTAATCGATGACCCTATCTAGCGTACTAGGTAGCGATTTCGTCAATTAGTCCCCATTCAAGAGCGCAATTTGCGGAAACGCGCTTTCCCGTCAAACCCATCCATGCCAATCGATGCTTGCCTATACGGCGGAGCAGGCTTGCTGTTCCTCCCGCGCCAGGCACGAGACCCATTCTGACTTCGGGAAGCTGGAATTGGGCATCCGGAGATGAAATTATTTCGGACGCAAAAGCAGGGACTTCGATTCCTGCTCCTATGCAGGAACCGTGCACACGAACTGTCACCTTGTCGCGCATTGCTTCAATCAGTCTGCCGGCATTCCGTACAGTCCGAGAAACGTGTGCAATACCAGCATCGCGCGCCATCCCAAACTCGTTAAGGTCTCCGCCAGAGCAGAATGACGGACCGTTTCCCCTTAGTAGCACGCGGTCAATGGAAGCATCCTCTAAAGCGACAACCAGACCTTCGCACAGTCCATCCCGCATCGAGGAGGACCACGCATTGTGCTTTTTGGGGCGATTCAGCGTCAGTTCAAGTACGTCTTCATGTCGAGCGATCAGCACTGTTGGGACAGATGAGGGGGCCTCCACGGGCGGACTGTTTCGACTACTTAGCCAAGTAAGAAATTCGCCACCATGTTGAAGCGTGGAGAACGTTAGCGATTCTGCATATAGAGCGTGTTCAATCGAACACGTCTCATTGTGCCGGAGCAGCTGAACGAACATCGCTGAGGCGATTGGTCGTTCCGATATTGCGTGCGCAATCTCTTCCAGCTCCTCTTCATCGGCCACAACAACGTCAGCAATGGAGAGCGAGTTCTCTGTGTCACCAATTGCAATTACTGGACATGCAGGAAGCCGAGACCACGTTTCTATAGGTTCAGTAGCATCGATCACGAGGTGCGACACGTCGCTAAAGATGCAAAGTTCCTCTATTGTCGCCGGATTCCTTTGAAGACTCGATAAAGTTGACGAGGATTTGCGCACGGTCGTTGCGTTGAAGTCTGCTGAAACTGCTGATTTCTTGCTTGCATAATAGTTGAAGAACGACTGGCTAGGAGTCCTTCCCAATCGAGAAGTCAGTGTGAAAATGCAAGAGAACTTGGGCAATTTGCTCATTCAAAATGCTGAGATTGCTTCCGGCGCAATTGCAGATGTTCGGTGCAGTGGCGACGTAATCGTTGAAGTGGCGCCCAAGCTTGAGCCATCGTCTCAAGATTGCGTAATCCCAGCGAATGAATGCGCCTTGATTCCAGGCTTGCACGATCATCACATGCACCTTCTCTCGCTAGCAGCGCAGTTTTCTTCCGTCAAGTGCGGTCCACCAGAAGTAAACAACGTCGATGAATTCGTGGCTGCGTTGGAGTCTGTCAGTGGAGACGGGTGGATAAGAGGCGTTGGATACCACGAGTCAGTTGCCGGAGATCTAGATCGAAGGAAATTGGACCCTGTGTGCCGAGGCCGTCCAGTCAGGATTCAACATAGGTCCGGAAGACTTTGGATTCTCAATACGCAAGCTCTCATTGAACTGGGTTTGGACGCTGAAGGTGATGGTCAAATGTATCGCCTGGACGATACACTAAGGGAACTGTTTCCCTCGCAGGGCTCTCTGCAGAACGATGTTTCAGCGGTTTGCGACCATCTCGTGTCGATGGGGGTCACTGGAATTACTGACGCAACGCCATTCAATGACGAAGAGACACGCCGCTTGTTCCGAGACCTGCTAGGCAACCGGATCCGGGTGTTTCTGATGGGCAACGAGCAATTGAACCTAGGTCCGCTCAAACTACTCATTGATGACTACGATCTGCCGCCCATTGCGAGCTTCGAGAGGCGCATTGCCGCAGCTCACGAGAACGCTCGACCAGTCGCAATCCATTGTGTCTCTCGCACCGAATTGGTTTTTGCCCTGTCCGCATTGCAAACCGTTGGCACCATACCTGGCGACCGCATTGAACACGCATTTGTTGTGGAAGACGACACTTTGGACATGCTACGCAGTTTGGACTTGACCGTAGTTACTCAACCGAATTTCATCCTTGATCGCGGTGACCAGTACGTTCAATCCCTGGCTGAGGAGGAGCTTGCGTCCCTGTTTCGGTTGCGTAGCCTGATAGATGCCGGATTGGATGTGGGCGGCGGAACTGATGCGCCGTTTGGATCCTTTGATCCTTGGTTGGCCATGGATGCGGCTGTTTCAAGGATTACATATGGTGGTAGGACTATTGGCAAGTCCGAAGCCATCAATCCGGACCGTGCACTCGCACTGTTTACCACCAGACCTGAAGCTCCTGGTGGGCCCTCTCGATCAGTGTCAGCTGGCGAACTTGCCGACTTGTGCTTGTTGAACCAACCTTGGGTCGGCGCGAGCGAGAAACTATCGAAGGGTTGCGTTCGATTGACTATCGTCGCGGGTAACGTGGTCTACGAGTCAACCTGAGATTGAACGCGACGTTCGGACGGCGAGTACATCTAACAGGTGCATTGAACAACTACTCAATAATCCCATCGCCTTTCAGTTCATCGATATTGCGTTCGTCGATGCCAAGGTCGTCCATTAAGACTTCTTTGGTGTGCTGACCGAGCAGGGGAGCAGCTTGCAGTTCCACTTCCGACTCTGACATTCGTGGGGCAAAGCCGAGAAGAGGGACGCTTCCATAGCCGGGATGTTCAATCAATTTCACGAAGTCTCGTCCGGTCAAATGTGGATCATCATGTAGTTCCTTGGTATCCAATACGGCCGAGCAGGGAACACCTGCCTCGCCAAGAACGTGCATGGCCTCATGTTTCGATCGCTTTGAGGTCCATTCGCAAACTATTTCATAAAGTTCGTCTTTGTGGTTTCTTCTAGCAGGGATGTCGGCAAATCGCTCATCGACAAGAAGGTCGGTGCGATCTATTGCGGCGCACAAGGCATCCCAGTGCCCTGAAGTAATGGGCATGATGTAGATCCAGTCGTTTTGCTCGAATGGCGTGCAGGGGTACATATTCACAGGGGGAAGTCCATGAATATTGCCAGTTCGCCAAGCTGCTCGTGTTCCCCACTTGGAACCGGTTGCAATTCGCGTCCTCATGAAATAGGTCATAGCCTCCTGCATGGACACTTCTATGAATTGCCCTTTGCCGGTGCGTTCTCGTTGGATGTAAGCAGCGAGGATGGACATGGCTAGCTGAACGCCGGTTCCTGAATCCCCAGTTGTTGGACCTGGAACGATCGGTGGGCCATCCGGTTCTCCGGTAACGGAAATCGCTCCGGCGGCTGCTTGAGCGACCATGTCATAGCACTTGTAGTTTGAGTAGGGGCCGCTCAAACCGAAGCCCTTGAGGCGTGCGTAGATCAAGCCTGGATTTAGGGCGTTTAGGGTGTCATAGTCAATCTGTAGCTTTTCGATCACACCCGGTCCGTAGTTCTCAACGAAGACATCAAATTTGGGAACTAACTCGAGGAAGATCTGCCGACCTTCTTCACGTTGAAGATTCAACACGACGGAACGTTTGTTGGCATTCCAATTGCAAAAATAGACAGAATAGGACTGTTCTGACGTAAGTCCGACAGCTCGTCCAGGATCGCCGTGCCCGGGAGCTTCGATCTTTACGACATCCGCTCCAAGCCAGGCGAGGGCTTGAGTGCATGAGGTCCCGGCTTCGTATTGGGTCATGTCGAGTATTCGAAGTCCATCTAGTGCTGGCATTCGCGTATTTCCTCGGGCAGCTGTCTTGAATTGGGTCGGTTGCGCATCTGTGCGCGGCGAAGCGGTCGCATGCCAAATGTTACAGGCTTTGTGCGTATGTCTTTCCGCATCAGAGATGTGGTCAAAGAGCCTGTGGCAATGGCAGCAGTCTACTTGCTGGGCTTTCTGACGCGAGTTGCTTTCCTAGTACTGTTTGAACTTTGTTAAAGGAAAGAGCATCGGCGTAGATTTCTGGTAATTGGCATATTCGGGATACTTCGATGCAGAAATCGATTCCGTCAATGGGATGGAGCCTGCGAAGATCAAACTCAATGCAATGCAACCCAAACCGGTCCAATGCAACCACGCTCCTGATGCTGCAACGCCGAACAGATAAAACGAGTACCACAATGCAATCTCACACAAGTAGTTTGGATGCCGGCAATACTGGTATAAGCCTTGTGTTAAAAACTCTTCATTGGGTGTTTCGCCGGCGGCAATCCGTTTCTTTTTCTCTTTCTGGAATTTCCACATCTGCTCGTCAGCAACTGATTCCCCGGCTAGAAACACCAAGAACAACGAGACTGCAATGAGATCCAAAATGCCCAAAGGGACTTCCGGGTACAGCCAAGCCAGGTGAATAGGTGACGTGAACAACCAAATCACAAGCATTTGCCCAGGTGCAACAAAGGTGATGTTGAGCACTTGAAATCCAATTGGACCCGTTCGCTCCTTAACGACTGCCCAACGGTAATCTTCCCCACCGCGCCAGTATCCTCCCTTCCGCGCAAAGTTGAAGGTCAGGCGTATTGACCAAAGAGCGACGAGTGTTGTCATGAGGGCTACACGAGGCGATTGAAAGCTGACCGATGCTGCTACTACCAGACAGTAGAGCAAAGGGCAGATAGACCAGCTGCGATCGATCCATGAGTACTCGCGGGTAATTACAGACAAAATCCATATAGTGGCTGCAAGAACAATACAGAGGTCCAGCGCGGTGCCCATAGGAGTACCAGCCAGGGGATGACCAAAAATGCTGAATTCGAACATTGGCGTTCTACAAGCTCGAGAGCTACAAATTACACGACATCTAAGAATGTACAACAAGATTGCCATTGAGATGACGGCTTTCAAGGATTTAGGGCAGACACTGGTAGCATTTGAGTGTGATTGCTACTTCTCGTCCTAAACTTGGAACACGGGAGACTTCCATGTCGATCCAAGACGAACTGATTATTGAGCAAATTGAGATCGGCCCGATGGCAAATTTCTGCTATGTCGTGGGCTCCCGTGAAACGCGAGAAGTTGCTATCGTTGATCCAGCTTGGGACATTGACGCACTTCTAGAGCGCATTGAAACGAATGGTTATACGCTTGTTGCGGCTCTTGCTACGCACTACCATCCAGACCACGTTGGGGGAGGAATGAGAGGTTCAAGTATCGCGGGCGTTGCTGAACTGGTTGGCAAGAGGCCCGTGAAGGTCTATGCGAATAAGACCGAGTCGGACGGCGTAAAACGCGTTACAGGCTTATCGGATTCGGATATGGTGTCCGTCGAGTCTGGAGATTTTCTAGATGTTGGGCCAGTGCGTATTGAATTCCTTCATACACCCGGGCATACGCCAGGTTCGCAGTGCTTCCGAATCCGCAACATGCTAGTATCTGGGGACACCCTTTTTATCGATGGGTGCGGTCGCGTTGATTTGCCAGGATCCGACAAAGAGGACATGTTTTACAGTCTCCAGAAGCTCAAGTCCCTTCCTAACGACACACTATTGCTGCCCGGACACAACTATAGTGCAGTGCCAAATGCCACCATCGCTGAAGTTAAAACTTGCAATTCGTACTTGTCCATTCGCGACTTGGAGACATGGCACCAAATCATGGGGCACTAACATGTGCTAATTCCATAGATTTGCTGCATTGCTCGTGGATGGGACTATGCACCAAGTGACCTCCTCCCGTACCGGCATCGGAAAGCTGCAGGCATGGGCTAATATAGTTGCCAACAAATACTTGAACTATTGGACATATGGCTCGAAGTCTCAATAAGGTTATGGTTCTTGGCAATCTAGGCGCAGACCCAGAGACGAGATTTACGAATAGCGGCACACCGATTGCTCGGTTTAGGATTGCGACAACCCGAAGATGGCAAGATTCTCGAACTGAAGACTGGCGGGAAGAGACTGACTGGCACGATGTAGTTTGCTTTGGCAGGAACGCGGAAATAGCGGGGGAATACTTGCAGAAGGGGCGACAGTGTTTTGTAGAGGGTGAACTGCGCACAAATTCATGGGAACGTGACGGAGAACGACACTTTCGAACAGAAATCCACGCCCGCAATCTAATTCTGTTGGGAGGCTCGGGAGGCCAGTCCCGAGGCGGCGGCTACGGCAGTTCACCACCTAGAGGAGGAGATGGTGGTGGAAGTAGCAGCAACAATGAAGGCTCTAGTCGGCGCGGCGATCGGTATGGAAGCGGCTCTAGTCGGGGAGCCCAGTCTGACAGCCAAGGTAGCTCCAGCGATTCATTTGACGATCTCGACGACGACATCCCCTTCTAGCCCGCGCATGGATAGCAAATGAATTCCACGAGATTCCCATCAGGATCTCTCGTGTAAACACTTGTGCCCTCGGTTTCTCCTAGGTCTCTACCTCCACGGCGTGAAACAGGCCCTTCTAGTACTGCCAAAGCAACTGCCTCCATGTGCCTCTTCAATGAAAGCAGGGACCCGCTCCAAACCAAGCAAAGGTCGCCGCATCCAGGCATAGCATTCGGCGCCCTGAGAGTGAAGTCTGTGTTCTTCCAGAGTGATGGCGAATGGAAATTGATTTTTTGATCGTGAAGTTGAGCGCTATAGAGCTCGGGTTTGAGCGACCTATCGATTTTGAATCCCAGCGATTCATAGAACTCAAGCATTTGCTCAACTCTCAATATGGGCAGCGCAACATGGTCGATTGATGTGATCGTCATTGGAAACTCCATTAGCCCGTCAACAGCTTAGACGGCCCAAAGAGTAACCAACCCGTTCGATATGGTCATTGTGAGTTGGGCATGACAGGTGAATTCGAGACATACCTCCAGGTATTGGTGCTTGCTCTAGTTCAGGGGTTTACTGAATTTCTCCCAATATCTAGCTCCGCTCATCTGATTCTCGTGCCCAAGCTCTTAGGATGGAAGGATCAAGGGCTTACCTTCGATATCGCCACTCACTTTGGCACGCTGTTGGCTGTGCTCGCTTATTTTCGTTCGCGACTCTGGCGACTTGCCGTTGGTTCCGCGCAAGGTCTGTGGAAACGGGTCTACAACGACGAACTGCAGTTTGTCTTTAAATTGTTGGTTGCTACTCTGCCCATAGTTGTAGTCGGTGGTTTGGCAAGGGATTTCGTCGAGTTACACATGCGCTCGACTTTCGTCATTGGTCTTTCCACAATACTGTTTGCGTTCGTACTGTTTGGCGCGGACAGATTCGGTAGAAAGTGCAACGAAGAATCTCAAATGCCGATTCACCATGCATTGCTCGTTGGACTGGCCCAAGTGCTTGCATTAATCCCTGGTACGTCACGCTCTGGGATTACGATTACAGCTGCATTGCTGCTTGGACTCTCAAGAGCGTCAGCGGCACGTTTTTCGTTCTTGTTGGCTATACCCACCATTTCGGCGGCTGCCTGGTTGGCAGGATTTGACGCGTTTTCCCAATCCCATAATACAGACTGGCTCGCCCTCGGCTTGGGCGTACTCATTTCGTTTGCTGGAGCATACTTATGCATAGACGCGTTTCTCAGGTTAGTAGATAGAGTAGGCATGACACCGTTTGTAATTTATCGAGTCATCATCGGATGCTTGCTGCTAGGCAGCACTGTTGTTACATGATTGTCTTGTCTGCAAAAAGAGCCTAAATTACTTACCATGGATTCATCGTCGTCGTGAGAATTAACAATGCCCTTACCGCAAATTCGCACCAAACGTGGTTGGCATGTGCCTAAGTTGCCAGCATTTGAAAAATGACGCCGCAGCTTGAACTTCCACTCTTTCCACTGGGAACAGTGCTATTTAAGAATGGTCGGCTGCCTTTGCATATCTTTGAACCACGATACGTAACAATGGTTGAAAACGCGATACAAACCGACACAGGGTTCGGAGTGGTCCTCTTGCGCAACGGTGGGGAAGTACACGTCGGCGAAGCGACTGGTGTGCCAGAAATATATCGCGTTGGCACATTGGCATCTATTTGTGAACATACGCGTCTCAGCGATGGACGCTACAAGATCTTGGTGGAGGGCGGCGCAAAAATAAGCATCGAAAATACGTGGGAACTTGCTGACCACTTGTATATGTCGCACGTTAGTGTCGAAATGGATGAGCCAAAGGATTCGATTCGAGAATCCGACATGAGACTGGTTGAAGTGCTCAAGCAGGTAACCGAGGCGATGCGTTCTCGAGGCTATTCCATCAACGTGGATTTCGAAGATGCATCGTCGGTAAGCATGCGTCTTGCAGAGCACCTCATGATGGACATGCACTACCGACAAAGGCTTTTGGAAGTTGGAAGTGCATATCGACGTCTAGATCTAATCTGGGACTGGCTGCATGAAAATTCTGAGCGAGATGGCTAAACCCTTTGGATGATAGAGATTTCGGAAGTGTTTGTTCTCATGCCTGCAGCCGCTTGAGACTCTAACGACTAGCTATGATTGTGTTTGGTGGGACCTTCGACCCCATCCATCACGGCCACTTGCAAGGCGCACGTCATGTTTCTGAGACTCTTGGTGGAACGACAGTTGTTTTGATGCCCGCTCCTGTACCACAGCTGCGCAACGCTCCGGAGGCAAGTTTCGAACATCGTTGGCAAATGTCACAACTTGCCTGCGAACAGGAGGAGTGCTTAGTCGCATCGTGTTTTGAGAATCAAAGAAAAGGACCGACCCGAACAGTAGAGACGTTGCAAGCGCTATCGTCGGAATCGGATGGAAAGCTCGTATGGGTGTTGGGTTCAGACGCGTTCAGCAACATTTCCAACTGGTATCGCTTCGAGGAATTGCCATCCGTGGCGAGTCTGTTTGTCTTAGTTCGACCGTTTGCTAAACAGAGTTGTATTCCAACTGGATTCATGCAAGTCTACGAAGCTCCCCGACTATTGGAACGGCCGGGATTAGTCTATGTTTCTCGCACCAAAATGCCGAATGTCTCTGCAACCATCATTCGCGATGGGATCCGGAATGGGGACGATGTTTCCCAAATGCTTCCGCAGGAGATTCTGGAACATATAATGCAGCATCGGTTGTACCAAAGCTAAAGGGTTCTCGCTGACCGACCAAAATCTGAGCGATATCCTTGTTGAGTTGCTTGAGGAACGAAAAGCGCTTGACATTGCCGTCCTTGACGTTCGCCGTCTAACGGACATGACCGACTACATGCTCGTTGCAACGGGTACATCGAGCCGCCACGTTTCGTCCATCGTCAATTTTCTCTTGGTCGAATCGAAAAAGCATCAAATTTCCGTATTGGGAGTGGAAGGTCTGAAGAGGGCAGAATGGGTCCTCGTGGACTACGGAGCTGCGGTTTTGCATGTAATGCAGGGCAAGGCTAGAGATTTTTATCAACTTGAACGACTGTGGGAGTCTGAGGCTCGAACGGAACGAGTAATGTGAAATTTCAGGTGCTCTACTTTGGCAAAGACTCCTTGTGGGTCGATACGGCAATAGACGAGTACACGCGACGAATGCCTGAACTCTCGCTAATGCGCATTCGCAACAACCCAGGCAAAACCAAGTTCGAGCGCATGTTGCAACGAGCTGGTACTTCATCCAAAATCATCATGCTGGATCAGCGAGGCCAACAGTGGACGACTGAGCAATTGGCCAAGAATTTCCAGCAGTGGTCGCTGGACTACAAGACTGTGAGCTTCCTTCTTGGCGACTCTGACGGCTTTACATCAGAGGAACGGAATCGAGTGGATTCGCTTTGGTCCTTGTCTGCGCTAACATTTCCCTATTCGATTGCACGGCTTGTTGTCTGTGAGCAGCTGTACCGAGCGCGGTCGATTTTGAACGGGCATCCCTACCACCACAATGAAAGTTGAGCGATCGACACTTCAGGTACCCAATGAGCGGAAACATACTCTTCTCATTCGTTCGATGGCGGTAGGTGCAATAGGGATTCTGCTTTTCGGGGGTCTCGTTTTTCGACTCTACCAACTGCAAATCCTGGACCATGAACGCTATGAAACGCGGGCTAGGGAAAATCGATTGGTAACCCAGCCAATCGCACCTGCGAGAGGACTGATTTACGATAGGAATGGAATAGCGCTTGCACGCAACCGACAGGTTCAGTCTCTCTCCGTAGTCGGAGAAAACGTCGACGATATCGATGCATTGCTAGAACGAATACGAGAGATTCTTGATTTCAGCGAGGATGAGGAAGAGAGTTTTCGCAAGCGTCTGAAAGTTCAGTTGCGTCCGCGTACCGGTGAGAAGGTCACGTTAAAGCGACATCTGAACGACAAAGAGTTGGCAATATTCGCCGTGAATCGCTATCGCTATCCCGACGTGTTTGTGACCACGGAGACTTTGCGCGAGTATCCTCTGGCTGAACTGATGGCCCACGTTGTAGGCTCCGTGCGGCAGGTCACAACGGAAGACTTGCAACGGTTGGATCCCGTCAGATATGCAGCGACCAAGTACGTCGGAAGGCGAGCGATAGAGAAGTTCTACGAATCCGAACTTCACGGTCAGGTTGGACACCGTACTGTAGAAGTAAATGTGCACGGCCGAGTCATGAGGGAGCTTAGCCAAGCACCTCCGCTACGAGGACGAACGCTAACGCTCCATGTTGACACTAATCTTCAGCGGGTGGCGGACGAAGAACTAGGAGACCGGCGCGGAGCAGTTGTCGCTATCGATCCCAATACAGGAGGAATTCTGTCCCTGGTAAGCAAGCCGACCTACGACCCTAATTTCTTCGTCATGGGAATGACCGATCGTGGCTACTCAGAGTTGATTGCGCGTAGCGACACGCCCTTGTTCAATCGAGCGACACAAGGAACGTACCCGCCAGGATCCACATTCAAGCCAGTCATTGGTTTGGCGGGATTGAGTTTGGGAGCAACTGATTGGGAGCACGAGATTTCCGATCCGAGAGGAGAGTTTCGCTTGCCGAATGTCTCGCGCATCTGGCGCGATTGGGATTGGACAGCTAGTGGTTCGGGAGGCCAAGGTAAAGTTGATCTGTACCGAGCCATCTATCGTTCATCCAATGTTTATTTCTACGACTTGAGCACTCGGCTTCATGTAGATGACTTGGCGAGCTTTGCCGCTCAGTTTGGATACGGTCGAGCGACCGCTATTGACGTGGCGGACCCAGCTCTCGGTCTGATGCCAACGACACAGTGGAAGAAAGAAACACTGAACGACGAATGGTATCCAGGCGATACTGTCAATTTGGCCATTGGGCAGGGCGGCATGATGGTTACTCCCCTCCAGATTGCAACTGCGGCAACGGTTGTTGCGAATCGTGGGAAATGGGTTAGGCCGCGTCTGCTACTGTCGAGCGATCCCCATATCGAATTGGACGAAGGATTAACACAGCAATTCCCGCCAGTAGAAGGTCCAACCGACGAAGACTGGGACCTAATGATCGAAGCGCTCAAGGCAGTCGTTCACCGAGGTGCAAGAGGCTTCAAGCAAAATGGACTTGCGTGGGCCGATTTGGGAATGGACATTTCCTTTGAGATGGCAGGAAAATCGGGTACAGCGCAGGTTGTGGAAATTCCCCAGGGTGAAGAGTACAACGATGAATTATTGACAGAGACTCAGAGAAAACATGCGCTATTTTTCGCATTTTCGCCACCTTCCAATCCAGTGATAGTCGTTGCGGTAGTTGTCGAGCATGGCGGAGTAGATGGAGGTGGGACAAAGATTGCAGGGCCAATCGCCAAGAAGATTATTGAGACCTATTTGAACCAATCCGTCGCACTTTCTCGTGACTGACTCGTACAACGCACCGGTTGCCCCGGGCTTTATTCCCTATTTAACAAACGCGGCGCGCAGGAACTTCAATCTTGACCCTTGGTTAACCATCCTGCTGGTTCTTATTTCTCTTTTCGGGTTGGTCATTCTCTACAGTTCGCTAGGTAAAGACCAGTCAGCCCTAATTTCACTAGTAATCAAACTGGCATTTGGATTCGCCTTGATGGTTGGGGCCTGCTGCATTTCGCCACTGACCTACTTTCGGCTCACTCCGTTCATCTATGTCGGGGTGGTATTTCTGCTTGTAGTGGTGATGTTTTTTGGCGAGTCGTCCAAGGGATCGCAACGTTGGTTGGACTTGCCCGGCTTGCCGCGATTTCAGCCGTCTGAAATGCTCAAACTAGCCATTCCGCTAATGATTGGCTGGTACTTTTGTCTTCGTTCGTTCAGACTCGGATTTTTGGACTTTTGTGTTGTGATTGCAGTAGCGGGAATACCCACAGCCCTAGTGCTACTGCAACCTGATTATGGCACTGCCATGATTCTCTTGTTAGGAACAGCAGGGGTCTTGTTTGTAGTCGGACTAAGGTGGTATTGGATTGCTCTAGCGATCGTGCTGTTTATCGCTTCGGTTCCGTTTGTGTGGATTTATTTATTGCATGATTACCATCGAACCCGCATTTCCATCTTGTTCAATCCCGATAGCGACCCGCAAAATGCAGGTTGGAACATACTGCAATCCAAGACAGCGATAGGATCTGGCGGCCTAACGGGCAAAGGACTTCATAACGGAACCCAAAGTCAGCTTGATTTCCTGCCAGAGGGCCACACGGATTTTGTGCTTGCCGTGATTGGAGAAGAGTTGGGGTTTGTGTGGTGTACGTTATTATTGATATGCTATTTGCTCATCTTCATACGTGTGCTCTATCTGAGCATACGGTCGTCGAATGGATTCGGACATCTTGTTAGCGCAGGGATTGCGATCATTTTCTTCCTCTATGTCGTAGTAAACGTCGCAATGGTTTTGGGGTTGTTGCCAGTTATCGGTCTGCCACTTCCCTTAGTCAGCTATGGCGGCACTTCAGCTGTAACAACACTTGTCTCGCTTGGCGTTGTCATGGCGATCTGCACTCGCAAGCAGTGGATGGACAGGGAGTGAAAGTGAAAATATTCATATGCTTAGTCGTAGCGTGGCTTGCCGCTTCAGCGGTTCATGCAGATTACTCCAAGAACGAACTCGCGGTCGAATTGATCGACGAACTGGTGAACGACTTGGAGTTTGACCGCAAGACTCTTGAAATTGTGCTTGCGGATGCGAAATTCGACTCGACGATTGTCAAGCGAATGGATAGACCTGCAGAGTCGATCAATTGGCATGCGTACAGGGAGATCTTTCTGCAGCCCGAACGCACGGCGGCAGGAGTGCAGTTCGTAAATGCCAACGTCGACGATCTCGAACGCGCGGAAAAAACCTACCAAGTGCCCCGGCACATAGTTGCAGCGATTATCGGAGTAGAGTCGTACTACGGCAAATTCTTGGGTGAGCATCGGGTACTTGATGCGCTGGCGACGCTGGGGTTTGACTACCCGAGGAGAGCCGATTTCTTCAGAGACCAGCTCCGCCACTTTCTAATTCTCGCGTGCGAGGAACGTATCAAGCCATTCGATCAGGAGGACGCTTGCTATAGATCATCCGGCTACGAATCCAGTGGTCACGGTAAGTCAATTGGCGATTTCTTGGGATCGTATGCAGGAGCGATGGGCTACGGCCAATTCATACCCGAAAGCTATAGGAACTTTGCCGTGGATTTCGACAAGGACGGCATTCGCGATATATGGACCAATACCTCCGATGCCATAGGGAGCATAGCAAATTACTTTGCAGAACACGGGTGGAAAAACAACGAAAAAATTCTTGAAGTAGTGGAACTTAAGGGTCAGCAGCCTGAGCTTGCAGAAATTGCAAACAGTGATCTCAAACCTGACAGAACAGTTGCA
Source organism: uncultured Pseudomonadales bacterium (assembly GCA_964572845.1). Classification (GTDB taxonomy): domain Bacteria; phylum Pseudomonadota; class Gammaproteobacteria; order Pseudomonadales; family Azotimanducaceae; genus Bin55. The sequence goes on along the minus strand of CAZNFX010000008.1, from coordinate 17,922 downwards.
GAATGGCGGTCCATGGGTGTCGAAACTGCTTCACCGGACTCGTCGTTGGCGGCGTTGTTCGCGTTTCGACTGGACGACGGGCAGAGTTCCGAGCTTTTCGATTACGTCCTCGGATTTGACAACTTCTACGTAATCACTCGATACAACCGCAGTCGACTCTACGCGCGAGTCGTATACCAATTGGCCATGGACATCAGGGACAATCTGTAGTGCGAGTCACAAGTCGTGATCCTACTAATTCGATCAGAACACACCAACCATTCATGAAATCCACTCCCTTGAAACTCTCAATGTATTGCCTTGCGGCTACTTGCATCCTCTTCTGTGTGTTCGTGCACGGGCAATTCATCATGCCGAGCGCACCGACTCTTGATGCCAGCAGCTATGTCCTAATGGAGGCACAGTCCAAGAAGATTCTCGTTGAATTCAATAGTCGCGAGAAACTGCCTCCCGCAAGTCTAACCAAGATCATGACTAGCTATGTCGCGGCGGCGGAGATGGCCGCCGGCCGACTTGCCATGGATGAAATGGTTCCAGTCAGTGTCGTGGCTTGGAAAACCGAAGGATCAAAGATGTTCATTCGGGAGGGCACCAAAGTAGCAGTAGATGACCTGCTGCGCGGAATCATCATTCAATCCGGCAATGATGCCAGTGTTGCGCTTGCCGAATACATCTCGGGTACCGAGGAGGAGTTTGCCAGGCTGATGAACGAATATGGCAAGCATTTGGGATTGGAGGACACCTACTTCATGAACTCAACCGGCCTGCCGGGAACTGAACATTTGTCGTCCGCCCTCGACAACGCGTTGCTTACCCGCGCCCTTATTGTTGACTATCCGGAACATTACAAGATCTATAGCGAGCTCGAATTCACCTATAACGACATACGTCAGCCCAATCGCAATCGGCTCTTGACCCTGGACGAAACTGTGGACGGCGTAAAGACCGGATATACGGAGCGGGCCGGCTATTGCCTCGTTGCGTCAGCCAAAAGGGAAGGTATGAGACTCATTAGCGTGGTGATGGGAACCGAGAGCAATGATGTACGAATTAGGGAGACCCGCAAACTCTTCAACTACGGGTTTCGAAATTTTGAAGTAAAGAAACTTGCAGGTCCTGATCGGAAATTTAGCGTTGACGTTACAAATGGCAAGGAAGACAGCGTAGAAGCCCGGCTTCGAACCGATATTAGGCACTTCGTAGCGAAAGGAAGCGATCAGATCAAGTTTGAGGTTGACGAGGTCAGTCCGTTGAAAGCGCCCATCGCGAAAGGAGAAATTGTGGGTACGCTTCGTGTAACGGAAAATGGGGAAGAAATTGCAGCAGAGAGCCTTTATGCGCAGACTGCAATTGAGAAAGTCGGGTTTTTTCAGGGTATTTTCAATGCCATGGCAGACTTTTTTTCGACCAAGCCCAATGCCGAAAAGCCTAAATCGAACGGTAGTGAATCTGGCTGAAGAATTGCCAGCAGCGTAGCGCATGGCGGCCAGAGACTCAACCTTGCACGTATTCCTGCTCGGTCGTACAGACTATTGTCTAGTGTGGGATGAGATGAAGTCGTTTACAGATGGCCGCAACTCCTCCACGCAGGATCAGCTATGGATCACCGAACACAACCCAGTTTTCACTCTGGGTCAAGCTGCGCTGCATCAACATGTCTTGAGTCCAGGTGACATTCCGGTGGTCAGTACGGACCGCGGCGGACAGGTTACCTATCACGGACCTGGGCAAATTGTTGCCTACCTCTTGAGAGACCTACGCAGCCGCGGAGACACCGTCCATGAATTCGTAAGAAAAATTGAACAATCAATGATCGATGTTTTGGCCGCCTACGGAGTTGATGCTGGACGACTACAAGGAGCGCCGGGTGTCTATGTCGATCGAAGAAAAATTGGCGCACTCGGAATTCGCATAAGACGTGGTTGCTCATATCACGGGCTTAGCTTGAATGTTGCCATGGATTTGGAGCCATTTCACCGTATCAACCCTTGTGGTCTAGTGGGCATGGAAGTAGCCCAAATCTCAGACTTCGTACCGGATGTCGATATCGACGAAGCTGTTCAGACTTTGATTAACTGCATCTGCGAGCGCTTTGGCTATGAGGCTAGTCACTGCAATCAGGACACTCAAGGTTCTTTCTCAGCCTGAGTTTCCTCCAATCCATACGCTTGGCATCGAAGTAGAGCACCCATCCAATTGAGGTATTGGGAAGCTCACAAATCAGCTTGACAGTTTCCATCGCCTGCATGGCACCTATGACTCCCACCAGTGGCGCAAGTACGCCGTTCTCAGCACAGTTCAGGGGTTCGGAAACGCCATCACGGTAGAGACAACGATAGCAGGGCGAGTTCGGATCACGAGGATCCGTCACGAGGATTTGGCCCTCCATTCGAATTGCCGCTCCCGAAACCAGTGGAGTTCCTGTTGCAATTGACGCGTTGTTTACGTCGTAGCGTGTGGCAAAGTTGTCGGAACCGTCGACTAGAACATCTACAGAATCCGCGATCTCACAAAGTCTCTCCAAGGAAACACGCTCGTCGATGGTGGTTACGACAGTTTCCGGGTTCAGCCTCGAAATCGTTCGGCTTGCAGAAGTTACCTTCTGGTCGCCGACACTCGCATCCTCGTGAGCGATCTGGCGTTGTAGGTTGGAGACATCCACTGCATCGAAGTCGATAAGAACCAACTGGCCTACGCCAGCCGCGGTCAAGTAGAGAGCAACGGGGCATCCAAGGCCCCCTAGGCCTACTATCGCTACTCTGGAGGAGAGGAGTTTTTCCTGACCTTCGATTTCGATGTCCGGTAGCATGATCTGCCGGCTATAGCGAAGGAGTTCGTTGTCATTCACCGCACTTACCGAAAACTACCCGCGGGGTGTGCGAAAGGTCATCAAGACACTGAATATCTTTAAAACCAGCCAATTTGAAAAGGTTCAATACCTCAGCACGTTGGTTGTAACCATGTTCGATTATCAGCGATCCTCCTACGACCAAGTAGTCGGGCGCGCCTGAAATTACTTTGCGCAATGCATCAAGACCGTCGATGCCGCTGGAGAGGGCCATGAGAGGTTCATGCCTTATTTCACTTTGAAATAGCCTAGGGTCACCAGAGGCGACGTACGGCGGATTAGAAACAATCGCATCAAAGCTTCCTGTGATGGCAGAATACCAATCCGACTCGACCATTGTTATGCACAGGTTCAGTCTCGATGCGTTCGTGCGACAAACCTCAAGCACATTCGGATCGATATCGGTAGCCACAACATCGACATTGAGCTCAGAACGCAAGGCTAATGCAATTGCTCCCGAACCAGTTCCCAGGTCAAGTACTCGATCCCCCTCACACAGACGGTTCAGTGCGGATTCGACCAACAACTCGGTCTCTGGTCGTGGAATTAATACATCGGGCGTTATGAAGAGCTCTTGATTCCAAAAATGGGATTTTCCGGTGATATAGGCAACTGGCGTTCCTTCCCGTCGTTGGGCTATAAGGTTCCGCAAGCGACTTGCTTGGGAGGGCGTCACCTCCAAGTTGGGATAAGCATAGATTTGCACGCGAGTAACGTTCAGCCCGTGCATTACTAGAAGTTCTGCATCGGTCCTGTTGATATCGCGCTGTGCACACAGCAAGCATTCGGCTACGTTTTTGATTCAAAGCCTCGTCTGGTCTCCATTTAGCTCCTGCAATAGGTTTGCTTGATGTTCTTTTGCTAGCGGGTCTATGATTTGATCGAGCGCACCCTCCATGACTTCGTCGAGCTTGTAGAGTGTTAGATTAATTCGATGGTCAGTAAGTCGCCCCTGAGGGAAATTGTAGGTACGGATTCTTTCCGAACGATCACCTGACCCTACTTGGATTTTCCGATCCACCTTTCGCTCCCTCTCTTGTTCGGCACGGCGTGCGCTGAGAATTTTCGACTTCAGTAAAGCCATAGCTCGCTCGCGGTTTTGGTGCTGAGATCTTTCGTCTTGACATTCCGCTACAGTCCCTGAGGGCAAGTGGGTAATTCGAACAGCAGAGTCAGTCTTGTTGACGTGCTGACCACCCGCGCCGGATGCTCTGTAGGTGTCTATGCGCAAGTCCGAATTACTGATCTCCACGTCCGTAATTTCCTCAACTTCCGGCAATATGGCTACGGTACAAGCGGATGTGTGGATTCTTCCTTGCGATTCGGTTTGCGGAATTCTCTGCACACGATGGGTACCGGCTTCAAATTTGAGCTTTGAATATACATCTTGGCCAGAAATCCTGAAGACAGCTTCCTTGAGACCCCCCTGGCTAGCAAGTCGCTTGGTAATCAACTTCGCACTCCAACCATTCAAGGACGCGTACTTGTCATACATTTTCGCCAAGTCTCCTACAAACAAAGCTGCTTCCTCGCCACCGGTACCCGCGCGTATTTCCAGAAAGACATTCGCTTTATCGTCTGGATCTTTCGGCAAGAGCAGGAGTTCCACGTTCCTTGTAGCATCGCTTAGCTGAGGCAGAAGATCCTCTATCTCTTGGCGAGCAAGCGTTCGCAGTTCCATATCATCGTTGTCTATCAATTCGTCAGCATCGTCGAGCTGTGATTGAATGGTTCGGACCTGCTCGTATGCTTGAACCAATGGTTGCAATTCGGCGTATTCTTTGGATAGCGCTGAAAACCTAATCTGGTCGGCGAGTACCTCTCTGTCTCCGAGCAATCCTTCCAGTTCCGCGTAACGATGGGAAACCTCTTCCAATCGTCTAGCTATTCGCGAACTAATTGGCATCATGTAGCCCAAAGAGGTTGCGGAGCATTTCGAGAAGCTGTTGGTCCTTGGCTTTCCCTGCATCTTTTAACGCCACGGTTGGCTGGTGCGCCAGCTTGTTGGCTAGATCGCCTCCGAGACGTTCAATTACCTTTTGGGGATCTTCGCCAGATTGCAGTCTGGCTCGTGCCTTGTCGACTTCGCCGTCGCGTACCTGTGCTATCGACGCGCGAAACTCGGCGATCAAATCAGCAATTTGTCGAATCCTGCCGTCCTCCAGATATCGCTCGACTCCTGCTTCTACAAGACAGCCTGCTTGATGCGCGGCTTCCTCTCGTGATTTCAAGTTTTCGTCAATGACTGAGGTCAAGTCATCTATGGTGAACAAATAGACATTTTCCACGCTGCTTACGGCGGATTCCACATCGCGTGGGACAGCCAAATCAACAATGAACATCGGTCGAAATCGTCGCTGATCACAGGCCCGCGCAACAGACTCCCTACTAACGATCGCGTTTGGACTATTCGTTGAACTTATCAGAATGTCGTATTCATGAAGACGGTTGCCTATCTCTGCAAGCGGCATCGAGTGCGCGCCAATTTGGTTGGCCAGTGCAACGGCATGCTCAAGAGTACGGTTTGCAATCCCTATCGATGAAACTTGTGCGGAGTTCATATGTTTGCTAACCAGGCATATGTTTTCGCCTGCACCCAGCAGAAGAACCTTTGTACGGCTCAAGTCTGCAAATATTTGTCGAGCCATGATTACAGTCGCTTGTGCAACCGATATGGAATTTCTACCAACATTGGTTTCAGTGCGTACTTGCTTCGCGGTTCGAATCGCGGCCACAGCGACTTCAGAAAGTTTTGCATTTGCTGAACCTGCAGAAGCTGCAGCGTCAAATGCCACCTTGAATTGGCCGAGAATCTGAGGTTCGCCGAGCACTTGCGAGTCGAGGCCTGCGGCGACGCGGATGATGTGCGCTACAGCATCGCGACCCCAGTGAAAATAGATTGCTGGTTCAAGTTCTGCTATAGTGAGATTGCGAAAGTTCGCCAACCATCTGACCAAGTGTTCCTGAGCGAATTGTTGTGAAGCTTCGTCTACTACCGCATGAACTTCTGTGCGATTGCAAGTCGAAAGTATGATTGCTTCTTCGACGAAAGGTACCGTCTTAACAAGGGAATCGAGGGCCGGTTGAAGGTAGCCGGGTAATATCGATGCTCGACCCCTCAGATCAATCCCCGCCGTTCGGTGATTGAGGCCGAAGGCTATGATCTGCATGGAATAATGAACATATGCATAGCGCAGTTGCTGGAAATGATAGCAAAGCCACGACATGTGATGCAGTCCAACAGCAGCCGAGGACGCCCGGTTAGATTTGCTCTGTTCCTTGTGTTTTTCATTGCGGGGCTAATGCTTGTTTCCTGCCAACCGTTCAGAAGTGCTACTGCACCGAATTTGCTCCCCGAGGCCGCCGACGTCATTGAGTTAAGCGGGCGAATTGCTTATAGAACTTCAGTGCAGTCAGGTTCAGTACTCTTCAAGTGGAGGTCCGAGAAATCTGCGTACGAGTTGCAGCTGAGCGGCAGACTCGGAATTGGACGTATGACCATACGTGGAACAAAGGAGAGCGCGGACATAGTGACCCCACGGGGAGAGCTACTCGAAAATGTGGACTTGCAACGTTGGCTAGTCGATGCATTGCAGATCGATGTGCCCATTTTGGAACTTCCCGCGTGTTTTCGTTTGGACTGTGATTTCGTTAAGAAAAGTACAAAACGCCAATACGATACCTTCGGTCGGCTTGAACAATTCGAAAGTCAAGGCTGGTCTGTCAATGCGACCTATGCAAGGAATCAATCCGATGAACTGGATGTCAAAGAATTGCAGCTGCAAAGTGACGATTCGCAGCTTCGGCTATTCTTCAACCTTTGAGCGAGACGCAGTGTTGTACGCCATGTGGTGTTTGACTTCTACAGCACCACGACTAAAATTCCGTGCCTATTTGGGGTGTGGCCAAGTGGTAAGGCAACGGGCTTTGAACCCGTCATTCGCAGGTTCGAATCCTGCCACCCCAGCCAATTTGTAGTTGGTTGATTCCCGACTCGCCAGTGGAGCTGCTATGGCTGAATTGTTGACAATAGACGTACTCGAACGCGAAGAAGTTGGTTCGGCGAAGGTTCGGCGACTACGACGTCGAGACGACTTGATTCCTGGAATAGTCTATGGTGGGGATCAACCACCCATGTATTTCAGCATGGAATACCGTCGCATAGCCAAAGTCTTGGATGACGAAGCGTTCTTCTCTCGGGTCCTCAATCTGACCGCAGGCGGCAAATCTGAGCAAGTTGTGCTTAGAGAGCTTCAGCGTCATCCAGCTACCGAGAAGGTCATTCATATGGACTTTCTTCGAGTAAGCGAGGATAGAGAGTTACAAGTCTCAATTCCATTCCACTTTATTAATGAAGAGAATTGCGTAGGCGTGAGGCTCAATGGCGGAATGATCTCCACGAATCTAACGGAGATTGAGGTTAGTTGCTTGCCTCGAGATCTTCCAGAATATATTGAGATTGATATGGAATCTCTAAATGTGGGTGATGCAGTCCATCTTTCCGATTTGGAACTCCCGGCCGGAGTTTCCATTGTGGTGCTTTCCCACGGAGACGACAGGGACGATCAGATCGTCAACGTCCACATGCCACGTGGACTAGCCGCTGAAGAGGAAGAGCAGGAAGAGGAACTCATCGAGCCTACCGAGGAAACTCCCGAAGAACCCCAGGCAGACGAGGAATAGTTCGCTGGTCAAGCTACAGGACCTGGTAGCGAACGTTCAGAGCTGGTTTCGAGCAGAACCGCAAGAAAGGGTCATTGAGGGAGACAATTCGGCGGACGAAACTTCGCTGCAGCTAATAGTTGGCCTTGGAAACCCGGGAGCCAAATACGAACAAACCCGGCACAACATTGGCGAACGCTGGGCGCGGGATCTCGCACACCGGTTTTCAATCGCGTTGCGCCATGAAACTCGCTTCCAGGGCTTTCTTGGTCGAGGCTCGATCTTGGGTCGCGACGTTAGGATTCTTGTTCCCACCACGTACATGAACAATTCAGGGGATTCTGCTGGTTCATTGGTGAGATACTTCAAAATCCCCGTTGAGCATGTCCTTGTAGCATATGACGAAGTGGCATTTCCAGTGGGAACTTGCAAACTCAAGATTGGTGGCGGCGACAACGGTCACAACGGATTGAGTAGTTTGTTTAAGGGATTCTCAGGCAATAGGGGATTCGCTAGGCTTCGAATTGGAGTGGGACACCCTGGGGACTCGTCCCAAATGCATACCTATCTGACAGGTTGTGATATGCCCTTCGAGGAACGTCATTTGGCGGAAACTAGCAGCGAGTTTGACGATCAGGTACTGGAGTGCATATTGGCGGGAGATTGGCAACGAGCCATGTGGCTGCTGCACACACCACAGAGTTAGGTCGCCAAAGTGCTTGTTCAAATCCTAGTGAGCTTGTCGGAAAAGGCATAGTTGCATGGGATTCGCATGTGGGATTACGGGACTTCCAAACGTCGGCAAGTCGACATTGTTCAACGCATTGACCAACGCTCAGGTCGATGCACACAACTTTCCGTTCTGCACGGTGGACAGTAACACTGGAACCGTCGCTGTACCGGACAGGCGTCTGGATGCGATTGCTGAAATTGTCAGCCCTCCAAAAAAGATCCCGTCAACCATGAAATTCGTCGACATAGCCGGATTGATAAAGGGCGCGTCGCAGGGGGACGGTCTTGGCAATCAGTTTCTATCGCACATACGTGAGATGGATGCACTTGCACATGTCGTAAGGTGCTTCGAGGACGACAATATCGTCCATGTAGACGGCTCTGTATCGCCTATAAGAGACATCGAATTGATCAATACCGAGTTGGCTCTTGCGGATCTCGACGTTGCCGAACGTCTGCGGCAAAGACTCTCAAAGTTAGCCGAGACCGGAGACCGAGAGGCTAGAACGCAAACGGGGCTATTGACTACGTTGATAGAACGATTGTCCAGTGGCATCGCGATTCGAGATATCGAGACATCGCAGGAGGAAACTGAGCTTCTGAATTCGTGGCAATTTCTAACTGCCAAACCCGTCCTATACGTTGCCAATGTTGAAGAGTCCCGTGTGGGTTCCTCTCCATACTTGGAGGAAGTAAAGCAGGTAGCCGAACGGGAGAATGCAGTGTGTGTTGAGTTTTTTGGTGAGGTTGAAGCAGACCTAGCGGCGCTTCGTGAGGACGAACGGCTCGAGTACTTACAAATCATCGGCCTCGAAACGACGGGATTGGAACGTATTATTGCTGCAGGCTACAAACTATTGGGATTGCATAACTTTTTCACAATGAATTCAAGCGAGTTGAGATCCTGGGCCATTCCAATTGGAACGTTAGCTCCAGAAGCCGCAGGGAAAATACACGGTGACATGCAAAAAGGATTTATCCGCGCAGAAGTCATCGCCTATGAGGACTTTGTGGAATATGGTGGTGAACTAGGGGCCAAATCCGCTGGAAAGTGGCGCATCGAAGGTCGAGACTACGCCGTTCAAAGTGGCGATGTCATGTATTTCCGATTCAATGTCTAATGCGAGCCACCCGACCCATTTTGTACGAGTCTAGACCTAAGTCCTTCGTCAACTAGTGACTTCGTAGTGCTCTTTCATGTAGTCGACTGAACGGACGATGATCTCGCGAAGAACCTGGACGTCGAGGTCGGCCAGCTTGTTAATGTAAAGACACGACTTAGCGGTCTTGTGCTTGCCAAGCTTGCCTAACAAGTCCGCCATTTGGCCGAAGCCTGGCATGATGTACACCGTTATGTTGCGTTTGCGTGGCGAGACGCCCACGATCGACCATTCTCCGGAGTGTCCACTTCGATATTTGTACGAATACGAACCGAATCCTATGATGCTAGCTCCCCACATTTTCGGTGGATAACCAGTAACCTCATGCATCATGTCAACAATCGCCTGAGTATCGGAGCGCTTCTGATCGTTATCGACACCAACGAGGAATTCGCCAACGCTCTCGTCTGTGGGTTTGGTCTTATTTTCTGGCATCAATGCTCCTCAAACTATGTTTCGCCACCGGGCAATCCAGTAGTCCACGCTTACGTATCTCCCGCCTCCCGTAAACAACAGAGCCAAGAGCATTACGAAATACGTAATGGCAAACTCGATGCCGTTGTTTAGGATTGTAATGCTCCCCGAACTTGTGAGATAGCCGTAGTTTCCGTGTTCGCGGACAATATCCTTAATGATTTCCTTCTTTTCTGCAGCTTCCATGACACGGTCGTTGGCAAACATGCTGGACGAATCGGATATCGCTAACCAACCGTTTTCCCAATGGACCAAAAAGGCGGCCACGAGCATCGTGATCATGAGTGGTATGGCTGCCAATCTCGTGCAAAACCCAAAGATGAGGCATAGTCCGCCTCCGAATTCTGCAGCGGCAGCAAGGAACGCCATAAATTCTGGTAGAGGCAAATCCATTCTTGCAAACCACGTCACGGTACCTTCAAAACCGACGATCTTTCTCCAGCCCGCCTCGATCATGATGGGTGCTAAGTAAATCCGAAGCGCAAGTGGTCCTAGACCATCAATTGGTCGGAGCAAGTCCAAGAATTTGCGGTAAAACTTGGTAACTGCTTCCACTATCATCAAATTTCAGCTCCTACTCCTCAGCGCAACAGATTTTAGCTTTAGCAACGAATGGCACCTCAACTGTTCTATCTATCTGTCTGCGGTGACCGTCGCGCTTTGCAGCAACAAGAGGATTGTTGCTGTTCATTGCTGGCTCAATAGCAGCAGCGGTGTGGGTCTCAGTCAAGACCACTCAACACTAAGGTCCGCGAGAGGATTCAAAAAGACTTGTGTAGAGGCGATCAAAGATGTAAACGCCGAGGCGTAGTCCTTGGTCCACCCATACTCGTCGACTACCGTCAAGCCATGCGTCCTCGATGAGTTCAAAGAAATCTTGTGCATGTCGAATATCAATGCTTGCGTGGATTCGGTAGTGCCTCAGATCGCCTAGTTTGACCCATTTCCTGTCTACAACACCCTGAGCGATCGTATCGGATATTGTTGCAAAGCAGTACTCGATTACTCCCATGCACGCAATACCTACCTCCAGCTCGTCTAACAGACAAGCTCCAATCAACGAACTGTTGAACGCACGGATTTCTGGCCACTGTTTGTCTTGATTGTCAAGATTGCTAACGTCGCTGCCAATTGACTGCAAAAAGGACTCGAATGTATGTTGGTGAAATGCAGCCTCCTCAAACTCCCCATGTTCCTCGACTACATTGCGCAATATCTCCAACCGGCGACTTGCGTTTGGAATTCGACCAACCAATGCCATCATTGGTCTCGAAAAGAACGCCACGCAGAAATAAAACTGTTCCTGCGATCGTCGAAATTCTTCTAGAGACATAGTGCCGTCTCGTAGCGACTCAAAGTAGATGTTCGTGTCAATACCTATCTCTCGTTTGATCAGATCGGCTTGAGCCATGACCTGTAGTTCTGACGTCAACTTGTACCTCTGCGATTGCGATATTGGATTCTAGATTTCTGACGAGTTGATGGGCAATACAGCACCTGCAATTCGTTCTGTCGCGTAAACGGTTGCCTCAAGCTTTCTCGGAACCGGTCCCCCAAGATGACTGTTCAGCAACTTCTCATCCAAATCACATGGAACCGAAACCAACAATTCGGTACTACCAGCCACGCGCGATTTGGCACATGCATATTCAATAAGCGGCAGGAGCCCGACTGGATTTTCGCACCACAGATTCGTCAAGTGTGCAAATTTGATTTCGTCTCCCGCGTCGTCAAAGAGTCGCTTGACCTTTCGGGTGTCTTCCATCAGGGCCATGCAGCCAGTCTCGTGGTGTATCAACCACATGGGTTCCATTTTGGATCTGAGCCTCGGCTGAGTCTCTGACCATCTCGGATAGAAGCGGGAGAGTTGAGAGGTCTGTCCCTTCGCCATGTTGAATGGAGATTGTGTAAGTGTAGCGACACTAACGCTATTCGATGCATGAGTTCGTGCGTAGTTTGTTGGTATCGCAAGGAGCGTCACCTGTGCTACGGGATTGAAAGCCGGTATTCCTACGCGACCTGTGTAAGCGGCAGGTGTAACTCTGGTTCCACCCATAACAACCGAGTAACCTCTGTCACATCTATCGCCAACCCATGACCGAATTGCGCCCAGTAAGAGATGCAGCACGCGTTTACCCCGGTCTGTTCGGTTTATTTTCACATCGCCAACATAGAGCCATCGCTCAGATCGACCTTTTCCTAGGTCCAGAGTGCGAATCGAAGCACTCAAGACTCCAATTACGGTTCCATGGCGTTCCACCACAATCGTAGCGGCGTCTCCCATTGCAGCGAAGAAATTGCCATAGTCCAGAGAGTGCTCGATTCGGAACCGCTGTTGGTCATTCAACGGGTAGTCGAACTGCCGTTCCCATTCACGCAGCTTGACGCAGAAGTTGCGCGGAACCTGGGACCAAATGTGCGTTGAGACTGTCACTTTCTTGCGAGGTGCATCTTCCGGTAGAAGAAACTTTGGTCAGATTGATGCAGCGCCTTGGCCTCGTTAGGTAGCCAAGTGAATGGCTCCCCCAAACTTGGAATGTTCAAGTTGGAATTCAATTGCCGAATCAATGTGTAGCCGCCGGGTGCAAGACGGTCCCACGTCAATCGCAAGAGATGACTCGCATCTGCAACCGAAAGCCAGTCTAGGACATTGGATAAGTGAATGTAGTCGAATTTCTTGTTGCAGTTTTCTAGGTATTCTTCAATGGAACAGACATGCGATTGAACCTCAGGCCATCTCTCTGATGGTTTCCTATCTATCCAAAGCGCTCGATCGCGCCGTGGATAACGGCTCGTGAGAAACTGCCATAGATAGGGATTTGAACTTGCCGGGAGGTGCTCGATCGCCCAAATCGTTCGTTTGTAGAAGTGCAATGCAAACGACTGAACTCTATTCCGTGTTGCTTCCTCGCCAAAAAGCGCCACCAAATTCTTGAGACCCATTACTTCGTGCACAGTTTCAAATAGCGCTTCGCGGAACTTGGGCGTTTCCTTTAGGAAGCTTCTCTGCCGTTCAATACTAGACAGTGACAAAAGCGACGTTAGTTCATCGCCTACGGACTCCATTCCGCTAGCTATTTCACGAAACACTGCCTCGTAGCGACCTATGAAATCCAGCCCCATCCGTGCCACATTCTTTGTTGGACCAATGAGGTCTAGGTCCTGCGAGTCTAGATGTTGAGCGCACATTTCCTCGCGTTCCACGAAATTCATGGGTGCATGGCCCAAAAGTTGCATGCGCTCCAGCTTGCTGCATTCTCGGAGCAATTGCAGCTTGATCGATGTGAGAGCTATTTGCGCTCGGTTCGGGTCCACGAGCGTTAACTCGCTGACTTCAGATAGTGTGGCCAACGCGCATGCAGTACATCCGCCCGATGCGACGAGCAAAACGCTAATCTCCCGACCCGCTTTCCGAGCTACCTGCATGTCCAAGGCAGGGTCTTCACGAACCTGCGCAAACCGGATTGGCAATTCCTTTGCTCGGTCGACCCAATCCAGGCTGCGGTTGCTGGCCATCTTAATGTCGGCGATTCAAACCTTTTGGTGTGAACGGTGGTCCCACACTCGCGGCTAGTTAGCTTTCGATTGCGGTCGGACTGCCTGTTTCACGCATACCGAGTAGTTGTAGGATGTCGCTCCTGATGACGACAAGCGCGGGGACGAGGAACACGATTACTACGCTGGCAAACACAATTCCAGTGGCAAGGGAAACAGCCATTGGGATTAGGAATTGCGCCTGAAGGCTAGTTTCGAAAAGCATGGGTGTTAGCCCTAGCGCAGTGGTTGCCGTGGTTAGGAATATGGCTCGAAAACGCAGACGGGCCGCTTCCACTATCGCTTCTTGAATTGATAACTCTGGTTGTTCTGTTCTCAATCGTCGATAGCGATCTACCAGCACCAGACTATCGTTTACTACAACCCCGCTTAGTGCCACTATGCCAAACATCGAGACCATCGAAACGTCGTAGCCAAGAATGAAGTGACCAATGACTGCGCCAGCTGCACCAAAGGGGATTCCAGCCAATATGACAAAAGGCATGGAATAGCTGCGCATTTGCGCTGCTAGCAGCGCAAAAATAATGATGATTGCAATAGTCGCCAGGCTCTGAAGTGATGCGAGATCGCGAGCTTGCTCGCGACCAAAACCTGATTGGCTGATTTTTAGATCGGGAAAGATTGCTTGAATCTCAGGAATGATTTCTCGTTGAATGAGTTGTGCCGCGGCGCCGGTTGACATGAAATCCTTGTCTACTTCCGCTGAAATGGTTATCACCCGATACCCGTCGACACGATCAATGGCCGAAAAACTTCGGGTTTCGTTTACGTTGGCGACTGTGGCGATCGGCAATTCAGTCCCGTCCGTCGTTCGAATTCTGGTATTGAATAAGTCGCTAGTGCTACGTCTCTGAGCTGATGGATAGCGCACCATCACCTTGATTTCATCTCGGCCTCGCTGAATGCGCTGTACTTCCTCGCCAAAAAAGTTCTGCCGCAATTGCCGAGCGACCATCGCTTGGGAGAGTCCTGCCGCCTCTCCCTCTGGAGTCAGTTCGATGTCGAACTGCCGCTTGCCGTCGCTCAAAGTGTCTCTAAGTTCGGTTAGCATCGGTTGCTCTTTGAACCGTTCGCGCATCCATTCAACTGCTAGTTTGAGCTGTTCATCGTCGTCGTGCACGAGTTCATACTCTAGAACCGAGGACTCGGAGATGAGGTTAGACGAGTAGTTGACTGACTCCGCGTTTGGAATGTCGCCAACCCTTACACGAATTATTCGTTCCAATTCACTCGCCGACACAGTTCTCAACGGCTCCTCGTGTAACTGAATCCCGATGGTTGCCAGGTTGCGAGACACACGCATTGATTGGGCCTCACCATCTCCTGGTCCACGCCTATCTACTGGTCGACCTCCGGCCGTAACGCTATATGAAGCTACGGCGGTACCGTCGAACTCTTGATTCACAGCGGCTACAACATCCTGAATTCCCAAAGCCGCCTGTCGAGTGACTTCAAACGGAGTGCCTACCGGAAAGTTGACGTCGATTGTGATGCTGTCAGACTCTACCTGGGGAAAGAACTCGATGCGAACTGCGCCGTTGATTACAAACAGCAATGAGAGTGTAAGCATTGACAAACCGTAAATCACTGTCAGATAGCGGTATCGAACCGCATGTTCGACAGCTGCTCTTACGATGGTGTCTCGGAACCACTGAACTTTGGTTGCGACGAACGACTGGAGTCGATCCAATGGCCATCTGCTCCATCGTTCTTCGTGGGATAGATGCGCCGGAAGAATGAAGAACACTTCAATTAGCGACATTGCTAGGACTGCAATGACCACAATGGGAACTACACCCAGAATCTGACCCATCGTCCCTGTAACGAACAGCAACGGAGCAAAAGCGACCATCGTCGTCAGAACTCCAACGAATACAGGAGAAAACACTCCCCGGACTCCCGCAACCGAAGCGGCGCTGCCACGCAGCCCCTTTTGCTGTTCGCTACCAATGTTCTCGCCTATGACAATGGCATCGTCCACTACGATGCCTAGCACTACGATCAGTGCAAATAGCGACACCATGTTGATATTGACTCCGAAGAAGTCAAAGAACAAGAATCCTCCGAGAAACGAAATGGGTACTCCCATCGCGACCCAAAATGCCAGCCTCAAGTCCAGCATGAGAACAAGAAACAGGAATACAAGGGCGAACCCTAAAGTCCCGTTGCGGAGCAGTAGGCTCAAACGGCTTGACAGGATAGAGCTTGAGTCCTCCCAGACAGTAACGGTTATTCCTGGAGCTGGTTCGTAGGTTTCGAAGAACTCGTACAAGTCGTCCGCAACATCTAGTACGTTTTGATCCTTTGACGCTTGAATCCGAACGAAGGCAGCGCGTTCGCCGTTGATTTCATTTGTTAGTTCATCATCGACAAATCCGTCGTTGACTGTTGCAATGTCTCCCAGCCGCAGCACAGATCCACTTGGCAGGCTGCGAAGTACAACATTCTCGAACTCTTCTCCCGTCTCGCGCTTTTGGTCAGTTCTTAGCAGCAAATCGCCGCCTTCCGTACGGATTTCCCCGGAGGACAAGTTGAGTGAAGATCGAGCGATAGCTTGTGCAACTTCCTCTATCGATGTCTGGTATTGCCGTAGCTTCTCTTCGCTGACCTCGACAGTTATTTCGTAGCCTCGCTGTCCTTCAATGGATACCAATGAAACTTGAGGCAACGTTAGCAACTCTTGCTCAAGATCTCTCGTTGCCCTGTCGAGGTGAAATTCGTCTCCGCGGGATCGCACGGCAAGCGTCATCACCTCTTGCAGCGTCTCGGCAATCACGACCTCGGGTTCCTCGGCGTCGATCGGCGGAAAGTCCGCAAGGGAATCAACCGCAGATTGAATATCGTCCTTGATTTCGTTAGAGTCGACGAAATCCTTCAACTCTACCGTTATGCGTCCATAGCCTTCTGATGCTTTTGAAACCACCCGATCAATCCCGTCAATTCCCCGAACAGCTTCATCGACACGACGAGTAATGCTCTCTTCAACTTCAGATGGTGTAGCGCCCGGGTACGGAATTGATACGGTAATAATTCCAGGGTCAATGTCAGGGAAGACTTGCGATGTCAGTCCTCGTGCAGCCAGAAATCCGCCAAGCAACAAAACAACCATTAGCAGGTTTGCAGCTACGGGATTGTTGGCGAAGAAAGTTACCAACGTTCCTCTAACGTTAGGTGTAGGCTCTATGGTCAGACCGGTGGAAGTTGATTCTGTCATGAACGATTGGTTGCGATAGTCACCGGCATTCCGGAGTACGCATTGCGCGGCGACCCGACGACGATTCCCTCACCATAGTCGAATCTCGACACTATCAGCTCGTTGCCCTCTCTAGCTATGACTTGCACCTCGGTTCTCTCAAGTGTTCCCTCCCTCACAACCCAAACCGTCGATTGCGATTGCTCAACGGTTTCTGGCAGACGATAGGTGTTGTCGTCGAGGCTTCCGAAGATTCGCACGTCCACAAAGTGGCCTGGCAATAGGGGTGAGGCCGAATTGATCGATAGGTAAAGCGAGGTCGTTCGAGTACGAATGTTGACCGAAGCAGAGGTGCGAACGACTGTCGCATCAAGTGTGTCGTCCCCCCAAATAACTCGAGCAGGTCTGTCAACGACAGGCTCCAACAAACGAATATCACTTGCAGCGAGGTTGACTTCCACCTCTAGGGAGGATGAGTCGTATGCCGTACCAAACGGCTGCCCTTGTGTCAATAATTGACCGACTGCTACATCGGTTGCTAGGACTTTTCCGTCGAACGGGAGTGAATACGATGTACGCGATAGTCGCAACTTTGCAATAGCTAGGCTTGCATCGGCTGCTGCGATGCTTGCCCGCGATTGGTTTATCTGTGGAACACGTGCGACTAGCGTTGGAACGTCCGCTCCAGGGTGCATGATTTGCCAGTTTTCCTTACTTGCTTGACTCTCTGCCTCGCGAAGTTCCAAGTTTGCCTTTGCTGTTTGAAGATTTGCTTCTGCCTGGTCTAGTGCAAGCTCGAAGTCGGTCGGATCTATCCTCAAGAGCTCTTCATCCTTGCCGATAGATCCGCCAGTTCGCAACGCATCGGAGACCCAAATCACACGTCCGGAAACCTCAGATGCCAGCGGTACAACGCTTCGTGTTCTTACTGTTCCGGTGGAGTCAACAAAGAGCTGGCTGGGTTTGGATTGGGGCTTGAAAACCGCGACACTTACTACGCCGTCGGAATTTGATGCGACAACACGTGAATCGGACTGAATGTCCTGAAGACTTGGAGCACGCGTAAACAGAAACGCCAATACTAGTAGAAAAAGAATCACCACCACTTGCACCAGACCTATGAGGGCTTTCTTCATTGAACCGAACTTGTGTGTTCCTTTAGATCTGAGTGATGTTTAGAGGATTCAGCTATGTCTACCTGTACGAAAATTCATTAGCGATGGACAATTGCCGCAAAGAAAGATTGGTAGCTACGGTTGGACTTGAACCAACGACCCCAGCATTATGAGTGCTGTGCT